>DAGC01000005.1 GCA_002495625.1 Methanobacterium sp. UBA375 | reverse complement strand
CCAAAATCCCAAATCCAATGCTTAGGAATATTAGACGAAGCATCCACAAAACTCACACCCAAACCAGAACCCGCCGAAGAAATGAAATTAGCCACTAAATCCTGAAGGGCATAGAACATGGTAACTCCAGAACTATAAGTATATGTTCCAATGTATAATGTGCCGTCTGGACCAATCGTCGGATTAAAGGGTGAAGCAGCTAAGTTATACTTCCATTTCACAGTTAGATCAGGGTTAAAAGCATATAAATAATTATATAATTTTACCTCTGGGGGGTTAAGGGGATTATTGGGATCAAAATTTATAGTTGCGTCACCACCTGTGGTGTAGATGGTTCCATCAGCCCCAATAACAGGAGTATAACCTCCTAAACCTACTTTGTAGGTCCGTTCAACACTTCCATCAGTGGAATTTAACGCGTAAAGATAATCACCATCGGTCCCTTGTATTATAACGTAGATTGTTCCATCTGAACTAATTGCGACACTATTTTTACCATTACCGGGTGTATAGTTCCATAGTAAACTTCCATCTGGGTTAAGTGCAAATATACCAGGATAAGTTGTAACGTAAATTGTTCCATTTGAACCAATCACAGGGGTAGCTATAACTCCTCCACTGTAATAATCTGTACCCATGGTATAATTCCAGTTCACACTCATATCAGATGTATTCAGTGCGTAAAAAGTATGAGAACCATACGTTCCAAGATAAAGTGTTTTACCATCTGCAGAAAGTGCCACACCACCCCTACAACTATCATTGGTGATGAACAGCCCTTTTGGATCTTCCTGAGTGGGATCTGTGAGGGTTGTGTCAAGGGCATACACGTAACCATTAATTGTTGTGAAATATATGATTCCATTCGAATCTATCACTGGAGTCTGACAATCAATACTAACCCCAGTTGCGATGTAATTCCATTTGGATGTCCCATTAGAGGTCACTGCCTTCAGAAAAGAGTCAGTCTGGACGTAAATTGTCCCATCGCTCCCAACAACAGGAGTACCAACTGAATCTGATCCTATATCACAACTCCACAGTGTTGTTCCATTAGGTTTTATAGCATACAAGGTACTACCACCCACAACGTATATGATCCCGCTTTTTGTAATAGTAGCCTTACTCTTTGCTTTTATAGTGCTGTTGGTCCATTTGGTGGTGTTTGTCTGCGGGCCTGTATATTTCGATTGACCTGTTGTATTTTGATATACCGCTGTGTTATCAGTTGAATTATTTTCAGCAGCACTAACACTTCCAACCGTTGAAACTAATCCAATTACAGCAAACACTACTAGCAGGACCAGTATTTTATTATATCTCATTGTTTTTACCTCCTTTTTTGTTTTGTTGTACTAAAAAGAAAAAAAATTTATTTAAATATATTTTTTGTATAAGTTCTGTCACCGGTGGTTTCCAGTGGTAACAGTACAGTTGCATCTATAAAAGCTGGGGATACTGGGTAAACTAAGTCGTTCGGTATAACGAAAAAAATGTCACCACCAAAAACTTTATCAAAGACGTCCTTCTTTATATGTTGCTATTTTGTATTCCCATGATTATGGAAAATATCCATATAATAGCCAAAGTATAAATCCCCAAAGACTATTTTTTGTATAAGCTCCTGCACCCGTGTTTCCGGCAGCATAGGTAGTTGCATCTATAAAAGCTTGGGATACTGAGGAAACCAAGTCATTATCTGTAACGAAAATGTAACCACCAGAGACTTTACTAAAGTTACCATTCGTTAGTATGCTGTTATTTGTACCGGGCAGATTAGCTATTACATTATCCAATATGTCCAGATAATACACTTGAGGGCATTCCATGGCTATACCGGTTATGTAATTGTCATATATGACTGCATCTAATTTACCGTTGTTTGCAGTTGGTTTTCCGGTTATGTTTAGTCCGACGATTGTACCCGTTACATCGTTACCTTTAATAAGTCCTTTGAAGTTTCCACCCAGGAATATACCGTATTGAACGTCATCGATGATGTTGCCTTCAATTAATGTATCATTGAGTGCCTCAAAAGCCTCTTCAGTGAGATTATTGTGGTTTACCAGGGAGATACCATCACGGCCGGTGGTCATGTTGGTTATTGTATTGCCAATGATTTTAAGGCCGTTATACCCTCTGAAAATGTTGATCCCATCGTCACCGTTTGTTATGACATTGTTTTCAATGGTACTATTGGCTACGTTGGATCCAGTTATACCATCTCCACCAGTGCTGTTGATGTTGATGAAGAAATCTCTTATGGTTATTCCAGTTCTATTGGTGATATCGAAAATTGAAGTTCCACCACCAACGAGAGTTACTTCATTGCCTAACAAAGTCAAATTATCCTTGGTAACTTTCAATGAAATGCCTGTATCGCCAGTATATGTAGTACCATTGTTAATTGTAAAATTTATGGTATCTCCAGCCGCAGCTCCATCAATATAACCTTGGATCACTGAATTGTTCATGTTTGCATTCACATTCCAATTAGCAGCAGATACTGGACCCATCGAAAGAGACAGGGCAACCAACAGTGCCAGTATGCCTGCTTTATTTGCTTTCATTCCCATCAGCTCCTCTTTTTCTATCTTCTCCATTTTTTTTATTTGCAACTATTCGAAATGTATATAGCTACACTTCGGAGTTAGATGATAGTAACATATATACCTTTCTGAAAATCTCACTAAGATCTGAAATTTATAAAAGAAAAGTAAAAAAAGTATAATTTCACTAATTTTTTGTTTAAACACTATTAAATGGAGTTTATATAGTTTGTAAATAAACATATCCGCCTAAAAATTTTTATATTGCCTTAAATGCTGATTAAGGTGCCAAAATCCCCTAATACATATATTTATTAATTATTATCCCTACCTTTTTTAAACGAAAATCTTATTTTATACAAATAAAGTAATAAATAGATAGAAATGTATAAATATTCATATCGACTATAAATTTACATTTTAACTCAAATATTTATGATACTACATGAGGAAAAGACCATTAGAACTTAACTTGTATTAGTTTAGAATCCTCAGATAACATATTCACCTAAAATAAGGATGAATTATTAGTAGAGGAATGTTTTTGTAAAGGAATAATTTACAAGAGGGTATAAGGTAATTATACTTATGATAGTAATTAGTGTATGTCATCTGCTAAATAGGTGAAGCTAGAAAAGAGGTTCATCCCCCTTTTAGTTATAAAAAAAAGTATTCCTATTCAAGCAAATGAGATTTAAATGCCAATGGGGAATGTATTCGATAATTCGAACATTATAAAAAAATGAAAAAATGGGAAAGAATAGTGGATTCTTTTTTTGTTTAGGTTTTACCTGTGGTGAAGGTGTAAGTTTTAACTGCGAATGGGTTTCCTGCTTTGTCTGTCACGACTCCGGTGTGTATTATCAGAGTGTACTCCTGTTGGCTGTTAACCGCGGATGGGTTAGGTTAAAACCTTACCACTGCCTGATTTACCAATAGTCACCGAACTACCGTTACTGCGGTCAGAGTACCTTTGTTAATATTATTTCAAATAAAAACTGGATAGTATAGTTTAATAAATTATTATAAAAATAAATAAACAGTTCCATTAAAGATTATATCCGACTAAAACTATGCTTAATGAATATAATCCCTGAATATTTAGTAAAAATTGAATATTGAGGTTTTATCCCTTGTTTTAGTTATTAAAAAAAGATTTTATGCTTAAAAAAAGAAAATTTAAATACACGTTGGAAATGTATATATCCACATTTCGAACAAACTAATAAAAAAAAACTAATAGGAGATAAAAGATATGTCATCAAATACTGGATTACACCCATCAAACGGCCACCGTATCCAAGGTAGGACTACTGAATCCTTTATAGACGCCCGGGATGTTATTTCCCGGCTGAATCTTAAGGGAGATGAGGTGTTCATGGATGCAGGTTGTGGTGATGGACATGTTGCCATGGAAGCTTACGATATGATGGATGATGCCGCAACTATATATGCAGTGGATATTTACGGACCATCCATAGAGGACCTGGAAATTGACCTTAAAAAGGATGGGATCACTAACGTGATCCCTGTACAGTCCAATATAGCGGATAAAATCGCCATCGATGATGATGTTGTGGATATGTGCCTTATGATCAACGTATTCCACCATTTTGTGGGCACTGAAACCACGGATGAAGCCATCAGTGAACTTAAACGGGTTATAAAACCTGGGGGTAAAATAGCAGTCATGGATTACAAGAAGATGGACTCAGGCTACGGTCCTCCAGTTAGAATTAAAAGAAGTCATGAGGAACTGGAAGAGATGTTCAGCAAACACGGTCTTAAAATGGTTAAACTGGACACTGAGGTGGGAGAAGACCTCGAGGGAGGAATTAAATCCCATTACCTGATAATATTTGAAAAATAAAGAAAAATAAACATCTTCCCAGATGTTTAAAATTTTTTTTAATTCTTTTTACACTTTTTCTGCTATTCTTTTTAATTCCCAATCTATTCTAACAACTCATAATACGATTTATCATAGCAGGATGTGCAGTAGGCATGTCCGCCCTGGAGGTGCTGTTTACCGTCCATTATCACTTCACCGCAATCATTGCATCTGGATACTTCTAAGGGTTTGCCTGGTAAATCGTTAGGGTTTATCTTAACTGACACCTTCTGGATCTTGAATAGTTCTTCTCCCGGGGTATTGGCTATTCTTTCTGCTAATTCCTCCACGGTTTCATCATCGTCTTCGTCACGGTCTCTTTCGTTGGCTCTCACATCCACGACCCGGATAGCCTCGCCGGTGTCGATGTTAACGAAGGTGGCTGCGAATTTACCATAACCCATGGGTTTGAGGGATTTTTTACCCAGGGAAGTCCTGGTAACGGACAGGATCGCATCGGAGATGCATCGGTCGATCTCTGTAAAGACGATCAGACGCTTGTCCTTTTCACCAGGTGTCATTCCCATATGTTCCATTCCGTGAATTGCTAATTTGGTCCCCATGACGATTCCACCGCATATATCGCCGTGGAATTCGCCTGCTTTTTTTAATAATTCCATGTAGTCGCTCATTTTTTTCACCTGTACTGTTTTTAGTTGAAGAATCTGGTTGAAATATGTGTATCCCAGAATCTGTTAAAGTCATTTTTTTTTATTATTAGAATCTGTTGAAATGGTGTTTTAAACTATTCAACTGTTCATTCAGCTGTTTTTATAGGGACGCAGACTTTCCGGTTGTAGCCTATGTCCACTATCTCCACCTTGATCCCGTATGCCTTTTCCATGTTGCCCCCAGTTATGACCTCCTCTGGTTTGCCCATATCCATGAACCCTCGGTCCTTCATTATGGCCACTTTATTGGATGATATGAATGCATGATCAGGAAAGTGGGAGGTCATCACCACTGAAAGGCCGTCCTGGGCTAATTTCTTTATAATATCCAGTGTCTTGAGCTGGTTGCCGAAGTCAAGATGAGAGGTTGGCTCGTCCAGTATCAGTATGTGGGGTTCCTGGGCTATAACCCGGGCAAAGAAGACCAGTTGCTGTTCACCACCACTTAATGAGGTGTAAGGTTTATCCTTCATTTCATATAGTCCGAACTTCTTTAAGGCGTTTTCAGATATCTTATAATCCTCCTCGCCCACTGTCTCGAAGAAGTCCAGGTGGGGTGATCTGCCCATTAAAACCACGTCCAGCACACTGAAGGCGAAGGTGGGAATATGGCCCTGGGGGATGTAGCCGATATTTCTGGCTATTTCCCTCTGATTTATGTCCTTGATGTTCCTGCCGTTGATGTAGACTGCGCCCTCTTTGAGTTCGTGGAGTTTGTTTAAACATTTGATGAGGGTGGTTTTGCCGCAGCCGTTCGGCCCCAGTATACAGACCACGTCACCTTTATCCACGGTTAGATTGATTCCCTCAAAGATGTTCTCTACATCATCGTAAGAAAATACGGCGTTTCTTATCTCCAGTACGTTCAATGGTTTCACCTCCATTTTCTTTAATCCTCAACAACTGTATACTAATTATATCCACTATACCCACCTACCGTGCCCTTTTCTTAAGAGATACAGGAAGAAGGGCGCTCCAATGAGGGCGGTTAAGATACCTATGGGGACTTCTGTGATGAGTATGGTCCGGGAGATGTTGTCCACCAGTAATAGGAAGGCAGCTCCCAAGCATATGGTGGCGGGTAGTAAATTTTTATGGTCGGGGCCGACCAGTATACGGCTGATGTGGGGTATGACCAGTCCAACCCACCCAATTATACCACTTATGGATACGGCGGCTGCGGTTATCAGGGTGCAGCAGCATATGATTATGAATCTCAGTTTTCCTGTCTCCAGTCCCAGGGATTGGGCCTCCTCATCGCCCATGGCCAGGATATTCAGTCTCCATCTTAAAATGAACAGTATGGTTATCCCCAGGATTATGGGAATTGATGCTATGAACACCTCGTTATTGTCCACGGCGGAGATGCTTCCCATCAGCCAGTAAACGATCTGGGGTAGCTTTTCATAGGGATCGGCCATGTATTTGCACAGGGAAACCAGCGCCCCAAAGAGGGAGCCGATGGCCATACCACTCAGGACCATGCCCAGTATCTGGGAGCTTTTAATGGAGCGTCCGATGATGTAGGTTAGGGTAACCGCAACCAGGCCCCATACAAATGCTGAAGCCTGTGTGACCAGAGGTATTCCTATTAATATAATTGCTATGGCAGCTCCAAACCCAGATCCGGCGGATACACCCAGTATATCCGGTGAGACCAGGGGGTTTTTGAACGTGCCCTGAAAGGCAGCCCCCGCAACAGATAAAGCCGCCCCTACCAGAATAGCTGCTACTATACGTGGTAGTCTGATGTCCCAGACGATAGTGGTTGCTGTTGCAGAGACCTGTAAAGAAGGGAAGACCTTGGCCAGTATGGTCATTACCACTTCTACTGGAGTTAACGGATATCTACCTATGAGAAATGAAAGGAAGAATATAAAGATGGGCAGTAAGATCAGTATGGTGTTCACTGACCATCTCCTAGTGCTACCGTCAATGGATAGTTTTCCTTTTATACTTTCTATCATAGCTGTCCATCCCTGCATCAGTGGGAGTATTCTATTGTGATCTTAGTTTATCATGGAAGAGTCCATACCAGATTCTTCCAGGATCTTCTTGACTTCGTCATCGCTTAGATCGTAGTGGTAGAACTCCGAGTAGAAGTTTTTAACCTCGTTTACCAGGCTTAGATTCTGGAATTTATCAGGGTATAATATCTTAGCTACCCAGGGGATTCCCATGATCATGTTCGCACCGGTTGGTCGGTCGAACCATTTGAATGGGGACTGAGGTGAGAGGTACACCCTTTTATTTTTAACTGCGCTTACACTGCTCCAGCTGGAGTTCCCATAAATACCTTTATAGAATGTGGGTTCGGTGGTTATGATTACTTCCGGGTCCCATTTGAGGACCTGTTCCATGGATACCTCGGTTTTTCCAGTTCCTCCCTGCAACTGGACATCGGCCACATTTTTCCCTCCGCATAGATCGATCAGCTGTCCGTGTACGGATCCTGATGGTTCAGTTTGGAGTCCTGTAGAACCCTCTGCATAGTAAACCGTCACCTTTTCACTGTCCGGTATGGTTGACACCACGTCAGTAACTTCTTTTTGGATTCTGGTATTGTAATCGGTTAATTTTTTGGCCTGTTCTTCCTTTCCCAGTAATTTCCCAATAAATTCAATGGAAGGGTTGACGGTGATGATGTTACTGTTATCATCTACAGCGACTACTGGTATTGAACCGAATTTTCGCTGCCTCTCATTAAGGGTGGATGTGGTTGCTGCGTGGGTCGAAGAACTGGTCGAATTGGATACTGCAACACTTTCCAGCACTACCTGTGGGTCCATGGAGATGAACTGTTCATAACTACCACTCTGGGCTCCGTACCATCCGCCCACAGATGGTAAGCCTTTATAGGGGCCGGACATGTATTTCTGTTCTTCAGTGGTTGTTTCATAGTTAAAGGCCAGCAGTGTTTCCGGGGCTACCATATACACTATAACCGTCGCGGTTGGAGAAGTCGACAAAACTTTAGTTATGGGTGAAGGAACGGTTAAATTCCGGTCCGCCATATCTACTATGGTGGTATTACCTGTCGCAAGTGTTAAACCTGTCTCTGTTAAATAATATCCCACTCCAGAGGCTATAATCAGGAAAACTGCTGCAACTAATACTAAATGATTTTTATTCATTCTATCATCTCTTCAAATTTCTTTTAGGATTTCTTGATTAAATTTTAAGATTCGTTCTATTGTGAATGGCCAGACTGTTCGGTGAAATAGTCTGCTAACTCACCATGATGAGTTTACCAGTATTCGGATCTTCATATACCGTACCTACTTGCTGGTAACCGCTGCCGGATCCCGATTCGTTGCTGGTGTCATTTAAGGTTTCACCAGTGGTAACTGAGACTGAATTTGGCTGATCACCCTGTGTTTGGGAAGATATTAATCCAGGATTAGATTGTACGGCTAGTAAGGCAAACACCAAAAACCCAACTGCCAGAACCAGCATACAATCCGTCATATTTATTATCCCTGAGGTGGGGTCTTCACCAGCATCGTCTAAAAACTTTCTTTTCTTTGACATTTATCCAAAGCCTCCAGTGTTGATTCAACTATCGCCTCTAAAATGGATAGATCATCATTGTACCATTTTTTCCTGTACCCTGATATGATAAAAGCTATGGAACCAGCAGCCAATCCAGTTATGGTGGTATCAAAAGCTACCATCAGTGCCTGAGATAAAGTATCCAAATCACCAGATCCTAAAGCGGCTAAACCAGGCCCTAAAGGAATCAAGGTCCCTAAAAGCCCGACTGTCGGGGCTAATCTTACCAATATATCGGTTTTCTGGGTCATTGAAGAAAATTCGAGTTCTTCTTCCTCTATCAACTTGGTAGCTATTGCCCTTCTCGATTTGGTTCCAATATCATGGTTGGAAATTATTTTAATGAGGATTTCCTTGTTATGGCCCTGAAGTTCACTTTCCTCCACTTTTTCCTTCATCTCTTCCGGAGTGGATGATTTAGAGATAGATCTTACGAGTTTCTCTGTTTTATCCACACCGAACTTGGTCCTGGAGAAGTATTCCGTTAAAAATCCTCCTAAACTTAAAATCGCGTAGGTTATGAAGATTAAAACAACTATAATAACCGGGATGAACAAGCTCTGCGCTATTAAATATAAAATATTACTTAAAATTTCACTTCCAAGAATTTCCATTTACATTTCACCTTCTTAATCGGTAAATTTCATTTTAATACTTTACTGCATCTGAATAAATTTTTTAAACTGTTTTTCCTTCCCTTTTTAGATAAACACCTATTAAAAACACCCCTAAACCAGCCATTATCAGGAATATCAGGCCTGATGATGAATCAATAGTTAAGGGTTCCGTTTGGATCGTGGCCATTGCTTCAATTGTGGGGATGAATAACCCGGCTATTACAAAAAAGAATCCATTCAAAATCATAAAATTCCCCAATAAAACAGGGTACGGTCTTTCCGCATGCCTTAAAAAGTTAGAAAATAGACAAAAGATGATTATAATTATGGCAAACAGCACGGCCATGGTTATGGTGATGAGTAAAAAATCAGGCTCTGCATTCTTATTATTCAATAATACGGCAGTGAAAAAGAACCCTGCAAAGCAACAAATCGATGGAATCATCGTTGTTAGTGATGTGAAGGGATACTTTTCTTTTTTCTCTTTTTTCCATCTTATGATAGTGTAGATCCCATTTATAATAGTTACGACGCCGATAATTCCTATCACATAGAGGATATACTCATTGGTAAAATCGTAGAGGAAAGTAGTGTAATTAACCATCAAGCTCAGGGCAAGTAGGATCGCCCCATAGAGAGCTGATAGAGATAATATTTTACTTCTTGAAAACTGGGTAAGTCCCATAGACAGTCCAATATTTATACCCAGTAACGTTACCAGGGATATGATTAAGCCTTCCCATAATAAGTCTGCCATCTTTAATTTCACCTTTAAATGTTGTTCAGATTTTTAGAATGTTATTGATTCTTAAATTCATTATTCCAACTGTCACCAGATAAAATTCATAATTTAACAGTTTCCAACTGTCTATTGATAAAATCCATGATGGTGAGGGAACAATTCAAACACTTATTAAGAAAGTTATCGAAAAGATAATATAAACATATCGAAATTAAATTTATCCTTTTAAAACAATGATAAAACAAGCGTATTAATATATATTCAGCAGATTTATGGTTAAATTTCAATTAAAAATAGACAACCTATTTAAAAGAAGATTTTAAATGTTTATTTAATCAATGATGTCCAATTATCCGTTTTTATTACGATTTACTGTTTTATATCATTCATTGAACCTTTAAACGTTGCCAGAATTTAAATCTGTTTACATTCAGGAGATAAATTCACCTTACCCCTTTTTATTCACCTTACCCTTTATTAACGTGCCAAAATCAGGATCTAACTCTAAAACTTTGTTAAAAACATTTTTTGCTTCATCATGCAAGCCTATCTTGGAAAATTACGTGGTCTGTAATAATAAACCTACATCAACCGAAGCAATGATAAATTCTAAGAAGGAAGACCCTCACTTAGATAAGAACACTTTTTGCTTCACTTGTAAAATTTCTGTGCTATAATCGTTTGATCCTTACTATACTCGCCTGGCCTTCTGCAGTAGAATATTTATTCCCAATTAAATTTAATTTAACCTGTTTATCTATCTTGTTAGTGATGTGGGGGTTTGGAATGGCATGAAAAATAATTTTATCCTTTAAATATGTTTCTCCAACATAACAATCCGATATGTTTAAATATTCATAACGTATATATGAGACTGTCGGTCGTATGGAATATCCATACCTAGTAGAGGTGAAAGCTAGGAATATCCCCCTATCTTTTTCACCCCTATTATCCATTACTTTCTTTTTGGCGTGAAAATTGAAAAGAGACAAAATGTACGATGTAAAATTTGATTACACGAATAAAATCGCTGAAATTGAGATTCCTGAGGGAATCTCCGTGATCGACGATGTACTGGACGGGTATAGAAATTATCAGACCCTGTCTGTAGCTTGGAACTTGATGTCTTCGAAGAAATCGCAGAAAATGGACCATCTTCTGCACGTGATATTGCAGATGCGGCCTTAGTTAATGGGATGTTCATCAGAATTATCCTGACAGCGTTAGAAGACATGGGCCTTTTGAAGTCGAATCAGGATAAGTACTTTCTAACTGAACCTACAGAAACGTTTCTCCTGCAAAGAAGCCCACTCTATCAGGTGACTTGATCTCTACTGGGAGTTACAATTCCGGTTGGAACAATCTGATGGAATTACTACACCGGGAAACAGTCAAATTCCACCAGGAATGGATGAATTCCAGATCAGATCTATGGGCCCAGTAGAGTATCAGGGAGAAGTACAAAAAGTTGTAAAGGAAATAATATCTTACCACGGATTTCCAGAGTCTGAACATCTACTTGATGAGAGTTTAGGTTTTATGAACGTCTCTTCAAACTTCATGAGACAACGTCGGGACCTCGACCAGAGCCATGCAAAACGCCGCATATAACAGAAAGACCGTACTGAAATACCTGAATGATGTATTGTCGGATATACCTATGAAAAATGCCATGAAAACAGCTGTTTATCCGCTTTTTCCAGTTAAAGCTTAGTTAATAGTTACAAATAGGAGGGTGGTGTTGATGCAATAGGATGCCTGGATCTCAAGGATTTATCCCGTAGTTATAGGGGCAATCGCTCCATTTTAAGGATTTAAAAAGAGAGGAAAAAACCTTTTTCCATAATAGTCGCCAATTTTCCATTTTTGTTTAAATTCTTTCTGTTTTTATCTATATTTTTACAGATGTCCCCTTTGAATACCTTTTTAAGAAAAAAAATCTTCTCCTTTAAATATTTTACGGCAACCAAACAAGACGACATGTTTAAATATTCATAACGTATATAAGGTTTCTGTCAGTCGGAGGCGGTATCTTCCGAAAAATAATGGAGGAGGTGGAAAACTGGGAAAATAAAATAATATCCCACTTGTTTCTTTTTTTTAACTTAAATAACCCTAGAAGATAGTCATGTACGATGTGAAATTTGATTTAACAAACATTGCTAAAATGGAAGTTCCAGAGGGAATCTCCGTGATCGACGATATAATTGATGGGTATAAAAATTACCAGATCCTGTCTGTAGCCCTAGAAGTTGATATCTTTGGAGAAATCGCGGATAATGGACCTTCTTCCTCACGTGACATTGCCAAGTCGGCTTTAGTAAATGGAAGGCTCATCAAAAGTATTCTAATAGCATTAGAGGATATAGGTCTTTTGAAGTCAAATAAGGACAAGTACTTTCTGACTGAAACTGCAGAAACCTTTCTCTTAAAAGAAAGCCCACTATATCAGGGTGATCTGATCCTGTCTGCAGGAAGCTATAAATCCGAGTGGAACAATTTGATAGCAGTATTATTACATCAAAAAGGGCCTGTTGAAGCTCCCAAAGAATTGGACGAATTCCAGATCAGATCGATAGCCCAGCAAAGTATTAGAGGTGAAGTACAAAAAGTTATAAAAGAGATAGTATCCTATCCTAGATTTTCAGAATCTGAATATCTACTGGATGTTGGTGGAAGTCCTGGTCTCTACTCTATTGCCCTTTGTCAGGAGAACAATGAACTTATAGCCCGTATCCTGGTACAAAACCACGTTATACCATTGACTTCATCCTTTGTACGGAGATATGGGATGGACGATAGGATCAAAGTGCAAAAAGGTGGCATTAAAAATTTAATGAAAAACAGGGAAGGGAAAAGATACGATATCGTGCTGATTTCTAACTTTCTGTACAAATATCCCCTGGAAATGGGGGATATATTGGAAAATGTACCCCTGATATTAAACCCCGGCGGTATTTTAGTGCTCAACCATCACTTCTGCAGCCCCAACTGCGATATCAAACCTGTAGACGGTGTTCATGAAATTGATCGGGTTTTAAGCAGTTTTGAAAATCCATTATGTCATCCTAAAGGCCTTAAGAAAATTATAGAAGATTTGGGATTTATGAACGTCTATTTAACACCTCATGAAACAGCATCTGGACATGCTGTCTTATGTATCGGGACTAAAGAGGGTGAACTCCCAAAGGCATCGAAGGTTGCAGGAAAAACTCACATCTAATAACTGGGAAACGGAGGATGATGACTGTTGTCTGAAATAATTAAAACATCCAAAATCCTTGAGGAAACCGTTGCTGAAGTAAAAAACAATCTCAAGGACAAGATTCACAACATAAAAGTTGAAAGGGCAGTTATTGGCATATTTTTCACCGGTGTATGCCTGGACACTGGCCATGCAGGTATCTGTGCCACGCCTATAAAAGAGATTCCTGAGGCGGTGTGCTGCCCCAGTTCGGCCAGAGCCATGCCAAACGCAGGGTATTTAACAGAAAGGCCCGTAGTAAAATACTTGGACGATGCCCTGTCCAACATACCCATGAAAAAGGCCCTGGGGATAGCTGTCTTATCGGCCCTTTCAAGTTATTGTCGGGACAAAGGCCTGGTTAAGGGCTACAAAATGAGGGTGGGTGTTGATGCGATAGAATGTCTGGACCTCAAGGACGACACTTATCCCGTGCTTATAGGGGCAATCGCTCCCTGTTTAAGGATTTTAAAAGGGAGGAAAAAACCGTTTATCGTTATAGAACTTGATCCTAGAACCCTTAAGTCCGATGAAATTCGATTCTACGCTCCGCCTGGTAAAACCCCAGAGATAGTGCCTAAAGCAGATGTGCTGGTCATAACTGGTACAACCCTAATAAATGGGACGTTAGAAGGGATATTGAAATTAGCCCGTCCCGATGCCCAGGTTGTTGTACTGGGACCCACTGCAAGTATCCTCCCACACGCCTTTTTTAGGAGAGGAGTCAATATTTTGGGAGGGGATATAATCACCAACCCAGAAAAAATGCTTGATACTTTAACAGAAGGAGGGTCAGGTTACCACCTCTATGGTAAGTCTGCTGAACGTGTGGTGACAACCGTAAAATATAGAAAATCTGTTAAGATTAAAGGATGGGTATAATTTATTAGTTTTTTTTTGAAAAAAAGGTTTTTAGGCAGTTAATACTGAATTTTAAGCTGTTTTACTCCTTTTTAATGTAATTGATCCGGAACAAAAAATTTATATATTTGAGTTTTCAATCCAAATATATCGGAAGTATGTTTCCTTATTCCGATCGATATGTACTTTACTGAAATCAAGGAATTAAAAGTATAGCACATATCCTTCCACCAAACACAATCTCATTCTATAAGCTTAAATGAGACGTTGAAAGTTGAAGTACCAGTTTTAGAGGATATTTTATGAAAACTACGATATATGATGTGATTAGAGACCATATAGCCAATGGTAAAACAGGAACCATTGCAACTATCGTATCGAAAGATGGTTCAAGCCCACGTAATACAGGCGCCAAAATGTTCGTTGGAGAAGATGAAACGGTCTATGAAACCATTGGAGGTGGTGGTCTGGAATATAAAGTGCAGAAACATGCCATAAAGAGTATAGGTAATGATGAACCCCAACTAATGGAGATACGACTGGATTCAGAAGAGGTTGGTTCTGATGGAGATATCTGCGGTGGAGTAGTTGAAGTTTTCCTGGAGCCGGTACTGGAAAAACACGCAGAAGTCTACCAGCGCATTGATCACCTGGAGAAGAACGGTGAAAAGGGAATTTTCATAACCAGTTTCAATGGAAAATACCAGAAAACACTCCTAGAAGAAGATATGACCATTACGGGTGATAGTATAAGATTGGACGATGATTCCTTCTTCCAGAGTAATATAAATCAGCTTCAACCCCGGCTAATGGACGAAACCCTCATCGAAACCATCCACCCCTCACCTATACTCTATGTATTCGGTGCAGGACATGTTGCCCAGTACATAGTCCCCTTGGCTGAGACTGTGGGGTTTCAGGTCACAGTCATCGATGACCGGGAGGAATTTGCCAACAAAAAAAGATTCCCAGACGCTCATAAAGTGATAGTGGAAGATTTTAAAGAGGTTTTCAGCCAGTTGAATTTTACAGGAGAGGAGTATGTGGTAATCGTCACCAGGGGACACCAGTTTGACAAAGATGTTTTGGAAGAATCTCTCAAAAAGGAAACCAAATACTTGGGTATGATCGGGAGTAGAACAAAAGTGAAAATGATCCTGGAATACTTAAAAAAAACTGGGTACAACCCAGAAAAGGTCGAAGCAGTACATTCTCCCATTGGATTATCCATCAGTGCGGAAACACCCCAGGAAATTGCGGTGAGTATCGTTGCCGAGATGATACAGGTCAGAAGAGAATAATTTATGAAGCATAAAAAGAAGGTTAAGTGAAGAAAGATAAGTAATTACAGTGGACAAAATAAAACTGATGTCAGGAGGAGTTTTTTTTGAAGATAAGAAGTGATTTTGTAACTAACAGCAGCTCGGCAAGCTTCGTGATAACCGCCAAAGAAGACATAATAAACGACAACATAAAACATCACCAGAAAAAGGGTAAAATAGGCAGGGTACAACTTTTAACTTTCCTTAAAGACGAACTCAAGAAGGAAGGATACAAAACCAATATAGGTGCCGGTGAATACTACTTCACCATCAAAGAGTTCTACCTGGGAAAATCCATTGAATTAGATGAAAAAATTGACCCGGACAAGATAGCCACTACCAACCTCAGCAAACTCTCTGACCACGAGATGTGGAAGCTTATTAACTGGATACTCGTAAAAGGCGGAGGTAGAGACCTCTTCGGTGTGGGGGCAACCCAGACCAACGAATTGGAATGTGAATGTGAAGAAGACCCCCGGGACTAAAAAAATTACCCTCTATTTTTTTTAAATTACGAATATTTAGATGATACGATTTTAGATGATACGAAAGCACTCCAAGGGATACAACTTTGTAGGCGTCCCTGAAACAGGATTCACACTACGCTGGGGTGATGAACTAACAAAAAATCCCTACATGGCCCCTTGGCCGGAGTTAGCAGACATATCCATATCCAACTACTGCACCAACGGCTGCAGTTACTGTTACCGATCCAGTAACCCGGAAGGCAAGTTCATGTCACTAGAAGACTACCAACACGTGCTCCAAGAACTCACCCATAAAACATATGGAAGCATATTCCAGGTGGCCCTGGGAGGTGGGGAACCACTCCTTCACCCTGATTTTAACGAGATAATCAGGACAACCCGGGAAGATTATGGTATAATTCCCAATTACACTACCTGTGGGAAATTCTTTAACCCGGAAAACCTGGAGACCAGCAGGAAATACTGCGGTGCAGTGGCCATATCCTGGGATCCCTACAGAGATAATCTAACTCTAGATGAACTTTCCAAAGTGGGAAAACTCCTTGATGATAACGAAATCAGAACCAATATTCATTACGTTATTTCTGAAACCACTCTTGAACATGCGACACAGCTTTTAGATGGAAAATACGATGAACATCTGGAACCATTTAACGCGGTGATCTTCCTAACCTACAAACCAACCGGCCGGGCCAGAAGAGAAGACACCATCAGATCACCCCAGAAACTCCGATCATTCCTTGACCGGGTAAACAAACCTGCTACTAATATAAAAATCGGGTTCGACGCCTGTTTCGTTCCAATTCTACTTAAAAAGACAGAGATCGATAATGCCATGGTAGATAGCTGTGAGTGCGGCTTTTTTTCCGTATACATAGATGAGGAAATGAATGTATCACCCTGCTCTTTCTGTAACAACAAAAAATACAGTTACAGCCTGAAGAGATCCAGCTTCAAAGATATTTGGCAGGATGCTTTCTCCAATTACAGAAATTACGTGGATGAGAAATGTAAATTGAACTGTTCAAAATGTGATAAAAGTAGTGATTGCAGGGGTATGTGTCCCTTCTTTGATGAACTATTTTTATGTGGCCTGGTTAGTGAACCCATAATCAGAGTTTAAACTTATCCTGTAACCTTAAAACTGTTCACTATCATATCGAAATTGTCTTTCTGGCCATCGAATGCAGATATAGATCCTCCCAGGATTATACAATAAACCATGTCGTTTTTATCAAAGATCACCATTCTCTGCTTTTTATTTGATCTAGAGTCTGTTGTATAAACAATATCATGGGCATCCCTTCCATCCACCTTTATAATATTATCCGACTGTATAACCGCCCCCCAATCCTTTTCTAACTCAGCTTTACTGGCTGCGACGATCTCCTCCAGCGTGCCAACTTTCTCAGTCTTCTGTACGATAACTATAATATCCCCATTATGAGCGCTGTTAGGATCACCAACAGCTACGAGATCAGATTTCGTGCTTTCGTTTGTATTATTCAATTGATTAGGGTCTAATTTAATCCATGTACCGGGATAATTAAAAGATACTCCATTTGAATCGTAATTATGGGGTGTAATCGCTTTGTAAACAGTGGCGCAGGATATGATAATAAAAAATACGATGAAAACAACATAATACCATTTCATGCTTTATTTTTCCTCCAAAAACCATTTTTGAATAATTATCCAATAAACACTTCGTCCTTTTTAAATGAAACCCACAATCCTGAGTCATCATTAATTAAGATATAATCACGGATTCCAGCTTCTCTAACTGCTATTTCAAGGGTATCAATTTGAATTTTAGGGGGTTTTTTGTAGGATTCGTTTTGCTGTTTAAACCTATCTTTGATCTTTTTCCGTGCTGAAGAACTTCCCCATCCTCCACCTATGTACCCGGCTCCACCCGGCTTTAAAACCCGGTGTATTTCCCTGAAGGCTGATACCAGATCTTTCCAGAAAAACATGGACCCCCTGCTGAATATCAGATCTGCAAAGCTATCCTGGAAAGGCATCCGGTGGACATCACCCCTTACTGGTTTTATTCTGTCCTTTAAGCCATCATTTTCAATTGATTCCTGTGCAATCTGGAGCATTTCAGGGGATATGTCCATTGCGTAAATTTTGAGTTTGGTTATTCTGGCTATAGCTATAGAAAGTGATGCGGGACCTGTACCCACGTCGATGGCTGTCCCCTCTTTTATTTCGAGTTTATCCCTGATCTGACCCGCTATCAGGGGATAAATTGGTGCACGAGGTCCGTCAATTAACATTGAATCAGTTGGTTGTGAGTTTTGATCCATTAGACTCCTCCGTCTCTAAGTTTAGCGCATCTGGATTAACCTTCCAGCACCCTGAACCCTATTTCACCCCGGCATACTCTGGTGTTGATCATACCTCCACTCTGGCTGATCTTCCGTAGAATGGCTTCAGGGTCTAATATTTCTACTCCAGCCAGCATATCAGCGCCGTAATCAAATAGAACATCACTCATAGGGGTACTGGGCCCCATAACGATGGTATAAGCATTTTCCTCTTTAGCCAAGTTCAGATAACGTTCTAATCCTTTATTTATCAGGGTAGAACCAGTTATAATGATTATATCACTGCCAGGGAAGACGTATTCCGCAGCTGCCTCGGTGATAATTCCTTCCTTGGGGTTTAAGAGGGTTTGATCAGATTCCAGGACCCATAATTCCCTGGCCACGGATCTTATTTCATCGATCTTGGGAAACTTACCGACCATGGTAACCTTCTTATTTTTACTTTCTTCTATGATGATATCCTGGGCATTCACATCCTTTTTTCCCCGGGGTTTGATCATGGAATTAATGGCCGCCACACCAATGCTTGCTTCCACTAGATTCCAGGATTTAACATACTCTGCCAGTTCTAATGTGGTTTTACTTGTTAACTCCCCCATATCTCGTGTGTAATTACCATGGGCCACCGGGATTCCATAAGTCTTGGAAACTCCCCCATATTTTCCATGGACACCAGTCCAGGATACACCTACCCTCACATCCTTTACAGGGGAATCATTTTCACCCAGAGCTTTCATTAGTTCGTTGATTAGTTTCATTTACTCATCCTATATTTTTTGATAGTAAGGGCCTTCTGCACAGGCCTTGCACAGTGTTCGCCCATCAACCACGACCTCACGCCGATCCAGTACTCTGTCTCCACATTCTTCGCAGTATGCCCTAAATTTGGGGAACCCTGGAATTTCGTGCTCACCTATATCGACTTTAACTTCCTCTATTACCAGAAGTTCTTCTTCGGGGACGTTGGAAAGTTTTTCCACCATTTCTTTCATATCCGGTTTTCCGGCACCATTTTTTTCATCAGATTTTGCTGGTACAGGAGGACCTACAACGGCAGAAATTCTAACCGCCTTTCCAGAGGATAGATCCAGAAACGTGGCTGCAAATTTACCGTAATCCTTGTATCTAAGGGTTCGGTGCCCCATGGTGATCCCGGTCACGGCCTGAACTGCGTCGGCCATGCAACGGTCTATTTCCACGTAGACCATTAAGTCGCGATTGCGCTCGAAGGGATCCATTCCCAGTTCTCTCATCCCGGCCATGGCAATTCTAGTCCCCATAACTATTCCTGGGCAAACTTCACCATGAAAGTTCCGGCCTTTTTCAAGTAGAATTTCAAAATCATTCATTTTATGCCTCCCTTATTTGTATTTAATGATTTTAATGAGTTTAATCAAATTTCCTGTAAATTTAAATTTTCTAAATCAAGATTTTCAGTTAAAAAATAAAAAAAAATAAAAAATTGGGTTTTATTTCAGGATTTATTCACGTCCAAAGAACGCAGCAATGGTGTCTCTACCCAGATACACAAGTAACCCGACAACTGCAAGGATTATGGCTCCTATTATGATTCCGATCGGTGAGTTTGAGTCGGAGTCTGTGGGGTTTGGTATTCCTGGTGCGATTTCGTTTGGCGCTGCATCTGCGGTGCTTGGTGGCTCGGTTATTACATTCGCGATGTTTACTAGAGCTCCAGTAATTCCAGCTATAGCGTCACTGATTACAGTTCCTGGATCCGGTATTGGACTTGGAATCGGTGTTGGATCTGGGCCTGGAGTTGGTGTTGGATCCGGAGTAGGATCTGGAGTTGGTATTGGATCTGGAATGTTTATGACGTAGGTTTCCTTGTAGACTGGTGAGAAGTAAGCTCCCTGCACAGCCATGTACTGTAATGTGGTTGTTTTTGAAATGGGTATAGGTCCAGTATAAACCGGGCTTTGTGTGGTTGGTGTGGTTCCGTCGAGTGTGTAGTAGATGGTGGCTCCTGGAATTGTATTTAAATTGATGATCATGTCTTCGTTAAGTCCTGGGAGTTCGTCTATTGTTACAGTTGGTGAGACGTAGTTCAACATGTAGCTTATGGGATTTAAACCTGCAGAATTCAAGACATTTAAGTAGTCCTGGTTCATGTCGCTGTGGATTACAACTGCGCTAATGGAACTTGCAATCACATCCTGTTCATCAACCCAACCATGGTCTAAATGCCAGAACAGATCATTTTCCTGGCTGTATATAGTGTAGCCGTCGTCTTCCATTGCGGTTGCAATTGGCGTATTATCATATGCTATCAGCATTGATCTACCGGTTTGGGTGACACTATTCCAAATGGTGACTATAAGCTGGTATGCAGAGTCAGCCGACTGTCCCACGGAATAGTAGGTACCCTGACCTGGAGAAACACCCCAAGCAGTGGTCCGTCCAGAGATTTGACGGTTAGTTTCCCCCGAATTAGTCAAAACGGTTAGTATGTAAAATTCGTTTGGACCTAGAGGGAACTGTCCCTGTAATATCGTTGACAGGTCGTATTCTCTGGTGGAACAGATACACCCTACACGAGCTATGGTTCTCAGATATTCGTATGACGCTCCTGCTGACCAGGCGTATGTGAGTCCTGCTGGTGCAGGTATAATGAACTGACCTAAGAATTTACCGTTCTTTATCAGTGCTGGGCTAATATCAGTGATGGTTGTACTGGTGCGAACGTATGAATCACCGTCATATGCGTAGCTTGATCTCACTGATTTTATGGTCAGATAATTCATGGCCAGGTTCTCACCACGATGTTGGGCGTAATCCTGGACGCTGGCCTGGTCAACGAACATGAAAAATGTTTGTATATTGTCCATACCCCAGAACCAGGAATTCCTGATACTCAGTATATTGTCGATGGTAAATCCATGGGCATTAGGTAAACCTGCATTAACCAATGCTGCGTTAGCAGCCCTTACCACTCCATCTATGAATCCCACCAGGGATCTGGTCCCTTGATAGTTGACATAGTATGGTGGTACAGACAATGCAACACGGCCATTAGCAAGATCTTCTATTGTGAATAGATGTTGATTGTTGAATGCGTAGTTGAAGGCATCCTGACCTAAAGCAACCATCCCATCATAATCTGTTATAGGAATAACAGTGGAAACACCAGTCCATCCTCCTGCAATATTAGTTAAACCGTTAATGTAATTCTCATCGATACCATGACCATATCCTAAGGATGGATCATACCATAAATATTGGATGTTCTCTTCATTTACAGTTTTAAAGGCCAATACACTGAAAAGTTCGTCTTGTTGATTGTTTTTGAGTTTGTTTAGCAACCAGAGATTAAATTTGACTTCACTTAGAGTTCCTGCTGTTACGGTTCCAAATTGGCTGGTTAAATCATTTACTTTCACCATGGCCAGCGTACCAGACCTGTTAGGTGACGCACCATTGAAGTTAATGAAGACTGTGTAACCTGCCGGTCCACGGGTTGAGAAAACGATATCATTCATCCCGAATGCTCCATAAAATGCCGTGTCATCGTCCAGTCCACCAGCAGTGGTTATTATATAATTATTTCCAGTTGGGTATTTCAATGCAAAGCTCTTCGTTGATGCATAGTTGGAAATGGTCCCCTGATTTATATTCCCATTGGTAAATGTCAGGGCCATAAGATCAGCAGGTGCTCCCGCTTTCCATAAGTTGGCTATGTTGGCAATGGCAAAGCCGTTGCTGCCTAAAGCAGCGATTGCTTTTTTGAAATCTGCGGCGCTCTGAGTTGTTCCGATATTAACGGTAGAACTCGAGGTTATTGTTCCAGATTTACTCACCGAATACTTTTTGACCATTAAACCATTGGTACTATCTGATACAAATGCAAACCATAACGCTCCGTTAGGATCATTTATGGTAAGGAGATTCCCACTACCATGTGTGATTTGCTGTTTACCGTTTAAATTTTTGGTTGAATCAACAACAGCCTGTACACTATCTTCGGTAGTTTTTCCGTTTAACTTAGCTGTACTGGCTGTGGTTATCACCAAATTTTTATCCGATTGACTCAGTTTTAACTTAGTATCTGCAAGAGCTTGCTCAGTCACGTTGTGACCAACAGCGTATTGGGCGCTGCCAGTATCTACCTGAGTCACTGCTGAAGATGCTCCTGTTATGGCCAAAATGAATGCGACTGCCACTATAAATAGCACGATTTGTTTTTTCACTTTTTCACCTCCTTTTATTACATTTATGAAATGCAGTTCTATATTAGTGAAATGCAGTTATAAACATAACGACTTGATATGTAGAGAAAAACATTATATAACCATTCTTAAATTACATCAACATTCTTTAAATAAAAAAATTAATCGATATGCAAAAACTTATAATATGTGATGTTAAAATTTATATTAATCAAATTAAAAAATTCAAGGAAGTAGTTACTATTAAAAAACAATACTTGATTTCATCTGTTTTATTAATTTTAACCTGTTTTTTGGCAATAACAGCAGTATCTGGTGCAGATTCGTCCACAACTAACACTCTAGCAAGTGGAGATAACGTTGCCACGGCCGAACAAAATGGCCCTGACCTGGTGGTAACCAATCTAACCGCACCATATGGTGGAGCACCTGGCGGTCATATTATCGTACCCAACACCGTGAAAAACCAGGGTAACAATGCATCGGGTAGTTTTTACGTCACTTATTATCTCACACCAAACACTAACTTTAACAACAAGATCGAACTGGGATCCCAATACACCCCATCTAACGATTATGATGGCATCTTTGTTGCTGGCAAAAGTAAAACCTATAACACCATATTAAAAATACCCAGCACTGTCGCTGTAGGACAATACTACGTAGCTGCAGTTATAGACAGTCATAAATCTGTGATAGAAACTAACGAAAACAACAACGTGCTTTTCAGTGCTACTAAGCTGAAAATTCAGAAGGTTGGCCCAGACCTGCTTGTAACCAGCATAGCCGCACCAGCTAACGGTATTCGTGGAAGGACTATCACCGTGTCTAACACAGTGAAAAACCAGGGCAACATGGCCACAAACGGGTTCTATGTAAACTACTACCTCACACCCGCCCAAAACTTAAATTCAAGGATTTATATCGGCTGCCGCTACATCAAATCATTAGCCGCTGGAGCAAGCAACACAAACAACACCATACTATCCATACCCAGCACCATCGCCGTAGGACAATACTACATCGCCGCAGTAGCAGATGGGACCAGGCTAATAACCGAAGTCAACGAAGCCAACAACAACGGATACAGTGCTTTTAAAATAAAGGTTCAAAACGGCCGAGACCTTTTGATAACCGGTATAACCGCAGTAGCAAGTGGTATTCGTGGAAGGACTATCACCGTGGCCAATTCCGTGAAAAACCAGGGCAACCTGGCCACAAACGGATTCTACGTTACTTATTATCTCACACCTGCCCAAAACATGAATAAACGGATCAAAATCGGCTACCGCTATATAAAATCACTGGCCGCTGGAGTAACCAACACCAGCAACACCAAACTGACCATACCCACCACCATCGCCGTAGGACAATACTACATCGCCGCAGTAGCAGACAGCACCAAACTAATAACCGAAGTCAACGAAGCCAACAACAACGGATACAGTAGGAGTAAAATCATTGTAACAATTGATAACACACCACCCCTGGTAAAAAGTTCTAAACCGGCAAATAATGCTGTTGGATTTTCCCTTACTTCTCCAGTTATCATTACCTTCAGTGAAAACATCATGCCCGGTGTCAATTTCTCTAAAATCTATATCAAAAATTTGACCACTGGAAAATTAGTTGCCCTTTCCAAACTAACAATTAACGGGAATACTTTAACCCTTAAAATGAAATCCAGCAGACTTAGAAACAATTTGTACCAAGTTTACATACCGGCCAGTGCTGTAAAAGATTTGTCAGGTAACAATCTTAAAGCCAGCTACAGTTATAAGTTCCGTACAGTTAAATGATATCCATATGCCCTATTTTTCTTATTTAACCCTTTATTAAAGCTACTACATCTACAATCGATACGACATACTTATATATCCATATGAGATAAACCAAACTTTGAGCATTCGGGAGGTGAGCCCCATGAATCAAGATGATAAAATCTTAAATAAATCTATTAAAACAGATTGGAATGCTATCTGGAAGGAATCAGTTGAAAAACTCCACAAAAAAGGCACTTCCAAGTCATGGAATAAGATCGCAAAAAAATTCGATAAGTGGATGATCAAAGACGACTACCCCCAGGAAATGGTCAGTAAGATCAATGTAGAAGAGGGGGACAGCGTCTTGGATATCGGTTGTGGAAACGGAGCAATTACCATCCCCCTGGCAAAGAAGGTCAGATCAGTGACTGCCCTAGATCTCTCCAACCGAATGCTGGATATTTTAAAGGAAAATACAGCAGCGGAAAATTTATCCAACATCAAATTCATCAACAAGGGCCTGGAAGGGATGGAAACCGATGAACTCGGTCCCCACGACGTGGTGGTGGCCTCCCGATCCCTCAACGGCATTGCCGATATAAAGCCAGAGCTTGCGAAGATAAACCAGATTGCCCAGAAATACGTTTATTTAACCCTCTGGGGTTCCGGTAACCGCGAATTTGAAAATGAAATTGCCGAATTACTGGGGAGGAAAGCCCACCAGCACCCAAAATACACCATCGTTTTAAATATCCTAAAAGAGTTGGGGATCGAAGCCCACTGGGAACCTATGGAATCCAACACCCGAAATTTCTACTCCAACCTGGATGAAGCCCTAGAGAGGATCGAGTGGAGGGTGGGTGAATTAAACGAAGAAGAAAAGCTCAAAGTAAAGGAACATCTCTCCAAGGTGTTGACTAAAAATCTAGACGGCAGCTTCTCTTTTCTGCGGAATAGTTCCAAGTGGATTTTCATCTGGTGGGAGAAAAATTAGGAAACAGGAAAAGGTTGGTGATTTTAGATGGATGAAATAATTGCAAAGATAGATGACCCGGAAACACTGTCCATGGTCAAAAAGATAATCCCATTCCACGGCTATTTAAGTAGTGGGGCTTTTATTGGTCTGCAGATGCTACAGATAGCCCAGAGATTGCTGGATATAAAGGAAGGGGATAAGGTTTACGTAACCTGTGAAACCTCCGCCTGTGTGCCTGATCCTTTCCAGATCTTATGCAGTTCCACCGTGGGAAACAAAGGCCTGAAGATCCTGGACTACGGTAAGATGGCTGTGACCATCAACAAGAGGGGCGAACCAGGACAGGAAGTCGCCAAAGGTGTCAGGATATTCCTGGACCCGAAAAAAACAGCCAAATACCCTGTTCTAAATGCCTGGTACATGAACGAGAGAAAGGTTCCTCATGAAGAAGTCCTTCCAGTACTCCTGGAAGCTGGTGAAGATGTTTACACCTGGCAATTCGTGGATGTTCCTGTACCGGTGAAAACCAAGAAAAACATAGCTATCTGCAAGGTCTGCGGTGAATCCTTCATCCTGATTGACGATGAAGATATCTGCCAGGGCTGTTTGCCACTGACTGAGAGGTCAAACCCTACTAATTAAAAACTTCTATTCCAACTATAAAAATAGGTGAATTTCTATGGACAAACAGATAACCATGAAGATCCCTGAAGAAATGTATCAGAATTTAAGGGAACTTTCAGCCAAAAAAGGTAATGCACCCATTGGAAATTTAATAAGAAGGGCTGTAGATGATTATATAAGGAAGATGAAGATGAAGGGAGTTTTATAGGTTTATTAATTATTAAGAAGGGATCTTACCCAGCCTGTACTTTTTTCAGATTTTCTAGAAATTAGATTTAAAAATAACCATTTCTTAACGTTCAATTTTGTGGTACAATTATTTTTCCCAATTAAGATGGACTTCATGGTAATCATTTATCCTGCTTTTTTATGAGTTTCAAGTGGATTATAAAACTCCATTAAGATATAACGATCGAAACGTTTTTATCTTCATATCGAGAAACACTTAATAACAAAGACCTATGGAGGTTTGATATGAACAATAAAATGATTGCAGCGATAGTTATAATAGTGATTGCAGTAGTCGCCGTGGGAGTATATGGATACTATTCCTTTTTATCTCCTACTTCCTCAGAAAGTGGTACCCTAACCATAATGGCGGCTTCAAGTCTTTCTAATTCAATGAACGCTACGGCTGCAAAATTTAAGGAAACCCACCCCAACGTTACTGTAAATATACAGTATGGTGGTAGTGGTGATCTGATTAGCCAGATAACCCAGCTGAACAAGTCAGTGGATATCATGGCATCAGCCGATTACGGCCTGATCGATAAGAGTTTGATGCCGGACTTCGCCACCTGGAACCTGAAATATGCAAAAAATGAAATGGTAATCGCCTATACAGATCAAAGTACCAACGCCAGCCAGATCAACGCTGACAACTGGTATCAGATACTGTCACAGGATGATGTGACCTTCGGAATAGCCGATCCAAACTCTGCACCGGCCGGGTACCGTGCGGTGATGATGATACAGCTTGCAAACAGCTACTACAACAACACTACCATATTCGATGATCTTATCGCATCCAATTCGGCCATCACATCCGAGGCCAATGGTACTGGATTTGTGATAAAGAGTCCCAACGACCTGAGTCCAACCGGTCAATTGACCTCCAGGCCAAACGTGAGGGATACATTGACTCTGGTACAGTCCGGTTCTGTTGACTACGCTTTCGTGTACAAGAGTGATGCACAACAGGCAGGCGGCGATATCAAATACCTGGAACTCCCCGACAAACTGAAACTTTCAGACACACAATTTGAATCAGACTACAAAGCCATACAGTTGATACAGTTCAGTGATTTAGAAGGTAGCAATAAAACTAAGACAATAACCCTGACACCAATCGTCTATGGTATCACCATTTTAACCAACGCTCCCGAGAAAGAACTGGCCATTGAATTCATGGAACTCCTTTTAAGCAGTGAAGGTCAGACCATATCCCAGAATAATTTCATAGACCCCATTGTTCCTGCAGTTGCAACCAGTGGTTCAACTGACATACCCAGTCAGCTCGACCAATATATAACAGGACCATGAATCAAAATTTGAGGATCTTCCTCCTTTTTTTATTTTTTTAAAAAAGAGTGATCATTTATTATGCATGTCTAACTAATTTTTAAACGATTGATATGAGAAAACTAGATCACACCACCATCTTCTTTGCTCTAATGGGATCTTTCTTGTTCTTCTTCGTCTTAATCCCCATCGTTAACCTGATGGTTTCCGCCAATCCAGGTATAATTCTGAACAATATACAGGACCCAAGTGTAATGAGTGCCCTGTTTCTCAGTATCTATGCTGCACTGGCGGCAACTATTATTGCCCTTTTGTTTGGGGTACCACTGGCTTACCTCCTGGCCCGTAATGATTTCTGGGGAAAGGGCTTTGTTGAATCTGTAATTGATGTACCTTTGGTAATTCCCCACACGGTTAGTGGTATAATCCTCTTATTAGTTTTTAATCCTGGCGGCATCTTTGGACAGCCCTTATCCCAAATCGGTCTCACTTTCTCCGATGCCATTCCTGGAATTATTGTGGCCATGCTCTTTGCCAGTTCTTCCTTTGTGGTGAACTCTTCCCGGGAGGGATTTGAAAGTGTGGACCCCCGGATGGAGAAGGTGGCCAGAACATTGGGTTCAGGTTCTTTAAAAACCTTTTTTATTATAACTTTACCTTTATCCCTTAGAAACGTGGTGGTGGGGTCTATAATGTGCTGGGCCCGGGCTATAAGCGAATTCGGTGCCATCGTAATTCTAGCTTACTACCCTACTACTGCTCCTGTCCTTATTTACCGGCGGTTTGTTGATTTTGGTTTACAAGAATCAATACCAGTAGCCGTCCTCTTAATATCGGTATGTTTAGTCCTTTTCTTAATAGTCAGATTACTCATCAGCGGGTGGAAAACTTATGATAAAGATTGAAAACCTGAGCCGGGACTGGAAAGAATTTCAGTTAGATCATATTAACTTAGAAATTAAAAATAATGAATACTTCGTTATTTTAGGTCCCAGTGGATCGGGTAAAACCCTTCTTTTAGAATTAATAGCCGGGATTTGGGAGGTTGATTCCGGGGATATATATGTGGATGGGAAAAATATGACCTGGACTCCCCTGGAAAAGAGGGGTGTGGGATTTGTCTACCAGAACTACATGTTGTTCCCCCATAAGACCGTCTTTGAAAATATAGCCTTCGGCTTGAACATGAGGAAGGTGGACAAAGAGGAGGTAAAGACCAGGGTAAATGAGATGATGAAGCTCCTCCACATCGATCATCTGGCACACCGCCTGCCAAGGACTCTAAGTGGGGGTGAACAGCAACGGACTGCCCTGGCCAGGGCCCTTATAATAAATCCCAAGGTGTTACTTATGGACGAACCTCTGAGTGCCCTGGACAGGAAGACCAGGGATGATTTAATCCGGGAGATGAAAGAACTGCACCAGAAGTTTGATATAACGTTCGTCCATGTGACCCATAACTTCGACGAAGCCCTGGCACTGGCCGATCGCATCGCCATCATGAAGGACGGACGGATTTCACAGGTGGGAGATTCTACTGAAATCTTCAGACATCCCAAAGATAAGTTCGTGGCCGATTTCGTAGGGGTGGAGAACATAATTAAAGGAGTCGCCCGGAAAGACGGGGCGAAGATTACATTAATAGATACAGGGAGTATATCTATCTACACCACCGAACAGAAGGAGGGGCCAGTCCACGTAACGGTGAGACCAGAAGACATCATATTATCCAATAAAAAAGTTGAAACCAGTGCCCGAAATGTATTTGAAGGAAAAATCACAGAAATAATTGATAACGGGGCTTTAATAAAATTAACTGTTGATGTTGGAGAGCCACTCATAGTGTTTTTAACCCGTCAATCTTTCTTAGATATGGAACTTAATATTGGAAGGGATGTTTGGACTTATTTTAAAGCAACTGCTGTGCATACATTTTAATCATTATCAATCCTTCAATTTTCTATTAGTATGATATTTAAATCGTAGCAAATAGCTTAAATACCAAAAAATTAGTTAATATCATTGTTTTCTAATTATCTTCTTCGGCTTTTTTGATGCGATATGTATATATATTCATTTGGATAAAATTTTTTTAAAGAGTTTACATCTGTAAACTTCTAATTATTGGAGTGTGATAATATAAGTACTAGAAATATTGTAATAATTGCAATTATAGCAATTGTGATTATAGTAGCGGGTTTGTACGCCAGCGGTGTGTTGACAGGTGGAACTGCAGAAGGAAACATCACTGTGGTGGCTGGAGCCGGTACTATGTCGGCTATGAACGATTTAAAAGCAGAATTCGAGAAAAAATATCCAGGAACCACTGTTAACGTACAGTATGGAAACAGTGCCGAAATTTTCTCCATATTAGAATCCCAGAAAAGCGCTGATCTGGTGGTACCCGGAGACCTTGCATTTATGGACAACGCTAAAAATAAGGGATACCTGGTCAACGATACCATTACACCTTTAGTGTACCACATACCAGTTATCGGTGTTCAGAAAGGGAATCCTAAAAACATTACCAACATATCCGATCTGGGCCAATCGGGACTTAAAGTTGGTCTGGGAGATGTTAACGGTACCGCAGTGGGTAAACAAGCAGTGAAATTGTTGAACAAAACCGGAAATCTGGAGGCTGTTAGAGCAAACGTAGTCGTTTATGCACCTACAGTCAATCAACTACTGACCTACCTCACCTCAGGACAGGTCGATGCAGCGATAGTGATGAACGATTCAGCTCAAAAAGCTGCTCAAGAAGGTAAAATAGACATCATAGCCATCCCAGAAGATCAAAACGAGATCGGAACTATCGGTGTAGCCTTAACTGTTTTCAGTGAAAATGAAAACACCGCCCAGAAATTCCTGGAATTCATATCCTCTCCGGAAGGCATGGCCATCTGGGAAAAACACGGCTTCCCACCCGTAAAATAAATCAGTTAAACAGCATGGATATGAATGGATTTCTATTTGATTTCATTAAATGAATTATAAAATAGATAAAATGAGAAGCAAACTGGAATTATCCTTCATATCCATAGCTTTTATTTTTACATGTATCCTATTCATTATTATAGGAAGTATATTTCTAATCCCCTCATTTGAAGGATTTATAAATGCACTTTTCTCTGATGAGATACAATTCGCCCTGAGATTAACCCTATCCACCTCCATCATCGCCGCATCATGTGTGATGCTGGTGGCCATCCCCACCGCATATTCCCTGGCCAGATACGAATTCCCCTTAAAAAGCGTGGTAAAAAGCATAATAGATCTACCCATGGCCTTTCCAGAAATTGTGCTTGGTATAGCCATATTGATGATGTTCGGTAATCAATTCCTGGGGAACGTGCTGCAGAACCTGGGAATTGACATTGTATTCACCACCGCCGGCGTAATCGTCGCTCAATTTTTTGTAGCCTTTCCCTATTCAGTGCGGATACTTTATTCAACCTTCAACTATGTTAATCCCCGGTATGAATTCGTCTCCAGAAGTTTAGGTTATGGAGAATTTGAAACACTGAAAAATATAACTTTACCACTCGCGAGAGGTGGAATATTCGCTTCTTCGGTGGTCACCATTGCCCGGTGCATCGGGACCTTTGGAGCGGTTTTACTGGTGGGTGGGGGAACTTATCTAAAAACAGAAACCCTGTCTATCGCTATTTACTATAATTTATCCCTGGGAAATATTGACAACGCCATAACTGCCGCCATTATACTGGTTGTAATATCATTTATAGCCATTTTCGTCCTGGAAAAATATGCTTATAAGGATATGGAGGGAGTTTGAAGCCATGTTTTTAGAAGTTAACAATTTAAGTGTGGACCTGGGCCAATTCCACCTGATAGATGTTAACCTTGGCCTGGAAAAAGAAGATTACATGGTTATTATCGGGCCTACCGGCTCCGGGAAGTCAGTGCTTTTAGAAACTATCGCTGGTTTTTACCGTCCCCAATCAGGTAGAATATTCCTGGAAGGTAAAGATATCACCCATCTTACCCCGGAAAAAAGAGGTATCAGCATCATCTACCAGGACTACGTTCTCTTCCCCCATATGAATGTATTTGAAAACATAGCTTATGGACTGAAAAAGAGGATTGAAGATAAAGAAGTTATTGAATCCAGTGTCGTAGATGCGGCCAAACGCCTTAAAATTGATCATTTACTTGATAGAAACCCTGAAACCCTGAGTGGTGGGGAAAAACAGCGTACAGCCATAGCCCGATCCCTGATAGTGGAGCCAAATCTTCTGTTGATGGATGAACCGTTCAGTGCCCTGGATGTAAACACCCACACCTACCTTACGGACTTACTTAAAAAGGCAGTAAGCGATTACCAAACGACGTGTATACATGTGAGCCATAACTTCAATGATGTGTGGAGTTTAGCTGAGCAGGTGGCGGTGATGAGAGACGGGGAAATTCTACAGCAGGGTGTGGTGGCCGATGTTTTCTCCAAGCCCCGTCATGATTTTGTGGCTGACTTCGTGGGTGTGCGCAACATATTCCAGGGAGAGGTGGTTGGTGGGAGTAAGGGCATCACCGATGTAGAAATTGATAAAAATCTGATTTTACACAGCTCAGATACATATAATACAGATTTTAAAGAAGTAATAGTTGTGATAAGACCCGAGAACATAATATTTTCCAATCAACCCTTCGTATCATCCATTAGAAATCAGTTAAAGGGCATAGTCACTGAGGTTGTACTTATAGGCCCCACTGTCTGGGTAGAAGTAGATGTACACGGTACCAGCTTTAAAGGAATAATAACACCCAGTTCACTGGATATGCTGGGAATAAAAAAAGGTAACGAAATTTATTTAAGTTTTAAATCTGTTAACGTTAAATTAATAGATAACGATTGATCTTACTCCACGTAATTTTAGAGTGCGACTAATTTTCTTCCAAAACTTTATCCTAACCTGGGAAAATATATACTATAAACAATTACTTATTAAATCTAATTTCCGTCATTATTTAAATATGATAGAGGGATTTTCATGAACAGATCAAAAGATGGGCCACAATACCGTTTGAAATTTGATGATAGTATATTATTGATTGATAAGAAGAAATTCACTCTCTTAAAGTTTATAGATGAATGTGGTTCTATAACCAATGCATCTAAAAAGGCAGATATTCCCTATCGCAGTGCTTTAAAGTACATTGAAGATCTGGAAAGGGAGCTTAACAAAAGCATTGTATCTACCCAGAGAGGGGGAAAAGGTGGGGGTGGAGAAAGTAAACTCACGAGCGAAGGTAAAGCTATCCTTAAAGAGTACAGAAAAGTGGAAAGTATACTAAAAATGCACGCTGATGTCAACGAAATTGAAGGTAACATCAAGGAGATAGATTACAAAAATAAGATCGCTGTAATATATCTTAATGGTGAAAAAGTTATACTCCCCCTAAGAGGAGAATTCAAAGTTGGTGACCGGGTTTTAGTCTTGATAAGTCCAGAAGACATCTTCGTGATGTTAGAGCCACAGGAATCCAGTGTCAGGAACATTCTCCCAGGGAAAATCGTTAAAATGGAACTTAAGGATCATTTAGTGCGTTTAAATATAGAAACCGGTGAACATAATCTTTTTGCAGACGTTACTGAATATGCCCGTGAACAGTTGAATTTAACCCTAGGTAAAGAGGTTTACATTGGTTTTAAAGCCGCTGCCCTGGCCATGGTTAAAATATAGAAGTTTAAAATACAAAAAAAGGATATCTAAATAATTAGTTAATTTTTTTATTCCATATCTGAGTCGCATGCCTCGATGGTGATGATAGTGGGGTCTTCAGTATCGTTGGGAATGTGTTTTATCTCCACTAAGTCGTCCTTTATTTCTTCCATATCAAGTTCAACAGTATTTCCCAGTTCACTTTCCACTTGAACCTGTAATCTGCAGCTTTTACCCTCTTCACAGTCGTATTCTTCCACGTTTACAACTTCCCCCGGGGTAAAGACCCGGTGGTATGATAATTCTAGAGTGTCAAATCTTTTTACGTTGTTTCTGATGTATTCGACTGCCTCGTCACAGTCCATGGTTATTTTTTTCTCCATGATAAAATCCCCTAATATAATTCATCTATCCCAATCATATAATTAATTTAATGGTTCTATAGAAAAATTTATTACTATGCTTCTACGGTTATTATGGTAGATTTTTCATCCTGAGTATGTCTAATTTCCAGGATATCATCCTTTATTCTCACTAAATCCACCTGGATAGTGTCATTTACTAAATCGCCGTTGAGTTGCATCATCAATCTTAAACTTTCCACCTCTTCTTCCCCATCTATTTCAATTCCCAGTACTTCGCCAGGGAGATAAATTCGGTTGAAGGATATTTCTATGGTATCATAGGTGTTTACGTTATTTTTGATATAATTCAATGCATCGTCGCTATTTAGACTAATTTCTTCTTCCATGTTATCATCGCACTTCAATCTTTATATAAAAATTTCTGCATTAACAATTTCATTATAATATTAGTTTGATAAAATAAAAACTTAATCTATTTAAAAATTAGTTAAAAAAATAATTGAATCTTAAAAATAAAAAGAAAAAAGGTAAAGGAAGTTTCTTAACTTAGAGATGGTGCCTGTTTTTCTCTGCGTTAAGTAGTAAAGTTCCTTTTCCATTTACTCCGATGTCACCAATGTATTTGATGTATTTACCGGTGAACTGTCTGCCTTCAACTTCTGGATCTGTGACGATTGCGTCCAGTTCGAAACCTTCCAGTAATCGCTCCAGTCTTCCGTTGATAACAATGGCACCGTTTTTCATCTGACCACCAGGCCAGCGGGTAACATCACCATCTATCTGGATGAAGCCTTTGGTCATGTGGATACCGGCCAGTATGTCACAGTTTCCCATGACGTGGATTTCACCACCGGACATGGCATCGGCAAGCTGTTTACCGGCATTTCCGTGGATGGTTAGTTTACCTCCACTCATACCTCTCCATTCACCAATGTAGGAGGTACCGGCGTATTCTCGGACGTTGCCCATGACGGTTATTTCTCCGCCTCTCATTTCCCTACCACAGTAACTTTCCGCGTTACCGTTTATGGTTAAGGAGCCTCCTTCCATCTCTGCACCGGCCTGTAAATCTGCGTCTCCGTTTACTATGATTTCTCCGGCGCCCATTTTACCTCCGATGTATTTAACTCGGCCTGCGTCTCCGTCGATGATCATCTTTACTTCTTCTGGTGATTGGGCTTCGCCTTCCACTTCGATGTCGTAGTAGTCTGTTAATGGAAATCGGGAGTTACCGACAGGTACTTCATATTTTTCAAAGTCTTCCTTACTCCAGCTGTATATTTCATCTGGAATGAGTTCATCAAATTCCAAGGCCACACTGGAGAATTTTATTGGAGTTAAGGTTATTTGTTTCACGTTAACATCTCCCCTATTTGCTTGCATTTACCTTATATACGCTTGATGGTTCTGCGTAGTGATCGTGTACCACGTAATTCTCGAATTTGATGGTGTAGTATCGGTTGAAGAATGGCATGATTTCCTCGAGGATTCTTTTTTCCTCATCTTCAAAGCCTTCTACTTCTGTTCGTACATGTTTACTGGACACTATCTTAACGATTTCACCGTCTTTTACCAGCACTTGGCCGTCTTTTATGGTGTAAAGAGCGTTGCTGAATGCTTTTTCCACTGCTGCAGCGTTTCTTGTTGGGTCGAAGTTGTTTGGTTCCAGGTCGTATACTGCGATGTCTGCAATGGCACCTGCACCTAAGTGTCCTCTGTCCTCAAATCCATAGATTTTGGATGGGCCTGCTCTGGTGATGGTGGCGATGTCGTAGAAATCGTATTCCCGGTCCAGGGTTCCTAAAGCAGATTTTCTACCGGCCCAGGCGTGGACTTCTTTGTTATCCATCATTTCAGCTCGTCTCTGGTAACTCATGAGCCAGGACATGACTCTGGGGTATCTTATGAAGGGACCTGCATTTGGGCTGTCTGTGGTCAGGCATATCTTCCAGGGATCTTCTATCATCAGGGCCAATTCCAGTCCAATAGCCCATTGGAGTGAGTGAACCGGGTTTCTTCCGGAGTATATGAATGGTACCAGTCCGGATGCTGTTTCCAGTTCAATATCTTTGTTAGCCCATTTTAAACCGGTGAGTTCGTACAGGTCGTATTCCATGGGTCCGTCAGCGGTCATGGTGGTGGTCTCATCGAGAGTTACCTGTCCCATATCTGCGGTTACATGATCGTGTTTGTTTATGTAGTCAGCAACTGGTTCTACACCAGAGGTTACATCTCTCCAGCTGGTTCCGTCGTAACAGTGGAACTGTGCATGGGTTAAGTGGATGGTCTGGTTCCTGTATTCACTGTTTTTCTTGATATCCTTCATACAGTCTATGGAGTTTATGGTTGTGGGGAAGTTTCCTGGGTGTCCCAGGTCGTTAGGGTGTACGTGTATGGAGTGTGGTAGTCCTAACATTTCGTTGGCCTGGGCCAATGCCCTGATCACTTCTCTGGCTGTTACATCCCAGTAGGGTGCCGGGTCATCTATTCCGTGTACGTTCATTCCCCAGCCCCATGCTTCACTTCCACAGGGGTTCACGATTTTAACACCGTATCCTTTGGTTATCTTTAACCATGCTGATACAAATGCAGCTATATCATCTATTCTGCCTTCTTTGGCAAACTGCATTATGAACCAGTTGTTTCCAAATAAGGTCAGTGGTGGGATGTCGATGTTGGGTATGGCGATTATCTCTTCATGGGTGTGTTTTGCCTCTAGTGGTGGCACTGCTGCTTCCACTACTGTTCCATAACCCATTCTGGAGAACCGGTACCCGGTGGCAGGGCAGTTGGGTATTGAAAATCCTGTTTCTGCCCTGGTTATGTCTGTTTTAGGTTTTACTCCCCTTCTTTCATCTTCAGGTCTGTATAATCTTCCTACACAGAGTTTCGGACCAGCCAGGTGACAGTGTACGTCTATACCGGCAGGCATCACTAGCTTATCGGTGACATCTATCACTTTGGCACTATCTGATACACTGTTAACGATTTTCCCGTCCTTGAACATTACGTCCTTTTTTTCTCCGTTTATCTCGTTGATAGGGTCGTATACAATTCCATTTTTAAGTATGTATTCCATGATAATCACCTATTTGCTAGCTTCCTTTATTTTTTTAACCCTTTGGAGTAGTTCGTTTACTATCCATTCATCTTCTCTGCAGGTTTCTGGTGGATCTATTGCTTTTTTCATGTAAATTGGAACCGAGTCCATTCTGTAACTGGTTCCTGCAGTTTCCACACCTATGAAGGTTCCGGGTAGTACTACATCTGCCAGTTCAGTTGATGGTCCCCAGTGTATGTCGATCTGTATCACTGGTATATCGACCAGGTGTGCTAAAGCTCCACCGGGGAAGTGTGCACCGGGATCTGCTGCAATTACCATGAAAACGTCACATTCTTTCCTGTTTAATAAGTCAATGGTGGTTGTCTCACCTATCATGTATCGTGGGTAACCACGGCAGAAATCAACACCGTAAGGGAATCCCATTTCGTAGGCCATGAAGATGTTGAATCCATTAACGTTAAAGTGACCTCTCATGGGTAAGAGCACCCATTTGGTGTATTTGTTCAGGTCTTGAACGAGTTGAATGGCTATATCGATGTTCCTCTGTTTAGATAGGGTATGGGTTAATCCCAGTCCAAAGAAAAGGGCTCCGAATTGGGTGTTTTTCATTTTCTCGGTTAAAGCCACGATATCTTCTTTAGGAATACCGGATATGAAATCTTGTTTAAGTTCTTTGCCTTTTAAAACAGCTCTTATAGCGTTACAAAATCCGTAATCACCGTTTTCTTCGAATGGTATCCATATGTCAGAGAGTTTAGCTGTGTCACTATATTTAGGGTCCCAGGTAACTAGGGTTCTGTCGAATCTTCCCCTTTTCCTGAAAAAACCTTTGGGGAAAGTAGTGTAACGTGCTAAGTGTCTGGGGTGTGCATTCATGGGGTTACTCCCGGTGTAAACTACCATATCAGCCCTGTTTTTAACTTCACCCAGTGTCATTAGGGGGTAACCCACGTTTTGAACTGCCTGGACGGTTGGTCCGTGGCAAATCGTTGCCTGATTGTCTATTACGGCCCCTACTAGTTCGGTTAATTCCAGGCCGGGTTTCATGGCTTCAATGGAGGTTTCACTCCAGCCATAGAAGACTGGCCTAACAGCTCCGGCTATGAGTTCGGCAGCCCTATCTAATGCTGTGTCCCAGTCTACTTCCATGAGTTCGCCGTTTTCGTCTCTGATCATGGGGACTGTAAGTCTCTGGTCTTCGTCTTCCATGATTTTACTGGCGCCCAGTCGGCAGGCGTGTCTGACTCCGACGACATGATTGTCTTTGACCAGGATATCTACATCGTCACAGTTACTTCCGCAGAATGCGCAAGTACAGTTTTCTACGATTTCATCGTAATCTGTTACTGGTGGTTCGTATGCCATTCTATCCACTCCTTATTTTTTTGTAGACGGGCATTTCGCCAAGTGAAGGAAGTTCTTCTGGTTTGTCTCCTTCTTTAACGTATTTTTTGTAAACGTCCCTCATTAGATCGGCCATTAATAATACTTCTTTATCTGTTTTTTCTACTGTGGCTTTGATTCCCTTGTATGTGGGGTCACTGCAGCAGTAGGTTTCAGGACTTACAACTACATTGGCCCATGGACCTTTAGGGATGAATATCATTCCTTCGTGTGGTGCGTCTCTGGAATGGGCTGCATAAACTACTACTTCTCCCCAGTCAGATTTCACCAGAACACTTTCCCAATTTCCTACACCTAATCTGGCCATGTCTTTGGGATCCATGTAGCATACTCCTGCTACTTTTCTGTACTCGTCTTTCAGGGTTGATCCTCTTTTTTTACAGGCCCCTTGATAGATGTCGGTTCCTGTATTCAGCATCACTGTTAATTTTTTAACTTGGGCCACGTCTGGGTCTTCAAATTTTACCACGTTTGAAATGCTGGGTTTTTCTATATATGTCATAACTCCTCACTCCAGGAATATTGCATCTGTAGGACAGAAAAGTGGGCAGGTTCCACATTTCGTGCATTTTTGTGGGTTGAATAATTTTATTAACCCGTTTTCTACCATCATGATTGTGTCTTCTGTTTTGGATCCGTGTCCACCTGCTACTTCAGGACTTATAGATCCGTTTACTGGACAGGCGACCACGCAATTTCCGCAGCCAAGACATTTATCCTGATCTACTTTTAGTTCTACCATCTAGTATCACCTTGAATCTAAGTTTTAAGTTCTGATAACTGTTTTTCCCATGATTTTGACTTGGTTGGGGTGTGTTTTACTGCTGTACGTTTCACTTCGATTGCTTCTACAGGACATACGTTTTCACAGGCACCGCAATATATACAGAATCTCTCATCTGCCTGGAGCTTATCGCCCTGCACACCAAATTCCTCTTCTGGGAAGGAAAGAACGTTACATGGACATATATCTACACAAGCTCCACATGCTTCACATTTTTCTTGGTTGAGAATTAATTCACCTTCAAATGCTTTTTCGACTGTTGCTGCATCGACTGGGCAGATTTCCTGGCACCATCCGCAGTTTACACATGCTTCTTCATCGATGAATGAGCTTCCTGTAGTTTCAGAGTCTTCAGGGTTCAGGTCATAATCACCGTAGGAGCAGCTTCTGCATACGGCTTTTATAGCGTCTACTGGGCAGGATTTTCTGCAGATAAGACAGTAAACACATTTATCTTTATTTACAGTTATGTCTGAAGATACTGTGGGGTCAGAAGAAGTAGGTTCGTGGTGTTCCATTTCTATTGCATCTGCTGGGCACATTTCTTCGCATATTCCGCAGCTTATACAGGTATCTTTATCAATTTCGATTTCACCAGTTACCAGTTTGGATCTTTCTGGTAATATTCTGGCTATGGTAATGGCATCTCGAGGACAGGCTGTTTCGCATGCTTTACAGTAGATACATAAATCGTCACTAATTTCGGCCGATTTAATCAGTTGTGGATATTCTGCCATATCCTTGATGGATTTTTCATCCAGTTTTAAATCTAATGCATCTACAGGGCAGGCTGAACTACACATTCCACAGAGTACGCATTTAGCCTCATCTATGGATATCTTTGATTCGTCAACGCCGGTTCTTTCAATAGCGCCAATCTCGCCAAGTTCAATAGCTTCCGTCGGGCATATTTTAGCACAGATCCCGCAACCAACACATACATCGTCTTTGTAGGCCAGTTCACGTTTTTCTTCTGGTGAAACACGCTGTACGCAAATGTCCTTACCTTTGACTTCTTTGGTATTAGTAACCATTATTTACCTCCAAAATTTTAATTGAATCAGTGGGACATACATCCCTACACATATTACACCCATTGCACCAATCTGAATCAATGCGTGCTTTGAGATCATCCAACACAATGGCGTTCAAAAGACAGGTGTCTACACAAAGTCCGCATCCGATACAAGATTCTTCAACACTTGCCTCGTAGCTTTTTTTAGAGCATGTTTTAACGATAACTCTTGTCTTTTCACTGTCGTTTAAGAGAGCGTAGGTTAAAGTCAGGAAATCCTTGGGACAGAACTTGGTTATTATCTCTGCCACCTCTATGGAATTCCAGGACAGATTCCTGCCATTTAAATAATGAGAAACGGTGGATCTATCCATTTCAAGTATCTTTGCTACTTCTTTTTGACTGAGCCCTTCTCTTATGAGCTCCACTGCCGTCAAATACTTCAATCCTGAAACTATGTGCTTTGGCATTTGGACACCATGTGTGTTAATTACACTCTTATTTACATTTAATATAAATATTTCTACTAAACACTAGACGAAAACTTTATATAATATGGTGTATTATCCACACCACAACTTTATGTGGGGATTTAAATAAAAATGCAAAAACTTAAATCATCATCTTTTAAGACTTGGAAAACGTCATCATGTAAAAAATATTGAAATGGAAACTTCACTATAAAATAAAAATAATGATAATGGAACTCACTACATAAAAAATATATCATATCCGTCATGGCAGGGAGGAGCTTTATGAAGATATTAGGAGTCGTTGGAACTAAAAATACAGGAAAAACCACATTAGTCACTTTAATAGTCAGTGAACTGGTAAAAAGAGGACATCAGGTAGGTACAATCAAACACACCCATCATGATTTAGATATGGAAGGCAAAGACACCTGGAAACACCGGAAAGCAGGAGCAGAACTGGTTGTAGGATCATCCGGGGAGAGCACGACCTTCATAATCCCTGAAAGAATGGACTTAGAGAAAATTCTAAAGAACATCAAATACCTGAAGGAACTTGACTACGTTATAATAGAAGGGTTTAAATCTGCAAATTACCCTAAAATATCAACCACCAAGACAAAGGATGAATACACCATAGAAAACGTGGATGTATTTAACCTAAAAGAGGAAGACGTCAGTAATCTAGTTGACCTGATTGAGAAAAGAACCTACGGTTTAATCTCCAACGCAGACTGTCGTAATTGTGGCTACGACAACTGTCAGGACATGGCCCAAGCCATAATAAGAGGCGAGTTTTCCGAAGAAGAATGTAAAATGAAAAAATTTGACGACGTTGAACTATTCATCCAAGATAAAAACATCCCTTTAAACCCTTTTGTACAGGATATCCTGAAAAATAGTATAATCGGCATGTTAAGCACCCTTAAAACCGATGCTAATGGGATACAAGGTAAAGTAGAGTTGTTGATCAGAAATGAACCAAAATAATTCAGTACCCGAACCTCGCCAAAGAAACTCTGAACTAGAAACTGGTCAAAAAGACTATGAAATGAAAACCAACCAAGATACTACGGTAGAAACAGATAACTTTCAAAGGCCAATTCTATCCCTACGAATATCCATAACCAACCGCTGCAATATCCGATGTTTTTACTGCCACCACGATGGCGTGATACCCCAAGAATATGAGATGACACCATCTGAAATAGAAAGAATCACCAAAGTAGCTAAAAATTTAGGTATAAAGAAGATAAGGCTATCAGGCGGTGAACCACTCATAAGAAAAGACATAATAGACATCATAAGCAAAATATCCGCTTTAGGCTTTAAAGATGTATCCTTAACCACCAACGGGACTTTACTAGAAGATTACTCCCAAAAATTGAAGAACGCAGGCCTAAACCGGGTAAATGTAAGTTTCGACACCCTTGACCCCAAAACATACCGATTTATAACCAAAAGCAACTACTTAGAGAAAGTTAAAAAGGGAATAAAAAAGGCCGTGGAAGTAGGGCTGTATCCGGTGAAAGTAAACATGGTGATCATGCGGGGATTAAACCATGATGAAGTCTGGGACATGTTCCAGTTCTGCAAAGAAAACGGAGCCATCCTACAGATTATAGAACTACTTAAAACCGAAAACTGCCCGGACACCGATTACTTCGATGACTATCACTACGATATAGGGATTATAGAAGACAAGCTACGTGAAGAAGCAACCGATATCAAAACCCGACCCTTCATGCAGGACCGGAAGAAATACTTCCTGGACAACGGGGAAATCGAGGTGGTCCGGCCCATGGACAATACCGAATTCTGTAAAAACTGCACCCGCCTCAGAATAACACCAGACGGCAGACTTAAACCCTGTTTATTAAGGAATGATAATTTAGTAGATTTAATAGAACCCATGCGCAAGGGATATTCAGACGAAGAACTGGAAAAACTATTTTTAGAGGCTATTGCTAATAGGGAGCCCTATTATAATGAGTGTTGAATAGTCTAGTATCATCTGCCATCAGTTAGTTTCTCCACCCTAACCGCACAATACTTGAACTCCGGAGTCTTAGTAACTGGATCATGGGCAGCGCTGGTTATAAGATTTGTTTTCGTTTTTGGTGAGTGGAATGCCATGAAAACCAGGCCTTCCGGTGACCTTTCAGTTATCTTAACCGGTGCTTCAATTTTTCCCCGGCGAGATCTTACACACACCATCTCACCTTCTTCCAGATCCAGCTTTTCCGCGTCTGAAGGATTTATCTCCACCGGGTCATGGTCGTATAACATTTTCATGCATTTATCCGCAGCGGTCATGGTGCTGCTATGGTAATGGTAAATGATACGTCCCGTGGTGAGTACCAGTGGATACTCTTCATCGGGAAGTTCTGCCGGAGGCCGGTAATAGAGGGGTATAAATTTAGCTTTACCAGTCTTAGTGGCAAATGTATCCTGATGGAGGATAGGTGTGCCTTTATGCTCCTTATCGAAACAGGGCCACTGCCTGCTTTCATCTTCCAGGCATTGGTACTGCATACCACCATAAATAGGTGCAACCAATGCTATTTCTGCTGCAACTTCTTCTGCACTGGTGAAATTAAATCCTTCACGGGCTCCCATCTTCTGGGCTAGCTCGGAGATTATCTGCCAGTCTGGTTTGGAATCTCCCACTGGCTTTATGGCCTGGTGGACTCGCTGCACCCTGCGGTCGGCGTTGGCAAATGTACCGTCCTTCTCCGCGAAAGATGCCCCGGGAAGTACTAAATCCGCTAATTGAGCTGTTTCTGTTAAGAAGATATCCTGCACAATCAGGAAGTCCAGGTCCTTCAGTGCCTCCTTTATATTTTTACAGTCTGGTTCACTATGCACCGGATTTTCTCCCATAATATATAGAACCTTTAAATCTCCTTTACGGGCTGATTCCATCATCTCCGGCATTTTCATGCCTTTATCTGAGGATAGTTCAGTGTTCCATGCTTTCTCGAACTTCTCCTGCACCTCTTTTTCTTCAACTTTCTGGTATCCTGGATATACATCCGGGAGGCATCCCATATCACAGGCGCCCTGCACGTTATTCTGTCCTCGTATAGGGTTAAGTCCAGCGAAGGGTTTGCCCATGTTACCCGTAACCAGTGCTAAATTAGAAAGTGCAAAAACATTATCAGTACCATGGGAGTGTTCAGTTATTCCCAGAGAATAAAATACGGCTGCTGGATCTGAAGTAGCATATATTCGAGCTGCTTCTTTAATTTTATAGATATCTACTCCAGTTATTCGTTCAACATAGTCCCAGTCCAGTTCATCCAGGGATTCCAGTAATTCCTCAAAGTTTTCACAGCGACCGTCAATGAACTCCTGGTCCTGCAGATTCTCATCCAGTATAACCTTGATCATGCCCATGATCAGGACCACATCCGTTCCTGGATTGTGTTGAATATGCAGATCATCATACTGGGCTAGTTCAATATCCCTTGGGTCGACCACTATTAGTTTAGTACCTTTCGCCAGTGCATCCATGATCCTCATGCTTAAAACAGGGTAACTCTGGGTGGGATTGGTGCCTATAATAAATAAACACTTTGAATCTTCTATTTCATCCATTGAATTACTCATAGCCCCGCTTCCAAGTGTTTCAGCCAGGGCAGCGACTGACGGGGCATGGCAGGAACGGGCGGAGTTGTCTACGTTGTTGTTGCCCATGATCACCCTGGTGAATTTCTGTAAGAGGTAGTTGTCTTCGTTGGTGCAGCGGGCAGAAGATATGGCTGCAAACGAGTCATTCTCCCTGGAATTATCCTTCTGGTACTTTGATAATTTTTCAGTGGCAAATTCCCGGGCTTCATCCCAGCTAACTTCCACAAAGTTTCCATCCCTTTTTATGAGGGGGGTAGTTAATCTATCTGGGTTGTTTATAAATCTAAAGGCATATCTACCCTTCACACACAGGTTTCCCCGGCTCAACGGGTGTTCTGGATCTCCTCTAATACTTACCACCTTTGAACCCCTGACTCCCAGATATAGACCGCAGCCTACTCCACAGTAGGTGCAGGTGGTTTTCACTTCCCTGGTGGGTTTAGAACTCTCTTTATCCACCAGTGCTCCCACTGGACAGGCCACCACACACTCTCCACAGGATACGCAGTTGGATTCCAGTATGGGTTCATCGCAAAAGGTGGTGATTTTAGTATCGTATCCCCGGTATCCGAAATCTATGGCGCTTACCCCTAATCTATCACGACAGGTCCTGACACAGATACCACAGAGGATGCACTTGTTTAAGTCCCTTTTAAAAAACGGATTAGAATCATCCAACGGTATATCGGCAGATGAATACCTTAAATTCCCCATATCTTCTTGGTCTATTCCAAAATAGGAGGATATCTCCTGTAACTTGCATTGATTATCCTGGGCGCAGGTGAGACAGTCGGTTTGGTGGTTGGCAACCAGTAACCGGGCTACTGTGATTTTAGCATTGTCCAACCGGGGGCTGGTGGTGGATAATTCCATGCCTTCTGCTGGCTGGTTTTCGTAGGAGGTGATGAGTCTTCCCTCCTTATTTTCCACCAGACACAACCTGCAGGAGCCTGAGGGCTTCAAATCTGGGTGATAACAGAGGTGGGGTATGTAGATCCCATTTCTAAGGGCTGCCTGAAGAATGGTCTCCCCCTTCCTTGCCTTTATTTTCAATCCATCTATGGTGAAGTTAACTTCTGAATCGGTCATATATCTCCTATTTCTCCACTATTTTATCCAGTAATTTGTCAAAATAGTTTTCTAACTTATCTGCGGTGATATGCACTTCACTGCTTTATATTTCTTACATGATTCAAAGCAGGTTCCGCACTGGATGCATTTACCCTGGTAAATATGGTGGATCTTATCTTTCTCTCCGGTTACAGCTCCTGCTGGGCATGATTTCTGGCATAGCATGCAGCCGGTGCATAGTTCAGGGTCTACGACATATGATATCAATGATTTGCATTCCCGGGCTGGGCACGTTTTCCCGTCAATATGGGCCTTGTATTCATCTTCAAAGAATTTTAAGGTGGTTAATACTGGATTAGGTGCTGTTTGTCCCAGTCCACATAGTGATGCGGCTTTAATTCCATGGGCCAGTTCGTGGAGGAGATATTCATCGCCTTTTTTTCCTCTTCCCTGGGTGATATCCGTTAATATGTCAAGTATTTGCTTGGTTCCCAATCTGCATGGGATACATTTGCCGCAGGATTCGTTCTGCACAAATTCCAGGAAGTACCGGGCTACATCTACCATACAGTTGTCTTCATCCATAACCACTAGCCCACCGGAGCCCATAATAGCCCCGGCACCTACCAGTGAGTCGTAATCTATGCTTGTGTCCAGTAACTCCTCCGGAATACATCCCCCAGACGGACCGCCTATCTGAACTGCTTTAAAGCGTTTGTCTTCCTTAATACCCCCGCCAATATCATATATCACTTCTCTTAATGTTCTACCCAGGGGAACCTCTATCAGGCCGGTGTTTTTTATTTGCCCGGAGAGTGAAAAGGTTTTTGTGCCCTTACTGTTTTTTATTCCCTTATTTGCGAATTCTTCTGCACCTTTCTGCATTATAAGGGCTACGCTGGCCATGGTTTCCACATTATTTATGACGGTTGGTTTTCCCCACAGGCCGGAAGTGGTGGGAAATGGGGGTCTGGTACGGGGTATTCCCCTTTCCCCTTCAATTGAAGCGATTAACGCGGTTTCTTCCCCACATACAAAGGCACCTGCCCCCTCTTTTATTTTTATATCAAAATCAAATCCAGATTCTAAGATATTCTCCCCTAAAAGTCCATGTTCCTCCATCTGGGACAGTGCGTTTTTCAACCGTTTTAATGCCAGGGGATATTCAGTTCTGCAATATATGTAACCTTCTTTAGCACCTATTGCATAACCCGCTATTAACATGCCCTCTAAAACAGAGTGAGGATCACTCTCCAGGAGTGATCGGTTCATGAAAGCCCCGGGGTCACCTTCATCGGCGTTACAGATGAAGTATTTAGTTTCACCATCAGCCTCTCTGCACAGCTGCCATTTCAGCCCGGTGGGAAAACCTGCACCACCCCTGCCCCTTAGGCCTGCTGTTTCTATCTTCCTTATTATTTCATCCGGATCCAGGCTAATGGCTTTTAAAAATCCGCTGTAGCCATCCCTGGCCAGATAGTGCCTGATGCTGGTGGGGTCGATGAATCCGCAGTTGCGTAGGATTCTCCTAACCTGTGGTTTAAGTACGGGTAGATCAAAGAGGTGGGGGATATCATTGAAAACTTCATCAACATCTTCATCAGATCGTTCTTCCTCTTTACCTCCCTCGAAGAAGTTGATATCCACTACTCCCAGGGCATATTCTAAAAGAGGGTCAGATCCAAGTATGTAAGAATTTACCAGTTCAGTGACTATTTCTGGAGTGACCTGTCGATAAAAAACAGCTGGGTTTCCTTTTTTAATTATGGTTATTATGGGTTCTGCATAACAAAGCCCTATGCATCCCACTTCTATTACTTTACATTCGCCCTTGTTTTTTTCCAGTTCCTCTACCATGACTTTCTTTATGGTCCATGCACCTGCAGAATTTCCACATGTCGCGGCGCCTATCAGGACAACAGGAGCTTCATCGTTGATTAAATTCCTGTATTCTCCTTTTGATAACTTTATAAAATCATTAAAGTTCATCTATTGACCTTTGTAGAGACTGATCATTAAGGATTTATTAATCTATGATTAAAAGTGTACTTTTAGCAATTTTATAGTTTTCTACCAATTTTAGATCCCAGTTTAATAACGATAATATCCCATAAAAAAGTTATAAAGAACAAAAATTAAATGATAACATTTAAATGTAGAAAGTCAGCAAATGCACTAATTCCCTTTAAATCATGGTGATACCATTGAAAAATCTTATTTTCCCCTTTTCTGCCATAATCGGCCAAAAAATTGCTAAAAAGGCTTTGATATTAAATGCCATAAATCCCAGCATCGGTGGAGTCCTAATTAAAGGTTATAAAGGAACAGGTAAAACCACCGCAGTCAGAGCCCTGGCCGATCTTTTACCCCCAATAAAAACGGTTAAGGGATGTTCATTCAATTGTGACCCTGACAAACCGGACTCACTATGTGGTGAATGTCGTTCTGGTAAAATCCAGGTAGTGGAGAATGATATGCGTGTGGTAGAACTCCCACTGGGATCCACTGAGGACAGAGTGGTAGGATCAATAAACATAGAAAAAGCATTAAAAGAAGGATCAAAAACGTTAGAGCCAGGGCTACTGGCAGAAGCTAATCGTAACATATTATACATCGATGAAATTAATCTCCTGGATGATAACCTTGTTGACGTATTGTTAGATGCAGCTGCATATGGAGTGAACATCGTTGAAAGAGAGGGTGTTTCTATTACTCACCCTTCCCACTTCATACTACTCGGGACTATGAATCCGGCGGAGGGGGAGCTCAGACAGCAACTTTCAGATAGAATAGGGCTGCATGTATTTGCAAAAAACATTATTGATGTGGATGATCGGATTAAAATCATGGAAAGGCGGGAAGAATTTGAAAACAACCCCTCAGAATTCATAGAGAAATTTAAAGATGCCCAGAAGGAAATGAGGTATAGAATCATCCAGGCCCGTCAAATACTCAAAGATGTCACGATTTCACAGCGTTTAATGCGCGTAATTGCCCGTTTATGTATAAATATGGGAGTAGATGGCCATAGAGCAGATATCGCCATATTGAAAACATCCAAAACTATAGCAGCATATCATAATCGCAGGACAGTGACTGAAAATGATGTATTAGAAGCTGCAGAACTTGTTTTAGGAGAAAGATTCGAAAATCAGGAAGAAATGGAAGGAGAAGTTGAAAAAGCTGCTGCAAAAACTGCAGAAGAAGCGGATGAAGAAGTGGATGAAGAAAATCCACCCACCGACCCTGAAGACACGGGTAACGAAGTTGATGAAGATTGTGAGGCACAAGAAGAGGATGGAGAGGTTGAAGAAGTCCCTCATGAAATTTACTGGGAAGAAGGAGATGAATATAACCAAACTCCAACCACTGGAGATGCATTAGAATTAGGGACCCCATCTGAAGGTGGTAAACCGGTGGAAGCCACTGAAGAGGTTGTTGATATACAAAAATTTCTGAAAGTGGAAAATGAAAAGAAACAGAGAATTTACGGTAAAAGAGTGGCTTCCAAAACAATTAAAGGCCGATATATCAAAAGTAAACTTCCAAAGGAAGTATCTAATGATATAGCTATAGATGCAACTCTTCGAGCTGCTGCGCTGGGATCAAAGGGGAATATTAAGGTTGAAATGGAAGACATACGCCATAAAATGAGAAAACATGATGCAAAAGCTTCAATCGCATTGGTTGTAGATATCAGCGGGTCGATGTTTTTTGAAGGAAAAGTGAATCGTATTAAGGGACTTTTATACCGGATCATCGAAAATATCAATCGTCATCAGGATAAAATCAGTGTTATAGGATTTAAAGGGGATGAAGCAGAGATTATAATCCCTACAACCCGGAGAGCTTTCTCTTTCAAGGATCAACTTGATAACCTCACTGTGGGTGGAACCACGCCCCTGGCCTCCGGTCTTAAAAAAGGATTTGATATCCTTGTAAAGGAGAAATTACAGGATGAATATATTCCCATGATGATAATCTTCACCGATGGCATGCCTAATGTGGGATTTAATAAGAAATTTTCCAGTTTATCCAATAAATATCTCCATGATCTGGGTTTTCCCATTGAACTGGATAATAGCCCTGTTGAAGATGCAATTAGAATAGCTGAGAATTTAAAGGATAAAGAAATAAACACAATAGTGGTTAATTTTGGAAAGGAAGAGTTGGGACATGAATTCAACATGGATCTATCAAAGGCTTCTGGCGGTCGATATTACGATTTACAGGATTTGATAAACCCTGAAACTGTTGTCACAAAGATTTTGGATTATGAACGCTCCCAACTTTAAATATTCAGTGGTGTTTCATCTTATAGGTTGATTTGAATTATGTTACAATACTTAATTCTTAACTGAAAACCTACGAAACACGATTACTATTGTCTTTTTAGCTTGTATTATGTTATATTTGAGGATTCTTTCTTTCATTGAACGGGATACTTTTTGTGACTAATAAATTTCAAATAATAAATTCAGAACCTCTTATCACAAAGTTTTATATAAGTAAAGTGAAGAACTTTTAGTAAAGATCATGAACATATACTTCAACAATAAAACCTTAGAAGGTGTTTTATTGCTAACAACTGTCCAAAAAGAAATATTAAGAGCTTTAATTGATTTATATACTAAATCAAATTACATGCCCATCAAAGGAGAAACTATTGCCGAGTCTATAAACCGTAACCCGGGAACGATTCGGAATCAAATGCAATCCTTAAAGAGCATGGGAAGTGTAGAAGGGGTTCCAGGTCCTAGAGGTGGGTATAAACCAACAATAGATGCATATGATGCTTTAAATCTCAATATTGCTGAGGCAGATGAAACAGTACCCCTATTTAAAAGAGATAAATTGGTAGAAAATATCACCGTGACCAAAATAGAATTCAGCAGCCTTCCCCGACCTGGAGAATGTAAAGCCGCCGTTAAAACAATAGGTAATACTAAACAACTTGACATCGGGGATAAAATAAGAATTGGTCCCAGTCATGTAAATAAGCTGGTAGTAAATGGTACTGTTGTTGGAAGGGATGATACAGAGGGTGTTTTGCTCCTGGATGTTCGGGATATACAGAGCATACCTGCCAAGACTGTGATGGAAGTTGCCACCCAAGATATCATAACATTAAATCCCAATATGAATATAACCGAAGCAGCATGGATATTATCCAATAATGGAATAGAAGGCGCCCCTGTAGTTGAAAATGATAGTATTATTGGGATCCTAACGCTAGTTGATATCACCAAAACCATTGCCAATCAAGAAAAGGATCTTAAAATAACCGACCTCATGTCCAAATATATTGTAACCGTTGAACCGGATATGATGATAGTAGAAGCCATCCAAATTATGAATAAGAACAAAATAGGGCGTCTTATTGTGGTTAATGAACAAAAAAGACCCATTGGAATCCTCACTAAAACCGATATTATAAACCAGATAACAGGTTTAAGATATTTGGACTAGTTAAATTTGATTATACTAATTTTTTATCATCCCCTTATCCATTCAAAGTTGTTCCACTAATTAAATTCCCCATTATTAAGCCCCTCTATTTTAGTTTAAGTTAACTCCCCACCGATTTTGCCATTTTCATAAACTTAATCACCTATTTGTATTCTAAGCTTTCCTAAAATGTAGATTCATGATAGATTGTTATTATTAAACAATCAATATTTATCATCCAAATTGGAGAGAGTGATTGGGTTTATTATACTTTAAATAAACAAAAAAAGCGCATATCATCTTAGAACTAAATAAATAGGCGGGAAAACTTAGATTTCAAAACAACTAAATATTTAACGATTAATTTTTTCATTTTAAGGGATCTAAAAGGCCCCAACGTTATGAATCCTTTATATTCGAGGTGGTTAAATCCACATAACGGATATAAGTCTTTCTAAATGAGTTTGTTTACAAAAGTTTATAACGTTCCAATCAAAACTAGTTTAATAAATCATATATATCATGAACATTCATGGAAGATTTGGATTAATTTACTCAAAAAAACCGATTAATCTCGGATTTTTTAAAATATTCTGTGAATGATCATGAAAGAAATACGACCATGAATGAAAAATTCCATGGTCATATTAATGATGGAAAAATCACCTCACAATTTCGGATACTCCATATGAAATCAATTAAACGAGATACTGTCAAAGTAAGGATAAAATCCTAGGTATGAAACAATGTATAACGCGCTAGATGGACCTCAATATCGTTTAAAATTAGACGATAAGATAATATTACTTAATGATCAAAAATTTGAGCTTTTAAACTATATAGATGAATATGGTTCCATAACCGAAGCTTCTAAACAAGTACATATTTCTTATAGAAGGGCTCTAAAATACATTGGAGATTTGGAAAATGATTTTAACAACAGAATTGTTTCAACTAAAATAGGAGGGAAAGGAGGAGGCGGAAGTAAGTTAACTGATCAGGGAAAATTAATATTAAAAGAGTATATAAAGGTTAACAGTATCTTAAAAATGCATGCAGATGTTAATGAAATAGAAGGTACAATTTCTGATATCGATGTTAAAAATAGAATTGCTAACATCTATCTAAATGACAATAAAATCATTCTACCCCTAAGAGAAAATTTCGATGTCGGTGACAAGGTTCTGGTTTTAATCCGCCCTGAAGATATTTTTATCAAGTTAAAAGCCCAGGAATCCAGCGTGAAAAATATTTTCAAAGGAAAAATAATCAGCATGAACCTGCAAAACCAGAGGGTAAGGTTAACTGTAGACATAGGTGCCATCAATCTATTCGTAGAGGTCACCGATTACCTCAAGGAACAGTTGAACTTAAACCTGGGGAAAGCAGTTTACATAGGATTTAAAGCAGCGGCTCTAACTGTAATTAAAATATAAGTAGAAATGAAAATTTTATTCTTTTGAATTTCATAACAGGCTTCGATCAAAGGTTGAATTCTTCAAACTTGGCTGCTTTTGTTTTTAATTGAGGCTTTTTTCTTTATTTATAGTTCTACCAATTCTGAGTATTAAAAATATATCTCAATAAAACAAATATATAGATTAAGAAATTTTAAGGTGGTCTTGTATGTCGAAAAAACCGGGAAGTAAAAAATTACCTCCACATTATGTGAGTATAAAAGAGCGTTTTGGAGATTATGGAAAAATATTAGGTGATCTAGGCCGAGAAGTGAAGGATTCAGGGCCTTTAGACAATAAAACTTGTGAACTGATTCAACTGGCAGCGGCAACAACACTCCGCTCTGAAGGAGCAGTGCACAGCCATGCCAGAAGAGCGATAGAAGCAGGAGCATCTGAAGAAGAAGTATATCAATCCTTAATCCTGTTAACCAGTACCATAGGTTTTCCCAATGTGGCCGCCGCAATATCCTGGGTAGATGACCTGTTTGAAGATTAAAAGGCCCTTCTTTAAAACTTCAAATTTTTTAGTAACTAAATTTGAATCCAATTTTTTTCATGATAATCAATTATTTCAAATGATGGACAATCCGATAATGAAGAGGTAGTTAAATGCGAGAAATGACGAGAGAGGTTGAAGCATTAAAGGTCCAAAAAGATGTTGCCCCCATGACAGAGATAATTGTCTGTGACGAGGATATAGAGCTTATTATCAATGAACAGGTTTCCAGAAGCTTTTCCATAAGCCCCACCCATCTAAAAGAATTTGCCGTGGGCTATCTCCTGGGTGAAGGACTGGCCACTTCAACCGATGACATCACCAGAGTGGACGTTCAGGGCAACACCATCAACGTGGAAATAGACCTCGAGGATTTCGATTTAAGGAAAGAACTGATCGTGGGTTCAGACTGTTTTGGTGGCTGGAGAAGGAAAATTGAGATGGTGGATAAGGTAGAATCCGATTTCCAAATCTCTAAAGAATCCATATTCGATGCATTTGTAAAATTAAAGGATTCAGCTAAGACCTGGCGGGAAACCGGCGGAACACACGTAGCCGGCATGGTCTACGAGGACAACTTCATCTCAGTTGAAGACATAAGCAGACACGTTGCGGTGGATAAACTCATAGGCACCGCTGCTTTAAATAAATATGATTTATCCCGGAGTTTCGTAGTCTACAGTGGACGGATGCCAGCGGATATGATGATAAAAATCGCCAGGATGGGGATACCTATCATCGCCTCTAACGCCGCCCCCACATCATCTGGAGTTACTGTAGCCCAGGAATCAGGTGTGACCATGATCGGGTTCGTCAGAGGGGATAGGTTTAATATTTACTCCAGTCCAGAGCGTGTTTTAATTTAAAAATCTTTAAAAAAGAAATTATTTGGAATAAAATAATTAAATTAGAAATAAAATAAACATCATTCCAGCACGGTGTGCCTCTGTTTCAGGTCCATCTCGGTTTTACCCATGTCCACCATGAGCTGGGCAATCACCGCGTCCAGGAATATCAGGGTGGTAACCTCAAACAGGGTCCCCAGTGGGGATAAAGATTGGTGTTTCCCGTTGATCTGTCTTTTTATATAATTTTTTTCTGTATCTATTTTGGTACGGCCCCGGATTTGCACGACCAAATCTGCTATTTTTCCCATGGTAGAATCTACATAGGATGTGACGGCTATAATCTTTGCTCCCCGTTTTTTAGCTATTTGAGCAGTGCTTATTATATAGCTGGTTTCTCCAGAACCAGTTATGGCCAATAAACAGTCTTTATCTTTAATGGCAGGGGTTATTGTTTCCCCTACCACGTAAACTCCGATTCCCAGGTGCATGAGTCTCATGGCAAATGCCTTGGCCACCAGCCCAGATCTGCCCTGTCCCAGTAGGAAAACGTTTTCACAAGTTCTCAATAGCTTTAGCATTTCTTCAACGTTTTCCCGATCAAGTTCTGCAGAAGCTGCAGATACGTTATCCACTATTTCCTGTATCGCATCATTTAAAATCATAAATTCACCTGAGAAAAACACACATTATTATTTTAATCCTCTAATTATAACTGTTTGTACCATTATATAAATATTCAAAGGGACTTTAAAAATCTATCTCTACCGTGTTGAAATGAAAATTAAACCCAGATTAAGCCTGATTATAGGGGGAGAAACCCTCAGTTTCAAATTCTTTGAAACACTGGACATCGTTTCCCAGACCAGATCGCAGAGAGAGGCAGCTAAAATACTGGGAATATCACATGCCGTCTTAAACAGGAGAATCTTAGATGCTGAGAAAAAACTGAACATGAACCTTGTAAAGAGCACTGGTGCCGGTTCCCAACTTACCGAGGATGGTTTAAATCTCATCAAACAATACCATCAGCTTACAAAAAGGCTGGATGCCCATGAAAAACCTGTGATTTGTGGCGGATATATATCTGCCGGGTTGGTGGAAGTTCTAGCCTCTGAATACGGCCTCGATGCCCTGGTCTACCAGACGGAGGATGAGAGTGCCCTGCACCTTTATGATATGGGATTGGTGGATATTTTAACCCTTGATGACCCGGTGAAGGCTTTTATGCGGGATATGGATTTTATTCCTATGGCCCGGGACCATCTAGTATTAGTATCTCCTTCTGATGAAGATATAATGGATCTCTCACAGTTGGAAGGTAAAAAATTCGTGGAAGTTACTGGTTCTGCCCAGAGACTGGCCTGGAACACCATGGACAATGAGGAAATAGATTACAAAATAGTCAGAGTGTTAAAATCCCCTTATGAAGCACTCAAGATTGTTAAAAATAGCCAGGACCTGTATACTTTCCTTAATAACAGCTTCATCAATGGTTCTGATGTGTTGAAGGAAGATACAAACCATATCTTGACCATGGTATTGCATAATCCAGAAAATGAAAAATTTAAAGGATTTATAGATTATGTGAGTGGTAGGGGACGTAAATTAATACAGGAATTAGGTTTCGGGAAATTTTAATCTCTTTTTTTATCTTTAAAAAATTATAATTATTTAAATATCTAAAAAATAAAGTTAGGAAAGGTGATCTATTGAGCTATGAAAATGATTTACTAGCCGTGGGGCATACGGCACTGGATTATATCATCCAGGTCAACGGTTTCCCCCAACCTAACTCTTCAACTGCAATAAATAATATGAAAACCTTTTATGGTGGCGCAGCAGCCAATGTGGCCACAGTATCCGCTAATTTAGGACTTAAGGCAAGTTTAATCTCTGCTGTGGGTGGTGATTTCAGGGGATCTGATTATCAAAACTGCCTAAAGGGTTTATCCATTGATATCGAAGATATGATCGTGGTGGAAGATGAAAAAACCCCTACTGCCTTTGTAATAACCGATGAAAAGGGCGATCAGATAAGTTACTTCTATTGGGGAGCTGCAAAGTATTTTAAAGATTTTCCAACCCCTGTTAAAGCTATAAAAAAGGCACGTGCCGTACATTTGGCCACTGGTGACCCTGTTTTTAATGGAAAGTGCGGGGAAACAGCCAATAAATACGATAAGTTAGTATCATTTGACCCGGGACAGGATTTGCATATGTACTCCCCAGAAAACCTTAGTAAGGTTTTAAAAATTTGTAATATTCTATTTGGTAATCACTATGAGATAGATCGAATACTAGAAATTCTAGAAATGGATATTAAGGAACTCCAAGACCTGGGGCCTGAAATAATCGTTAAAACCATGGGTAAAGATGGCAGTATAATATACGCTGATCAGGAAATAAAAATCGAAGCAAAACTGGTCAACAGTATCGACCCCACCGGTGGGGGAGATTCATACCGGGCGGGATTCTTGAAAGCCTATTTAAGTGGTGAAAGTCTGGAATTTTGTGGGAATTTCGCTTCAGCCGTGGCATCGTTTGTGGTGGAAGCGGAAGGGTGTCAGACCAATATTCCTAATTTTGAGATGGCAGTTGAACGCATGAGAAAAAAACCAGATATATAATGCGTTTTATTGCCTGAAAACCTTTTTAATCAATGTTCAGTTTTTATCTTTAAAATTTTTTTGTCTATTAATTTTTTTATTTAATTCCTTGCAACCTGTTTATTTAAGTCCATAATATGTTTATACCAATCTTCTGATGACACCAGCAATGGTCCTCAGAAGCATAGGGCCATCCACCCATGTCTGACGTAAAATATATCTTGGACGAAGGTAGAACTTACGAAAAGCAGTGCTCTGGATCTTTCGAAGTTCTTCCAGTGAACATTCCATCGTATCTATGATTGGGGAAATAAGGGTGTATTTAGACCAATCTTTGACTTTGATCAGATTTTCTTCCACCATATGCTGGTAAAACCGGGTGCCAGGATAGGGTGTGGCCAGGCTGAAAACGGCATAGGATGGTTTTAATTCCTGTACAAATTTAATGGTCCTACCCATACTTTCTTTAGTGTCCCCAGGCATACCCAGTACCACTGATGCAATGGTACGTATTTTCTCTTTCCTTGATAGTTCAAATGCATGTTTAATCTTGGAAATAGTCGTTTTCTTATCCACCTGATCCAGGATCTGCTGATCTGCAGACTCCACACCCATGAAGAGAGTGATACACCCAGCTTCCCTCATCTGTTTTAATAAACTTTTAGATAGATTGTCCACCCGGGCTGTACATCCCCATAAAACGTCCAGATTTCTTTTTTTAATCTCAACACAGATATCCTCCACCCTCTTAGGGTTCAAAGTGAACGTGTCATCCATGAAAGCTATCGTTTCCACATTATAATCTTCAGCCAGATGTTCTATCTCATCTACTATATTTTTTGGAGATCTTAAACGGAATTTAGGACCGTGTAATGCAGCTGAAGCACAGAAAGAACACTGCATGGGGCATCCTCTGCTGGTTATCATGGTGGCCATGTTGGTCTTCATATTCAAAAGTTTATAATGATCCATGGGAAGGAGATGTAAGGCAGGGAATGGAAGACTATCTAAATCCATTATAAGGGGACGTAGAGGTGTGACAACATCATCAAATGCTATACCTCGAACTTCACTCAGATCACCATTACTTTCCAGAGTTTCCACCAGTTCCAGCATGGTGTATTCCCCTTCACCTATAACCGCTATATCTACATAATCCTTTTCTAAGAGTTCTTTATAGTTAAAGGTAGGATGATAACCACCCATCACAGTAACTGTATCTGGACAGTTTTTTTTCACCAGTTGGGCAGTTTTCATGGCCTGTTCAATGGTAGGGGTTAAAGCCGTAATTGCCACTATTCCCGGAGAAATTCTCCTTATTTCCTTTTCTAAAGACCCCCATGTCATGTCCAAAGCAGATGCATCGATTACACTCACATCAAAACCATTTTCCTCCAAAACTCCAGCCATATAAGCAATTCCCAGTGGAGGAGCTACTACTCCCATGAATTTATACTTAGAGCTAGTTTGTGGGGGATTTATAAACGTTACCTTCATTCAGTCACCTCGTAATCAACAATTTTTTATACCAAAAGAATTGGGAAATAAGCGAAAAATGAGTGGAATACACGGCATGATTTCCCGAAAACAAGGCATCGCCCACATTTATCGAGTAAGGGTTATCACCGATTAAAGGAAAAATACAATGAGAATATAAATATAATAAAAATTGATAACTAAACTTTCTTAAAGGTATATATAAATGTTTTGACCAAATAATCTGTACCTGGTTATATCAGCATTAAAATATTTATTAAGCATTAAAATTCATGGTTTATAAATAGCAACAAAGAATTTCTGACAATTTTTGAATTTATGATTCTAAATACCATGGTTGTAAAATCAGAAGAAGTATGAAGTTAATCGTATCCAATTAAAAACTCTTATATTGTTCAGTGCAGAGACTTATTCTATTAAGAACATGGAATAGCTATAATTTTAATGTGTAGTATAACAACAATTTTAAGCTATCAAAAGCATGGTGAGTTCAATGACACAAATGGATGATGCAAAAAAGGGCATTATAACAGAAGAAATGAAAGCAGTTGCCAAGGCTGAAAATGTAACAGAAGAGTTTATCAGGAAATCCGTTGCCCAGGGTACCATTGCCATTCCCAGTAACAAGGGAAGGGATGTTAAAGCAGTTGGTATTGGATCAGGGCTCAGTACAAAGGTCAATGCCACTATCGGAACCTCCACAGACATATGTGACTTTGATATGGAAGAAGAAAAGGCCAGAATTGCCATGGCCAATAAAGCTGATACTTTAATGGAACTATCTGTAGGTGGAGACCTGGACGAGATCCGGAAAAGAATCCTGAAAATATCAGACATACCAGTGGGAAGCGTGCCAGTCTATCAGGCGGCCTTTGAGACCATCCGCGAAAAGGGTGCCGCCATCTACATGGACGAAGACATTATGTTTAAATCCATAGAAAAACAGGCCCAGGATGGTATTGACTTCATGGCCATACACTGCAGTGTGAACATGGAAACCCTCAAACGTCTTAAAAGACAGGGACGAGAAGGTGGACTGGTGAGCCGTGGAGGAGCATTAATATCCGCCTGGATGGTGGAAAACGAAACAGAAAACCCATTGTACAAGAACTTTGATTACATCCTGGAGATCGCTAAAGAACACGACTTCGTGATGTCCATGGCCAACGCCATGCGTGCTGGAGCCATTGCCGATGCCACAGACCGTGCCGGAGTACAGGAACTCATCATATTAGGTGAATTAATCGACCGGGCCCGGGAAGCTGGTGTACAGACCATAACCGAAGGACCTGGACACATACCCCTAAACGAAATCCAGGCCAACGTAACCATCCAGAAAAAACTGTGCCGTGGTGCCCCGTTCTATATGCTAGGGCCAATTGTAACGGATATCGCCCCGGCATACGATCATATAGTATCATCCATAGGCGCCTCCCAATCAGCTGCTGCGGGAGCAGACTTCATCTGCTACGTAACCCCCGCTGAACACCTGGCACTACCCGGACCAGAAGATGTGAAAATGGGAGTCATAGCCAGCCGTATAGGAGCCTATGTTGGTGACATGGCCAAAGGAATACACCACGGTGAAAAGGACCTGGTGATGGCCAATGCCCGTAAAAAACTCAACTGGGAAGGCCAGTACAACGCAGCCATATGCCCGGCTGATGCCCGTGCCATCAGGGACAACCGACCCCCAGAAGACCCGGACACCTGCACCATGTGCGGAAGTTACTGTGCCATTAAAATCGTGAATGAATGGTTGGATGAAGCCCCAACCAATGTATTTGAATAAAAAAACCAGCATATTGAATGGAAATTATTTTTCCACCATTTTTTTATTCATTTATTTTTATAAAAAAAATCAATTATTATACAAAAAATTATTTAATACTCCATTTTTATTTTTAACAGAAGGTGAATTGAATTGAAACACTGGACCGAACGAATTGCATCTGATCTAACTAACTGGAACGTGGACCAACACGTGGTAGCCAGTGGAACTTCCATATCTGGTTCCATACATATTGGAAATTCTTGTGACGTTTTCATAGCCAATGCAGTGGGTAAATCCCTGAAAAAACTTGGTGAAGATAGCAAGACCATCTGGATCGCCGATGACCATGACCCCCTGAGAAAGGTCCCCTATCCCCTACCCCCATCTTATGAACAGTATTTAGGTGTTCCCTATTCCCAGATCCCCTGTCCTGGTGGTTGCTGCGAGAATTTTGTGGAACACTTCCAGAAACCATTCCTAGAAACCCTACCAGTCTTCGGTATAGAACTGGAAACTTATTCCGGGTTTAAAATGTACCAGGAAGGAATATACAACGATTACATTAGAAAATCACTGGAAGAAACTCCCAGGATCAGAGAGGTATTCAACCAGTACCGGGAACACCCCCTGAAACCTGACTGGCTCCCCTACAATCCCATATGCAGTGAATGTGGAAGGGTGAACACCACCACTGCCTATGATTATCAGGGTGACACTGTATTCTACCGGTGCCAGTGCGGCCATGAAGGTGAAATGGACATCAAATCAGGTAAAGGTAAGTTAACCTGGCGTGTTGAATGGGCTGCCCGGTGGAAGATCTTCGGTGTGACCTGCGAACCATTCGGAAAAGACCACGCCGCCAGTGGTGGATCCTATGATGTAAGTAAAATCATATCCCAGGAAATCTTCGATTATCAGGCCCCATATCCCGTTCCTTATGAATGGATCACCCTGAAAGGGGAAGCCATGAGCAAATCAAAGGGAGTGTTCTTCACCCCCGGCCAGTGGCTGGAAATAGCCTCCCCAGAAACACTGAATTACTTCATATTCCGTAGTAAGCCCATGAAACATAAGGATTTCAATCCGACCATGCCCTTCTTGGATTTCATAGAACAGTACGACCGGGTGGAAAGGATCTACTACGTTGAAGAAGAAACTTCCGAGAAAGAAACCCAAAAACTTAAGAAGATCTATGAAATTTCTCAGACAGTTGATGCTGAATACATACCTGAATCAATTCCATTCCAGCCATCGTACCGGTTTATGACCGTGGCCTGTCAGATAGGCGGTGATGAAGAGGAGATCTTCGATATACTGAAGAGGAATTCCCAGCTCCCGGAAAAGATGGAAGACGTAGACTGGGATGAGATGAATGGTCATGATAAAGAGAGATTCACCGAAAGGATCGGCCATGTTAAAAACTGGTTAAATCTTTACGCGCCTAACTTCGTGAAGTTTGAAGTGCAGAAAGAGCTTCCAGAGGTGCAGTTAAATGAACCTCAAAAGGAATTTCTGTTGAAGGTGGCAGACCTCCTGGAAGGCCGGATTTTCACTGCAGAAGAACTCCATGATGAAATGTATTCTATACTTAATGAACTGGATATGAAACCTCAAAAAGCATTCCAAGCAATATATAAAACCATTATAGGTAAAAAACAGGGTCCCAGGGCCGCGTCATTTGTTTTATCCTTAAATAAGGAGTTTGTGGTTAAAAGGTTCAGGATGCAGGGTTAACGATTTAGTTAGAAGTTTAGAAGCTAGTAATTAGATATTCATAACTGAATAAAAATAAGGGAAAAGAATTAGAATTTAATGGTCTTTTTAAATTCCTTCCTAGTCTTTTTCTTAAATTCCTTTTTAAACAGGTCTCCTGCCTTTTTTTTATTGTCAGGACCTTTAAGTTGTTTGTCCAGTTCTTTTTTAGCCATCTTTTTTATATCGTCAAATAATGCCATCGTCCATTCTCCCCCTTAGGTTTTTTTGGTAGTTATAATTGAATTTCAAATGGCCATTATTTAACGTTTGGCTCTTTAATCCTTCTCCGCGTATTTTTCCGGATTTTTTTCAAACTCCTTCAAACAACCCGGAGCACAGAAATAGTATTTTCTTCCCTTATAAGAGCTTACCCATTTAGCTTCGCTCTCATCTACTTCCATTTTACATATGGGATCTACTGCCATTCTATCACCACTTAATTTTTTATGTTCTTACTGGATTTTAAAATTATTTATTCAACAATTTAGCCGGTGGGAGATATCTTTTAAGCATCAGGGAAAGGCTAACCACGGTCACTGAGCTCAATGCCATGGCCAGTCCCGCATATTCCGGTCGGAAAGTTATTCCAAATGGGGCGTAAAGAACACCCGCCGCCACCGGGATAAGCACCACGTTGTAAGCGAAGGCCCAGAATAGATTCTGTTTTATACGACCCATCACCTTCTTAGAAAGCTGCACACCAGCTACAGAATCCAGCAAATCATCCTTTATAAGCACTATATCCCCGCTTTCTATTGCCACGTCTGTACCGCTTCCAATGGCTATACCCACATCTGCCTGGGCCAGGGCAGGGGCATCGTTGATACCATCCCCGACAAAAGCCACTATCTCACCTTTATCCTGCAGCTTCTTTACCTCCGCAGCCTTATCCTGGGGTAAAACCTCACTTATAACCTTTTCTATCCCTATTTGCTTGGCTATGGCTTCTGCGGTTCGGGCGTTGTCACCGGTGATCATGGCCACCTGGAGCTTCATCTTCCTTAACTCCTGTAAGGCCTTTTTGGTGGTGTCTTTCAGTGTATCTGCCACGGCAATTAATCCTAAAACTTTATGGTTGGAGCCTATTATTACGGCTGTTTTACCTTCACTTTCAAGTTTCAACAGGTTTTCCTGGATTTCCAATGTCAGTTGGATGTTGTTTTCTTCAAAATACAGTCTGTTTCCGATTATTACCTCCTCATCATTCAGGGTGGCTTTCACACCTTTACCACCGAAACTGGTGAATTCACTGGTCTTTATAAGTTCTATTCCCTCTGACTCTGCTTTCTTTACCACGGCTTCTGCCAGGGGGTGTTCAGAGTTTTTCTCTACACTGGCCGCCAGTTTTAAGAGGGTTTTTCGGTCTGTTTCACTGGCCAATAGATCATTGGCCACTACATCGGTTACCTCTGGTTTTCCCTTGGTAAGGGTTCCTGTTTTATCGAAGAGGACTGTGCTTATTTTTTCTGATACCTCCAGTGCTTCACCGTTTTTTACCAGTATCCCCAGTTCTGCACCCCGGCCAATGCCCACCGTAACTGCGGTGGGGGTGGCCAGGCCTAAAGCACAGGGACAGGCCACTACCAATATGGAGATGAGCACGGTTAGTCCGAAAAGCAGGGTGCTTCCCAGTATAAAATACCACACTATAAAGGAGATTAATGCGATTGTAAGGATGGTGGGGATGAAATAGGTCACTGCCCGGTCAGCGATTCTCTGTACCGGTGGTTTGGATCCCTGGGCAACTTCCACCAGTTTTATGATCTGGGCCAGGACCGTGTCTTTACCTATCCTGGTTGCCCTGAATTTCAGTACACCATTCTGGTTGATGGTTCCGCCCACAACATTTTTTCCCGGGTTTTTATGGACGGGTACTGGTTCTCCGGTGATGGCTGATTCATCAACGTAGCTTTCACCCTCTTCCACTACTCCATCTGCCGGGATTTTCTCACCGGGCTTAACCAATACCAGGTCACCGGTTTCTACTTCCTCGATCTTGACTTCCAGTTCCTGGTCATTGCGGATTACGGTGGCTGTTTTTGGTTGCATTCCAACGAGTTTTTTTATCGCAGTTGAGGTGTTACCCTTGGCCCGGGCTTCTAAGTATCGCCCCAACATGAGGAATGCCGCCAGCATTAATGCAGTTTCGTAAAACATGAATTCTGGTGTGAGCACGACCTGGAAGGTGCCCAGGATACTTGAAATGAATGCCACTCCAATTCCCAGGGAGTACATAACATCCATATCCAAGAGGCCATTTCTAAGCGATCTGGAGGCTGCGATGAATATGGGATAGCTCACGTAGATGAAGGGGATTACAGTTACAATAAGCATGAAGTAGGGCATGGGGATGGGTAACATCACGTTAGAATACATCAGGAATAAGAGGGGAATTGATACAGCAAAACCAACTATAAATCTGTTCTTTTTTCCCTTTAAATCCTCTTTTCTAAGTTTTTCTTCAAGGTCCTCTGTTTCTTCCCCTTCTATCCCCAGATACTGGTATCCTAAATCTTCTATGGCTTCCCTCATATCCTGTATGGTGGTAACTTTAGGGTTATAAGTCACATAGGCCTTTTCTGATGCCAGGTTAACGTTTACCTGGCTTATTCCATTTAATTTACCCAGAACATCTTCTATGGCCTTCACACACATAGCGCAGCTCATGCCGCCCACTTTGATAATTACTTTTTCGTTTACAACACCATAACCTGCTTTTTCTACGGCATTTTCCAGTTCCCGTAAATTTAATTTCTCTGGGTCGTAATTTACATCTGCTTCTTCTGTGTTCAGGTTCACCTGAGCTTCTTCTACACCTTCCAGGTTGTTGAGTGATTTTTCAACGTTAAGCGCGCATGAAGCACAGTTCATTCCTGTAATCTTTATTTTTGCCTTTCTTTTAGATGTATTTGCCATTAGATAGCCTCTTTAACCTTCAGAAAAAAAATTTTACCCTCGATAAAAATTTACATTGAATTTTTAATTTTGTAATATAATTTTTACGCCCACCTAAATCTATATAATAACTTAATTAATATTTAAACAGAGTAGAGAAGTAGAAGTTACATAGTACACTATTCTGTACCAGCCCCTAAATCAATATTTTGATGTGGATTTTATGAATGAAACTAAAGAATACTGTTGCCCGGTATGCGCTGCAGTCAATGAAATAGGGGGTAAATGGAAACCTCTGATACTTTGGGCTTTAAGAAAGGATACATTACGATTTGGTGAAATTAACAGGACATTATCTTCCATCACTCATCGTATGTTAACTAAACAGCTTCGTGAATTGGAAAAAGATGAATTAGTTCATCGGAAAGTTTACGCAGAAATTCCTCCTAAAGTAGAATATTCCCTTACCGAGAAAGGTAAATCAGTTTTACCAATTTTAGAGGCTCTATGTGATTGGGGAGAAAGATACTGCAAGCATAAGATCTATTTAAATGTACTGGATTAACCTAATTTGTAAATTTATTCAGAAGTTATCCATTAGTTCTTTTTTGGTAAATAAATAGGATTATAAGAAATCTTTAATTATTTTACCCTCCTTCAATACCGTTCTAATATTATCTGGGTTGCCCAGTGAGTTAATATCAGAGAGGGGGTCTGTTTTGCTTATCACGATGTCTGCATGTTTTCCCGCCTCCAGGGTACCTATTTTATCCTGCCATCCCAGTCGTTCAGCGGCTATCTTTGTTCCGGACATTATGGCTTCCATGGGCGTCATACCTATCTCACATAAAAAACCCAGTTCCTGGAGGTTGACTCCATGTTCTATCACTCCACAGTCGGTGCCCATGAGCAGGGTTACCCCTGCTTTGTAGGCTTTCTCCATATTTTTTTTGTGGATATCTGCGATCCTTATGGCGTCATCAACACCATACTCTGGTATAGATCCGGATTCAGCCGCTATTTTATTAAACTGCTGGGTGATCAAGGTGGGGACCAAGTAGACTTCCCTTTCCAGAATCATATCTATGGCTTCCCTGTCCAGGTAGGTTCCATGTTCTACTGAATCGATGCCTGCTTCCACTGCATTTTTTATCCCCTCAGCACCGTGGGCATGGGCCATAGTTTTAAGTCCCCTGGTCCGGGCTTCATCAATTATGACTTTAAATTCTTCTTTAGAAAATTGGGGGTGTTCAGGGCTGTCATTGGCGCTTATAACTCCCCCGGTGGCCATGACTTTAATTACCTCTGCACCGGCACGCATTATTTCCCTGACTTTCCTCCGAACGTTTTCTACCCCATCGCATATACTGTCTGGAAATCCGGGGTAGGATATTTTCATGTCAAAGCCTGATTTAAGCCAGAAATCAAAGTGCCCCCCGGTTATAGATAAGGGTGTAACACTGATCTGCATACGTGGCCCGGTTATTAAACCCTTTTCCACGGCCATTTTCACCCCATAATCCGCCAATCCGCCGTCCCTTACGGTTGTCACCCCAGCGTTGACTGTGCGGCGCATATTTTCCACGCCCTTGTAGAAGAAGAGGGATAATGGATTGTACATGGTGTCTTCCATGTGAAACCCGTTGGCCATCAGGTGGAGGTGGCTGTCTATAAAACCAGGAAGCAGGAAACCTCCATCTGCATCGAATTTCCTGATTTTAACGCCAGGAAGTTTTAAAGAATCTTCAGGACCGACATATTCTATAACATCATCCCTTATTAATATGGCCGCATCACTAACTGGTGGTTTTCCTGTTCCATCAATAAGAGTGCCGTTATGAATTAGAAAATATGTCATTTGAATCATCTCTCAGGTAATATAAATATGGAGTTTTTGTTCTTTATATTATATTGGGTTTTTGAGAGTTTTTAATTATCATAAATTTTAATAATGGGGATGATTATGACCATTTCCTGTTTTAAAGGAAAACATTATTAATCACTAATTAAAAACAATTTTTATTAGTAAATTAAACAGAGGATGTGAAAATTATGGTTGAATGGAGACCTTTAATTGTGAGTATATTTTTTGCCGTGGCAATTTATTTAATACAGCTCTTACTGGCAGCTCAAAATGATAGCTATCTGGCTGTACTACTCGGTGCTGTGGCAGTCGGTTATATGATTGATGGAACTATCAAGGATGGAGTTATACACGGAGCTATTTTGGGTCTTATTTTAGGTTTAATAGTCATTGTCGTGTTAATTATTCAGATAGCAGGCTACGGACTCTTAGGTGCATTAGGTGGCTCTATATTACAATCAGTACTCCTTCTAGTGGTTGTTCAAATAGTTATTGGACTCATTGGTGGAGTCCTCGGAGCTTTATTCAATTCAGAATCATTAGTATCCGTAGAAGCTGAAAAATAAGAAAATTTTTTTAATTTTTTTTAATCCATTTTTCATCTTAAAGAACGATTGATAATTTTATTTTCTCAAAAGGATTATATCAAAAAACAGCGAAAAATTAAAAACTTTCTACATGGAGGTTAATAGAAAATGACTGATTGGAAAGCTGTAGCCCTTGGTTCTATTATAAACGCCGTGTTGACCATCGTACTTTTACTGGCTGTATTCCCCTTGTTCTTTTTAGGTCCTCTGCTGGGAGGTCTCCTGACAGCGTATCTAAGCAGGGAATATCCGGATTTTGATGAAAAAGACGGTGCTGTCTCCGGAGCTTTATCAGGAATAATCGGTGGTATTATAATTGGTTTACTTTTCATATTCGGTTTCGGAGCTTTAAGCGCCGTTATAGGGCTGATATTCACCCAGGTGGGACTGGTAGCTGGAACCATAACTATCATAGTGGGTGTGTTCATCACCGTCCTCACCGTATTTATCGGTGCAGTCCTGGGAGCTATTGGGGGAGTAATCGGATCAGCTTTAAGGTCTGATGAAACCAGACGACCTGCCTGAAACCCATTAAGTGAAAAATTCCAAATTAAAAAACCCTTAAAGTAAAGGATTCCAATTAAAATAAATTAAAAACTTCTTTATTTTTCTATTTTTAGGAGACCATTATCCGCATCCAGGCCTACCATATCCCCATCTGCCAGGATATCATATATTGGCTCCTGTGGATGGTCAACCATAGGTATACCAGCCATTATAGCGCCAGTTGCAATGATCGGCTCTGCTTCCAGAGCTACAAGTCCCAGGGGAGCCGTGTTATTTTTATACATCTGATATATGATGTACGAACCTACAGTGGAACCTTTCCCTGAAGGTATGACCAGTATCTTTTCACTTATCTTTTTCCCGTATAATTCATGGTTAGGATCGGTGATAACCCCAGTTTCAGGGTTAACCCCACCAAGAAAACTAAGTGCATCCTTAGTTAATAAAACAGACCCGTGTACATGGCCCTTAGAAATCCTTCTACATTTTATTATCTTTTCCATAAGACATTCTTGGTGATGATTTTTAAAAAAGATTATGGTACTTTTTAGATTTTATATTAATTTGATATACTAAATTTAAATTACTTTGAAAAAAATAAAAAAAAGGAAGTTAAGAGGTTTTATTCCAGTTTAAGTTTGATTCCACCGATTTTTGGTACCAGGTAGTTGTAGAAAAATGCACCTAAGGCCACGGATACGAAGTATAAAATGAAGTACCAAATTATCTCCCCAACCAGTGCACCAACACCAAGTACCACATCTCCCTGTAAGCTGAATCTAATAAGGTCAAGAATACCTGCGAATATTCCGAATATGGTGAATACTACTGCTATAGATAAAGCTGCAGGAATTGGTGGTACAGATTTAAGTTCGTGTAGTGTGTCTGATGCTTTTTCAAACTCTAGTTTAGCCTTGGCTATCCTGGTTGCTATGAAGTTATAGAATATCGCTGCTAAAGCATTACTTATGAATCCGATGACAAATACTGCTATTGGCAATCCTATGATTAATATTAAAGCTCCGAAAATACCCGCCACTCCTGCGGCGGCTCCAGTTACCATAGGAACATCGGTTACATTAGTCATAGTGGGGATCGTTGATGCGGCACTGCCTAAAAATGCAAACAGGGGAACAATAACAGCTGCCAGGAATAATCCTACTATAAATGCCCACACCGCTCCAATAATGGACAATATTAATGCAAAAGATACTACTGGAATTTCTACTAGTTCATCACCCTCCAATCCAAGTTTTACACCGCCAACTCTGGGAACCAGGATGTTATAAAGCAACGCACTGAAGAATTGTACCATTAAACCAATGAAGAACGCGGAAATAGGATAGATTATGATTAAAGCCGCTGCACCAAATGCTATGAAAGAACCAAAACCGGGTACAAATGATGCCAGGATCGATCCTGCGATGCCTGCAAATATTAATAATACTACCGCGTAAATGAATGCCAAAATAGCCTGTACTGAAGAAGTGATCAGTGTGAAAGATGCTATTTTGATCTCCTTTATTTCCAAGATGTCAACCATTTTTTCACCTCCCTTTATTTTGACAGGTATTATTATATATTTACAACTATATTAATTTTTTTTTAATTTTAAAAAAAGATAAAGTGGCAATTGTAAAATTAAATAACAGGACGTATTTTAAAATAAAAAAAGAATTTCAGCAAAGTTTTACAGGAACCAGTTTTTCGATTCTCTTAAAACATCCCCCACTATCTCCACTGCTGAACCCAGATAGGTGTGGGGATCCATGATTTCCTTTATATCCTCTAGGGAAAGATATTCCCTGATCTGGGAATTAAAAACAATCAATCCCTCCAGCCCCTCGCCTTTTTGGCTAGCTTCCACTGAACAGCTTCTCACCAGGGCATATGCAGTCTGTCGTCCGGCTCCCCTACGAGTGAGCTCAGCCATCACCCTCTCCGCCATGATCAGACCATGGGTGATGTTCAAGTTGCGTTCAATATTTTCATCGTGGAAAACCAGGTTGTCGAAGAGTTTCTGGGATAGAACCAGGATGTAATCGGTAAGTAAGCATGACTCAGGGAAGATTATCCTCTCACAGGAAGAATTGGTAAGATCCCTTTCATGCCAGAGGGGGTTGTTTTCCAGGGCAGGGATGGTATGGGATCTGATCACCCGGGATATTCCGCATATCCGTTCGGCGGTTATGGGGTTCATCTTATGGGGCATGGTACTGCTTCCCACCTGTTTGGCCGGGTCGAAACTCTCCCCAATCTCCTTTATCTCTGTCCTTTGCAGGTTCCTAACTTCCAGGGCCATCTTATCCAGTGTGGTGGCTATATTGGCCAGGTGCATGATGAATTCTGCGTGGTTATCTCGCTGCAGGACCTGATTAGAAATCAGGACCGGTTCAAGGCCCAGTATCTGGGATAATTTTTTATGTACAGCCAGTCCATCTGTTCCCAGGGCGGCGGTGGTTCCCACGGCACCGGTCATCATACCAACGCATAACCGGCCTTCCACTTCATCGAGTCTTTCTATCTGTCTGTGGAGTTCATCGGCCCATAGAGCAAATTTCATACCGTAAGTGGTAGGTAAAGCATGCTGTCCATGGGTTCTGCCTATACAGACGTGTTTGATATGTTCTTCTGCTAGTTTTAGGAGCGTCTTAGTGAGTTTAACCAGTTTAATCCTTAAAATAGCGATTGATTCTTTAAAAAGGAGTGATTGTGAGGAGTCTATGATGTCATTGGACGTGGCACCGAAATGGACATATTCTCCGGCATCTCCATCACAGACTTCAGCTATGGCTTTAATGATGGATGCTATGTCATGATTGGTCTCTCTTTCAATCTCAGCCACCCTCTCGGGTTTTACATATCGCGTGTTTGCTTTATTTTTTATCTCGACTGCGGCTTCTTCTGGAATCAGTCCTAGGGAGGCTTCTGCTTCTGCAAGGGCTGCCTCAACTTCCAGCATCTTTTGAAGTTTATTTTCGCTGTCCCAAACTTTTCTCATTTCTTCTGTGCCGTATCTAAACTCAATGGGGTGGATCGCCATTTAAAAAACCTCTGGATAATTAAAAAACTTTTAAATTAATTTTCATAGTTTGATAGTTAAAATAGAAAAATTAAATTTGTAGATTCGTTTAACTAAAAGAATATCGCAGGGCTAAGCATAAGGCTGCCAGTATGATGGTCATAACCACCACCTGCATGGGTGTAATCTTAGGTCCTCTAGTTTCCTCCTCGAAATATCTGACCAGACCAGCCCCACTGGGAGGAAGCACCTTTTTATCTTTTTTTGCCATAAATAATCACCTTAAAATTGTGGATAAATTAATATTTCGTTAATTTTTAATATCTTTAATTTTTTAATAATTTTTTTTATAATCCTTGTAAATTTTTGATATTCTTGTAAAATTATGAAAATCCATCTATTTATACTTTGATTTATTTTCTAAATAGAACTTTTTAAGTTTAACCATTACCATAGTAAATATCAACACATGAAATGTGGATAAATTACTTAAAAATCAATGATAGAGACTTTGAGGAAAATTCATGGGATATTTCGATACATTAGAATCTGAAACTGAAAAATTATATGCCATTGCTCGAGAAGCCCGCTTAAAAGGTTATGACATCGAAACTGAACCAGAGATACCCCTGGCTAAGGACCTGGCCGAAAGGGTGGAGGGATTGGTTGGACCAGAGGGAATTGCCAAGAGGATAAAAGAACTAGAAGCAGAGGGAATGTCCCGGGAAGAAGTGGCTTTCCAGATAACCAGAGAGATCACCAAATCCGAAGTAAAAGGCAAGGAAGACAGTATCGAGGTTAAGGAAGCAAAAGCTGATCAGTCCATACGGACTGCCCTGGCCATATTAACTGAAGGTGTGGTCGCCGCCCCCTTAGAAGGAATTGCGAAATTAAAGATTAAAAGAAACTTCGACGGAGGCTGGTACCTGGCTGTGTATTTTGCCGGGCCAATAAGAAGTGCAGGAGGAACTGCAGCCGCTATGGCCGTGCTTTTAGGTGATTACATCCGGTTATCCCTGAACTTAGACCGGTATAAACCTTCTGAAAGGGAGATAGAACGCTACGTGGAAGAGGTGGAGCTGTACGAATCTGAAGTAACCAACCTCCAGTACTCCCCCAGCCCGGAAGAAGTGAGATTAGCGGCTAAGAACATACCAGTAGAGGTAACCGGCGAACCAACAGACAAGGTTGAAGTATCCCACCGGGATCTGGAGAGGGTGGAAACCAACCAAATTCGTGGAGGGGCGTTACTCGCCATGGTAGAAGGAATCATACAGAAAGCCCCGAAAGTAAGGAAGTACGCTAAAAAACTGGATATAAAGGGCTGGCTGTGGTTAGAGAAATTCTCTAAGAAAGCCCCTAAAACTGAAGAAGATGAGGGTGAAAGCTCCAAAGTGGACGAAAAATACATGCAGGATATCATAGGGGGAAGACCAGTCCTGTCCTATCCCCAGACAAAGGGAGGTTTCCGTTTAAGATATGGAAGAGCCAGAAACAGTGGCCTGGCTGCCATGGGCATCCACCCAGCCACCATGGAGATAGTGGAGTTTCTGGCGGTGGGCACCCAGATGAAAATTGAAAGACCAGGTAAGGGAAACTGTGTGGTACCCGTTGACAGTATAGACGGTCCCATAGTAAAATTAAAAGATGGATCAGTTGTAAAGATTAATTCAACGGAACAGGCCAAAAAATTAAAACATGAAGTGGATGAAATCCTATTTTTAGGGGATATGCTGGTTGCATTTGGAGAATTTCTTAGAAACAACCACGTACTACTCCCATCCGGCTGGTGTGAAGAATGGTGGACCCAGACTGTTCAAGAATCCCCCGAGTACAGTGGTGACCTGGATCTAGAGCTCTTAAAAAATGAGATCACCTCCGAGGAAGCCTTTCAAATTTCCAGGAAATATTCTGTACCGTTACACCCTAAATATACTTACTTTTATCATGATGCCTCTGCCCAGGAAATCAACCGTGTTCGAGGCTGGTTAAATGAAAATATCGATGATGATAAAATTAGCGGTGATATAAATCCGGAGAAGAGGATATTGGAGATTTTAGGTGTTGAGCACCGGGTAAAAGATGGGAAAGTCATCATTGATGAAGACGACACCTACGCCCTATTAAATACATTACCAGAACCACTGGATGAAGAACTAAAAACTATGGAAGCTATTAACAAGGTTTCACCAGTCCAGATAATGGCCAAAGCACCTACCTACCTTGGTGGTAGGGTGGGCAGGCCAGAGAAAACCAAGGAAAGGATGATGAAACCCGCACCCCATGCACTGTTCCCCATAGGTAATGCCGGGGGAAGCAGGCGTAACATAGTCGATGCAGCGAAAAGAGGAAACATAACAGTGGAAATAGCCCGGTGCCGCTGCAACCAATGTGGTATTGGGTCCATGCAGGCCATCTGCCCTGCCTGCGGAGGAAGAGCCCTGCCCACCGGTTCCGGTAGGAAGAAGATAAACCTGGGCCACCTCTTAAAGAAGGCCTATGAGAGGGTGGGCATCCGGAAGATGGATGAAATCAAAGGGGTTATCGGGATGATATCCGAAGAAAAATTCCCGGAACCCCTGGAGAAGGGTATTTTAAGGGCTAAAAATGGTGTTTATACCTTTAAAGATGCTACCATCCGGCATGACTCCACCGACCTCCCACTAACCCACTTCATACCCCGTGAGATCAAAGTCACCCCCCAGAAATTACGGGAATTAGGATACACCCATGATATAAATGGAGATGAAGTGGAAAGTGACGAGCAGATAGTGGAATTAAAGGTGCAGGACTTGGTCATCTCCGAAAAATGCGCTGAGTATCTCCTTAAAGTAACCCACTTCGTGGATGATTTACTGGAGAAGTTCTATGGCATGGACAGATTCTACAATCTGAAGAACTACAAGGATCTGGTGGGACACCTGGTGGTTGGTCTAGCACCCCACACATCCGCGGGTGTTCTGGGACGTGTAGTCGGTTTCACCACGGCTTCAGGCTGTTATGCACACCCCTACTTCCACAGCGCTAAAAGGAGAAACTGTGACAGTGACGAAGATGCCATAATGCTATTACTTGACTGTCTGTTAAATTTCTCCAAGGTTTACCTGCCCAGCTCCCGGGGAGGGCGTATGGACGCCCCACTGGTTCTATCATCCCGGATAGATCCAGAAGAAATAGATGATGAATCCCATAACATAGACACCATGCCTCAGCTTCCCCTGGAAATGTACCAGAGCAGCTTAAAGCTAAAAAAACCATCAGATATCGTGTCCATCATAGATAACGTTGATAAAAGGCTGGGTACAGAAGCTCAGTACCAGGGACTGATCTACTCCCATGGGACCACCAGCATCCACAGCGGACCTAAGGTGTCCCTGTACAAATTGCTACCCACCATGAAAGAAAAGGTGGATGAACAAATTAAATTGGCCGAAAAAATACGGGCAGTGGACCAGAAGGGTGTGGTTGAAGGTGTGCTGAACTCCCATTTCCTCCCGGATATGGCAGGTAATATCCGGGCCTTCGCCAGGCAGAAAGTTCGCTGCACCAAGTGCAACAAGAAATACCGGAGGATGCCACTTTCTGGTGAGTGTACCTGCGGCGGAAATCTCATCTTAAGTATTTCTAAGGGTTCTGTGGTCAAATATCTGGAAATTTCCAAGGAATTATCCAAGAAGTATCCCATCAACAACTACCTGATCCAGAGAATTGAGTTAATAGAATTCAGTATAAATTCTCTATTTGAAAGTGACAAATCAAAACAGAGTTCACTCGATGTGTTCTTATAGAAGGAAAATTTTTTATATGGTATTAGCACAAATAAAATGTAGAAAAGTATGTCTAAGTTAGGGGTGTCAAATTTCTTATAAAAGAGTTGATATTGCCAAGAAAATTCTTAATTCATTAGTTTTTAAGCCAAATTTGGAGGATAAAATATGAAAGATGCACGCATTATTGCTGCACTTCCTACAAAAGCCCACAGTTGTGTGTTAAAGAATAACGGGATATTTGAAAGGTTCAGTCACGAGAAAATAGTTAAATCCTGCCTGATGGTGGATGTTCCACTATGGGCTGCGGAGAAAATAGCCTCACAAGTAGCTACTGCAGCCTACGATGGGATGACTACCAAGGAAATAAAGATGCTGGTCTACGACTCCCTAAAGAATGTGGATAAGAAAGCCGCGGAAAGATACTTCAACGCCAACACCCTACGGGTACGAACCTCCAGAGACACCATAGAAACCTTCGACCAGACCAAGATAGAACAAACACTCATTGTAGAAACCGGTGCTTCAGAAAATTTAGCCCGGAAAATCGCCACCAACGTATATAAAGAACTGAAAAAACTCAACGTAGAATACCTCACCGCTCCCATGATCAGGGAGATCGTAAACACCAAACTGGTGGAGTACGGACTGGAAACCCTGAGACGCAAGTACACCAGGCTGGGTATTCCTGTTTATAACATCACCAATCTTATAGAAAACGGTTCCCGGGACAACGCCAATATGATACACAATCCCGAGACGGTACATAAGTACGTGGCAGACGAAGCCCTCAAACAGTACGCTTTACTACATTGTCTCCCCAGTGAACTGGCCGACGCCCATATGAGCGGGGGAATACACATCCATGACCTGGAATTCTTTGCAGGCCGGCCTTTAAATTGCCTGCAGCATGATTTAAGATTATTTATCAAGCACGGGTTGAAAGTAGACGGTACAGGGGACCATACTTCCGTAGCCGGACCTCCTAACCATATTGAAACCCTGATGAACCACGCCGGAGAGATCATGCTCGCCGCCCAGCAGAACATGAGCGGCGGACAATCCATGAGCCTGTGGAACGTTTTTGTAGCCCCATTTGCAGCAGGACTGCCCTATGAAAAGGTGAAACAGGCAGTGCAGATGCTCATCTATAATCTTAACATGGCCTACGCCGCTAGAGGCTCACAGGTACCATTCACTTCCATAAACCTGGAGTTCACCGTCCCCGACTTCCTCAAGGACGAACCAGCTTACGGACCTAAGGGTAAACTGGTTGGAACCTACGGAGACTTCGAAGAAGAAGTCCGAATTCTGCAGCGTGCTTTCACCGAAAATCTCCTTCAGGGAGACTCAGACGGTAAACCACACCTGTTCCCCAACACCATCTACGTATTAAGGGATAAAGTCCTCAAAAACGAGTTTGAAGATGACCTGAGACGAGTGCATGAACTTTCCGCCAAGTATGGTACCCCCTACTTTGCCAACATGCTCCCTGACTACCGGGGAAACCTGGCCAACTACATGGGATGCCGAACATCTTTGGGTGATAACTGGACCGGTGACTGGTCACAGGACTGCCTGCGAACAGGTAACCTGGCATACATAACCCTTAACCTACCTAGAATGGCCTACAGCTCCCGTGATGATACAGAAGTATTCGATTACCTGGACAACTATCTGCACCAAGCCGAAGAAGTGCTGCTACTCAGGCGTAAACATGCCCTGAGCTGTCTGGACGATTACAGCCTGTTACCATTCCTTACCCAGGAATTCGATGGTGACAGGTACTACAGCATAGACAACGCCACCCTATCCTTTGGTTTCGTTGGACTCAACGAAATGCTCCAGTACCACTGCGGAGAAGGAATAGAAAACCCTGACTCCAGAAAATTTGGATTAAAAATAATTAAATACATGAACCAGAGAGCTAAAGAACTCAAGGAAGAAACTGGACTCAGATGGACCGTATTACAGACCCCAGCTGAGTCAACCGCCTACCGGTTCGCCATGCTCGACCGGGAGAAATTCAAGGACAAAATCATAGTCCAGGGAGATGCCGAAGCCTCCTACTACACCAATTCATCCCACGTCCCGGTAAACTCCGATGTATTACTACCGGAGAAGATAAAGATCGAAGAAAAATTCCACCCATTAACCCTGGGAGGACATATATTCCACGCCTTCATGGGAGAAGCCTACAGCGAACCAGACTCCCTGATGAGCTTAACCCAGAAAATAGCCCGTAAATCTGACCTAGGATTCTGGGCCTACAGTTCAGCACTAAGCTTCTGCATCAAATGCAAAACCCTGATGAAAGGATTACAGGAACAATGCGCCACCTGTGGAGAACAAAAAGAAGTGGAATGGTACGACCGCATCACCGGATACGTGCAGCAGGTCGGACGATCCAAATCCGCCTCTGGTGGATGGAACCCGGGTAAAATGCAGGAATTAAGGGACCGGAAACGGTACTAAAAATTTCTGAAAACTATTTTTTTTAATTTTTAAATCTCATTTTTATGAAAGAACTGAAAAAACACCACAAATTCATCCAGGAAGCCATCAAAGAAGCCCGTAAAAGCTTAAGTGAAGGTGGAATCCCCATCGGCGCAGTCCTGGTTGAAGATGGTGAAATAGTGGGAAGGGGACATAACCGCCTCATACAGGATGGATCCACCATCCTCCATGCTGAAATGGACTGTCTGGAAGGCGCTGGTAAGTTAAAGGGTGCTGATTATAAAAGATGCACGTTATACACCACCCTGGTTCCCTGTGACATGTGCAGTGGTTTGATTCTACTTTATAAGATTCCGAAGGTGGTGGCTGGTGAAAATGAAACCTTCCCCGGTCCTGAGAATTATCTAAAGGAGCATGGAGTGGAACTGGTTAACCTGGACCTTGATGAGTGTAAGGAGTTGATCGCCGAATATATCCTGGAGAATCAGGAAATTTGGGATGAAGAAATAGAAAGAGTTAGCTAGCCTTTTTTAATCTAATTTCTATCTAAAGTTTTTATTCACCCTTTAAATTCTTCCACTGATTTTGCAGCCGTCCCATCCTTAAGCATCAATGGGAGGGTTACAGATTCAGAGGATGTGCCGAAACCCGGGGCGACCATGGAATGTCTGCCAGGCCCTCCTGCCACTACTAACACCACATCTTCTGGTGAACGGGTTATCTTGACCATACCGTCAGTGATCCATTTTTCGTCCAGTTTCCTGCCGCCACGATCCCCCAATTCGACTGGTACGATGGCTTTTTCGTGCATATATTCTTTCACATCATCCTTCGTCCAACCATCATCATAAACAGTTTTAACATGCTCTGGTCCCATGATAATGAGTAGTTCGCCGGGTACATGGCTGTTGTTACACCCGGCCACCGCCGCGGTGTGAATGATGGTGTCCAGGAGATCCTCCGCCTTAGTGCTTCGGTGGTCGTTGACGTTCTGGGGTGCCTCTGCGGCCATCATGGTGACTGTGCTGACGTCTGATTTGTAACCTCTCTCCACATGTAATGGTTCCCATGGACTTTCAGATTCTGCCTCAGCGAAACAGAAACTGTACTTTGCCGGGGATCCCATGGTGGCGTGGTCGCCTATGCCGGGAACGGCTCCGGCGATGTTGATCATAGATAATCGTAATGCCCGGCCCATGGTTGCGTTGGCTATATTTCCCGGTCCTAAACACCCAGCACCGCTGTTTATAGCAAGTTCAGTAGATACGGGGCCATTTACTATGGCACATATCGATATGGGGTGGGTTGTTGCGTTTATCCCTGGGAGGTTGAATTTCTCCTGGCTCACCGCTTTAACTGCGTGCTGGACCACAGGCATGAAGTTGGAGAGGCACCCAGCCATCACCGCGTTTATGGCTACTTTTTCCAGGGTGGCTTTTCCCCTTTTAGGGGGTAGTATGGCTATTATTTCTTCCGGTTTTAGATCCGAGTATTTAAGAAACTTATCAACCCTGGATCTGGTTGGAGGTATTATGGGCAGCCCATCAGTCTGGTTTTTAATGTAAAATTCATTGCTGACCTTTTCTGCATCGGGATCGGTGAATATTTCAAAGTCAGCTTCCTGGATACTGCAGAGTCTCTCCTTATCCGGGCTATTTTGTACTATGAATTCATCAATCAGGCAGCCGCAGTTTTCATTGACCTTGGGAGCTTCAGCGCCTTTCTTTTTGGTATCTTTTTTGGCCATGTTCTTCTCTCTAATCAATTATGGTTTTAATTTGATTGATTACCTTCTGCCCTTTATTTTCAATGGATTCCCTGGACTGTCCTGCCAGGGGGTGTTCCACTTCAACTATTCTCAGTCCGCCAGCCCCATAGGACTCGGCCAGTTCCCGGGCGAATGGTGCGAAAATATCCGAACAGACCGATATGGTGGGTGTTCCCTGTTTTTCGAGTTTTATAGCGTCTAATATCAGCCATGTAGTACAGGATCCACAATCTCCTAAAGTTAAGATAGATAAATCGGCCCGCACCTGTTTCATCTGTTCATCTGTCCCGGGGGCGCCGGCTGGCTTTCTGACATTGATTGGATTCTTGAATTTTAGATTTTCCCTGATTGTATCGAGCAGGACATCTGCGTTAGGTTTTGTATTATCCACAAAAGATATGGAATCTATCTTTTCGGGGATAGGATTTATTTCTACTTCTAATGCTTCGGTATCTGCCAGGGGGTTGAGTACTTCTCTTTCTATTATTTTGACCTTCATCAATCGTATCTCCCGTTAAAATCTGTAAAAATTAATAAACATCTTTTTTCATCACTTCCCTGAGAACAGCAGTGGCATAACATCCTTTAGGTATGGAAAATCCTAATAACACCCCTTCATCGGTGCACTCTGCAGTGGTGTCCCATACTTTAAATCTCACAGCCCTCCTAAGTCCATGGCTTCCCAGTTTAGGCATTTTGGGCACGGTGAAGTCTTCGAGTTTCAGGTCTTCTTCGGCCAGGACCCGGCGTTCTATCTCACCTATCTCGCCTTCAGCCAGTGGAACTTTAGTACCATAGAGTGGTGCGGTAGGATGTGCCTGGAAATCTTTAATCTGTTCCTCGACATCTTCGGGGTTGAATTCGTGGATTAAATGTTCCCTATTATCGATTAAAATGTCTCCTTCCACGTATTTATCTACTCCTAACTTGGCCCTCTCACTCACTACCCAGTTAAAGAGATAGGATTGGTAGGCATGGACGAACATGCGACTTAATGGCTTGGGGAGGCTCCTAAGTGCCTTCATATAGGAATTATCATCTAACTCCTGCTTCTTTTTGTACTCCCTCATGAGTTCCCGGAGCATCATTTTCTCGTACCTCATCCCAGCAGGCATGCTTTCATACGCTTCCAGGTATTTACCTTCATCGTATAGTTGCCTGGCGTTTTGAATGTGTTTCGATTCTTCTGGATATGGATTTCCAATATAAGAATCCACTGCACCTTTAAGGTCGTTTTGTACCAGGAATTTGCCCACGACGTGGGTGTTGGGCCGTTTTTTCCCGAACCTCTGCCATCCATAGTAGTTGGGGACTCCTGTCTTGGTGAGCTTTGTAAGAATTTCCTGGCTAGTTACGGAGTCTTTCTCTGGATCTGGGGTGTTCCTGATTAATATTTTAAATTTGTTACCCAATAATTGTCCTATTCTTAATTTTTTCTCATTCCGTGTGATTTCAAGTATTTTCACGTTGTACAGTTTCTCCTCCAATTCCTGGAGGTTTTCTGGTTCCATGTTGCTTACGCAGATCCATTGGCGGGTGACGGCTGCTTTATCTTTCATTCCAGCAAAGCCCATTCTCTTCCTGCTTAGTTTATATTCCCGGGCTATGTCCAGTACCACATCTAAAGTATTTCTACCTATTTTCTCTATGAAAATCCAGGTGTTAGGGCCTGTTCCCGTGGGTTTTGATTCTGGTATTTCTTCCACGTAAAAATCATCATATTTCTTCCTTATTTCTCCTCCAATTCCTTCTTGGGGTGTTATATAGGTTTCAGCGTTCAGCATGATCGTTCTCCAATACCTGATGTTAAAAAAGATTTGATCATTTATAAGTTAAATTAATGTAATCATAGTTAATGATTGTTTGGAGAGATAGTATTATGGCCAAGGTTAAGATAATGCCCTGTCTGGATATGAAGGATGGAAGGGTAGTTAAAGGGGTTCACTTTGTAGATCTAAAAGATGCTGGAGATCCAGTTGAATGTGCTGCTTTGTATCAAAGGGAAGGTGCAGATGAGTTAGCTATGCTGGACATAGCCGCGACTTTAGAGAACCGGGGAACTAGACTGGAATGGGTAAAGAATGTGTCTTCAGTTATAGATATTCCCCTAACGGTTGGTGGAGGTATAGCATCCCTAGAGGATATGGAGTTGACCTTGAAAGCCGGGGCATATAAGGTGTCAATAAACAGTGCTGCAGTTGAACGTCCCCAACTAATAGAAGAGGCCTCTGAAAAGTTTGGTTCAGAGAGGATAACCATTGCCGTGGACGCCTGCAGGAATTCAGAAATGCCATCGGGATTTGATGTGGTAGTGTCAGGCGGTACTAAACCTGTGGGTATTGACGCAGTAGAATGGGCTAAAGAATGTGAATCTTTAGGCGCAGGGGTTATACTGCCCACCAGTATGGATGGTGATGGAACACTGGATGGTTATGACCTGGAATATATCAAAGCTATCTCTGATGCAGTTAATGTGCCTGTGGTGGCTTCTGGTGGCGCTGGTAAATTATCTCACTTCTATGATGCTGCAAAAAGCGGAGCATCAATATTACTTGCCGCCTCTGTGTTCCATTTCCGTACTTACAGCGTACGGGAGGTTAAGAATTATCTTACACAGAAAGATGTTGAAGTATACCAATGAATTTTTTAATTTTTTCCATGAAGCAACAACTTAATTAATATTCTATGAAGGGCCCATCAAACATAAAGAGACTTTTAATTTTCGTAAAATTCAAAGCCCTTCTGACGTGTAAAATTAAGCAATGTTAAAGTTCACCATATAAGTATTCTCAGATATATGGTAAAAGGTTTAACAAATTGATGGAGGATTATCTTGCCCATTGACTTAAAGGGAGTCTAAGATCTTTAAAACCATATCTTTATCCTTCAAATCTCTCAGTACATAGTCTGCCCCACAGTTTTCCAGATCTTTAACTGAATAACGTCCGGTGGCCACTGCTATGGTTTTTAAATCATAAACACGTGCCGCGTGGACATCCCGGGGGGTGTCTCCAATTACGAATATCTTCTTCCCTTCATAGCCGTACTGGTCTTTAGCGAGTTCTAAAGCTTTTTTCACCAGGAGGTATCTGTCTTCGTAGTCGCTTCCGAAACCTCCGAAGGGGAAGTAACCATCTAATCCAACTTGCCCCAGTTTAGCATAGGCAATGGGCTTTAAATTCCCGGTGACCAATCCGAGCAGGGTTTTTTCCTGCTGGAGTTCCTTTAACAGTTCGGATGTTCCGTCCAGTGCCCTTACGTGCTCTTTATGCACATTTTCTAGGTAATAGTGGACCATGTACTCCTGACAGTTCCGGAAATTCCTTTTGATCTCTTCTTCATTGAATCCCCCTAACTCAAGCACCTCTCTGAGAATCTGAGGGTCGGTTTTCCCGGCGTAGTTTATTCCGCTTATGTCCTCTTCGAATCCATAGAATTTTTTAACCGACTCCACAAAGGCCTGGTAATGACAGCGAGCTCCCCTTACCAGTGTCCCGTCGATATCGAATAACGCCAGTATTCCATTGTATTCCATTTATACGTCACCTTACATTGTATCCTGTATAAATCGCCTTTAATCATTATCTTCTGGACAGCAGATCCCTAGCTGCTTCTTCTGCCTCCCCTAATACAACCTTCTCATCCAATGTTAACAGTTTTCTACCCTGCATTAAAATCTGACCGTTACAGATAACCGTGTCCACGTCTCCACCGTTTGCCGCATAGACTAAATGGGAGATAGGATGCCTGTAAGGTGCCAGATGCGGTGCTTTCATATTTACCAGGACCAGATCCGCTTTTTTACCCACTTCTATGGTCCCAAGCTCATCAGATAGGCCCAGTGCAGTCGCTCCGCCTATGGTGGCCATTTTAAACACATCATCCGCTTTAAGCACGGTGGGATCGAAGGTGTTCACCTTCTGTCCTAGAGCGGCTATTTTCATCTCCTCCAGCATGTCCATATTGTTGTTGGAAGCCGCTCCATCCGTCCCCAGGGATACGTTTATACCTTTATCCAGCATCTTAGCTACTGGAGAGATCCCCGATGCCAGTTTCATATTACTCACCGGGTTATGTGATATGTTAACTCCCCTCTCTTTAATTATGTCCATTTCATTATCAGATGGCCATACGGTATGTGCTGCTAATACGTCTTGGTCTAGAAAGTCTATATTATCGAGATATTCAAACGGCCGGGCATCGTAGGTGTCGATGATATTTTTAACTTCAAACTCGGTCTCACTGACATGGATGTGAATGCGGACACCTAACTGGCTGGCTTTTTTCCTCACCCAACTTAAAAGTTCGGTTGAACAGGTATATGGTGCATGGGGGCCCAGTGATACTTTTATTCTACCGTCAGCCGTGTTGTGACATTTATCTATTATCCTCAGGCTTTCCTTGTATTCTGCCTTTCTTTTTTCCTCGTCGCCCTGATCGAGCATTCCATGGGTTATATTTCCCCGGATACCAGATTCATCTACGGCCTGTGCCACGTGGTCCATGTAGAAGTACATGTCGTTGAAGGTGGTGGTCCCTGATTTAATCATCTCTGCACAGGCGAGTTTCGCACCGACATAGCATAATCCTCCGTCTAAATTGGCTTCGGTGGGCCAGATATGATCGTTTAACCAGGTGTCCAGTACTAAATCATCTGCTAAGCCCCTTAGAAGTGTCATGGAGAGGTGGGTGTGGGTGTTTACCAGGCCAGGGATTAAAACTTTGCCTTCACCATCTATAACTGTGTCAGCATCTTTAGTGCTTAAATTTTCTTCTATACTGGATATTCTATCATCTTCTAAGAGTATTGAACCCTTTTTTATTTCATTGGCGATGATAGTGGTGTTTTTTATTAGTATGGTTTCAGATTCCATGGGGGATCAACTTATGTTAATTTTGATAATCTTATACATTCTTTTAATTAATTAAATTAATAGTCTACCAGAATAATTATTCTTTAATGGAGAATTCCATATGGAAAAGAAATCTTTTATAGTGCAGGTGCCGGATGAACCAGGCGCACTACATAAGGCAGCCCGTATCGCCAAACAGTACCAAGCTAATATTCACCGCATCCACTACAACCGGAAAATAGATGTAAATACGGTGTTTTTTGATATCACTGCCTCGAATGAAAACTACCAAAAGATTCAGCATGATTTAAAAGAGTTGGGTTACCTGCAAACATCCTTAAAACCGGTTGGCTTCCTTAAATTCAATGTATATCTGCCTCATAGGGCAGGGGCCTTATTTGATTTCCTCAACTATTTAACTTCCGCCAAGGCCAACATCGGGTTTCTGGATTTTGACGACGAAACCACTTCCACACCTAAATTAACGGTTAGTCTGACCTTAGAAGAAAGTTCCCGGATAAACAGTCTTCTAAACCAGCTGAAGTCACAGTATCCCCTGGAAATTCTGGAATATGATGAAGAGTACTCAGACCTCGATGATACTATATTTTATATCGTCTTCGCCCAGAAACTAAGGGAAATACTGGGCACGGCCGCCGATGAATTTCTGATGAAACTCCTGAAGGATATAAACCATATCGTACAGGAATTAACCAGAATCGGCGAAGAACCAAGAGGCGTCTTTGACAGTGTTTTACTCACTGGTAAAACCTTAAAAAATAGCACCGGTGAAGCGTTCTATGCAAATGTACAGCGGATCCACTTAAGTGATGATGTAGAGCTTTTCTGTTTCCAGCCACCCTGTGGAGGGAACATATTCGTCCTTAAGAATGCCACTGAAATGTTTCTAATCGATACTGGTTACGGTATCTACCATTTCGACGTTCAGATGATGCTGCAAAAATATGGGTTGGGAGACGCTGATAAACTTAAAAAAATCTATATAACCCACGCAGACGCCGACCACTCCGGAGCCGCAGGATACTATGATGTTAACTCTTTCATGCACCCCGGTACCTGGGACATCATTAAAAAAGCCAACCGAGCATATGGTTCAGTCTCTGAAACTTCCATATTAGAGGGAGTTTACACCAAACTAATCAACTTATTCTCTGATTTCAATCCCCCTGATGATGTAACGTTAATTTCTGATAAAAATTATGGTAAGAGGAATATATTTCCAATAATAGATAAGTTTAAAATTGGGGGTTTGGAATTTGAAGTTTTAGAGAGCCTGGGCGGCCACCTCCATGGACAGATATACCTATTATGTCCAGAGGAAGGAGTTCTTTTCCCAGCTGACAGCCTGATAAATTTCCAGAGTCTGAATACCGATAGGAAGAAGTTCAATCTACTGGCCAAAAACCTGATGACCTCGGTTAATGTGGATGGTAAACTGGCCACGAGAGAAAGAGAATCACTAATAGAACTGGTAAATGAATTAAACAAGAAATTACCGGGTGAAAATAGAAAATGTTTAATATGTGGGGGTCATGGTGCTGTTTCTGTACTTTCAGGTGATAAACTAGAAACCTATGGAGAAATGGAACATTATAAACCCTGAAATTAAAAGATATATTCTAATCAAATTTATCTATTAAACTAAATTAGAAATTCTAAACAAATTAACTAATCAAAACTTAAAATTTAGAAATTCTAATCAAATTTACCAATTAAACTTAAAATTTAGAAAAATGTGGAGATAACATAAAATGCAGATAAAAATCGCCTTGCCATCCAAGGGACGCATCAGTGACCCGTCAGTGAAACTACTGGAGAGGGCGGGCATCGGTTTAAAAGACAACGCCAACCGGAAACTCTTCTCCCAAACCCATGATGAAGAGATATGTGTAATGTTCACCAGGGCAGCGGATATCCCTGAATTTGTAGCCGATGGCGCGGCTGACCTGGGAATAACTGGTTTAGATTTAATCGAAGAAAGTGAGGTTGAAGTGGAAATCCTGGAAGACCTCAACTTCGGACGGGCTAAACTGGTACTGGCTTCTCCAGAAGAATCTCAGATCAACGGTTTATCAGATATAAAGTATGGTTCGGTAGTGGCTACCGAATTTCCTAATTTGACAGAGAAGTACCTTAAATCTAAAGGCCTACTGGTTAAGATAGTGGAATTAAGCGGGTCTACGGAGATAGCGCCTTTTATTGGCGTGGCAGACGTCGTGGCGGATATAACCAGCACCGGCACCACCCTGAAGATGAACCACCTAAAAATCATTGACACCATCTTAGAAAGCTCAATAAAACTCATAGCTAATAAAGAAAGCTTCCATGAAAAGAGGGATAAAATAGAAGCCATCAGAACCGGTATCAGGGGAGTTCTGGATGCGGAAGGTAAAAAGCTGGTGATGATGAACGTGGCCGAAGAACACCTGGACGAGGTTAAACAGGCCATGCCCGGACTCACCGGACCCACTGTATCCAACGTCCTATCAGATAATGGTATAATGGCCGTACACGCCGTGGTGGATGAAAAAGACGTGTTCAACCTGGTTAACCAGCTTAAAAAGATAGGGGCCCGGGATATCCTGGTGGTTCCCATTGAAAGAATAATTTAGGGACTTTAAAAGCCCAACATTTTAATCGGTGTTTCCATGAAATTCGTACGCTTTAAAAAGGACGGAGTTAGAAATACAGGGGTTTTAGAGGATGATTCAATAACTGAATTATCCTGCTCCATGAAAAAAGCCATAGATGCCCAGAGCATAGGTAGGTTTGTTTTAGAAAAATGTACCTACGACCTGAAAGAAGTTGAAATACTTCCTCCAGTTTCTCCGACAAAAGTGGTCTGTGTGGGCCTTAACTACGTGGATCATGCTCGGGAACTGAATATGGAAATCCCTGAGGAACCAGTTATATTTATTAAACCATCTACAGGAGTTATTGGGCCTTTAGATTCCATAATATATCCATCATCATCAAAACAGGTGGATTATGAGGCTGAATTGGCCCTAACAATTTCCACAGAAGCCCATAATATTAAAAAAGAAGATGCTGACCAGTACATAGGCGGCTACACTGTCTTGAATGATGTCACTGCCAGAGACTTGCAGAGAAAGGATGGGCAGTGGACACGGGCCAAGAGTTTCAACACCTTCTGTCCCATCGGACCATGCATCGAAACCAGACTGGACCCTGCTGATCAGCAAATATCTCTCAAACTCAATGGCGAAGTGAAACAGAATTCTAACACCAAAAATATGATCTTCTCACCCCAGGAGTTGGTGGAATTTGTATCTAACATAATGACTTTGCATCCCGGCGATATAATTGCCACCGGAACTCCACCCGGTGTTGGTCCCATGAATGTTGGTGACACCGTGGAAGTAGAAATCGAAAATATCGGATCCCTTAAGAATTTTGTTACAAAAAATGAAAGTTTTATTACAAAATAAAGATTAATTTTTCTGATCTATTTGGAAGGAACGCTTTTTAGTACTATCTGATGGAATTAGAAAGGCAAATACGGTAGTTATCAAAGATAAAACTATCAAAATAACGAAAACACTCTGTAAACTTCCACTAACATCCAGAATTTCCCCGGCTATGATGGGCCCAACCACAGCCCCCATATAACCAACCGACACCACCACACCACTGGCTGTACCAGCATGCTCACTGGGCATTATTTCAACCGGCAAAGTTAGCAAAGTATTGAAACGCAGGATATTTATGATCCCAGCAATGATCATCAGAAACCAGAGGGAAAACTGGTTGGCATACAATATTGCACCTGCTAGGAATGCGTATATCACGCTGGGTAACCATATGAACAATTTTCGTGGAATATCATATCCAGAAAATATTATCGGCACCAATATCACCGTAGGGACACCTACCCAGAGCATGACCGACGTCATTAAACCGGCGGAGCTTAAGCTGATTCCCTTCTCCAGGAGGTAAGTTGGAACCCAACCAGCCCATGTGTAGAAGAAGAAGTTGTGAAGGAACAAGATAAAAGCTAGAAGTCATAAAACTCTATTTTTCAGGGTTTGTTTTATCTCATTAAAGCTTATTTTTTCAGGTTCAACTTCAGCATGTGGACAGGGCGGCTCCCGGACCATGACCCACCATAATATCGTTATCATCAACAGTAGTATACTCCAGAAAATGAAAACACCATGGTAACTGTTGGTTAAAGGATAGAGGAGGGGAACTGTAATTGCCAGTCCAATACCGACACCGCCCAGTACTCCGAAGCCAGTTAAAATTCCCATGACCAGAATTGTCTGGTCTGGCTGACTGCATGATCTTGCAAGCTTCGGCAGGATGGCAAAGGTCAAACCCATCCCTAATCCAAAAATAAGCGAAAATATCAGTAAATCAGGATATCCGATGGTTATTCCTCTAAGTGAAGCACCTATCAAGGCGATGATAGCACCAATTCCAATGACCTTTTTAATACCTACCCTATCAGCCAAAACACCGGCAGGAATTGCTGAAAGAGCGATCATGACTATGGGTGCACTGAAAAGCAGACCGGTCTGGAAGTGAGAAACCAACAAATCCCTGGATATTAAGGCTTCCATGGGTGGGATGGAAAATAGAATTGCCCATGTACAGAAATTCAAAAATACGGCAACCGCTAGTAGCCTCCACGGCATTTTATAGGAATCTTTATTCATTTTTTAATCCGCCGAGCGGCTCATGCGGCTCCAACATCTTGATGAAACTCATATTAAACCATCGTTAACTTTTTTATATCTTATCTAAACTATACCACACCTACTGTACCACACTGATGTTGTTCATACGATGAATTAGCAGCTAAAGATTTGGGCAACATACCATGTTGAATCCAGTGTGGCTTTATGATTCTTCATCATATATTCTTTGAGAAAAACATTCTAATAAAAAAAAACTCGTAGATGCTATTTATTCTTTTAAAACTCGGAACCTGAGATGTGTTCTGCCAGCAGGAAGCTCCACCACTTTAGTTCTTTCTAGTTTAATCGATTTATCTAAACTTTCAAACGGACGAGCCCCTTCGTGTAGTAATATTGGTATGATATCAACTTGCAGTTCATCAGCGATTCCTTTCTGCAAAAATTCTTGTACAGTTTTTGCGCTGCCTATTATCTGGACATCCTTATCGCCGGCTACTGCCTTTGCTTGTCTAACTGCACTTTCAACGCCGTCCGTGATAAAAGTAAAAGTCACAGCATCATTCTCTTTGGGATGTTTTTCTGGAACTTTGTCTGTGAAAACGAATATGGGTACCTGAAACTCGTAGTTATCCGCATAGGTATCGGGATCTTCTGCCATTGAAAATTCCTTCCAGGACATTACAACCGCACCTGCATTCCGTTGAGCTTCTCGCATGACGTCAGTATCTCGTAGAACGTCGAGATCAGGATACAATGGTCCCACACTGCCACTTTTATCTTCAGCAAATCCGTCCAGTGATATTGTTACACCTAAAATAACTTTTGCCATATTGAACACCTTCTGTGTCCCCTTCAATTTTCCAAAAAAAATAAACTTTAGGACCCAATTATTTCTTCCCTGTTAACTCTTCCACTTCTTTTTTCCCTTTCTCCAGTTCTTGAACCTGTTCTTCATCCATTCTTAAAAGCATGGTCTGGAATTCACCTACGTGGGTCTTTTCTTCCTGGGCTACGTCCAAAAGGACCACTTTGAGATCTTCGTTATCTGTTATGTTCGCCATCTGTTCATAGAGACTTATGGCATCTAACTCTGCCATGATGGATACTCGTAATAATTCCCGGTCTATATCTTCTTTTTTTATTTTATCAACATCGATGGGTACTTTAGAAAACATATCTTTTCACCTCATTTCTATTTTATGGACTTGATGTTTCTTAAAATTTATGTTAAAAAATAAAATCTAACCAAAATAAATAAAAAATTAGGGCTGTGGCCCAGTTTCCATATAAATAGCTGGCTTATAAGGCGTTGCATTACCTGATTTATTCTCTGGATCATAGGTTGGCTCTTTATATACGATCACTTCAGCACCTGCTTCTTTGGATAAGAATGGGATTGAATTTTCAATAATTGAGTATTCATCCAGTTTCCCTACGTAATTCATCCTGGTCACCATCTTGGATATCTTCTTAGCGTAGTCAGCTAATTCCTTCTTATCGTCGTGCAGGTTCAGCTTTATAGATTGGCCCATTATCTGGCCCACGTTGGGCTTCCCGATGTGGTAGGCTAATTCCAGTACATCCCACTTCCAGTCGGGAGCCACATATATGTGGATCTTTTCAGGTTTACCGCCGATAATCTTCTTAATCTCGTTTATGTCATTGTTGAGCCCCTGGACTATCTCTTCTGCTTTCTGAACCTTCTCATCTATTAAATCCTCGTCATATTTGGGCCATTCTGCCTCGGATGCAAATCCTTCACCTCCTATTTCACTCCACATCTCCTCACAGGTGTGGGGTACGAATGGTGACATCAACCGTATCCAGTTGTCTAAGATGTAGACCAGTACGTCTGAAATTTCAGGACTTACTTCCCCACCTATACGGCGGAAATAATAGTCAATATCCTTTTTAAAGAGGAACAATGCTTCCTGTAGTGCTTTTCTGGTCTGGAATCCTTCCAAGGCCTCTGTAGCGTCTCTTATCCTCATGTTCACCTGGCTTAAAATCCAGGAGTTTATGGGCATCTCGATATCATCATTTAACTCGAAGGATTTGAGTGACATCGGGCTTCCTGTTATCTCTTCCACCCGTTTACCAAACCCTGAAAACCATTCCAAACGTTTTTTAGTGCCTTTTACCTCGTTTTCCCTCCAGTCGAAGTCCTGCCAGGGCTCTGCCGATGACATTAAAAACAGTCTCACCACGTCCGCTCCGTAGGTTTCTATGGCGTCCTGGAGGAGTATCACGTTACCCTTGGAGGAGGACATCTTGTTTCCCTCCAGGAGTCCCATACCAAAGACCACGATTCCCTGGGGCCATTTTTCCCGGGGGAATATGGCGGAGTGGTGGAATATGTGGAATGATAGGTGGTTTCCCACCAGATCCTTAGCTGATAGTCTCCAGTTTAGGGGATACCAGTAGTTGAATTCGTTTTTTATTTCGGAGAATAATTCGGGATTGATATCACCGGAATATTTATCTGCATCCAGAAATACATCGTCGAAGAAGGAATCGTCCAGCGCCTCCGCATCCAGGTCTTTCATATACTTGGCGATGGCGTAGTAGGCCATGTAGATGGTGGAGTCGCTTAGTGGCTCGATTATCCACTGTTTATCCCAGGGGAGTCTGGTTCCCAGGCCTAATCGACGGGTGCAGGCCCAGTCATGCAACCAGTCCAGGTAGTACTCGAAGTTGGCCCGTACTTCTTCAGGAACTATGGACATATTGTCCAGGCAGTCCAGGGCCAGTTCTGTCCAGGTTTCATCGGAGTATTTAAGGAACCACTGGTCTTCCAGGATCCTCACCACACACTCCGTGCCGCACCGGCATATGATGGGCCTCTGGGCGAAGTCGTACATCACGTCTCCCTTCTTCGATTCCATTAGTTTCTTTATTATCTCATCCCGGGCGGAGGGTACTTTTAATCCGCTGAAATCGGGTATGTTATACATGACTCCCTTGGCATGTTCCAGTTTGTAGAGTTCGTTGGTTGCATCGGCCAGTTTTGGGTCGTTCTGGTTTTTAACTCCTATTTTCTGGATCATCTCTTCTGCGGGGAATTCTCCAAAACCTTTAAGCTGTACTATGCTGATTGGCTCGATCTTCTCTACCTGTTCTTTAAGTCCGTATTCTTCCAGGAGTTCACTGTTTTCTTTGAGGTCTTGAAGGGCTATGAAGTCTGCCGGGGCGTGGCCTGGTACTGAATACACAACACCGGTACCATATCCGGGGTCAACAAAAGAAGCAGGTAAGATGATGTGCCCATCATCAGTTAAGGGGTTCTCTACATATTTACCGATTAATTCCCGGGGGTTTACATCACCGGTTATTTCCGCATCAGGTTTCTGGTGGATGAGGTTGTCATAAGATTTTCTACTGATGACCCAGTTTTCATCACCTATTTTTACCCTGATGTACTCTACATCCGGGTTTAACCATAAGTTAGTAGCTCCATAGAGAGTTTCCGGTCGGAAGGTGGCTGCTACCAGGTAATCATCGTCTATCTTAAATTTCACCAGGGTCAGTTCGTTTATGGCTACTCCTTCCCCCTCGAGGAGATCGTGGTCACCCACCGGGTTCTGATCTTCTGGACAGTACTTCACCGGGTGTTTCCCTTTACTTACGAATCCCCTGTCTTTAAGCTTGCGGAACTGCCATTCGATGAATTTCTGGTAGTGGGGGTCTGTGGTTCTAAATTCCCTTCTCCAGTCGATGGAGTATCCCATCTCGGTCATTACTTCGTGGTATTCTGTGCTGAAATATTTAACTATGTACTCTGGATCTGTGAATTTTTGTAATTCCTCTTCCGGTACTTTGTGGACGTTTTTATAGATTTCCAGGGTCCAGGGGTCCTGTCTTTCTATCCTTTTAGCTATCCCGATGACCGGGGCACCTGTCACGTGCCAGGCCATGGGAAATAGTACGTTATATCCCTGCATTCTCTTGAATCTGGCGTATACATCTGGTACTGTATATGTTCGGCCGTGGCCGATGTGCATTGCTCCGCTGGGGTAGGGATAGGCCACGGTTATGAAAAGTTTTTCCCTGCCATCCGGGTCCGAGTGGAAGAGTTTGGCTTTCTGCCATTCTTCCTGCCATTTTCTCTCTTTCTGAATTTGTGTCAAATAATCACCGTTAAAATTAGATGTGTAAATAGTCTAGTTTTGTTAATTTAAGTTCATATTTAGATTTGAGTAATTAATAGATTTGAGTAATTAGGTTTACATTATTATTGATAAATCGTTTTTAATTTAATTCATCTTCCATCCACTGCAGGTATCCTTCAGAACCCTTTTTAACTTCCAGTTCGAGTATGCATGGTGTCTCGTAGCTGTGTATCTCTTCCACCCTCTTTATGACCTGGTCCACCTTATCTTTCTTGGTCTTGGCTATGAGTACAGATTCATTATCTTCCTCTATTTCACCTTTCCAGAGGTAGAGGGAGTTTATCTGGGGAATTATATTGGTACATGCCACCAGTTTTTCTTCAAGTAGTATCTTAGCTATTTTTTTAGATTCTGAACCTTCCGATGTGGTTATATATATCAGAGAGTACATATCATGGCCTTCCTATCTTTGGTATGGGTGGTGGGACCAGCTTGTGTCCAGCGGCCCTCATCAACGATATGATCCTTAAAACCTCTTCTTCACCTATGTCCAATTCATCTGCCACCTGGTCAGACTGTAATTTCTCGTCCTCCAGCAGATACAGTATCTGGTCCAGGAGCCCATAGCTTATTCCCAGCTCCTGTTCATCGGTTTGGCCCTGCCACAACCCGGCAGTCGGAGGTTTATTCAGGATATTAATGGGAATAGAGAGATGGATGGCAATTTTCTGTACGTCTGTCTTATACAAATCACCAAGGGGCAGCAGATCAACACCTCCATCCCCATATTTAGTGAAATAACCCACTAATAATTCGCTTTTATTACCAGTACCCAGCACCAGCCGGTTCATGGCATTGGCATGGTAGTAGAGGATCATCATCCTTGCTCTGGCCTTTAAATTTGCCTGTGCAAGTTGACACTGCTCATCTGATGTTGAATCAACTGTTAAAGTACTGAACACTTCAAGTATATGGTCAATAGGGATGATCTTCTTTTTTATCCCCAGAACTTCCGCAATTGACAGGGCATCCTGCACATCTTCTGTGGCAGTGGTTTCGCTGGGCATTACCAGTCCCAGGATTTTATCCCTGTTTACAGCCTGGGCAGCGATATACGTTACTACCGATGAGTCTATTCCCCCACTTAAACCTACCACCAATCCATCTGATTTAGATTCTTCTATTTTGTCTTTAATGAATCTAGAAATAATATCAACACTATTTTTAGGATTTATAGTGGGTAAAATTGTTTTTTCATTGGACATTTTAGTTTCCTTCCGTTATTTATAATTATTTTATAAAGTAAGGCTCATTTCACCCTGATATTTCGGGCTGTGGGTGGTGTTAAGTTATAGTTATATTAATATTGATGCTTAATTAATGTAATCTGCATAATTTTATAAGCAGGTTTTTAGTTACTTAATATGACTTTAAAATTATAGATGGGAGGATTTTTAAATCACCTGATTTGAAGTTTTTTATTGTGTTCAGTTTTTAAATAATCAAAATTATGTAAGAATCAATGAATTCAGAAATGGAGGAATTAGAAAATGGCATTTAAGGATCTTTTTAAGTTCAACAAAGGTAAAACCACGTTCGTTTTTATTGGAGGTAAAGGTGGAGTGGGAAAAACCACTGTCTCAGCAGCCACAGCCTTATGGTTCGCCAAGAAGGGTAAAAAAACTCTCATCATATCCACCGACCCTGCCCACTCCCTGTCCGACTCTTTTGAGCGAAACATCGGCTACAACCCCACGCCCATAGCAGAAAACCTGGAGGCACTGGAAATCGACCCGGATATGGCCATGGAGGAATACCAGGCCAAGATGAAGGAGCAGCAGGCGCTTAATCCCGGCATGGGAGGTATGGATATGGGTATGATGCAGGATCAGATGGATATGGCTTCTATGTCTCCTGGTATAGATGAAGCAGCTGCCTTCGATAAGTTTATGCAGTACATGACCACCGATGAATACGATATCGTTATCTTCGACACCGCACCCACCGGCCACACCTTAAGATTACTCTCCTTCCCGGAAATGATGGATTCCTGGGTGGGTAAGATGATTAAGGTCCGACGTCAGGTGGGCAGTATGGCCAAGGCCTTTAAAAACATCATGCCCTTCATGGGAGATGAAGAAGAGGAAGACCGCGCCTTAGAAGATATGGAAGAGACCAAAAAGCAGATCCGCGAAGCGCGAGGTATTATGGCCGATCCAGAGAGAACATCCTTTAAAACCGTGATCATCCCAGAGGAGATGTCCATCTACGAATCAGAAAGAGCAATGGAAGCTCTTAAAAAGAACAACATGCTCACCGATGGGGTTATCGTGAACCAGATACAGCCAGAGGAAGCTGATTGTGAGTTCTGCCAGGCCAGAAGAGAAATCCAGGAAAAACGTCTGGAGATGATCAAGGAGAAGTTCGGTAACCAGGTAATCGCTGAAATACCGCTCCTAAACCACGAGGTTAAGGGAATGGATGAACTCAAGAAGATCGGTGAAATTCTCTACGGCGAATCCAATGAAGATAAGGCCCCTATTGCTTTAGAAGGCTAAGATATTTTTAATATCTTTTTTCCATTCTTTTAAATTAGAAAGTAGATCTTTTTGAAATTTTTCATACTTTTTTGATTAAATTTTTTAATTTCATGGTCTTTCCACAGATTTAAATAGTAAGGTTGTGTTAAATAGAAGTTGCACCAATAAGACATACACTTCAAGTGTAAAAAATTTCATGTTTGGTGAATTCAGGGAGGGTTTTTCTTATCCAATTTGACTACATCACTATTCTGGCGTTGATCAGCGCATCATCATTTTTAATGGTTGTAATGATAATTAAAGTGATTTATAGACATAATCCTCATGGCCATGAGCAGTATGGAGATGAAATTTTTCTTTTTCACAGTGATGAGAGATATAAAAAACGGGTGTTTAGATTCCATTTAATTGAAGACCTGGAAAAATTAAAAAATAAAGGATTTTTAACTGATGAATTGGAACTTAAAGTAGTTATGGGTGAGTTCAATCAGGAATCCCAAGAAATTGTTAAACATGCAGTTAACCATAAATTTGAACATTTAAAAATAATCACCGGTCCTAAAATATTTTGTGAAGATAGAACTGAAATATACACGTTGATCGATAAGTATGAGAGTGTTGAATATTTAATTTTGCCAGAAAGGCCCAGTAAACACTTTATGATTTTTCATAACCAGCATCTGTATATAGAAAAACCTCACCATCATAATAAAAACCGTGGATCGGTAGGGATTAAAAAGTGCAATCCAAAACTAATGAAGATTTACGATCAAGCATTCGAGAGATTATTGAAATATGCAACCTATGTAAATAAAGAAGAAGTTTTAAATCAAGATTGTTACGAAAAGTAGGTGTGAAAATTGGATATTTATCATTTAATTCCAGAATTTCTGGTTTTAAGTTTAGCTGGAGCAGCCTTATCTATAGCAGCTTATTCCGCTTTCAGGGATAATAACGATGATAAAAAATTGTTGTTAATAATTGCCAGTTGCTTTAGCCTTGCCTTTTTAGTAATTTTTATCCTGGCATTTATAACTCTGGACGATTTAAACACCATTCCCTACATTTTAGCTTTGATTTTTTATATCCTGATCTTCATGGCAATATCATCCATTATAGGGTTTGTAATTCACAGATTAAAGGAAGATCAAAAATTTAAAGACGATGAATTGGATTCTGCAATCGACATAATAGAATCTAGCAAAGATGGTTTAGATAGCTCAATCAGTTTATTTTCATCAAAAAATAAAAAAGAATAGGGGGAATCAAATTTATCGATGGAGATTACATAGGATTGATACGTCTTTAATTAATTTTACTCGCTTATATGATCCGGAGATAAATATCCGTAACTATCCACCAGTTCCTTAAACTCTTTCGTGTCAGAAACGCCATTTAAAGCCTTTTCTATATCCTGGAGGATGTGCATATCCCTGAATTTCTCTTCAACATCAGAGTAGTCCTTTTTCAGAACAATTTCCACCGCCACGTTTTCATCCTCAATTGAACATATTTTTCTGCCCATTTCATCTTCAGAAAATTTACAGGTTGCCGCCATAATAAACACCTCTTATATCACTTAAAGTGATCTATTTTACACTTGAAGTGTATGTCTAATCATCGTCTACAATAATATTTAAATTTATTATGTAAAAATAAAAGGAATCTAAATTTTTCTTTGATGAACCTAAATTCCTTTGATAAAAAAAGAACCCCTAATATTTACACTATTTTAACGTTTTCCAACAACGTTGTTAATTATAATAGTAAATAAAAGCAGGACGGGCCATATCTCCAGCCTACCCATCCACATATCCACCATGAAAACTACCTTCACTGGGTCCGGTGAAGTTGGCAGTATGATACCAGAACTTAACCCCACATTGCTCAGCGCTGATGCCACTTCAAATATCACCCTGGAAATATCAGGATAATAGATTAAAACGATTATCACACTTACGATGTAGATTACAAAGTAAGTGAAAACAAAGGCACTTGTAATCCTTAATATCTCATCTGTTATTTTCAAATCAGTGACGTGGTGTATTTTTTTAGCCATCACAGCTTTACCAGGTAAAATAAACGATTTTACCTGCCAGGTAATTCCCTTTAAAAGGATACCCAATCTAAGCCACTTGATACCACCACCAGTAGAAAGGGAACCCGCACCGATGATCATGAGTATGGTAATTAGAAATGTACCGATACCTATCCATTTAGCCAACAGGTCGGGATAGAAGGCTGTCTGCAGGCCAGTAGTGGTTATAGCAGATATCATCTGGAACAGGGCGTATCTGAAGTTCAAAAGGATATCGTTTCCATAAACCTGGTTGTTATATAAAAATAAAGTTACCAGGAAGACGGATAGGACAATTAGAGAATAAGCCACCTTTGTTTCTATATCCTGGAAATATTCTCTCCAGTTACCCTTAAACACCGTATAAAGAAGAGCGAAGTTCGTGGCACCGATCATCATGATGATCATGGCAGCGATCTCAATCCAAACGCTATTGTAGAATAAAAGGCTGGTGTTGTGCATGGCAAATCCCCCGGTGGATAGAGCTGAGAATGCATGGAATACTGAATCAAAGAGGGGCATACCCGCAACGTAGAAGAGGGTTATGGCTATTGCTGTGAAAAAGAGATACATATATACTATGATCTTGGTGGAATGCTTTATGCTTGGCCTTAAACGTTCCTCCCTACCTTCTGCAAGGTAAAGACGTAAAACATCGGCACCTGTGGATCTTAAAAGGGCTAGAAGGAGAAATATTATGCCCAACCCACCAATCCACTGTGTGAATCCGCGGTAGAAGTTGATGGTGGGGGAAACTACATCTAGAAGAGGATACATGCTGAAACCAGTTGTGGTAAAGCCGGACATGGCTTCAAAATATGCGTTGAGGTAGGATAACTCGCCTGAAAAGAAATAGGGTAACGCCGCTAGAGCACATGCTATCAGCCATATTATGGTGGAAAATATCATGGCACATTTAAGGTTGAATTCAACCTCTCTTTTGAAAATTTTTATGAAAAGTAAGCCTATAATTCCACTAATTAGAGCTGAAAAAATAAATGGAACATAATACTGGGGTTCATTATAGATAAAAGCAACGATAAGAGGGATTAATAAAGCTAATGCCAGGAGTAAACAGGCATCACCTATAAAATGCAGAATAGTTTTTAATTCCCTTCTGCTCAGTCTATGAACCCTTTGCATTTATAAAACCTTTATCTTTTTAATATAAACAACTTTTATTAGTTAAAGGCGTTAAAAATGGACCATTTAAAAAAACCAATAGATTGTTAGGTGTCCATATACTATTTTTAAACTCTTTAAGATAGATCAGCCCCATATATAAAATTTTCGACTGAAAAACCAAGGATAAAAATTCTCTGTGTTTCATTGATCCAAAAATAACTGGATAATAAACAAAATTGTAAAAAATAAAAAAATTAAGGTCTGGAGGAATCCTAAAAGGCTCCTCCTCCACCTCCACCGGCTCCGCCGCCAACACCACCGACTCCTCCTCCGCCGAAACCTCCGCTGCTTCCTGAAGTTCCAGTGGTCATTCCACTATGCAGTGAAGTGGAAAGTAGAGCGTATCCACCGTAATAATGGAACACGTATATATCACTACCATCCAATTGATCCTGAGGGAGTGATAATTCCATGGCCTTACGGACGGCATCAGCAGCACCTAAAGCTGTGGCGTAAACTAGATATTTATTCCATATGGCAACAGATTCGGGCGGATATTCCTTTATTAAACTGAAATCCTGGATATATTTCTTGAAGTTCCGCCATTTGGCATCGTACTCCTCACCATAAGTGGTCCATTGTCCTGCGATTCCCTGAGGCATGATTAAGGATATTATCGCCACTATTCCTAATATTATGGAGGAATAAAAGGCCCAGGTGGCTGCAGGTAATGGGCTGTTAAGGCTGAAGTAAAATACTATTGCAGCTAGTATTAAAGCTCCATATCCAAATGCCTTTAAATAACTGTCTCCTTTCTTGTTGAATATCTTTTTAAGTACGTCGTTGTTGAGATAACTTTTTTTAATAGATGATTTCCAACCGTCAAAGGTCAATCTAAAGGATTTCGCACCGGACTGGTCGGACAGGTCATCAGAAATGTCATCCAGGGATATTATTCCCCCTTTTTCATAACCCTCCAGGAAACGTAGTACATCTAATTCAAAATCCTTGAGTTTAGATCTATCCATGTCCTGGTTAATTTTAAAGGACATTTCACCAGATAAACCAACATCTTCCTTTGCAGATGGATCAGAATGGAAAAGCAGATATTTTCTATCGATTAAATCCATAATTGTGGCTTTGAAACCGTCCATATCAGGTTCTCCAATTTTTTTAGAGAACCCAGGCCCACAAATAGCATTAACAACGGCAGGGGGATCGTCCGTTGGTATATCTCGCTCATATTCCGCCTGGTAATCTATTTTAGGCTCTCTACCGTAACGTAAATAAAGTATCAAAGGGATGAAACAGGCCAATAACATCAGTACTGATATCAGGGAATAAAGAAATGTTTGAGAGTCTATTTCGTTTTGATAATCGTTTTGGATTTGTTCAATTTCAGCCAGACCATCCTGGTTGATGATTGTACCGTTGGTGGGGTTATCTTGAAACTGGTTTTTGGGTATGACCATTCTCAGTTCATAAAACTCGCCGGTAGGCACAGTTTTACTGGTTACCTGGAGGGTGTTACCCTGCCAGCTGGAATTTTCAGTGTAATACGGTGGGCTTAACCAGTATTTCACACCTTCACTGGAGTTCAGATGGATATTAGCATTAACCTTTCCTATGTCCACCTCCCACTCCTCTCCAATCAGTTTGTAATGTAATTCGGCGATATCGTTGTAAAATTTAATGACATGGATAAAATCGTATTCTATAGTTACATCTACATCTTTATCGGTGATAGGAATGGTCATTTCGGGATCAGAATAAAGATAAATCTTTATTCTCTGGTTATTACCGTAAGGAAGTATTTCAAATCTGGAGTAGGCACCCTGTGATGATACATTTATATTTTGAAGCTGCTGATCACCGCTTATAGGTATATCCCTGTATATTCCATTATAAGTTCCTGAGAAAGAGTAATGGAGGGTTTCTTTAACATGGAGTGCTCCATCCTCCTGAGGATAAAGGTCCATATTTATATAGGGTATGGTGTAGCTTCTGTCTTGAGCAGAAGCAACCCCTAAACCAGCTGAAATTAATAGTGAGATAATTAATACCGAGAGCCAGAATTTTTTATCCTTCATCCTATCCCTCATAAAATTGATTAAAATTTAACTTCTGGAACTTCTCTTTCGGCTTCCGGTGCTTCGAAGAATTCTTCTTCCTGGAAGTTGAATTGGTTGGCCACTAAGTTGCTGGGGAACATCTGGATTTTGTTGTTGTACATCAAAACCGTGTCGTTGTAGAACTGTCTGGAGTAGGCGATTTTATCTTCGGTTTCTGATAGCTGTCTCTGTAAGTCCTGGAAGTTCTGGCTGGCCACCAAAGTAGGGTAGTTTTCTGCAACGGCAAAAAGAGATTTAAGCGCATCTGTCAGCATGTTATTTGCCTGTGCATTCTCCTGTGGCGTCTGAGCATTCATCAAACCGGCCCGTGCCTTGGTGACGTTTTCAAAAACACCCTTTTCATGTGCTGCATAACCTTTAACTGTCTCCACCAGGTTAGGTATAAGGTCAGTTCTCCTTTTAAGCTGAACATCTATCTGAGACCAGGCGTTCTTAACCCGGTTTCTCAGATTTATCAGGCTGTTGTAAATTGCAACAAAATACACTACTATTCCAATTACTATGATTAGTACTATTATACCAATAATTAATGTTAGCATTTCCTCACCTCTATGACAATGTTTATTTCCTTTACATCTATTTAAATTTATATATAATTCATACAAGTTTAGTAGAAGGTTAATATGATTATTAAAACAACTGACAACTGCAAATATTTCAATGCACTGGACGAAACCCTTATATGTGAACTATTACACCCAAAAAGGGAAGAAAATGACTTAAAGATGAATTTCAGCATTGCCCATGCCATTCTAAAACCAGGAGAATCTTCCCTGCCACACCGAATGAAATCATCGGTGGAAATATATTTCATACTGGAAGGTAAAGGCTTTATGCATATAGAAAATGAATCAAAAGAAGTTATTCCCAATCAAGCTATTTATATACCTCCAGGTTCAGTTCAATGGATTGAAAATATTGGAGATACTGATTTGAAGTTTTTATGTATGGTTAATCCCCCATGGAATGCAGGAGACGAAGAATTAACTAAATAATTTAAAATATGACCATCACACACATATAGCTGAAATTTTCATTTAAAACATCTTTCAGGACTGTTTTAACTATCCTCTCATCAGGATAGCTTAACCTTTCACAGATAGCAACTTCTCTCTGGGGATCAATGCCATTATCGAGTAAAAATTCAGCTACTTCTTTCACACTAAAATTAGGAAGTACCATAGTGGGTCTACCATTCTCCAATGCTTCCAATAACTGGGAAGAAACTCCTTTTCCGTGTAAAGTTATTAAATTCGCTTCATCCCATGAAATTTCCAGTTTCGCGGCGCATAGCTGGATAGAGCTTATACCCGGCACCACTTCAATCTCAACAGTCCCTGACAAGTCCAAAACTGGTTTTAAAATCCCAGAAAATCCTGGATCTCCCGTTGAAAGTAGAGCTACAGATTTACCTTTTTTAACCTCTGAAATGGCATGCCCGAAGCCTTTCTCCATATTCTTAGGATCCAACTCTATTTTCTCTCCAGTCGTCTCCGGGAATAATTCCAAGGCCCTTCTACTTCCGATGAGAACTTCCACTGAATCAGTGATTTTTTTGGCCTTAAAAGTCAGATAATCTTGTGATCCAGGGCCAATACCAACCACGAAGAGTTTGGACATCTTATTGCACCTTCAAAATTTGCGGAAACCTCTGCTTCCGTAATTATTTTATTCTCTGACTAATATAATTATACTGATAAAGGGGGTTACTGATTGGAAAGTAAGCGTTCAGAAAACCTTACTAAAGATGAAGATATCATTTCCGAATTTTTACCGCCACCGCATCCTAAAATTGCATTTAACCATATTTCACAGGAAATATCAGAAAGAGCGAAAGCTATTTTAGACGATTTATCGGCCAAAAAGCAAATTACTCCCGATAAGGTGAACCCTGCAGATAGGCATATGGGATTCCCAACCCAAACTCCAGGAATCCTTAGACGAATTTTTGAAATGATCCCTGGTATTTTCACCTGGATATTCATACTTACACCGCTGATTGCAGTATTCATGGGCATTCCCCATATTTTAGTGGGATATATCACGGTTATAGTGGTTTACTGGTTATACCGGGCATTTCTTTTTGTTTACGGCCTCTGGCTTGGGATTAAAAGGACCCGACATGATGTCAAGGTAGACTGGATGGATAAAATCCAGAATAAATATAGGGAAGAATACGAAAAATTGAAATACGTATTAATTTACCCCATATACAACGAAGGACTGGAAACCATAGAACCTTCCGTAGCAGGATGGGCAGATTCAGACGTAGACACCCAAAAGATATCCTTCGTGGTGGCCATTGAAGAAAAACACGCCCAGCAGTGCATCGAATACTTCGAATACATCAAACAAAAATACGGGCACCATTTCAGGGAAATCATCTACTACGTTCATCCTGCAAATATCAAGGGAGAAGTCATGGGTGTGAAGGGAGGTAACATCAACTGGGCCACACGACACTTTGTCCAGAAAATCAAAGAAATGGGAGAAGACTCTAAGGATTATCTGCTGTTCACCTTCGACTGCGACCAGATCCCCCATAAGAAGTACATGTCTGCCATCACCTACAAATTCCTGAGCAGCAAAAACAGGTACCATAAATTCTACTCCAGTGCCGTGCACACCTTCAACAACAACTTCTGGCGTGTACCTGCCCTGGTACGCGTTTTTTCTACATCCCTAACCCTTGTAGTTCTACACAGCTGGACCGTCCTTAAGAAAAGCAAGGATACCTGGTCATCCTATGCTGTCAGTCTCAAAACAGTTGAAGATGTTAACTACTGGTGCCCCGACATTGAAAACGATGACACCGCATTTTACTGGAATGCCAAGGTCCGTTTCGATGGTGATTTTTCTGGTGAAGAAGTTTACATTCCCACCTATAACGACGCCGTGGAAAATGAGAGCTACATTAAAACCCACCGTTCCCTCTACCAGCAGCAGCACCGCTGGGGCTGGGGTATAATCGTATTCCCCATAACTCTGGCCGGTCTCTATTACAATGGGAAAATACCATTGAAAAAACGTTTAAGGATATTATGGACTCTTTTTGATAATCAGCTCTTCTTCCTTACCGTGGTTTACCTCATCACCTTCGGGATTCCCCTATTAAACTTCTTCAGTAAGATGTTTCTGGAAATTCCCGTATCGTACAATATACCCAGCTTATTAGGGTACATACTTCTCGGGGCCACTCTGTTAAATATACCCATCGTTATCCTCCGCCGCAACATAATTCCCGTACCGGAAGGTTGGCCCTGGTGGCGTCATGTCTGGGACTTCATAGAAACCGGGGCTATAATGGTTAACATGCTCACCTTCGGATTTTTACCCTACGTACAAGCGCAAACTGAGCTGTTACTGGGAATGAAGCCTAAGAGGAAGTTTAATGTGACTGAGAAAGTGGTTATTAAGGGTTCTTCGCAGGGAAAGGTTGCATAGTGGTTTATTTTGACATGAATTTTTCTTCCAATAATTCATCAACTATTCTGGAAATATTAGTTGTTAAAAGCTTGTAATAAGTTTTATAAGCTCTAATTACGTCATTCTCATTTATAACATCACAATTAGAATTTACTGCGCTGCACCCCGAAAGAAACAGCAAAAATGCATTTTCTGTTGCTGGAAAGTTGAAATATGGACTTCCATATGGCAAAACACTTAAAAATATGCCATAGTTTATAACCCTCCGATTAATAGGGATGCCGAAGAGAATATAAGCTCTTTTATGTAACGGTGGGAATGCCGACATTTGCACATTTGGTCTGTTAAATCCAATTCCAGATGGAGTCAAACTTCCAGAATAATCAATATCACTGAATTCTGTAAAATCATAGATCATATCTATTCTGGCGCGATTTAATTGATTGAAAAAAGTATCAGTCTCTTTATTTTCCCAACCAAGATGTTTAAGCTTAACAAAGAATTCCAAAGTGATTTCAAGTCCTGAAAGATCTTCAAAATCATCAAGATTGGAAATTATGTTTTCATCCAATCTACAGAAGTATAACTTCTCTAAATCTTCCTTTTTTAAAAAATGACCAATGTCCAGAAAATAAACAGCTTCCAAGAATTTATAAAGAAAATAAAAATCTGGAAAGTTAATTAAATCCTTTTTAAAGTATGGATATAAAAATGGATCATTTAAATTCTCATATCCAATTTTTATAAGAGGCACTTTTTGTATTTCTTCCCTTGTAAGAGGAATTCCTACTTTAAGAGGTCTTAATATAGAACTTCTTCTATCAATTTGGAGTTTATCAGTTAATTTGTAATGAAATCTTAATTCTTTTAATTTTATTATTTGACATATTACCTCGTCTAAGTCCTTAACATGCTTAAATTCTCTTAAAGACCATTCTATTTTCTTTTTAAAATAGTAATTTACTGGGAGTGATTCTGAATCTTCTAAAGACATATTACTTCATCAATATTATTTTTGATTAAAGATAAATATTCTACCATTTATTTTAAAAAAGTATTACATTCAATAAAAAAAGATTAATTAAATAACCTAATAAAATATTGTTAATTTATAAAAGTGATCATATGCTTCAAATCGCCGTAACCGGAAAACCAAACGTGGGTAAATCTTCATTTTTCAATTCAGCCACCTTATCAGAGGCCGAAGTGGCCAGCTACCCCTTCACCACCATCGATGCTAATAAAGCAGTGGGACATGTTATCAGTAAATGCCCTTGTAAAGAATTAAAGGTTACCTGTAATCCTCGAACCTCCCGATGCGAGGATGGTCAACGCCTGATACCGGTAGAGCTGGTTGACGTAGCTGGACTGGTCCCGGGAGCACATGAAGGTCGCGGATTGGGAAACAAGTTTTTAGATGATTTAAGACAGGCCAAAGCATTTATACACATCATAGATGCCTCAGGCTCCACTGATGAGGAGGGTAGGCCCTGTGAAGCAGGTTCCCATGACCCTCTAGATGATGTGGAGTTTTTAGAGCATGAGATCACCATGTGGCTTTATGGGATTTTGAAGAAGAACTGGAACAAGATGGTTCGAAAAGCCCTTTCTGAGAAACTGGACATTGCCAAGGTAATAGCTGAACAGCTTAGTGGTACCGGGATATCCCTGGAAGAAGTGGCAGAAGCTAAAAAAGTAATTAACAAGGATATCGATAAATGGGAAGACGATGATATCATCCAATTCCTTGACCACCTACTCAAACTGGCTAAGCCCATGCTCATCGTGGCTAATAAAGCAGATTTACCAACCGCTGAGGAGAACGTTAAAAAACTGCAGGAAAAATATGAAAACGTCATACCCGCCTCGGCCGAGTCAGAACTGGCCCTTATCCGAGCGTCTGAAGCTGGTTTAATAAGTTATTTCCCTGGTGATCCTGATTTTGAGATAACAAAACCAGATGAATTAAGCGATGCACAGCTAAAGGCTCTTAATTATATAAAAGAGCACATGCTTAAAAAGTATGGGAGTACCGGTGTACAGCAGGCTTTGAATAAGGTTGTTTTTGACATCCTGGATATGATCACCGTCTACCCAGTGGAAGATGAGCATAAACTATGTGATCAGAAGGGTAACGTGCTCCCAGATGCATTCCTAATCCAAAGAGGTTCTAAACCGAGAGATTTAGCCTATCTGGTGCATACTGATATTGGTGAAGGATTCATGCATGCGCTGGATGCCCGTAGCTGCAGAAGGGTTAGCAGCGACTATGAACTGGAAGATTGTGATGTGATAAGTATTATCTGTCGGTGAATAATTTTAGTCCTTAAATTTGTTCTTACTTTTCAAAATATCCCTCGCCGCGATAATCCCCGTGGCAGAAGCTCCCACTATTCCCCGGGAAACTCCTGCCCCATCACCAGCAACGTAAAGTCCGCCTATACCGGTCTGCATTCCACTGTTCACTTCTACCCGCATGGCGTATAGTTTTATCTCCGGGGCGTATAGTAGGGTTGAATCAGATGCAATACCAGGTATTACTTTATCTAAAGCTTCTAATCCTTCTATTATATCCACTATCAGGCGGTGTGGGAGGGCCATAGCAATATCTCCTGGTGTTACACTGCTGAAGGTGGGTACCACGTTGCTTCGCTCCAGTCTTCTCCAAGTGGATCTTCTCCCCCTTTTAAGGTCGCCTAAGCGTTGCAGGAGAGGTTTTCCCCCACCCAGAGTATTTGCTATGGTAGCTATTGAAAATGCGTAATCTGAAGTGTTTTCTATGGGCTCGGTTAGTTCTACCCTTACTAAAAATGCAAAGTTGGTGTTTTCAGAAACTTTATCACGCAGTGAATGGCCGTTAACCCCTGTAAAATCATCATAGACTTCTTCAACTACAAATCCATGGTTACATACACAAAATGTTCTGACGAAGTCGTCGTAGGTTTTGGTCATGACATGGAATTTAGGATCCCAGTTTATACGGGTTATTTCATCCATTACAATCTGCGGTATTTCCACTCGAACCCCGATATCAACTGGATTATGTTTAAAGGGTATTTTAAGCTTGTTCATCTGATCAGAGAGCCAGTAAGCTCCCACTCTCCCAGGGGCTGCGATGATGTATTTACACTTTATTTTAAACTCGCCTTCCATAGCATTCCTAACTATGGCTGCCTCTACATCTTCATCTGCGATTATATCTATGATTTCAGTTTCCAGTAAAAATTTTACCCCTTTATTTTCCAGTTCTTTTTTAATGGATTCTATAATGGCCGGGGTTTTATCTGAACCCATATGCCTCTGAACGATTGGGATGAATTTAATTCCAGAAGCTGCTGATTTTCTGAGTATATCGGCTATTTGCTCTTCATTAGGGGAGTAAAGTTCATCAGGAGCCCCGTGCCTGAGAAAGAACTGGTCTATTTCATTGATGATGTCCCAGGCTTCTTCCTGGCTTACAAATTCTTCCAGGTCACCGCCGATATCTGGCCTAAGGTTTAGTTTACCATCGGAAAGACCGCCTGCACCTCCAACACCACCAGTTATATTGCAGGGTTTGCATTCTCGACATGACCCATTTTCAAGGGCCAGACAAAGCCTTTCATCCATTTCCCTACCTTTATCTACTACCACCACATCAAAATGTCCTGCCAGTTCACTGGCTGCAAAAAGTCCTGCCGGCCCAGCACCTACTATTAAAACATCACATTCCATAAAAAATCACGATTTAACCATTCTAATACTATTCATCAATAATTATTTGTTTTATAAGCTCTATAAAGATTGGTACTACTAACAGACAGAGAGGTATATTTCAAGTGTAAAATGAGGATCTATAAACTCCCTTCATCTGAAGTTTATAGCGAATTAGAGACTTCAAAGAGGGGTTTAAGTACCGAAGATGCTGGAAAACGCCTGGAAAAATATGGTGCTAATCAGATTGAGGAAATTAAAAAAACCCCCATTATTTACGAGTTTTTAGCTAACTTATACCAACTTCTAGCCTTACTTCTTTGGGCGGCTAGTATACTTGCTTTTATATCAGGTACGCCCCAGCTGGGATTGGCCATTATAGCGGTGATAATTATCAACGCTATATTCAGTTTCTGGCAGGAATACCAGGCAGAAAAAGCCATTGAAGCCCTTAAAAGGATTTTACCCACTACTACTAAGGTGATAAGGGATGGAAAAGAAAGTGAAATACTTTCCTCCCAACTGGTTCCTGGAGACATCATGATACTGGAAGAAGGGGATAACATCTCTGCCGACGCCCGTCTGGTGGAAGCCTTCCAGATGAAGGTGGATTCTTCAACCCTCACTGGAGAATCAAAACCCGTATGGAAAGTGGCGGAAGTTGAAGAGGGGGATGAAAATCCCGTTGAAGTACATAACCTTGTTTTCGCCGGGACCAGTGTTGCTTCCGGTTCTGGGAGGGCTGTAGTATTTGCAACCGGTGTACATACAGAATTTAACAAAATCGCCGCACTTACCCAGGAGGTTAAGGACGAACTCAGCCCTCTACAAAAAGAATTACGCCGGGTAACCCAGATTATAGCTATTCTGGCCGTTTTAATGGGATTAATCCTCTTTACAGTGAATATCTACCTGGTTAGTTTACCTCTTTCCGTGGCTTTTCTTTTCGCCATCGGCCTGACCGTGGCCAATATACCTGAAGGTCTGCTTCCTACCGTTACCCTGTCTTTGGCGGCTTCGGTGCAGAAAATGGCACGAAAAAACGCCCTTATAAAACGTCTTTCCAGTGTGGAAACCCTGGGATCAACCAACATCATTTGTACCGATAAAACAGGAACCCTAACCAGGAATGAGATGACCGTACGTAAAATATGGATACCCTATGAAATTCTAGACGTAACCGGTACGGGATACGAACCACAGGGTGAATTTCTGCATCAGGGAAAAGAGGTCTCCCAGGAACAAATCAGAGAATTAAGGCTTTTGATGCGTTCAGCCACCTTTGCCAATGACGCCAAACTGGTAGAACCTTCTAAATCTGGTGAGAAATGGAAAATTCTGGGTGATCCCACAGAAGCGGCTCTCCTGGTGGCTGCCCGTAAAAATGGATTTGACTGGAAGGAGAGGATAGAAGAACAGCCCCAAATCTTTGAGCTTCCATTTGATTCTAAAAGAAAATCCATGAGTTCCATCCACCAAAAAGGCCCGGTTAAAATGGCTTACATTAAAGGAGCCCCTAAAAAGATGATAGCCCTTTCCAGCCAGATATCGGTTAATGGAGAGGCTAGAACTTTTTCCGAAGAAGAAAAAGAACAAATAATTAAAGTGCATGATGAACTGGCCGCTTCTGGACTGAGAATTCTTGGTATGGCCTACCGGGAATTATCCTCTGATTTTGAGGATTATCAGCCTCAGAGTGTGGAGAGGGATATGGTTTTTGTGGGTATGATGGCTATGCAGGATCCTCCCCGCCCGGAGGTTAAACCTGCAGTCGAAGATTGTCACCGGGCTGGGATCAGGATCTTGATGATCACCGGTGATTATGGTTTGACTGCCCAGTCCATAGCAGAAGAAGTAGGGATTATAAGTGGTGAACCTTGTCAGATTATCAAGGGTAAAGAATTGGATAAACTATCCGATGAGCAGGTTAAAGAGATTTTAAGGGGTGATTGTAATGTGATATTTGCCAGGGCGGTGCCGGAGCATAAAATGCGGATTGCATCCCTACTGGAAAGTGAAGATGAAATAGTGGCCATGACCGGTGATGGTGTTAACGATGCCCCCGCCCTTAAAAAGGCAGATATAGGGGTGGCCATGGGAATTACCGGTACGGATGTGGCTAAAGAAGCTTCTGATATGATCTTAACCGATGATAATTTTGCCACTATAGTAGGTGCCATCAAGGAAGGTCGCACCATCTATGAGAATATTAGGAAGTTCATCACCTATATTTTCAGCCATGAAACCGCGGAAATCATCCCCTTTGTTTTAATGGTCGTCCTCGGTATTCCGCTGCCCATCACGGTTATGCAGATACTGGCCATTGATCTGGGAACAGACACGCTCCCGGCACTGGCTCTAGGGGTAGGTCCCTCTGAATCCGATGTTATGGATCGTCCTCCCCGCTCCCGGAAAGAGGGACTGCTTAACCGTTTCGTTATCATCAGGGGATACGTATTTTTGGGGCTTATTGAAGCCGTTCTGGTTATGTCCGGGTATTTCTGGGTTCTTTTCAGTGCTGGCTGGTCTTTTGGAATTGACCTATCCTTCAGCGACCCTCTTTATCTAAAGGCTACCACCATGGTCTTTGCCGGTATCGTTGTGGCTCAGATTGGGAATCTGTTAGGATGTCAGACCACCAGAACCTCTGCTTTCAAGGTGGGATTGTTTAAAAATAAATGGATCATCCGAGGAATAATTTTTGAAGTTATCGTACTGTTATCCATCATCTATATTCCATTGTTGCAGAATATTTTCAGCACCACGGCCCTGGGATTAAATGAATGGCTTTATCTACTCCCATTTATCCCCATAATATTCTTTGCAGAGGAATTGAGGAAATATATCAGCAATTAAATCTCAACATCAACCAGTTTTAGTGGTTTTATTTCTAAATATGACCCGTTTAAAATATCTTTTAAAATAATTTCAAAGGAATAGGCAATTATGTCAACCCCTGTTTCCCGGGCAATCTTAAGGGCCTTTGAAAACTCGGGATCCATCTCCCAGTTAGGACTGAATTCTACTGCATCATCCCTCATTATAAGGAAAAGAACTGCTGAATTGTAACCTTCCTGTCTAGCCTTGATAAGCTCTTCCACGTGCCTTTTACCCCTGAGGGTGGGTGCGTCTGGGAATTTAGCCAATCCTTCCTCTACCAGGGTGCAGCCCTTGACTTCAAGTAGTAACTTTTCACTCGTCTCTTCATTTGTAAGTGAAAAATCAAGCCTGCTGTTTCCATAGGTGTACTCCCTTTTTTCTATAGAATACCCCTTAAATTCATCTATTATTCCAGATTCTATCAGTTCTTCTGCTATGTCACTGTGGAATCCGGAATTTATCAAAACCCATCTGTCTTCATGTAAAACAGCCAGGACATCGTATTTCGTCTTCCGGTTTGCAGCATTCTGGGCTGGTCTTAGGAGAAGCATAACATTAGGCCGTAAAAGTTCAGTAAGTCTCCCAGGATCTCTTAAATGGGCTAGTTCGGTTTTTTTATCCATATTGAACTTTACAGTGAACCTGTTTGGCCTTTCCCTAAAGAACCCAGTTAGTAAATCTGTGATAATCATCATTTTCTCCAAACTTTTTTCTTATAAATTTATATAAGCAAATCTTTATAATTTCAATCCCTAGTTTACTAATGAAATAAGGTAATTATTTGGAAAATGAGGTAGATCATGCATCCGAGACCAAGCCCTATTGCAGCTGCACTTTACACTTTACGCGATTTAAACGCCGATGTAATCGTATTACACGGACCGCATGGGTGTTGCTTCCGTACAGGCCGTCTCCTGGAAAATGACGGTGTGCGGGTGGTGACCACTGCCATGTCTGAAAACGACTTCATATTCGGAGCCTCTGAGAAACTGGAGGAAACCCTCCAGAAAGTGGATTCCATGTTCTCACCCAAGTTAGTTGGGATAGTTGGAACCTGTGCCAGTATGATCATCGGAGAAGACCTGAAAGAAGCCGTGGAAAATGTAAATACAAAAGCCCAGGTACTGGCTATTGAATCCCACGGCGGGTTAAGTGAGGGAGACAACACTGAAGGAGCTATAGCTGTTCTCGATGCTGCAGCAGAGGAAGGAATCATATCCGCTGAAGAAAGAGACAGACAGACGAAGATGCTTAAAAAAGCCACAGAAATTGAAAAAACCAGAGGTATGGCCCAGGGAGAATATATCCAGCCTTCCTATGGAGACCTCAAGGAAAAAGTGGGTAAAATTCTCCTTTCCAGTCTAGAAAGGGGGGATAAAGTTGCCCTGGTTTTAAATGCTAAAAAAGAAACTTCCTACCTATTCGCCGACCTATTAAAATTGCCATTTAAAAAATTTAATGAAAATAACCACCCCACGATAATCGCCAACCTCGATGAGGATGTGGGCCTCCCCCGCATAAGACAGCATGCACGAAACATCAGGGAAGAACTGGAAAAAGAAGGTACCTTCGTAGACTATATCACAGGCGGGTTAGATGAATATCCTCAAACTGGAGAAAAAGCTGCTGAGTTATTAAAGGATGGATCCTTTGACTTAGTAGTAGTTGCCGGAGTACCACATGCTCTCCCCATTGAAACCGTTCCTGGGGTTAGTATAGCAGTTACTGACGGCCCACGTCTGGTGGAACCCCTGAAAAAATTGGGATACGATTACGTAGTTACCGAGTTAGACGCCCATGCCAAAACCCTGGGCACATCAGAAGTTGTCCCCTCCGATTTTGGACTGGTTTTAAGAGAATTGATGAACCAAGAAATACTAATTTAATAAACGTTTATATTAATCAAAAATCAAGAATTAAATTATAAGGTGATATTATGACCAAAACAGTGGGTTTAATTCTTTGCGGAGGATTTGGAAAGAGATTAAGACCTCTTACAGAGAAAATTCCCAAACCCTTAGTTGAAATTAAAGATAACTACACCATACTGGACAAGCAGCTTTTCGATTTTAAAAGCGCCGGTGTTGACAAGGCAATCCTTTTAACCGGATTTCTGGGTGAAAAAATCGAAGAAAGGTACGGAGATAACTATATGGGAGTGGATGTTGAATACATCCAGGAAGACAAACCCCTCGGTACTTTAAACGCCATCAGACTTGGAATGGAAAGTTTAAAAAATAATGAACAATCCGTTATCAGGAACGGGGATGTAGTGGCTGATTTAAACATAAAGAAGATGATCGAACAGGGTGAAAAATCAGACTATCCCTTATCCATATTCATAACCAAAATGGTCTCACCCTACGGAATAGTGGAAGTAAGCGGAGACAGATTAGTTTCATTTAAAGAAAAACCCGTTCTGGACTACTACATAAATGGAGGAGTGTATTTTTCCCAGGGCGAAATAGACTTCGGAGAATTTGAAGTGGGAGATATCGAAAAAACCGTCTTTCCCATGCTTGCTAAGGAAAACAAGCTCGGTTACTACAAGGAAGACGGGTTGTTCTGGATGGCCATCGACACCACCAAGGAACTGGAAGAAATCCGAAAAGAATACAAAAACCGGGAAGACAAACCCTGGGGATACGAAAAAATACTGATCCACACAGACAAATACCTCACCAAGGAACTGTTCCTGAAGGAAGGCTTCCAAACCTCCTTCCACTACCACACTAAAAAGGATGAAACCATGTACATCGTCAGTGGTGCCGGTTACATAGAATTCGAGGACCGGAAGGATTATTTCGGTAAAAACGACACCATACGCATTAAACCCCATGAAAAACACTCCATCGTAGCCATGGAAAACACCGTACTCCATGAAGTCTCCACCCCCCACCTGGACGACACCGAAAGGGTTAAAGATTTCTATGAAACCAGATAGACAGCCCCTATTTACCACCAAAACATCTATTTACATTTTTTATTTTAAAAACAAAAATTTACAAAGAAAATTTAATTATGATAACCATTATAGATTATGGATCCGGAAATCTGAAGAGCATCAAGAACGGCTTCACCAAAATTGGAGTGGAAACCAGGGTAACCAACGATCTAAATGACCTGCAGAAAGCCGAAGCACTGGTTCTACCCGGAGTGGGTGCCTTTGGACACACCATGAACAACCTGCGGAAGTATGGAAACACCATCCACGAACATGTAGACAGTGGAAAGCCATTTTTAGGAATTTGTATGGGTTTACAGGTTTTATTCAGCCGGAGCCAGGAAAGCGAAGGCGTTGAAGGATTGAACATATTCGAAGGAGGAGTAAAAAAATTCCCAGACTCCTTAATTAATGAAGGGTTTAAAATACCCCATATGGGATGGAACAACTTACAGATTAAACGTTCCTGTCCGATTTTAGAGGATATCAAAGACGATTACATGTACTTCGTACACTCCTACTATGTGTCACCTTCTGACGAAAACATAATCGCTGCCACCGTTGATTACGGTGTGGAAGTCCCCGCTGTAATCTGTAAAGACCAGATATTCGCCACCCAGTTCCACCCGGAAAAAAGCGGGCAGACTGGGCTTAAGATTTTGGAAAATTTTGTAGAACTGATAGAATAATAAAAATTTATATATAAGTATTATCAAATAGGAACTTGCCCAGAAAACATATCTCAAAGAGGGGTTAACCGTGGATATTGAAGGATTCGTAAGGAAATCAATCAAAAAAGAAGACGAAAGCACCATTGAAAATAGTTTACAAGAGAAGATACTGGAATACAAAGACATCAACCCCCAAAAAGCGGGTGAAATGGCCCGGGCAGTCATAGAGGAAGTTAAGTACACACTAAAAATCGAGGAACATGAAGACCCTGCTTTAAAAAGCCTGATCAACTACCCCCCGGCCCATGTGAAAATGGGAGAAATTGGAGTGGGCTCCCGGGGTGAAGGGGACTTCTTCGTCCACCAGAAAATCGCAGATATAGTGGCCAGCACCAACAGCAGCGCACTCATCACCCCATCAGCCCAGGACGACGGTGGAGTGGTGAAAACCAACATGGGATCTGAAGAGCTTTACATAACCACAGCAGTAGACGGTATACACTCCCGACTAAGTGAATACCCTTTTCTGGGTGGTTTTCATGTTGCCAGGGCTTCCCTGCGTGATGTGTGCGTTATGGGCGCCCACCCCGTTGCCATTATAAGCGACCTCCACCTGGCCGATGATGGTGACGTGGGTAAACTCTTCGACTTCACCGCAGGAGTATGCGCAGTATCAGAACTATTAAACGTCCCCTTAGTGGCTGGAAGTACCCTGAGAGTAGGTGGAGACATGGTCCTGGGCGACAGATTAGTCAGCGCCGTGGGCGCCGTGGGCGTATCACCCTATCCACCAACAGCACGCAAAAGAGCCGAAGAAGGAGACGTCATACTACTCACTGAGGGTTCAGGAGGCGGTACCATCACCACCACAGCCCTCTATCATGGTCTTTTCGATGTGGTATGGGAGACCATGGACATAAACTTCATAAAGGCCTCAGAAGCTATTTTCAATTCAGGGTTAATCCAAGATGTACATGCCATGACCGATGTAACCAACGGCGGGTTAAGAGGTGATGCCCATGAGATATCACGTACCACCGGCTTGGGACTTAAATTCTATGAGGAAAAAATCCGGGAACTTATAAACCCCACCGTTCTGGAGATGCTGGAAAATCTGAACATCGATCCGTTGGGTGTATCCGTGGATTCCCTGATGATAATAACCCCGGAAGATAAGGCGGACCAGGTTAAAAAGGCCATATCTGATGTGGGTGTGCGTATAGCCCAGATTGGTGAAGTGGATGATAAGGGTAAATCCCGTCTGGTAAAGAATGGGGAAGAAACCGAGCTGGTACCCCTCTTTAGAGAGGCGGCCTATACCAAGATTAAAAAAATCGTGGGAGATACCCAACCGGAGGATTTCCAGTCCATGAAGGATAAAACCGCACATGCTGCCCAGGAAGCTATTAGTAAGAAAGACGATATCGTTAAAATGATAAGGGAGAGGTAATGGTCTTTATAGAGATCATATTACACTATGGATGATAATGGATTTATTTTCACTTTAGATGCGGTTTTAGCCCTTATTCCTGTTTTTATAATACTTATTGCGGTTAGTGGTGTAGATCAGGGGAGTTTAATCCTGCCTTCCCAGCAGATACGCCTCTCTCATCAGGCACAGGATGCTTTAGATGCTATGGGCCAGTATCACACCTCTGAAGGTACCTTAATTGAAGAGATGGTAACGGTCCTTAAGGCGAATGGTAACAATGCCACCGGTGTTGCTGGTGCTGGTGAGCTGGCCGGTTCATATCTGGATAATAATCTCCAGGGAATGAATTATAAGCTGGTGGAATTAAACCATCTGGATGGTGAGACCATAATTTCAAAGGGAAATATAGAAGATGCTCAGAACGTGGCTGTTGGCACTAAAAATCACGGAGACTACTGTTTTAAGTTGTATGTGTGGGATTTAAGTTAAACGTATTAATCAGAGCCAAACCGAAAGTCATTATTAAAATAAAACGGGATAGTATGATCAGTGTTGCTTTATGAAGAAATATTACTTGCTTTTCGGTGTTTTAGGTGTGATGGTTGTTGCAGCCGCTATATTTGGATGGACGAACAGTAATAAAAGTTTCAGTTTTTCCGATGGTTTAGCATCTGATGGATCAGTGAGTTTCAATTATCCCGAAAATATGGAAAACACGGAAAACAACACCAATTACGAGTCGATCATGATAGGCACTGAAAATTGGCAAGAAGTGGGTAAACTTGGAAATGATAACATCGATATCCTAGTTCAAAAAAGTCTAAGTGTGAATCCACGTAATGCCAGAGATGATAGTAATGCGGCTGTTAGAGAACGTGGGGATCAGATCGTTTCATCAACAGAAGAAACCAACCCTAATGGAGTCGAGGTCTTTAAAAGTATAACAGCGATTAAAGAGCCTAACACGAGTGGTTTATTGAAATATTATGACATGGCCTTCACAGACAAAGGTACAACTTATGTCATTTCTGTTTATGGGCCTGATTCAGAAGATGCAGAGCTCAGTGCAACGGTTAATATGATATTTAACTCTATTAAAACGGGTTAATAATATCTTTATTTTTTTGAAGTACTTTTTTTAAAAAAAAATTTGATACTAAAAAATTAAATAGTAAGCCATTTTTACTTAGAAGTCTAAATAAAACCGTCGTTAAAAAAATCTTTTCTTGCTATCACAGGAGTTCGTACATGTCCGACTGGAATAATTACAAAGCTAAGTATAAAACGGCAAATATTGTTTCCACCCTCAGCAATGCTCCTTTGATTGCTTTATTCATGTTTCTCGGTTTAAGCTATTATTTTCTAAAAGGTGTTGATTTTATCACAATCACACTGGTTACCATGTGTTTTGCCGTGGTAATACCAAGTATCATAGCCTATGCCTGGATTAAGAACAAGAATCTGGAATTAGATATGCCGAATAAGGAAGATAGGTTATATCCCCTGTTTTGGATTCTACTATCCTACTTACTGGGAGTAATAGTTCTGTTTATTATTTCTGCCCCACTTGTAATCACCGTTCTCATGTTCTGTTACTTCTCCAATACCATGGTGGTCCTGCTTATCAGCATGTTTTGGAAGATCAGCATACACTCTGTGGGTATTGCCGGTCCAGTAGCGTTTCTTATATACGTATTCGACTATCCTGGCCTTATTTCCTTACTCCTCATACCGTTGGTGATGTGGAGCAGATTATTCCTGAAAAGACATACCCGCAACCAGGTTGTAGCTGGAGCTTCCCTGGGATTTGCCCTAACAACGGTTCAGATATACTTTTTGATAGGTTTTTAACTCAAATCCAATCATAAGTACTAAGAAATGATTTACAAGTATTTTATTCCATTAAACCACATCCATTTAAACCTCAATTTTGGGTAGTAAATGAATAGCCTCTACCGGGCAAAAACTCCGGCATACTCCACAACCATGGCACCTCTTGTTTACTGTGGCTTTTCCTTGCTGAAGGTCTACAGCGTTGAACTGGCAGTTATCCTGACAAATTCGGCAACCATCACAAACTTCTACATCCACATAAGCAACTTCATGGCCTTTTTTAATTATATTCTTAGAATTGTATCTTTCCTTCAGATGAAATAAGAGACAATCCGATCTGTTACAATTGCAAAGAGCCCCAATATAGGGGGTCTTAAACGTCCAAACAGTGTGCACCTGTCCAGCTTCATCAAGATCTTTAAGAAGTTCTGCAACGTCTTCGGCCCCCATATCCTGTACAGGAGAGAATTCTGGGATGTTATCAACGATTTCAGCAGTAGTTCCAAACAAGATACATTTCTTCTCATTTTCACCAAGAAGATACTTCTTGCAGGGGCAATCTATTACACTAACCCTTCCGGGTATGGTACAGATGCTTACAGCATCTTCCAGTGAAATAACCTGCCCAGAATGTTTATAATTAAAGTAGGAATCGAATTTCTTCATGGCATAATCCCTAACAAATGGTAATCGCCCGGCTATATCCATTTTACGTACGTTTCTATTGTAATTTCTGCTGTAATTTCTAAAGAAATCATATATAAAGGATTCTCTTTCTTCTGATCTGGTAAGTTCCCGGGCATAGTTTTGAGCGGCCAGATACCATTTTTTACCAGCACCATGCTGGATGCAGTATTCACACATACATATCCCACTTAGATAATAGGGTGGTTTTTAATATAAAATTAAGGATTTATATTAACAATCCCCCTCTTGGAATTTAATTCAAATTTTTTTTAGAAAAATAAATGAGACATCAGTTACAGATAAATAAACAGTGCTAAATAGATGAATTAGAAAAAAAGAACGTCATCAAATAAATGAAGCAAAAAACCAATGTTGATTCTGCCATGGAAATAATGCTGGACTTCGCATCTATCACTGGACTTGACCCGCCTTCACATAATCCTAAACGTTACCTATGGACTGACGCCTTCGCAGTATGCAACTACCTGGAACTGTACAGACAGACAAACGATGAAAATTTCCTGAAATTAGCATTGAAACTGATAAACCAGGTACATCATACACTGGGGCGTTATCATGATGATGATCCCCGGGAAGGCTGGATCAGTGGTTTAAATGATGAGTATGGTGAGATACACCCTACTAAGGGCGGTCTCCGTATTGGTAAAGATTTAAACGAACGCCTGCCTGGTGAGCCCTTCGATGAACGTCTGGAATGGGACCGTGACGGGCAGTACTATCATTACCTGACCAAGTGGATGCATGCACTAAGCAGGGTGAGTGAGGTTACCGGAGATCCAGTATACTCCCAATGGGCAGTGGAACTTGCTCAGGCAGCCCATGCAGGGTTCACATATTCTACACCGGGAGGGAAGAGGATGTACTGGAAGATGAGCATCGACCTCCAACGTCCCCAAGTACCTTCCATGGGCCAACATGACCCCCTTGATGGATATATTACTTATAATGAGTTACAAGTTGCTGCCAAGGGTTTTGAGTTGTCATTACCTGACTTAACACCGGAAATCGATGATATGGCCAAAATCTGTAGAGGTATCAGTTTGATTACAGATGACCCCCTGGGAATAGGTGGTCTCTTATCTGACGCGTTACGAGTCGGACAATTAATGGTTAAGTCCAATGATTCATTTAATTTGGAAATTCTCCTGCAGGACCTATTGACCTCTGCCCTGCTCGGTTTAAAATCCTACGCCCAAAATAATCCTCAGGATTTCCCCGCCGTATACCGCCTTGCTTTCCGGGAGATGGGTGTTTCCATTGGGATAAAGGGGATGGAATATTTAAAATCACTGATTGAATCCAACGAAGACAGTTTTAAGGAACATGATTTCCTATATCAACGTGTTGAAGCCCTGAATGAGTACATTCCCCTAGCGGATTCCCTGGAAAAATTCTGGCTCAAGGATGAAAACAGAAAATCGAATACCTGGCTGGAGCACCGGGAGATTAACATGGTAATGCTGGCGACCAGTATGGCACCTTATGGGTTTTTGGAGATTTAACGAACCAACTAAATTCATTTTTAAAGACTTAATTATTTTATGTAAGTAACTCAAATTATCTAGTATCATATTACAGGTGTTATTTTGTCAGTTAAAAATTTAAAAGAGCAGAAAAAGGAACAAAGACGGAAATACATCTTAGAAGTGGCTGAAAAATTGTTCTTTATACATGGATATGATGATATTTCCATGAACGATATTTCCCATGAAATAGGATTAAATAAAGCAGTTATTTATCGTTATTTTAAAAATAAAGAGTCTTTATATTTTGCTGTAGTTTTACGAGGAGTCGATATCTTCAGTGATATGCTAAAATCCAAAGTTCATCAGGGGAAAACAGGAATTGAAAAACTTGAACAGGCAGGAAGGGCTTATTTTGAATTTTATGACAAATATCCCGATTATCACGGCGCTTACCTTTACTCCAGATCAAAAAGATTCGAGTTTAAAGAAAACGAATATGTTCCTCAAATCGATTCACTGGTTAAGGACATCACGAAAACCATCTGTGATGCTATACAGGAAGGAATCCAGGATGGTACCATGCGTAAAAGTCTGAACCCAACGCAGGTGGCTGTTTTTATTGCCTTGACCGCTGAAAGAATTGTAGATTTAAGTCCTGAAACTTTAAATATTTTAAAGAAGCAGGGGATAAGTCATGAAGATTTTATTGAAAAATCAATGGATTTATGGAAGCATATGGTTATGAATTCCGTCAAATAGGGACGGATATTAAATTTAATGCACTACTTCCTATTTTCAATTTTCTCAATGAGTTTTAAATCGAACTGTTTTTATTTAACGTCTCAACTTTAAACTTCGTTTATAGAAAAGTTTATATAATATAAAAACCAGTGGTTACATATCGAAATTGGATAATAACAGGCCAAAGGATACCCAATTTAACGAGGAGGAATTAATATGCTGGTTAAAGAATTCTGCATGTACTGTGGAGAGTGTGCAGGAGTATGCCCACGTAATCTAATAGAAATAGGGGAGAATAGGTTGAAATTTAATAAAAAAGACTGTAAAAAGTGTAAGATTTGCATCAATGCCTGTCCTGTTGGGGCCCTGGAAAATGAGGCGGAAACATGATAAAAACAATAGAAACCGACGTTCTTGTGGTGGGAGCCGGTCCGGCTGGTTCGTCAGCGGCCAAACACGCCGCCCGTGGTGGTGCTGAAGTATTTCTTATGGATAAAAAATCGGAAATAGGAACTCCTAAAAGATGTGCTGAGGGTGTCTCCAAGAAAGGCTTGAAAAAATTGGGTATCAAACCCAGCAGCCGTTGGATAGCTGCGGAAATGGATAAGATCCGTCTAGTGTCACCCAGCAGCATCGATGTCTGGCTCAACCAGGACAACGTGGACCTTCCCGAAACAGGCTACAACCTGGAGAGAAAAGTATTCGACAAACACATGGCCATGGACGCCGCCCGGGCTGGCAGTCAGATCATGATCAAAACTCTGGCCCGTGGACTTATCATAAAAGAAGATCATGTGCTGGTTAAGGCCATACACATGGAAGAACAGGTCAACATAAAAACAAAAATTGTTATTGGAGCAGATGGCCCAGAATCACGGGTTGGAAGATGGGCAGGTCTTAAAACAGGCATTAAGGCTAAAAATATGGAATCTGGAGTCCAGTTTGAAATGGTGGGAGTTGAATTAGAAGATGCACAGGCAACTGAATTCTATTTTGGCCGTGTAGCTCCTGGAGGATACGCCTGGGTATTTCCTAAGGGTGAAGACATGGCCAATGTAGGGTTGGGTGTGATCAACACCATGACAACACGTGATGCCTATGAACATCTACTGGACTTCGTTAAAAATTGTGAAACCACCAAAAATGCCGTTCCTGTGGAATTCAACGCAGGAGGTATTCCAGTTGGCGGTCCTTTGGAAAAACTGACCACAAATAACGTAATGGTAATAGGAGATGCTGCGGGTCAGGTAAACCCCTTTACTGGTGGAGGGATCATCACCGGTATGCAGGCTGGTCTCATCGCCGGAGAGGTGGCTGCAAATGCTGTTAAAGATGGAAACTGGTCTCAAGATGTCCTTAAAGAATACGAAAGACGTTGGCAGGAAGAAAACGGAGCAGAGTTCCGAAAGTATTTGAAGGCCAAAGAATACCTTCTGAGCCTATCTGATGAGGAACTGGATTCTCTAGCCCGGGCTTTCCAGGGAAATGATTTTGAACGCATCAGCCCCACCGCTCTCCTGAAGAAGCTGGTGAAGGTTTCTCCCAAAGCTATGCTGAAACTGGGTAGAATCTTTTAAGATTAATAAATCTAACGTTATTAATCATTCGGGAGGATAAAGATTGCCTGAACATCTTAATTCAACTTCATCAATTGAAAGTATTGCCAAGGCTGTTTCTGCAGTAACCCATACTCCCCTGGTTGCGGTACCGGTATTTTTAATTATCAGCTACTATTTATTACCTATCAACGAGTTTCTCATTACGGGAATTGTGAGCGTATTCTTCGGTGGCTTCTTACCTTTTATACTCTGTTATGTGTGGGCTAGGAAGAAAAATCTGGAAATAGACATCCCTACCAGAGAAGATCGGATTTATCCCTTATTGATGGTAATTCCATCCTATCTCATTGGTATGATTCTGCTTTATTTTATAGGAAGTTCTGCAGTAATTACCGTTTTGATGTTCTGCTATTTTTCAATTACCATTGTAGTACTCTTAATCAGCCTTCATTGGAAGATCAGTCTGCATTCTATGGGTATTGCAGGTCCTTCTGTCTTCCTGATATACGTTTTCGGCATTCTCGGGTTGATATTCAGTTTAACAATTCCTTTGGTTATGTGGAGTCGGGTGTATCTGCGAAAACACACCGTTCCTCAGGTTATAATGGGAGCCTTGCTGGGTATCTTATTGACCGTGATTCAGATAAAAATCTTATTAAAATGAATAATGAGAAATATGAGTTCTTTTTTTGGATTTAAAAATTTTATCCTTGAATAGGAGTTTATCACGATGGTGGAAGCAAAATTTTAAGCAAAAATTAAACATATAAATAACTAGGTGAAATTTATGAATCTGAAAGAAAATCTTCTGAAAGTGCTTTCAGGAGAAAATGTGGACGTCACACCGGTTATCAGCGTTACCCAAATAGGTACCGTGGAAGCCATGGAAAAAACCAATGCCTACTGGCCAGAGGCACATACTGATCCCGAAAAAATGGCTACCTTAGGAAGCTCTCTCTATGAACTTGCAGGATTGGAATGTGCCAGAATTCCATTTTGTCTTACGGTGGAAGCTGAAGCTATGGGCTGTAAAGTTGATCTCGGTACCCAGGAGAAAACTCCCCTGGTAATGGAAAGTCCCTTCGAAAGTGCTGGTGATATTGAGATCCCCTCGGATTTCCTGGAGAAAGGACGGATTCCAGCGGTTCTTGAAGCAGTTAAAATTTTGAAGGAAAAATATGGGGACAATTTACCAGTTATAGTTGGAATTACCGGTCCATTCACCCTCACCGGGCATTTACTGGGTGTGGAGAAACTGGTGAGGTACATGAGACTTCGACCAGGAGACGTTGAACTGGCTGTGGATAAAGCCCTCGAAGTTTCCATAGAATACGCCAATGCCCTTTCAGAAGTCGGTCCAGACATCATCTGCGTCGCAGACCCCACCTCTGCCACAGAGCTTATAAATCCACTTCAATTTAAAACCCTGGTTAAACCCAGATTAGAGGACTTATCAGCAGAGATAGACACCAAAAGTGTTCTTCACATCTGCGGTTCAGCAGGGCCTATCCTGAAAGATATGGCCAGCGCGGGCTACGATGGATTAAGTTTAGAAGAAAAAGTGGATATCAAGATGGCAAAGGAGGAATTAAACGGGGGAGGAAAGATCATGAGGGTCGGCGGAAGAACCATGAGCATGGGAGGAGCCGGAAAAGCCCCTAAACTCATCGGAAATATCTCTTCATCCCAAACACTCTTCAGAAGTTCGCCCGATGAGGTTAAAGAAAAAGTAAATAGTGCTCTGGAAGCAGGTGTGGACATATTAGCCCCGAGCTGTGGTTTAGCCCCTAGATCTCCCCTTGAAAATATTAAAGCCATGATCCAGGGAAGAAACGAATATTACGGTATTTGAACTATATCCATCATTTAAATACTAGACTAAACTTTTACACCCTAGACCATCTTTCACCAATTAAAAACATCTTCCATATCACTTTTTAAGGGAGAATCCCACAATTATCGTTGCTATATGTGGATCCTGAGGGTATCCGTACTTCTCCTTGAGGTAAGAGTCTCCCCTGGTTGAAGGACTGCAGGAAGTCACCTCTGAAATCTCATCGAACTCTTCTAATTCGGGAAATGGTACTGGAGGTAGAAGAAAGAATTCTTTTTCATTTAAGGTTCTCTCTAATATCTTATCAGGTTTAAATAGTACGAAATCATCACTTAGAAAGTACACATCGCCACGATCGTGGTAAATTTCTTTTTCCCGGGGTGAAAGCAACTCCTGCCCCAAAATTCTGCCTTTATCTGTCACCAAAAGCACAGTGGGCGTTGGTGCAGTGCGGAAATTTTCATCTTTAATTAGTATCAAACAAAATTCCCTATTAAGACATTCTTGTAACCCTTTATTAATAACCGGTATTACATCTCCATTTCTACTGGACTCCATTTCCATTAAGGATTTTCTATCCTCATGGGAAAGCCTCTGTACATGCAGGACTCCTTTTAACTTTTTTATTGATAACATCACATTTTCGATTAGTATTTCTCCTGTATCATCATTTTTCACTGTCATTTAATCAATTCCAGGAATTTAATTCATGTTCGAAAATTTTAAACATTCGGAATGCCAATATAGTAGTGTGAATTATTTTTGGTGAGTGACTGTAAATTTTTTTTTGAAACATCTTTGATGTAAGAAATGAGGGTGATTAGGTGAAAAGATTTACCAGAATGGTATATAAAAATCCGGAAGAAATAGTTTTCGGCCGTGCCAAATTTCCGGTGAGTCAGCGCTGGAATATACAATTTGGTGCTGGTTATGTAGTGCCTGAGGTGAAAGTAGCTCCTCAGGAAGGTTCTGAAGCATCCAAAGAAAAAATGACAGGGGAGTGTCGAAACATAGCCCAAAGCGCCTGTGAAAGGGCGGTTTCTATCGGACTGCCCACCTTTATGCTGGAGCAGGAACATGTTTTCCAACAGACCAACAACCCAGAATGGGCAGCAGAATGTACACAAATCCAGGCAGAAGTTTTAGAGAGTTACCATGACGAATACGACATTAAAGTATCTTTAAGACAGACCCCTGCAGATATAAGGCTTGAAGAGAGATCTCCCGGTCTTCGGGGATCAGATTATGACAACAAGGTAGAGGAGTCCCTGGAGGCCTGCGCTGCCAATGGAGCGTCCGATATCTGCATAGAATCCATGGGAGGAAAATCCGTATCCGACTATGGAATATCCCGTGGAGATATAAAGGCCACTCTCTTTGGTATAGGAGTTCTGGGAAGTATAGATATGGAGTACGTATGGGATAGAATAGTGAACATCTGCAAAAAATACGACTGTCGGCCCGGCGGTGACACCGACTGCGCCCAGGCCAATACCGCCATGTTCATGGCCGGTGGATTACTGGACAAGGACATAGCCCATACCACAGCGGCTCTGGCTCGAGCCATGGGCGCCGCTAGAAGCCTGGTAGCCGTGGAATGCGGCGCCATCGGCCCTTTGAAAGATTGTGGCTACGAAAATCCCATAGTAAAAGCCATAAGCGGGGTACCCATAGCTACAGAGGGTAAAAACGCGGTTTGTGCTCATTCAGACCTGATGGGCAATCTAATTGCCGGTGTAACCGATGTATGGAGTAACGAATCAGTTTACCACCGACAAGAAATGGGAGGAACCACACCAGAGGTATGGTTACAGGCCACAGGATTCGAAGCAGCGCTTATGAACACCGCTTTACAAACTGAAACCGCGGAAACCCTGAGAGACATTTACACCCTCACCGATAAGTACCGAGACCCTCAAGCATTGATACTCGCCTATGATAACGCTTACCGAATAGGAGAAGCCATAATAAATTACGGCAAAGATCCATACCTGCGAAGCCGGGCAGCCGCCTTGGAAGCGGGTAAAATAATAAATGAAGCATCTGAAGCAGGCAAACTGTACCTGACCAGGTTTGAAAGAGATTCCCTTGACAGCGCACTTAAAGTCCTGGAAGAACTGCCAATGGATGCAGACCAATTTACAGACGAATGTTTAAGAATCTACACACGAAAAGTGGCTGAATTCGACCCTAAAAGTTATGAACTTTAAGATTTATGGATTTTTAGTTGCAAAACAAGATTTAGAGGTGAATTAGTATGAGTTACGTTGAAGAATTGGAATCCCAGCTGGATCAGAACTTTATAGCCATAAGGTACAACGTAGAAATGGAAGGACCCGCTATAAAACCCGAAAGTGACCCGGATGTGCAAAATATCCTCCCCAAAGAAGAACCCTACAAGTCCATTGCAACCGGTGTGCTTTACGGAGATATGGAAGCAACCCTTAACGGTGTTAAAGAAGGTTTAGAGGAAGATTTATCTCCTATTGACATAATAAATAACGGTTTGATGAAAGGAATGGACGCGGTAAGTGCCTTATATACCAAGGGTTTCTATTTTCTGCCTGACCTCATGCTGTCTGGAGATAGCATGATGGAAGGGGTAAAAGAATGTGAGAAGGTACTGGGACATAAAAGCGAGACCAAAGCCACCACCGTATCTTTTGTTGCTGAAGGAGACCCCCATGATATAGGTAAAAATCTGGTGGTCATGTTCCTCCGGGCCAACGGATACGACGCCATAGATCTGGGCAGAGATGTACCCACAGAAGAGGTTATCAATGCTGTAGAAGAGTATAAACCCATATTTGTAACTGGAACCGCTTTGATGACCACCACCATGACTGTATTCCCCAAAGTGGTCGAAGAACTGGAGAAAAAAGGTCTGAAAGTACCTGCCCTGGGATGCGGTGGTGGTTCGGTGAGGAAAGACTTCGTGGAATCCTTCCCCATGAGCGTTTACGGAGTCGAAGCCTATCATACCCCTAAACTGGCCGACAGCATACTAAAAGACAAAAAAACATGGAAAGAACTACGAAAAGAATACTCAGAGATAGTGGGTGAGTTCGTTCCTGAATACGCTTAAATTTGGATAAACATGGAATAATAATTCCTTTTTAATCCCTTTTTTTTGAAATGAATTTTTTATTTTAATTAATAAACGAGGCCGTATGATTGAAAAATAAATTCGGGATAGCCATAGATATAGGAACCAGCGGTATCAGGGCACAAGCCCTGGATCTGGAAAGTTCACAGGTTATTTCCACTTCCATAACACTCAGACATCCTCTACCCGGTGCTAACGTGGTGGATCACCTCCATTTCGCCATTGAGGTGGGCAGAGATACCGCACATGATCTTCTTATTGAGGCCATCAATAAGGTTATAGAAAGTTTAAACATCGACCTTGGAAGTGTAGACCGGTTAGCAGTATGCGGTAACCCTATACAGCTTTCCCTGTTCCACAATATAGAGATAAGGGATCTGGCCTACTGGGGTGAGCACGCCCTGGAAAGGCTGCAGGTTACCCCTCCCTCCAGAGACGCCACCATAACCCTGCCTGGAGAGATGGGATTAAAAGTGAATGAGAAGGCGGAAATATTCATTCCCCCTGCTATAAAACATGAAATTGGAGCAGACGCCCTGGCCATGCTGGTTAAATCAGGAGTCCTGGAAAAACAGGGGATTTATCTGGTTTCTGATTTCGGAACCAATGCAGAGATAGCTCTGATAATAGATGGAGAAGTTTACACCTGTTCAGCTGCTGCCGGTCCAGCTATAGAAGGGCAGATGATAGAAAAAGGCCGGTTAGCTTCTCCTGGCGCCATCTGTGATCTGGAACTTACAGATTACGGATGGAAAACCCTCATATTAGATGATGACCTCATGGTCCGTGATGGAGATGTGGTGGATGCCTCCAATGGAAAAATCATCTCCACCAGTACGGATAAAATAATATCTACCGGTATAACTGGGACTGGAGTGATTGCTGCCTTCAGTCTAGGATTGAACACTGGATTAATTTCCATTCCTAAAATAAAAAGTGACGATCACCGGATACACCTGCAGGATGAGATATATCTTACCGAAAAGGACATCTTCAACATCGGCAAAGCTCTGGGCGCCTTTAGAGCCGCCCATCTGACCCTGGCAGAGGAAGCAGGGGTGCTTCTGGATGATATTGATGCTGTCTATATGGCTGGTGCATCTGGTTTCTATGTAGACGCCCTTAAATCACTGGATATTGGCCAAATACCTCCTTCTTCCCGGGAAATATATCAAATGGGTAACACTTCTTTATCCCTGGCCCGGGACCTGGTCTTAGACCCTGCTCTACTAGATAAATTACAGACTATAGCCGGGCAGATGCGCAGTAAACACATCATGCTCGCCACCTCACAGACCTTCGAAAAGATATATTCACTGGAACTATCCCTCTACGACCAGGGAATGCCCTTCTGGATGTACAACGAATGGCTGGGCAGATACGGCTACCAGAAAATTCCACCTAAAGAATCTCACCCTAAAATACACCGGATTTTCGAGAGAGACATTCCAGAATTGGGTGAAGAAGGTTTACACATCGTTAAAGTAGGCTCTCTCCTGGAAGCAGAGTTTGAAGGCTGTACTGAATGCCTGACCTGTATAAAAAACTGTCCCGAGAACGCGATTACCATGGAAGATGGTGTAATCATGCTGAGAACAGATCTCTGTTTAGGTACAGCTTGTCAGAGGTGTGTGCTTGCCTGCCCAGAGAAAGTCTTTAAGTACGGGGAGTTTCTCAAGGCGGAGGAAAATAATAACTCCTGAACGATAAAATTTTAATAAAAAGGTTTTTTAAGTCCTAAGAAAAATTAGAATTTACCATAAATAATGAATAACATTAATTTTTATAAATTAAAGAAATAATTTAGAAAAAGCCCTGATAGTGTAGTGGATATCACGTAGGATTGCGGATCCTATTACCCGGGTTCAAGTCCCGGTCAGGGCACTATTTATATCTCTTGCATCCTTATTGGTGTGGATTGTAGGTGAATAAAAGCTTTCAGAGCTTAAAATTAACCTGTACATTATTAACCTTCAATTTGGGCTAAGTCCATCTTTAATAGCTTTTACACACATTGTACGAGTCATTCCACCATTTTTAGGGTTGTCTTTCATTTTATAACATCATAACCCGTGTCTTCAATTGCTTTTTCAAGTTCTGGTAGTTTGACTTTATCCGGATCATATTTTATGGTGGCACGTTTTGTTCTAAAATTTACTTTGGCTTCGTCAACACCTTCTACTTTATTTAGAGCTTTTTTAATGGTCAAAGCACATTCGCCACATGCCATTCCTGAAACTTTGATCTCGGCTTTTTTTAAATTTTCCACCATACTATTGCTCTCCTCCAATTTATTTCATGATTTATATTTAATTTCATAATGCTTTTTTGTCTTTAATTTTAGGTTATACCTATATTATTTCATCTGTTGGTCTAATTATTCCATCTATTGGTCTAAGCCATTTAATGATAACATATCTTCTTTCTTTTTCGACTGATGATTAATATCATACTGATAATATTTAAATTAAGTATGGTCAGGAAAAGGGACATACTGTACATTTGTATACTATACTACATTCTGTTGTTTTTCTTGGGGTTTTGGTGCTTGTAAATGTTTTATGTGTTAAAATCTTTTGTAAACTGATCAAAAGAATCTTATATGTAACGATTCAAGCATGTAAAAGCATGATCAAAGCTATTTTAAATTAACTAAAAAAAGGACTTTATTTAGAAAAAAATACAAACACCAAGATCAGCCAAAAAATCACTATAATAACAGTATTTTTGACAGGACTCAACAGTTTTACACTCATTTAAGGTAAAAGTGATAAAGCTTGATTTTTGATAACTGATATTCCTGTTGATTTTATAGACAATATAACCGTTGCTGTAGAACAATTCTGTTGACCTTGTAAGATACGTTCTCCTATACCCATGGTTACTGAACAGATACTATCCGGATCCATTCTTATTTTCAGAGGCGAAAAAGCAGCAGAACAAGCAAAACGGAAAGCCCAAACATTACCCAGATCACCCGTTACATCCATTCCCATTCTGAGACTGGAGTCACCTGTAATGTAAGTGTCTTTAGCATCATCAATGCAGGAAACCACCACGGGTGTGGTACGGCTCCAAATTCACATTAAATTCAGTCGCTGCTTGGTCAGCCACCATATCATGGGCCTTAATAACAAGTAAAGATGTGAGGAAGGTTCCGTAGGCTGCTTTCATCGCACCCGGAGCATACAATGACTTCTTATCCAGACTCAAGGATTGCAACATGCTATCTGTATTTGGGGTGATTATGGCAGTTCATTCTGCATAGAAGATAAAAGTTCTTCTTTTGCCTTTTTTGCAGCTTCTAAATTGGGATCCAACTCTAAAGCTTTATCAAAACAGTTCAATGCTTCATGGTATTTTCCAATTTTTTTAAGAGTAATAGCCTTAATAAACCACACCGTAATATCTTTTGGATCCAACTTTAAAGCTTTATCAAAAGATTCTAAACCTTCTTCATGTTTTCCAAGATTTGTTAGAACAACGCCTTTACCAAACCATGCTTTAGAATATTCTGGATCAATCTCTAAAGCTTTATCATGGTGTTTCAAAGCTTCCTTATACATTTTATGGTTTCCAAGAATTAGACCTTTATTGTACCATGCTTCAATATACTCTGGATCCAACTTTAAAGCTTTATCAAAAGATTCTAAACCTTCTTCGTGTCTATTGAGCTTTTCAAGAGTTAAACCTCTGTTAACCCATGATCTAACATCATTTGAATCAATTTTTAAAGCTTTATCAAAACATTTCAAAGCTTTCCCATATTTGTCATGTTTCATATATTCTACGCCATCATCAAATAAAGATTTTTTCTTAAATTTATCTCCAAGAGCATTTAGTAATCCCATTTCCATCCTCCACAAAAATATTAAAAACAGGTTTATTCATAACTTTGTAGGTTTGTTTTTAACTTCCCACCATTAGGTTCCAGGTGTAATATTGCCTGTGTTGTTTGTATCTTGCTCCCATAAATCTTTAAACGCATCCCAATACTCTGTTACATCGAAAGTCGCCTCTAAAAGCAGAACCAAACCACTAGTACCTAGGCTTATTCCTCCTGCTGCCGCAATCACCGCCGCTGGATCCCCTGCTTTAACACCATTCACCAAATTAACACCCTGATCCTTAATAAAACGGCATATTTTTAAAATTGCATCTTAGAATAAAATATTAAAACAAGCTAAGAACACAAAAATTTCATCTTAAAGCTGTTTATTATGGTTTTAAACCTGAATTAAATTTAACCAAACCTCTTCAAAGCCTGCTCTACCCCTTTGCGGACATAGTCACTGGGATCATTTAAAGCATTTTCCAACGCTGGAACAGCCCGTTCATCTCCAATAACTCCCAATATCCACGCTGCGTATCTGCGGACATGTTCGTCTGGATCTTCCAGGGCATCTAACAGGAATGGTACGGCAGGTTCCTCAAATTTCCCTAAATTTCTCGCCACATGGAACCTGACTTCTTCATCCTTGTCTTTTAATGCTTCAGTTAATGGAGGAATCGCTCTCTCATCACCTATGTTTCCTAACATCCACGCAGCATCCCTTCGCATGTTCTCATCCGGGTCTTGGAGGGTTTCTATTAAAAATGGCACGGCCGTCTTACCAAATTTCCCCAAATCCCGGGCCACATAAAATCTAACATCTTCTACATCTTTAAATGCACGGATTAAAGCTTTAATTACTTTTTCTTCCTCAAAATCTCCCAGTGCTTCTGCTGCGTCACTGCGGACCTCGTAGTCTTCGTATTCAGTGGATTCCTTTTTATATTGCAGGGCTTTTATCAAGCCTTCTACATCCCCTTTTTCCTTTAAATCTTCGATATCTGGTTTAGATCCATTATGAGACAAAATTTACACCTTAATATTATTAGTTTACCTTTAAACAATTAGTTTACCTTAATAACGATAGTTTAAAATGTGTCTATCTTTCGATATAACTGATCCCCCTATCCCGGTTTAAAACAATGCTTTTCTTCCATTCATCCCGGGTCTCAGGGTAATCCCCTCGGAAATGGGCTCCCCTGCTTTCTTCCCGGATCAGTGCAGATTCAGCGGTTAAAAGAGCCACTTCCAAAAGCTTTTCAGCTTCCAGGGCGTCTTGGAGATCCTTATTATATACATCGACATTAGGGACTTTGACATTTTCCAGCATTTTCTTAAGCTCTTTAATTCTGGCTATGGCGGTTTTTAATCCTTCCTGGTCACGGATGATGGCCACGTTTTTCCACATGATTTCTTGTAACTCTTTCCGTATCTCGAAGGGGTAGTATTCACCGTCTTTAAAGAGTGACTGGATTCTTTCCTGTTCAGCTGAGGCCTGCTCCATTATCATATCTTCATATTCTTCATCCTTTTTTAATAGGGCATTCTTGGCGGCTGCTTCCCCTGCTCTCCTTCCGAAGACCTGGGTATCGGCCAGGGCATTTCCTCCCAGCCTGTTAGCGCCGTGCACTCCACCGGCAACTTCTCCCGCGGCGAATAAATTCTTCACGGTGGTTTCACCGTGTTCATTTATCCTGGCCCCACCCATGAAGTGGTGGGCTGTGGGTGCGACTTCCATGGGCTCTTCACGGATGTCTATTCCTATGTCCAGGAATTGCTGGAGCATGGTTTCCAGTTTCTCCTCTATGACTTCCCGGGGCAGGTGGGTTACGTCCAGGTATACGCCTCCCCTTTTGGTGCCTCGGCCTTCGATTATTTCCCTGTAGATGGCCCGGGCCACCACGTCCCTGGTGGCTAACTCGCCACGGGGGTCGTATTTCTTCATGAACCGCTCGCCTTTGGAATTGAAGAGTCGTCCTCCTTCGCCCCTTACTGCTTCGGTTATGAGCACTCCTCTCCTTGATTCGGGGTATAACATTCCTGTGGGGTGGAATTGCACTTGCTCCATGTCCAGGAGATCAGCCCCTACCTGATAGGCCAGTGCATATCCGTCCCCTGTTTTTTGCATGGCGTTGGAGGTTACGGGGTACATCCAGCCGGCCCCTCCAGTTGCCAGGATAGTTGATCTGGCCTGGAAGATGAGGAAGTCTGAAGTTTTAAGTGAAAGTCCACAGGCCCCCAGGATGCTTCCGTCTTCGTCATCGGTTAAGAGCTTGGTGATTATCACTTCCTCGATGGTTTTTATTCCCCTCCTTATCACTTCCTCTTTAAGGGCGGTCATCATTTCATGGCCGGTCCGGTCTCCTTGGAAGCAGGTTCTTCTGAAAGTCTGGCCACCAAATGGTCTCTGGTTAAGTTTGCCAGATTCCTGGCGGTCGAACATGGCTCCATAACTTTCCAGTTCTTCCAGTCTTTCGGGAGCTTCTTCCACCAGGATCTTTACCAGTTTTGTATCGTTTAAATAAGCCCCTCCCTTGAGGGTGTCTTTAAAATGAACTTCAGTGCTGTCTTCTTCATCGACGTATCCGAAGGCTGCGTTGTACCCGCCTTCAGCCAGGGTAGTGCATCCGGATTTGAATGACAATCCCTTAGAAATTATAGTAACATCTAAACCTTGTTTGCTTGCTTCTATAGCTGCTCTACATCCTGCTCCACCGGATCCTATTACCAGGACGTCTGTGTGGTGAATCTCTCTTTCCATGTTAACAGTTTAATAAATTTAGGGATATTAATTTTACGATGAAATTAAGTATAATCCTATTAATCCACCTGATTTAAATTATAATAATTTATAAATAAAATCAGGGGTAAAATATATTAAAAGACCCGTTTAATGGACTTTAACAAATTTTTACCATACACAACACTTGCATTGTGGGGCGTTATTCTGGATAAAAAGGAAATAATACGACTGGCGAAGAAAGATTTTGAAAAGGCATGGGTTGAAACTGCCAGAACCCTTAAGAAGCCGCATCATGATGAAGAATACCCCCGGCTTTATTTAAAGACCGGTAAATCTCATATGCTCTATGACACCATCTGGGAGCTGAGACAGGCCTATCTGAGGCTGGGATTTGACGAAGTGATAAATCCAGTGTTTATAGATGAAGACCAGGTTTATAAACAGTTCGGACCGGAAGCTCCCGCTGTTCTGGACCGCTGTTTTTATCTGGCCGGGCTTCCCAGGCCAGATATTGGTTTGGGCCTGGAGAAAATCGAGAAAATCGAGAACCTGGGCGTGGCTTTAGATGATGAGAAAATACAGGATTTGAAGGATGTTTTCCGCAGTTACAAGAAGGGTGATACCAGCGGTGATGACCTGGTGCTGGAATTAGCTTCGGCATTGGATGTGGATGATGGATCAGCTTTACGTGTTCTGGAAAGGGTTTTCCCAGAGTTACGCGACCTTAAACCACTGGCCAGCCGCTCCACCCTCAGATCCCATATGACCAGTGGATGGTTCCTGACCCTTAAAGCTATACACGAAAAAAGACCCCTACCGGTTAAACTATTTTCCATTGACCGCTGCTTCCGGAGAGAACAGAAAGAAGACGCTAGCCATCTTATGACTTACCATTCAGCATCCTGTGTCTGGATGGATGATGAGATCTCACTGGATGTGGGTATGGCTGTATCTGAAAGCCTCCTGCAGCACTTTGGATTTGAAAAATTTAAGTTCATCCCGGATGAGAAGAAATCTAAATATTACATCCCCACCACCCAGACAGAAGTCTACGGCTACCACCCTAAACTTAAAGAATGGGTGGAGGTGGCCACCTTCGGTTTGTACTCCCCCATAGCACTTGCCAAATACGGGATCGATAAGGAAGTGATGAACCTCGGCGTTGGGGCAGAAAGGATAGCCATGATACTCAACCAGGAGGAGGATATCCGGGCCATGGTATACCGGCAGAGCTACGGTAAATGGAGCTTATCTGACCGGGAAATAGCGGCGATGCTTAAAATAAACGAGTACCCCGCCACCGATGAGGGCCGGGCTTTGATGGAGAATATCATAACTGTCTGCAAGGAATATGGTGATACGCCTTCCCCCTGTCAATTCCTGATTTATAAGGGGGAATTTCTGGGGAAAAACATAGAAGTAAGGGTTATTGAACCAGAGGAAGGCACTAAACTCCTCGGACCAGCCGCATGGAACCAGATATACATCAATCAGGGAAATATTGTAGGGGTTCCACCAGGAGAAAATTTAGCACCAGAAGTCTTAGAAACGGACACTGGACTGTCTGACCTGGAGAATGCCACTCCAACCAATATCAGTTACATGGAGGGTGTAGCTGCCCAGGCCGCCTATAAAATAGAGGAGATGGTGGTAAGTGGTGAAGAAAACCTTAAATTCAGGACTACCATTGCCAGGTACATCTCCGATGTAAATTTAATCCTAAATAAAATCGCTTTAAACTATATAACCAGCGAAAATAAGGTTATCGATGTGAGGGGTCCCATATTTTCCACCATAACCTGTGAAGTTAAAGATGATTGAGTTCCATTACCCTTACAATTTAAACATGAATCTAGCCAATATACAAATTGAACTGGCTAAACAGGTGATCCGGGAAGATGTAACTGGAAATCCTGATAACATAGCGGGTGTGGACGTATCTTTCTCCAAAGATGATAGGGCAGTGGCCGCTGCAGTTATAGTGGATCTTAAATCTTTAAATATCGTTGAAAAAGTGACCAGGGAAGTCGTTCTTTCTTTCCCCTATATCCCTGGATTTTTAGGATTTAGAGAAGCTGAAGTTATGGTTAAAGTGTTGAAAGAGTTGAAAACCGGCTTTGATGTCATCATGGTTAATGGTCACGGCATACTGCATCCTAGAGGATTTGGGCTGGCTTCACATGTGGGTTTGTTGATGGATAGGCCCACCATAGGCCTGGCTAAAAGGTTAATTGCCGGTAACTATATAAAAAGGGATACATCATCATTTAATATGAGTAAGTCCCCAGTTCAAATGGTTGTCCGGGAGAAAGAAATAACCGGCGCATACATGAACAGATATTATGTGAGTATTGGACACAAAATCACCCTAAAGACAGCCTTAAAACTTGTAAAAGCGGCAAGTATCTATAAAACACCCGAACCAATACGGCAAGCTCATATACTGGCAACAAAGGTATTTAAAGATATAATAAATGGTAAAAGTGTTTGATATGAAGATATTAGGATTTGTAATTTCTGGAACCAGAAAGGGCGGCTATTTCATATCCCAAAAATTTTACAGTGAACAGTTCGAGGAAAAACTGGGTTTTAAACCCTTCCCTGGGACTTTGAACATCCAGATCCAGGAGGGAAACCTGGAACGGATAGCCAGGATTCCCAAAGAGGAAATAGGAACCATAAAGGGTAATGAAGATTTCGGTGATGTGAAATATATAAAGGCCAGTTTAAATGATCAGGTAAATGGAGCTATAGTGTTTCCAGTTAAAACTCAACACCCACAGGATATACTGGAATTTATAGCCAGTACAAATCTCAGAGAACAGTTAAACCTTGAAGACGGTGAACTGGTTGAACTGGATATCAAGGTAATCAAGGGTGAAGGATAAAGTACTTTTATTATGAGATAGTGTAATATTCCTTACAATCAAAATTTCTTTTATCGATCTTATTAAGATAAACAGGAGAATCTTTAATTTCAGACACGTAAGTGATAGAATGATAGACAAGGCAATCGAAGCATTTAAAAACGGGGAAATAGTCCTAATATTCGACGATGATAACCGGGAAAGGGAAACAGACATGATAATAGCTGCCGAGCACATGACACCCGAACATATGACTACCATCAGGAATGATGCCGGAGGTCTGGTATGCGTACCTTTATCTGCGGAAGTTTCCAATAAACTGGGCATACCTTTCATGACCGATATAATGGGGGAAGCAAGCCAAAAATTTCCAGTCCTGGCAGAATTATCACCGACTGATATACCCTACGATGAAAAATCAGCTTTTTCCATAACCATAAACCATAGGAAAACATTCACCGGGATAACCGATAGTGACCGGGCCTGCACCATAAAAGAACTGGCTTTACTCTGTAAAAATGGGGATTATGCAGATTTAGGGAAGTATTTCCGTTCCCCTGGACATGTTACACTACTGAGGGCTGCCGAAGGCCATGTCCTTAAAAGGAGAGGCCACACCGAATTGAGCATAGCCCTTGCTGAAATGGCCGGCACCACCCCGGTAGCCGTCTGCTGTGAAATGATGGACGATGAAACCAGGGGCTCCATGACCACCGATAAAGTTGAAAAATACGCAGAAAAGCATGGTCTGGTATTTTTAAGCGGTGCAGAAGTGGTGGAAGCCTATAAAGAATTCATTAATTCTAAATAATTCTTTTTCTTTTAATTTAATACTAACCCCTACTTTTTTTTATGTGTTAATTTTTTGAACTGGTAGAAAATAATAAAAACTTCCGAAAACATATAATACCATAGGTGAGTTGGTAATATGTTGGATATAGGTATAATTGGCCGAAAAAGTGATGATTACGAAACCAAGTTTTTAAATGAGCTGATTCCTGGTGAAGAAATTTCCGGGGAAATATATATTGGAGAAATCAAGAAAACTTCCATTGAAAGATCAGAATCGTACCAATTCTACGTGATCCTAACTGACAACGACGACCAGAGGAAATGGATTTGCAGCCTGGTAACCTCTTATTACCCAGAAACAGGTAATATATACGGAGAAAAAGGGGGAAGGATTTATACTTTCATCGATACCTTGAATCATGTGATAAACAACGACCCCCTAAATGTGCAGGACAGTTACTCGGTGAACTTCAACACCTTCCGTGACGCAGTTAACGATAACGTATCCTCAGTCACGGTTAAGGCGGTGAGTCCACTAAATCCCCATGCAAAATACGCTAACCTGGCAGTTATCAGCGCACAACTAACAGATGAAACAACCAGACGTCGACCATCCAGCCTGGAAGATCTAGCCGATAAAAACGCGGTGATACGCATAGCCTACGCCAATATCCGGGGAAAAGCAAAGAAGATCACCTTGCAGAACGTTGCTGTTGAATTAAAATCCATGCAGGACCGGGATGAAATAACAGAACTCGAGTTTAAAAACTCCTTGAAGGAACTGGACGCTGTTAAACAGGGTTAAAATTTAATTCTAATTTTAGGATTACAGATCAAAGATTCTTATTTTTAGTTCTTATTTAGGAGTATAAATCTAAAATATCCTCAAAGGATAAATAATCATTGAAAACTGGTTTTTCAGCTATCTCCATTATCTTCTGGACATCCATATTATCCAGAACCGTGTTCATGGCGTGGATACAGAACTCCTCCAGCTTCATCTCCACCTCCGGGATGTTGCCCCGTGCTTCTATTCTTATCCGGGGGATTAACTCCACGTAATCCACATCGATATTGTTAGTTATGTATTTCCGGGCGTTTTCTGCTATTTCGTCATCGTAAACCTTGTTTAAAATAACACCCTTAGTTTTAACCCCGAGTTTATCCAGCATCTTCACATGGCTGATAAGATCGATAGCCGCTGTTTCTATTCCTCCCTTATTACATGGTGAAACAAGTAAAACAGGTATATTACCCGCCCTTGCTATCTCAGCGGATGAGTAGGGTATTTTCTCATTCAGCAGGCCCGTGAATATGCTCATAACTCCTTCGACAATTACAAGATCATAGTTTCTGGTTTTAAGGTCTTCTAAGACGGATTTCAGGTCCATCCAGCCTAAGTGGCCGATCTTTATCGAGGAAAATTCCTCCATCTTCTCCTTGTTAAGGTACAGGGAGGGTACTATATCCCTTATATCCGGCCCCACCTTCAACACAGCGACTTTATAGCCTTTTTTCCGGAGATTTCCCACTATACCTGTGGTTAGGAAGGTTTTCCCTGAATCAGAGCCTGTACTGGCCACCATTATCATGGGTGGGTATTCAGTTAGGGTTTCTTTTCCGGGATCTGGTGATTTATCCCTACAATCAGCGAATATATTGGTATTAACACCGATTTCCCCTCTGATCTTCTTTACATATTCCTGGTTCTGCCTGTGGATATCCAGGACATCTTCTTCACCAGCACCCATGTAATCCAGTATGTTCTGTGTTATCTGGGGGTTTTCATCCAGGGAAGCGTGTAGCATGACACCCACCACGTTGCCGTCGTCGTTTCTTACACCGGAGAGTACTTTTTGTGTTTGATCAGAATAATTCATCCTCTTAAGCAGGGAATAACATAGTGGAGGGGCATCTCCCTTTATATCACCATATGTGTGGCAGTGGAAAGCGGTTATACGTTCATCGATCATTCCCTTGGTCAGAAAGGAGTCATCGACTATCTCTGCCTCCACCCGGTCGTTGCTGATCAGGGGGCTGAACTTAACATCTAAGAGACCAATCCCCTCCTTGATGATGGGACAGGGAGATCTTCTCCCGATGTTGGTGCTGTTGGCCAGGACCTGGAACCCGGAGCACATGCCCAGTACAAAGGATCCCTGCTCTGCTATCTTCTGGATTTCGGTTTTAAGGTCCGAACTTATGGTTATAGACTCAACGATGCTCCCACCAGGTATTATCAGGCCATCCAATACTTTATGAGCTTTTAAACCGTTCACCAGGCCGTTTTCATTTACGGTGTGGGTGGGTAAGTGTCCGAAATCTTCAAATAAGGGCAGCGCACCTTTCACGTAGAGGATACCTATTTTCATCTTCTCGCTCTCGGATTTTTAAGTTCTTAGATTTCAAAAAAATAATTAAAGTTATAACCCTTCAAAGGCAGCCATCAGCTGCACTATCTTGGCATCTTCCAGGGGCTTGGCCTGGAACTGCAGTCCCACTGGGATTCCGTTTACTTCACCAGCCTTTATGCTCGCTGCGGGTATGCCGGCCAGGTTAGCTATGACGGTCAAGACATCATAGGCGTACATCTCCATGGGTTCCAGGTCAGTGCCTAATTTATGGGGTAATTTCGGTACAGTGGGTCCCACAATGGCATCCACACCCTCCAATAGTCTGGTAATTTCTTTCCTGATGAGCGACCTTGCCTGGAGGGCTTTTTTATAATATTTACCACTGTATTCTTTCTGACTGATATATGAACCTATATATATTCTCCGGAGTACTTCTTCGCCGCAGACGTCTTCGATTTTATAGCCGTATTTTCTTCCGTCATATTTACGGGTGGCTGAGAAGAACTCCACATAGTTTATGAGGTAATATGTAGGTAGGCATAAATCGATATGGTCGAAGCTTAATTCCACCACTTCGGCCCCGACCTCCTCCATTTTATCGATGCTCCCCTGAATTATATCAACGATGGAGTCATCTGATACTTCCAGGAACTGTTTTACCACACCCAGCTTCATACCTTTAAGTGAATCCTGTGCACCTTCACCGGTAAGCTTGGTGAAATCCGGTACATTCCAGTCTATGGTGGTGCATTCCCTTTCATCGAACCCTGCTATGGTATCGAGCATCATGGCTATGCCAGTGGCATCACCGGCAAAGGGACCGATCTGGTCCAGGCTCATGGCTAGATCCAGGAGTCCCTGCCTGGAAACAGCACCGTATGTTGGTTTAAATCCCATCACCCCACAGTGTGAGGCGGGGTTTCTGATGGACCCCCCGGTATCTGATCCTATACTGAGATCACAAAGCCCAGCTGCAATCGCCGCTGCGCTTCCACCGCTACTACCACCGGGGATACGGCCTTCTGCTGCTGGGTTCTGGGTATGTCCAAAGTAGGATGTTTCTGTGGAACTCCCCGCTGCAAACTCGTCCATGTTGGTCATTCCAATTATTACACCGCCTTCATCCTGAATTCTGTTAATAACTGTGGCGTTGTAGCTTCCCAGGTAATTTTCCAGGGTCCGGGACGCTGCGGTGATGTGGAAGTCCTCCACGTTTATGTTGCTCTTCACCCCTATGACCAGTCCAGCCAGTCTGCCGACTTTTTCTCCCTTCTTTATACGGGAATCGATGTTTTCTGCGGTTTCACGGGCTTTATCAAAATCCGTCTCCAGGTAAACGTTTAAACTGGAGTTATTTTTCTCTATTTCCTTAATGTATTGCTCCAGGTTTTCTGAAGCTGTTATTTCATTAGTTTTGATTAATTCTGACTTTTCTAAAAGATTCATAGGGCACACCAAACTAGGGGTAGGATATATTTAAAGATTATGAATGTGATTTTTTATTTTCAATATAAGAATCCAAGATTATTATAAATTTAATTGGCCAAGGTATAAAAACTTTAAACAAAAATATCCGGATGATATTATATCAAATTTCATTCGGTATCTTACCTTACTAGATATAGAAAATAGGTATCGATTAGAATAGACATCAAAAACAGGGCAAACACGTTGATGGTGCAAAATTTAGTTGCTGATTCTTTATCTAACGGATTTTTCACTACTTCTATTATTCCTAAAGTTAATATGATTAGTGAAATAGCTGTCAATACCCGGAAATCCATGTTTGATGGAAATAAATTGGTGAATGACAATAGTAAAAATGAAAGGGTTGCCAGAGCCCCGCATAGTGCAATTAATCTGAAACCGAATTCACGGCCCCAGGATACGATCCAGGTAATTTTACCCCCTAACTTATCGCCCTCCATGTCCGGTATTTCAAAACTGTTGATGAATATCAGTTGTAAGAATACGACTGGAATGGAGAAAACGAGGAAGAGAAGATCCAGGGTTCCCATCATGGTGAAGTACCCTGCTCCCAGAAATATGATCACCGCAACCACGTTTGCAATTTCCCCCATTCTCCGGTAAACCAATTTAATTGGTGGGGCGGTGTAAAACCAGGCTAATAGATTTCCAAATAAAAAGAACAGGAAGAATGATATAGGATAGGCAAATAGGGCCGTAAAAACTGCGGCAAGGGAGATGGATAAAACCATTATGATTATGGATATGGTCTTGGAAAGTTCTCTTAATTGCGGGTTTTCAACCAGGATGCCTCGACCACTGGAAATAGGGTTAGACTGGTTATGTTTATCTACTTCCACATCGAAATAGTCGTTGCTGTAGTGGACCGCCAGGTGAGCTGTGAATAAAATAGAGTATCCCAGTACGAATTTACTTAGAAAAAATTCAGCATGGAATAAAAGGGCTAATAAAGCCCCCATGGTAAAAAGTAGGAAATCACCCGCTAAAACATGGGGTCTACCTAATTTAATGATTTTGGTGAGAGTATCAATGTTATAATTCATGATAATTCCTTTTTTTAAGAATTTTTCAGGATATGACCGGGATGGACAGCAGATATATGAAATAGAAGTTGATCATTATTGCGGCCACCATGATTGATATCAGGTTATAGATGCATAGTTTTGTGGCAGATGCTTTGTCTAAAGGGCTTTTTATCAGCCCTATAATCCCTAAAGATAATGGGATGAGTGATATTGCTGCCAGTATCTGGAAATTAATGATGGAAGGGAATAAGTTGGTTAAAGGAATTATGAGGAAGGATAAAGTGACCAGTAATCCTGAAATGGCGATCAACTTAAAACCAAATCCACGGCCCCATGATACGATCCAGGTTTTCTTACCTCCCTTTTTATCGCCTTCCATGTCCGGTATTTCCACACTACCGGTGAATAACATCTGTAAAAATAGTATGGGTATGACGAAAATGAAGAAAGGTAGATTTAAGGTTCCCATTAAACTGAAGTAGCCCATGGCGGGAAATAGAAATCCAATGGCGGTGTTTCCAAATTCTCCTAATCCACGATATGATAATTTTACAGGGGGCGCTGCATAAAACCAGGCCAGGATGTTGCCCATGATGACAAATAAAATGAAATTTAAAGGATAGGAGTAAATCACGGTGAAGGCTACTGAAAGAACGATGGCCAAACCCATCAGTATAAATGCCATTGATATGGATAAGCCTCTCCATTCCGGATGTTCAATTAAAACACCGCTACCGCCAGAGATGGGTGTTGGTTGGGTGTGATGGTCTGTTTCAAAATCAAAATAGTCGTTGTGATAATGAACCGCCCATCCAGAAAGAAATATGATGACCCAGCCCAGTAAAAATTTACCCATATCAAATTGTGCATGGAGCAGGATGGCAATCAGAGCTCCAATAGAGAAGTAAAAGAATAAACCAAGGGTTAGATGGGGTTTTCCTAGTTTGATGAACTTTATCAAATTCGAGGTACGATGATTCATTCAATCCCCTTGTTAAAAAAATTTTTTTCTACATTATCTATTTGACTCTAAGAACATCTAAATTTTATCTTCAAAAATTAGAATATTTATCAGGCTTAAAACAAATATGAGATGTCTAAAACTCCTAAAATATATAATAAAGTTATTAAAATAGGTTGATGGATAAAATAAATTACCAGGGAATGTCGGCCAAGAAAACAAAATGTTTCAATGGGTGAATAACTGGAAAGATCAGGAAGTGCGAATTTACGCCGGTAATCCTTATATAGGATACTCCCTACGAATATTCCCAGTGAAACCACCCCCAACCAGGGTAGTAATGGGAAATAATCTACAGTAACTAGATTTTGAGGAATAAAACCCAGCCATAACAGCCAGTCAAAGTTAAAGGTAAACCCGGCGAGGTAAATCCCTGCTACTATAAATATCAGCCCGACGGCTAAATTTAGATATTTATGATTTCTATTGGATTTTAAGAAAGGATATTGAAGGATTATGGCCAGTCCTATGAAGTGCAGGATGCCGAAGACTATGAATTCGGCCCTGATAAATATCCAGGTGGCCAGGGTAATCACCAGCCCCAGGGAGAATATCCAGAGCCCTCTTTTCAGGTATTTGAAAAAGAAATCTTTTTCACTGGAATAGATACCTAATAGTTCCGCCCGGGTGTAACTTAAATAGAGGGAAACACCAACTAGAAATATGAAAATGCCCGCTATGATACGGGGTAAAAACCATAAAAGTCCTGAAAAGATGTTTAAAGGATATATTCCAAAGAAACTGAGGTCAAAAATGAAATGGTAGGCAATCATAAGTATAACAGCCAGGCCGCGCAGAAAATCCACTTCCCAGAATCTTTCCTTTAAATTCATTGAATTTTTCTCCCCATTATTGATATTTTCATGATTTCATATCATATTATTTCCTGTCAAAATCTTTAATTTACTGGAAAGTCCAATTGTATAATACAAATTAATTTTTTCATGGGAGAAAAGAAAAATGTTAGAAACCCTTCTTTTAAAACAGAGCGAGATTCAAGAGCTTGCTGATATGAAAGAAATAATCGACTATGTGGAAACAGCTTATTCTGTTGATGCAAACCGTAAAGTACAGATGCCCTCTAAGATGTACCTGTTTTTCAACAAATATGAGGGCGACCTGCGGATTATGCCCTGTTTCATACGTGGTCTGGATGAAGCAGGGGTTAAAAACGTCAACGTCCACCCCCTGAATCCTCAAGAACATAATCTACCAACGGTTATGGGATTAATTGAACTGGTAGACCCACAAACCGGATTCCCACTGGCCGTTATGGATGGAACATGGATCACCAACATGAGGACCGGTGCCGCCGGTGGAGTAGCAACTAAGTATCTGGCCAGGAAAGATTCAAAGATCCTGGGACTGGTAGGTGCTGGTATGCAGGCTTTTACACAGGCGATGGCCATAAAAGAGGTTATGGATATCAAGGAAGTTAAGGTCTCCTGTAGAACATGCACCCATCGGGAAACCTTCGCCAAAATGCTTAGAGACAAACTTGGCTTAAACGCCCGTGCAGTGGATACCATACAGGAAGCAGTTGAGGGTTCTGACGTTATATCAACCACCACCCCCAGCCGGACGCCAATCATTCATAGAAGCTGGGTAGATGACGGGACCCATATAAACGCTATGGGCGCCGATGCCCCTGGTAAACAGGAACTGAGTAGCCATCTAATAGAAAAAGCCAAGATAGTTATTGACTGCTGGAGCCAGGCCAGCCACAGTGGTGAAATAAACATACCGGTCCGGGAAGGGACTGTCCGAAGAAGTGATATCCATGCTCGGATTGGTGAAATAGTGAATGGGGATAAGCCAGGAAGGGAATCTGATGGAGAAATAACCGTCTTTGACTCCACTGGTCTGGCTGTGCAGGACATAGTCACTGCCTGGAATATCCGTGAAAAAGCACTGAAAGCTGGTGTAGGTCAGACGATCAATTTCCTAGAATGAAGACAGAAAATATCATAAATCCTGGAATAAACCAGTGAAGATATCTGGAATAAACCAGTGCAAAAAATACATATAAATAGTGAAATGAGATGTTAGAGCTAATCTTATTTGTCCTCACTTCCTTTGGGGTGGGATTATCAGGGGCCTTAGTGCCCGGGCCGATGCTGACGGTGACTGTTTCAGATTCTGTAAAAAAGGGATTTTTAACAGGACCGTTAGTGGTTTTAGGCCATTTTATCACGGAACTTATTCTGATAATCTTCATTTTAGCCGGTTTTAGCTGGCTGGTTGGCTCTGCAGAAGTTGCTATAATAATAGGGACTTTGGGGGGTATAATGCTTATTTACATGGGTTATATCACTTCAAAATCCACTGTTGACCTTAATGATGTTTCTGATACAGAAGAAACATCCAGTAAGTATGGATCGGTCCTGAAGGGGATTGTAACCAGCGTTTCCAATCCATATTTCTTCATCTGGTGGGCTACCATTGGCCTGGCTTTCTTATTCAAGGGTGTGGAAATGGCGGGTCTGGTAGGATTAATTGGATTTATAATAGGACACTGGTCAGCTGATCTTGGTTGGTTTAGTGCGGTTTCCTTTTTCAGCAGTAAAGGATCCACTGTTATAAGTGAAAAGCAGTATAGCCTTATAATGAAAATTTGTGGGTTATTTTTAATAGTCTTAGGCGCCTACTTCCTTATCACAGCACAGTTGAATATGTTGAACTTCCGACTTTATTGATAAAAAACTTTAAAACCTAGTAATCAAGTGAATTTTATGCAACAGGCAAAGGCAGTGGTCTTCGATAATTCCGGCACCCTTATTAGAAGGTACCGTGCCGTGAAAAACATTAAAACAGGAATTATCTGCGATCATATCAGTACCATTGACCTAGTTGATTATAAAACAAACCGGGTGCTGGTTGTACTGCAAACTGACCCTACAAAATGTGTGATGAAGGCAAAACCCCAACAGAACATCCGCCATTTTCTAGAGAAAAATAAAGTAGATATCGACGTGAGCTACTCCAGTAAGGATATCGATAAAGAGTTAATACTGGACATCCTTAAAAACGACCAGTCCCGGGTATCCGATATCCAGGATACTGTAAACGCGGTGATAAAAAAACATTACAACGTACAGATCTGCAGCGGATCTGGATTCATAATGAACGTCGATAGTGGAGAAATCGAATTCACCATAACTGCAGGTGGGAAAATTTTCAAAGAAGTCCCCCAGGTGATTAAAGAACTCATAAATAGGGGTGTTGAAATTTATGTTGCCTCAGGAGATCGGACCAAATCATTAGAGGAACTGGCAGAGTACATACATATCCCCCGTGGTAATGTGTGCGGTACTGCCGATTCATGGGACAAAAGAGACATTGTCCGACATCTTAAACAATATTACAAGGTTATGATGGTAGGTAACAGCTCAAATGATTTACTTGCAATTGAAGAAGCAGATATAGGTGTGTTAACTCTTCAACAAGGGGAAGATGTCCCTGAAAAATTGTATAAAGGGGCAAATGTGGTTGTTTATAATATAAATGATATTCTGGACATTGATTTTTAAACTGAGGTAAATTTTGGGTATTTTCTATGATTACCTTGTGATATTTTTCTACAGTAGAAAAATTGATTAAAAAAAATATTCTACAGTAGAAAAATAGAACCAGCTTAAAAATTTGTTAATTTAAAAACGAATCCTTCTCATGAAGAACAAACCGAAATAACCAAAGAAACTGTATTCAGGAACAATAAAAGCTATCCCTACCGATATTAATGCACAGACAGGGAAGAATAAATTCAATTTTTTCTGGGATTCTATAATATTTCTATCAACCTTTTCGTCTATAAAATTATGATTAACTGCATAATACCAGTTAAAATTGTAAAGCAACCCAATTAAAAAGATGTTTAAATGGAAAAATGCCATTGGAACCGTGAGATATCCATAATCCCCTATCAAACCCGTGGAAAATGGTACCAGTGCCACTAATAGAAGCCAAAATATGTTGATCACCAAGAGACTTCTATCTGTTTTTTTTATCATGTGAAACTGGGTATGGTTAATTCTCCAAAACACGCCCAAAAAAACAAAACTCAAAATATAGTTAAAAAATTGTGGGCTCATTGTTATTAATGCATCTATAATTTGGGTATTGGTGGCAGGATAAGGAATTTGAGGAACTTCAAGGCCCAAAACCAGAAGAGTCATGGCAATGGCAAAAATACCATCTACCAAAGTCTCAAGACGTTTAGTGGTCATTGATATGTCCATACTACTATTGTTATCAGATTTCATGACCTTCACTCAGTCTACCGTAGAAAATTTATCAGTAATCAATTAATGATCCTTATTCCACTGTCAATCCCTAATATTATTCTGCATCAATTAACTCATAATCCATAGATCCTAAACCTATCTCTTCGGCATATTTCAGCTGTATAACCCCATCGACCTGTTTCCAGACACCTTTAAATTTATCAGTGTCTTCCTCATAATTACCATGTAAAAGTGAGTGTTTAAATCCTTTCTGCTGGTTTACCAGGTTGAAACTGGCATGGTCTAAGGCCACGGGATCAGTCGATGCTAAAATACCGATATCTGGGACTAAAGGGGCATCACTCCAGGGCACACAGTCACAGTCTGGCGTGATATCCGTGAGGAAGTTGATGTACCCCACCTTTCCCGGCTTATCTTTAACTGCTCCATAGGAGTACTCCATCATCCTTTCCATAAATATGGGTATATCCTCCCAGTTTAAGGTGATGGCGGAGTCCGGGCATAACTCCAGGCAGTTGTTACAGGCGATGCACATGTCGTAGTCTATATGGGATTTATCATCCTTCAGGTACATGGCATAGGTGGGACATTCACCTATACAAACACCGCATGCAGTACACGCATCGGTTATCACTGGTTTATTCATTTTATGCTGTTCTATTTTCCCTGGGGCAGCGGCACATCCCATTGCCAGGTTCTTAAGCGCACCTCCAAACCCGCTCATGGCATGGCCCTTGAAGTGTGACATTACAATCATGCTATCAGCGCTTAAGATGTCGCCTGCGATTTTAACCTCTTTGAAATGTTTTAAACCCACTCCCACCGGTTTCCAGTTTTCACCCTGTAATCCGTCGGCAATAATCAGGGGAGCCCCAGCAACCGAGTAATCAAAACCGTTTAATATGGCTGTCTCCAGGTGGTCGGCTGAATTATGCCGGCTCCCATAGTATAACGTGTTGGTATCGGTTAAAAATGGCTTACCCTTATTTTCCAATACCTTCTCCACCACAGCCCTTATGAAGATTGGTTTGATGAATGAATCATTCCCTTTTTCACCGAAATGGAGTTTGATGGCTGTTAAATCATTCATACCAACCAGTTTATCAAGACCGCCTTCATCGAAGAGTCTTTTAATTTTATTTACCTTGTTTTCATGCTGGCTTCTGGACCTTAAATCAGCGAAATAAACTTTACTGGACATCCCTAACTCCCCCTTGAATTTATAAAAATTTCCCTGCTTTTTAAAACATTTTCATAATTGTTGAGTTCAATTATAACATTGTCTATTCCTTTTAATAAATTTAAATTGAGGTTGCCTTCTCCCAAACTGAGATGCTGATCCTTTTCCCCGTTGTTATCGCTTAAATGGTAGTAACTGATATTTTCCAGGGACAGGAACGGTTTTACATCTCCATTGGTGTTGGCATGTCCCAGGTCGACGGTTGCATGTGCACCCGTTTCTTTGATGAAATATGAATGTTCCTGGGCGGTGTTGCAGAAGTAAGCGTATCTGTTGGGCATGTTTTCCACCGATAACAGTACATCTCTGTCTTTTGCATATTGGTTGGCTTCAGTTAATGTTTCAACAGAATAAAATTTTCCCATTTCCCTCACCCTATCCTCCAACCTGTGGATTAATCCCGGATGGGTGGTTATTGCCTTTGCCCCTATCATTACGGCCATATCAATGGTTTCTTTTGTTTGGATCAACGTTTCCTCCCTTATTCCTGGGTTGAGGCTGGCCGGGTTCATGTCTATGGTGGGTGAGTGGAGGTAAATATCGATGTCGTAGGATTCAAATATTTGAAAAACTTCCGGACCAAAGCTTAACGCTATCCTGGGCCAGGTATGCGGTCCTTCACAGAGTATCTCCATCATATTAAACCCATCACGAGAAGCAATTTCCAACCATTCTTCAAATGATTTCATAAAGAGGGAAAGTGTAGAAAAACCTAGTTTCATCATCAAACTCCTGTTTTAATTGTTACAATCGTCTTTTAATCTTTTTGACTCTTTTAATTTTCTATAATTATTAATCGTTAATCAATAGGTTTATATAATATAATGATATATCAAGATAATCTATATCGAAAATTGATATATAATTTTTCGCAATATAATCGGTGGAGATGGAAACAGTGAAACAGGATTCTAATTCCCCTGTTGGATTGAATGAAAATAATGAAATTCTAGAAAATCATGAAATAAATGAAAATACATTCAATGAAGAAATCAAGAAATTACATCGACATGATAGAAAGATGATTAAAGGATTCATGAAAGGTTTTGGTAATCTCATTATTCTATGGCTCATAAGTAAAAAAAGACAACATGGATATGAAATAATGACTCAATTACATGAAGCATCACCTTTCAGCAACAAAAAAATGCCCAGTGCCAGTATGATATATCCTGTATTACACAGTCTTGAAAAAAAAGGACTGATAAAGGGAACCTGGGAACATCATGGGAAGAGAAGAGTAAAATATTATGAAATAACCCGTGAAGGAGAAGAAAGCCTAGATCGTATCCGGAAAGTAGCGGCTAAAGACAAGGAATTAGGACGATCCAACATTCATAAAGAATTTATGGAAGACATGTTTTCTTTAAAGTGAACGGGGAATGCCGAGGTAATGAAAATGAAATATGCTATAGAAACCTTCGATCTGACCAAAAAATACGGAGATTTTTTGGCAGTCGATGAATTAAACCTTAAAGTAGAAGACAAGAGCATATTTGGTTTTTTAGGCCCTAATGGTGCTGGAAAAACCACAACAATTAAGATGTTAACCTGTCTTATCCAACCCACATCCGGAACAGCCAACGTCTCTGGGTATGATGTTGTAGACCATCCAAACGAAGTAAGACAGAAAATAGGGATGGTCCCTCAGTTAGTAAGTTTATATGGGGATTTAACAGCCCGGGAAAATGCAGAACTCTGTGCAGATTACTACGGACTGTCTGAAGACCTTAAAGAAGAAAGGATCAACGACCTGATGGAACTGGTAGACATCAAATATGCCCAGAACAAACTGGTAAGACAGCTTTCCGGGGGGCAGAAACAGAAAGTTTCCGTGGTAGCCAGTCTGATACACCAGCCAGATATCCTGTTTCTAGATGAACCAACCATCGGATTAGACCCCACCACCAAAGCAGTGCTCTGGGAACTCATCCAAGAACTGAACGACACCGGCCACACCATAATTCTCTGTTCCCACGACATGTACGAGGTAGATATGCTCTGTGACCATGTGGGTATAATAGATAAAGGTCTTTTAGCGGCGTATGATACGCCACAAAGACTTAAAGATGAAATACTCGAGGATAACGGCTCTACAACCAGGATGAATATCAGTAAGATCATGAAAGACCTGGAAGAGAATTCAAACGTTGCCCAAGTATCTTCATTCCATAAGCTTAAAGGGAGCATGTTGGAAGCGGAAATCGCCAACGCCCGGGAGGTAAGTATGAAAATTGACAACCTATGCGATCCAATGATACAGGAACTGGAAAAACTCCCATTCATATTTGAAATAACACCCCATCAATCTGGAAGGGTGAGCATGAAAATCAGCAATTCCCCAGATGCAGTTACCGCCGTTCTACATACCATCATAAAAAATGACGGTGACATCTCATCCATATCAACAAAAGACCCCTCATTGGAGGATGTTTTTACGAAAGTAACCACCAGACACGAAGTGGAAGGTGAATAAGAATGTTAGAAGGAAAAAAATTCATGTGGATGATCAAAAAGGATCTTTTAGTTCTTTGGAGGCATAAACCACGTCTACTTTCCATATTACTTTTCCCCATACTGATGATCGCACTGTTCGGTTATGGTATGGGTGGAACTATCGACAATCTCCCGGTGGTAGTTGTAGCGCAAAGCGACGGCCCCATTACTGATCAGACCCTGAGCGCCATTAAAGGCTTGGAACTCTATGATGTGAAGGATATCATAACGGATCCGGATGTAGGTAAGCAGATGGTTAGGGATGGACAGGTGAAGGCCGCCATAATACTTCCAACTGATTATGAGGGTATTGATAGTTCGCAGGCCAAAGCGGTGACCATATATGTGGATTCGTCGGATCAAATGGCCACGCAGATTTTGGTTCCTTCCACTGAAGCCCTCTTCACGCGAATATCTGCTGAAATGGGAATTGCCGAAATTCAAGCCACAGCACAGATGACTCAAAACCCTGCTCTTATGGGTATAAGTTACCAGGGGATCACCAGTGCCATAAACTTCCAGATTGTAAAACAGTACGGTGATATTAAGTATATAGACTATTTAGTACCGGCAATTATAGCTATGACCGTTATGATGGGTGCTATGATGAGTATGGGAGAGTCACTAGCAGGAGAACGTGAAAGAGGAGAACTCGCCCGGTTATTCATGACCCCCACCAGTATCGCCACGGTGGTAGGTGGTAAAATAGTGTCCAGACTGGTTATACAAACTTCAACCGCCCTGATACTCATCGGTGCAGCCATTGTACTGTTTGGAATCACCATCAACGGCAGTATGATCCTCACCATATTACTGCTGATACTCACTGCACTCTGCTTTGTAGGTTTTGGTATCATGATTTCCGCCCGGGTCAGCACCCAAGAGGACTATGTCCAGATGGTGATGCCCTTCAGCATGCCCATGATGTTCATATCAGGAGTATTCTATCCACTAGAAACCATGCCCTGGATATTCCAACAAATAGCTAAAATCGCGCCTTTAACTTATGCTAACGATGCATTAAGGGGTGTGATGCTAAAAGGAGCAGGTATTGGGGACATATGGATTGATATAGCTGTACTTCTAGGGTTCACTGCATTATTCTTCCTGATGGGCGTATTTAGATTCAACAGAGATATTTAACGAATTTAATAAGGAAAATTAAGTGATATTTAATGATTAGATAGAAAAATAGGTGATTATAAAATGATTGGAAAGAATGATAGGATCATTGGACTCCTTATGGTGGGTGTTTTAGCCTCCGTAATGACCTTCGCACCGGTAGCAGCTGCTGATTGGCCCATATTCCATCAGAATATTGACCACACCGGTTTTCTAATACAACCGGGTGATTTCTCCCCGACAATCTGGAACTTCAACGCTGGCGACATCATACAATCCTCACCAGCCATAAAAGATAAAACAATCTTCTTCGGTTCCCACAACGGAATAATTTACGCCGTCAATATGGAAGACAGTACGAAAACATGGGAATATAAAACAGAAGGATCGGTAATTTCATCCCCCACCCTGGTTAATGATACAATATATATAGGATCATCAGATGGCAATATATACGCCCTTAACGCAGCCAACGGTGAGTTGAAATGGAAATACAAAACTGGTGGTGCAGTTGAATCAACTCCATCAGTGATAAACGGGACGCTATACGTGGGTTCTGATGATAAAAACATCTACGCCATAAACGCTGATGACGGAAGTTTATTATGGAATTACGGAACCGAAAAAGAGGTTAAATCTTCACCAACAGTAGTTAACGATACATTATACATAGGATCTGATGATGGTATAATTTATGCACTAGGTGCCGGGAACGGAAGCTTAATCTGGCATTACACCACTGGTGATAAAGTCCAATCATCACCCTCCATCTACAACGGAACATTATACGTAGGGTCCGATGACGGGAAACTATATGCCCTGAATACAACCAGCGGAACTGTTAACTGGACTTACTCCATGGGAAAACCCGTCTCCGCATCACCCACCATAGATGAGTTCAACTACAACCTGTACATCGGAGCGGATAACGGCCAGTTTTCCTGCCTGGACACCAGAACCGGGGAACATAAATGGTCAGTCCAGACTGGTGCAGCTATTGAATCTACCGCAGCACTCTCCGGCAACCGTACGGTATTTGGATCAGATAATGGAAAATTGTACGTAGTCAACAAGTTTAGTGGTACTGTGGATTGGACTTACGAGCCAGGATACTATTTATTCAACGCGCCCATCCGATCTTCGCCTGCTTCCTATGGAAATATGACCTACTTTGGGAGTAACGATGGATATCTCTACGCAGTGAATATAGAAAAACAGAACTCACCAACATCCATATGGGCTTACTACGTTGTTGCGATTGTAGTTATCATCTTTGCGGTGATAATCGCTCTGAGAATATTAAGAAACAGGTTCAAGGAATAAATTATTTAATTTGAGGGTTTCCCAATAATTATGGGGGTGTTTACGGAGTGTCCTCCCATTATTTAATGGGGTCCCCCACAATCTTTATTCTTTTTTAAAAATTCGTTCAGAATTTAATTTAAATAAAATTTATAATTTAAATAAAATAAATGGTTGTTACACTAACGATAGCAGAGAACATCCAATAATTGATTAAAATCGATTTTAAATCGATTAAAGTTTGCAAAGTTGTATTTCTATGGCTGATACGTTGGTGTTTGATCCTTCGTTGCTCATTATCTCTTCTGTGCAGATATCTATGCCGCCGATATCAACGTCGGTTATGAATCTGTTTCGCACTATTTCAGCAACATCCACTGCCCTACTTATAGCTCGACCTCTTGCTTTTAAAACAACTTCAGGAACTCCCCCGTTCATCTGGGTCACTACAGCTAAAACATAGTTCATTACCGGCTTGTTTCCGATGTACACAACATTTTCCTCTGACATTCACTTACCTCCAAGACTATACCTTGATTGTTTTTAACTGTTAATCTTATTTAAAGTTTATGAGTTTAATATGGGATTTTTAACATAAGTTTTTACTTAAAAACGCCTTTAAAGTAATAAAACTTTAATTATTTATAAAATGTGGATTCCTGCTCCTTAAGATGTTGGTTGGTTACCCACTTTTTACTTCCAATGTATCCTTTATTTTCTTAGCCAGCCTTATAGCCCCTTCAAAACCAAATGTAGCCTCCTGACCATGCATAACATCTACTAAAGGTATTCCCAGTTCAGTGGATAATCCAATCTCTCCCATTCCACCAAATATTATGTCTGGTTTTAAATTTTTCACTTCACAGAGTATTTCTGTGTAATCTGGCTGTTTTAAAATGATAGGATGGATTTTTCTCTCTTTAGTTATCTCATCCAGTTTAGAATCGGTGAATTTTCCTTCAAAGTCCAAGCAGATGAGAACCGGTTTCATACCCAGCTCAGATAGAAACCGAGTAAGTGCAATGGCCCGGGTTGCTCCCGCTACGATCACCGCCCTCTTACCTCTTAGATAAGGTAAATATTTCTGTAACTCTCTTTCCGCCCTTTTTTCATCCTCAGCGAAGACGTAAGCTCTATCGAGTTTTTTACAGATCTCCTGGAGATAATTACCCGTGGCTTTCACACCTATAGGCAAGGTTTCGTGTAGAAAAGGGATGCTAAATTTCTTCTCCATCAGTTCACAGGGCTCTATCCCCGAAGCTTCACACATAGAGATATTCAGAGATGCTGTGGGTGCCAATTTAACTTCTTCTAACGTGCACCCGGAGGTTAAAACACAGGTAAGTTTGATGCCCAGTTTATCAAAATATTTTTTAAGGATTTTTAGATCCGGGCCTCCCCGGTATTGTCCTATGAGATTGACCGAGTTTTCCCTGACATTATCTTCTTTGGGGGGTGGTTCCATCAAATCCACCAGAACAGTTAAACATTCCAGGTAACCTTCTATTTGGCTTCCCTCAAACCCTCCAGAACTGATGGTGATTAATTCTGTGTTAACGTTATTTTCAGCCTCATTTATAACTTTGTCTATGTTTTCGCCTATTATACTGCTGGCGCAGGAGCTTAAAACAGCGATGAGTTGTGGTGAATATTTTTCATCGGCTTCACAGATTTTCTGGAGGAGTTTATCCTCACCTCCAAACACTACGTCGTTTTGATCCATCTCAGTGGAGAGTATTCTGATGGGTCTGCTGCTGCGCAGGCTCAGAAGATATTTTATATGATAATAACAACCGATGGGTCCATGTATTAAGGGCAGAGCTCCTTTAATTCCCAGTACAGCCCGGATTACTCCGAATAGTTTGCAGGTTCTTAGTGATTCCATGATCGTTGCTATTTAATCTCAAAATTAATTTTTTTACTCCCATGGAGAGTTTTTTTCTATGATGGAAATGTAAATCCTCTTCCTTAAATGGCTTGTTTAACAGTCCAAAAAGATTTCTTAACCGATGGTTCTGTTATTTTGGCTCGTTGAAGTGTTTTTTCATCACTGTAGGCCGTTAGAAATATCACCGGGATAGAGTGACTGTCCCAGATTTCTTCTGCTGCTTCTACCCCGTCCATCTCGCCCTTTAAATTGATGTCCATCAAACACCAGATCAACCCCTGTATCTTCTACTTTGTTGATGGCTTCTTTTCCAGAAAATTACCAGACCAACTACCTGATATCCCTGGTTTTTCAGGGCTAATTTGATGTGTTCTGCTGTGATTATCTCATCTTCCACCACAAGAATTTTATCATCCATTCTCTCCACTCAACCGCCCATCTTTCAACTCGAGATATGTGAATTATCATTCTATAAAACCTATCTTCTCTATAAAACCTATCTTCCCAGGAGTATCCTGTTAATAGCGTATAATACTGCCTCTACACTGGCTAATACAATGTCATCTGCTGCGGAACGGCCTATGGCATTGTTCCCATTCTTATCTCCCATTATGACGAAGACTTCCGCCAGTGAGTCAGGACCTCCGGTGATTGCTTCAATATTATATTCTTTAAGTTCCATATGGGCTGTTTCGCTCATGAGACTCTGTATAGCGTTTATAGCTGCATCTACTGGTCCTACACCAGTTTTCGCTGCGGTGCTTATCTTGCCGTCTATGTTCAGTTTAACTGTGGCGGTGGGCATCACGTTGTCCCCGGTCATGACCGAGAATCCTTCCAGTTTCACTATCTCATTTTCAACCCGGCCAAGAACCGTCTCTGCCATGGCCTTTAAATCAGCGTCGGTTACACATTTACCTTTATCTCCCAGTTTTTTTACCTGGTTGAAGATTTGGTTGAACTGTTCATCCGTGACTTCTATTCCGTATTCGGTTAATTTTGATCTTATGGCGTTTGCACCGGTGTGTTTGCCCAGGACTATTTTTCTGGTATGCCCTACCATCTCTGGGGTGATTGGTTCGTAAGTTTCTGCTTTTGCTAATACCCCGTGTACGTGTATGCCTGCTTCATGGGCAAAGGCATTTTCACCTACGATGGCCTTGTTGGGGGGCATTTTAACCCCGGTTATCCGGGCTACCTGGTCGGAGGCATCCACCAGTAGCCGGGTGTTGATGTTCATATCCACTCCGTAATCTATTATGAGGGCCATGACCACCTCTTCCAGCGACGCATTTCCGGCGCGTTCTCCCAGTCCGTTTATGGTGGCGTGTACCTGTTCAGCACCAGCTTCCACTGCACTTAATGAATTGGCCACGGCTAATCCAAAGTCATCGTGACAGTGCACGCTTAAGGGGACTTTCAGGTACTTTTTAAGCTCTGATAGGAGATATTTCATGGAACTGGGGATCATCACTCCCACAGTATCCGGGACATTGATGTAATCCACTTTAGCGCTTTCCACTGCCTGGTATACTTCTTTGAGGTAGTCGAATTCTGTCCGGGTGGCGTCTTCGGCGGAAAATTCCGCGGTTATACCATGGTCTTTGATGTACTCCACCGCATCTACTGAAAGGTTTAATATCTCCTCTTTACTCTTTTTTAACTTATATTTCCGGTGTAATGGTGAAGTTCCAATGAATGTGTGTATATAATCTACTTCAGAGTTGACAGCCGCTTCTAAATCCTTTTCAAGGGTTCTGGCCAAACCGCAAATCTGGGTGTCCAGGTCAAGTTTCACTATCTCCCGGGCTGCTCTCTTTTCACCTTCTGAGGAAGCTGGAAATCCCACTTCCAGGGTGTCAACTCCTAATTTATCCAGTCTTTTTGCGATTCTGATTTTCTCATCCACTGTCAGGGCCACTCCCGGGGTCTGCTCTCCATCCCTCAACGTAGTGTCGAAGATTCGGACTTTCTCCGGTAGTTTCATAGCCCCCTTTACTTCGTCTATGTACATAAAAAATCCGCCTTGCATTGAATTTGAATTTGCTGTGTGGTTATGTATTTAATTTATTGGGGTATATTTAAGTTCCTATAATTTTAAGTACCCATAACTAAACTCAATAAATCCCTTAAACCCGTGGATATTCCCAGAATAAGTATCGCCAGCTTCAACATATTTTTAATGGTTTTATCTTCTATGTAACTATCGATAACGTACAGTGCGAATAATATAACTATTATTTTAAGTGGGAACATCACCAGGGCTGTCCCGGTGAGGCCTATTAAGGCGTTGGGAAGTACATGCTGTTCCCCGTAGGGATAGAAATCTATGGCCACAAAAGTTGCACTGGCATCGAATATATGGGCCAGTAGAACGCTTAAATTAAATTTATCCTTGATTAAGCTCCATTTATTTCGTAAAATTACAAAAACAGATGATACCAATGCCCAAGACCCTAACACCTGCGCTAACGCCACGAAGTTGATGTGGGATATGTTCAGGATGTCGGGTATGCAGATAACTACCCCCACCAGGAAGATGAGGTACCGGTAATCCAGGTTGGTCTTCCTTTCAATGTAAACTGACACTAAAAGGGTTATAATCGTAGCTAACCCCGTTATGATATATATCCCTGGCGTGATCAAGAGGTAGCTGAGGGGATAGATGCCATTGTCAACCAGTGCCCTGGTGCTTGATCCAAAGAAGATGAAGGGTATCACTGGAATTATCAGGTCTTTAGGGTCCTTTTTAATGTACCGGAACATCTTTATGAGTAAAATAACGATTACACCCAGTATGATACCGAAAACAAGCGTGTTAAGTACGTTGTAACCCGGGCCGAAGTAGACTATGTGGGTGGTGATGAATTCAGTTATCTGTGATTGTAAGTCCAGTAACATAAATCAGAGTTAAATGGTTTTGTGATTTAAATATATCTACAGAAATTGAGTTTATCTCCCATATGTCTCGAAATGCTAAATATATAAAATTAGAATTAATACCCAAAAATAAATTAAATCTCCAAAATCCTCGGAATATCTTTATAATTTGTTGATTATCTTCTTTCTAATTACTTCCTTTACTATGAGGGGTAAAGGAGTTCTGTCACCAAATACATTGGTTTTCCCGGATAATATGGTCTTAAGTACACTTTCCGTTGTAAAATCAGCTTCCAGTTCCGTTACACAGCTACCAATTGCACCCAGGAAGTGGGCGTCGCTGGATCCTATCTGGGGAATATCCCTCTTTTCTGCTAATTTCCTGGCCCTCCAGTTGGAGATGCCGAAGATATACCGGCTGTTTAAGGTTTCAATGGCATCTATGTCGAGGTTTTCCACATAATCGCATAACCCCTCCCTGTAACGGACGAAGGGATGGGGGACAATGGCTATACCACCCTGGGATCTGATATCTTCTATGGTCACCTCTGGTGAATTTCCCTTTTCAACCTCTTCACTTATGCCCAGTGCAACTATGTGTCCTTTACTGGTGGTGACTTCCATGGCGGGTATGACCAAGAAGTTGTCCAGTTTCTCCGCCAACTTCACAGCCACCTGAGAACCCTGGAGGGTATTATGATCCGCTATGGCAATGGCATCAAGTCCAATTTCCTGAGACCTCTCTATGATCTGCGCAGGTGTTGGTGTGGCATCACCAGAATAATTACTGTGGATATGCGGGTCTAGGATCATTTAATCAGCTTTCCATACTTTTTCTTTTTTTAGACTTTACTAATTCTACTTTTTAATATACTTAACGGCCTTCACCAGCCCAGAAGGTCCGGCCATCATAACATCCCCTGCCGGGGCGGCGTTATGGACTTTGAAACCTGTTTCCTTGAGGATCCCTCTCTTTGGCCCGGTGGCCACCAGGCACTGGAAATCACCGATTGGCTCTGCAACCCAGGCCCCGTGGCCGCCGTCTTCATGGATCTGTTCATGGCTGAGGGTGCCCTGTGCCAGTTCTCTGCAGAATCTGGTGATCTTATCCGGGGTTAACATGCCGGTGTGGTGTTCGAAAACTCCCATAATTTTCCCATCTTTAAATGAAGCGGCCAGCGTGTGACCGTTACCAACATCTAATGCTATAAAACTATCTAAATCTTTAACGTATTCATCGCAGGTGGCTCCACAGATGGAAGCAAACTTCGAATCCATTATAACCACGTTGTATCCTTTAAGAGTTCTTAAAACCCCGTTCATCCTGGTAAAATAGTCCGGGGCGGTGTTGAAGTAAGCGAATACTTCAGGCGGTTGTGGTGATTCCAGTTTTTCCTTGATCTTACTGAATCGGAAGTTTCGATCACCTATACCCTCTGAGTATCCGTGATCCTGGACTGCCACTGCGATGTAGTCGAATTCCAGTTCCACACCGAATATGTCGAATGCTTCCCTGATCGCCTCTAAATCTACATCTTTAAGTTCAATCTGGGAAATTTCGGGGTGTTTTTCCCCAGAAGGGATTATTTCAATGCCTAATGATTTCACTCTATTTAAATCATCCCTCACTGTCCTGGCAGCATTTTCAGTCATTAAAACCCGGTACCCTTTCTCTAGATGATTTTTTATAGCCTTGTTTATCGACCCTCCACCCATGGTCTCGCCGCTTAGAAACAGGTCATTGTGGTGTTTGCGTATTTTTTCGGCGAAAATCCTGGTTGGTGAAGGTAAAACCATTTTATAAGAGTTTTCTATAGGTTGCTCAGAGTCGTAGAGCATTACATCCTGGGTTCCAGCACCCACATCTAAAGTCAGTATTCTCATGGTAAATTATATGGAGCGGCTGTTTTAAAAAAGCTATCCTATGTACAAGTATGTTCAACAAAGTTTAAATATCTACAAGATTTAATGACATATCACTATCTTTTGAAGATCTAGATTTAAACAATAAAAAGTATGGAAAAAGTGGTTTTATGTACAAAATTACACTATCAGAAAAAGACACTCCAAAAAAATGGTACAACATAGCTGCTGATTTACCTGTAGAACCCCCAGAATACTCCCAGACCGAAGATGGAAAACAACTGGAAAATTTACCCAAAATATTCTCTAAGGGAGTTCTAGGACAGGAACTATCGACTGAACGATGGATTGAAATTCCAAAAGAAGTTAGAGAAGTTTACATGAAAATAGGCCGTCCCAGTCCCCTGTTCAGGGCTAAAGGCCTGGAAGAACACCTGGACACACCGGCCAAAATATTCTACAAACGAGAGGACATGTCACCAACCGGCAGTCACAAACTCAACACAGCCATAGCCCAGGCCTACTATGCAAAACAAGACGGTGTGGAAAGGCTTACCACAGAAACCGGTGCCGGACAATGGGGAACAGCCCTGTCCCTAGCATGTAAACTCATGGGATTAGACTGCCTAGTCTACATGGTGAAGGTATCCTTCCAGCAGAAACCCTACCGAAAGACCGTTATGCAGATCTACGATGGAGAGGTAATTCCCTCACCCAGTAACACCACCGAGTACGGTAAAAAAGTCCTGGCCGAAAAACCAGACCACCCCGGATCCCTGGGTATAGCCATATCCGAAGCCATAGAAGTAGCTTTAAATGATGAAAAAGCTTATTACTCACTGGGAAGTGTGTTAAACCATGTTATGCTACATCAGACCATCATCGGCCAGGAGATAAAGATGCAGTTGGATAAAATCGATGCCACCCCTGATGTAATGATTGGATGCGTCGGTGGTGGAAGTAACCTCGCCGGATCAACCTTCCCCTTCATCAAGGACAAATTAAGCGGAGACCTGGACTGCCAGTTCATCGCAGCCGAACCCGCATCCTGTCCCACAATTACTCAGGGAGAGTACAAGTACGACTTCGGTGATACCTGTGGTTTAACACCCCTGATCAAGATGTACACCCTGGGCCACGACTACATACCCCCATCCGTACATGCTGGGGGCCTGCGTTACCACGGTATGGCACCTCACGTAGCACTACTTGCACATGAAAAAGTCATAGAAGCACGTACCGTCCATCAGACCGATGTCTTCGAGAGCAACAAAATCTTCGCCCAATTAGAAGGAGTTATACCCGCCCCAGAAACAGGTCATGCAGTTAAAATCGGAATAGATGAAGCTATCAAGTGCCGTAAGACCGGAGAAGAGAAAAACATCGTCATAAACTTCTCAGGACACGGTTTACTTGACCTTCAAGGTTACGATGATTTTCTGGAAGGTAAATTAGAGGATTAGAATATTTAATCCTTCTTTTCTATTTTTAAAGATCTTGTAACGTATTCTCTTCCAATAGTGGCCGTAGTATTAAATTTCCTATGGAAGAGTTATTACTAACTAAAATCATTCATTTGTTTTACCAGGTCACGAAACGGCCTGTAAATTATTTATTTTCCAAAAAAAAGTATGTGCTTACTTTAAATTTCAGCGAAATATATAAATAATAGGTTATTTATAACCATTTTCAGCTAATGTTAGGAATTTTTTTAGACTCCGAATATTAGTTGAAGAATGAAAAATAATAGAAATAGAAAATAAAACCAAAAAAAGACTATAAATAGAAAATAGAAACAGGTGATATAATTGAGGCAGAACATAGCCTTACTAATAATAGCAGTAGTAGTATTGGCCGGAGTGGCTGGTGTGCTGGCCATGACCATGTTTAATAACACCAACCAGACCAACAATACAACCGTTAATAATACTACTACCAACAACAGCAACAACGACACGACAAATAAGGATAATCAGGGTACAAATTCTAACTCCAATTCCAATTCAAGTGGTGACAATAACAATGGAAACAGCAATTCCAACGGTAATTCCAACGGCGGCTCTCATAACGATGGTGGAGATGAAACATGCCCCACCTGTGGAGGAGCTGGAGTAGTTCCTGTAAATCCAAATGATCCACATACTACCTGGAAAACATGCCCCACCTGTGGAGGAGATGGTTTAGTATGATTAAAAAGTTGTTACCAATTTTTTTGGTTCTGTTGATATTTATAAGCATCAGTGCAGTATCAGCAGCCGAAACAAAGTTTAACACAACTTCAATAAGTACTTCGGCAAAGAATGTTCAAACTTACGTGGAAACCAATAAAAAACTTCCTTCAACTGTAAAAGTAAGCAATACCACTTTAACCACGCCACAATACCTGTACTTGTTGACAAAAGATGTGCAAAACGTTAACAAAGGTGTTACAACACCCATAACTTTGGTAAGTGCATCCAAACCCCCAAATCCAAGTGAAAGCGTTAAAGCTGGAACTTTAACAAAAGCACAGTATCTGACACTGGCAGCCAATGTAGCAAAATTCATAGAAAACAACAAAAGACCACCAAACTTCGCATCTACCTCTCTTGGAAATATGCAATACGAGAACGTGGTTTACACTTTATCAAAGGTGCTGGCTTACTATAAAACCAACAATCGTTTGCCAAACACAGTTTCAGTTAAAAAATGGAGCACGATCACAGGCTCAGGTTCAAGTAGTACCGGCGGTATATCCCCTGGTCCAACAGTTACATTTACCGATACCAGTAAGACCACTACTAAAAGGTTAGGAACCAATTCTTTAGGTTATGTAGATAAAATTGGACCATTCGGTACCGGAACAAAAAAGGTTGCGGTAATCATTGGAGTTCATCCACAGGAAGGTATAGCTCATGTGGGAATGATGAACGCATTGAAAACACTGGCATCCCAGTTAAAAAATGTACAGATCTGGGTTTTCAAAGTATATGTTAACGAAAAAAACAGTTATGAGAAAAGCAGAATGGATGGTCAACTCTTAGCACAGAAATACGTTGTACCTAATATAGACAAAACCTACAAGCTGGCAGTTGACATACACGGAAACAGAGGTTTATACGCTACGAACGATTTCGTATTTGCACCAAGTAAACGTCCTCTATCAGTATCTTATGCCAATAAGATAATTTCCAAAACAACATATCTGAAATATTACGCTGTAGCAGATGGTTCCAGTCCTAAATACGTGACCATACCCATAGCTAACAAGGGAATACCAGCCGTGATATTCGAACTGTACCTAAACGTTAACAACTACAACACCGTAATGTACAACAAGTGTCTGCAACTGGTTAAAGCATTAAACACCCTAACCTACGTTTAAAAAAATAAAAATCGGCCTTGTTAATTTTTTTTAGGCTGAAATTTTTCTCTTTTTATTTTAAACTCTTTTATCTTTAATTCATTTTCATCCAAGAACCTGAAATTTAATTTTCAAAAAAAGATTCATGTGGTTACTAGAACCAAGAAAATTTATTTATACTCCCATCCCAATAAACATTTATTGTAACTCTAATTAAACCATAATTTGGAGGATTAATAACCATGTATAATATTGGGGAAGCTTTAATAGGAAGCGGAAATGAACTTGCTCATATTGATCTAGTTATAGGAGAGAAAAATGGTCCAGTAGGCTCGGCATTTGTGGAAAACATGACCAGCCTGTCCATAGGACACACTCCACTTTTAGCAGTGATAAGACCAAATTTACCCACCAAACCATCCACATTGATCATACCCAAGGTAACCGTGGGCTGCCTGGATGATGCTAACAAGATATTCGGACCGGCACAGACCGCAGTAGGAAGAGCGGTGGCTGATGCTGTTTCAGAAGGCATAATAGATAAGGAAAAAGCCGAAGACCTGGTTATCATGGTCACGGTGTTCATCCACCCGGAAGCAAAGGATTTCCGTAAGATCTATCAGTACAATTACGGAGCCACCAAGCTGGCCCTGAAAAGGGCCATGGATAGTTACCCATCCACTGAAAAGGTCACCACGGAAAAAGACAGGGGAACACACCCTGTAATGGGCTTCAAAGTGGTAAGACTATGGAACCCACCCTACCTGCAGGTGGCTTTAGACCTGGACAATATGGAGGACATGGAACGTATAATCGACAGCCTCCCTAACCGGGAGAGAATCCTCATAGAAGCCGGTACCCCGCTGGTTAAGAAGTTCGGTGTGGGCATAATAAGTAAGATCCGGGAGCTTAGAACGGATGCCTTCATCATCGCCGATCTTAAAACCCTGGATGTCGGCCGTATAGAGGTTAAAATAGCCGCAGATGAGACAGCCGATGCTGTAGCCATATCCGGACTGGGAACCCCGGAATCCATCCAGAAAGCCGTACAGGAAGCATCCAAACAGGGAATATACTCCATACTGGACATGATGAACGTGGACAACTTCGTGGAAAAACTCAAGGGCCTCAAATACAAACCAGACATACTATTACTGCATCGTAACGTGGATCTTGAAACCTACAAGGCAGAAAAAGGTGAAAACCTGGGTGACATGACTGAATGGGGTAACATAAAAGAGATCAAAGAGATCCTCGGTGGTAACAGGCTGGTGGCCGTTGCCGGAGGTATCACTCCAGATAAGGTTGACCAGGCACTGGGAAGCGGAGCAAATATCATAGTAGTGGGACGTTATATCATCGGATCCAGGGATGTGCGACGTGCTGCTGACGATTTCCTGAAATACCTGCCACAGGACCCGGATACCATGAGGTTAGCCCTGGAAGAGGATGAACCTTTAGAACTCAACGATGATAAAAAATAAAATAATACACTTCTTTTTTTTTAATTTCCCTTTTTTTAGAAAATTTTATTATTTCTTAGATGCAATTTTAATATAAGAATTGAAATGAGGGGATATTCTATATGATATTGGGGATATGTGGCAGTCCAAGAAAACAGGCCACTGATCACGTGTTAAACGAAGCATTGAAGATGCTGGAAGAGAGGGGTTTTGAAACTGAATTTTTCGGTGTGCGTGGTAAGGATATCAGTCCTTGCTTGCACTGTGATTACTGCATGCGCAAAGGAGTATGTGTTCAGAAGGATGATATGTACGAAGTATACCCCCTAATGACTGAAGCTAAAGGGATAATAATGGCCACTCCCATCTACAATGGCGGATTAAGCGCTCAGTTAAAGGCGATAATGGACCGTACTCGGGCATTAGGTGCGGTTGACTACAATTTCCTGCGCAACAAAGTTGGAATGGCCATATCTGTTGGTGGAGACAGAAGCGGAGGACAGGAATTAGCAATACAGCAAATATTCACCTATTATATACTCACCGGGATGATTCCCGTTGGGGGAGGTGCCTTTGGAGCCAATCTAGGTGCGAATTTCTGGTCCCAGGATACTTTAGACGGTGTTAAACAGGACGAAGAGGGATTTAGAGGTCTTCGTAAGACTGTTAAAAGATTCGGAACCTTTCTGGAAAACTTCGAGTTTAAGCAAAAGGAATAAATCTTTTTTAAGAAACTAAAATGAATTATAATTTATAAGTTAAAAGTTCTAATTGATAACTTTGAAGTTTTAAGTTATAAGTATTAAGGAGATTTAAAAGGGAAAAAATTACAAATAAAGGAATAATCATCGGATTAAAAAATCATATTAAAATTAGCTTAAAAGTTATAAGTTATAAGGAGTTTTAGATGAGGATCGAAGTTGACAAGGAGAAATGCATAGGCTGTGGAACATGCCAGGAGATCTGTCCTAAAGGCCCCCGGATCTGGAAGATTAAAGACGGGAAGGCAGAGGCAGGTAACCTACAATTCTGCCATGTATGCACCCTCTGCGCATCAAAATGTCCTGTAGGAGCTATACACGTAATAAGAGATGGGCAAAATGGAGAGAAAGAAAAAGTTAGCGAGAAAGACTAGTGAAACAGATATCACCATAACATTCAACCTGGACGGGGAAGGAAAATCCCAGATAAACACAGGGATAGAATTTTTCAACCATATGCTAGAATCCTTCGCCAGACACGGGTTGTTTGACCTGGAATTAGAAGCAGAAGGAGATCTGGATATAGACGACCACCACACCGTGGAAGACGTGGGAATAATCTTAGGTGAAGTATTAAACGACACTCTGGGAGATAAAAAAGGTATCAGAAGAATGGCACATGCCCTGGTTCCCATGGACGAAGCACTGGCCATGGTAGCCATCGACCTATCTGGAAGAAGTTACACCGTATTAGACCTTCCGTTTAAAAAGGTGAAAGTCGGCGGGTTAAGCACGGAGAACGTGGGGCACTTCTTAGAGTCTCTGGCGCAAAATGGTAAATTTAACCTCCACGCCCGCTGTGAGGGGGAAAACGACCACCACCAGGTAGAGGCTTTGTTTAAGGCACTGGCCCGTGCATTACACGATGCAACCCGGGTTACCCATGGATCCATACCCAGTACTAAGGGTGTTATCTAGCCAATACGAAATTTAATAATTCAAATAAAAAAAACAGAGTAAGCAGTCCTTGCAGACTGCTTGATTAATTTTACTTATTGTGGTTTTTCCAGTAATACAGTTTTAGTGACTGTTGAACCGTCTGCACCGTGTGGGGTTCTTAAAACTGTGTCATTGCCTTTTTCGATATCTCTTGCTTCAACTGCGAGTTTTGCAGCTACAGCGATGAGTTCGTGTGCAGCAGCGACTAATGGTATGTACTGGTTGGAGTCTTTAACCATGAAACATCCTTTTAAGTCGATGTCAGCAACTTTTTCTGCAGCAGTGTATGCAGCTATAGCTTTAGCTTTAGCGTAGGTGTTGGTGAATCCTGCAGCTTCTGCAGCTTTTTCAGCAGTGATTATAACTTTTGGTAATTCTATGTCTTCCCCAGCGTCGACAGCAGCTATGATACCGTCGATGGTGTTCTGGACGATTCTGTAAGCACCGGTTAATGCTAAGACTTTTATTACGTCAGAGTTGAAGGATGCCATTTCAGTGGGGTCCAGTAGTTCTCTTCTGGCTCCGATCATGGGGTCACCCTTTACGATGATGTAACCTAATCCCTGTTCATCCATTTCATCTTTTTTACCTGCACCAGGAGCATCTCCAATAATAACGGCTGGGATGTCGTAGGTAGATAGTAATTCCCTTGCTTTAGCAGGTCCTGGAGCACCTGGGTTGGGGCTGATGAATATTGCAAAGTCTGGTTCAAATTCCTTAACCTTAGGGACTACCTCTTCGACCTGTTCCGGATTCATTTTTGCACCGGAACCTATGATTCTTACATCAATATTAGGCCTATCTGCACGTTCATCCAGTAATAAGTCTAATACTGGTGAGGTACCTATATTTCCGCTTTTAATTATTCCTATTTTTACAACCATTTTATCACCGATTTTGCTATCTGGATAATCAAATAAGTATTTTTTGATTTAATTTTTTTAAATCATATTTATATAGGATAGTTGGAATGGGAACTTTTAGACCTAATTATAGAGTAATACTTTTATGTTAAAATTAGACGATGATTTCCAGTGTAAAATTAGTTTTTATACAAGATTTAATTTAAGCACTTTGACCATTTAAAGCTTGATTTCTCCTGAGATAAAGCCATGTAAATATCAGAAGAGATATTATCCCCAACGAGTAGAATAACCATACCATACTATCTGTAGGGCCTGTTTCTATCCAGATCAGGGTATGGGCAAGTATTATGGCGTATAAACCTATAAATGCACCTCCCGCTATTTTCTGTGCACTGTGCATGAATCGGAGTACCAATCCCAGTAAAAACATCTGTACTGCCAGGCCCCATGCACCGAAATCTAGAATAGCCGGTCCGAAGAGGGTGGAAGTTATACTGGTGGTGATGCCACTTCCTGGTTGATAAAAAGAAGGTAAAGCCACATATCCCACAGTAACCCTCGGATGTCCTCCAGTAAGCGCCTGATAGAAGAGTTCTCCACCAGTAAATCCTGGCATGTGCGTGATTTTATCCAGGACCATCATGGTGAAACCCGCCCGGTAAAATACCAGTTCCAGTGGATTTAAAACCCAGGTCTGCCACTGGATAGCTTTCACTGCTATATAGCCCAGTGCGATGCCTATTATTGCCATTAATATGATTAAAAGGAGGACATATTTCGCTTTAAGACGCATGGTATAATAGGTGGTGATTATTACGCTTAATATGATGGCCATTGAGGATGTGCGGTAGCCGTTTATAGCGAAAAGTATTAATCCAACAACAAATAAGATGTAATACCATTTACGAGGATATTTTGCGAGTAACAGGTTTAAGGCTGGGAGGAAGATGACGTAAGCAATCCTCCACAGATCCGTTGTGGCCTGAAATTTGAGGTACCCACTGAGTAATGGGATACCGCCAAGTAAGACCAGGTTTGCACCCTGTAAGATAAGAGCCAGGATAACTAAAGAAAAAAGGACCCTCTCATCCACAAGAAGTTTTACTTTAGAGTACCAGCTGGATTTCTCCTTGGCACTGTCTATCTTTAGGGTGAATTTCTTAAAGTTGCCTATGATTCTAGGGAAGGACAGTCCCAGGATGAAAATTGCCACTCCAAAGATTATATAATAATAGGTGATAGAATCGGCCCAATCCAGGTTTCGGATATGGTAATAATAGCCCAAAGCAGCCAGAAGAACGTAGATTATTATAAACACTACTATGATGTAGGGGGAGAAGATATCCACTTCGTTGAGTTTCTTATTTAACTTTTCAGAGAATGTCAAATTTATCTGGTCTCCTAAAATTTTCAGTCTCTAAATTTTTCCATAAAATAGGTTCACAGTTCTCCTGCACTGGTGGTGAAATTCGAAGCAAATGAAGGATAGGCGGCGGTATGGGTGTGAATGTAGCTTGCCACGGTATTTTTAGACATCATACCGTCCTGTTGGTTGATGATACCCTTTCCTCTTAAGATTTTAAAGGCAAACTCGGGGTTTACATCCTTTATATCAACCTTTGAGTAATGGAACTCATGTCCTTTGATGATATCGTCTTTATCTGCGACTATGCTCTTTCTGTTGGCTTTAGAGATAACGTAACTTAAGGCCTGTGGCTTTTTGGTCATGAACGAGTCGTAACCAAATATGTTACACATCTTATGATGGTTTATGGAGCGGCAGACGTACATGAGTCCACCGCATTCAGCATAGATTGGCCTTCCTTCCCTGTGGAATTTTAAAATAGAATCCCGCATGGACTGGTTACCCTCCAGTTCATGGGCGAATATTTCCGGATATCCTCCACCGATATAAACCCCGTCCACGTCCGGTAATTCTTCATCATGGAGGGGGCTGAAGTAAACCAGTTCGGCCTGGTTTTCTTCCAGGGCATCTAAATTATCACGGTAATAGAAGGTGAAAACTTCATCCATAGCCACGCCCAGTTTAACCTTCTGCCCGTTCTGGGTCTCCCACAGGCTTTCCCTTCCCAGGGGAAGCTTATTTGCGTCTTTCATCAGGGAGATAAGGTTGTCCAAGTCTATGTAGTCCTTTACCATTTCACCCCATTTATTGATGGATCCTAAAATGTTTTCCCTTTCCACGGCAGGTACCAAGCCCAAGTGTCTGTCTTCCACTCTAATGGCATCACTGCGGGGTATACCCCCTACCACTTCAGTTTTGGCCAGTGTTTCCACGGCTTCCTTGGTTTTCAGGTAGTGTTTGCGGTTTTTAACCTGATTTAGAATAACTCCTTGGATATTGATGGTGGGATCCAAGGCTTTAAATCCCAGAACAACAGCGGCAGCGCTTTTGACCAGGCTTCGAGAATTTAAAATTAATACCACCGGGGCGTCCAGTGCCTTGGCAATGGATGCCGTGTTACCCACATCGCCTGTAGCACTGATACCCTCATATAAGCCTCTTACACCCTCAATTATCCCAAAATCAGCATCGGAAATCTTCATGCCTCTTTCAAATCCCTGCCTGATCTGTCCGTCGGTCATGAAAAAGGAGTCCAGGTTCCGGGAATAGTTACCGGTGGCCAGGGTGTGATAGGTGGGATCTATATAATCCGGGCCGACTTTAAAGGGTTGCACGGTGTATTCGTCGGATAATGCTTTCATTATCCCTGTAGCGATGGTTGTTTTTCCTACAGCGCTTCCTGTTCCTGCAAGGACTAATCTCATATTATTATTAGGAATGATTTTATTTAAATAAGATTTGTCTGGGAAAAATAATTTTCATTTTCATAAAATTTACCTTGTAGTATATCTTATCTGCTCTACCCATAGATTGAACTATATTAAATAACAGAAAAATAGTCAAGATAGACCATGACTAATTTGAGCAAAAAATTGGAAATTCTGGGTGAAAGTGCCAAGTTCGACCGGTGCAGCTACATCAACACCAACGTCGATAACTTCCTGGCAAAGCAATTACCCGGCATATACAATGCCAGCACCAGAGACGGGTGCACAGTGCCCCTATTTAAAGTATTAATGACCAATAAATGCTCAAATGACTGTAGATACTGCATTAATCATAATAAACATAGTTTTAACCGGGTAGAATTTTCACCTGGAGATGTTACTTCCATTTTCCTTGATTATTATAATAACCGGTTGGTTGAGGGGTTATTTTTAAGTTCTGGCATCCCCCAGGATCCAGAATATTCCATGGAGAACATGGTGGAAGTGGCCCATAAATTAAGGATGGACCATGGATACCAGGGGTATATCCATTTAAAGATTCTACCAGGCAGCCCCTATGATTTAATTAAAAGGGCTGTTAGTTTAGCAGACCGGGTTAGCATCAACCTGGAAGCAGCCACCCCTGAAGGAATGGAGAATCTTTCCACAACTAAAAATTATGATACAGATATTTTAAGGCGTATGAAGTGGATCAAAAGGCTCCTCAAGGGCAACAAAGAATTCTCCCCCTCGGGACAGACCACCCAGTTTCTGGTAGGCGCTGGTGATGAGACAGACCAGCAGATCCTGGAGAAGGCCAACTGGTTATATGAAAAGATGGACCTTAAAAGAAGCTATTTCAGCCCATTTGAAGCAGTTAAAGACACTCCACTGGAGTCCCATGAAGAACCCCATCCCAAAAGGAGTCCAAGGCTATATCAGGCTGATCACCTCCTGAATTCCTATGGATTTGACCTTAAAGAATTGGTTTTTGATGAGGATGGTAACCTGAATTTGGACAGTGATCCTAAATATGTGGCAGCCCAGGCACATGAGGAACACTTCCCAGTGGAGATCAACGAAGCATCCTATAAAGATCTTCTCAGAGTCCCGGGAATAGGTAAAATATCAGCCAGAAGAATTATCCAATCCAGAAAACTGGGTAAAAACTTCCTTAAATTAGAAGAGCTAAAAAATATTGGTGTGGTCATTAAAAGAGCTGAACCATTCATTAAATTAAATAAAAACTACCAGACCACCCTTGAATTTTAATTTTTAGATGTTATTTTCGACATTTATCCGCTGTTATAAGTGATAAGAGATAAGTTATAAGTTTTAACAGTTGCACTTATAACTAATAAGTTCTAAGTTATAACCCCTTTTCCTCGAATATTTTCCAGATATCAGGGTGTCTATCCTTCACAGCTTCCTCAATGAGGAGTGATGCCTCATTGCTTATGCTGAACTCGGGTTTTGTCTTCTTTAAAAACCTTAAAACTGCCGCTGATTTAGCAGACCATAATGATATCCGTGGATTCTTATGCACTTCTAAAAGTACTGCATCGACAATATTATCATCTACGCTGGGAGTTGGTGATTCCTGTATTTGTGTGTTAACATCAGTTTCAGCAGTTTCTGATTTTTTATCTTTCACTGAGGTTTTTGTAGAACCAGTGCTTTTTGCCTGTTTTTTCCCTGATTTTTTTGGTTTTTCCTCGTCCTCGTCCAGGTAATCCTTCCTTATAAGGGCGTCTAATCCTTTACCAAGGGCATTTTCCGGCTTTTTTCTGGGTGTCATTTGTTGTCACCCCCGCCTTCCATTTGAATGATCTCCTTAGCCAGTTTTTGGTAGGCCTCTGTACCGCTGCATTCTTCATCATACAGGATACAGGGTATTCCATGGCTGGGTGCTTCCGCTAGCTTAACATTACGAGGAATGGTGGTTTTGAAGATGTATTCAGTCTCTCCAAAGTATTGTTTCACGTTGTTGTAAACATCCCTGCCCAGACGGGTCCTGGAATCATATAGAGTTAAAAGAATTCCCTTGATAGGTGAAGGGCTGTTCAACCTGGTTTTTACCAGATCCATGGCCTGGATTAAATCAGCCATCCCCTCCAATGCATAAAATTCCGCTTGTATTGGTATGATAACACTGTCTGAAGCTACAATGGAATTTAGAGTCAACAATCCCAGGGATGGTGGGACATCTATGAAAATATAATCGTAGTTATCAACATATCCATCCACAGCTTCTTTTAAAATTGAATGGGGCCCTATAGTTTTACTCAATTCCAGCTCCGCCCCGCTTAAGTCGATATTACTAGGCAACAGATCCAGTTGAGGTATGCTGGTTTGTATTATGGACTCTTCCACGGTGCTTTGCCCGGATAAAACCGAATAGATAGTATTTATTTGGTCATTCTTCTCCACTCCCAACCCAGTAGTGGCGTTACCCTGGGGATCCATATCTATTACCAGGACATTTCTATCTGAAAGGGCCAGTGCTGCTGCAAGGTTTACAGCAGTTGTAGTTTTCCCACATCCTCCCTTCTGGTTTAATATAGCTATAATCTCGCTCATAAAACAATCCTCCCACATTTAGTGATAACTTCTAAATGATAAGTTATAAGTTATAATATAAATATTTATCGTTGAAATAGGGCGTTATTTAAGCTAATTTTGTAGAAAACTAGAAATAATTAAAAAAGGAAAATTTTAAGAAATTTTAATGAAAAGGATAAAAAACTTATCCTTAAAACTGGACTCTCTGGGATAATTTAACTGGTAAAGGAAGCTTCCTAAATGGCACGCCTTTTGTTTCTTCTTTTATACGTTCAATTAAAGTTTTTTTATCCATCAAAACTTTATCCTGGGTTTCACGTACATTAACCATGAGTTCGTCGCTTTCAAGTTCTTTATCTCCAACGACGATTACATAAGGGACCCAATCCCCTGCAGCGTTACGTATTTTCTTTCCCACAGTTTCCTGACGGTCATCAACATCCACCCGTATCTGTTCATTTCGTAATTCCTCTGCTAAAGAGAAAGCAAAGTCCAGGTGTCTTTCTGCAATGGGTAAAACCCTCACCTGGGTGGGTGAAAGCCACACCGGGAACATGGGCGATTTAACTTCCGCCTGGATAGCACTGTTTTCCAGTAAAGCACCGATCACCCTTTCAATACTTCCAGTAGGGCTGCAATGGATTATAATAGGAGTTTCCTCCTCTTCATCAGGACCCATATACTTAATCCCAAATCTTTCCCCACTTTCTACGTCTATCTGGATGGTAGGGTTCTCGATGGGCCTGCCTAAATAGTCAATTGCAGCGAAATCCATCTTACAGATCCAGTAATGTTTTCTCCTGGGTAAAATCTCTAAGAGGACTGGTTTTCCCACTTTCTGGGCAGAGTTCATGACCCATTCCCTGTTTTCCTCCAGGAAATCTGCGGTAACCCTCATGATTGCCTCGTAGTTGATCTCGAGGTCCTCGCCTGTCTGGGCACACATGGTGATCTGACTGTCGAACTCCTCCATGGACTGCCCCACATCGGTACAAATGGTATGCATATCAGGCATGGTAAAACCCCTGAGTCTCTTAAGGCCTACCACTTCTCCCCTTTTCTCTAAACGGAAGCTGTACGTTGATAACTCATAAATTGCCAGGGGGAGGTTTTTCCAGGTTAAAAATGTATCAGAAAGTAATCGGAAGGCACCGAAGCAACAGGCGTATCTGAGCATGAGATTCTTACTTTTAGTACCCATACGGTACTGCCTTTCTCCGAACTTCTCTGCATGGACTCTGATGGCCTCATCACCAAGATCGTACATTATGGGTGTTTCTACGGGCATGGCTCCTCTATCGGTAACCAGATTATAAACATAATCTGCAAGTAAATCTCGGATAAGTCTTCCTTTGGGGTACCATCGCAGATGGCCTATATCCGCTGATGGTTCATAGTCAGCCAGATCCTTTTCCCTCATAAGTTTTACATGAGGAGGCTCTTCACCAGTTGATTCTAATTTACCCAGTTCATAGGCTACCAGTTTCTCCAGGTCACTGCTCTGGTAAGTGAACTCATCAGGGTCGTACAGTTCATCTTCACTTAATATATAGAATTTGGAGGGTTCTTCTTCTCCTTTCTCCTCAGGTGCTTTTTCCACCACTATGTTCCGGGAAAGCTCGGAGAGGGGATGTCCTTTACAGGATAGTTCGAAGGATTTATACCAACCAAAAGGTACTCTCTCAACCTTGAGTCCATCTGCTGCTAATACTTCTTTCATTTCCTTTAGAATCTTCTTTGCAACGTCTGGTGAGCTTAAAGATGAGCTTAAATGTGCGTAAGGATATATTACTATATTATCTGCTTTTACCTTTGAAAATACGTCTTTTATCTCCTTAACAGCTTTTTCCACAACAGCCTGGGGGTCCTCCTCATCCTGTTTCTCCACAGCAGTGAAAACCACTAAAGAATTTTCAAAGTGCATTGATTTTTGTTTATCTTCAATATCCTCTGCTATTTTGGTCTTAGACTTGGTTTTATAGTTTATATAATCAGAATGAATCAGTAGTATCCTCATTTTTTATCACCAATTTTATATCATGAGTTAAATTTAGATGCGTAATTTTAATTTGATCATGGTCTGTAACATAATCGTTTTATTAATATGATGATATTTAAATTATGTAAACGATATTAATAAAGGAGTAAAAAAATTTTAAAAAACATGTTTTTTAGTAAATTTTGATGCCCTTAACTTATATAATAATCAATAATGAAGCATTATTTTAAAAAAATTAATTTTTCAACATAGAGAACAGATTCAAGTTGATAGAATGAGAAGCGATACCATTAAAAAAGGCTTACAAAGAGCACCCCACAGATCTTTGCTGCGCGCCTGCGGTATAACCGAGGAGGAAATGAAAAAACCTTTCATCGGTGTAGCTAACAGCTTCACAGATATAGTACCCGGACATATTCATCTTAATCAAATAGCTGAAGCAGTTAAGTTAGGTATAAGTCAGGCGGGTGGCGTGCCCTTTGAATTTTCTACCATGGCCATCTGTGACGGTATCGCCATGAACCATGAAGGCATGCGTTACTCCCTGGCCTCCCGGGAGATAGTGGCAGACACTGTGGAAAGCATGGCCCAGGCACACCAGTTCGATGCCCTGGTTCTAATCCCAACCTGTGATAAAATAGTCCCAGGAATGCTCATGGCCGCTGCCAGGCTGGACATACCCTCCATCGTAGTTACCGGGGGACCCATGCTACCGGGAATATTTAAAGATGAACCAGTGGATCTCATAAATGTCTACGAAGCAGTCGGCGCGGTTAACGCCGGTAAAATGACTGAAGAAGAGTTAAGGGAACTGGAAAAATGCGCCTGCCCGGGTGCGGGTTCATGCGCCGGACTATTTACCGCCAACACCATGGCCTGTCTTACAGAAGCAATGGGTATGAGTTTACCAGGATGCGCCAGCAGCCACGCTGTTTCCGGGAAGAAAATACAGATCGCCCGATCATCAGGCCGACAGATCCTCAAACTCCTGGAGAAAAACCTCACACCATCCCAGATAATGACCCAGGAAGCCTTTGAAAACGCCGTTATGGTTGATTTAGCACTGGGAGGATCCACCAACACCACGTTACACTTACCTGCTATCGCGTATGAACTGGAAGATAAAGGAGTTAAGGTAAATCTGGACCTCTTTGAAGAATACAATAAGAAGATACCGCATATAGCTTCTATAAGCCCCTCTGGGAAGCACACCATGCTAGATCTGGAACAGGCCGGGGGCATTCCCGCAGTTCTAAAAGTTCTAGAAAAGGAATTAAATGATGAAGTTTTAACCTGTACTGCACAAAGTCTTAAGGATAATATAAAAGATGCCAGTGTATTAGACAGTGAAATAATCAAGCCCCTGGATAATCCAGTCCACAAGGAAGGAGGACTGGCTATTTTAAAGGGTAACCTGGCACCTGATGGGGCGGTTGTAAAACAAGGCGCGATTGATTCGGATATGCTGGTCCATGAAGGTCCTGCCCGGGTTTATGAGAGTGAAGAAGAATGTGTTAACGCCATAAATCAGGGCGAGATAAAGGAAGGAGACGTAATTATAATTAGATATGAGGGGCCTAAAGGCGGTCCTGGTATGAGAGAGATGTTAAACCCCACCTCCGCAATATCTGGAATGGGAATAAAATCTGTGGCACTTATAACTGATGGAAGATTCTCAGGAGGTACCCGAGGCCCGTGTGTTGGCCATGTATCCCCGGAAGCAGCTGCTGAGGGACCCCTAGCAGCAGTCGAAGATGGTGATATCATCAAAATAGATATACCCCTGAGAAAGTTGGATATTAAAGTTACACCAGAAGAGATAGATGAAAGGATTAAAAAAGCTGTTAAACCGGATAGACATGTTAAAGGATGGCTAGCCCGGTACAGGAAACTCGCTACTTCCGCAGATAAAGGAGCTATCCTTAAATAAGGTGAATTTATGACGGATACCAAGGAAATACTAAGCTACGTTGCAATTATTATTATTGGAATTCTCCTGGCCCAACACTTAAACGTGGTGGTTTCCGGGAGTATGGAACCTACCTTCGCCAGAGGAGATGTGGTAGTCATTCAAAAGGCTAATTTTTTCGGCCTATCTGAATTAAACACCACCAATTTAGAGGTAGGAGACGTAGTAATCTATGATGCAACCTGGTTCCCCGAACCAGTGATCCACCGTATCATAGAAAAAGGAACCAGCCCAGATGGAAGATTATATTACGTAATCAAGGGTGATAACAATCCAGGCCCTGATCAGGCACCAGTATATCCAGAACAGATCCAAGCCAAGGTCATCTCCTTCGGAGAAAATCCGGGTGAAAACCTGTTTATAATTCCGTATATAGGTCAAATTACCCTCTGGATAAGAGGATTATGAAATAAATCTCTTAGAGACTTAAAAATATTAAAATACTTCCCCTTTTTTATGCTTTTTATTTAAGGTGAATCTAATGTTTAGAAAATTACATAGAGATGTAAGAAAGTCTGTCAAAGAAGCTATAATTGAGTTAGGTTGGGATTTACCAGATAACATACCAATAGAGGAACCCCCACGTCCTGATATGGGGGATGTGGCAACTTCAGTGGCCTTTGAACTTGCAAGTAAGTTAAAAAGGTCGCCAGTGGAGATAAACAGAGAATTAATGGAGGTTATCAAAAAACCAACCATCTTCAAAGAAATTAAGCCGGTAGGCCCCTACCTCAACTTCTTCATAAACTACCAGAACTATTCAGAATCCGTACTGGAAACTGTGGATGGAGACTATGGTAAATTAGAAGCTATCCATGAAAAAATAATACTGGAACATACATCGGCAAATCCTAACGGACCATTGCATATCGGACATATCCGAAATTCAATTTTAGGCGATTCTTTAAGCCGTATATTAAGTAAATCAGGATATACGGTGGAAACACAGTATTATGTAAATGATATGGGCCGTCAGATAGCCATGGTTGTCTGGGGATTACTGAACCTGAAATTTGACCCCAGTAAACTGGCCGATCAATTACCTAATGATATCGATCCCTACCAGCAAATAGATAACATCATCGAAGAGCACTCAGAATTCAATGATCTGGAAGGGACGTATTTAAATGGACTCAAAAACATCTTATACCTACAGATCTTCATAGACGCGGAATTACGGGATCACCAAATCGGTGAACTCTACTTCCAGGTTAACCAGGAACTTAAAAATAACCCAGACCTTAAAGGCGGTGTTGATGAGTTATTAAGGGTTTATGAAAGGGGTGACGACCCACTTCTGGGATTTTTCTTTAAAGAAGCAGTAAACGCCTGTTTAGAGGGAATGGACCCCACACTCCAGAGGTTGCATGTGTACCACAACCGCTTCGTCTGGGAGAGCAAATTTGTACGGAACGGCTCTGTAGACGAAATAATCACCAAACTTAAAAAGGATGGCCACACCCAGGAAAATGAGGTCCTCTGTTTGAATCTGGAGGATTACGGTATCGAAAAAGAACTGGTGCTCATGAGATCAGATGGTACGTCCCTCTATTCTACCCGTGACCTAGCCTACCACCTGGAAAAATCAAATGAAAGCGATGTGGTAATCGATATCCTTGGATCAGACCATAAACTGGCCATCCAGCAGATCAGTATAGTCCTGGGATTTCTAGATGGTAAATCCCCGGAAGTGATTTTCTATGAATTCATAACTCTTCCGGAGGGTTCCATGTCCACCAGGAGAGGAGTATTCATCAGTGTAGATGATCTTCTCGAGGAATCCACCGAAAGGGCGATGGGAGAAATTAAGAAGAGGAGAGATGACCTGAGCGATGATGAAGCCAGGGAAATTGCTGAAAAAATTGGGGTGGGGGCTGTAAGGTTTTATATCGCCCGCCTATCCCCCGAGAAACATATCGTATTCAAGTGGGATGAAGCACTGAGTTTTGAAAGGGGCTGCGCCTCTATACAGTATGCTCATGCCCGGGCCTGTAAAATACTCCAGAAAGCAGAATTTGATTCTTCCACCATGGATCTGGAGGGTATTTTAGGTAAATATGACCTGGAAAATCCGGAAAGGGAACTGGTCAAGGTCATATCCCAGTTCACCTGGGTGGTTGAAGAATCCGCCCGCAGTAGAAAAGTCCACCTTGTCTCACAGTACTGCCTAGACCTGGCCAGTGCCTTCAACAAGTTCTATAAATCCATGCCAGTGATAGGCTCTGAAGAAGAAGAATTCAGGCTTGCCCTGGTTGATAAATCAAGAGTAACCCTGAGGAACAGTCTGGAATTACTGGGTATCGATGCCCCGGAATCCATGTAAATTCATTCTACAACGAAAATCTGTGTTCTACAGTAGATAAATTTCTTCTACTGTGGAAAATATGATTTTAAAAATTAGAATGTTCTGCCATTTTTATCTTAAAAAAATAGAATTTTCCACTTATTTTTTACCCAATAAAATGCTGAGTATGGCCTTCTGCACATGCAGCCTGTTTTCCGCCTGGTCCCAAACAGCTGCCTGGCCGCAGCTCATCACCTCTTCCGTGATTTCCTGGCCCCTGATTGCTGGTAAGCAGTGCATCACCATGGCCTGGGGATTAGCTAGGTTTAAAACATCAGTGTTAAGTTGATATTCACTTAACATCTTCAGACGCTGGTTTACTTCCTCTTCATCACCCATACTGACCCAGACATCGGTGTAAATCACATCTGCTCCTTCTACCTCGGAAACATCGTTAGTCACTTTTAACTTCGACCCAGAGGTTTGAGCATGCTCTTTAGCCTGTTCAAGTATCACGAGGTCTGGTTCGTAGCCTTCCGGGCTGATCACAGTCATATCCATACCAACCAGGGAGGCTGCAAGTAACAAAGAATTACATACATTATTTCCATCCCCTAGATAAGCAAGATGCACGTTAAATGTGTTTTTATCCTGGTATATGGTGAATATATCAGCTAAAGCCTGGCAGGGGTGTTCAAAATTGGTTAACCCATTTATAACAGGGATGGTTGCGTTTTCTGCAAATCTAACCACGTCTGAATGTTCTTTAGCCCGGATCATCACTCCATTTACGTAGCGGGACATCACCTTGGCCGTGTCCTCTATGGGTTCTCCACGTCCCAGCTGGAGTTCTGATTTAGACAGGTAGAGGGCATGACCACCCAGCTGCAGCATGCCCACTTCAAAGGATATCCTGGTCCTGGTGGATGATTTTTCGAAAATCATACCTAATACGTTATTTTTAAGGGTTTGATAACCCCATGGATCCTTTTTAAGCTTATCCGCCAGTTCCAATATGTCCAATATGTTATCCTGAGTATCGGTGACTGATAGAAGATGTTTCATGGTATTCTTATCCTCCTAAAATTTAGGTAATTTGATGTTAATATTTCCTTAACCTTAAAGTAATTATTACCCCAGTAACTCCTGCATATGCTTAATTCTCTTTTCTATAAGCTCGGAAGTCCCCACATCCTTCCGGTGATAAACATCCCCATCAACAAACTGGGTGGACGCTTCACATATTCCTTCTGCCTCGTCTATGGTATCACCCACAGATACCAGGGCCAGCGCCCGGGAAGAGGAGGTGTAAATCTGGTTATCTTTCTGGTTCACCGCGGCATAATACACGAGGGTATTATTTTCTTTAATTTTTTCTTCATCTACCTTTATAATCTGGTTGGGAACTGCTTTACCCGGGTATCCCTGGGGTACTATGTATTTACAGACGGTTGCATATGAATCAAATTCAGCGCCCCTTAGATTACCGTCTACTATGCCATTGCAGATATCCACAAAGTTGGTCTGTAGAAGTGGTAAAACGTTCATGGCCTCTGGATCTCCGAATCTGGCGTTGTATTCGATTAATTTAGGCCCGTCCTTAGTCAGCATGAATTGACCATACAGGAATCCTTTATATGGCCCTACTTCATCATTTATAGCCTTAACCGTGCCTTCCATTATTTTAACAGATTCGTCCCGGTATTTTTCATCAAGAAATGGTAGTAAACCATCTGTATCAGAGTAAGAACCCATTCCTCCCGTGATGGGGCCGAGATCACCTTCGAATGCGTAAGGGTGGTCTTGAACCACCGGCATGGGAGCGATGTTTTTACCATCCACAAAGGCCTGGACAGTGTATTCCTCACCAACAGCCCTTTCCTCGATAACTACACCAGCGTATCCACCCATCTTGGTGTCGATGACTTCTTTCACGTAGGATTTGGCTTCTTCGTTATCCTTTAACTGTTCTCCCACTATCTTAACGCCTTTACCACCGGTCAGTCCGATGGGCTTCACCACCACGTCCTGGCCGAAATCATCTATGAAATCACCAGCGTCCTGTGCATCTTCAAACACCTTGTAAACCAGGGATCCGCCGATCTTATAACCCTCGAAGAGATCACGCATGAATGCTTTATCTGTTTCTATCTTAGCAGTCTCCATAGTGGGGCCCACACAGTCAACACCAGCTTTTACCAGCGAATTAACGATGCCTTTCTCTAGCGGGGCTTCTGGGCCTATGATGGCCAGGTCTACTTTCTTTTCCAGGGCGAATTTGGTCACTGTGGGTATGTCATTTTCACTGGCAATCTTAAACTCCGATATCCTGGCTATTCCCGGATTTTGATTGCTCATAATAGAATACAATTCAGTTTCCTCATCCTGGATGGCTGCCTGGCATATGGCATGCTCTCGCGCTCCGGTTCCTACCACAAGAATCTTCATTAATGGTTCCCTCCTCTAAGATAATCTAATTTTTTTCCCTTAAATCCCAACTATCACTTATAAACATCCAAAGATCATATATACTTGCAATATATAATCATGAAATTAAATAAGAATTCAACAGATAAATAAATTTAGAATTGATTATAACAACTTTTCAAAGGAAATTTATAATCACACTAAACTAGGTGTTTTTTTATGAAAGGCAGCGAAGCAATAATCAAATCACTGAAAGACCAGGGAGTAGACATAGTTTTCGGGTATCCTGGAGGAGTTCTTCTCCCATTATACGATGTGTTATATGATTCTGACTTAAAACATATACTGGTGCGACACGAACAGTGCGCTGCTCACGCAGCCGACGGATACGCCCGTGCATCGGGAAAAGTAGGTGTATGTATCGGTACCTCCGGTCCAGGAGCCACCAATCTGGTGACGGGAATTGCCACCGCTCACATGGACTCTTCACCTATCCTGGCCATCGCCGGGCAAGTGGGAACTGCACTAATTGGTCGTGACGCCTTTCAGGAAGTAGACACCCTGGGATTAACCATGCCCATAACCAAACACAATTTCCAGGCCATGCAGGCCGATGAGATACCAGGGATGATAAAATCAGCCTTCTATATCGCCAGTACCGGACGGCAGGGACCAGTGGCCATAGACCTTCCTAAAGATGTTCAGGAACAGGAATTTGAGTATAAAGCTGATTTCCAGATCGACCTACCGGGTTACAAGCCAACCAGGAAAGGACATCCCGGGCAGATTAAGAAAGCTTCAAATTTAATCCTTAAATCCAAAAAACCCGTCATCCTTGCTGGTGGAGGGGTTATACTCTCCGAATCATCAGACGAACTATTAGAACTTTCCAAGCTAATAAAAGCCCCAGTAACCACTACACTGATGGGTAAAGGCTCATTCCCTGAGGACGATCCCCTATCCCTAGGCATGCTAGGAATGCATGGTAGAAAAGTTGCTAACCTGGTGGTAGATGAGTGTGACTGTTTAATAGTTATAGGATGCCGTTTTTCAGATAGAACCACTGGAAAAGTGGATGAATTCGCGCCTAATGCTAAAATTATCCACATAGATGTGGACCCCGCCGAAATTGGGAAGAACGTGGACATAGATATACCCATAGTGGGTGACGCTAAGATAGTCTTAACCAGCCTCATCAAGACCATCGGCAAGTTAAAAGAGGGTAACCCTGGATCTACAAAGGAATGGGCCGATTACATATCAGACTTTAAAATAAACTGCATACCCCGGCTTTCATTTGATGATGTACCACTTAAACCCCAGCAGGTTATTAAGGAGATAAGGGATTCCATTGACTATGATGCCATTGTCACCACTGATGTCGGCCAGAACCAGATGTGGATGGCACATTACTTCACTTCAAAAATCCCCAGAACATTCTTATCATCCGGTGGACTGGGCACCATGGGTTTCGGATTCCCAGCAGCCATGGGGGCTAAAGTAGCCCTGCCTGAAAATGATGTGGTGGCGGTGTGCGGAGATGGAGGATTTCTGATGGTCTGCCAGGACCTGGCCACCATCAGAGAATACGATATACCCGTGGTGGTCTGTGTTTTAAACAACCGCTACCTGGGAATGGTTGCCCAATGGCAGAAACTCTTTTACGATGAGAGAATGTCCCACACCCACCTGGGAGAAGTTCCAGACTTTGTTAAACTGGCAGAAGCATTTGGAGTCCAGGGTGAGAGGGTGGAAAAACCAGGAGAAATGAAAGAAACCCTACAATCCGCCCTGAAATCGGGAGAACCAACCCTTATAGATGTTATTATCGACCCTGATGAAATTCTGCCCATGGTACCCCCAGGATGCGGAATTACAGAAATAGTAGGCGAATATAAAGTGGAAAGGGAAGTCCCGGGAGAAATACCCTACCGGGCTCCACATAAGGAGAAGGAGGGGGAATAAATGGACGAACAAAGAACACACGTTATAAGTGCTCTGGTCTTACACAAACCAGGTGTCCTGCAAAGGGTCGCGGGGCTTTTCACCAGAAGAGGCTTCAACATCGAAAATATAACAGTCGGTACCTCGGAACAGGAAAATATGGCTCGCATGACCATCATCAGCAAAGGTGATGAGAAGGTCCTGGAACAGATCATAAAGCAACTCAATAAACTAATCGACGTGGTGAAGGTAAGAGACCTGGATCCGGAAAACACGGTAAAAAGGGAGCTGTGCCTGATTAAAATACACGCAACTTCAGAGAAGAAGAGATCCGAGGTTATCCAGTATGCCAATATCTTCCGGGGGAGAATAATCGATGTCAGCCCAGAAACCCTGACCGTGGAAATAACCGGTTCTCCAGGGAAAATAGAAGCCCTGATAGATTTATTGCGGGTGTTTGGAATAAAACAGATAGCTAGAACTGGACCTACAGCGATATCCAGAGGAACGTTGGACTGAAATTCCAATTGAATTTTAAATATTTTATTAACTAAATTTGAGGAGGAAAGAAGTATGTATTATGACAAAGACGTAGATACAGATGTTTTAAAGGATAAAAAAATAGCAGTTATAGGATATGGAAGCCAGGGAATGGCCCAGGCAAGAAACATGGCTGATAGCGGATTAACCGTTATCGTGGGATTAAGAGAAGGAGGTAAATCCTGGCAAAGAGCTAAAGATGATGGTATGATTGTTTTATCAGTAGAGAAAGCCAGTAAAGAGGCCGATATAATTCACATACTCATCCCGGATGAAATACAGGCACAGGTATATGAACAGTCCATTAAAGACGGTCTAGAGGAAGGAAACACCATATCATTTTCACACGGATACAACATCCACTTCGGATACATAAAACCACCAGAAAACGTCAACATATCCATGATAGCCCCTAAAGGACCCGGTGCCATGGTAAGACAGACCTATGAAGAAGGTTTTGGAATTCCAGGATTAGTGGCTGTGGAACAGGACTACACCGGCAACACACTGGATGTGGCACTGGCCATGGGTAAAGGAGTAGGACTCACCCGGGCAGGAGTTCTGGAGACCACCTTCAAAGAAGAAACAGAAACAGATCTCTTCGGAGAACAGGCTGTTCTATGTGGTGGAGCAACTGAACTCATTAAAAACGGGTTTGAAACCCTGGTGGAAGCAGGGTACCAGCCAGAACTGGCTTACTTCGAGACCTGCCATGAACTGAAACTCATCGTCGACCTGATCTACAAGAACGGATTCGCGGGCATGTGGGACAACGTGAGCAACACCGCCGAATTCGGAGGACTAAGCAGAAGAGAAAGGCTGATAACACCCGACACTAAAAAGGAAATGAAGAAAATCCTGGAGGAAATCCAAAAGGGTAAGTTCGCCAAGGAATGGGCACTGGAAAACCAGGCCGGCCAGCCCCAGCTTAAGCGTTTAAGAGCTATAGAAGGGGAGTTACTCATAGAAAAGGTTGGTGCTAAATTAAGGAAACTCTGCGGGCTTCAAAAATAATATATTTTTTCCTTTCTATTTTTATTAACCAAGAGGATAAATTTTTATGGCCTTTGTAGGAATGGATCACGGCACTACTGGAGTATCCTTCTCTATATTAGATGATAAAGTCACTCATTTTAAAATTGGAAGAGAAGAAACCTCTGCCGGTACCATTTCTGCTGTAGAAGAACTTTCAAGAAGGATTAACCTTGATGAGATCCAGTTAATGGCCATCACCTACGCCATGGGCGATGGGATATCAGCCATCATGCCCCTGGATAGGGTTAAAAACCGGGGTATTCTATCCATGGGAGGTGCTGGTAAGGTTACTGGTGGTGGAACTGCAGTTTACGATGAAATAAAAGATTCAGGGGTTCCTACTGTGTTAATTCCAGGTATTCACAGTGAAACACCCTCCTTATACCCCTGGTTTAAAGCGGCTTATTCTCACCATGCCAGTTCCGAGAAAATCAGCATCGCCTACCATGCTTACCTGGAAACCGGCTTTCAGAACATGATTGTCTCTGACATCAGCTCTAATACTGTCAGTATCCTGATTGAAGACGGGAAAATAAGGGGCGCTATGGACGCCTGTCTAGGTGCAATGGGAGTTATCCATGGCCCATTAGATTTGAAAATGCTCAGGGATATTGATGACGGTAAGAGAACCGCCAACGAATGTTTCTCCCATGCTGGGGCTGTTAAAGTTGCTGTTGTCCACGAGAAAGTAACCCAGGCTAAAGATGAGATTATCCGGCGATTGGAGATGGGTGATGATAAGGCTGGGCTAGCACTGGAGACCATGGTTATGACCATCGTTATGGAGATATATGGCCTGGCTGGAATTGCGGCCAACGTTGATGGGATTGTTTTAACTGGCTCTGTTGGATCTATGACCGAGCCTGTTGATGTGTTCGGTTCAATTAAAGAAAAAATAGATGATTTAGGTAAGGTTGTTAGGATAGGTGAAAGATCTGGTTCTATTGGCAGTGCCCAAATTGCTAAAGCTGTATTTAATGGTGAAAGGGATATTTTAGGGATTCCTGTACTGGTTTAATTCTGTTTTTTTTATCCTCCACCGATTCCTGCTCCGTCTGAATCCCGGGATATTTCATAGGTTTTATGGGAGGTTTGATGGAGTTCCTGGAGGATTTTCTCCTTTTTGGACTTTCGGGTGGCTCTTTTCTTTTCCTTTTCAGGTTTTATGACCATCAGATAATCTAACCGGTAGTATAAACCAGTGGTATCCAGTCTTATCCAGGTGTTACTTTTTCTAAAGCAGATTTTATCGGCTTTTCCTTTGGTTCTAGTGCCCAGATACTTTAAGGTAGTCCCTTCGGTGATCTTATTGCCTCGGTGGTCTGTTATGTTCATTTTAAATCCTTTTTTACGTGTTTGAGGGTTTAATGTATGGGGTTTTTTAGTACTTATTTATTTCCCAATGTTCTACAGTAGAAAATTTCTTACCAAAAAAACACCGTTATATTACATCAGGAAGTCTACAGTAGAAAAAATGGGGAAATTTGTGACTGTCCATTTTTTAGT
>DAGC01000006.1:28192-57302 GCA_002495625.1 Methanobacterium sp. UBA375 | reverse complement strand
TAATTTAGTCTGATTTTAGCCTTCTGTGTAGAACCAGTCGTTTAGTTCCTGTTGATGTTTCAATCCTAATTTAGTCTGATTTTAGCCCACGTGAAAGAGAAGGAAAAATCTTTAAACGTGAAGTTTCAATCCTAATTTAGTCTGATTTTAGCCCTACGAAACCAGACATTCACAGCATCAGCCCATACCAGTTTCAATCCTAATTTAGTCTGATTTTAGCATGCGAAGACATCAAAGTCCTTTAATCCCTGTTTCTGGTTTCAATCCTAATTTAGTCTGATTTTAGCTCGTTTCGCCGCGTCCAGGTAATCGGCCTTCATGAGCGTTTCAATCCTAATTTAGTCTGATTTTAGCGCATTCGCCTCACCTGGTGGTTTTACCCGGCAGCGTTGTTTCAATCCTAATTTAGTCTGATTTTAGCCGCGCCTGATTTCTTCTTTACTCGCGAGGTCGTCTAGTTTCAATCCTAATTTAGTCTGATTTTAGCGAGGATTTGGAAGTGTAATAATACCCTCTGTGACTGGTTTCAATCCTAATTTAGTCTGATTTTAGCATAGGTGGTACTGTCTGGGATATAACCTTTGAGGACTGTTTCAATCCTAATTTAGTCTGATTTTAGCAGTCCTATAACAATCAATGAGGCAAATTTAACCACCGTTTCAATCCTAATTTAGTCTGATTTTAGCCAGCTTGGATGTGCATGGACTGTTCTAACCCGTGAACCAGTTTCAATCCTAATTTAGTCTGATTTTAGCACCCTTCTTTTTTTAAACTCTAACTAATTTTTTTTTGTTTCAATCCTAATTTAGTCTGATTTTAGCTATTTATCATTGTTTTATCAATTAACAATCTATTTTCAGTTTCAATCCTAATTTAGTCTGATTTTAGCAGGGATTAACACAGGGGATAAAACCATCTGAACAATGTTTCAATCCTAATTTAGTCTGATTTTAGCTAAACTCCCTCGTAGCCCCATATTTCCTTAATTCAAGGTTTCAATCCTAATTTAGTCTGATTTTAGCGTGGCTTAAGTGTGGTAGTAGTCTTTCTATTTCTTTCGTTTCAATCCTAATTTAGTCTGATTTTAGCCTACAGTAGCTGCCAGTGCCGTTGAAGCCGATATACGTTTCAATCCTAATTTAGTCTGATTTTAGCCCTTCGCATCATACGAAGACTTCTCTAAATTTCTTAAGTTTCAATCCTAATTTAGTCTGATTTTAGCTAATAGAAAACTACTTAACAGTTGAAAAGACCGAAGAGTTTCAATCCTAATTTAGTCTGATTTTAGCTCCAGGCTTTTACTTCGACCAAGCAGGTAAGAAACTACGTTTCAATCCTAATTTAGTCTGATTTTAGCGGGCTATGAACCGGGCTATCAGTGACATGATAGGGGCGTTTCAATCCTAATTTAGTCTGATTTTAGCGTTAATATTATGGTCCTCCTGTCCACAGATGGGGTCAGTTTCAATCCTAATTTAGTCTGATTTTAGCCTCAAAACGGAGTGAACCCTGCAGGTTATGCGTAATAAAGTTTCAATCCTAATTTAGTCTGATTTTAGCATTGATCTACCTCTTTTTCAGATTAGTTTCTAGATTGTTTCAATCCTAATTTAGTCTGATTTTAGCTGTCCTCCTATCACTGGTTGTTGCACTCGCATAAGCTCGTTTCAATCCTAATTTAGTCTGATTTTAGCCGCAAGACAAGAAGCAAAAGAAGAAATAATCAAAGAAGTTTCAATCCTAATTTAGTCTGATTTTAGCTACCTTACGGTTTGAAGACTTACCAGACAGTATTGAGTTTCAATCCTAATTTAGTCTGATTTTAGCAAAATCTTTTGAGAAAAAAAATAGAGGACCCGAAAATGTTTCAATCCTAATTTAGTCTGATTTTAGCTTTACAGATAACAACAGAGGATGAATAGGATGAGTTAGTTTCAATCCTAATTTAGTCTGATTTTAGCTTAACACAGACCCGATTACCTGTGAACCCCCGTACCGTTTCAATCCTAATTTAGTCTGATTTTAGCCCTGCCATGGCGTACAGGGAGTATACATTTTTAATCGGTTTCAATCCTAATTTAGTCTGATTTTAGCGTCGTACAGGAGTATCTTCACCCTCGACAAATAGTACGTTTCAATCCTAATTTAGTCTGATTTTAGCGGTTTATTTAATCTTTTATTCCACAATTAGGAGGTAAGTTTCAATCCTAATTTAGTCTGATTTTAGCAATGAACGTAACTGGAGAGGTAAACCCTTCTTCCAGAGTTTCAATCCTAATTTAGTCTGATTTTAGCGTTCGTGGTGTACGTAGTGATAAGGAGCTTAAACATTGTTTCAATCCTAATTTAGTCTGATTTTAGCACTCTTTAACAGCGCCGATAGCCGTTGCAGTATGTAGTTTCAATCCTAATTTAGTCTGATTTTAGCAGATGAGGGAAATTATTCATGTTAAAGAAATAAGGGGGTTTCAATCCTAATTTAGTCTGATTTTAGCTAGAGAATATCATGTATGATATTGATGAAAAATTCCCGTTTCAATCCTAATTTAGTCTGATTTTAGCATAATCGTTCGCCAGTAACCATAGCATGTATCTCTGCTGTTTCAATCCTAATTTAGTCTGATTTTAGCAAAGTAATGCTTATAGAAGACGCTGATGGAGATAAAGTTTCAATCCTAATTTAGTCTGATTTTAGCCCAGTTAAACCAAAGAACCTTAATCCACGTGGTAAAGTTTCAATCCTAATTTAGTCTGATTTTAGCAAATCCTTAAACTTATCTATAATACCCGTTATGCCCCGTTTCAATCCTAATTTAGTCTGATTTTAGCATCCACAAATCCATAGAACCACTTTAAGGTCTTCGTGTTTCAATCCTAATTTAGTCTGATTTTAGCAGCAATTCTGTAACGTACCGATATGTAATGGTTGGAGTTTCAATCCTAATTTAGTCTGATTTTAGCTCAAGGCGGTGTGGTATTTAATCCTATGATGGTGGAGTTTCAATCCTAATTTAGTCTGATTTTAGCTTTGAAATCATTGTACTAGCACTCCACACCCCGTCTAAGTTTCAATCCTAATTTAGTCTGATTTTAGCTCTTTGCCATCTCAATTTGCAGACGTTCCTGGAAGAAGTTTCAATCCTAATTTAGTCTGATTTTAGCCGAGTTTAACACTTTGTAAGTCTGTGTTAAGTCCTTCGTTTCAATCCTAATTTAGTCTGATTTTAGCTCCTAAAACTCCATCAGAGTTAATAGATGAAGCCCTCAGTTTCAATCCTAATTTAGTCTGATTTTAGCCAGAGTAGAGAAAACAGAAAAAAACCCCCGAAACATGTTTCAATCCTAATTTAGTCTGATTTTAGCAGGCGGGAAAATCCGCCTATTTCCCATGATTATCCCTATAATTTCTTGTTTCAGATACTTAAAATTGTTCATATGAAATTATGTATTCTATTTATATGGTAAAACGATCACCAGTAATTAGTTAATTTAGTTATAAAAGGTAATTTTCTTATTTCATTGAGAACTAGGAAGATTATAAAAAGAAATATAGTATAAAAATTCATAAAAAGTTTTTAATCTTCTATTATAATTTAAAGAACTTCAAGTTATTTTATCTCTGATCTCTAAAAGTTCTTCATAAACGATAGCAGGAAAAATAAGATCGAAAGTAAATATAACTTTAAAATAAATAAAATTAAATACAAATAAATTTAATTATAATATTCCACTTATAGGGGCCTTTTCAACTCCTAAAACTTGTCTACCAAAGGCTTTTTCACTCCTTGCAGTGAATATAATTACAGAATCTTCATTTTTATTTATTATATTTTTTAAACCCTTTTTAATTACCTCTAGTTCACTTAAGGTAACTTCTCCCTCAAAAACTGAGTTCTGTATCCAGTTGAGATGTTTCCTTAAATATCCTTTGACTTTATTGACCCGTTCCACCTTGATATCGTAAACAATGATAGCATACATTTTACCACCACATCACAAACGGCTTATAGTCTTTAGTACCCAGCAGATGTTTGATGAGTTTATAAGATTCCAATCTTATTAATCGACGATAAGAAACCTTACGGCCAAGTTCCCGATGTTTTATGGTTTTTTTAAGGCGTTCGTCATATTCTTTGATGAATGTTTTTCTTCCCTTGTCATTTAAAAGGCAGTAATTAAGATCCTGTTCGAAATCCTTCTCTCGAAGCATCTTCTTATTCACCAGATAGAATATTAATCTGTCAACCAGTATGGGTTTGAAGATCTCACTTAAATCCAGGGCCAGGGAGTATCTACGCTCTGATGGCTCGTGGAGATAGGAAATGGTGGGATTTAACTGGGTGTTGTAGATCTCGGTGAGAATAGTGGAGTAAATCATGGAATTTCCAAAACTTATAAGGGCATTTGCCATGTTTTCTGGTGGTCTTCTACTTCTACCCTCCATTTTAAAGCCTTCAGGCAGTATTAGATCCATTTTATCATAGTAATGGGAGCGTATTCTGCCTTCTACATTCATGAGTTCTGTTATTTCATTACAGGAATTCAGACCGTTTAATATCTTATCTATCCCGTTGTCAATCTTGTAATAAGAGAGTACTTTCTCCATGTTACGGGCTGCTCCTTCCACCAGTTTACCGGCGATTACCATCCGCCTATCATGATCAAGGTAATTTTCAGCCTGTTTTATCAGCAAATCCCCAGACAGAAGTGTTTCCCGGGGATAGAAACTACCATCGTAAAAACCATAGTAGTTAAAAAAGTGGATGGGCACTCCCTTCTTTGCCAGGAGATGTACTGCCTGGGAAGAGAAGCTAAGGGAGCCATAAGCATAGATAGAATATATTTTACTGATTGGGATGGGTTTTTTACCATCCTTGTTGTGAAAATAAAGAGTGTTTTCCTTTCTTTTTAAAATTCCATCGGACATAAGGTAGTAGTTCTTTTTAATTATCTCATCCCCAATCATTTAAACAAAACAAAGCTCATAATAAGCACACTGCCTGCAAGCAGGTCTCTTCTCCGGTACTGGTATTTGATCACTCAGTATATTTCCTATTCTTTTTACAATATTCTCTATTTCTATTTCATTTCTATCATCAAGCTTAAAGGTTTCTCTGCGCCTGATCTTAGGATAATCAATGATCCCCACCGCATCAGCGATCCCCTTCTCCTTTTTAAGATAGTAAAGATAGTAGAGAAGCTGGTACTGGTGGGCTTTACTCATTTTTCTGCTCTTTTTAACTTCATGAATCTCTAAGAGGTCACCTTTCCGGACGAAATCAAAGCTGATCAGATTATCGATGGTCTGATCCTTTTTATCTCGTTTATAAGAATCTTCATGGAGCATTTTTCCCATAGATACCAGTTCTGATTCCTGTTCCATCTGGATATGATGAGAAAAAAGCCATAATTTAGTCTTGCAGATGAAATAGTAGTTTATCTGAGTTCCCATGATTTTCAGGTGTTTTTCAGAGTCAGAGAGCATTTTGTTAACCTATTCTTGTAATCTCATCAACCTTGTCAAAGTCAGAATCAAAAGACACAATTTCATCAATTTTAAGATTTCTCATTATTTCAATAGAAACTGAATCTGCAAAGGATAATGTTCCATCATAATTGAGAATGTTTCCATGGCATCTAGACACATCTCTTTATCTATACATTGAACTTTATGATTATCTAAGATATAATTAAACAGTTTCCCCCTTACTTACTTTAAAATTAACAATTTATTTTTCGTAGATATGGTCATGATGTCCGTAATCTAACAATAAAACAACCTTCTCTTTTTCAACTATTTCATAAATAAGGACATAAGAACCAATATGAACTCTTCTAAGTCCACGCATTTCATTACTTAATGGTTTAAAACGGTAGGGATCTTCAAGTATCTGTAATAGCTTTTTCCTGATACTTCTCAACCGGCCCTTATCCCGTTTTTCAAGTTTCCTGAATTCTTTGTCAACTCTTTCATTAATTTCGAGAGCATAACCCATATCTCATAACCCATATCTATTAGAAAAGTCTCTGGCACTTCCAATTCGTATAGTTTTACCTTTTTTGTGGGTTTCGCTTCGGATTTTTTCCAGCTTCTTTTTATACTCTTCTGAGATATGGTTTTTTTGAGATTTTAATTTTTTGGGAAGTCTATTTTTCTTCAAATCTTTAATATGGGAGGCCATTTTGTTTTTCTCCATGTGGTTTTTATGTACATCTTCTGTAAAAAGCTTTAATTATTAATATTAGTTTTATTTTTAGTATTAATACTTTTTGATACCAAAGAACATTTAGACACATTTAAATTAAATAAACCAGTAAATCTCATACCGAGGATTGATATGAAAATGTCCAACAACAGAAACGTTACAAGACAAACCACACTGTTTCCTGATGAAATTTTTCATGGAATCCTCGATGAAAAATGTCATATAGAGTTCCGTGACCATCCCCGCTACCTGATGGAAAGCTATTATGACTTGCTTGAGAGCGATATTGAAGATTCCACACTCAAAGCAGAATTAAAAAAATGATCAACAAAGAGCCCGACTTTCTCTGTCCCTATTTAACACTCATAAAAATACTGAGAGAAGAAAATCAAATATCTGAGGCCAATAAAGTCCTTGAAAATGCATATGCACAGGCATTAAATTTAATTATTGATGAATCGGGGCGCTGGCCAGGTAAACTGGAAGCATCATGGATACCAAACTGGCACATCATAATCACCATCTTTGAAAAGGCTATTTACTTATGGGAAACAGGTAAAACAGATGGCTCCCTGGATTTGTTTCGGAAACTCCTGAAAACCAATCCTAATGATGATTTTGGCGCCCGGAACTATGTTTTGGGAATTCTTTTAGATTTTGACTGCCGTGAATTTCACAAATGGGTGAACAACAATGAAAATTATGAGGCAGTTCTGGAATGGTTCGATGAAAACCAGAAGAAGTTTTCTGATGAATTTAATCACGACCCCAGTAAAGTAAATCCATAAGTAGAATAAGAGAATAAATATGGAAAAGAAATTTGGAAATGTTTATCAGATCCGAATTGACCTGAAGGATATTAGACCACCTATCTGGCGCAGGATACATGTCCCTGAAAACTATACTTTCCATGATTTGCATGTGGCCATTCAGAGTGTAATGGACTGGTGTGGTGGCCATCTGCATGGATTCTACGTCACAAACCCCCTCACCGGACGAAAAATTGAATTAGAAACCCCCGAAGAGCAGACAAGTATCTTTGACTGGTTAAACCAGGCTAATCCCCGGACAAGTTATATCTACGATTTTGGAGATTACTGGGATCATAAAATACAACTGGAGAAGATACTTCCTCGTGAAGATAACGTTGACTATCCGGTATGTATCAAAGGTAAAAGAGCCAGTCCTCCTGAAGATTGTGGAGGCGTTCCAGGATATTATGAACTTTTAGTAATCATTAAAGACCCTGGTCATGAGGAATATAAAGAGATGATTGAATGGCTAGGGGTAGAATTTGATCCGGAACATTTCGACCCAAAGGAGGTTGTCTTTTATGATCCTGATGAATATCTGGACGATGAAATCAGATTAAAAGGGGAGTTTGGTTTATTGTAATGCCTCAAACAGTGACGCGGTCTCTGAAATTATAAATAATCAAAGAGATAGACTTTGTATCAAGGTGATTCTTTGAAGTATGAGAAGGAAGTTAAAGAGTTCCTGCAAAAACAGGACCAGATTGAACTGGCCTACCTCTTTGGATCTGTTGCCTATGGGGAGCAGGGTAAACTCAGCGATATAGACCTGGCGCTATTTCTGGATGAATCACTTGACAAAGAAGAGAGATTTAAATTAAATCTTACATTAATATCTGATTTACAAGATATATTAAAAACCGATCAACTGGATCTGGTTATAATGAACGATGCACCAGTTTCGCTTAATTTCGAAGTTATCAAGGCGAACTATCCGCTTTTAATTAGGGATGAAAATTTCAAGGTGGACATGGAGGTACATATCATGTCACGGTACCTGGATCGCCAGTATTATGACCAGAGATGGGCGGAAGAATTGATTAAAAAGACAGCTGAAGGGAACAAATGAACATTAAAGAAAAAGTTGCCCGGAAATTGAAAATTATGCAGGGATACGTAGATTTTTTAAGGAAATATCCTGCAGATGAAGATGAATTATTAGAAGACGATCTCCTAAAATCTGCAATTGAACGTAATCTACAACTGGCCATTGAATCTGCCCTAGATATTGGAGAGGTTATCATTTCCTCTGAAAATCTGGAAAAACCAGAAGATTACCTGAACATTATAATTACGCTTGGAAAAGAGGGAATAATTCCTGAGGAGTTTGCCCAGAGATTCTCAGAGGCAGCAAAACTCAGGAACATACTGGTACATATGTACACTAAGGTCGATCCGGCTGTTATATCTCAGATATTGAAGTATAATTTGGACGATTTTGATGAATATGGGTGGCATATTGCGAGGTTTTTGGATAAGGCTGATTAGGCAGCTTCATAAAAAAAGAAAGGTGGTTGAAGGGGTATAGATAATATCTTCTTCACGATTGATTTTTCTGATTGCTCTTTATATTGAATTTGAAAATTTTTTTTTCAATTTTAACATCATGCTATTATAAAGTTACTCAACTTCATGAGTAATTTTTTATAAATGATTTGGTCAGGTTTGTAAGTAAATGGGGTTGGTAAAACATTTCTAATTTAGTTAGTTTGAATATCAAGTATTTTCCAGTTTTTACCCTTCCTGACCTTTGCTTTAATAAGATAATATTTTTGATCTAATATTTTACGACTGGATTTACCCGAATAAGGATTAATTTGAACAAAAGTTGTATCTTTATTGATGTCCTTCACGGGGTATACTAAATAAGACTCTTTTGCTGCAGCATCCGAAAATTCATCAATGTTAACTGCTTTAATCACATTTTTAGAAGGATTTTCTGTTTTTATGGATTTAATATAAGCTATAGAGTCACTAGAACCAATATAATTTATTTTATTGAAATATTCTGCCACAGAATTAATATTTTCATTACCGACAAATACTTCAATATCATCTGAGAAAAAAACGTAATCCCTAATCCCAAAAGTAGGTATTAACTCTAATCCCCCCTTTTTATTTTTTAATCTTTTAATCAGGAAAGAATTTATCACAACTCTTTCTGGTGGAATGATGCATATTTCTGCATTTTTCACAGCCCCAAATACCTTTTCACCTTCACTAACTTTTCCAGTTGATCTTATAGCAGTTGAAACAACACCTAACTTTAAAGTTGAAGGTGAAGGTAATGGGACCCCTAAAGCATATTGTGAGGAGTAGTCCGGTATTCTGTAAGAAAAAAACGATGGGAAGTGCAGAGTTAACTTTAACCACTGCATCATCAGTCACCTAATTCCAATTTGTAGGGTTTTTTATCAATTAAATTTCCAATTTTTTTAACAAATTCAGAAAGATTATTAAATTCTTCAACATTTATCGAGTTATCAATTTCTTCAGAAATATCCTTTATTTCCTTAATATAATCTTGTTTAAGTGGTGATATTAAAGGCAAAGGGATTTGATTCGTTGAAAAGACAATTACTCCGTTAAAATCTTCGACATGAGGTAACCTGGTTGTACTCATAGCCCCCTTAGGTCTCGTGAATAGAATTTGATAGGCTTTTAACGCATTTTTAAATCTTTCTAATCTTGTTTCATCGTTTTCTATGTCATAGGTGTATTTGTCCTGTCTTGTCTCATTTAATCCTATTCTCCAAGGTTGGAACATGGAAATAACAGCATAAACTCCGGAACGAGTAGGGCGATGATAAACCATTTGGGTAGATGCGCCTCCAGTTTTAGGTTCAGTTTCGGTTTCTTCTCCGTCTTCAGTATTATCTTCAACAGTTTCTTTTTCACCTAGCGCATGTCTTGCATGAGTATGAATATCTCTATAAATATCAGGTATTCCTAAAGCCCATCCAAATTCTATCGTAGATTTTCTTGATACAGTTGGTCTAGTAACAAGAAATCCATGTAAATCACAAATTTCACAAGCTTTTAAAGCATTTTCTAAAACTTCTTGAACAGGTTTCCCTTGATTAGGAATAGCATTGAACTTTTCAGGATTTAATACTTTACAAGCTTCACAAAGATCATTTTTGTCAGTTATGGCCCACATTAACCCTGTATGGATATGTTTTAACATTTCTCCAGAAATTCCATCAGTTGTTATGGGGGTCTTAGTATTTGGATCAATTATCGTAACACTCCTCGGTTCTGTGACATTACCAACAGTTCCTTCATTATTTAAACTGTGTAACTGCCATGTAGCTCTACCTAAAATAGCAATTTCATAAACTTCTGCATCATTTACCATTATATCATCTCCTAAATTTATTCTCCGTCACTTTTAACAAGGGCATAACTAATAAGAGCTGCTCTGACTGGTTTAACACCGTATTTATCTACTATAATCATTAATTCTTCTAAATCTCCTTCTTTTGGACGTTTTAGATGATGTTTTTTCGCAATTACGTCATATCTCCTTAATAACTTCTTAATTACGTCAGCAAATTGGCCTTTCGTTTCTACATATCCCAACTCTACAATAGAAGCGTAATCTGCAGCCCATTTTTCTTTGGTACCTTCTTTCGGAGGCCTTATCATTTTCCTAAGCGTCTTCCCAAAGTTTTTTACAGCTTCGTGCCCAAATACATCTCCTAATTTAAATTCTGACATTCTTCATCACTTCCTGCAAATTCTCCCTTTCATAATTACCAAATTTGTTGGTTCTATTTTTATCGATTTCATTTCTGAGATGTAAGTTAAGATATCTTTCATAATTAGATAAATCGGGATTGGCAATGAATTCTGCTAAACTAGTTGGTAAATCTTCATATCCTTTTTTAAATGCTGTAAATCTAAAGATATTCTTCCATTTATTCAAAATATTTATTCCATTTTCCGAATTTGCTATATGATACAGAAAATCAAGAGAAGAAATACCACCGGTCGAAGGCTTCCACTGATTTCCTGTTTTCATCATGACACTGTATATTAAGGAACCAAACTTTGGGGCAAATTTTCCACTTTTTTCAACTGTAAGTTCTTCTAAAACTAAATTTATTGCAATCTGTGTGACAGATGGAAACCATCCTGCTCTATGTGCTCCTTTTATAGCGTCTTTCAAATTCATATAGATTTGCCTTACATTTCCTATTTCTGTTTTAAGTGGTGTTGGTGCAACAAAAATCATTCCAAAATCCGAAAATCTCTTTATAGTAAAATTAAGATGACCTAAGAGAGAAAATGAAAAATCTTCCATAGATATATTAATATTAGATCCTTCTGAATAATTCTTCTTCAACAAAATTTCATTTCTTATTCCTTTTGTAGCCGCTAAATCCATCGTTTGATATAATGTTTGCTTATCAGTGCCGATTGTTGTCGGAGAACTTAGTTTTTCATGGCTTTTTATTAGTTCAAATAAGTTTTCCTCATTAGTTAAAATATTCACAACATTTTCCTTAACTTTTTTAACTGAAGGTTTCATTTCTGATTTTGTAGAACGTTGTATGGTTATCAATGCAGTTTTAATCTCTGTATCATCAAAATATTTGGATATTTCCTCAATTTTTCTAAAATCTAATTCTTTTTTTGATTCTATTAAATAAAATCCCCCAGCATCTGTTACAGAAGCATTTCCACTTAATGTATGTATTATAATACCTAATCCATATGCTTTTGATACATCAAAAAATTCCCAGCCACTTTTAGGCAGAAAATAACGATTCATAATTAACACCTCCTGTTGCAAGTCTGTCTGAAATTCTCAATAGTTTAGAAAGTAAACCATAAAGTCTATATGCTTCATTTTCATCAATAATGTCTAAATATGTAAAATCAAGCCTACCAGCAGAATCTTGTTCTTGTATGAGGTTTTTAGGAACATTCCAAATTTCTTTTATGGATTTATCAAATTTTTTAACTAAATCATAGTCCCCATATCCTTTTGACCAGGGTTGATGATGGTGGGCCATCGATAAATAAAAAGCCTTAAAAATTTCTTTTTCATCAAATAAATCTTCTAAATAAGGCTGTAAAGCTTTTGCAGAAACTGTAGCATGTGGTGGTAATTTCTTAATGGTCGGGTCTCCAGAATGAGCTAAAGGAGTTTCATGATTCCATTTTATTCTTTCTTGCCATTTATAATTCAATTTTCCTACATCATGCAACGACACTATACACCGAATAATATCCAAAAACTCTTCATGAGCATAACCAAAATTTTCAGCAAAATTCTCGATAGAATAACGATATCTTGGAATCATATAATTGTCAAGAACTTTAAGTGTATTTTTAGCATGTTCAACCCATGTTTCAGCTTCGAGACTATTATTAAACTGTTTATTGGTTAAGATTTCTTTTTCTTCAGGTTTAAATGACTTCAACGCGTTTGGAACATTACCAAAAACTAAACCTGTGTTTGGCGAATAACTGGCCCCACTTAATATGTAAAAATCGAATGGAATTATTTCATCACGAGTATTAACCAAAATAGGCTCATATTCACTTTCATCATCGTCGAAAATTATCGTGTTTTCTTCTAATTTGTATGTATCAATTCCAATTTCAGCAATTTTTTCTACTTTCCCCATTAAAGTTCTTGCATCAAGCCTTAGTCTAGGTAAACTTAGGATATCTGCAGAATTTAGGGACCTAGGATTCTCATGAAGTGTAACATCACAAGAAAAAACTTCTCTAACATTTTGTTCTACTTTTGCCTTACTACCTTCATAAACCGCTCGTGCAAGTTCACCTAATCTCTGATAAAATATCATTGAATTCATGAAATCTGAAAAGTGATTCGTTAAAATTTTATTTACGAGTTCGACCTCGGTATTCCAGTCAAGAGTAAAATTTTTTCCTTTATTATTGATTTCTGCGATTGTATCATCAACAATGTCCTTTTTATAAGGAGCATATGGATATTTTGAGTTTTTATTGTATCCAAAGACATGAAATTCTCCTTCTCCACCCCATCTGACACATCTTCCTGCTCTTTGAATTAAAGAGTCAATTGGAGCTATTTCTGATAAAACTTTGGGTGATGAGATGTCCATCCCTACTTCAATGATTTGAGTAGCGATGAAAATGCATTTACCTTTACCATTTTTTCCAAAGATTTCTTCAAGCAATAATTCCTTTTCTTGTCGATCTTTTTCAAGGAATCTGGAGTGTAAAAGTAGTACGGGCAATTCAGTTTCATTTTTCAAATCCAAATACAATTCTTGAGCTCTATCGACTGTATTAATCACTACTATTACCTTTTTTTCATCCTCAAACTCTTTTAACACATTTTTTGCATTCAATTCCTCTTCAGTTCTATTTATAAACTCGACTGATCTATTTTTTCTTGATTTAACTTCAGATTCATCTTTAACATCTATAAACTCAATCTTTCCTCCATTTTTTGATATTCTGTCTTTAGCTACTTTTATAAAGACATTAGGTAATGTAGCAGACATTATTAGTGTAGGTAAACCAAGTTTAGCTGATTGCATACTAATAGCCAAGCTAGTTTGAAGTCCTTTTTCTGGATCAAGTGTGTGAACTTCATCAAATACTGTTAAAGCAGAGCCTACGCTGCCAACGAATATATTACCAGACCTTTTGGACATGCTAAGTGGTGTGCTCAAATAAGCACCAACTGATTGGTCAATTGTGGTCACAATTGCATCCTCCTCAAAAAGACTACTGGTTGCATTTTTCCCATGATGAATAGCTACTCTTAATTTCTTAGATGAAGCGTATTTAACAGCTCTTTCACCAATACTCTCAACTAAAGTCCTTGTTGGAAGAGAATAAATTAATTGAGAGGGTAATAGATCATTGAATCCATAAAGAAAAGGTATTATAGCTATTTCAGTTTTTCCTGAGCCTGTGGGAGCTCTCATTATTATTGATTTACCATCTAACAAATTTTCCATAGCTATTTTCTGATAATCGTAAGGTTTAGCTCCTACTAATCTTTTAAATAGTTTATTCATAGAGCATCAACCATTCCAAACCCCATACTATTCCTCTCGCCTAAACCACAGTCATATGCAAACTCCATAAGACGGGCATCGGCCTCCATTTCAAATTTTATCATGTAACCTCTATGAAAGTCTCCTTTAATTTCTATCCTGCGTCTTTTGGCTGTTTTCATATTGGGCTTTATTCTTATCCACTTGTTGCCGTCATAATCTCCGTAGAATTTCACATATTTGTTGTAAAGATTTTTCTGGATACTTTCATAGAATCTCTCATCACCAGGTCCTAAATCCCATATCTTTAACTTCCCATCAACTTCCCTCTTTATACTGGCAGACACGGGTGACATGGTTCTCATATTCATCTTATCTTTAAATTCAGGCTTCTTCAGAAGTTCAATCTGTTCAACCAGCAATTTAGTCCCTTTAAAATCTACTTCAGTGTTCTCCAGATGGCCTTCCACCAGACTTTTTATCAGTTGATCGTTGGGAGAAGAAATATAAAAGGAAATTTTCCCATCTTTAGAAACAAACCCCTGTTTAATACGTTTCCAATCGGAAAAATAGATCTGAGAAAAAGTAAAAAATTTAAAATCCTTTGAAAAATGAAGTTTAGCAGCTAAATCAAGGTCCGCTATCTTACGATAGATAATAGCAGATAGAATATGGTTGTAATTAAATGGAATCAGATAATTAGCTTTTGTTGATGATAGACTTATTTTTAGTCTCATTTAAACTCCGTGTATTATTTATTAGGACATTGTTAGTCTCATCTGTATTGCCTATGGGTTTATTATTGTATATAATCTTTACTATTTACTAACAAACTTTTTACTCTAGTGCCCTAGCAGCCTTCACCCTGACCTGATCTAAGGTATACTCCTTCACAATTTCACCATCTAAAAACACTGTTTCCAGTGAAGAATTATTAATTCTGCCTCTTTTAGAGGTTTTACCTTTATCTGTTACTGGGTCTTTGAAGACATCCCTTCCCGGGCCATTTATCTCGGCGTAACTGCATTTCATGGCGAATTTTTGAGTGTCTCTGTTTAACTTTTGCAGTAAATATCCTCCCATGCCAAAGACTATATTACTGGCCGAATAACCTTCATTTTTTAATTTATCCAGTATTTCATGGATCATATCCAGGTCGATGCCGTCACCCTGTATTACACGGACATTATCCAGCACCCTGTAACCTCTGGCATTCTCTGTGCTGCCGAATTTCTTATCGAGTATCTTCAACACCTTGGACACTATTTCAGGAGGATGTCCACTGTCCGGTCTTATTACGATGGTTGCACCACTGTCTACCACTTCCTGACGTAATTCTTCCCCCCAGATATTTTCTACTGCATTGTAGATGTCATAAGAATCTGATACTACAGCCACCAGAGAATCTGCCTTGGCGAACTGTTTTAAAATATTCCGGTATGCCTCGACTTCGTTTTCTTTTCCCCAGGCGGTTATTGTACTGTGCTCTGCAGCGGGAATACTGAAAGCCGACATATCACATTTGTATACTTTGTTTGCCAGTATAACACCTTCAACAGTGTCTGAGCCTGTGAAGTTTACCAGGTGTGCCATGCCACCAATAGCAGCAGATTCGTGGCTGGATGCACCTCTTGCACCGAAATCGTGGAGTTTGGAGGACAGTTCTGCTTCTGTGTCATCTGCTGTTTGGTCCGGGTATGTTTTTATTATCTTCTTAGCGTACCAGCTTCTGGTGGCCACAGTTGTGGGATACCAGACCCTAAGGAGCATAGTCTCCAGATAACAGGTAAGCCAGTAACAACTGGGATCTGTATTCTCTATGGTTAGCAGAGGAGTATGTGCAGGAACCACACTACCCTCTGCAATGGCCTTGATCTCCACAGGAAGTTTTCCACCGTGTTCATTCACTATATACAGGAACCCATCTAAATTAAAAGGTACTCCGTGCACCTCAAAAAATGCATCTGCTTCCCAAACGTCTTCTTCAGTTATTCCCTTCTCTAATATTCTAAGTAAATACTGCAAACCAAAGAAAAGGGTTTCTGGATATTTACCACCACGAGATTCTATATAAGAATATATCTTTGTGGTCCCCTCTGGATATTGCAACCAGTGTGACGCTTTATAGCTGTCAGTCATCAGTAGCAAATTTTGATTCATAGTAAGCCCCCCCCCCCCCTTAACTTTGTATTTTTACATACATCTTGTCATTAATAATATATAAATGTATATGTTTTTTATTGACTAATTAGTGAAATTTATATATAAATAATGATTTCTATTTAAAATAGTCAAGTAATATAAGTAATATTGAATCTATTATGGTGCATTAAGCATCAGACTATCTTAGGATTGAAAATTAAGATTGGCATGAGGTGTGTATAATGATTCGGGCTTGCTAAAATCAGACTAAATTAGGATTGAAATTCAGCTACAGCGATAACTTCTTTTCGATTTGATTCAAATAAAATCAGAGTATTTTTAGGGATCAAATTTAAAGGTATTTTGTTTACCAATAAAACAAAACTACCTCTTTTTCTGCCGCCACTCTTTCCTGTTCCTAAGATACCGGTAATAGATAAAAACCCGCTCGGAGATCATGGTGGATACGCTTATCATCAAAAATAGTGACAAAATGAGGCTGGAACTTAATCCCCACTGATTTAAGGTATCCTGCCCATAGAGTTTCGCCAGTATGACTAAAAACCAGAGACTCATGGCTATAAAAGAGCCACGCATCAACAGGGAGCCGTTTTTCCCTATCTTCAGCTTGGTGAGTCTGGCTATGATCATTCCAAGTAGCAGTCCAAAAACACCACCACCGAATAGTACGATGGTGTTGAAGAGGGGGCCCTGCAGCTCCACGGTAACAAAGAGGAAGGTCACGATGAGCATCAGGCCGGGGACTATCATGGATCTCCAGAAATGGAATTTGCGCTGGCGTAGCTGGAACAAGAGAAATATGACTATGATGATCAGTACGACTTGGTTGAAGCTTAAGTCACTCAGTTGCATGGATAATTAAACCTTTTTGTGGAATGGTGGGCAGTTAAAAATTTCATTTTATTTATGGACAAATTTACAGTTTTCATCTATTTATCAGTCCATAGTTTATAAAGATGACTTAACTATATTAAGTTTAGGTGTAGTTTATGGCGGCTGAGGGAAGAAATCATATCTTGCTGGTTCTTTTTATTGGGGTGCTTATGGGAGCCCTGGATATAGCCATAGTGGGACCGGCGTTACCAGCCATAGGAGAATATTTCTCTGCCGATACCAGGAACCTCACCTGGATATACACCATCTATGTACTGTTTTTCATGGTGGGCACTCCCTTAATGGCCAAACTATCTGACCGGATGGGCAGGCGGTTTATCTATATTCTGGACGTGGCCCTATTTGGGGTTGGTTCTTTCATCACCGCTACTTCACCATCGTTAGAAATTCTCCTTTTAGGCAGGGCCATACAGGGCCTGGGCGCTGGGGGAATATTCCCGGTGGCCAGTGCTTTTATAGGGGATATCTTCCCGCCTGAAAAAAGGGGAGGGGCACTTGGTACCATCGGGGCTGTCTTCGGTATAGCTTATCTTATAGGTCCCATCCTGGGTGGTTTGATTATCAGTTACGGCTGGCAGTGGTTATTTGCAATCAACATACCAGTTGCCATCCTGGTGGTGATCTTAAGCTTCCTAGTTTTACCTAAAACCAGCCGGACAGACGGCAAACACTTCGACTGGCCAGGGATGTTAACATTGGGCGGTGCACTGGCTGGCCTGACCTATGCAATAAACCATATAAACACCGAAGAGTTGCTGGCCAGCATATCATCCTTAGAGGTCTGGCCATTCTTGGTCCTATTCCTATTGTTCATCATAATATTTTGGAAGGTAGAAGAAAGGGCTCAGGATCCCATTATAAGAATAAATCTGTTTAAAAATCTCCAAATAACTTTAGTCAGCTTAATCTCCATCTTTTCAGGTTTAAATGAGGCAGGACTGATATTTATACCTGCCTTTTCCATCGTTGCCCTGGGCTTTAACAATGCCATGGCCAGTCTGATGCTCCTACCGGCTGTGGTGGCCATGGCCATCGGAGCGCCCACTATAGGCCGGATCCTGGATAAGACAGGGTCTAAAATTTTAATGGTAACTGGGGGAGTAATGTTAGCCATTGGACTCTTCATATTTGGCTTCTACGGCTACCAGTTTCATTACTTCATCTTATCCGGAATATTTATAGGTGTGGGGCTTTCGGCACTCCTGGGTGCGCCTGTCCGGTACATCATGCTCAATGAGTTCCCAGTATCTGAAAGGGCCACCGGGCAGGGTTTGATAAATATAAACAGCAGCACCGGTCAATTAATAGGAGGGGCCCTTATAGGGGCAATAATAGCATCCATGGGTGGTGATGTAAGTGCCTATGGATTTGCCTATATCTGCCTGGCTATCTCGGCTGTTATACTTACTTTCCTGGCCATTGGACTTAAGGGAAGGAGTGCTGAGCTGGATATGATGAAATAAACATCATTATCCTACTAGTTAGTGAATTAAAACCTCTGATCCACTTAGTTACTGAAATAAAACTTATAAACCTCCTTGTTGATGAATAAAACATACTCTTTTATTGTATGGTAAAATAGAACTTCCCACTCTACCAGTTACTTTAAGGAAGATATTACTTTGAATTTAAGCTGTTTCCCCTCAATTAGGAAGTTTATTCTCCCAATGTTTTCGGGAATTTTTTATATAAATTTAAATATGATTAATCACAGATCGTTAACCCCAAATCCGAATTTATAAATATACGGAGGAGGTATAACGAAACGGAAAATGTTGGTAGGGTTATTATTTTTTTTAGGATTAGCCCTGACCTTAAATACGGGAATTATTTTCGCAGCAGAAAATTCAACTGGAAATAGTTCAACTACAGGCTCAGCCTACGGGTTAACCAGCGCAGCATCAAATAACACCACTAGTTTAGCTGCTGGCTCTTCAACGGATAAGCAAAAAGCGGCTGGAGCTGCTAAGACCATTAAAGTGCTTATTTATAATGGTGAATACGCAAGTACCAATTGTGTCAATGGGATGAAAAGGGCACTGGACTATGCAAACACCAACAACATAATAGCAAATGTGGTTTTTTCATATGCTACTTCTACCAGGATAACTTCAACCACTCTGACCGGGTATGATGTACTGGCCATGCCCGGGGGAAGTGGAGGTTATTACTACCTGAACAGTGGCGGTATAAGTGCTTCAGCTATTAAGAATTTTGTGGCCAGTGGCAAAGGTTATATTGGAATCTGCGCCGGAGCATACTCCGCAACTGCACGTACCGATGGATACTACAACGGATGGGGAATAGCACCCCACGTATACGCTAAAGCTGTGAGTTATATCGGAGACACAACCATTCAGATTACCAGTGCTGGATCGCAGGTCTTAGGAACCAGCGGTACCACGTCCATATACCATTACAATGGGGCAGCCATGTACGTAAGTGGAAATGCAGTGACATTCGCCACCTACAGCGACAGCAAAACCGGATATAAAGGTTACGCAGCCATTGTAGGCGATTATTATGGTAACGGAAGGACGGTTCTATGCGGACCTCACCCTGAATTATCATCAAATGTACCTACCTATGTATCAAAACTTATCTACTGGGCAGCAGGCGGTTCGTCCAGTTCAACTCCAACCACCACCACTCTCACTGTGAGTCAGGTGGCGCAAGCAGCAAGCAAGGTGAAAGCCTTCTACGAAACCAACAAGAGATTACCCAACTATGTAACCACAACCGCAGGGCAGATATCCATGCCTAAATTTTTAAATCTAATGGCTACCGCAACAACCCAGGCAAACAGCGGCTCAACAGCTGCCATAAAAGTTACCAGTGTAAACGGTGCTTCCAGTTGGACGGGAACTTATAAAAATGGCAATATACAAAAGTCAGAAATCTTATCCATGGCTCAAAGAATTAAATCATTCATCACCACTAATGGTCGGGCGCCCAACTACGTGTCCACCAGTCTTGGAAATATCAGTTACAATTCAGTTATCTACATGTTCAGTAAGATTATGGCCTTTTACAGTACCAATAAGAGATTGCCTAACTTCGTTTCCATGTGAATTTATTAAAAAACTTTTCCTTTTTTCTTTTTTTATTTTTTCTGAGTTTAGAGTTCTGGTTTATTTGAAGATGATATCTTTTCTTGCAATACGCTCCTTATGCTAATCTCGCACTATAAAAATCCACAAAGGTGAAGATCATCACATAAGTTCATGAAATGCTAATTATATTGTGAGATAGAAGTAAAAAACAGGATAGATGACAGGCGGGGTAGTTTTTTTGCTTTGGATTTGTCTTGGGTAAAAAAAGCAAAAATGTAGTCCCACCCATTCACCCATTATTTTTATTTCATTAAATATTATAAAATTTTATCTTAAAATGGATATTTTTAGATGGTCTTAAAACTATGGAAAAATAAAAAAAAATAGAATCTTCAGGGGAAATAGAAATTGAACCTTTCTGGGGAAATAAAAAAAATAGAATACATGCCCTGTTTTTACATTGAAACGTAGTTGGGCAGTCGTTTATTGATTTTATAGAAGTTCATTATTTTGCTGTACATGTAGACATATTTTGAAAAGGATATATTACCTAAAGGTGTAATCAGAAAGTTCGGTGCTCTACCATTTTTACCTATAAAGTCAATGAGGCCTTTAGCAATACTCACATAATTAGCTTTCTTTATGTTTCCTTTTCTATAACTTCCTGATGGTTTTGGGGCGGCTTTAACGCTTCTTATTGTTATGGAAGCCACAGAACCACTGTTCACATTCACAACACCCTTACCTAACAGGTAAGCAAACTGGGACATGGATACTTTATTGCCGTTTATAGTCACACTCCCGGGTAAAACCTTATTTTTCTCATAATAAACTTTTACAGTAGCAGCAGCGACTGCAATCTGCGCATTACTTACCATGTTCTTGGGATCTGGTTTGGTCTTATTGGCAGCCCAGACCACCATATTGGCCACGACTTTAGGCAGCTGTGGATAGAGTTCAGGATGGGGTCCGCTCAAGACCACCCGTCCTTTGCCATAGTAATCGCCTACAATAGCAGCCATACCCTTAGAATTGATGATGTTATCGGCGTAGGTGGCGAAGATTAAAGCCGGACTGCTTGCATACATCGCAGGCCCGTTGTAATGGGCCATGGTCACGGTGCCCGTGGTGTTTAAGACTTGCTGGCCTTTAGAAGTGATCTTCACTGTTAAATCTCCCTCGTGATTAGGATGCGTAGCTCTAACATGAGGTGCCAGTCCCCAGCCATAGTAGTATTCATATACCCGATAAGTTCCAGCATATGCTCCAGCACAGATCCCCAGGTAGCCTTTACCACTTTTCACGAAGTTCTTTATGGCAGTGGCGCTTATAGCGCTGCTGTGCATATAGTTATATCCTGAGGTTCCCCCGGGCATGGCCAGTACATCATACCCGGAAAGTGTTGCAGAGTTAATCACCGTTGAAGTGCCGTAAGTGAAGGTATATCCTGGTACCAACTTTTTACTGTTGGCAGTGCTTAGTGAGGTTTTGATCCCATTTACACAGCTATAAGCAGCCTGGTTACCATTGTAGATCAACACTTTTATGTTGATAATTGTTCCACTGGAACCAGCCGCGTAATTTTTAGTTGTATCGGTGGTTAAATTAGTTGTTTTGTTGAGAGATGCATTTGAAGCGGCAAACCCAGCATTTAAAGTCACAAGTAAACCCAGGAATATAAGTAATACCATTATTCTTCCAAAATTATTAATAGAAATCTCCTCCGCATTCACAGATTCATGTTATGACATTACAAGGATATTATTTGAACTTTTTAATATATAAAATTTTTCCAATATTAGTTTTTAAGGGAATGAACGCCTTAAATAAAATGAAAGGGTGAAATATTCCTTAAATGACCAAAGGAAATCTTTAAAAATTAGATGACTAAAATTAATAAGATAGAAGCCATATAATACTAATGGTGATAGAATGGAAAAAACCCTGGAAAATCTAACAAAGGCATTTATAGGAGAAAGTCAGGCTAGGAATAGATACACTTTCTATTCAAAACAGGCTATGGCTGAGGGATATCCCCAGATCTCTGAGATCTTTTTAGAAACAGCAGATAATGAACGGGAACATGCCAAATGGCTTTTTAAAATGATCCAGGACCTTAAAGAGGGGGAACTGGATGAGATAGAGGTGGGTGCCCTTTCACCCTTAACCCTGGGCACAACTGTAGATAACCTGAGAGCAGCCATCGCCGGGGAACACTATGAAAACAGCGAGATGTACCCAGAATTCGCTGATGTCGCTGAAGAAGAAGGTTTAATAGAAGTGTCCGATCGTCTCTGGTCCATAGCACATGCCGAGGAACACCATGAGGACCGTTACAAGAAACTTCTGGAACAGGTGGAAGCAGGAACCCTGTTCGGGAAGAAGGAAGAAGTGGAATGGACCTGTATAAAATGTGGTTACACCTACAAAGGCACGGAACCACCAGCAAAATGCCCCGCCTGTGACCATGCCAGGATATACTTCAAGTTGTACGATGAAAAATACTGAAAAGGATCAAAAATATTGAAGAGGATTACAATGACTGAAAAAGAAGAGGTTTATCGCTGTAACATCTGTGGCAACATAGTGGAAGTCTTCCACATCGGCACCGGAAAACTGGAATGCTGCCAGAACCCCATGGAACTACTGGAAGAACGGGAAGAGGGTATGGGAGCTGAAAAACACATACCTGTTCTGGAAGAAACCGATGAAGGAGTTAAGGTAAAGGTAGGGTCCCTAACCCATCCCATGGAGGAAAACCACTGCATCGAGTGGGTGGAATTAGTAGCAGGCGATCAGGTCCACCGGAAGGTCTTAAAACCAGGAGACGCTCCAGAAGCTGAATTCAAGCTGAAACTGGATGATATAAGTCAAATAGTGGTAAGGGAATACTGCAGCATCCATGGTCTATGGAGATCGTGAAGGTAGTAATGGGAATTAACCTTTACTCACCCCCCTTTTTATTGATTTTTATTACAACAGACCTTTAACCAGTATTTTATTACAACAGACCTTAACCAACAATTTAATAAAAATATTTTTATTTAATAACACATTTTATTTTAATAACACATAATTTAACGCAATACTTTTAATTAACCACAACAAATTAGTTAACATAATAATTAACTATTTTATAGATAACTTATGATCTAAATTTAAAGTCGTCTTAGAGTGAAAAATATGAATAGGATTTTGGTTGTTGCTGTAATACTGGTAGTAGTGTTTCTATCCGGATGTATAGGGTCAGAAATAAGTAATATAAATGATATGGCCAGCACCATAAACGTACATCTGAAGAAGGGAGATGACTTCTACAATCGATCCGCAGTCAATGCTAACAGGATGTCTCTAAGTCAGGCTTTGACAGATAGTAACAGTGCTATGGATGAATATTCACTGGCCCAGACATCTGCACAGTCGGCCTTGACTTCGGCTAAAAATACCAACGATGGAATATTCATAGATTACGTACAGAACGCACTCCTGGAGATACAGGCTAAGATGAACGCTACATCAGAGTTAAACACAGCCATAAAACTGTTACAGAACAACCAGACCACCAGTGCCAACACCCACCTGCTGGCGGCCAATAATTACATGAACCATGCCCAGCAATACAAAGCGAACCGGGACGAGATAGTGAGACAGAATCCCACCAAGTTCAAGTAGATAATATCGTATATTTAATAAGTAGGAAATTTATTATCATCAAAATAGAAAATCCTAAATTTCACGAATCCACTTTTTTAATAGATTTTCACTAATATCATATTATTTTTTGAGGCTAAAAATGAAGAGAACATGTCCAGAATGTAAAGGAAAAGGATACCAAGTATTAAGCTATAAGATCTGTGAAGACTGCCATGGAACCGGAGTAAAAAGCCAGTTAAATGTGAAAGACCATGTGAAGGGCATATCCAGTCAGGCCCGGGAGAGATTTGAACTGGACGAAGAACAGGAAGTACCCTGCAGCACCTGTAAAGGTAAGGGTGAAATCGAAGTCCGGGAGACATGCACGGAATGCTCCGGTGAAGGTGAAATAAACCAGTGCCGAAAATGTGGAAAACCCATAAAATCAGGTGACTACTGCCCAGACTGCCAGGAAGAAAAACCAGTAGTCTATATTCTACCCGGAAACGCCGAAGTTGAGGATGTAGAGCTGGGAGGAAATTACAAGGGAACCATAAGCCGGGTGGAAAACTACGGTGTCTTCGTGAGTCTAGCCAAAAACCTGTACGGCCTGCTCCGTACAAGCTCATCTACCAAAGGTAAGGGAGATGAAATCATAGTAAAGGTAACCGGTGCTAAACAGAGAAGGGGAGAACTGGAGATAACCTCCTCCAAAGTAAAAGATAACTACGAACTGGTTAAAGTAAAGAGAAACATAGCACGTACCAGGATCGGGGATATCACCACCAAGTCCATGGGCAAAACAGTCCGGCTGGTAGGTGAGATAATACAGATACAGCAGACCAGCGGCCCCACCATATTCACAGTATCAGATGAGACAGGCACCACCTGGGCAGCTGCCTTCGACCAGCCAGGCATCCGGGTCTACCCCCACCTGAACATGGGGAACATCGTAGAGGTAACCGGGGAAGTCTCCCTGCACAGTGGTAAGATACAGATCGAATCAGAATCCATAGAGAGACTCCATGGACCAGAATCCCAGGAAGCAAGACAGCGCATCGACGAGGCCATAGATAAGAAGGCAGAACCAGAGGAAATTGAATTTTTAATAGAAAGCAGGGTCTTAAATGATTTAAAGGAGCCCATGCGCAGAGCAGCAAAGGCCATAAGAAGAGCTGTTTTAGACGGCCGCTCCATACTGGTAAGGCACCACGCCGATGCAGATGGGATATGCGCCGGTGTGGCCATTGAAAAGGCCGTGGTCCCCCTCTTAAAAGATATGAACAACAGCAACGATGCAGAATGGCACTTCTTTAAAAGAGCACCCAGTAAGGCACCCTTCTATGAACTGGAGGATGTGGTGAAGGACCTATCCTTCGCACTGGAAGATCTGGAAAGACACGGCCAGAAACTACCCTTGCTGGTGCTTATGGACAATGGATCAACAGAAGAGGATATTCTGGCTTTAATGAAGGTTAAGATCTACGATATCGAGGTGGTAGTGGTGGACCACCATTATCCGGGACTTGTGGAAGATGGGAAAGTCGCCGTGGATGAGTACGTGGACGTCCATGTCAATCCCTACCTGGTTGGTGGGGATTCCAACATCACCGCCGGGGCTCTGGCAGTGGAACTGGCCGGGATGATCAACCCGGAAGTAAAGGACAGACTCTTGCATTTACCAGGTATCGCAGCGGTAGGTGACCATGCCCGATCGGAAGAAGCTGAGAAGTATATCCAGATCGCAGCGGAGAAGGGCTACGATGCAGATGACCTGGAGAAGGTAGCAAGTTCTATAGACTTTGAAGCTTTCTACCTGAGATTCATGAATGGACGGGGAATTATAGATACCATATTGGGCCTGGGAAACCGGGAGAAGCACCAGAAACTGGTGGACGCCCTCTACAAGGAGCTCCACAAACGTGTGGAATGGCAGCTTAAGGCGGCCATGCCCAACCTTAAAACCCAGAAACTGGAAAACGGGATAATCTTCAGTGTACTGGATGTGGAGAAATACGCCCATAAATTCACCTTCCCTGCCCCGGGGAAGACCTGTGGCTACGTCCATGACCAGATGGTGCAGAAGTACGGTGAAGAAGTGCCCATTATAACGTTAGCTTATGGGCCGGACTTTGGTGTGATCAGGGCAACCGATGCCGTGAATGAGATCTTCGGATTCAACCTCAACACCATAATATCCAAGTTGATGGTGGAAATACCGGAAGCAGGTGTTGATGGGGGAGGCCATGAATGCGCTGGATCCTTGAAGTTCGTGGAAGGATTGTCCAAGGAAGTATTACAGGGCTTTGCCAGGGAAGTAGTGGCGCTGAAGAAATAGATTTCAGATTTTCAGAAATAGGTTTTCTACCTGGGCTAAAAAAAGAAATGATTTAATTATAAATGATCTATACCCTAAATTCCCAGGGCGAGGTTGTAACTGTATTCGTCGAACTCTGCATCTACCAGTATTTTGTCACCTATGGAATGCAGGCGTTCGTAGGGAATGACCTGTTTTTCACCGGATCTTATTCTGGATAGGAAACTTACACCACTTTCTTCCACTACCAGTGATTCTACTTCGTTACTTTTAAAGTTCCATACTACATCCTTAACATTTCCCACCAGCTTACCGGTTCCATCGACTACTTCTTTTCCCAGTAAACCATCAGCCACATTTATAGTTTTTCCTTTTCCCTCTACGTCTTCGAAGATGTTCAAATCTATTTACCTCCCAATAAGAGCAATTTCTACATTAAAATAAAAAAAATGGAAGAAATAATTTTATTTTCGCTTATTTATTCCGGGATGGTTATTTTGGTCAATTCTTCCCTTTTCTTGGGTAATATAATAGTTAATATACAGTTTTTATAGGATGCTGAAGTTTTTTTTACATCTATGGGGGTTGGTAGGGCTATTGTTCGGTGTACTGTGCCGTGACCTCTTTCTTTCTGGATAAATTTTTCATTGTTGGATGGTTTTTCTTCGTAGTTTGCGGTGATTTCAACACTGTTCTGGTTTACTCCTATTTCGATGTCTTCTTTTGAAAGGCTGGGTATGTCTGCCATTATGGTTATAGCATCTTCTGTTTCTACTACATCGACTAATGGAATGGTTAGGAGTGTTCCGGTTCGTTCAATCATGGCCTGATTTACATCTTCTGTTTTCTGGAGGATTCCAGTGATAATGTCTGATAAGAATTTTTCAGCTGGATTTTTTCCCTCTTTTTCACTCTTTCTTTGATACTCCTTTAGTTGGGATGCTGTTTCCTCCTTCACATCCTCTAAGTTCCCTCTAATATCGCCCCATTTTTCTTCGGTTTTTTCTCTAGTTTCTCCTAGTTTTTCCTGGGTTTTTTCTTTGGTCTCTCCTAGTTTTTCTTTAGTATCTCCCAGTTTTTCTTCTGTTTCTTCTTTGGTTTCTTTTAGTTTTTCTTTAGTATCTCCTAGTTTTTCCTGGGTTTTTTCTTTGGTCTCTCCTAGTTTTTCCTCAGCTTTTTCTTTGGTTTCTCCTTTTTCTTCACCTTTTTTGATCCTTTCCATTCTTTTCTTCATTTCCTCTTTAGACTCAACAACACCTTCGACCATTTTAATGTCTCCTTTACTTAACTAGTAACAGTTTAAATCATAATCTGAAAAAAATTATTTAAATGATCTAGTGCGTGTAGATCATTTTACGTATTAGCTGTTTCAATCACCTGATAGGAGGCGCCCTCGGACTATAACTTTATCCCCAATGGTATCGACCTGGTTAATGGTATAATTTTCTTCTCTCCAAGTCCTAATTTGGCTGATACTCCACCTTCTTCCAATTCAAAAGATTCTACATTATTTGATCTGGGATTCCATTCTACATCCTTGACTACCCCTACCTGATCTCCTGAATCGTCTATAACTTCTTTGCCAATCAGATCGCTATTTATTCTCATTTAATTTTCACCTCCTACCGGTATCGCCGCATACTCTAGAAAGTTAATGCAGCTTATAACACCATATATTATGTTTTTGGAGTCTTAAGTAATTAGTTATGCAGAAAAAATTTAGAATTTGAATAACATGAGCTAATAGGGTTATTTTAAATAATTACATTGATTACTTGATTTTAAAAAAATTTAATCTCCTTATTGCCCTTTATTTCATAAGCCAATATATCTTTTATTTTATTTAAAATAATAATCATAATCTGCTAATTTAACTTTATTGCAGACTATTTCATCCTGATATAATACGTAATATATATCAAAAAATAATGATTATGATCTAATTCTTTTCTGGATTGATATAATTATTAGTGTGGAGTTAAGGGATACTGATATAAAATAATCGTAAAATTTTAGAATTATTTGGCAAATTGGATACGTATCTAGGTAAAAAAACGATAAATATATATATAATGGTTCTCTTATAATCTAGCGAGGTGATAAATATGGCTGAATTACCAATTGCTCCAGTAGGAAGAATCTTAAAAAATGCAGGTGCAGAAAGAGTCAGTGAAGACGCAGTTAATGCTCTGGCCAAATTCCTTGAAGAAAAAGGTGAAGAAATATCCAGAGAAGCTGTTAAAGTCGCAAAACACGCTGGACGAAAAACTGTTAAAGCCGCTGACATAGAAATAAGCGTTTAAATTTGCTTATTTTTATTTATTTTATTTTTTTTATCTAAGAAATTTAGATAATATATTAGTAAAAGTTATTATTTTTTTATTCTAGATGGTTTTTTGAGTCCAGATGGGGATTTCTTTCCATTTAGCCTTGAATCCGGCCAGTGTTTTGGTTATCTGCCCCGCGTTTTGACTGTCTATAAGGAGCACTCCCTTACCAATTCGTTTGGCATGTAACTTCTCCACCAAGCCAGAGTAATATTTCTTTTTCCTCACACCCTTCTGCAGGTAGGTGGAAACACCACCGAAGAGGGCCCTGTTTAATTTGCTCCGCTCGTTCTGTTTTAAATCAGTGGTATCATAGGATATGAGCATCTGGGACTTAAGTTCCAGATCATCTAAAGCCAGAACTACAGGGTTACCCTGCAAAAGGATTCCTTCACCGGACAATGCACTTATAATCTCGGGGTTATCTTTCAACTCATCGGGTGTGAGGTGGTGCAGTCTAAACTGGTCTGTAGCCAGGTACCTGACCCACTTCATTATCTCCCTATCCTTTTTAGAATAGATAATGGCCATATCTATTTTAGAATCCTTAGGTACCTTTTCACCAGATGCCAGAGGACCAAAAAGCACTACGGATTGTATGCCTGGGAAATTCTTGATGTTTTCTGATAGTTCAACAGCAGATTCAAAGGACATTTAAACTCCAAAAAATTATTTTTTTGTTTATTAATATAACA
>DAGC01000006.1:0-28061 GCA_002495625.1 Methanobacterium sp. UBA375 | reverse complement strand
TTTATTAATATAACAAGGATTAATAAAAAGCTTACCATTTTTTAGTATTTCAATAAAAAAAATGTTGTTTTATTGATATAACAACTACGTTATTTGATTGAGAATAACATTAAAATATTTAAAAATTGTTTATAAATCCTTTAAAATTAGTTTATAACTCTAAATAAAATTTGCAAAGACCACTTACCGGACAGAGATCATGCAAAGGATTAACAGGCCGGCAGATAGTCTGACCAAATTGCACCATGAGATCATTTATTTCCAACCAGTACTTCCTGGGGACTAATTTTTTAAGTTCATCCTCAGTCTGCTCCGGAGTTCTGGTCTCAACCAATCCCATACGGTTGGAAATACGATGTACATGCACATCCACACATATGGCTGGTTTTTTAAATCCGTAGACCAGCACACAGTTAGCAGTCTTCCTACCCACACCAGGCAGGGTTAGAAGCTCTTCAATGGTGTTCGGTACCTTCCCCCCAAATTCATCCAGGAGTATCTGGGATACCTCCTTTATCCTGGCAGCTTTAACATGATAAAAACCAGCAGAAACAATGAGTTTTTCAATATCCCCAATATCAGCCTGGGCAATCTCCTCCGGGGTTCTAAATTTAGAGAAAAGCAGAGCAGAAGCATGGTCTGTGTTTTCATCCCTGGTCCTCTGGGATAGAATAGTTCTAATCAACACCCGGAAGGGATGGCCTCCCTCAAAGCTCCTTAAAGTATACTTCTCCTCCAGGGCGGTCATGATCCGGTCGATCTTGGTTGGTATGGTTATCTCTCCTGCAAATTGTATTCAAATTAAAAATAAAATCACGATTTTAACCTTTAACTCTCCATTAAATCTAAAAGTAAGCTCAAACCATCCTTAACTCCTTCACCCTTCCTGGCAATGGTGGGGATGATGGGAGCATCGATGCCATCGAAGTCCAGATCCTCTGACAGGATATCCTGTTTATTGGCAAATATAACAAATGGGATCTCCTTATCATTCAACCGGTTTATGATATTTCTATCGGTGGATGTTAGTTCCCTTGAGCTATCTATAACCACTATTGCCCCGTCCAGTCCCTGGGAGAGGATTTCCCGCATGAATTTAAATCTCTCCTGGCCAGGGGTGGTGAATATATGCACCTTCTTACCATCCACAGTGATGTTTCCATAATCAAGGGAGATAGTGGTGCCATTATATTCTACCTTGGTCATTTTCTCGCATATATTCTCCAGTGTTGTGGTTTTCCCAGAGTTATAGGACCCCAGAATAACGATCTTGGTTTCTTTATTTTTATTCTTCATTTTCCACTCCGGTGAGTTTTTCCATAACCTCGATGAAATTAGGGAAGGAAACATCGTAAACCGATGCATTTTCTATCTTAACTCTGCCCACCTTTAGTCCAATAAGGTACAGGGCCATCACCAACCGGTGGTCATGGTGAGATTCAACCACCCCACCTTTAGCTCCCCCTTCAATGGTAAGGCCGTCATCATTTTCCTTAACCGATACACCGAGCTTGGATAGTTCCAGTGCACAGGCATGGATCCGGTCGGTTTCCTTTAACCGGGCGTGTTCCACCCCATATATATGGGTGGTGCCCTGAGCATTAGCCCCCAGTGCAGCTACCGTGGGGAGTAGGTCGGGTGTGTTTTCCAGATTCACCTCTACTCCGTGGAGTTCTCCCTGTCCCTGTATATGAACCTGGCCATCTTTAAGTTGGACCTCAGAGCCCATCTGTTCTACGATATCCAGAATAAATTTATCCCCCTGCTTGGAGTCCTGGTTTAAATTTTTAAGGGTTAAATCTGAATTCAGGGAAGCGGCAGCGGCTATTAAATAGGATGCCGATGAGTAATCCCCTTCCACAGCGTATTCTTTTCCTTTATATTTCTGTGGTTCGATGTGGAAGTGATTTATATTACTAGTTTCAACCTCCACACCAAATTCCTTCATCACGTCCAGGGTGATGTCCACGTATGGTTTCGATATGAATTTACCCTTAATTTCCAGATCCACAGGGTTATCAGCGTATGGTGCATTAATTAAGATAGATGAAATGAACTGGGAACTCACATCCCCCTTTATGAATGTGCTGCCGCCCTTAAGTCCGCCTTTGACTATGATGGGTGCTTTTCCATTGTTTTTAGCGGATTTGATGGTTACACCCAATCTTTCCAGGGACTCTATGAGTTGTTGCATAGGCCTGGTTCTCAGGGAGTCATCACCAGTTAAAATCGTGTATTCTGGTGCAAGTGTTGCTGCACTGCTTAAAAATCGTAACGTTGTCCCGGAGTTTCTAACATCCAGAACATCATCCGGGGTCTTAAGGTTGCCACCGCTACCGTTGATTAAACATTCACTACTTTCCGCTTCAATATCCACACCAAAGGCCAGGCAGCTGTCTAGTGTGGCGATGGTATCCTCAGAGTACAATGGATATTTAATTTTAGAAAAGCCCTCTGCCAGGGATGCAATTAGGAAGGCACGGTGGGTGAAACTCTTGGATGGGGGCGCATTCACTTCTCCACGTATGCTTTCCGCCCGGTTAACCTCGAGTTCCATTACCATCGTTCTCCAGAGGGATATATTTTAGTTATAATCTAACTATTTTACTTTATAGTAGTTATTTTAGTTATAGTCTAGTTATTTCACTTATAAACTCTAATAACTTATTTTATAATCTCAATTACCAGGTTATCCCGGTGGATTATGTCCACCTTTTCCCCGGTGATACTGGTAATTTCTTTCCTTGTTTTTATATATTCTGGGGTGAGCTTTAAATCATTTACGCTGATTTCACCTACACTTTCGAGTTTCTCCGCGATCTCCTGGGGATCAGTTGACTCTATATACTTCAGGATCTGTGGTGCGTCCTTACGGAAATCCGGTCCTATCCTGTTCATCTGGGGGATGATCTCCACCACGTTTTCCAGGATTTGTGGTTGACCCTTAAGGACCTTCAAATCCTCGATCCTCATGGTCCCCTTTATATCATCTAGAAGATCAATTAAATTATGGTAAGTCTCATCATCTTCAGTATAGATGGACGTACTTTTAAGCTGTATGTTAAGGGGCATTCCCGAGGCAGATTTAAATCTTCTCATATCTCCTATAACATCAACTCCCAACTCTCCCACACCTTCTGCAGGAAGGTCGATTAGATCACCACTGGCCACAGGCCAGGAACTTAGATGGATACTTTCACCACCCCCATCGATATACTGGTTGATCTCCTCGGTAAAATGGGGGACGAAGGGAGATAAAAGCTTCAGGGAAGTTGATATAACTGTTTTAAGGGCGTATTTAGCCGCTAACTGGGAATCTGACTCCTTTTCGGTGTATAAACGGTACTTAACCGCCTCGATATATTCATCACAGAAATCATTCCAGATAAAACTCTGGATGGAGGACTTGGCATGGGCGAAGTTATAACCCTCCAGTGCATCTGTTACATCCTGGACCAGTCGGTTGAGTTTGGAGAGGATCCATTTATCCAGGGGATTTAAGTCGATTTCCTCTTCATCCACCTGGAAATCAGCGATATGGATGCTGATGAACCGGAAGGCATTCCAGAATTTCCTGAGAAACTTGTAGCTGTGTTTAACATCCTTCCAGGCGAAGGGAACATCTGATCCCGGGACACTGTTAGCCGCCCATAACCGGAGGGCATCGGCACCGTACTTATCCAGTACTTCCTCTGGTGAAATCACGTTTCCCCGGGATTTACTCATCTTATGACCGTCATCTCCGAAGACCATACCGTTGACCACCACTTCACTGAAAGGTCCCTCACCGGTGAGTGCTTTACACCTCAAGATGGTGTAGAAGGCCCAGGTCCTGATGATGTCATGGCCCTGCTGCCTTAAACTGGAGGGATACAGTTTATGGAACTCTTCATCTGGCCAGCCAGCTATGACCATGGGGGTGATGGAACTGTCCATCCAGGTATCCAGGACATCGGTCTCCCCGGTAAATTTGTCACTACCGCATTCACACTTCTCTTTAGGGCTGTCCACAGTGGGGTCTATGGGTAAATCCTCGGGGTTAGGTAATTTGACTTTCCCACATTCATCACAGACCCACACCGGTATGGGGGTGGCGAATATTCGCTGCCGGGAGATAACCCAGTCCCAATCCATGGAACCCGTCCAGTTTATAAGCCTGATTTTCATATGCTCGGGAGCCCATTCCATATGGTTAGCCGTGTCCTCGATCATATCGGTTAACTGGTTCACCGCCACAAACCACTGGTGCTTGACCAGTATCTCGATGGGTGTTTTACACCTCCAGCAGACACCCACGTTCTGGTCCACCTTCTCTTGCCTGGTAAGATCACCCTGGGATTTCAGGTCGGCGATGATACTTTCCTTACATTCTCCTATGGTACAGCCCGCGTATTCACCGGCCACTTCCTTCATATTTCCTTTTTCGTCAATGGCCTCTATAACATCTAAGCCGTAACGGTTAACCCAGGAAACATCGGTTTTATCACCGAAGGTACAGATCATAACCGCGCCGGTACCGAATTCCGGGTCTACGTCTTCATCGGTTATAACCTTCACTTTACGGCCGTAGATAGGCACTTCCACGAATTTCCCAGCTAAGTCCTGGTACCTCTCATCATCGGGGTGGACGGTAACCGCCACACAGGCGGAGAGTAATTCCGGCCGGGTGGTGGCTATGGGCACTTTACCTTCACCATCCACCTGGGGAAACTCCAGGTAGTTCAGGAAGGTTTCATTTTCCTGGTACTCCACCTCGGCAAAGGCGATGGCCGTCTCGCAACGGGGACACCAGTTCACCGGGTGAACGGCCTGGTAGATCAGGCCCTGATCATACATCTTTAAGAATGATAACTGGGTTTTACTCTTGTACTCGTCGGTCATGGTCACGAATTCCCGGGACCAGTCCTGGCTGAAGCCCAAGGACTGCATCTGGGCTTTCATCATCTGAATATTTCCCTGGGTGAGATCGATGCACATCCTCCGGAATTCCTCCCGGGGAACGTCGCTCTTTTTGATTGAGTGGGTTTCCTCCACTTTAACTTCGGTGGGGAGACCGTGGCAATCCCATCCCTGGGGGAACATGACATCGAAGCCTTTCATCCTCTTATATCTGGCGATGAGGTCCATGTAGAGCCAGTTCAGGACGTGACCCATGTGGATGCTGCCGGTGGGATACGGTGGTGGTGTGTCGATTATGTAGTGGGGTCTGGTTCCATCACCGGTGAATCGGTATAAATTGCTCTTCTGCCATTTGTCCTGCCATTCTGTTTCCTTTTTATGATCGTAATCCTTGGGGATGTCCTTGGTTGCCATCTAAATTCTCCCTATCTTAAACATCAAATTTTCAAGCTTCTTTGATCTCATTAATCAGATTTTGTAGTACTCATCAGATAGTTATTTTATGAGATTTTCAAGTTCAAAGCTTCATCTATTTGATTTTATCTTTGATCTGAAAGTAATACTATGACTTCTGTAAGTCCTAGATGAACTTCAGTATGAAACTAGTATAAGTTTTTTCTTTTATTACTTTCCATTTGCTCTTGGTTAAATTATTCTTAGTTGTTTTTCATTAATTTAATTTTAACATTGGAAGAGGTAATTGAATTAAGGTATTCAATTAAATTAAAGAAATGTTAATTTGAATGGTGAAAGAAAAGAAAATGAAATTCGTGACAAAATCTTTTAAAGTTAGGTTTTATCCTAATCTGTCTTTGCAGGACGCATTTTAGGATAATTTTGGGTATAATCGGTTCGTATTCAATGAGTTACTTGGCTATAATAAGCTTATTTATGGATGTGTGGTTAATAATCCAGTGATTAATCCTTATAATTTTAGGCCACGGATTAGTCGGACAGCTACCAATAATTGGTTGAAGGCATTTAAAGAAATGTTTTCTTTTTTAAGGGATGGTGAAAGTACAAGTCTGCAGTCTACTTGTGATATCTACAACAATAGTTTTAAACGGTTTTTCAGTAAACAGAACGGTTATATAAAATTTAAGAGTAGGAAAAACCCAGTACAATCTATCAGATTGAAAAATAATAACAATAGCATACGATTTGAAGGTAATAAATTAAGATTAAATAAATTTGGATTTGTAAAGTATCGGGATAAACGTATAATCAAAGGAAATATTCTTTCTGCTACTGTTAAATTCGAAAATGGTAGATGGTATGCAGTATTAAACTGTAAAAATGTACCAATCATACCATTACCACGAACAGGACATAGTGTTGGTATTGATTTGGGATTATCTTCTTTAATGGTTTTTAGTGATGGTGAGAAGAGAGAGCCAATCTCTCGCTTAACTAAAATAGAGAAGAGGATAGCTAGATTAAACAAAAGCTTGTCAAGGAAAGAGAAAACTTCAGAAAACTTCAAAAAGAATGTTAAAAAGCTAAATAAACTGTATGCTAGGGTTGTTGATATACGAAATGATGAATATCAGAAGTTGTCCACGGAGATTGTGGAGCGTTTTGATTTCATTGGCATGGAAAAACTGCAACCTAAAAATATGATTAAAAATAAGAGGTTAAAGCCACAGCATCAGTCAAATTTCATGGTCAAAAATTGTAGACATGATTAAATACAAAGCAGACTGGTACGATAAATTAGTTATACAAGTAGACCGGTTTTTCCCGTCTTCCAAGCTTTGTAATAACTGTGGCTATAAACATGAAGACTTAACTTTGGATATTCGCAGCTGGACCTGTCCCGAATGCGGTCAAGTCCATGACCGCGATATCAACGCCGCTGTAAAACATTCTAAAAGAAGCCAATAGAATCTGTACCCGCAGGGACTACGGGAATCAAAGCTTGCGCAACTATGGCTCGCTAGAGCCATCTAAACAAGAATCTCCAACTTCCACATGTCGGAGAAGTTCAAATAGGTTGTTTAATTATTATGAAACATTCTTTTTTTGTCTACTTAACACATATTACCAATTATGGAATATTTATCAGAAACACCCGACAAAACAAAGAAATTAAAGAAAGCCGTGCTTAAAATCGTGGGTATGGAATTATATAATAATAACATTGGTTATGATTTTAAAAATTATTTTTTTAGATAATGAAGTGAACAAAGATAGATACAAGAACCATAGTAAATATATAATTTCTACTAAAAATTGAGTAAGGGAGCTACATTACAAATTTTATACTTTGGTTGACTTGAAAGAAAAAATGGGCAGTAAACCTTAAAATGTAATAATACTTTCTATATAAAAGCATGATAAAAATGGGGATTAAGTGGACTTTCTAAACCTTTATTTAAATTATATAAAATACAAATAGCTTAATAGAATGAGAAATATTTTAGCTAAAGAAATATTTTTAATTTAAAGATAAGTCCTACTAAAATTTCTTACAAAAAAAAAATGTTATACACGGTTTTATAGATGGAGTTACTATGGTTTTACATCGCAGTGATCCTGGCCATCAGCGATGAAGTACACAGTTTAATCTTATGGAGGGTCTTCGCTGACTTCTACATTCTACTGGCCGGGATACTCAAGGAAATACTGGAAACCAACCTGGCCCTATGGATAGCCCACGAGGGACTGGAAGCAGTTTTCCACTTCATAGTACTTTCACTGATATTTTTATCCCTGGAATTAGGCATACTCGCTGCTCTGGTCCACTTCATGGTGGACTTCTTCCATGAACTATTTGGACTGCAGACCACCTGGCTGCAGCACCGGGCGCTCCACTTCGTGGTGGAATCATTCTTCTTCATGGGACTCTTTGCACTGATTGGGTTATGAAGAGTGCCCAGTTCACCTTCATTTATTAAAATATCAGTTCATTGTTTTAATTTATTTCTGAAACAGTATTTTAATTCATCACAGAAAAAGGAAAATTTTTATTTAAAAAATCATAGAAGATAAAGATAGGAAAATTCAGATAAGAATAGGGAGTAAATGGCATGCCAGTTATAAATTTCACTTACCAAAATCTTAACGAACTATTAGGCACCTCTATCGATAAAGGGGAGCTCATCGACCTGTTACCCATGATAGGGAGCGATATAGAAGATTATGATGATGAAAATTTGAAGGTGGAATTTTTCCCCAACCGGCCGGATCATTATTCTGTGGAGGGAATAGCCCGTACACTGAAAGGTTTCCTTGGAATTGAGATGGGAATTCCCCACTATGACCTAACCCCTTCCGGTACCAGCATAACCGTCGACCCAGGACTGGCCAATATAAGGCCTTACACTTCCTGCGCCCTGGTAGAGGGTATTAGTCTAGACGATGATAAACTGGTGCAGATCATGGAGTTCCAGGAAGACCTGCACTGGGTATTAGGTCGGGACCGTAAAAAGGTAGCCATCGGTATACACAACCTGGACGTTCTAACCCCACCTTTCTATTACAAAGCCGCGGACCCACAGAAGACTTCCTTCGTAGCCCTGGATACAGATGAGGAGATGAACCTCCAGGAGATACTGGAAAACCATAAAAAAGGCCGTGCATACGCTCATATAATCGATAAATTCGATAAATATCCTTTATTAATAGATTCGGAAGATAATGTACTGTCCATGCCGCCCATAATAAATGGGGAGCTCACCAAACTCACCCAAGACACGAAGAACGTGTTCGTGGACGTGACTGGTACAGACCAGAAGGCAGTGGACCATGCACTCAATATTATAACCACTTCATTCGCTGAGTCCGGCGCAAAAATAAAGACCATGGATGTCATCTACCCGGACGAGACCAGGACACTACCCGATTTAACACCTAAAAAGAAGGTTTTAAGGGTGGAAAATGCCCAGCGGATGATAGGGATTGATTCATCCCTGGATGAGATCATGGAGATGCTCCGTCGGGTGAGGTTGGATGCGGAAGCCTTAAATGATGATGAAATCGAGGTTTCCATACCTCCCTACCGTATCGATGTACTACATGAAGTGGATATCATAGAAAATGTGGCAATTGGCTATGACTTCAGGAAGATCAGGGCCCGGTTGCCGGATGTGGCCACTGTAGCATCGGAAGATTCCCATAAAGCATTTGAAAACAGGGTACGGGAGATAATGATTGGCTACGGCTTCTACGAGGTGATGAGCCTCATGCTCACCAGTGAGGAGCAGCACTACCAGAAGATGAACCTCGAAGAGGATGAGAGGGTGGTAGTTGCCCAGCCCATCAGCCAGGACAGGACCATGATCCGGAAAAGCCTCCTGAACGGCTTGATGGAGTTTTTAGAGGACAACACGCACGAAGAACTGCCACAGAAGATATTCGAAGTAGGCGAAGTGGTCTACCTCGATGAGGCCACAGAAACCCGTACCCTGGGAGTGAGTAAGCTCGCCGCACTGGTAACTCATTCCACAGCCAATTTTACGGAGATAAAATCCTTAACCGCATCATTAATCAGCAACTTGGGGTTACAGATGACAGTAAAATCACTTGATCATCCCTCATTTATAAAGGGAAGATGTGCAGAAGTAGTTACCAAAGGGGATAAGGTAAAAGGCTTCTTTGGAGAAGTTAGTCCACTGGTTATTTCTAACTTCAACCTGGAATATCCTGTGGTAGCATTTGAATTAGAATTCCACCATTAATGAGACGATGGTGATCTGGAGAAGATTAAAATTTACAACGGGTGCGAGGGTTGAAAGAAGGTAACAAAGTCCAGACCATGGCATTTATGGTTGGTTGCCCTGATCCTTTTGTTCATGTATGCGGTGGGTGTTTACGACTTCATCATGATTCACAGCGGTAATGCGGAAGAATATATGCTTAGAAACTTTGCACCATCATCTGTTGCATATTTGGCAAACTATCCTCTTCTTCCTCTTTGCTTTTGGGTGCTGAATCTTGCCACGGGTATTGCTGCTCCCATATTGTTGTTGCTACGTCAAAAAATCGCAGTATGGGTTGCCCTCACTTCGGGGGTAGCAGATCTGGTTTTGATGTTTATATCCTTCACCTTCCTGAACCGCTTGGATGCCCTCGGCGCCCAAACTACTGCGTTTGATATAGGAATCGCGATTATAACCTTTTTAGGGTTTGCCTATTGCTGGTGGTTTTTTTTATGCAGGTAACGAATGAGAAATAGATGTCAACGGTATTACCAGAGGGATGTACAATCATTGGGAATGATCTATATTTTTCTATTTTAGATAATCCAGTATTTGTTTGATGAACTCTTTAAAATCATCAGTTTCGTTTTTCATCAGATGGAAAATTCTTTCAGTTTCTATGTTTATGTAACGGTGGACCAGCACATTCCTGAATTTGGCCATCTCCTGCATTTTCCGGGAGAGTGTTCTATCCAGGATATCCTGCTCGCCCAAGATTTGAAAGATATCCTTGTAATCGGTAGGCCTTCTGAGACCCAGGGTGGCGATGATATGGTTACTGATATCTATACAGGCTTCTATAGATTCCAGTAAAGCTTGTTTAGCTGCCAGTTCATCACGATAACTGGTTTGGAAGTGATAATATCCTTCCGCTGTTATTTCTTCTATTTCGACCAGATTTCTCTCTATAATATCAATTCTCAAATTAATGAGTTCTTTATCCAATTCCATATCTTTCCGACCTTTTTTTATCGTATGCTTTGATTATAGGGAGAAAATCCAGGTATTCATTCATATTTTTTACTTCGAAATTTATTCTCAATCGGTCATCCTTGGAGATGAGGAGAATACCATCTTTTAAAACCTGATTGATGAAAATAGCAGGGGCATGATTTATAATACGAACATCCACACTTCTATCTAGTATCTGCTCCAGTTCCAGGGAAATACCCGCCTCCAGCAAGGGATCATTTTCGGGGCTTTCTAGAAAAACAGCTATATCCACATCACTATCCTCCCTCATAGTCCCCCGGGCTGCAGATCCGTAAAGATAGGCAAAGATTACTCTTTCATCATTTCTCAGTTTTTGAGTTACCTTTAAAAGTAATTCCCTGTTCATTATAGCCACCTCTTAAACCTGTTAAATTCTTTGAATATCCTCATATTTTAAATATTTTATAAGGTACCAATTTCTTGGTGGGGGCTGTGAATATATTAAATAAAAAAAAAGTCTGTCTGTAAACTATTCTTTCAAATCTTTATAAATTTGTTTTAGAAAAAAGACATTTCTGCATATAATTATAGTGGAATGGGATCATTTACCTCTACTAATAAAAAAGGTATATAAGCTCTAACGCTTACCCCACAACCTGTCCACGGAAGCACCTAAGGTTTTAATTACAGTATTGGACAGACTGCCCTCAGAACCTTCTTCCTTTTCAACTTCATCGTCCTGTTTTTGGCTGCCTTTGATGAAGTATTCCAGCCAGTCGGCTAACTCGTAGTCATTCAGGTTCTCGAAAAATTCCCACGCGTATCCCTCGTGTTCACTGCTGATTTTCAGCTCGCCACCCACGATCTTACCGGACATGATGATGTGGACCGCTCTGATCAAGGGTAGATTCTGCTGGGAAGCACCAACTACGGTATCCAGACTAATTGTCAGGCCGGTCTCCTCTTCAACCTCTCTTATAAGGGCTTGATCGAAGGGTTCTCCCTGGTCAACCTTTCCCCCGGGAAGCTCCCATTTACCCGGGTTGGTCTTGGAATCCATAGACCTCTTTAAGATGAGTATCTTGTCGTCATCATCGATGATTATGGCCCGCACTGCCAGGCCGAAAACATATTCTATCAATTTATCTACCTGTCCAGTTTGAAATATGATATTCTTAATTCTTATTTAATTTTATTCTCCCATGATGGTTATAGTTATTCTCCGATTCCGGGGTCCATCCATATCCAGGAAGAAAACACTCTGCCAGGTCCCCAGATCCATGGAGCCGTTTTCAAAGGGAATTGTCTCGTTGTTGCCGATGATGAACGAGCGCAGGTGGGAATCGGCGTTGTTATCGATCCGGTCGTGTTTGTAGTTATTTCCGGTGGGGATGAGTGATTTTATCAGGTTCTGGTAGTCTTCAAGTAGTCCTGATTCATTTTCGTTTATGAAGATGGCTGAGGTGGAGTGTTTGCTGTAAATATTCACCAAGCCTTTTCTTAAACCGCTTTCTGCCAGTGCAGCGTCGATGTTACGGGTGATGTCTATTATCTGCACCCTTTTAGATGTTTCAAGTTCTAATATTTCAGTTAAAATTTGCATATAACCCCCCTTCCATTATAGTGTATACTATTGTTTTAAAAAAGGAAGGATTTATAATTTGATGAAAGTTAATGGAAAAAAGAAGAATGGTTACCAAAATAAAGAAGGAAATTTAAAATAAACTGAGTTCATAACTGTGACTCTATCTCGTTTTCATCCATTATCCTCTCGCAGTAATAGCATCTGAGTATGACTGGGCCCTTACTGATGGTATAAAAGCAGGTGGTAACTGGTTCTTCGGTGTTGGTGATGCAGTTGGGGTTCTGGCACTTAAGGATGTCCTTGATCTCATCGAGAAGGTTGACCTTACCCTTATCCACGATTTCATAGTCCCTTATTATGTTTATGGTGGCCTTAGGGGCGATGAGGGCGATCTGATCCAGTTCCTTTGGTGCCAGTTCCCTTCCTTCGATTTTCACTATGTCTTTACTTCCCATCTGGGAGGATTTCACGTTCATGGCGATGGTCACTGCTGTTTCCTGGCTGGGCAGGCCCAGGATCTTAAGGACACTGAGGGCTTTGTTTGCTTTGATATGGTCTATCACCGTCCCATTTTTAATGGGTTTAACCTTCAGTTCCTTTGGTGCTTTCATCATTTAAACCCGTTTCTTAGGTGTTTACATCCTTTTAAACCCTTTTAAATATTATATAAGGCAAATAATAAAAATTATTATTTGTCTCCGTACATCATCTCCATGAATTTGGCGTACACTGGCCTGGTGATGAATATACCCACCAGTATGCCTATGATGGTGGTGATGGCGAAACCAGTAAGCACACCTATACCGGTGGCTCCCCTGGTAAATCCGACATATGCTACGGGTAACATGGCCGCGATGAGGGTTGCCGCAGCGGCGTATATGATGAAGAACGCTCTCTTTATCCTTACCCTGAACCCGGTGAACCTCTTGGTGACCTTAGATTTCCTGGCACCGGTTTTTGCTTGCTTACCTTTCTTACCCTTTTTGGCCTTCTTGGGTTTCTTAGTTTTCCGGGAGGTGGATTCTTTGTCCTGGTCTTTGCCCTTCAAGATCTCATCGGTGATGATGATCTGATCGTCAACTCCCGTTCCTATAGCGGCTATTATACCAGCTATAGCGGCCAGGTCTATGTTTTGACGTATTACCGTGGCAATTCCCAGGATGAGTATCAGTTCAGCAACACTGGTAAATATTATGGGGAAAACCAGCTTAGGATCGCGATATTTAAGGAATATGATGATGGATATCACGATCAGGGCTAACCCACTAGCTATTAAGGCCCCAGTTTTAAACTGTTCACCCAAGTTCGCCGATACAGTGCTAATACCAGTTATACTTACCGATACTGGTAGTGAACCTGATTGTAGGATGGTCTGGATATTCTTGGCCTGGTCCTGGGCCTCGGTAGATGAATTCGCCGTACCAGAAATTTCCACATCTGTGGAGGCCACACCGTTAGCCAGCCCCTCATTTAACTCTGGAGAAGACACCAACTGACCATCAAGGTACATGTCCACTGGTTGGCCAGCTTTACCCTGAGCAAGTTGGGCGAATTTACTCGCGGCTTCAGGGGTTATGGTGAAGGGAACATGCCAATTGTTTCCTTCGATAACATAGGCTTTCACCGTGGTGATATCGGAACCCACCAGAACAGTTTCATTACCTATCTTGGCCTCGAATTTACCCGGCGTACCCACCAGATCAGTCACTTCCTCTGGCTTAACACCAGCTATATCCACGATAACGTCCTGACTACCACTGGCCCTAACCTGGACATCCTTGACACCGAAGGCGTTCAGACGCTTCTCCAAGACACTGGTTACAGTATTCATGGTACCGGCATCCACTGGTTTTTCCAGGTGGATCTCTATCTGTGACCCCCCCTGAAGATCAAGACCCTGCGGCACGCCTAAAATAGTGATGGCGGCCAGGCTACCAATTAGTAAAACGATGAGTAATATAACTCGATAGTCTTTGAAAAATTCTGTTACTGATTCTTTCATCTTCTAGCCTCCATGTACAATCTTAACACTCCAAGATTCATCAACCAGGTGGCCAGTACATCCGCCACCAGTCCGATGATGAGCACCGAAGCTATCTGACTTAAAGTATGTGCAAAAGGCATGAAGAAAATCACCACCAGGTACAGGGTGACCATGGAAGCTATGGCCGCTGCGGCCATGGTGAAACCGGTTTTCATAGCATCAATAGCTCTTTCGTTTACGGTTCCTTCTCTGCGCTTTAACACCCGTGTGGTTAACAGGATATCTGTATCCACACTGTAACCGATAAGCATCAAAATCGCACCCACCGATGCCACAGATAAGGGTATCCCAAAGAGTGACATACCACCCAGGGCTATGATGATATCAGAAAGCGCAGCCAGTATCACGGCTATGGAAGGTACCAGTTCCCTAAATACTATGAAAACCGTGATGGCCATAAACAGGAAAGCGAAGGCTATGGCATAATAGACCTGTGTCACGGCCCGTTCGCTTAAAAGCGCCCCTACTGATTGGAGGCTTTCGATGGTTCCAACACCGGCAAGTACATTGGTTAATTTAACAGCATCTGTCTCTCCAGCAATTTCCACCGTGGCTTTCTGGTTGACGATGGAGGTTACCTCCACCTGGTTGTTGCCAATTCCATTTGAAATTATGCTCTGGAGCTCTTGAGCACTGGTATCCTGATGGAGATCTATAACAACATTTGTACCGCCCCTAAGGTCTATACCCTGTGTTAAACCGTTGGTGGCAAGTAAAACCAGAGCAATCACCGTAATTATTACTGGGATTGCTATTAATGGTTTATATGAACTTAAAAATTTATCTACGTAGGACATTGAATCACCTGAATTTTCATAGTTTCTTTAAAATAATTTACATGGTAGTGTGAATTATTTGGTAAATTTGAATATATTTTTGGTAAGTTTGAATACATCAATGAATCTCTTCCTTTTTCCATCTTCAACTTTTCCTTAATATATATTGTTAATTTATAAAAACTTGTTATTTTTGAATTTTACCGGGTATTTAATTAAAGATAAAAAAATTTTTAAAAAAATATTGGATTTCCCGGTATTCATCACGGGGTGTAATTTCAGGATTAGGGGTGTAATCCCCGGTATTCCAGTGATTCGGTTTCTTTAAAGGCGTACATGATGTTCATGTTGTGTATGGCCTGTCCTGAGGCTCCCTTAACCATGTTATCGATACTGGAACCGGTAACCAGTCTTCCGTTTTCATCCTGTTCGAAGATTCCGATGTGACAGTAGTTGGAACCCCGTACCGAACTCAATCTGGGGATTTCACCCACATCTAAAACATTCACGAAGGGTTCTCCTTTATAATAGTTATCGTATAATTCCTTCACATAGGAAGAGCTGACATCCTCTAGTGGGAATGTATGGACTGTGCTCAGTATTCCCCGGATAACAGGTACCAGGTGGGGTGTGAAATGTACAGTTACATCACCGAATTTGGACAGTTTTTCCTGGATTTCCGGGGCGTGACGGTGGTTAGTAACCAGATAGGGGATCACATTGTCTGCGACGTTGGTGTACATGGTGGTCTCTGACGGTTTAACACCAGCACCACTCACCCCTGTTTTAGCATCGACGATGACCCGATCAACCAGATTCTCAGCAACCAATGGCAGGCCGGCTAATATGGCTCCTGTAGGGAAGCATCCCGGATTAGCCACCAGATCAGCTTTTTTAATCTCCTCACGGTATATTTCCGGCAGTCCATAGACTGCTTCCAGGGGGTGTTCATGTTTTAATCCATACCATTTCTCATAAACGTTTATATCATCGAAGCGGTAATCACCGCTTAAATCGATTACCTTAATCCCCTTCTCCACCAGTGGGGGTACAATGTTCATGGACGCCCCATGTGGTGTTGCTGTGAAGACCAGATCAGCTTCTATATCTTCTGGTTTTACACTTTCAAATTTCAGATCCGAATTCTGCAGGTGGGGATGGACCTTATGTATGGGCTGACCAGCCAACTTCCGGGAGGTGGCAATTGTGACCTCTGCCTGGGGGTGGTTGTCCAGCAACCGGATTAGTTCTCCGCCGGTGTAGCCGTTAGCCCCTATTATGCCTATTTCTATCAAGTTTAAAACCTACCTTGAATCTTGTGTTATAATTGTTGTTTTTTTCTCATTTGGTAATCATAGTCCCTATACCGCTTTTGGTGAATATTTCCAGGAGCAGGGAGTGTTTTATCCGTCCGTCTATTATATGTGCAGATGAAACCCCGTTTTTCACGGCGTCCATGCAGGTCAGGACCTTAGGGAGCATTCCATCCTTAACTATGCCCTGTTCGATGAGTTCCCGTGTTTCATCCATATTCACCCTTCGAACCAGGCTCTCTGGATCATCAGGGTCTTCCAGAATTCCAGGTACATCGGTGAGTATGATTAACTTTTCCGCCCCTACATGGGAGGCTATATCACCAGCCACTGTATCAGCGTTAAGGTTCAGTGTTTCCCCACTTTCATCAACGCCTATAGGGGATATGATTGGTATATAATCATTTGAGGTGAGAACATCGACTATCTCCGTGTTTATGGAGTCAATATCCCCCACCAAGCCCAGGTCGACCATCTTTTCTTCTCCGTTGTGGTCAACCACCATATGGGGGGCGCGTTTGCGGGCTTTAATCAGAAGGTTATCTTTACCTGATATGCCCACCCCTTTACCTCCGTGGACTCCGATGTTGGAGACGATCTCCGTGTTTATCTTCCCAACCAGGACCATCTTTACGATGTCCATGGTCTCCTGGTCGGTCACCCGTAGTCCTTCTATAAACTTGGGTTCTTTACCCAGTTTACTCATGGAGCGGGAGATTTCAGGCCCCCCACCATGGGTGACAATGGGCTGCATGCCCACATATTTTAAGAGCACTGTATCACGGGCCGTGGAGGTTTTTGCCTCGGCATCTATCATGGCATGGCCCCCATACTTTATCATGATCTTCTTTTTATGAAATTTCTTGATGTAGGGCAGTGCTTCAACTAATATGTTGACTGTTTCCATTTTATGAGCCTCAGTTTCGAATTTCTTCAATAATACCATGTTTAATATCTTCTCTAATCATTTTAATAAATACTTTTCATGAGGTCATGTGGTGTACTCGGCGTTGATCCGTACATAGTCGTAGGTCAGATCACAGCCGTAGGCTGTGGCTTCAGCTTCTCCCAGGGATAGGTCGACGGTTATCTTTATCTCCTGCTCCTTCATGATCTCTTCTGCTGTTTCGAGTTCCGGGGATCCGTCGAAAGCTTTTACACTGCCCCTGTTTACTACCTCTGCCCTTTTATTGGGAGATTCCAGGAGGATGGTCATGGTTTTTTCATCAATCTCTGCTCCGGAGTATCCTACAGCGGCGGCTATACGGCCCCAGTTAGGGTCTCCACCGAAGATCGCCGATTTAACCAGTGGCGAGGTTACTATGGCTTTAGCTGCTTTACGGGCGTCTTCTTTGGCCCGTCCCCCTTTGACTGTTACTTCTATTAGTTTGGTCGCTCCCTCACCGTCACGGGCAATCATTCGTGATAAACCGGTGCATAGATGTTCCAGGGCTTCCTGAAATTTATGGTCTATTCTGCCGGAGTTTCCATTGGCCATCATGATAACGGTGTCGCTGGTGCTCACATCTCCATCAACAACCACCATATTAAAGGTGTTATCAACGGCTTCCTTTAAGGCCTGGTTAAGTTCTTCAGGGGATGCCTCTATATCTGTGGTGATGAAACAGAGGAAGGTGGCCATGTTGGGGGCGATCATACCGGAACCTTTACAGATCCCGCCTATCCGGAATTTCTGGCCATTGGTTAAAGTCGATTCCACGGCAAGTTCCTTGGGAAATGTATCTGTGGTCATTATTGCTTCTGCAGCATCCTTAGATGCCTTTGGTGAATTTTCAAGCTTTAAAAGGGCTTTATCTATTAAGGTGTTGATGGTATCCATAGGCAGTTTCCGGCCTATTACACCGGTAGATGCAATGGCCACATCTTCACTTTTAATGTCAAGGGCTTTTGAAACGTTATCAATCATTTCTCTAGCATTTTTCAGGCCTTCCTTTCCTGTGCAGGAGTTGGCGTTTCCGCTGTTAGCCACGATGGCGGAGAGCTTCCCATCCTCCAGGGATTCCTTGCTCACCAGTACTGGGGCGGCCAGTATCTTGTTCCTGGTGAAAACTGCCGATGCTGTGTTATTTTCACTTACTATGAGTGCCAGTCCATAGTCGTCTTCACAGGAACCCGCTGCCAGTACTCCTTCCACTGCACAGATTCCTCCTGGGATAAATTTCATATTAGTTTCCTCTTAATCGTTTATTTGTTAGTTTATACTGTTCAGATAGTGGTTATAAAAATATCCGTATAAGGGTATTACATAAATTAGAATTTAAGTTATTCTCTTTTAATTTAGAATTTAAGTTTATTTTTTCTTTTTCTAAATTGGAATTTTTAGATACATCTTTCCAATTTTAGATAATATCTTTTCATTAATTGGTGGTGTTGGTATTGTTAGAGCTGGGGGGATTATTGTTTTGATTATCCTGACTGTTAGATTGTCCACCAGTGGGTGTGCTGGGACTCGTGGGTGTCTTTGGTGTTGATGTGTCTGTTGTGCCGGTGTTGCTGTATTGGTTGGAGTCGTAAATGGCCGGGAGATCGCTATTTGGGGTGGTGTTGAACATGTTTGGGGAGTCCAGACTCGGGAACTGTCCGGTTACCAGTACAGTGCCTGTTCCAAAGCCAAATGCCATGATGGATACCAGCATGGCCACCATCAATTTTCCCTGTATTTCCGCTTTCATAGAGATAAGATCCTGTAGATTAATAATTCCTGGAATTAATTTTGGCTTACAGATAAATTAATTTTTACTATTTCTATCTGGTTGCCGCATAAAGCAGGGCCAGGATAACCCCGAATACTCCCAGTTCCCATCCTCCCAGGACGTAACCTCCCAGGTCTCTGCCCATTAAGTTCCATCCTATGAGGGTTAACAGGAATACGAAAATGAATATGAAGATTACATGGCCGGTCTTCTCAGACAGGAATCCCACCACTGTCCTAGTGAACTCTGAGGGTACGTAGTAGGCGTAGATTCCATCGGCCAGATCGAAAACCATCACCGGGCTGTTGTTCCAGATCTTTATATTGTCAGCCATCTGTGCTCTTTCACCGGCTTCTCTCCTGCTTTTACCCACCCCTATTCTCAGGCGGGCTCCGTTGTTCAGGGCATGCCAGGCAGAATCGACACCAGCTCTTAAAGCGGCGTCTTTGGTGGGTAGGTTAGCTACCAAGTCGTCTCCCCCCACCCGGTATCCTTCTATCTTTCCTTTACAGTCCGCCTGGATGAAGTTCTTTATCTCATTCATGATCTCAACCAACCGGTCTCTACCATGTTCTTCTATGAATCCGGTGGAGTCGATGGCGTCCAGGAATAGGTAGTTATCATAGACCACTGGTTCGCCTTCCAGTTCACCTATTTGTGAAGAGAATGTTATGGCGAACTCTCCGCCGAGTTTGGTGAAGCCTATTCCACTGGTTTCACCGATCTCCCGGTTGAGGTTTATGGATCTTTCAATGGCCGCTGCACCGGTCATACCCACCGCTGCCCGCACATCGATGCCCTTCTCTATACCAAGTTTGATGAGTTCAACGGAGACTCTTATGGCGTCATTTTTAGATAAGAGACGTGAAACTATTTCACTATCACTTTTTTCTATAATCTGCCCATTGTTGTCTTTTATAAGCTCCACGAATTCTTCTATTATCTGCCGGTTTCTCTGAAAGATTTCCAGGTACAGGTAACGGTCGCTTCCCATGATTATGTTACTCAGGAGGGCGTATTCGTTCACATCATTTTCAGCAGGTTTTAACTCTAAAAATCGCCTGTTTTCGGGTATGTTCCCCCGTCCTACTTCCTTCAGGACGGTCTGGAATATGTTCTGTGTGGTGATGTGGGCTTTTTCAATCTCCAGGAGCATGGTGTGGGTGTAGTTTATCATCTCCACGTACTCCCTTTCCCTGTCATTGGTAGGGTAGTATTTGGTGCCTATACTGACCACTCTGCGCCTGAGTAAGAATGAGAAGATACTCCGGAGGATCCTGTCTTTGACCATTTACTTTTCTCCTCCCTTTTCAAGGGTTATGTCGAAGTGTCCTGGTTTTTCCATGAGCATGCTGGGTTTGACTGATACGATAGGGAATTTCCAGGTTCCTAATCTTGCTGCTACGGTGCTTGCAATGTTTCGGGAGTTTTTCTTAACGAAGGAATAGTCATGATCGTTGATGGTGATGTTCACGTTGTAGGGGGATTCTTCTAATATATCATCGGAATAGACGATGTTAAGTTCGAATGATCCCGGCTTGGTGAAAAGGTCATTTCTCACAGCCACCAGGGGTGCGTGGTCCAGTTTCAACCGGTCCCCAACTGTAACTGCTATGTTACCAGCGTTGCGGACTGCGTCCCTGTAATCTCGGGGGCTGATAAGTACGAAGATGATGAAGTCACTGGTCTTCTCCACCTCGTCCACCATACTCATCACCCTACCAAATAAGGGTATCTTCAGGAAGGCATTTTCTAACTTGGAATCGATGCTGTCATCGTTGGTCTTGGTTATCCGGTCAATTGCCTCCTTGGCAACGGCTATACCACTTAATTTCTTGTTCTTCTTTAACTTGTAAGAGTCATATCCTTTTCTGTCGAACTCTGTCAGGATCTGGTTACATATCTTCTGCAGGATGTTCTTGACTTTCTTGGGCTTTGAGGATGAACCGATATTTATCACACCCTCCTTGAAGCTGTAGGGAATTCTCCTGCTTGAGATGTCCTGGAATTCATCGTTGTATTCCCGGAACACATCGTTGGAGAGTATCTTGGCATCTTCCTCTTCAGCCATCTTCAGAATGTAGTGGTCTGCAGTGGTGCCGGAAGGTACCTGCTGAATCTTATCTTCATCAAGGAGCTGGTTAAACTCCTCCTTCTGGTCTATTTCGTGACGCAGTGATGCGTCGGCTATGAGGATGGGTTCGTATCCCAGTTTTTGGAGAGCTTCCGCTGCCTTGATAATATATTCTAAACTGGGCTTGGCATCTCTTCTCCTGCCGAAATGGGCTACGTTAGAAGCATCAACCACTACCTTCAAACTTTATCACCTGCATGTGTTATCATATTTTGCCAGAGTTATCTGTTTTCCATCGGTACCCCTGAGGATAATTTCTATTGTATCCTCATCTATATTAATTGTATTATATGAAGGGAAGGTTTTTCCCCTTAATTTCAGGGAGGATGCAGTCCCCGCCGTGGCGAAAGTGGTCTCTCCCATCATCCATACATGGGGCATATGTTTATGTCCGGAGAGTACTAAATTAGCACCTCCATCTATTATTGATTGTAGTATATCTCCTGCATCACTTAAAACATTCCTTTCTCTACCGGTTTTAGGCACCGGTATGATGTGGTGGTGCAGGGCTATTATCTTGTAGAGATCATGATCCTGGGCTTCCTTTAACTCTTTCTCCATAAATTCTTGCTGGGCTCTTCCCACTTTACCATAGTCCAGGTCTGGCTCGCTACTATCAAGTCCTATGACCTTGATGCCTTTATCTTTTAAATCCAATGTTCTGCATCGCCTTTTAATGATATCACTGAAGCACTGATCACCCACGTGTCGGGCGTCGTGGTTTCCGGGAATAGCCAGTAGAGGTGTGTCTATGGTATCTATATATTCCGCTACCTTCTCAAATTCCATGTAATACCCGTTTTCTGTGAGGTCTCCAGTGAGGATGGTTACATCTGGATTCATTTCATTTACTTCATTTATCACTTTAACCAGTAATTCCGGCCTAAAGGCCAGAGCTCCTACATGTAAATCAGAGATGTGTGCGACAACGGCCATTAGTTTAACCTCATGATACGTGCAATATGGGCCATTTAGCTTAACCTCATGATGGCTTCTGCCAGATCACCCTGGGTCTCCTTTAAAGCCTCCAGGGCCTTTTCCTTACTCGCCCCGGTCTGGGCGGATACCAGTTCCACATCGTCATCTGGTATTTCCAGTTCCACATCTATTTTCTGTTCCTTGGCTTTCCCGGTTATCTGGTAGGTTTGTTGGCCCATATAATTCATTAGATTTACCTTGGGGTTGGTGATGACCAGTTCCTTATCTTTAAACTTTAAGACAACTTCGGTAACACCTTTCACATCCTTCATGTCCATGCCCATCTGTTTCATGGCTCTCTGCATCTGCTTCAACTGTTTAGGGTTCATTCCAGCAGTGGGTAACATTAAAAACCTCCTTTTCTAGTTTTAACAGCCTGGCCGGTGTTAAAACTTGTAAATTCCTCTGCATTTAAGATTGATTTTCCAAAGGCCAGGAGTTCATCATCCTGGTTAACCACCAGAACTTCTTCACTGGCTCGGATGTTCATATCACAATCTATAATAAATTTAGCAAATATACTTTTTCCCTCTCGGGCAAAGGGTTCTGCATCCTCATTCACCACCACCCGGTTAACAGGGTAGGGTAGATGGTTGTGCAGTCTCCGGGCGCCCTCCATTCCCAGTACCAGCACCCCGTCCCGGGCCCTCAGGGTGGCAATCAGATCATCTTTATCATATATGTGTCTTATTTTACCAGTCTTTTTACTTTTAGTAATATTTGTATCTCCCTCAAAAAGAGCTTTTCCAGATCCACTACCAAACTGGTAATCGGCTATGTACTCCACTTTTTCCTGGTCACTAATGATCTGGTCCTGGGGTGGTGTCTGGTTCAGGTTTCCATGGGGCACACCAAGGGTCCTCGGCCGTAAATCAAAGACATCCAAGACCTTTTCACTTATAATTACTTCCCTGTATGTATCAATTATCGCTTTAAGGTGTTCATTGAGGAATTTCCGGGAATCCTGGTCAATTGTCTGGGGTGATTCATTCTGTGCCAATGGATACACATCATCGATCTCCAGGGGGATGAATACGAAGGGTATATCTGCAAATGCAATTTGCAAGTCGTCTGTTTTTCTGAGATCCGGGTTAAACGTGTTGGAGAAAAATATCTCAAGATCTGTGTCTATATGTTTATGGTAAGGCTTTTCAGCAGGTGGAAGTATAAGTAACCTTTCCTTATGGGGCAGTCTTTCTAACCGCTCCAGGTGACGGTACACCTCCGGCCGATTCAGTGATTCAGGTCCCGAATAGAAGAATGCAGATTTTTTATAGGGTGGATCGTACATTTCCAGTTCCTGCTTGTACTTGCCCAATTTCCGCACTGCGTCCAGGAGGTAGGGGTGGTTTCTGGCCCGGCGTTCCACCATTTCCCACAGGTTTCCATCAGCCATGGCCTGCTTGATCTGCCTTATCTCCGCGAAACTTATGTGCAGGTTGTGCTGTGCCAGTAGTTTGGTCCTCTCATCCTTCTTCATCTGCCGTAAGTCCTCAGGGCGGTAGTTATTACAGATGGGGCAGCTGCAGGGCATCTCCACTAGGTTCTCCAGTTTATAGGTGCCTTCTGGCATGAGCAGCCGGTCGTCCTGGGCGTAGAGTATGTACGCTGCGCTGTCAAAGAGGTCGCAGCCCAGGGCCACGGCGAAGCTGAATATCATGGGGTGTCCAGCACCCATAAGGTGCCTGGGCCGTGAATCGGGCAGGTGCTCTACACTGGACATCACCACATCCAGGAGGGTGGAGTATTGATAGGACTCCATCAAGGGTACCACCGCACCGATGGGGTGTACCTGGAAGTCCATCTCCCCCAGTGCCTCTGCACATTTCGCCCTCAAGCTGGGATACGTGGATCCCTGCACCACCGAGTTAAGCATCAGATTATCCCGGACTTCTAAGGCCTCCCGGGCACGTTCGATGGTGACTTCCATCTCCTCTTCAGCCCTCCCCATGCTCACGAAGGGAGGAGTGGGTATATCCAGTGACGTCCCAATATCGGTCCCGATTTTTTCCTGGAACTCGATGATCTCCCGGTTACTCACATCGATATCACCATAGAGTGATAGTTGGAATGAACCAGAATCGGCCATTATGGGTCCGTTGAAGTTGATAAGTTCATGAACACCCTTCTCCAGTGCAATTTCCCTTAAGTCCTGGTTTTTATATATTAAGTAAGCGTTGGTTATCACCATATCCGCCCCGTACTTAGATACGTCCAGGGTCTGCTTTCCCGGGTGGATAACCGGCATCAAAGCCGGTGTCTTAACCTTCCCATGGGGAGTTTCCAGTATACCACTCCGTCCACGGGCGTCTTTATATTTAATTTCAAAGCTCAAAGTATTGATCTCCTGTATTAAGTGAAAAAGAAGTTTCTATTTATGGTTTCTTAAGTATTTAATCTTAATCAGTGGATATTAATCATCATCGTGACTATTGATCTTAATCTATGGCTCATTTCATAAATTCTTTCCCTCGAATTATTGAAATTCCCACAACCCCCACCACATATACACTCCTTATACTGGGAACATACCACGTACCGGGCTTCAGGTGATTTTAAATCAGTGAAACCAAGTTTTTTCAGGTTATTTAGTACTCTTCGTTTTAGTCTGCCATCTTCAAGTTCTTCATTAAGGTATATGGGGGTTTTGACTGTTGATGAGAACTTACTCTTTCCCCTCGAGATTTTACGTTCCTCTTCTCTATGCTTTAAAATATCCTGGGATGAACCTTTAAAACCAGGGTCTTTAAATGGAATACCTGCATCGCTAAGGGCTATCATCCTTTCGTCATTTGTGCTAAGAGGTTCGTCTATCATCTCTGGGTTTAAAGACGCGACTGTTCCCCCACTCCTCCCGAAGGACGGCCCTTCACCCACGTGAAGACCAGTGTTAACAACTGCGGATCTTACCGGGGCGGCAGAGGTGTAGGTCAGGATAACTCCATTATTCTTAAGTAGATTCTTTAAAGACTCGAAGAACTCGTTGGTGTAAAGCTCTGGAGATTTTAAAGGAGAGAAGGGATCGAGGAATACTGCATCGTAAGTCTTCTTTTGGCTTTTCAATTCTTTAACTACGGCCCGGGCATCGTCTATGTGCAGATTGATCCTGATTCTACTGGTTATTTCTTCTTTAAAATGTTTGATAGTGATGTCCCCATCTTCATATAGCTGGTTTTCCACGGCTTTTTGGACGGTTTTATAGGATTTTAGGGGTGTTTCAAGTAATAATGCGAGTATTATAGTTTCTCTGGATATTTCTACCATGTCCAGGTCCATCTGGACATGGTCATCCAGATATTCGATACATGACGCTGCGTTGTAACCCAATCCACTGCATATGTCGAGTATGGCCACTTTATCTTTACCTTCCAAGTGTGCTGGCTTTACGAATTTCTCCAGGGCCTCCGATAATGCACCGTGTTGGGTGTGCATGGTCTCAGACTTACCACCCGAGATATCTGATTTAAGGGTGTACGAACCATCATCTGTTTCAATTAAATGTTCCTTTAACAGATCTTTAGCATTTTCTCTGGCAGCTTCATCACCCCTCCCTTCATCCAAGAAGTTTCTTGCGATTTGAAGGGCCTCCTCATGGATGGTTAAGGCCTTATATTCATGGTCTTTCATTGTGTTAATTATAATGTTTTGATGATAAAATTAATGATGCTGGATCTCTAATTTGAATGTGTTAATCATAGTGTTTCCATAAACCATAGTATTTTCCATAATTTATGTTGATTATTTTTTTCATGGTAAAATATAAATTGCCCAGTGATATATAGTTTACATGGTGATTTTATGATAATCGAAACAAAGGTATATAAAAAAAATCAGACCACAATACCTGCAGAATTAAGAAAAAAACACTCAGTAAAGCCTGATGATATAGTGGAATGGAAAGAAGATGATGAAGGGAATATACAGGTAAGTTTTAGGAAAAAAGTCAAAGTTGATGATATTATAGGGATAGGTAAAACAAAAGAAAGGACTAATGCTGTAAATTTAAAAAGAAGTTTATATAGATAAAAAAAAATTTTAAAAGGTATATAGAATGGATGTATTTTTAGACAGCTCTTTTATAATAGCTTTAATATTAGATAAAGACGACTTAAACCATAAAGCCATCTCCATAAAAGAGAAAGGAATCTTCAACAATGATTGTTACATCTCAAATTTAATTATCAACGAAGTTATAACCATCATAGGAAATAAGACAGACAAAACAACGGCCAAATATGCCTATTATTTCCTCAAAGACAACTGTATTTTAATTAATGAAAATGAAATAAGCCATATTAACGATAAAACCATGGAAACCTACGTTAAATACGATACTAAACTGTCATTTACAGATAGTTCAATCATAGAAGTAATGAAAGAACACGAAATAACCCACTTAGTATCCTTCGATAACTACTTCAATAAAGTAAAAGAAATAACCCTGATACATTAAATATATGAACCAATAGATTTTATGTTCAAAAGATTGTTTTTACCCTTTAAAGATTTAATAATATGCTTGAACGTAATCTATAGGTGTGTTTCAATGGTCAAAATCATAGGAATAATCGGAAGCCCCCGGAAGGGAAGCAACACAGAAATACATATAAAAAAGGCTTTAGAATCAGCAGAAAATGCCGGTGCAGAAACTGAAATCATCAACCTGGCTAAGGCAGAAATAGAACCCTGCATAGCCTGTGACATATGTAAAAACACCGGGGAATGTGCCATATACGATGATATGAGGGAGATAACTCGTAAACTCCAGCAAGCACAGGGAATAATAATAGGCAGCCCGGTGTACTTTGGAAACGTCACCTCTCAGCTTAAGATGTTCATGGACCGCTCCCGGCCACTCCGGATAGACTTCAAACTCAAAGACAAAGTAGGTGGTGCCATCAGCGTAGGGGCATCACGTAACGGGGGCCAGGAGACAACTATCACCGCCATTCACCAATTCTTCTTCATCCAGGATATGATAATAGTGGGTGACGGAGCACCTCTGGGCCATTACGGCGGAGCAGGAGTAAGCAGAGCTGCAGGAGATGCCTCACAGGATGATGTGGGTCTGGAGACTTCCACCAATCTGGGTAAAAGGGTGGCTGAACTGGCCTTGAAGTTGAATCCAGACTCTGAATGATGAATAGAAATTTTTAACAGTTGAAAAATAATTTTTATTTAAATGTTATATCACTTGTGATTTTTTTTAAGTGTTAATTTATCTTCTACCTGTGATCTGTATCTAAATTAATTCAAATTTAAAAAATGAGCTATTCATATCCTCAAATAAAATTTACAGATTAGGTTCTATTTTAACAATATCTACAATAAAAAAAGAAAAGGGGAAAAGATTAATTTTTTTACTTTTTTAGGTATTACGTGTGGTGAATTTGCTGGTGTAGGTGGTAATCGCGTTGCCTGCAGTGTCGGTAATGCTACCTGTAGGTAGGGTGATGGTGTAGGTTAGACCATTAATGTAATTCCCGTTACGCGTTAGGGTTAGTGTTTTACCGTTTATCACTTTGTATAATGGGTTTACTTTTACTCCGTTGGCATTAGTGACTTTAATATTACTAAACGCGCTACCAGCCTTGATATTCTCACTGAAAGTAATTACAATCGCCTTATTAACCCCATTAATTATTTTGTTGTTGGTAGGATTAACAGTGGTTACGGTGGGTTTGGTGTTATCCACTTTGAATTTACTGGTGAAAGTGGACAGTGCGTTGCCTGCTGTGTCGGTGATGCTGCCTGTTGGCAGAGTTATAGTGTAGGTTAATCCATTAATGTAGTTCCCGTTACGCGTTAGGGTTAGTGTTTTACCGTTAATTACCTTGTATAGTGGTTTAACTGCTACTCCATCGGGGTTGGTGACTTTGATACTAGTAAACGCGCTTCCGGCCTTGATATTTTCACTGAAAGTAATAACAATCGCCCTATTAACCATATTAATTACCTTGTTGTTGGTAGGGTTAACACTGGTTA
>DAGC01000012.1:82250-373951 GCA_002495625.1 Methanobacterium sp. UBA375 | reverse complement strand
CCCAATAACTTTACAGACCCAAAAAATAGAAAAGAACTTATTATTTTCTACTTTATTCTTTTTATTAGCTCTATTTTATTCTTTTATTAGCCCTACTTCATCTTAGTAACCCTACTTCATCCTCTTATTAGCCGGTTCTATGTTCACCGATCTTCCCTTAATTTTAGCACCACTCATAATGGAGAACACATCCTTAGCGCTGGCATCCGGGATTTCCATGAAGGAAAACTTATCGTAGACATCGACTTTACCTATTACGCTGCTGGAGAGACCTGTTTTATCCCCTACAGCCCTCACTATATCCTTTGCCTTGACCCGGTCCTTGCGTCCGACATTCAGGAAGAACCTGACCATGCCCATGCTTGCACCGGTATCACCAAATCCGTTATCTGATTCACCGCCGGTATTTTCCTCGTTCATGGCCATCTTCAACAGGGCTGCCGCGGTTTCCAGGGAAGTGTAATCTTCTTCTATCAACCTTTCCACTATGAGTATCTGTTTATCCAGATCCTCAGTGTTTATGACATTCTTTACCTTCTTGATGAACTGGTCGGTCTTCATCTCCTGCACATGACGTAAGGTTGGTATCTCCTGCTGTTCTATACTGGTTTTAGTATACCTCTGTATATCTCTCAACCGGTAGATCTCCTTACCAGATACGAAAGTGAATGCTTTACCATTTTTACCCGCCCTACCTGTCCGGCCGATACGGTGGACGTAGTATTCATCGTCGTTTGGTACGTCGTAGTTGAAGACTATCTCTATATCATCCACGTCGATCCCCCTGGCAGCCACATCGGTGGCCACCAGGACGTCGATGGTTCCCTTGCGGAACTTGTTCATCACCCGGTCCCTCTGTCTCTGGGTGAGATCACCGTGCAGGCCATCAGCCAGGTATCCTCTTACCTGTAAGTGGCTTACCAGTCGGTCGACGCGTCTCTTGGTGTTGCAGAATACCAGGGAGAGGTTGGGGTTGTGTATGTCCAGTAATCGTGATAGTAAGTCCAGTTTCATCTTCTCCTTGACTTCGAAGTAGATCTGCTGGGTTTCCGGGACGGTGAGTTCCTGGGGAACCACCTTTAAAAATTCCGGATCGTCCTGATATTTCTTGGTTAACCTGAGTATCTCCCGGGACATGGTCGCTGAAAAAAGCAACATCTGCCTTTCATCAGGCATATCCCTTAAAACAAATTCAATATCCTCTCTAAAACCCATATCTAACATTTCATCGGCTTCATCCAGTACAATGATTCTTACACTGCTCATGTCCAGGGTTCCCCGTCTCATATGATCCATAACCCGGCCGGGTGTGCCTATCACTATATGCACGCCTTTATCCAGTGCTTTGATCTGTCTTTCTATAGGTTGGCCACCGTAGACGGGTAGTACGCGGATGTTCTTCAGGTACTTGGAGAGTTTTTTCAGTTCCTCTGCCACCTGGATGGCCAGTTCCCTGGTGGGGCATAGTATTATGGCCTGTAGTTCCTTTTGGTGGGGATGGATCTTCTCTAATATGGGAATTCCAAAGGCAGCGGTTTTACCCGTTCCGGTCTGTGCCTGACCTATCACATCTCTACCTTCCATGATGTGGGGTATGGCCAGGGACTGGATGGGTGTGGCCTCTTCAAAACCCATATCGAGTACTGCCTTCTCCATTGGCTTAGATATTATGTCTTTAAAATTTAGTTTTTCCATGTTGTTATTTTCCTTTTAATTTATAAAAATTAGATTAAAATCAGGGTCAATTTCAAAAAAAGTGAACAATGGAGATATAAAAAAAGTTTATCTCCTAAAATTCGAATTTTATCTCCTTAAATTCCATTAATGGGTGGTTGGGTTCTGCAGGATACCGGTGGGCATGATGTCTGTGATTTTACGCATTTTCTGGAGCAGGCCTTTTTTACCTTTACCTACCAGGGCATGTTCCAGGACATCACTTAGAGTATCCACAGGTATGATTTCAATCTTCCTGCGGTACCTGTCCTCTATTAACACGTCTTCCATGTTGGCTCTGGGTATTAAAACCTTCTTAATACCTGCTTCGGCTGCTGCTTCTATCTTACCTGTCACCCCACCAACAGGGAGTACATCTCCCCTTACACTTAAAGAACCTGTTAGAGCTAGTGACTGGTCAACTGGAATGTTTTCAAGAGCAGATATAACTGCAGTTGCCACCGATACACTGGCACTGTCTCCTTCTACACCACCATGGGCCTGTACAAACTGAATGTGTATGTCGTAGTTCGAGATGCTTGTACCTGTGTTCTTCTTAATTAGGGCACTTACGTTGGTTACTGCTTCTTTAGCTATTTCACCTAATTTACCAGTGGCTATGATTTTACCCTCTAAGCTACTCTGGGCCGGGGCTGCTTCCGCTTCAATGGGGAGAATTATTCCGCTACGGCCACCCATTACGGCCAATCCGTTTACACGACCAACCTGAGTACCTTCCGATTTAAATACATTGTACTGTTTAATATGTGAGATGTTTCTATCTGCCATCTGCTGTTCTAATGTTCTTGCGAGTTTTTTAGCACTGATTACATGTTCTAACGTGACTAATTCAGCCCTTTCACCCTTGGCTATATCTCCAGCGGCCCTAACCAGGCCACCTAAATCCCTTAGTTTGAGGGTTAGTGAATCTTTTTTACCGGCTCTTCTTTGAGCTTCTCTGATAATTTCTCCCACAGCTTCTTTACTGAAGTGGGGGATTCTTCCATCCTTTTTAACTTCCTGTGCCACGAACTGTATGAGTTTATCCCGGTTTTCCGGGGTGTCTGGCATGGAATCTTTCATATAAACTTCGTAACCATACCCTCTTATCCTGGAACGCAGCGCGATGTGCATTCCTTCCAGGATCTGTATGTTACCGGAAGCCACCAGTACGAAATCGCAGGGTACTTCCTGGGTCCTTACCATAGCTCCACTGCTGGTCTCACTTTGACCGGTTATAGAATATTTTTTCTCCTGCATGGCGGTTAATAGTTCCTGCTGGGTTTTCATCTTCATGGTTCCGATTTCGTCCACATAAAGCACTCCTTTGTTGGCCTTATGTATCATACCTGCTTCCACCCTTTCATGGGCAGGAGTTCCCAGCCCTCCGGACTGGTAAGGGTCGTGCCTTACATCACCTAAGAGTGCACCGGCGTGTGCACCAGTGGCATCTATAAATGGGGCTGTTTTGTGATTGTCATTGTTGATCAATAACTTGGGCACCATAACCGATGATTTGGGTTTCATCTGCTGTAGAGCTAAAAAGACAATTCCTGCGGCGATTACCGCTGCTAAAAATTGTTGCAGATAGAATCCTACAATCAGGATAAAGGCGATGATGACCATCATCAACATGTTCTTTCTCTCTTCTGATCCTTTGGCCTTTACCTTGTAGTTGGTTACTACTTTTTTAGCTTCACCAGCAGGCATGGCTCCAATTAATGGGTTGTGGTTATCCTCTATATTGGGATAAACCAGGACATCCTGAAGTTCTTCAGCAGGGAGTAGCTCCGCCATTCCCTTAGCTAACATGGACTTTCCTATACCCGGTTCACCAATTAAGAGAACGTTTCTTCTCTGTTTAGCTGCTTTTTTCACTGTTTCTACAGCTTCTTTCTGACCGATGATCTGGTCTATTATCTTATCCGGGACATCAATCTCCCCGGAGTTATTATAAGACCTTATGTTAAGTGTGTTCTTCACTGAACTGGTTGAATTCGAGTTTAAATTTGCCATTTACTATGACAACCTCCTTTATTTTCCACAAAACAAAAAATAAAAGTGTTTTATTAATTTAAAATTATTTTTACAACTATTGGGTATCTGTAATCTAATATATGAATATTTGCTTTTGTTGTGAACTAATTATTAATGCAATTAGTCCTATTTATATATTACTATTTTGTTTCATATATCATTTCTTATCAATATATTATATCCAGATCAGAAATCAATTTATCTAGTAGAATATTCAATTATAATTTATTTATCCATTAAGAGTTTTTAATTAGGGAAGGTTCATAAATGACGTGTATAATGGTCCAGGGGACCTCATCCAATGCAGGTAAAAGTGTGGTAGTCGTTGCTCTATGCAGGATATTCTCCAAAAGGGGTTATCAGGTGGTTCCCTTCAAATCCCAGAATATGTCCCTTAACTCCTATACCACCAGTGAAAATGCAGAGATAGCCATGGCCCAGGTGCTTCAGGCAGAAGCCGCGGGCCTGGAACCATCCTATCATATGAACCCCATACTCCTAAAGCCCAAGGAAGATTTCATCTCCCAGGTCATAGTTCATGGAAAACCCGCTGGGGATATGAACTTCTACCATTACCAGAATAATTTCCGGGAGGAAGCACTTAAAGCCATTAAAACTTCCCTGGATTACCTGAAAGACAGGTATGAAATAGTGGTAATTGAAGGTGCGGGTTCTCCAGCGGAGATCAACATGCTGGACGTGGATATGGCCAACATGAAGATCGCTGAGCTGGCCGATGCCGATGTACTCCTGGTGGCAGATATCGACCGGGGAGGTGTTTTCGCCTCCATCGCCGGTACTTTCTCTCTCTTACCGGAAGAAGATCGTAAAAGGATAAAGGGGATTATAATTAACAAGTTCCGTGGTAACCTGGACATACTGATGCCCGGGATAGAGCAGATAGAAGAGATAGTGGGAGTGCCAGTTTTAGGGGTCATCCCCTATGATGAAAGCCTTAAGCTTCCAGAGGAAGATTCCGCCTCCCTATCGGAACATAAATTCAGTAAAAATGAGAAGATCTCCATGGGATTGATGCGCTTCCCCCGCATAGCCAACTTCACCGATATAGACCCCCTGGAATATGAGCCAGATATTGGGATTGAACTCATTGAACTGGGAGACAACATGGGAAAGGTAGATGCTCTAATACTCCCCGGGACCAGAAACACCGTCAACGACATGATGGCCATAGAGGAGGCTGGTTTCGTGGATGATATCCAAACCATCTCAAAGGAGATACCTGTCTTTGGTCTCTGCGGTGGTTACCAGATGATGGGGACTAAAATTTTAGACGAAACCCTTAAAGAGTCCAAGTATGGTTCCGTGGACGGGATTGGGCTCCTGGACATGAAAACCAGCTTTGGTAAGGTGGATAAGATAATAACCCAGAGCCAGGGTGAACTACTGGGAAACGGCATGTTTAAAAGATTCAAAGGAAACCTGGTAGACGGCTACGAATTACACGAAGGCACCACCGTCTTAGGTGATGTTAAACCACTTTTCAGGATCATCAAAGGTGTTGGTAACAGCCCCGGTTCAGGATACGACGGTGCAGTAGCGGGCCAGGTGGCAGGCACCTACTTCCATGGTGTATTCCACAACTTCCACTTCAGGAGGTTTTTCACCGACCTTCTGCGGAAGGAAAAGGGCCTTGATGAACTAGGATTTGTCAGGGACGACTTTGAAGATTTAAAAAGGTTCTCCATCGATCGGCTGGCGTATATATTTGAAGATAGTATTGATATGAGTGTTATTGAAGGGTTGATTGAAAAAAATAGGGTAATTTATTTTTAAACAAATTTTAGAACTTTTAAGAATTGAATTTGAAAAAAGACAGAATCAAAAATTAGAGTTTGGTGAATCTTTTCAAAACTTCCTTGGCATATTTAGTTTTAACCAGGACAGAAATCTTCATCCCCTGCTCTAGAATCAGTTCTGGCCGGGGAATGTTTATTTTGCCATTTTCGTAGACCGCGACTATGATGAAGTGCTCACCGGGACTTATCTCACCTACCCTTCTCCCGATTACCTCCTTATTTTCCAGGGTCATGTCCAGTAATTCTGCATCTCCTCTACCTAAAACAACTAAATCGGCTATTTTCGGCCTTATGATGAGTTTTTCCAGGTAACTGGCTGCGGTTAGTTCCGGACTTATGACTGAGTCTACGCCGATCTTTTTAAACGCGGGGGAATGGCTGGGGTCACTCACCCGGGCTATGATCTTACCAACGTTATAATCTCTCACCAGTACGCAGGCCAGTAGATTGGTCTCATCATGTCCAGTAGCCGCTACAAAAACATCTGCATCCTTTAGATTAGCTTCTTCCAGGATCTTTGTATCGGTACCATTACCACAAATTACCAGGGCATCCAGCTCAGAAGCAGCGTTGTTGCATAGCTCACTGTCACTTTCAATTAGTGTCACGTCGTGTCCATCAGAAATCAGGAAAGACGCCAAATTTAAACCGACCCTTCCGCCGCCCATAACTACTATGTACATCAGGAACACCTAAGGATATGATATTTAATTCGAGAATTTTACTTTAATTGGAGAATTTTCACAAAAAATCCTGAAATTCCAGGGAAATTTGAACTTTTATAAAATAGAGTATATAGGTACATAAGTCTTTCGACTGAAATTATTAGACCCATAAAAAAAATAGAAATTTAAGTTCTATGCTACCACATGAACTGGTACTTTAGCTCCCCTTACCACCCGTTCTGTGGTGTTTCCCAGGATTAATTTTTCCAGGCCATTCTTTCCTGATTTTCCCATGGTAATTAAATCCACATCTTCTTCATCGGCTGTTTTAAGGATGACATCGGCTGGTTTGCCTTCTTTGATCATGGTTATGAGGTTGATATTCTTACAGTAGCCTTCACACTGGCTTTCTTCCAACCGTTTTTTGAATTTCTCCACTGCTTCTTCTCCTTCTTTTCTAAGTTCATCACTCAACTGTTCCCTTAGATCCCTTTGTGGTAAAGCATTCAAGTAAGAAGTATCAATTACATATAAAACAATTATATCCTGACCATCAACATCCGCCATGGCTATTGCATCTTCTCCTGCCCGTTCAGCCGCATCAGATCCGTCTGTAGGAAGTAGTATCCTTTTAATCATAATGTCATCCTCCAGTAAGTTAGGTATATTATTATATCTATTTTTTACTTAAAAATAAAGTTATGCAGAAATTTAATCTGCATTTTATTTAAGAACTAAGGGAATGGCGATGGTCAAAATTACGAATAAAGTAGCTATAATACCAATAATCATCATTGGTACTCCTGCTTTCACTATCTCCTTTATGTTAACATACTTTGTTCCGTAGGCCATGGCCACTGTAGGATCTGCCATAGGGAACATGAATGACAGTGAACAGGCTATGGCTACAGGCACGGCATATATTCCAATTGGCTGGCCCTGTGCCGCTGCCAGAGTCACAGATAATGGTACCAGTATAGCTGATAAAGCAATGTTGGACATTACCTGGGTAATTAAGACAGCGATGATCATCAGCACCACCATGATGAGCAGAGTGGATGGATCACTTCCGAAAACACCTACTATATCCTGTATCAACCAATTTGCTGCTCCGGTATTTAGAAGTGCCGCTCCTAAGGATAACGCACCTCCAAAGAATACTATAAGACCCCAGTCAACGTTACTCTGGGCATCTTTCCAGTCGATAATTTTAAAGGCAAGCATCAGCACTGCCCCGATGAGTGCTATGGAGTAACTGTCCAGTCCAGTTAGACCGGTGGTGACCCATAGGCCTATGGTGAAAAGCAGGATCACCAGGGCGATTTTTTCTTTTCGAGCCATAACCCCTAATTCTACCATTTTGGAAGTTATGGTGTCCTTACCGCCAACTATTCCCTTAACTTCCGCTGGGAACATACGTCCAAGGCCTTTCCAGATTACCAGCATCATGATGATGGCCAGTGGGAAACCGAATATCATCCATTCTACAAATGGGATGTGGGTGTATGCTGCGGCCATGAGGTTGGGTGCGGTTCCTATCTCTGTTCCAAATCCACCCGCCAGAGAACCATAGGATGCTCCTAGAACCATTGCCTTGGCAAAGTTACTCTTTCCTTTCTCTGGATTGTCCACACCCATCATGGGTATGATCTGTTTGATGATGGGAAGAAGCATGGCAAATGCTACCACATTTTCAATGAATGCAGAGAGAAGTCCTGTGGAAAATACAGTTACAAAGAGACTTTTATTAGGTGTGGTACCCAGCTTATTCAGCAAAACGTAAGTGAAACGCTGGGCAAGACCGCTTTTTCTTATGGCCTCTGCAATTATGAAACCACCAATCATCAGGAAGATAATTGGGTTGGCAAATCCAATAACCGCATCGGTAAAGCTGGCTACATGGATTATGGGCTGGATAAAGAGGATAATAAGTGAGGTAACTGCTAAGTGTAAGGCTTCGGTGGCCCACATTATGACTGCAAATACTAGTAGACCAATAGCTGCATGGCCTGAAAGATTTAATCCGGGGGTGGGCACCAGCATGACTAGTATGAAAGCAATTACAGCCAGGGGGATGCCTAATTTTTGAAAGTTAATATGCATTTTTGTCCCTCCAAAGTGAATGATTGAAATTTGTATAAAATTAATATTAATTAGTTCATGGATTTTATAAAAATATTAAGTAAAATGAAATTATTTTTTTATAAAAATGAAATTTTACTAATAAGGAAATAAAAGATTTTTTTAAGCTGTGGGGTGGGCATGGATAATTTATTCCGATACAGTCCTGATAAGCAGGATGGTACATGGTGCAGAATGGACCACCTTCTCTGAAACACTTCCCAGAAGATGTTTATCCACTATACTTTTACCGGTTCCCATCACTAAAAGATCGACATCGTTTTTTTCGGCGATCTTAACTATCTCATCTGCTGGATCGCCTTCTTTAAGGATCTTACTGAAGTGGATGTGGGGAGCCTTGAATTTTTCCTCCATGGCATCTAAAACTTGCTTTCCTCTTTGAGTTAATTCTGCTACCATCATTTCCTTTACTTTTTTTGGAGTTAAGAAGGGTGTGGAGGTTTCCACCACATATACTCCGATTAAATCGGTATCCCAATCAGCAATGAGCTCCATAGTTTCCTTGGCAATTTGATCCAGATATTCTCCAGTACTGGTAACTAATATTTTCTTATAAACCATAATATCACCCTAATACGTAGATTCTTAACACTGCATATGTAATATATGTCAGTGCTAGTATAAATCCATCTACTCTAGTAAGTTTCATGCCCCTCTTCATGAGTAAGAGCACCAGAACAGTGACAAATATCATCACCGGAGCATCGAAGGCATATGAAAGATGTTCTATAGGGACGCTCATGAAAATAGCGGGAATTCCCAACCCAATCATGATGTTGAAGGTGTTACTCCCCAGAACAGTACCAATGGATAAATCGTGTAATCCTTTACGGGCGGAGTTGAAGGTGACCACCAGTTCAGGAATACTGGTCCCGATGGCCAGAGTAAATAGTCCCATGATCATCTGTGGAATGTTGGCTATGGTGGCCAGTTCTGTTCCACTGTAGACCAGTAAACGGCAGCCTACAATTAAGCCAGCAAGACCCACAAGACTCCATACTATCATACCAGAGGTAATTTTTTTCTTTTCTTCTGGGGGATGATATGCAATAGTATCTCCACCCTTTGGTATCACCACTTTCTCCTGTTTTCCAGCTTCATTCTTTTCAACTTCCTTTTTCTGATCTCTAATTAAAATCCAGAGATAAATGGAATAAACAATCACAAAGACTATTGAAGCATATATGTCCACTACACCCAGGAAGTACATGAAAGCTAAAAGAATAAATGCAGTTAAAAGAGTGAATGCACCATCTCGTGTAAGTCCTTTAGGACTGGACCGGATGGTACCGGCGAAAATAGCGGAAATTCCTAAAATACCGGCGATATTCCAGATGTTCGATCCGATTACAACTCCAACTCCCAGGTCTGGACTATTGAATAACGCCGCCATCACGGCTGAACCAAACTCAGGGAGAGAGGTACCGATAGCCGATGCCGTGACACCGAGGATAATCTCTGATATCCCTATTATTCCTCCAATTTCGACTAATTTATCAACAAAAATGTCTGCAGCTTTTATAACGATTATAAGTGAAAATATAAGAATAGCTACGAGTGCAATAATCCATAACATAAACCTCACCGGAAGGACTTTTCCTCTTCTTGCTTATAAATTTATTCTATCCTGATTAATCAATATAAATTGATTTACATTTAATTTGTTGCTTTCCTACCTAAAAATTTATATAACAAAACCCATCAATCTTGTTATGCGGTTAAAATTACTGCATGCGGCGTTAGTCCAGCCTGGTTAAGACACTGGCCTGCCACGCCAGCGACCCGGGTTCAAATCCCGGACGCCGCATCGCGGCTGTAGTCTAGTCTGGTTAGGACTTGGGCCTTCCAAGCCTACGACCCGGGTTCAAATCCCGGCAGCCGCATCCCTATTTTTAAGTGTATAAATCACCACGATAATTTAATTAAATAAAAAAATTTTTTAGTAAAAGAATAGACCGGTATTTAATCTGCAGGAACTAAAAGCTCCGCAGCGACTAAGCGGCAGATATCTGTTTTGGTTATTACTCCTACCGGTTTTTCATCCTCTAACACGAGAAGACCAGAAATATCTGCCCGAAGCATTAAATTAGCAGCATTTTCAACGCTGTCTTCAGAGGATACTGTGATTATGTTTTCTGACATGATATCCTCAATCTTCGTGGAAGATTTTACTTCTCTGCTTGGTTTAGTGCTGCCCAGTATTCCAATGACATCGTAGTAGGATACCACCCCTTTGGGGTTGCCTGCTTCATCCATAACAAACAACCTTCGTATTCCTTTCTTGTACATCTTTTCGAAGGCCTCTATAGGTGCTGTGTCCAGACCAACCGTTATAACACCCCTATTCATGGCTTCTCTAACTCTCATCTTATCACTCCTAGTCTAATCTAAAATATTAGGCCGGATGTATATAATTTTTTTTATTCATGGCTATAAGTAACCTGCAGAGTTGACCTGTATACTCCGATAGTTACCAAACTGTTTGATGATGTTATCACAAAGTCACGGTAAATTATTAATATATAATCCTATTAAAGGTATTAAATAAGGATGATCTTATATTATTGTGGTATGTATCACAATATCATCTGCTAACAACAAACTTTAAATATGGAAAAGAACTCTAAAAAGAGAAAATTCGTATTACCATAATAAGAAAATGGAGGATAAATTTATGATGAGAATTAGTATGTCACTCCCCAAAAAACTTTTAAACGAATTTGATGAAGTGTTAAAAGACAGGGGTTACCAATCACGATCAAAGGGAATCAGAGATGCGCTCAAGGACTACATCGTCCGTTATCAGTGGATGAACGAGATGGAAGGCGACCGCATAGGAATCCTGGCCGTGATATACGATCACCATTATACCGGTGTCATGGAAGACCTAACCGACATCCAGCACGACTTCCGGGAATACATCAGTGCCGTGATGCACGTACACATGACCGAGAAATACTGCCTGGAAGTAATAGTTGTCAAGGGAGATGTTGAATACATCCGTAAACTCACCGAGAAAATAATGAGGCTCAAAGGTGTAGAACACGTTAAACTCACCAGCACAGCCAGCGGTGAAAAGATGGATGAAAAATAGATGTTTTTTTTAAATTTTTAACTCTCCAGCCATATTTTTAAGTTCCAAATCTTATTGGAACTGGGGGGCTAAAAATATGGACAAAAATGATAGGACAATATCAAATTAATCGATGAAGGTGTTTTCTACGTCCTATCACCACAACTTAACATCAGACCAGGAAAGACTGGCCGGTTTCTGTGAGGCCATCCAAGATATAAAGGGAATTGTTTTTGACATAGGGGCTGGTTCTGGAATATTAACTACCTGCGCAGGCCCCTATGCTGATTTTATTTATTCTGTGGAGAAGGATTCCAGGGTAGCCTCTAAAACAGCGCTTTTTTTGGAAAATTTTAACAACGTTTCCTTTATAGAGGGGGACGTTTTTGAGGTGGATTTCCCTGAAAGGGCAGATTATATTCTCTGCGAAATGCTGGACACCGCCCTCGTGGATGAGGAGCAGGTCCCGGTTACAAACTACCTTTTAAAGTATCTTAAAGAAGAGGGGAAGATGATCCCCCACGGTGTAATTAACGGTGCTGAACCAGTGTCTACAAAATCTGAGCACATCTCATACCATGAAAATGGAAGCCCCCAGCATCAAGTACTGGGACCATTAACTATCTACAGCAGGTACCAGTTTGGAGAATACATCCACCCCCAGGGAGATTTTAATTTAAAACTGAAAATAGAAGAAGATGGATTATTCACCGGTATTAAAATTACTACCTTCACGTTGATAACCCCGGAAATTGTCTGCGGACCCACTCCTATGATGAACCCCCCTCTGATCATTCCCACAGAAGAAAAATTAAAGGTTAAAAAAGGAGATACCGTAGAAATACATCTAAGTTACCAGATGGGTGGTGGATTAAATACCATTAAAACCAGAATTCGAGGAGTTTCATAAACAATTGAAAGAATTTCTCCAAAATAGGGACAAACTAGTTATTTTAGGCATCGGCAACCAGTTACGGGGTGATGACTTTGCTGGATCTCTTATGGCCAGGAAACTAAGCAAGACACTAGAAAAGAAAGATGTAACGGTTTTAGATGGCGGTACTGTCCCTGAAAACTTCACCGGACTGATAAAAAGGGAAAACCCCACCCATATCATCCTATTGGATGCTGCGGATATGGGAAAACCACCAGGATATATCAAGATAATAAAGAAGAATGAGATATCCCAGTATAACATTTCAACCCACGCCATGCCACTCTCATTTTTAATAAAATACCTGGAACATTCCATTAAATCTAATATTATTCTCATAGGAATTCAACACATGGAAATGGATCTGGTAGACACTGTTTCTCCTGAAGTAAATGCCAGTGTTGAGTTCTTGTTGGGTGTGCTTAAAGAATTAATATAGTTATAAAAAATTAACTAGTTCAATAGGTCTGAAAATTAATCTAATTCAATAGGTCTTGAATAATTTCAAGAAATAATTTAAAAAAAATATATTTTTAATCTACTTCCAATGTACCAAGCAGTCCGTGGTTGTAGTCGTACTGCAGCTGTGCTGAGTTCATGAGTTCGAAGTTCCGGTAGGGGCTGTTAAGATATGGGAATATAATACCGGTGATAACGTAGTAGTATGCTCCCAACCGTCCATAGTAATGATCACAGATCTGATAGTACAGTGGTAATCCACAGCCCTGGTTTATTATGGGATTGTCACTTCTAACTGTTCCATGCCAGAACATCAATCTGGGTCCTACCTGACCATTTTGTGCGGCTTTTTTATCCAGATATGCCAGGGCATCATCTAAATTGTGGAATATTTTCCCGTCTGAAACGTAATCATAACGATCACTGGCCTGGCCGAATAAGAATCCCTGGATTACATCACCCCAGTCTACCTTGGTACTGTAACCTCTTTGCTTATCGATGAATCCTAACTCCATAATGTAAACGTCCCCTTCCCAGTAGTTGGGATATCCACTCCGGTGACCGGCTAGATGCACCACCAGCACTGTGTTTGAACCTCTGTCCTTAGCATATTTAGCTGCCAGAGTAGAATGTGGGTTTCCTGGTGACATATCGGGGTTTAAGATTTTAACAAAACCTAACCGACCCATAGGGGCGTAAGGTCCGCTTAAACTGCTAACATAAGAAAAAACTGCCACTATTAAAACTAAAAGGATGAGTATAACTTTCCAGTTCATGATTTAACTCGCTACACTGAATTTTTTTTATTCGGTTTCGGGATTTTTCACTTGTAATCTTGTCTATAATTACCAGCAAAAGTCAATTATTATATAACGAATATAATTTATACAACGTATTATTAAACTTTGCCCCAAATCTGTGATAAAATTATCAATTTAACCGTTTATTATTAAACATATGTATTAAAGAATAGGTCTAAACCTCTGGTAAATTTTTTTTATTGTAATTAATTCCCGATTTTAGTATTTAAAAGTTCAGTAAAAAAACATTAATAAAGCTGAAAAATTCAAACACATGATAACATGAAGATCTTATTTATTGGAGCAAGACTCTTTAACGAAGTGGCAAATTTTGCAAGATCAAAGGGAATCGAAACCATCCTAACAGAATCCAACCCAGATTCACCTAATCTTGATTTAGCAGATGAATACCACATAGTCCCCAGGGGTATGGAAAAACCCGTGGAATTAGCCCTTTCAAATGATGTAGACGCTGTAGTTCCGCTTATAGGGATTGATAAACCCCTCGGAGAGGTGGCGGTTATGAAGGAGGAGCTGGAGGAAAACCATAATCTACCGGTGGTTGCCTCTGGAATCAGGGCCACAGAAATTTCAACGGATAAATACCGGACTAAGAAGTTCATGATGGAGAATAAGTTAAAAACTCCCTGGTACACTGAGATAACCAGGAACCAAATTTCACAGGAATTAAAATATCCCATCGCCCTGAAACAATCCGAAGGCCAGGGCGGAACCGGAGTAAAAATTGCCCTAACTCCCGAGGATACGCTAAACTACCTGGAACTATACCCCCAGGCGATGGCGGAAGAGTACGTGAAGGGTGCGGAGATATCAGTTGAGATTTTAAGGTGGAACAACAAATCAGTGCCCCTGGTAGGGGTGTATAAAGGAGACACCACCCTCAGCGGGACCCACCCACTGGAAAAGACCAGAAGCGCCCCGGTAAACATAGAAGACCTGGACAACCAGGAACTCAGGAAGATAGCTCAAAAGATAATGGACAAACTTGACGGTAACGGTACGGCAGAAGTGGAATTCATATACGACCCAGAGGAAAAGGAAATAAACACCTTAGAAATTAACACCCGACCCAGCGGGACCCGATTTTTAACTTTCTGCTCCTCCAACATCAACCCCATGCACCAGTTGGTGAACATGGCAGTGGGAGAGTGGAACCCCCAGAAAATAGAAAGGGAAATGAAAAGTTACTCTGCACTGGAGATGCCTCTACCACCAGAAACCCTGGGTAGAAACCCTCATCTTAGAAACGATGACAACCAGAAGAGGCAAATTTTAACTCTAGAAAAACCATATATCATACACGGCCCAGAAAAGGCCAGCAGAATAACCATCCGGTCGAATGATTTGGACCAATCCCTGAAGATCATGGAAAACCTTAAAATAGATTGAAAAGTGAGAGCAAATGGAGTAGTGATTAGTTGAATTTATCAGACCCCTTTACATTTATCCCTTTAATAATAGCATTTTTAGCAGTGGTTTTCTTCACACCATTCGTCAGGAGAACACTCTTAAGTGCAAATATTACCGATAACCCCATAGTATCAGAGCACAGCCATAAACAGGGCACGCCTACCATGGGTGGACTGGCCATCATATTGGGGCTGGTCTTAATAGCCTGCATCTATTCTGGGAATCAAATTCTAGTCGTCACTACAGGGGTTATGATGGTAGCCGCCATCATTGGTCTCTTCGACGACCTCCTGGGGCTTAAGACCAAGGAAATCCAGAAGGTGGCCAAAAACGTGACCTCACAGGCGGTGGAATTAGGACGGTTGATACTTAAACCTGGTGAAGAAGCAAGAGTCGCCACTCCTAAAGCCAAAGAAGATGTGGATGAACTGGTAAAACAGGGCAAGATAGAGATCATCCGAGAAGTGCCCATTAAAAGTGAGATAAGGGAGAGGGAAAAGATTCTCTCCCAGATAATCGTATCCCTGTTCCTGGTCGTATCCGGTGCGGTGCCTTTCGTGCTGAGCGGTTTCAACGTTGGATTATTATCCATACCTATAGCCATCATAGGAGTTGTAGGTGCCATTAACGCGGTTAACCTCATCGATGGGATGGATGGATTAGCCTCGGGGGTGATGGGGATCGCTTCACTGGCCTGCGCCCTATTTTCTATTTTAACCGGCAGATTAGAAGTGGCAGTTGCTTTCATGGCGCTGGCCGGTGTTTGTTTCGGATTCCTGGTTTACAACAGAATCCCAGCATCGATATTCATGGGTGACACCGGTGCCTTTGCCCTGGGAGGTTTCTATGCCGCTGCGGCGATACTGGGTGATGTGATCATCTTCGCGGTGGTAGCCATAACCGTGCCCATAGTATCAGTTATAATCAGCCTCCTGCACCGTTCCCATATAATTAAATTACCGGTTGAACCTTTACATCACACATTAAACTATAAGGGACTTTCTGAGGGGAAAATTGTAGCTCTGTACTGGATTACAACCCTGATAATTTGTATAATCGCTTTATATTTCTATTCGCTCTTTTAAAAATAATTTATGTATCTGGAGATAAAAGGAACGACCAAAAATGAATGACCTATCTACATCCTATGTAGCAGATGCTATTGATGGTGAGCTTATTGGTAAAGATGTCCCAATAGAGGGAATTTTCAACATTTTAAAGGATTCTAGTAAGGGTGATGCTGTAATAAGACACCGGATCGATGAGAAAGGGGTTGAAATGGCCCATCAAAAAGATGTATCCTGCATCATCACCCATAACATATCTCAAGAAGCTGTTGATCAGGCTCAAGAGCTGGATTTACCCCTTATCATTGGTGATAAAATTGAGAAAGCCAATGCCTTCGCCCTTAAATGGGCCATAGATAAATATGCCATGGACACCCTGCGTATAGTGGTTACCGGTACCAATGGAAAGTCCACCACCACCCATATGATCTACACCATCCTCCAGGAGGCGGGTTACACCACCTACACCAACACCGACTCCTTATCAGAGTTCAACACACTCATCGACCCCATGGTGGCTAAGCAGATAGCTGAATTCCCTGATAAGATGGACGCCCTGGTGATAGAGGTTTCTGAGGTCCAGGGATGGATGGACCGTATCATGAAGGACCACGCCTACCAGATGACCTCCGCCATCAACCCCCAGATGGTGGTCCTGACCAACGTGGCACTGGACCATATAGGCCTGGTAAATTCCATAGAAGAGGCCTATCAGGAGATATCAGGAGCCGTCAAGGATTTCCAGGGAAAATATGTTGTCTTAAACAACGAATATCCCCTGATTAAAGAGATGGGAAAATCAATACCCTCCCCCATTAAAGTTTCCTATTATGGTAAGGGTTCTTCTCTGGAATTTCGTGCAGGCGGAATCTTCCACTTTGATGAACTGATTGTTGATGAAGTTGATTTACCCTTTAAAAGCCCCCATTTTATCCAGAACACTCTGGCTGCGGTACAGGCAGCTTTAACCCTGGATATTCCCCTGGGAACTATTGTCCATGGGATTTCATCCTACCAGCCCCTGGATAGGAGGTTCAGCATACTCTCACGAAGCCCCCTTATAATAGATGACTTCGCCCATAACCCTGATGGTATAAAAGCCACCATCAAAAGTTCTGTAGAGTTAAAAGATGGAAAAATTTACCTGGTAGTCGCTATCCGGGGATCTAGGGGAGATGTGATTAACAGGGCAAATGCAGAGGCAGTTGCCCAGAGTTTAAAAGGCACGAATCACCAGCTCATACTCACCAGCAGTGCGGATGTGGTGGGCGAAGCTAACCTGGTAAAACCCTCTGAAAAAAGTGTGTTCACCGATACAATGGATGAAAATGGGTTAAAATATCTGTTTTTCCAGGAGCTGGGAGATGCCCTGAAATTCGCCCTTGAATCATCCAGGGAAGAGGATACCATTCTATTAATCGGGGCTCAGGGGATGGACCCAGCTAGAGAACTGTTAAAAGAGTATGGGTTAATCTAGTACCACTATTTTTATATAAATCAACTAAATACTATTATTTTTAAATATAAATGAACTTTTATATAACAAATAATTCTAAATGATTATAAAAAAATCATGTAAGCTTTTACGCTTGATTTTAAATAATTAAGATATAATTAAAAAAATAATTAAGATATTATAAAAAATTAACAGGTAGATTTGATAAATTGAAATGTGTAGTAATAGGTGCAGGAAATGCGGGGCGTCCTGTTGCCAGAATTTTAAATTATATAGGTCATCAGGTTCACATCACCGACCAAAAAAGGTTAGATGAATTCACCCCTAAATATCAGGAGATCCTTCTCCAGATGAAGGAAGAAGGTGTCAAACTGAATTTAGGTAACGATGTTCCCCAGGATATGGCTAGCTTCGATTCAGCCTATTTATCCCCCAACATAGCCGCAGATTCACCAGCATGGAATCAGGTGGGGGAAAGTGGTATAAAATTACTTGAACACCGGGAAGTATCCCATATAGTGGATGATTTAATTGACATCGACATCATCGGGGTTACCGGGACCCTGGGAAAGACCAGCACCACCCATATAATCGCCCAGATATTCGAATCCAGCGGATATGATGTGTGGAAGTGCTCCTCCCGCCATGGTAACCTTCTGAGTGAAGTGATTGTAGACGGGATAATAAAAGACCATCACCGGAAATGTGACGTTGCCGTATTTGAACTCCCCCATGGAACATCTCGGTTGATGAGCGAGGTTAAACTGAAAATAGGGGTGCTTACCAATATCTATCCGGAACACCTGGATGAATTTGAGGACTCACTGGAGAAGTACGCCCAAAGGAAGCTCTTCATCGCCGGGTCCAGTGAGATACTGATATCCACACCCCAGTGTCAGAGTTACCTGGAACCAATCCGGGATGACATCGTATACTACTGCACCCAAAAAGGCCAGTGTAACATTTCCGGAACTCTGGAAGATAACGAGATAACCGTAGATTATGATTTAACCAGTTTTAAAAATCCAGTGCATACTCTTAGCCATAAAGGGTCCTTTAAAACCAGTTTTAAATTGAAGGGATATTATTTTGAAAACTCCCTGGCTGCATCAGCCGTGGCCCTGACCTATGGTCTGAGTGAAGAAAATATCAAGGAAGGTTTAAGCAATTTCCCGGGTGTCTCAGGACATCTGGAATTTATGGGAATTTATTGTGGTAGAAAAACCCATTTTGACACCGCCTTCGTGCCTGAAGGACTAATATCCACCCTGGAACAATTTTCAAATGGTAAACTAGTCGTTATCGTGGACAATCCAGACACCACCACCATAAGGGATAAGTTCAAAGTGGGTGAAACGATAGGCCAGTATGCAGATGTTTTAATCTCCAGCGGATTCAACGAAACCCTGGGGGGTATAAACATGGAAGCGGCTGGTGAAGTTTTAAGAGGCGTCCAGAACCCAGAGTGCCAGAAAATAGCCGTAGAAAACATGATCATGGCCGGAGAAATCGCCATAAAGGTTACGAAACCAGGTGATACCATCATACATGTTGGCCCCGGTGGTGTAACCAACTACGATGAAGTTAAACGGAAGATGTTACTGGGAATAGAAAGGGGCTGTGAAAAATACGGTAAAAATTAAAAAGGTACCATTCATGTCCAGAGATACCAAAGAGGGTGTAGATTTTTCTTCAAAAGTTTGTTCGGGTAAGGTATTCGGTGTCATCGGTGTCTGTGGAATAGTGGGCAATCTGGTGGCCCGGGTTTTAATGGACAACTGGTACAAGGTCGTGGGGACCGATATCAAGGAAGAAAATAACTGTAAGTTTAAATATACCTTAAAGGATTATCATTCTCCACTGTATTTTGGCGGACACCCAGAATCGTTTTTTGCCAAATCAAACTTCATCATACCCCCTCCCAGTTTACCAGAAGATTCTGAATTTTTTAAAACCTTGAAAGTTAACTCACAGAAAGGTAAATATGAAATAGTCAAAGTAGATGAGGTAATCAACCTCATAAAACCGGATAAACCGGTACTCTGTGTGACGGGGACCAATGGTAAGACCACCACCGTTTCCATGTTAAAACACATCTGTTCTTCTGCAGGGCTTGAACCCACTGAACACGGGTTTAAACATTTACAGGGCAACATCGAATATATACCCCCACTGCAGTGCCGGTTGAAGGGTGATGTGGCTGTCCTGGAAACCGGTACCTTTGGAAAGCCAGGGGATTTAAAGTTCATGGTGGAACGTTCCCGGCCAGACTGTGGAGTAATCACCAACATCACCCCGGATCACATGCAGGATGACCAGGATTTCCTGAAATACGCCAGTATAAAGGGTGAATTCGTGGATTACCTTAAAGACAGGATGTTGATAGTTAACGGGGATGATCCCACGGTATGGGGTTTGATTGAATCCAGGATTCAGGACCCTGAAGGGGTAATCACCTTCGGGGTAGACTTGGAGACAGATATAATAAATGAAAAAAGTTGCTGGTGCGGGAGAGAACTACCTGTTAATGAGACCATATCTGGAATGGGTAAGTATGATTGTCCTTGTGGACTGGAAAATCCTCAAATCGACTATCTGGCCACAGATATAAGGGGGGGTAGTTTCACCCTGAAAACACCTTGGGAAGTTTTAACCGTGAAAATACCACTCATGGGCCTTCATAATATCTACAATACATTGGGTGCCATAGCAGCGGCGAAGGAATTCTTTAACCTACCTTTAAAAGATATAATAACCAACGTTCAAACCTTTAAAGGTGTTCCTGGTAGATTAGATTATATAGGGGAATATCAGGGGAAAAATGTCATCATAGACTATGCACACAACCCTGGCGGGGTGGAAACCGTGCTCCGGGAACTTGAGAAGATCTATAAACCCCTGGCAGTGGTTATAACTGTATCCTCTGAGTCAGGAGAAGGGGGAGACAGGGATATTCTAAATAGAAGCCTGGATAACGCTGACTACGTGATCCCTGCCTCATATTATTCGAGAAAAGCAGCGGACAATTTCATGAGGGAAGGAAAACCAGGAGCAGATAAGATAATTTTAACCTCCCAATATCCAGATGAATTTAAAAAGAGAACCCTGGGAGCTAATCTAGAACAAATCACCCGGGGATTAAAGACCGCTCTTAAACTTGATGCGCGGGTTGTGGTTTGTATCGGTGAAGCAGCTTTTACCTACCGGGAAGAAATCCGGAGAATTATCGAGTTACCAGAGGGTCGAGGATAAATTTACTAAACCATGGGGGCCAAAGTTAATATACTAAGATATCCATAAACTTCCATTCAATATTTTATAAAAAATTTATTTACATGAAAAACCTATTTAAATAGCGAAGATATTAATAATAAATCCTCAAAAAAAGGGATTTGTCTAAATTTGTAGTTAAAAACTACGTAAATTTTTTTAATTTATAATATCAATAAAATTCAATATAAAACGATTTTGAATATGGAATAAAACTCAAAATATAACACATTTAGAGTATCATGGTGAAAGAAGGATGTTTATAAAAATAAGAAGAGATACTTTAATTATCCTCATACTGGCCTTTATGCTAATTTTATCAGGCAGGGTTATGAGTTATGTGTCTTACGCCTCCTCTGATGACACTGGACAGGGTGTTCCCATCGCAGGAGTGATAGTTAAAGGAAACGACATCGTACCCACAGCAACTATCAAGGGTCTGGCTGCAGATGTAGGGTTCAGGTCGGGAAGTTATATTCAGGGAGATACCCTGGTTACTTCTAAGCGAAAAGTACCCCTGGATGGGGCTATAAACAATGCAGAAATAGCGGTGTCCTACGCCGCAATTCCCGGTACCCAGATATACCCTATAACTGCCGTGGATGTTAAAGTGGATAAAATAACCGGTATAGTAACCATCAACGTTATCGAAGACTTCCAAGCAGTGGTGGTGAAGTGAAGATCGACCGAGCAAATATCATCAAGATCATGGTCTTGATGATGACCATTACCCTGGCCATGAACACTGCAGCTGCCACCTTAAACGTCATCATCATATCCGACCCCACAGGTCAGGATCCTAATGGAGCTGCCGCCGGTAGTATGTCCTACGCCAACAACATGTTCCAGTCCACCTTCATATTCTCCCCGGAACAAGATTTCGCGGTTTTATCTGGTGGAGCGGAAATGAACGAAACAAACAGGCTGGCTGCCATCGTGGAAACTATTCAACTCTTCAAGGAGAATCAAACACCATCAACTGCAGTAAGTATAGCTAGCAACTACAAAGGAATAAGGATAATGGCCGGAGGCCCCACCATGGGAGCCGCGGTTGGTGGGGATTTCTCTGTCTACGTGGTAACTGTAGAAGATGATGGAACCATCACAGTAACCCCCCATGAAAATGGACTGGCAATTCTGCCAGCAGGTAAAAAGGGAGCGATAATACACTTAAGGCACACATCAACCAACCCGGGAGGTGGTGACGCCGCATTAATCAGAAAAGAAACGGCGGTGATGATCGGTGAAAAGATAAGGGACGGTTACTCCGCCACAGAAATAATGGGCGACGTCTTCCAGAAGGTATCGGTTGAGGCCAATGAAAACCACGGTGGAGGAGCGGTTAACCTGGTATCTGATATTACCACAGGAGATACCTTCACTCCAACTGATGTAAATCAGCCTGGTTTCCCCATGAACGAGCCCTACAGTAAATATGACCCGGAATGTGGATGGGGTATAGCATATCCCGCGGCAGAAAGTTACTCCACATGTCCCCTGGATGGTAATCCACTGAAGATAGCCTATGCCTACGACGTCCTGCGGAGTGGAATCACCGTTTCACCATCCAACGTAACCGTCAACACCTACGGAACAGACCTGTCCGGTATCAGCACCACCACGTCAGAAATTGTTACCTATTCAGTTAACAAAAATGGATTCAACGCCAACGCCATTGCCAAGTCAATTAACTCTGCCATTGACCGTGGTCTTCTAATTGGTGTAAATCATGTTGAATCAAAGGATATCAACATCAGGGAAAACTCCAAACAGGTGGGAGTTTATTTCACACCCCTGGGCGGTGGTAGAACATCCCCACCCTGGAATCTGCCCATAAGCTCCTCACTATTGGATATTATCGGAAATATGCAGACAGCAATAGGGTTAATCCTAGTGGTTCTGGTACTATTTAGAAGCACTTTGATCTCTTCATTCATGAAAAAAAGGCGTTGAACAGATCATGGCACTTATTTTAATCAGAGCAGACGATAAGAAAAAAATCTTAAATGCTCTGGCTGATCTGGAAAGACACGCCCATCTTAAAATCTGTGGAAAACCTAAAATAATACCCCCAGAACTGGCGGATGAAGTTATAGAGCGTATCCTTAAACAGAAAATAAAAAGGACATCTAAACGGGCGGTTATGGTGCTGGTGGAAGAAGACACCACCAAGAGCATAATGCAAGTTAGGAAAATACATCCCCCGGCCCATCTGGTTGTTATAAGCGACGAATATGAAGATTATTCCAATTTAAAGAAGAGTTTTAGTGAACTGCTTCCTTTTAAGGGTTATTATTCCCGGAAAAGTAAAGAGCGTTCTGGAAAAAACTAAGAATATTTTTTTATCTCCTCTTTATGTGAGCTATATCACCAATGGTAGTACCGCCTCTGGTTGAGGAAGCAGTGTCTTCTAGTTGCTCATCTTCTATTCGATCCAATATTGTAATGTTTAAAATCCTTTCTAACTTTCTTGCTAGTTTTATATCTGGAATCATCTTTCCAGATTCTATCCTATTAATTACCGATGCTTTTTCATTGATTTTTTGTGCTAATTCCTCTCTTGACCATACTTTTTTTTCTCTTGCTGTTCTGATCAGGGTATTATAGTCTTCAGATACTTCATATGATGGTTCTCTTACCCTAGGGCGACGAGGTGGCGTTCTTGGTCTAGCTGGTCTTGGAGGTTCTTTTTGTACTTTACCAAATTTTGAACACTCTTTACAAGTTTGCATGACTGAACCGTCGATTTTAACACGTATTGGCTTACCTGGTACTTTTTTTCCACAAATCTCGCATCTCATGGGCATCCCTTTGAATTGTCTTATATATAATTTACACCTCAATATTTAAATATTATTAGGGATAATAGTTGACTATATAACATGAAAACCAACAATTATTTTTTTAATTATGGAAAAATGATTAGGAGTGAACCAGGACCATGGAAAACATGTCCCCCAATGTTTTAAAGAAAATAGAAGACCTTAAAAAAGAGATTAAAATCCTTAAAGAGGAGAATACCAAAACCAAACGCAATTTAATGTGGAAGGTAAGGAAACTCGAAAAGGATAAAGTATTACTTGAAAATGAAAAGATGCGGATTGATAGAGAGGTAAAATCTCTCAGAGGAGAAATTGAAAGGTTCAGATCTCCTCCACTGGTAATAGCTACCGTAACCGAAGTATTAGACGATGGTAAGGTAGTAGTTAAAAGTAGTACCGGACCGCACTTCGTTATTGGATATTCACGTTTCTTAGATGAAAAATCTTTAGAACCAGGAGCTAGAGTGGCCTTGAATCAGCAGACCTTCAGCATAGTGAACGTACTGCCCTCAGAAAAAGACCCACTAGTAACTGGTATGGAAGTTGAAGAAAAACCAGATGTAAGTTACGGACAGATAGGCGGATTAGAAGAACAGGTAGTTGAAATTAAAGAAACAGTAGAACTACCCCTTAAAAAACCGGAATTATTCATCGAAATAGGAATAGAACCACCAAAAGGAGTTCTCTTATACGGCCCACCAGGTACCGGTAAAACCTTACTGGCCAAAGCCGTGGCCCATGAAACCAACGCCACCTTCATCAAGATAGTGGCCTCAGAATTCGTGAAAAAATACATCGGTGAAGGAGCCCGACTGGTACGTGGCGTCTTTGAACTGGCCAAGGAAAAAGCACCCAGCATCATATTTATCGATGAGATCGACGCTATCGCTGCTAAAAGACTAAAAAGCTCTACCAGCGGAGACCGTGAGGTACAGCGTACACTGATGCAGCTACTGGCTGAGATGGACGGATTCGAAGGAAGGGGTGATGTGGGAATCGTCGCTGCCACCAACCGACCCGACATACTGGACCCAGCACTCCTGCGTCCAGGTAGATTCGACCGATTCATAGAAGTACCCATACCCAACGAAGACGGTAGAATGGAGATACTCAAGATCCACTCCAAAAACATGTCCCTGGATGAGGAAGTTGATATCAGAATGATTGCCAGCCTCACCGAAGGAGCCTCCGGAGCAGACCTAAAAGCAGTCTGTACCGAATCAGGAATGTTCGCCATCCGAGAAGAAAGAACCGTGGTAACCATGAACGACTTCATGGACGCCGTGGATAAAATAATCGGAATGGAAAGAGAAGAAGAGATGAGGAAAGAAGCCGGGGTTATGTACGGGTAATCCCATACTCTAATTTCTTTTTTATTTTTAATTCTTTTTTATTAAATGAGTTTATTTTTTAACTATTTTGTATAAAATCTAGGACTCCTATTCTTCTATTAAAGAAGTTTTTGTTCGACTAGATAGAAACAACTATTAATTATGAACAAAAAACAGACATTTGAATGATAAATATTAAAAAAACTCCCAGATTAGTAAAGTTGTTCAACATTACAGTAATTGGGTTAGTTTTATTGGATATAATACTGTTAACTGCTTTAATTTTTATAAATAATATAAATCCTCAGTTATATCAGTTTATTTTATATTTTGACTTATTTGTTGTCATTATTTTAATTGCACAGTTTATCTATGAATTTAAAAATTCCACCAGCAAAACTAAATATTTGAAGGACAATTGGTTTGATTTACTGGGAATGGTTCCAGAAATTGTTATACCTGGATTTGCAACATTTTTAAGGTATTTTAGATTGATAAGAATTCTATCCCTTTTTAGGAGAAATTTAGCAAATTTTTTCAATTTTTTAGAAAAAACACATCTAGAATACGGTATCATAACCTTAATATTTATTTTAATTTCCGCTGCGTCGATATTTTATTTTTTTGAACACGGAGTTAATCCAAATGTAAATAGTGTAGATGATGCCATATGGTATGCTTTAATCACCCTCACAACCGTAGGATTTGGTGATATATTTCCTCTAACTGTTGGAGGCAGGGTAGCTACGGTTATAATTATAGTCTCAGGTATTGGTTTCGTCAGTTATTTGGCTGCGTCAATTAGTAGGTGGATTTTTGAAATCACCAAAAAGGAAGACGAAGAAATAGAAGAGGATCTAGAAACATTTCGAAAAGATGTTAGAAACCAGCTGACTTCCATTCAAAGAGATATCGAAGAGATTAAAAGAATTTTAGATGAAAAGGATCATAAATAACCTGGAATATCCAACTATTATATTTTTCATTTTAAATGAATCACAAAATTTAAGTTCTTTTTAATGGATAATTTGAAGCCCTATTTATGGATATATCGTTTATGAAACTCAATTTATTTTCCAAGATTAGTAATAAATTCACATAACTTTTTAGCATTTTTTATATTGAATCACAAAAAAACAACGAAACCTTATATATCTAAAGATAAGAGTAAGTATTGGGATCGCTATTATCCATAAATCAGAGATTTTCAGGATTAAGGGAGTGTAGAAAATGTCAAAAAAGATTGAAATCGGCTTGTTAATAATATCTATATTTTTAGTTGCAGTGGCTGTATCGGGATGTGTAGCATCACCGGTTAAAGTAGTGGTAAATTATCCTGGTAGTTGGAATGGTACCATAACTACAGAAAAGGAAACACGGACAATAGAAGGTACTGGTGAAGAAACAATTGATTTAGGCACGTATATTGGTAGTTTGAAAGTTGATGTTGAAAAGAAGGATAAAGACTCCAATGAAACACTATCCATACAGTTAATGAGAGGAGATGAAATAGTCAATTCAGCTAATTCCTCTGTTAGCGGAGGCGGTGAATTAGACGATGCTATATTGAGCGTCCATATAACTGCTTAAAAAGTAAATAATAAAGTGATGGGGTTTAATACCCATATCTTCTTTATTCGTATTTTTATAATCAATTTAACAAACAAAATCTTTTATCTCCCCGGTGAAGTTGTTTGCTGCCTCTACTAGGGGTCCCTTAACTGCCAGGACAAAACCAACATTACTTCCACGGATGGACAGCAACCTATCCCTTTCCTTTACATTAAAACAAGTAAATGTTTCTGCAGGTAACTTGAATACGCCCTGCTTGTTTATTTTAACCCATGAGTAATATCTACCCTTCCATTTAACCGGCTTTCCTTCCGGTAGTGAATAATACCTGAATTCCGGGTGGTCAATTAATAAACCTTTCATAATGGATTCGCATATCAATCCCTGTCTGGATACAACGAATCCGCCTGAACTTTTACTTCCAGATATGAGAATCAACTTATCTTCTGTAAATAGTTGGTATTCATCTATTACCTGCTCTGGAACTTGTACGCATCCTTCTTTTCCAATTGGGGACCATCCGAAAACGAATTTTCCACCTTTAGCTATTTGAGGCATGATAAGTTACAGATAAACTTCTAAAAATAGGGTAAATTAATTACCCGAATCTTTAGGCAAACGAGGAATCAACCAGGATAAGAATGCATCCTCACTTCTTGACTGTATCCAAACCCTTCCTGGTCCTGTTAATTCAACAACCAATCCTTCACCACTGAAAAATGTTGATTTCAGTCCGCCTATTCTCTTCACCTTGTAATCAACTCCATCATCAAAGGCCACTACATGTCCGGTGTCTATTCTGCAGGTTTCACCATCCCCCAATGTAATGGGGTGGACTGCTCCAAAACTGGAAGCAAAAAGTGTCCCTGTTCCTTCGATTTTTAACAGGAACAGCCCCTCTCTGGAGAAAAACGTTTTTGATCCTCCCCATTTGGTGTCTATGTCAATATCAACGGTCCCCGCCATAAAAGAACCAGATTGAACAAACACCCTCTGATTATCCAGATCCATGGCATGAATATCTCCAGGTAACGGAGGAGCCATGGTAACCTCACCAGGGACTTCTGCAATGAATTTATTAATAAAAAAGCTTTCTCCACCAAGCAGGCTTCTTTTCAAACCTTTAAAAAGTCCCCCTCTTATTCCAGTCTCAATTTTTATTCCACTGGACATGCTTACAAAAGCCCCTGCTTCTGCATTAACCTGCTCAGACATCTCCATATTCAGTTTAAGCAGAGCATAGGACGGTTGGTACAATATCTCATAGTCCATTTTTTATTACCTCACGAAATAATTCTTCACATGATACTGTGTACAGTTTGTATAAAAATTATTGTATTTTGCAACTCAATCCCTGAATACAAAAAAGACCTAAGGATTTCATTTTAAGTTTATCCTTCCATTTGATGAATACGTCAAAAAATTTATATTACTTAAAATTAATGTATTATCACAGGTAAAACCTGGGAGTCAAGTGTACCTTGAGGTGCACGTTCCAACAGTACTTCCAGGTACTGATCTTATCATTCTACTTTATATAAAGCCAATGATGAACCCTATGAGCTCTGAACCGATGATGAATGATGGGCGAGCTGAGGCTTACATACTTATTCTAACTTCTTTATTTCTTTTACAACATCATCCACGCTGTTGAAGACTGTTTTACCCTTCAGTTCATCTACTCCGGGCCGCATAACCATCACTATGTGAATACCCAGTTCCAGCGCTGCTTCGAGCTTTGAGGGGGTTCCACCTGACTTCCCGCTTTCCTTGGTGACCACCACTTTGATATCATATTCCTTCATCAGGGCCTGGTTGAATTCCTTGGAATAGGTACCCTGCATGGCTACGATATTCTGTGGGGGTATGCCTGCTTCCTGGCATTTTTCTATGGAAAAAATAGTGGGGAGAATCCGGGCCACAATCCTGTGGGGATAGATCCTCCCGGTTAAATGATGAAGAGTCATAACCCCTGCCAGGTGTAATATGCGGCTGTCTCCTAATTTTACGATCTCTTCCACGGCTTCCCCAAAGTTATTCACTTTATGAATCAATTCATTATCCGGGATATCCAGTGTCGGCCTGTCGAAGCGTATATATCTTATCTTCTCTTTTTCAGCGGCTTTTATGGCGTTCTTGGTGGCGTCTGATGCGAAAGGGTGGGTGGCATCGATGAGAACATCTATCTCGTTATTTCTTATAATCTCGGCCAGTTTCACAGAATCAAAGCGTCCCACCAGGACTTTATCAGCCCCTGCTTGTTTGGCGAGTTCCCCACCATTAAGGGAGATGGCGGTGGCCAGGATATAGTTACCCGTAAGTGAGAGTTTTTCGATTATTTTCCGCGCGTCACTGGTACCAGCCATCACCATTAGATTCAATTTTAACACCGAATTTTTTTTATTTTTTTAAAACTTGTAATAATTTTTTATTTACCTCACGAACCTTTCCACCAGCCAGTCACTTACCAGGATGGTGCTGGCAATTAATAGGATGATTACCCAATCAATCAGTCCGAGTGCCGTGGTCCGGAATATTCCCTGCAGGAATGGTAAGTATATAACTCCTAACTGCAGTAGTACAGAAGCTCCCACTGCTATGTAGAGGAAATTATTGGAAAATCCATGTTCAGCCCGGCAGTTGAACACGTTGAATATCTGGTACATCACAAACAAGGTGAAGGCCATGGACATGGCGTAGATTAATTCTGCTCCGTTCATCAGGAGGTAGGAATAGAGGGCCAGTGTTCCCACAGTCATCACCACCCCGGCAACCACGATTTTGGTGAGGTTCTTCCGTGGTATGATCTCCTCTTTAAGGGGAGGCCGTTCCATCACGTTGTGTTCTGGTGGTTCAACACCCAGTGACTGGGCTGGGGGTCCGTCCATAATTATGTTTATCCATAACACCTGTATAGGGTTGAAAGGGACTGGTAATCCTATTATGGACGAGGAAGTTATGGTTAGTATAGCCCCGATGTTGGTTGAGAGTTGGAAACGGACGAACCTGCGTATATTATCGAATATGGTACGTCCTTCACGCACTGCCTTGACTATGGTGGCGAAGTTATCATCCTGTAGTAGCATGTCCGCGGATTCCTTGGCCACGTCGGTTCCGCTTCCCATAGCCACACCAATAGCCGCTTTTTTGAGTGCGGGTGCATCGTTAACTCCATCACCGGTCATGGATGCTACGTTGCCTGTCTGTTTAAGGGCTTCCACTATGCGTACTTTCTGTTCGGGGAATACTCTGGCGTATACGCTGATATCGTTCACCATGTTCAGGAATTCCTGGTCACTGAGTTTGTCCAGGTCTGAACCGGTGAGTGCCACGATTTCATCACTGTCTTTAATTTTCAATTCCTGGGCTATGGCCACTGCAGTGTCCTTATGGTCCCCTGTGATCATAACCACCCTTATACCGGCCTTTTTAGCAACGACGATGGCGTCTCTGGCTTCATCACGTGGTGGGTCCATCATACCAACCAATCCAGCGAATATTAAGCCTTTTTCTAATCCTTCCTTATCCTCCAGGTTTTCATCTGGACTTAATTTACGATAGGCAAACCCAAGGACCCTAAGTGCGTTGCCGGTCATTTCTTTCAGGTTCTTCATTACTTCAGCGATGTCTTCGGGTTGTAATGTGCAGACTGCGTCTTCACCTTCAATCTGGGAGCATCTCTCCAGGAGTACCTCTGGGGCTCCCTTGACCAGGACGTAACGGTCTTCTTCAAACTGGTTCACCGTGGTCATCCTCTTCCGGGTGCTGTCCAGTGGTATCTCCAGTAACCGTGGATATTTCTCCTCCAACTCCTTCCGGTGGTAACCATTGGCATCGGCGTACATGAGGAGCGCTGCATCTGTGGGGTCGCCTAATACTTTTTCATAGGAGTAGGTGGCGTTGTTACAGAGGGCGGAGATGGTGTTCACCATCTTGGAATCCTTCACCCGGGTATCCCGGACTGTCATCTGGTTTAATGTAAGGGTTCCGGTTTTATCGGTACAGATCACGTTACAGGAACCTAATGTTTCCACTGCTAAGAGTTTACGTACGATGGCGTTGCTCCGGGCCATCCTCTGCATTCCTAAAGCTAAAGTTAAGGTTAAAATTGCAGGTAAACCTTCTGGTACAGCGGCCACTGCCAGGGATACGGCGGTCATGAAGTTGTCCACCAGGGGGATTCCCTGCAGGTAGCCTAGGGCGAATACCACGGAACAAACCACTACGGCCAGTAATCCCAGTGTCTTTCCTAGCCGGGCTATCTTCTGTTGTAGTGGTGTATCTTCATCTACTCCCTGGATCATCTCCGCGATCTTCCCTATCTCGGTGCCCATTCCAATTCCAACCACTACTCCCTTTCCACGGCCGCTTGCAACACCTGTTTCCATAAAAACCATGTTATCGGCGTCATGATCATCTGAAACTATTACATCGGTACTTTTATCCACAGGGAGGGATTCACCGGTGAGGGCTGATTCATCGATGAGGAGGTCGTAGCTTTCTACTATTCTGAGGTCGGCGGGGACTTTGTCTCCTTCCTCTAATAACACTATATCTCCCAGGGTGAGGTCTCCAGCGGTTACCTTCTGTTCCTGGCCGTCCCTTATAACCACGGCTTCAGCCGATATGAGTCCTTTGAGTTTTTCCATGGCTTTCTCGGCACGGTATTCCTGGACGAATCCTACTATAGCATTTATGAGTACCACAATCAAAATAACGATTGCATCCAGGGCGTCCCCTACATAGTAAGCGGCTATGGCGGCTATGATCAGGATTAAAATGAGTATATCCATGAACTGACCTAAAAAGAGCCTTACCGGTCCTGCCTTTTTTTCCTCGACCAGTTCATTCTTACCGAACTTCGTCAGATTTTCCTCAGCCTGCTTGCTGGTTAAACCATTTATATTAGAATCAAGATTTTCGAACGTTTCTTCTATGCTTAATTTCTTCCATTCCATCATGAAAACTCCATTTCATTATGAATGTTCTTTAAAATCAACAGGTTATCTATGTTTCAGTTCGTAAAAAACTGCCTTTTCATAGTTAATTAGCTTAAATTTTTCCTCAGAATTTATACTATCCGTGGATAAGGGTTTTATAATTAAATCTGCCCCTACTTCCCTGGCCACCCTGACCAGGCAGGGGTGTAACTCTTCTGGGGGTCGTATAGAATAGATGAGTTCTGCACCCTTATATATTTTTAAGTCAGGATGGCAAATATCATCTTGGATTATATCTGGTGAAGGTATAATATCTGTCATGATGATATTTAACTTAAGATTCTGCAGATCCCGGGCTACCACCGGAAACGTGCCCACACCTACTTCCACTATCTTATGGGCATGACCATAGTTTCTTCCAATGTAATCTGTAAAACTACTCCACATTTAATCAACCATCTTGATATTTATGATGATAAGAGAATTCCGACGGCAGGATATAAACAGGGTCCTTGAAATTGAGGAAGAATCCTTCAAAGACCCTTACCCGGTGAATATACTCATAGATATCTACAACTTAGGAGCGGGATTTTTAGTTGCCGAGTATGATAATATTATAGTAGGTTATATTATATTTTGGATCAGGTATGAAGATGAGGGCCATATCATATCCATAGCAGTGGACGCGGAACACCGCCGAAAAGAGGTGGGGAGCAAGCTAGTAGAAGCTGCCTTAAAAATCTTCAAACGTTATAATATAGCCCATATTAAATTAGAAGTAAGAAAAAGCAATAGAGGAGCGATAGATTTCTATAAAGACAACGGTTTTGTCGAAAGGGAAGTTCTTATGGAGTATTATGAGGACTATGAAGATGCGGTGCTTATGGACATTGATTTAAGTGATAAATCAGAAATAACAGGATGAGTAATTCTAATTTTTTATCTATTAAAAAACATATCATAATTATAAGGTGATAATAAAATGCCGGAAGAAGCGAAATTGGCTCTAGAAGATGGAACCATATACAAGGGGGAAGGATTTGGTTTTAAAACAATTAAACCAGGAGAAGTGGTCTTTGCAACCGGGATGACCGGATACGTTGAATCTTTAACTGACCCCTCCTATAAAGGCCAGATACTGATGTCCACCTATCCTTTACAGGGTAACTATGGAATATCCAGGGAATGGTTCCAATCAGAAGGCATAAAAGCAGAAGGATTCATAGTCAGGGAACATAACACCCATCCATCTCACGGTAAATCAGAGGAAAGTCTCACTGAGTTTTTAAAAGAATTTAAGATACCTGGTATCAGCGGTATAGACACCAGATCCCTGACACTGAAGATCAGGAAACATGGGACCATGAAGGGCGTCCTGGCCACCGAGGAGATAGAAGACCAGGAACTAATTACCATGGTCAAGGAACAGCCTGAAATAGGGGAAGTGGACCTGGTTGATCAGGTCTGTGTTAAGGAACCTAAAGTTTACGGTGAAGAATACAAGCACCGGGCAGCCATACTGGACTGCGGTATAAAAAACAACAGCATAAAAGCCCTCCTTAAAAGGGAAGTAGGCGTTGTGGTCCTGCCCTACAAGACGGATGTCAAGGATATCTTGGATTACAGCCCAGAGGCCCTGCTGGTTTCAAGTGGACCGGGCGACCCCACCAGGGTTAAAAAGGCCGCGGAGAATGTGCGTGGGCTTGCAGAGAAAATGCCCATATTCGGTATCTGCTTAGGCCAGCAGATCATCGGATTAGCCTTCGAGGCCAGTATATACAAGATGAAGTTCGGTCACCGGGGTATAAACCAGCCGGTGAAGGATTTAACCACTGAAAAGGTATGTATCACCTCACAAAATCATGGGTTCACCGTTGACCCCCAATCCCTTGAGGATACGCCTTTGAAGATGAACCAGGTGAACTTAAACGACGGGACACCTGAAGGCATGGAACATGAGGAACTGCCCATCTCGAGTGTGCAGTACCACCCAGAAGCAGGCCCCGGACCCCATGACACAGATTATTACTTCGATAATTTTGTTGAATCACTTAAAAACTACTAAAAATCAATTTAACCATAAAATAACACTAAAAGGAAGAGGATAATAAATGCCCCGGGATGGAGATATTAAGAAAGTTCTTATCATTGGCTCAGGACCTATCCAGATAGGTCAGGCAGCCGAATTTGACTATTCAGGTTCACAGGCATGTAAATCTCTGATGGAAGAGGGGATAGAGACAGTACTGGTTAACAGTAACCCGGCGACCATCCAGACAGATATCGATATGGCTGACCGGGTTTATGTGGAACCCCTGACCCCAGAGATCGTGGCTAAAATAATAGAAAAGGAAAAACCAGACGCCGTACTACCCACCATGGGCGGGCAGACCGGTCTAAACGTAGCAACCGGACTGGAGAAGATAGGTGCCCTGGAAGGCGTTAAAGTAATAGGGTCGTCCGTGGAGACCATCAGGAACGTGGAGGACCGTGACCTCTTCAGCAGCTTCATGGACAGACTCAACGAACCCATCCCCAAAAACAGGGCGGTAACAACTCTAGAAGAAGCCCTGGAAGCTGTGGAAGTAATAGGTTACCCGGTTATCGTCCGCCCCGCATTCACCCTGGGAGGAACCGGTGGTGGAGTAGCCCATAACGAGGAAGAACTCCTTGAAGTGGCCACCAGAGGATTGGAGATGAGTTACATCAACCAAGTGCTCATAGATGAGTCGGTGATGGGCTGGAAGGAATTTGAATACGAGGTGATGCGGGATAAAAACGACACCTGCATCATCGTCTGTAACATGGAAAACCTGGACCCTATGGGAATCCATACAGGGGAGAGTATAGTTGTAGCCCCATCTCAGACCCTATCGGATATCGATAACCAGAGGCTAAGAAATGCCTCAATCAAGATTATAAGGGCTCTCCAGATCCAGGGGGGCTGTAACATCCAGTTTGCTGTGCACCCGGAGACCGGGGAGTACAAGGTCATCGAGGTTAACCCCCGGGTGAGCCGGAGCAGTGCCCTGGCCTCCAAGGCAACCGGGTATCCCATAGCCAAGATATCCGCCAAGATTGCAGTGGGCATGACCCTGGATGAGATAAGAAACGATATCACCAAGGAAACACCGGCATCCTTTGAGCCTTCACTGGATTATGTGGTGGCTAAAATACCCCGGTGGCCATTTGATAAATTCAAGGGTATAAATAAGGAGATTGGGGTGCAGATGAAGTCCACTGGTGAGGTGATGTCCATCGGCCGGACCCTGGAAGAATCACTGCACAAGGCCATAAGATCCCTGGATATAGGGAGGTATGGCTTCGATGAAATGGAATATACCATTAAAGACCTGGTGGAACCCACTGACAACCGTCTCTTCCAGGTATACACCGCCTTGAAAAGCGGGGCCAGTGCGGAGGAGATACAGGAAATAACCAAGATAGACCCCTTCTTCCTCTATAAAATCCTTAACATAATCGACTTTGAGAAGGAAATAGTTGAAAATAAAGATGATATTCTAACTACTCCCCTTTTAAGGAAGGCCAAGAGGATGGGCTTCTCTGACCGGAAGTTATCCGAATTAACCGGCGTACCAGAAGAAGATATCAGGAAAACCAGGATAGATAGGGGTGTTACCCCCACCTACAAGATGGTGGACACCTGCGCAGCCGAGTTTGAAGCAAAAACACCCTATTACTACGGGACTTATGAAGAAGAAGACGAAGTACCGGTATCTCATAATCAGAAGGTAATAATCATAGGGGCAGGTCCTATAAGGATTGGGCAGGGCATAGAATTTGATTACTGCTGTGTCCATGCTGCTATGGCACTCAAGGAAGAGGGTGTGGAGACCATAATCATAAACAACAACCCGGAGACGGTGAGTACCGATTACGACATCTCCAGCAAACTCTACTTCGAACCATTAACCCTGGAGGATGTGATGGGCATAGTCAACAAGGAAAACCCTGATGGTGTGGTCGTACAGTTTGGTGGCCAGACATCCATCAACCTCGCAGTTCCACTGGCAAACGAGGGAGTAACCATACTGGGAACGCCCCACGAGAGCATCGACCAGGTAGAAGACAGGGAAAGATTCACCCGGGTTTTAAACCGTCTAGAAATACCCCAGGCTGATTATGGAATTGCTCATTCATTTGAAGATGCCAGGAAAGTGGCAGAGCGTATCGGCTTCCCTGTTCTGGTTCGACCTTCCTATGTACTGGGCGGAAGGGCCATGGAAATAGTCTATGATGATCTGGAGCTTAAAGAGTACATGAAAGAGGCGGTGCGCATATCTCCAGAACACCCCATACTGGTGGATAAGTTCCTGGAGGATGCTATTGAAATAGATGTGGATGCCCTCTGTGACGGGGAAGATGTATTCATCGGAGGGATAATGGAGCATATAGAGGAAGCAGGCGTCCATTCCGGTGATTCTGCCTGTGTAATACCCCCTCAAAGTATACATCCCCATGTAATCGAGAAGATAAAGGAGTACACCACTAAATTGGCACTGGAACTGAATGTTATCGGTCTCATGAACATCCAGTACGCGGTTAAAACCGATGATGATGACAAACTCTACATCCTGGAGGCTAATCCCCGGGCGAGCAGGACTGTTCCATTTGTAAGTAAGGCGGTGGGGATACCACTGGCGAAGATAGCAGCCCAGCTAATGGTAGGATATAAGCTCCGGGATTTCGGACTGGGAGATGATGTGGAAATCGACCATGTAGCGGTTAAAGAGTCCATATTCCCCTTCATTAAACTACCCGGTTCTGATTCTGTGTTAGGTCCGGAGATGAAGTCCACCGGGGAGAGTATGGGTATAGATGAAAGTTTCGGGGTATCCTACTACAAAGCTCAGCTTTCAGCAGGTATGAAACTTCCGTGTAAGGGTAAATTATTCATTAGTGTCCGTGATCAGGACAAGGGCAAGATACTGGATATAGTCAAAAAGGCAGAGGAACTGGGATTCGAGTTGGTTGGGACCGATGGAACGGCTGAAGCAGTAGAAGATGATGTGAAAATCAGCGTTGTAAATAAGGTAAGTCAGGAATCCCCCAACATCAAAGACGCTATATTGAACGGAGAGATTAAACTCATTATCAACACACCCTCCGGGAAACAATCTGCCGATGATAACTACCTCATAAGGAGGATGGCTGTTGAACTGGGAATACCCTATGTTACCACACTTGCTGGGGCTCGTGCAGCGTTAAACGCAGTTCGAGCCATCGAAAAAGGTAAAATTGGGGTTAAATCATTAAATGAATACCATCATGATCTGGAATAGTATGAATAAATGATGGGAGTAATAAGAATTAATTTTTTCTATCCCTCGTAACGGGGTTTTGTAAATGATCACCATTCGAGATGCTACTGTTCTCTACGGAGATAACCTGGAAGAGATTAAAGCAAATATACTCATCTCCGATGGGGAAATAGTGGAAGTTTCCCAGGCAAGTAAAGGAAAAATTATGGACGGACGGGGATGTATAGTAGCCCCGGCCTTCATAAACTCCCATGTTCACCTGGGAGACTCGGTGGCCATGGATATGGGGGATGGCAAGCCCATAGAAGAAATTGTAAAACCACCAGAGGGTATTAAACACCGTATCTTAGCAGATACCCCTCATTCCATCCAAACTGTTTTTATGAAGAATTCCATGTGGGAAATGCTTAAAACAGGCACCACTACCTTCGTTGATTTCCGTGAGGGGGGTAAAGAGGGGATAGATATTGTAAATGAAGCAGCAGAGGAAGTCCCCATACGTAAAGTAGTACTGGGACGGGATGAATCATTCTTAAACCCTCACATAACCCCACAAGAAGTAAGCAAAAGGGTAGAGGAACTTTTAGAAATTTGTGATGGAATAGCACCCAGTGGTTTGGGGGAGATAACCGATGAAACAGCCGCTGCAATCGCCCAGACAACCCGGAAACTGGGGAAACTATCCGCCATACACGTGGCAGAATATGAACAGGTGCAAACTGATTCGATAAACACCACGGGGAAAACTGAGGTTCAAAGGGCAGTTGAAGCCGGGTTCCAGCTTTTAATACACCTTACTTCACCCTTAAATGATGATCTGAAATTGGTAACTCGAAGCGGGACCCCTATAGTCTGTTGTCCCCGTTCAAACGGCACCCTGGCGGTGGGCATACCACCTATTAAGGAAATGCTAGATGAACATATCCAAATTCTTCTAGGAACGGATAATGTAATGTTCAATTCCCCTAATATGGTTAGAGAAATGGAATACGCACTTAAAGTCACACGGGCCTATTACCAGGAGTATTTCCCACCGGAGGAAATCATTAAAATGGCCACAGTCAATGCTGGTAAGGCACTTAAATTAAACACAGGCGCAATCAGTGAAGGTAAGTTAGCAGACCTTGTTATAGTAGAGCAAATATCCGGTAACCCATATCTCTCCATCATCAACCGCACCGAACCGGGTAACACTAAGCATGTGATTAGAGAAGGGCAGATTGTCCCTGTGAAAAGTCAATAATTCTAAATTTTATTTTAGAAAAAAATATTTGTACTAATTTATATTAAATAGAAACATATAAACAAATATTTCACAGAAATAAATAATAGAATAGAGTAAATTTTTCTTTATCTCACAATCTTTTTCATTGATGATCATATACGAGGTGAATCTATGTACCATAAAATATTGTTACCTACAGATGGTTCAAAATATGCCGAAAAAGCCGCAGAACATGCTATATGGATTGCAAGCCAGAGTGATGCAGAAATCATAGTTTTAAATGTGGTGGATACTTCTTCATTGGTAGGACTTCCTGCAGAAGACCTTACAGTTAGAGTTACGGAAATATTGAAGGAAGAGGCCCATAAGTCCCTGGATAAAGTGGAAGATCTGGTTCGAGAATTCAAGAAAGAGGAAGGTCTAACTAAGGATATCAAATTAATTAAAGAAACTAAGGAAGGATCTCCGGCTGATGTCATATTGAAGACTGTTGAAGATGAAGGAGTAGATCTCATCGTAATGGGAACCTCTGGGAAGCATGGTTTAGATAGATTTTTACTGGGAAGTGTAACTGAAAAGGTGGTAAGATCAGCTAATTGCCCTGTTTTGGCAGTACATTAAATTTTATTTTTAAAAGGATTGATTCTAAATTTAGGAGTGGAGTATCAAAAATGCTAGTAAAAGATATTATGTCAGAGAACGTATATCACATTCATGTTCCTGGAAATCGAGCTAATGCAATGGAATTAATGAGAGAAAAGAATGTTTCAGGGTTACCTGTGGTAAAAAACGGTACCAATAAACTGGTGGGTATTCTCACCCGATCTGATCTGGTGAAGAATCCGGATGAAGAACAGATCGCCCTTATCATGACCCGAGATATTATAACCGTGAATCCAGATGATGATATTAAAGACGCAGCAGAAATCATGGTTAAATATGATATTAGAAGAATCCCTGTTGTTGAAGACGGCGAACTGGTTGGTCTGGTAACTGCATCGGATATCATAAACAAGGCACTGTGGAAACTGGATGTCAAGGATCCGGTGGAAGACTACCTGATCAAAAACATACCCACCGCCTGGGAGAGAACCCCACTGAACATAGCCTTCGAGGTAATGACATATTTCAACCTCAAAGTTCTCCTAGCCCTTAATAAGGATGGTAAGTTGTCCGGGATATTAACAGAAACAGATTTCATAGAAGAAAGTGAGATCATATCTGAGCGAACTGTCCACAACACCTCTGTAGGTACTGAAGGGGATAAATGGTCCTGGGACAGTAAAAACGTACTCTACGTCATTAAAAATCATCTTAAATTCTCAGATAAGGAAGTTAAAGATGTTGCCGCCACTGATCTGGTTATAGTAACCACCAAAACCTCAGTTAAAGAATGCGCCAACAAGATGAGGCAGCGAAGCATAGAACAAGTACCAGTTATAGATGTTGAAGGCGAACTAGTGGGATTGGTAAGGGCAACCGACTTAATTAAGGCCATAAGCGATTAAAATGTCTGAAACTCCAAGTCCTGAAAGTAACATATCAGATACTAATTCTGAAAGTAATATGTCTGAAAATGATATTTCCGAATCTATATCTTCCGAATCTACTGTGTCTGAGATGGAAGCACTGGAAATTCCCAAGCCTGTTTTAAAGATAAAATCCCATGATGGGGACATTAGCATAGTGGCCAAATATAAAGGTGAAGTATCTATAAAGCCCATAAATCTGAAGTTCATCATGGCCACCTTATGGTGGGAAAAAGCCCCTGAACTGGAGACCTTCTTTAATGTCCTGGAATTAACCATTAAAAGAGCATTAAAGGAAGTCTATCCCCATAATAAACTTTCAATGAACTATCGTTACTGTGCCAATGATCACCTGGAAGACGCATCAGAAATAGTGGTGGAAATAGAATCCCTCATGGCTGATGATACAGAAGTGAAAGTAGAAGGGGACAGTATAGTACTTATGGGAAAGGATAACCGTGGATTTTTCAAAAAACTTACCAGTTTCCGACGTAAAGTAATTGAAGAAATTCAAAAAGAGATTTAAACTACAAATTTCTGTTCTTATTTTACCTAATTTTTTAAAAAAAATTGATCTATAGATTATCATGAGAATCAACACCACATTAACCGTGATATTAATTATCTTCCTATTAGTTGGTTACATGTTCATCGAGCCCTACTGGGTGGAAACAAAGGAGATCACCATTGAATCTGACCAGATCCCCCCTAATTTTGACGGTAAAAAGATAGTCTTTCTATGCGATATCCACGCCGGCCCCTACTATAGTAAGGAAAGGGTGGATAACCTGGTGGGCCAGGTGAATGCCCTGAATCCTGATCTGGTTTTACTGGGAGGGGATTATGTGAGTGGTGAAAACACCTACATCAACTCTACCATCGATTCATTATCTAACCTCCACGCTCCTTTAGGTGTTTATGCCGTGCTGGGTAACACTGACCCCCAGTACTTTTCCTGGCAGGCTTTAAAAAACTCAACCACCATCATAGATATTGGTAACCTGGGTGACTGGGTTGGAACGAGCGAGGGCAGGATAAGGATTGGTGGATTAGGAGCAGAAAATGATCGGCAGAGCCCTGAAGTTGCCATCGGCAATGCCCAGGCCAGTGATTTTGTCATCCTGTTAAAGCATGAACCTGATTATTTCACAGAGGTAGACAAATCCCGGGTGGACCTGGTTTTATCAGGACATACCCATGGAGGCCAGGTAACCTTCTTCGGAATCTGGGCACCCATACTCCCAAGTAACGGAAAAAAATACGTATCCGGTGTTTTTAAAGAGGATAACAGCACTTTAATTGTAAGTAACGGTATAGGCACCGTGGGGCTCCCTATGAGATTCTTTGCCCGCCCCCAGATCATCGTAATTAATCTTAAAAGGACGTAGAAATTGTCGAAAATAAAATTAAACTAAATTATTTTTAAAAAAACTAAACCTAAATAACTCTTCTTATAAGCGGTAACACCCTGGTCATTAATTCTTGGGCAGTAACCTTATCTTTAACCCGTCGAGCTACGATTTTCCCTTTACCGAAGATGGTGATGTTACTTTCATCCAGGTCTACCATGGCCACTCCCATCTTGGTTGAGCACTTGACTTCTCCCAGTTTTTCAAGTTCCTGACAGGTTCCCGGGATATCGATCTGGTAGGGCAGCTCTGTTTCAAACATTATCTTATCGGCCTCGTCCCGGCAGGGTTTATAGATAACCAGTTCCTTATCTGAGTCACCATAGGCAGTTACGTCTAGTAAAACCTTTTTAAACCCAACAGCATTTAGTTCAGAGTTTATATGATTCAATATGGAACTGTTTAAGAGTTTATCAACATCAGATATCTCTATACGTGCTTCTCCATGGTCGTCCCGTACCCTAACCATTTCCAGTCCGGTGATGTTCTGGATCAGGGTCTCTGCATATTCTATCCTGTTGATCTTCTTGGTGGTGAGTTCCGTGCCGGTGGGTATTCTGGTAGCGTAACAGGTTGTCGACTGGGAATAATCCAGATTTAAATGCTTCAGGGTTTCTCTTACTTCCTCAGCAGTGAGTCCAGCATATACCAGGGGTGTTGATATATCTTTCTCGTAATTCACCATCACTCCCGGCCGATCTTCTAATAAATCGCTTATATTAGTGCCGTCAGCGATTGCATAGAAACCCTTGTCCTTTGCATATTGCTCGAGTATGGTGTACATCTTATTTTTACATATATAACATCTTTGGGGCGGATTCGAACGGAATAACTCGTCTTTTAAGAAATTTTCCCTTAAAACCTCGTGTGGGATGCCTATTTCTCCTGCGATTTTACGGGCTTTATCTGTGAAATTTTTAGGTAGAACTCCACTATCAACCGTTACTGCAACAGCTTCAGGTGCTGATTCAAAGGCCAACTTGGCGAGTAACGTACTATCGGCACCGCCGGAGAAAGCTACCACTACCTTTTTATCCTTCAGGTAATCTCTGACTTTGTCCAGTTTTTGTTGTAGTTCCAAAGATGATCAGCCCCCTTATATTTAATATAAATTGTTCAAAATTAAATTTTCCCAATTTTATTCATGGATTAATTTTTTTTATTCATGGATTTAATGTTTGCAAGAATTCATTCATCCATTAAATTTTCCTTTATGTATTTTAAAACCAAAAGCGCGTCTTCTCTCTTGATATCTACCCCTTTTTCACGGATATATTTCATTAGATTGTCTTTTTTATCCGTATCAAGGTTTGAATTCATTATAACCGATCTGTACGTCCTTTTAGGGTAGAATATTGTTTTGGCTGTGTTGTTTAATTCTATTAAGTCTTCCTGTGATATCAGGCCTTCTTCACAGGCCTTCTTAAAATTATAGTTCATGCTAATAAGTGCTTCTGAGTGCTGCTTCTTGGTTTCCGGGTTGAAAACCACGGCCACATCATCATCCGATTCTATCTCACCAGATTTATACGCCTTATAAACCTTCCCCACACCGATCATTCCCATATCATCCAGTTCAGAAGCCCTCAAGGCACCCATACTCGATCCTCCAACCACCTTAACCCCTGATTCCAGTGCCTTTAAGAGTTCTTTGTGGGATACCGCTGGTCTCTGGTGGAAAACACCATCGATTACTCCAATTATCTCCGGCTTATCCCTTAAGGCCAGTAATATATCATCTCTACCCACTGGTGGACGGTAATCAGCATCTAAAATTTTCCTTGCTTCTTCAGGGTGCAGTGATGGTCCGGTGAATATTATGATTCTGTTTTCCATGGGTGGGGTCCCTAACTTTTTGTACCTAATTTAGTTTATGCAATTAAAAATAACAGTATCTTTTTTTTAATTTATAAAATTAGATACAGAGTTTATATGATACTAGATACGAGTTTATATGATCAGTTCGCCGTGGAGTTTTCTAAGACGACCAATGGAGGGGTGGTTTTTTCCCATGCTTTTTTCCCATTTCTCCACTACAAATTCCAGGGAAACTTCCCAAGTACCGTGTATCAGGTTATCGGCGTGGGCTACAATCTTTTCTTCTAAGGTTACAGGCAGGTAATCCCGGCAGGGCAGGCCCAACACGCACGCCTCATCACGTGGTATTCCGGCACCGATGTGTACTTCTGCTATCCTCACCACATCTTTCGGGAAACCGTGTTCTCTTAAAATCTGTGCACCATCTACCCCGTGGCGGACTCCCTGGGTTTTCGTCCGTCCCACATCGTGGAGGAGTGCTCCAGCACGGACTATTTCTAAATCTACATCAAAATTAGTTGTTATTTCCAGAGCTTTAGTTAATACGGCTTCAGAATGTCCAATTAGGTACGGGGAGGAGTTTAAATCTTTTAATAGTTTAAGATTCAATTAGGCCCCTCTAAATGAAATTGAAAAAGATGCTCTCTATAAATGACTTAAATAGAATTAGTTGATTTTATCTTTTAATTCTTTTAATTCATCTATTATGGCGGAGTTGTCTTGATATTCCAGTGGAGCTCCACATTCTCCGCAGGTGAAGTTATTTTCAGAGGCTTCTTCGAAATTGTATCTGTGATCGTTGTTTTTACATACGAAGAACATGTTTCCTTCTTCATATTCCAGTGAATCGTTGACTTCTTTGGAGTACTTTTCGTATTTTTCATCTAAAATTTCGAATACCTTTTTCTCTTCAAATGTCCAGTTATAGGTGTACCATTGTGTTTCTGGATCTTTACTTCTCTTGTAGCTGGCGATTCCTGCATCGTACAGTTTGTATAGGACTCTCCTTACTATGTTGAGTCTGATTTCTGTAACCTCAGCTATCTCTTCATCCGTGGTTTTACCTTCCAACATGCACTTGATGATAGAAAAACTGTTTTCATCATCGTTGGTTATGCTGGTCAGTATTTCCTGTACTGCTGTGTCGTTAAACATTCAAGTTCCTCCCATGTTTTACTAGACTTAATGAATTTGCATTAAGTTCTCTTTATATAAGTTTTAATTTTAATAAGTCCAATTTTTAAAGGTCAATATTAAAAAAACAAGAATATATTTGTGTTCTTGAATTTTTTAATCAACCGGGATATTAAATAGATGAATTTCAAACAGTAATGACCTTAAAAATACCCCTAATCAATACTTAATATATGATCCAGATGGTATTTATATCTTTGTGAATATGGTGTGGATAGTACCATATCTTTGTGACTATTATGTTATCAATAAATAACAACACCTTAATCCCCTTGTTTAAAAAACAACATCATCGCTCTCTGACAATAACCGCAGGGGTATGCTCAACAGATTCCAGCATTTCGATGGTAACTCCAGTTATATTCTCATGGAATGTTTCCTTCATATCATAAACTGTTTCCATACTGGTATCCCTTTCTTTTTGATAATCCTCCGCCATCTTCGCTATTTTAATAATTTTATCTATATTTTCACTCCTGGATGCCGCCAGGGGGGTTGGTCCTTTAACTGTCCCTATCCTCCCTAATAGATAGGCAAGTATGCCCAGATCTTTTTTTATACCAGGCATGGCCATTGGAATGGATGTTAATTTAGTCCCACGAAACTGGTAAGTAACATCTGTATCCACGATCATAACTGTAACCTCCTTCCTGTAGTGGGATCTGATTTTCGAGCTTATATCCTCCACCACACCTTCCGGATCCTCGGGCAGGAGGCAGACACTGGTCCCCGGGACGTTGCTTAAATCAACCCCTGCTTCAGATGCAGGTTTAAGGGCATGTTTAAGTCCATAATAATCTAATATTAACTGTTTATGATTCCTGGCTTCTTTAGGTAATTTTTTTAGATTTCCTACCGTTCTGCTCTTTATTCCAAATAGTGGCCCTAAAATGTATCCCCAGATGTACCGGGACCATACGTCTGCTAGAAGTACAGCTGCTATAGAAGGCTTGATGTTTTGCTCATCCACTATCCTTCCCTGGGAAATGGCTATGGGTGTTTCGGAGATAACCAGGAAATCCCCGTCTTCCAGATATTTTGAGGCCTGGTGTATGATGGGATCATAAGGTTCTCCGGGCTTTATATAATCAGTGACAACAGGGATGATTTTATATTCACCCTTAGAATTTGATGTGCTCATATTAATCTAACTTTAGAATTTATTTTGTTAAAGAATTTTTCCTTTAGAATTAAATAGAAGAAATGTGTAATATAATTCACAAAGTGCAAGATCTTCAGATAACCTTTCGAGCGGTTTCGAAATCTTTAAGATTTATCGGAGGCGGAAATTTGCCTAAAACAAATAGAGTAACTAACTTCAGAATGCCGGATAGCAGTCTTGAAGAGTTTAATGTAAAATCTCCTGAAATAGGTAAAAAAATTCTCTACGGGGTCTGTGGAGAGGGAATGGGCCATGCCATACGCAGTGGAGTGATTGTAGAGCACCTTCTTGGGAAAAATGAAGTATCTATTTTTGCCCATGGCCGATCCTATGATTACCTCTCTGAAAAATTCGATAACGTACACCAGATCGGAGGCTTTAACACCGTTTATGAAGCTAATCAGGTAAACAGTGCTAAAACATTTTTGAATGGGATTAAGGACCTACCCCTGGATTTACATAAAAACCTTACATATATGCAGTATTTTGCCAAAGAGTTCCAGCCGGATATCATAATATCAGATTTCGAGTTTTATACCAACCTCCTGAGTAAAATATTAAGAGTACCCTTTATCAGTCTGGATCACACCCATGTGGTGACCCACTGCCAAACTGAGGTACCGTATAAATATCTTAAAGATAAATTAAAGGCAGAGGGGGTGGTTCGCTCATTTATTCAATTGCCCAGTGTTTATCTAATAACCAGCTTTTACTATCCCCCCCTGGTAAACCCGGGAAGAGTCAGGATCTTCCCCCCTGTTATAAGAAAAAGAATTCTAAGGCTTAAAGGCAAGGAAGAAACCATTAAAGGTGATGAAAGAACTATTAAAGGCAAAGGAACTCATATCTTTGTATATCAAACCAGCACCTCGAATACGGAACTTATAAAGCTTCTTAAGGAAACGGATTATAGATTTATTATCTACGGCTTCCATAAAGACCAGGAGGATGAGAACTTATCCTATAGAAGTTTCAATGAGAACTCTTTCTACCATGATCTGGCATCCTGCCAGGCAGTTATTACCAATGGAGGATTCAATCTCATATCCGAGGCACTCTACTTAAATAAGCCGGTCTTCAGCGTACCGGTGAAAAAACAATTTGAACAGGTTCTTAACGCCATATATCTGGAAAAATTGGGCTTCGGAGAGTTCCATGAAGATCCACTTAAAGATGACCTGGAAAAATTCATGTTGAAACTGGACTTCTACAGGCAAAACATAAAATCTAATTTTACACACGACGGGAACCAGACCATCCTTCAGGAACTCGATAAATTAATCCAGGAACTTGCCAGTGCAAATAAACAGGAATTAAAAAATAAGCCAGATGTGGGAATAACCACCAGTTCGAATTTGATTTAATTAAATCAGTTTGAATTTGATTAATTGAATGAATCTACATCGGGTTACATCAATTAAGGCAGTTAATTAAAGTTTCATCTTTCCAAGAGTATCTCCTCTAAGCCCCTGTCTCAGGGTTTCCAGAGCTATTATCTCTTCTGGTGCAATGTTTCCCAGATTTGATGTTGGGCCCGAATTTGAGTATCAGGGAACAACAGTAACCGGGACTTTCGCCCCTCTAACCACTCTTTCAGTGGTGCTTCCCACGAAAAATCTCTCTATTCTATCTTTACTAGATTTTCCCATAATTATCTGATCTACCTTTTCTTCATCAGCGATTTTTAAAATAACGTCTTCTGGTTTACCTTCCTCAATCATGGTTGTAAGGTTTATATTTTTACAGTTTCCTGCACATTTTTCATCTTCAATCTTTTTTCTGAAATTATCAACTGCTTCTTTTCCTTCTTCCCTGAATTCTTTGTCCAGTTTTTCTCTTAAATCGCTTTGTGGTAAAGAATTCAAATAGTAGGTATCAATTACATTTAAAACGATTATGTCGGTTTCATCTAAGCCAGCAGCAGAAACTGCATATTCTCCAGCCCTTTCTGCTGGGTCTGAATTATCTATAGGCAACAATATTTTTTTAGACATATTCATCCCTCCCAAATTACTAAAAAATTGGTGTGTTAAAAAAAAAAAACAGATAATTTTCATCTGCAATCTATTTTATGCTGATATCAACCATGGCGCGAAGTTAAGTACGGCTAGCAGTACAATCAAAGTTACTATTACCCCTACTATGACCAGTGGGAGTCCTGCTTTGAAAATTCCGGGTATGCCGACGTACTTGGTTCCGTAGGCCATTGCTACTGTTGGATCTGCCATTGGAGTTACGTAGGATAGTGAACAGGCTATCGCTACTGGTACGGCGTAGATTCCCACGGGTAGATTTTGGGCGGTTGCTAAAGTCACTGAAATGGGCACTATAACTGCTGCCAGCGCGATGTTGGACATTACCTGGGTTATGGTCACTGCGATTATCATCAACACCACCATGATTAGTATTGTGGATGCGTTTGCTCCTAAGAACCCAATAATAAAGTCTACCATCCAGCCTGCAGCTCCAGAATTTAGTAAGGTAGCTCCAAGAGAGAGTGCCCCTCCAAAGAACACTATTAAGCCCCAGTCAACTCCAACCTGGGCATCTTTCCAGTCTATAACTCCAAATACAAATAGTAGAGCTGCTCCGATTAATGCTATAGAATAGCTGTTAAGACCACTCCACTGGGCAGTGACCCATAATCCTATGGTGAATAAAAGGATTACCAGGGTAAGCTTTTCAGTTCTGCTCATAGGTCCCATTGATTCTCTTTTAGTAGCCAGGGTTTGTACTCCGCCAATTATTCCCTTGACCTCTGCTTTGTAGAAAAATCCTAACCATTTCCACATGATGGTCATCAGGATAAATGCCAGGGGAAATCCAAAGACCATCCAGTTTACAAATGGAATGTTGGTGTATGCGGCTGCCATAAGGTTAGGTGCTGTTCCAATTTCTGTTCCGAATCCACCAGCTAGAGAACCATAAGATCCTCCTAAAGCCATAGATTTGGCGAAATTACTTTTCCCATTCTCTGGATTTTTAACACCCATTAAGGGTATTATTTCCTTGATAATGGGAAGCATCATGGCATACGCTACCACGTTCTCTATAAAGGAGGAAAGTATTCCTGTGGAGAAGACGGCAGTGAAGATACTTTTATCTGGAGTGGTACCCAGACGATGGAGCATACCATAAGTTAAACGTGATGCAAGTCCGCTTTTACGAATACCCTCGGCAAGTATGAAACCTCCAATCATCAGGAAGATAATACCATTTGCAAATCCAGTAACTGCATCTGTAAAACTTGCTACACCGATTATGGGCTGGATAAACAGGAGTATCAGTGATGTAACTGCTAGATGCACAGCTTCACTAACCCACATAACTATGGCGAAAAGAAAAAGTGCTATGGCGGAATGTGGCACATAACCCAAACCAGGGATAGGTATGAGCATAACAACTATATACACCAGTATAGCAAGTGGAATTCCTAAAATCCGTAAATTCACATTTATATTCATTTTTTAAAACCCCCTTGTGAATTTAATTAAACTATACTCTAAAATAAGCAATTTATAAAACTATTCCATTATTATAATTCATTAATAATAAAATTTATATAATATAATTGGTGAATATCTTAACACGATATAGATAATTGATTTAAAGATATTCGATTTAATAGATGGAGAAATAACAATTTATGAAAATTTTACAAACCCATCCCATCATACCACGATTCTGATAGGTTTAGTTTGGATGAAAAGTAAAATTTAAATTGAAAAAGTTCTTTTTGGATCTTTTAGGCAGATTCGATACAAGATTTTTGGTAATTTCAATATAAAAATATTTATACAAAAAAATTTAACCCTCAATAAACCCGTATCTTACAGGAATATTTCTCTAAAACTTAATTTTTCCTAAGGTGTCTCCTCTAAGTCCCTGTCTCAGGGTTTCCAGAGCTATTATCTCTTCTGGTGCAATATTTCCCAGATTGACGTTGGGACCGAATTTGAGTATCAGGTAAACCTGCTGGTCCTTCTTGGGAGCTTCCCAGATTATCTTACTGGTATCGAGTTTTTGGGATAGTCCGTCCACGTCACCATCTTTGACCTTTCCGTTGTTGTCATATATGCCAATACCTTTGCCTCCTTCCCTGCCTTCAATGAGGACTTTATAGGCACCGGCATCCAGGTCAAAATTCACCATTTCAATCCGTTTTTCCATGGATATTTTATGATCTTCTACAGGATTTTTCTTCCCCACCTCAGTGATGATCCTGAACCCATAATCCTTGACTATACCGATTAATTCCCCTCTATCTGCTTGTTCAATATTTATGGTTCCATCTGATAATTCTATAGCATCAAAACCAAGTTCATCTGCTTCACTCAGGAATTCATTTACTTTATCCTGCTGGTAGGCTATTTCAAATAGTGTTCCGCCAGGATAGGGGATTACATCATATGAACGGTAGATTTCAGTTTTTTCTTTTACTAAATCCCTATCTTGTATGGCGGATGTTCCCCAGCCAAATTTAGCCAGGTCCACATAGTCGCCGGATAGTTCCAGAAAATCTATTAAAGATACCGGGCCCATACCCTTATCTAACATCATGGTCAGCCCTTCTCCAGATTTTCTTTCCCTTCCTTCTGTTAAAAAATTGAATGCATTCATGAAAATCAGTTTCCACTCCAATTTTTAATTTAATTGTAAATGTTTGTCTTCGTATTTAAAAATTTTGCTTACTGGATCAAATATAAGTTAACGTATCCCCAAAAATTATTTGATATAAAGAAACTTCCATGGAGGGTTAAATATGGAGAAAAGTATCCACTACTTTGAAAATCCTGGAGAGGAGAATACCGATAAGGTTATAGAACTAGTTAAAGAAAGGAAAGATGAACTGGGCATAGAATATATCGTGATAGCATCTGCCACTGGTAATTCAGCCGTTAAATTGGGTGAAAAGATAAGTGATGCCCATATAGTCAACGTAACCCATCACGCCGGTTTCCGGGGCGGGGATGGCCTGGAGATAACACCAGAAAATGGAAAAAAACTGGAAGATCTGGGTATCCCTACATACACCAGCTCCCACGCCCTCAGCGGGGTGGGCAGAGGCATCAGCAACAAATTTAAGGGAGTAACCCCCGTAGAAGTGGTGGCAGAGACACTGCGGATGTTTTCCCAGGGGATTAAGGTCTGTGTGGAGATAAGTATCATGGCAGCAGATGGGGGACTACTTCCAACTGATTCTGAGATAATTGCCATTGGTGGAACTGGAACAGGGGTAGATACCGCGGTAGTTTTAAAGGCAGCCCATCAGGGGAACTTTTTCGATCTGAGGATCCATGAGATCATCGCCATGCCCAGACCCTAACTTGGCCCATCTTGACATATTTTTCAACATCCATCTCCATCTGGTAATATGGTGATATGGTTAGGTTCAAAATTACCCCCTGCTTATGAGTTGATGAGATTATTAAAATAAAAGTAAAAATTCTATGTATGGTCATGAATTATCAGTGAAAAAACCGTTGCTTTTAAATATAAGTTATTACAATAACACAATTAAGATTAGTAACAATAGCAGTGGGGGTAAGAATTGAAATCTCTTATAAACAATACCATAAAAGAATCGGAAAAAAGAAGCCAAAGATCAGCAGTGCCAGAGCATATTTCACATGACGACAACATAGACCGGGAACTCGAAGATATCATAAACAGAAGCAGGGCAAAAATATTCGTAATCGGAACAGGAGGGGCCGGGAACAACACTGTTTCCAGACTCACCGAGATCGGAATAGAAGGTGCAGGGACTATTTCAGTAAACACCGATGCACAGGACCTTTTCTACTCAAACGCCAACCAAAAAATCTTAATTGGAAGGGAAACCTGTGGTGGATTAGGTGCTGGTGGTGAACCAGAGATCGGGGAAGAAAGTGCAGAGGAAAGCGAAGATTTAATCAGGGAAAAACTCGACGGAGCCGACATGGTCTTTGTGACCTGCGGACTGGGAGGCGGTACTGGTACTGGTTCAGCACCAGTCATCTCTAAATTAGCCAAAAAAATCGGCGCCCTAACTATAGCCGTGGCTACCATGCCTTTCAGTGCTGAAGGACTCCGCAGACGTGAAAACGCTGAAAAAGGTCTGGAAAAATTACAGGCCGCCGCTGATACGGTAATCGTGATACCCAACGATAAGCTTCTGGAGGTAGCTCCCAACCTACCTATAAACAAGGCTTTTATGGTAGCAGACGAACTGTTAGGAAGAGCAGTGAAAGGAATAACTGAACTGATAACCAGACCCGGTCTGGTGAGCCTGGACTTCGCAGACATCCGAAGTATAATGAAGGGCTCTGGAATGGCCATGATCGGAATGGGTGAATCAGACTCAGGAGACAGAGCCATAGAATCTGTACACGAAGCCTTAAACAGTCCCCTGTTAGATCTGGACATATCAAATGCTAAAGGCGCCCTGATAAACATATCAGGAAGCTCAGATCTGACCCTACAGGAGGCTGAGAAAGTGGTGCAGATTGTAGCCGATGAATTAGACCCTGATGCCAACATAATCTGGGGTACCCAGATCCAGGAAGACCTGGACAACACCATACGCACTACCATCGTAGTAGCCGGTGTGCATTCTCCTCATATTTTTGGCATGCCTGGTGAAAAAGAATTCATCGAAGAAAAAACCAAAGACTCCATTCCTGAATCCGCTTTAGAAGACTTTATCGATGGTGTTTTTTAAATAAGTCCTTCTGAGAAAGTGAAGGCCGATAAGGGAAATTTGGATTATGTCCCTTGTGCAGGTATTGACTTTAGTATATACCATCTCCCATAAAGGAAAAGTTTATAAATCCTAAAAATAAGCTATTGTTATCTATCTCTAAATTTCTTAATTCTTATTTTATAAATGAATTAACTAGAGCAGGTATTTCTATGAAATTAAACAAAGAATCCGTTGTTCGATTTATTAAAATGAACCAGAGAGTTCTAAGAGTGTCTAAAAGGCCGGATAGAGAGGAATATTTAAATGTTTCCAAGATAACTGGGCTGGGAATAATAATTATAGGTGTCATAGGTTTTGTTATAAGTATAGTAGTTCAATTACTGGGTTACCTATGAATTAGATTAAAATTATCAGGAAATTTTTAAGAAAATTGTTATCATCATCGAAATTTTTATAAACATAGAGCTAAATTTTATTCCATAACTTCTAACTTTTCGACATTCTATCAAATTAGTATAATAATAATAAACTTTAAAATATTTAATGTACAAATTATGTAAATTCCTATTTGGTATGTGATAATTGTGATTTATGCAATAAGAACTTTGGTTGGCCAAGAAAAGAACGTGGCCCGGATCATAGCCAGGAACGTTAAAAGTAGCGATCTTGAAGTTAACGCTATTCTAGTCCCGGAAAGTTTAAGGGGATACATCCTGGTGGAATCTTCAGGTAAACTGGATATGCAGAATCCTGCCTTTAAAGTCCCCCATATGAAGGGTGCTATTGAAGGGCAGATACCCTACGAAGAAGTGCAGAACTTTTTAAACCCAGAGCCTATAATTGCTTCCATTCAAAAGGGAAGTATCGTGGAGTTAATATCCGGACCCTTCAAGGGAGAGAAGGCCAAAGTAGTTAGGATAGATGAATCCAAGGAAGACGTGGTTTTAGAACTCATCGAAGCCGCAGTTCCAATACCAGTTACAGTTAAAGGCGATCAAATACGTCTAATACAAAAGGAGGCAGATTAATGGCTAAAGAAACTATAGAAATTCTTATAGACGGCGGTAAAGCAACTCCTGGACCACCACTCGGTCCGGCAATCGGTCCGCTGGGCATTAACATGATGCAGGTAGTTGAACAGATAAACCAGAAAACAGTTGATTTTGAGGGAATGAAAGTCCCAGTTAAGATCATAGTGGACGTGGGCACCAAAGAATTCGAAGTAACCGTGGGAACACCACCAACCACCGCGTTGATCAAGGACGAACTCAACATAGAAAAGGGATCCCAGGACCCCGGTCTGGATAAAGTAGCGGATCTCAAAGTGGAACAGGCCCTGAAAATTGCCCGGATGAAATTCGATGCTCTACTCTCCAACGATTATAAAAACGCTGCAAAAGAGGTTATAGGAACCTGTGTAAGTATGGGGTTAACCGTGGAAGGAAAAGACCCCAGAGAAGTGCAGCAAGAAATTGATCAGGGTAAGTACGACGATGTACTAGTTGAAAGTGCTTAAGCCTGATAGATAAGCTTAACTCTGAATATAAATAAATTCCATTTCATCAATTAACAAATAATTGGCGAAGAAGCAGTAAACACAAGAAAATTTGGAAATGAACTTTTTCACCCAAAAAGTTCATGGAGGAATTAGATGAAACAAGAGATTTTGGAAGCGGTGAAGAAGGCTAAGGAAGATGCAAAGCCGAGAAACTTCACACAATCCATTGATGTGGTGATTAACATCAAGGATTTAGACGTGAAAAAGCCAGAAAACCGTATAGACGAAGAAGTGTTCCTCCCTCAAGGACGGGGGAAGGATGTTAGGATCGCTTTTATAGCGGATGGAGAACTGGCACTTCAGGCAAAAAATGCCGGGGCAGATCTGGTTATAACTAAATCTGACCTGGAAGAACTGGGTAAAGATCGGAAAGAGGCCAAGAGAATGGCTAATCAGTATAATTTTTTCGTTGCCCAGGCAGATATGATGCCTTTAGTGGGTAGGTTCTTGGGACCGGTACTCGGACCTAGGAAGAAAATGCCCAAACCAGTCCCAGCTAGTGCTAAGCCTGATCCTATAATAGACCGACTAAAAAATACCGTAAATGTCAGAATAAAAAATCAGCCCGTTATCCAGGCCCTGGTAGGAACTCAGGAAATGGATGATGAACGTATTGCAGAAAACATTGAAACTATACTGGGAATACTAGATAGAAATCTGGAAAAAGGTAGAAACCAGATAAAATCCATGTACGTGAAGACCAGTATGGGTCCTGTAGCGAGGGTGATCTAAATGCCTCATGTTGCAGATTGGAAGAAAGAAGAGGTTAAAGATCTTAAAGGCCTTATCGGAAGTCACAAAGTAGTTGGTATGGCTGATCTGGCCGATATTCCTGCCCCTCAACTTCAAAAGATGCGCCGAACCTTAAAGGACAGTGCACTCATTAAGATGTCCAGGAAGACTCTCATGAGCCTGGCCCTTCAAGACAGCGAAAAATCCAATATAGAATCCCTGAGTGAACATATGGATGGGCAGCCAGCCTTAATTTTCACGGATATGAATCCCTTTAAACTCTACAAGATACTGGAGGATAGTAAAACCCAGGCCCCAGCCAAGGCCGGTAGTATCGCTCCTGCAGATATAGTGGTTCCTGAAGGTGACACTGCCTTTCCACCAGGTCCTATGCTGGGAGAGCTCCAAAAGATTGGGATTCCAGCCAAGATCGATAAGGGAAAGATAGTTATACAGAAGGATAAAGTTGTGGTGGAAGAAGGAGAGAAGATCTCCGCAGAAGTGGCCAGTATCCTCACCCGTCTTGACATCCACCCCATGGAAGTGGGTATAGATCTCAAGGCCGCCTATGAGGAAGAGACCATCTACACATCGGATCTTTTAACCATCGACCCGGAAAAAACATTATCCGATATCCAGAGTGCTTATGCTGGTGCTTTAAACCTATCAGTTAATGCGGAGATATTCAATAAAGTATCCATGCCGATACTCATCTCCAATGCAGCTACAAATGCACTGAATCTGGCGGTGAACTCTGAGATCCTAAACGATAAGACCATCGGCATACTGGTGCCTAAGGCATACTCACAGATGCTGGCATTGGCCTCTGAAATAGCTTCTAAAAATGCTGAAGCTGTGGATGATGACCTGCAAGCTAAACTGAGTTCCAGCACAGCGCCAGCTCCAGAAACCAAAGAAGACAAAGATGAAGAACCTCCCGAAGAAGAGGAGGAAGAATCTGAAGAAGAAAAAGAAGAAGAAGCAGCAGCCGGTTTAGGTGCTCTCTTCGGATAGAAAAATTCTCTTTAGATAAAAAATATATATTTATAAATGATGAGTAAATTAAAAAAATTAAAATCTGTATAAAAGGATTAAAAAGGATTCAAATAAGAAATTCTTAAATTCGTAAATTTTATAGACAATTTAGAAGGTGAATCATATGGAATACGTATACGCAGCAATGTTATTGCACACAACAGGTCAGGAAATTAATGAAGCAAATGTAAAGAAGGTACTGGACGCATCTGGAGCAGAAGTAGACGACGCCAGGATTAAAGCATTAATTGCAGCTTTAGAGGATGTTGATATCGACGAAGCCATAGAAAAAACTGCTTTAACTGCAGCAGCACCTGCAGCAGCAGGCGCAGCACCTGCAGCCGCGGAAGCTCCAGAAGAAGAAGAAGAAGAAGAGGAAGAATCTGAAGAAGAAAAAGAAGAAGAAGCAGCAGCCGGTCTCGGCGCTCTCTTTGGTTAATTTTCTTTTTCTATTTTCATATTTTTTTATAAACCATCCTCATATTTCTTTATTATACGATTTCATAAATTTTTTTAGCAAACTAATTTTTCAATAAAAAACAGTGTAATTTTCTTTTAATTACAAAAAAAGAGTATTTTATATAAAATTTAATTTTAAAAAAAATTTAGTCAATTAATTAAGTCCCTTAATTAATTTCCTATTTATTATTTTGAATCAATTCTTTTTACAGCCATTTTACTGGTTAAGACTAATTTAGCAGTGAGTGCATCCTGATCGTCTTTGTTTTTTCGAAGTTCATCATCTATTTTTTCAAGCATTGATTCAAACTCATTACTTTTACAATTATATGCCTTTTTCAATAGAGATTTAGAATTATTATTGCTGTCATCCATTTTTCTACCACCAGTCTTAAAAACAATTATTATTAAAAGACTCTTGCAAATGTTATTATGTTTGAAACGATATTTAAAGATTTAGATTAGTAAGATGCCTGAGAAAACAAGTCTGGGATTTTATAATACTTTTGTGTTGTTTAAGGGTCTGAAAAATAATCAATACAACTATATATATTCTACCCGAAAAATTCAAAATATCCATAAATATTTCTAAAACAATATTCCAAATGATGAAACGAAATATAGAAGTAAATAGAAATCTAAAACAAACTCTATCGAAACTAATTTTTTTAATAAAAATATCCGATGATCATTATGTCTGAACAATTTAATAAACTGGGATACACTAAAAAAACCTGCATAACCTGTGGTAAGGATTTCTGGACTGCAGTCGACAGACAAACATGTGGAGACGCACCCTGCGATGAATACGGGTTTATCGGTAACCCTGCAACCCGGAAAAAGTATGACCTGCACTCCATCCAAAAGACTTTCCTGGACTTCTTCGCTCTTAACGACCACACCCCTATTGGAAGGTACCCAGTCCTGGCCAAAAGGTGGAGGGATGATGTATTTCTGGTGGGAGCTTCCATCTACGACTTCCAACCATGGGTCACCTCTGGTATGGTGGAGCCCCCAGCCAATCCACTGGTAGTTGCCCAGCCATCCATAAGACTCAACGATGTGGACAATGTCGGCCGTACTGGCAGGCACATGACCTGCTTCACCATGGGAGGACATCACGCCTTCAACTCAGATAAAAATCATATCTACTGGGAAGATGAAACCATCCAATACTGCCACGACTTCATCAAGCACATCGGCATCAACCCCGAGGAGATCACATTCATAGAATCATGGTGGGAAGGCGGAGGAAACGCCGGTCCCTGCTACGAGATATGTGTCCGGGGAGTGGAACTGGCCACACTGGTATTTATAAAATACCGCACCACACCCCAGGGATTAAAGGACATACCACTTAAAATCGTGGACACCGGCTACGGCCTGGAAAGGTTCGCCTGGATAAGCCAGGGAACAGCCACGGCTTACGAATCAGCTTTCGGACCTGTGGTAGATCAACTAAAGGGAATGGGCGATGTGAAGGTTGATGAAGAGATCCTGGCAGAAAACGCCAGGGTGGCCGGGATGATGGACATCGAAGACATAGCCGATCTGAAGGCACTGCGAAACAGGGTGGCCGAGAAATTAGATATACCAGTAGAGGAACTGGTAAAGGTAACAAAACCAGTAGAATCCGTCTATATAATAGCTGATCACACCCGCTGCCTGGCCTTCATGCTGGCCGATGGAGTGGTACCTTCCAACGTTAAAGACGGATACCTGGCCCGTTTAATTTTAAGGAGAACCATACGGTTTATGAAGGAGCTCCAGCTGGAGGAGTCCCTGGAGGATATAATGAAGATACAGCTGGACTACCTGAAAAAGAGCTACCCGGAGATAAAACAGCACCAGGAACATATAAACGATATAATCAACCTGGAAGAAAAACGGTACTACAAAACAGTTAGTAAAGGTAAAAAACTGGTTAAGAAGACCATTAACTATCTTAAAAAGGATGGGGAAGATAAAATACCCCTGGAATCCCTCATAATGCTCTACGACTCCCACGGCATCCCCCCGGAATCTGTGGATGAAATAGCTAAAGGGGAAAACTTCGATGCAAATATCCCGGATAACTTCTATACCCTGGTGGCTTCAGAACACTCCGAGGAGATACCTGAAGAAAAAGCAGCAATTGAGCTGGACTATCCCACCACAGAACTGTTATTTTATGATGACCCTTCAAATTATGAGTTTGAAGCCCACATAATTGGAACCTATAATAACAACGTCATATTAGATCGGACACTATTCTATCCAGAAGGAGGGGGCCAACCATCCGATATAGGATCCCTGGATATACGTGGAGAAAAAGTAGAGGTCCTCCACGCCGAAAAAGTGGATGACATAGTCCTCCACCGGGTTAGTGAAGAGGATATCCAGAAAGTACACCCCTACCAGGGCCAGATCATCAAAGGCCACGTGGACCCCTCTCGTAGGAATATTTTAACCCAGAACCACACCGCCACACACCTGATCGTTGCCGCGGCCAGGAAAGTACTGGGCGACCATATCTGGCAGGCCGGAGCCCAGAAGGGTGTGGAAAAATCCAGGATCGACATCTCACACTACAAGAGGATCACACCCACCGAACTTGAGGAAATCGAACTAGTAGCCAACAAGCTGGTGATGGACAACATCAACGTGAACACCTTCTGGCTGGAGAGAACCATGGCCGAGAAAAAATACGGCTTCATACTATACCAGGGAGGATTAGTGCCTGGGATGAATATCAGGACCGTTGAAATAGAAGGGACAGATGTCCAGGCCTGCGGAGGAACCCACTGTAACCAGACCGGTGATATTGGTTTAATCAAGATCACCCGGACCGAGAGGATACAGGACGGAGTGGAGAGGATAGAATTTTCAGCCGGCGAATCGGCCATAAAAGCCGTGCAAAACAACGACCATCTCCTGAAGGAAAGCTCCGGTGTTTTTAAGGTAGATGCTGAGCAACTCCCCCAGACCTGTGAAAGGTTCTTCACCGAGTGGAAGGCCTTTAAAAATGAAATTGACAGACTGAAAAGTGAGATCGCCTCGTTAAAGATAGAGAGCATCATCAGCCAGACAGAGGCGGTTGGAGATTTAATAATACTCAACAGGCAGATAGAAGCAGATATGGGGGAACTGGTGAAGATCGCATCAACCCTCACTGAAACTGGTAAAGCCGATGTGGTGGTCATCATAAACGGTGAAGGTAAAATCACGGGCGGAGCATCACCCAAAGCCCTGGATAAGGGTGTTAAAATCAATGATGTTATTAAAGAAGCTGCTGGTATAATGGGCGGTGGTGGGGGAGGTAAACCAAACCTGGCCCAGGGAGCAGGACGCGACACGACTAAAATAGCCGAAGCACTGGATGCAGCTTACAGGTACCTGGAAAATATAGGATAATAACCTGAAAAATAGGATAATATCGTAATTTACAGTATATTCACGGTGATTAATATGACTCAACAAGAATCCATAAAGGAAGAAATAGCCTACTGGAAGGAAGTGGGTGACAATTCATTTAAGGAAGGCAACTATCTGGCTGCCCTGGAAGCATATGAGACGATAACCCACAGCGACCCGCAGAATGTGGAGGCCTGGAAGGGTATGGCCACCGCCTTTTCCCTCCTGGACAAGCCCTATGATGCGCTGCAGAGCCTGGACAGGGCAATTGAAATTGACCCCGCCGATAGTGAATCCCTGGAAATTAAAGATTTACTCCTTAAAAAGTTAATGGAAGAAAACCAGGAATTATTAAACCGGGTTAAGGAAAAAGAATCCGATAAATCCAACCAAAAATTGATCTAATACTAAAATTTAATTTTAATCCAAATCCAATCAAGATTGACTTAACTAAATTCAATCAAATTAATTTAACTAAAATCCCATCAGGACCAAAGAGTAATGAACATGAAAAGCAGAACCCTACAGGAGATAAAACAGAAGATAGCTAGTGGTGAAGCAACGGTACTCACCGCAGAGGAAGTTAGCGATCTGGTTAGGAACGGTGAGGAACCTGAATTCGAGGAAGTTGACGTTGTAACCACCGGTACATGTGGAATAATGTCTGGTACAGCTGCTATTTTCCATATCAAAGTAGGTGAACCTGGTTCATTTAAAAAGGCAAATAGAATTTTATTAAATGGAGTACCTGGATTTCCAGGCCCCTGTCCCAATGAATGGCTGGGATCCGTGGATTTGATAGTTTATGGGACCAGTCACAGCATCTATCATGATGATTACGGTGGAGGATTCCTGTTTCAGGATATAATTAAGGGGAATGAAGTTGAAGTGGAAGTGGAATCCATAAGTGGGGATAAACTAAAAACAACCGTAACTATGGATGATATGGGAACTGCACAGATGATTGGTACCCGATTGGCATTTAAAAACTACACCGCCTTCGTTAATCCTTCCCTGGAATCAGTGACCTCCATCTTCAATGCGGTGAATATGGAAGGGCCATTTAAGGGATTGTCCTTCTCTGGATGTGGTGAACTGAACCCATTGCAGAATGATCCCCATATGAGAATCATAAAGGGAGGGGCTAAGGTGCTTCTTTCTGGTTCTGAGGGGATGGTACTGGGTCAGGGTACCAGGAGCTCGGATGAAAAGCCTAACCTGATGATATCGGCGGATATGCACCAGATGGACCCTTTATATGTGGGTGGTTTTAAAACTGCCGCCGGTCCGGAGGTCTTTAACAGTGTGGCCGCTGCTATACCCATCCTCAATGAGGATATTCTTAAGGATACTTTCATCACCAACAAGGACATCAAATTACCAGTTGCTGATATACGTGGTAGGCATCAGGTTCTGGGATTTACTGATTATGCCTCTGTCTGGGAGAATATTACAGAAAGGCCTGTTTATTATCCGGAAGGATGCCAGAATTGCGAATTATGTTTGGTCCGTGAGAGATGCCCTACAGGCGCATATAAAGGTAACTTAAATGAGGAAATCTGTTTTGGTTGTGGGATGTGCGATTATTCCTGTCCCCACGGTGCCTTCCAGATGAAGAGGGGTAAAATCAAGTTCAGTGTGGATGATAGGCTGGTGGAAGTACCCATGGTCTGCCGTCAGTCCGATATAATCAGAGCCCGGAAACTGGCAGAGGACCTTAAAAAAAGAGTTACAGATGGTAGTTTCGATTTAGGTGAATGCTGATAATTGGTTAGGTGAAAAATAATAATTTTTATCCTACAGAAGGTAATGAACCGCTGGTAAACATCATAAAACCAATGATAAAACCCAGGAGCAGTGCTATAATTAGTATCAATAGAATTGGGGTCATTCCCATGCCGGAACTTTCTGTTTCTTCCTCATCAGGATAGTACTGGCTGAGATCGTAGCCCCTGTACTTCTTTTTCCTTGGCTTTTGGTGCGCTGGTCTTTTTTGATACTGATCTTCCACGTATTGATCTTCAATGTACTGGTTGTAGGAGTCCTCTTCCCTATCCTGATATTCTCCCCTCTTATATCTTCCTTGCAAGGGTTTATATTCAGAATTCCTACTTTTCTGCTGAGGTTTATATTTTGGTCTGTTGAGTTTCGCACCACAATGTGGACAGAAAGTGTCTTTTCGCCTTATATAACCCCCACATTTTTGGCATTCCATTTTTAATCAATAATTTGTTTTATTTTAAACCTTATAACTTTTATTATGTATCCTACCTATTTAATAAAACTTCTACAGATATTAATAAAAAGTTAGTAAGAAAGTGGTTTTTAACAGGGAACATGATATTGTACTGTATTAAACATTTTTAAAGTCCATAATCATGTTATTTAGAAAAATAATTGTATACGGAGATATTTGCACTCTTTACATGGAAATTAATCTTTTAAACTCGATAGGATAATGTATTCTTAATCCGAAAAGATTAATTTCGGTGTTAATTTATTATTTAAGACCTATTTCAGTATTTAATCTTCAAATAAAGTCCCGAAGACAGGAATCAATTTTAATCACATTAAAAAATATTCTAATTAAACCTTAAAACTAAAAAAGAGTTCTCGAACTCGCTTTTTTTCAATTTTAGACCACAACCTTTATAAGTGATCATTAAGTGATAGGAGGTCATGGTCCAAAAAGGTCTCAAATATCTTTTTTGAATTTTTTGGACATGGAGGCGGTAAAATTAAGCGAAAATCGATAACCTTAGTGATAATGCTATTGGCATTAGCACTAACTTTGAGTGCAAACACAGTTTTTGCAACAGCGAATACAACAACCAATGTTTCAGACCAGAATACTGGTCAAAATGTAGATAAAAATACAGTTAATAGTTCTGTACAAGCAGCTGGAGCCCCACAAGCAGCTGGATCCACAGCAAGTACCAAAAAAGTGACAACTACCCAGAAAAGCTTCACCAGCAGTCAGATAAACAGTGCAGCTTCCAGTGTCAAGACTTTTATTGAAAAAAATAAAAGATTGCCTAATTACGTCACCATCTCTTCTGTACAGATGAGCGTGCCCCAGTTTCTAAAGTTGATGACCACCAATACCATTAACCTTAACAGTAAAACACCCAAGTCAGTGACTCTTCAGACTGTTAACAACCCATCAACAGGGACGGGAACTTTTAAATCCGGTAATCTGAACAAAGCAACATATGTAAAATTAGCTACATTAATCAACTCGTACATAAATTCCAATGGTAAAGCACCGAGCACGGGCACTACTTCACTTGGAAAAATAAGCTTCAAGGACCTGGTCTACACCTACAGTAAAATATTGAATTTCCAGAAATCCAACAAAAGGCTACCGAACTACGTAACAGTAAATAAATTTAGTTGGAAAACCAGTGGGGAAGGTAGCGGTTCCTCGTCAAGCGGCAGCAGTTCAACATCGACCAGTACCCTATCACAGTATTTAAAAGTTACAGCCAATGCACAGTCAACGAGTTCAACCATCAAGAATCTGGCAGCTTCAATAACCAAGGGTAAAACAACGACCTACGCTAAGGCTCAGGCCATCTTCAACTGGGTGAGGGATCATATATCCTATTCATTCTACTACAACACCAAAAAGGGTGCTCTGGGCGCTTTAAGCTCCAGGAGCGCTAACTGTGTGGATAATTCACACCTGATGGTGGCACTGGCCAGAGCAGCAGGAATACCAGCCAGGTACCAGCACGGAACCTGCAGATTCGCAAGCGGAACCTACGGACACGTTTGGGCCCAACTGTATGTAAACGGGAAATGGTACTATGCAGATGGTATAAGTAAAAGTAACAGTTTTGGAACCATAAAAAACTGGAACCTTAACACCTACAAGTTACACGGTACTTACGCAGCATTACCATTTTAACCCTATTTTTTCTTTTTTTTAGAATCTAATCCTAGAAATCAAATCCTTTTTTAAAATCACACCATAAACCCTTAAAATTTAGATCCAATTATTAGATCAAATTAACGAACCCTAATTTTCTGGCATAATCAACTGCTTTTACATATTCTTGTCGGTTAAGAAATCTTGAAAGCTCAGGATGATTAAAAGCACCGTATAACGGCCGATACTGGGCCATGATATTTAAAACTACTTCTTTACCCAGATTCTCATATATCCAATCCAGGATAGGGAGAGTGCAGCATTCCACGTGGCCGGGAAGTACCAGATGCCGAATGATCATATCCCCTGACTGGAAGGCAAGTTTATGATTGCGGGTCACCACTTCCCAGTAATCGGAGATACCGGATAGTCTCATTGCACAGTCATCATTGCCGTATTTAAAATCAGATAAGTATAAATCTATCACCCCATCTAAAAGGTGCATGGCTTCCCAGGACATGTAGAAATTACTGTTCCAGATTACTGGAACATTTTCCTTAACCAGACCGATGGTCTTGAGGATGTAGAGTAGGTGGGGGTTGGGATCACCCCCCACAAAATTAACGTTACGAGACCCGTCCAATCTCCTATTATCTATGAGTTCTGCCAGTTCTTCCTCTGAATAAATCATTCCTTCATCAGGATGTTGACTTATATCCATATTTTGACAAAAAACGCATTTAAAGGTACAACCAGTGAAGAAAACTGTGTGGCTGGGGATTAACGGTGCTTCCTCACCCATATGCAAAAATTCAGAGGCGATTTTAGATTTCATCACACCACAAATACCCGGTTCCTCATTACGGTTTACTTCACACTTCCTCTGGCAGAAGATACACTTTTCAAACAACTTTTCTGCTATGGCTATCTTCAAGTCCAGATAAGAAAAGGGTGGTTTTTCCAGGGTTGAGGAAACATCAGTATACTTAAAACGTTCCTTAACCCCTTCATGTTCTTCCCACTGGTCAGGCAAAGATTTTCTAGCTTTAACAGGGATAAAAGAGGATTTATGAAAATAAGAAAGTTCTTTCCCATCCAGGATGTCAAAGTAATGACTAAGAGCAGTTTTAATTGAATTTTCTGGATGGTTTCCGCCATTATTCATTTTGATTAACCAACAACCCTTAATTTGGACACGATAATTGGGGGTAAGACGAAGGGCCCGATTTGTTTGGTTTTGCTGGACGCTGCCCATGCTTGGGTGAAAGCTTCGAAGATGTTCCCGGACAGCATGGCCTTGCTAACTGGATATGCAATCTCTCCATTTTCTATTTTAAAGGCGTTCATGGCTTCTACTGAGAAATCGCCAGATATAGGGTTGGCAGTGTGTGCTCCCAGCAGATCTTTAACCACCAGTCCATTTTCAATCTCCGACATCTCTTTCTGCTGGTTGAAGTCCATTATGAAATTGCTGAATCCTACGGAAGGAGTATCTGCAAATGAGGATCTGATCCCGTTTCCGGTGCTCTGGACTTCTGACTTGCGGGCGGTGTATAAATCATAGACGAAGTTCTTCAAAACACCATCCTCTATTAAAACTGTTTTCTGGCTGGGGGAACCTTCACCATCACTTGTAAAACTGTTAAGCCCCTTTTTAAGTGTTCCATCGTCGTGTATGTTAAGGGCGGGTGATAGAACCTCTTTACCAACCTTATCTGCGAAAATTGACCGACCCCTTTGCACGTTATCAGCGTTGAAGGCATTGGCCAGGGTGAATATTAGGGAAGCTGCAGCGTCACATTGAAGTAACACATTTAAATCAGCGGTCTCTATGGATTTACCTCCCCTCGAGTCCCTGGCTAACTGACTGGCCTCCATGGAAAGCTTTTCCGGGTCCAGGTCCTTGAATCTTGATGCGTCTGATTCATGGGCTGTGGAAACACCTTCCCCATCTGGAATGTTAACCGATATATACCCTGAAAAATAGGTTGAATCATCCTGGGAATTAACCCCCTCTGAGTTGGCAATTTCGGTGTGGTAGTAACCGGCCTGTACCCCTCCCGAGGTTGGCTGGCATTCCTTCTCCACAGCGGTCTGGATCATTATTTTGGCGAAATCAACTGCCTCTTCCATATCCAGATCCCTTATTTTTCCATCGAAAATTTCGTATACTTTAGGATATTTAGATTGAGGGGCGAAATAGAAATTAGGATCAGCTTCGTTGCATTTAGCGTTGAATACTGCATTTTCAACGGTTTTTTCCAGTTTAGATAAGTCTGTGGTATGGGCAAAGCCCATCCTGCCCTCTTTAATCACCCTTATCCCCAGTCCATATGATGAGGTTTCCTTGGCGAAGTCCACCTTCTGGTTTTGAATATTCACCTCGATCTTATCTTCCTTTTCCAGGTAGATTTCTGCTTCATCAGTATATTTAAGGGCCAGTTTTAGGGTTTCTGCTGCAATATCTTCTTTCATTTTCGAACCTCATATCCTCAACATAAAACTTACTAGATTATGAACTTGTAGATGGCCTCTGCTACACCGTCACCGTGGGGTTCAGAGGTTACATAGTCAGCTATAGCTTTAAGCTCCTCATCAGCATTGTTAACCGCCACCCTCAATCCGGCAACCCTTAGAAATTCTATGTCATTTTCACTGTCTCCGATGGCCATGATCTCTTCTGTTTTCACACCGTTATAGGCCGCTAGTATCTCTAAGGAGGATCCTTTATCTACTGATGGGTCGGTCAGGTGTATAGCGAAATTGGTATCATAAATCTCCACATTAAAATCCTTTAATGTTTCTTTAACTATTTTTTCTTTAATATTTCTCTCTATGGCTACTTCAGAAATCCTTTCATCAGAAAATTCAACCTTCTGTACGGGGTATTTGGTTTTTAAATACTCATAGGCCTTTTGGCACTCTTCTATGTTTCCCAGCAGCTTTCTCTCCCCTTTATATTCTATAACGCCGCCATTTTCTGATACAACTCCTCCGGTGGTGCCCAGCATGATGGCTAACATCTTAGCAGCGCATAGGATATTACCGGTGACAATTATAACTGGAATTCCATTTTCTTCGGCCTGACTTATGGCCTCGATAGAACTTATACAGATTTTCCTGGAACTATCAGTCATAGTCCCATCCACATCAAGAGCTATAGCCTTTAATTCATGTTCTTCCATGGAATTTGATACCTCATTTGGGATATAAAATCATTAGGGAGATGTAAAATTAATCACTTCAAGGAACCGTAACGATAGGCTATGTTACAGGTTCCTTCTTTACTAACCATACAGGCCCCAACTGGATTGACCGGGTTACATTCATCCCTGAATAGTTTACAGTCTTCAGGCCTAGCCACACCACGCAGTATAGGCCCACATATACATCCTGTTACTGTTTCTTTGCTTTCTAACTCGGGTATGTCGAATTTTTCCCGGGCATTGAACTGGGAATAAGTATCCCGGATCTCGTAGACTGAATCAGGTATGTTGGGGAATCCCCTCCACTCCTTGCTTTTGACGTAGAATACTTCGTCCATGAGTTCCTGTGCCTTAACGTTACCCTCTGCTCTAACTGCACGTTTATATTCATTCTGTACATGGGGGTTTTCTTCTTTAATCTGTTTCAGTATAAGGTAAATGGCTATGAGAACATCGAATGGATTAAATCCGGCTACTACCTGTGGTATTCCATATTTCTCTGAGAATACTTCGTATGGTTGGGTTCCAATTATGGTGGATACATGTCCCGGCTCTATAAGGGCGTTCAGGTTCACTTCACCTGATTCTATCAGGAATTTTAAGGCGGGTGGTATGAGTCTGTGACAGGAAAGCAGGGAGAAGTTTTCCGGTGATCCGGAGACTATTTCCGAGGCAGTAGTAGGTGCGGTGGTCTCAAACCCGGCAGCCATGAAAACCACTTCGTTGTCCAGTTTCTTTGCTATTTCAACGGCGTTGCCAACCCCGTAGACTATCCTTATATCTGCTCCCTCTGCCCGGGCGTCGGCCAGGCAGCCGTTTGTTCCTGGCACCCGGAGCATGTCACCAAAGGTGGTTACAGTAACTCCCTGTCTTGCCAGGTACATGATTTCATCCACTTCCCGGGAGGGTACGCAGCAGACTGGGCAGCCTGGTCCGGCCACCACTTCCACTTCCGGGGGTATGAGGGTTCTTATCCCGTGCTGCATTATGGTATGCTCGTGTGATCCGCAGACGTGCATTATCTTAACTGGTTGGGCTATATTCTCTATGCGTTCTACTATTTCTCTGGTCAGATTTTTCATTTGTAACACCGATGTGATGATAAATAGATAATTTTAGTTTAAAGATAAATAGATAATTTTTGTTTAAATTTATTTAAAGCTAATCTGTCTTACTTATGTAGTTATTCGTTGAAAAATTTAAATATTTATAAAATTTTTATCCACTCTTTAGATATTTTAATCTATAAAATTTTTAAGAACTTAAAAAGGGATGTTTTAACAAATAGATATTTAACCAATGAGTTCAAATTAACATAAAAAATTAGTTAGAGTTTTAATGGTTGATTGAAAATGAAAGTTGCAGTGGTAGGACTGGGAATGGAAGGAAATCATGCTCTACATTCCCTCCTAGAATTCGGCCACCAGGTTTATGCTTCTGATGTGAATGAAGATTTAAACATCTACGTAGATAATTTTGATGGTAGATTGGAAGTTGAGTTAGGACGTCACGACTGGGAGAAAATAAACAGTGCCGATGCTGTGGTGATAAGCCCCAGTCTATGGAAGAGAGATGTACTCAAGAAAATAACATCAAAAGATAAGATATTTTCAAAGGTGTTCCCTAAACATAGGGATATCTTCACCATCGGGGTTACCGGAACTAATGGTAAAACCACCACTGCATTCATGATCAAGGATATATTAAAAAACTCGGGCCATAAAGTTTTAATAGGTGGAAATGCCGGCGGAGGTTTTGATGGTTACACCAGATTGATGTTAGAAGTTACCAGGGAGGACTATGACTACTTGATCGTGGAGGTCTGTGACATGACCCTTGATTTCTCCAGGGATAACTTCGATTTTGATCTGGTGGTGGTAACCAACCTGGGATGGGACCATATGAACGTGCACCGTACAATGAAACAGTACCAGAAAAGTATGTATGATTTTATTAAAGATAAACGTACCGTTTTAAATAAAAATGATGAACTTCTTTCTTCTTTAGGAGACAAACCCTTTAGAGGAGACGAACCCTGCTTCTTTGATACTTATACCGGTAAACTAAATTTAATTGGTAAATACAACCGACAAAATGCCGCTGCCGCCTGTAAAGTAGCTGAAATTCTGGATATACCTGAAAAAAAAATAAAAGAATCCCTGGCATCCTTTAAACCCGTGGGTGGTAGGATTACAGAATTAAGCATGGATGGGTCCCGGATCATAATTGGAAAAACGGACAATGTTTCCGCTGTTTCTGCAGTGTTTGGGGAAACGGAGTTTGACCTGGTCATCCTGGGAACCCCCAGAGAAGGAGAATACTGGAGATTCGATATCTTCACGGAAGTAGCTAATTTTAACCCCCAGTACATAATTTTATTCCCTGGTCTGGATGATACAACCAGTCAGGCAAAAGAAATCCTGAGGAAAAATGATTATAAGGGAAAAATAAAGATTTCAGGAGATATCTCTGAAATTACAGAATTCATCTCCACACATCACCGAAATTATAAGACCATATTTATAGGTGGAAATGGTCAGGATAAGATCACCGAAATCAAAGGGGTTTTAGAGGGAGATCTCCTGAAAGATTTCAATTTAAACTGATTAAACACTAATTAAACAAATAGGAAGATTTACTTAAATTCTGTTAGGTGTCAATAAATATAAATAAACAGATAACCAAAAATCTAGATATAATATATCGAGTTAAAATCGCAAGATGTCAAATTATTGGATATAAAAATTACAGATAACAAATAATAATGAAATAAACAGGCTGTTTTGATATGATTGAATTAGTGTGTATTCGTATTGTAAATATGAATTATAAATTACCAAAGGCTTTTTTAAATGGATCTGAGAACATGAGGAGAATGTCATTATGTCCAGTTTCATAAAACACCCCTTACTGATTATCGTGGCTTTAATCATAATAGGTGCGGTCATGTATCCTGTAGGAATGGCCACAGCTAAATATGTCCCTGCACAGAATCCAGAAGATATTGCCATCCTTCCCATAGGAGATACGGTGACCAATGGAACTGCTGTGGTGGATAGCAACAAGGTTCGCAAAGTGCCCATAGTTTACCATCCTGAATATTTAGTGGAATACGCTAAAAAACTTCAAATCTGGGAAATATACTCCAGTCTCGTCTCTGGAGCCACCCCCATACCTATTAAAAATATCACTGGTGGTGGAATTTCAGATACAGGAAAAGCAGAAGATATTAAAGGGCCAGGAATGTTAACTATACAGGATAATAAACTGACAGTGACCAACCCCACATTTGTCTGGGGATATAAAGAACCATATACCGTAGCTGTTAAAACTAAAGACGGAGTAGATATTAAACAGGGAAACACCACCATAAGATCCGTGGCAGTGAATGATTTCAACAACGAAACCATTCCCCATGATTACATGAGCTTGACTGACTTTAAAAACTGGTACAACAGTGTAAATGTGGGAAACAGTACTGCACTGGATTACTCCCTGTCCAACTTCAACGACGGCCGGAACACCCTCAACCCCGATGAAATATCCAAATTTTTCGGTGAAGGTGTCTTCGAGGAAATGAAAACCAGTCCCATAAAAGCACCCATAGTTGTATATGAAGGTTCCGAGAACCAAGTGGTGATCAGTTCAACTTCAACTGCTATGAGCTACTATGCAGAATACGACAACACTGCCCGGGCTCATAACGCCAATCAACTTATTAACGCCTGGAACAACACCATCATACCCCCACACACCGTTGGCTATGGAAGTAGCGATGTTTCCTACTATGGTGTCTTCGACCCAGATCCCAACGCCACTTATAAATGGGCCAGTCATGGTGTCTGCCCCCCAGGAAGAGTATTACGAGCTGCAGCTTTAGGAGCTGGTTTACCTGCACCAGCCGGTACTACAGGTGACTACCAAAATGCTATAGCCCCAGGTATAGACATAGTTACCGGTATAAGGGTGGAAAATACCAGAGATTACCCGGTGAAAATAGTCATGTGGAGCGACGGTGGTGCCGATGGTGCTGGTATGACTACCATATTCGCCCAGATCATCGAATTAAGGTAACAAACGCTTTTTTTTAACCTTTACCATTTTACTTTTTCTGTTTTAATCAAATAAAGGAATTTATTAAGATGATTTCAGCCATTATAACCGCTGCTGGCAAGAATAGGCGGATGGAAAAAGACCAGGAAAAGTTGGGTATTGAAGTCCAGAATAAATTACTTCTAGACCTAGATGGAAAACCAGTGATAATCCAGACCCTGGAACACGTCCAGAAAACATCTGTGAAAGAATGTATCGTTGTACTGGGACATCACAGTAACCATATAAAGGCTGTGTTAGGAAACTATACAGATAATAAGGTTAAAGTCATATCCAACCTGGAAAACAGTGCCGAATTATCAGAAACACTATTAAATGGGGTAATAAATGTAAAAGATGGTTTATGTCTGTGTGTTGCAGGAGATCAGCCCACTGTCTCCGGCGAAACCATGCAAAAACTCGTTGATACCGCCCATCAACATTCAGATGCCGATAATATAGTCTCTATCTTAGCACGAAAAGGTACTGGCTACCTTAACACAGCAGAAGGTCTGGGAATGCCATTTACCTGTCACTCATCCCTTTTAAAGAAATATTTACCCGGTAGAAATGATAATCTGAATCCCATTTTAGAGGATATGATAAATGATGGGGTGGTTTTCTATGGTATACCAGCCCGTGACCAGCTGGAACTGGTAAACATCAACCACTGGGAAGATTATTTGAAGGTTAAGAAATTATTTAAATAGTATCAGATGATTTTATTTCAGTTAAAGAGATGATTTTTATTCAGTTAAAGAAAATATTGTTGATGTTCTGTTAAAACGAAATATTTTGAATACGGAATCGAACTTTTACAAAATGATATTTATGGACAAGATTAAACTACCAATAGAAGGCAAACTCCCCAATGGATGGGAAATCAAATATTACACCCTCATGGGCAAATTTTATTACTGGCTCAGGATGCTGGGTGGTGATAAACGAGCTAAAACAGGCGAACTTCAAGAAGCAGATGTAGAAATTATCGAAGACATCCCAGGGGGCCTTGTTTTAAAGAACACAGAAATCAGGGATCACTTATCTGAAACTCCTTTAAACAGTGAAATTTTTGAAGTGACAAAAAAAGGCGCTCCTCTAATTAAATTAGGGGATGGATCAAAGCCCCGAGTTATGCTTACCGCCGGTGTTCATGGCAATGAACTACCACCCCAGATAGCAGCTTTAAACCTAGTTAATGACTTAAATGGTAAGGGTTTAAATGGAACGGTGTATGTAGTTCCCTTCACTACTCCCCAGGCCACTGCCCAGAATTCCAAGTTACATGAGAATGATAACCTGAATTTAGTGGCTGATATCCCAGGTACTCCAACTAACACCATTGTAAATATGGCACAGGAACTTAAAATCAATGCACTGGCCGATTTCCACGCCACCAGCACCCATCCTGCAGAAAATTCTGTGATCTACTTTTTAGACATTAGAAGTTCCACGATGGCGGTTTATATCAACAAAAAAACCAATTCCAGATTGCTGGCCCATATCTACAACCCGGGAACACTCATCGCCGCGGCGAGCAACCACGATATCCCCACCATACTCTGTGAAGTGGAATCACCAGATGGTCTGGCAACGGAAGCAAGTATACAGGATGCCTACCAGCAGATGAAGACCTTCCTGGAATTCCATAGGATTATTTAAAAAGGGGATTAAGTCAAAAAATGGAATTAATTCTAACAAAGGAATAACTATCTAAAAAAGAAGTAATAACTTAAAAAAAGGAACTATTTTAACTCATACTTTCTAAAGCATTAACGACACAACCGATATTCTCGCCGTTCAGACCCACGATTACTTCATCTGGTTGTATATCCGCATATTTACGTGACCCACTGCAGCCCAGGGTTATGTTGGGTCTTTTCCTGGTGAATGGCCCGGCGACGGCATCGGCACAGATGGACTGGATACCGGAAAAGTCAGCTTCCACCCGGCCTCCCAGGGTGTAGATCAAGGCCTGGGCCAGTTTCATTGCCTGGGCAGGGTTGCAGATTATTACTATGACGTCGGGGTCAAATTCAGCCTCTTCTAATGGTGCATAAATTAATGCGTACATCATATGTTCTATTTTTGGTATTTCATCTATGGTCCTTTTAGCTGATCCAATGCTGGAGAATCTACCGAGACTCTGGTACATTTCACCGGTCTTCACCTTCTCCGGAGCTTCTATTAGTCCCAGTGCAGAGGCACCTCCCTTACAGGTCTGTTCCTCGGCGGTGGTGTAAAATATTTCTCCCTGGCTAGCCTTTTGCACCAGTTCACAGTGCCTGGCACCGTTTTCTAATTTCTTGATACCCTCTGGGATATCTTCTTCTCGTAAAACAAACTTTATAGCCACAGGAGACTTGCTTAACTTTAAATGTTCTTTTATTTTATCTGAAACCAAACTATATACATTTACATCACAGTAGCTTTCTGCCATATTCTCACCAGTTTTCAATATATACTATTTGATTATTTAACTGTTGAGAAATAACAATCGTTAATAAAACTCAAAAATAGGAAAAAGAGCTTAATAAAATCCAAAATAAGTATAAAGAAAAATTAAACCTTAACTAATCCCATCGACCAGTTCTTTTATCTTATCTTCCACTTTAGAACTGTTCTCCACCACGGTACCGGTTACTATTATATCTGCGCCGGCGTCTACTATTTTACGGGCGGTTTCACCGTCCCTGATCCCGCCACCGACTATCAGTATTAGATCTGTGGCTTTTTTCACTTTGGCTATCATTTCTTCTGGTATGGGTTGATCTGCACCGGAACCGGCCTCCAGGTAGAGGAGTTTCATTCCGAAAAACTCAGCAGCCATAGCGTAGGCCATTGCAATGTCTGGCTTGTTCCGGGGTATAAGTTTTGCATCTCCTACCCATCCCACGGTCCCGCCGGGCTCCACAACCAGGTATCCCATGGAAATGGTTTCGATGTCCAGCTTTTTTACCAGTGGGGCTCCCAGAGCCGGGGCTCCGATTATCCAGTAGGGGTTACTGGAGTTTAGAAGGCTCATAAAGAATATCGCATCAGCATATCTACCAACACCACTTATGTTGCCTGGAAATAGTATTATGGGAACATCAACATTCTCCTGAAGGGCTTTAGCAGTTGAATCAAGTTCAATAGAATCAGTTGTGGATCCGCCGAGCATTATACCATCTGTCCCTCCGGCTATGGCATTTTTAGCTATTTCCAACGCTTTATCCGGGGTTTGCTCCTCCGGATCTAAAAGGGTCAGATGGAGCTTTTTTTCTTTTAGCCGCTCTCTCAGGTAACTTTCAACGTTCATTATGATCACGGTAAATGTAAAAAGAATATTAAAGAATTATAGGGTTAAAAAACCCTAAACTTATCCCCTTGGCTCTTTGGCCTTGTATCTCAATCCTTTATATCCGCATTTCCTGCAGGTCTTGGCAGTTGGCGGGTTTCTTGCGTTACATTTGAGACAAATTTTGATCTTGAAAATTCTATTTTCAGCTTCTTCAAATCTAGCCATGAATTTATCCTCCTATGAAATCATTTTGAATCTTAACAACTTCCATGCTGTCTTTAGCATTGGAATAAGCTTCTAATAGCTCGTGGTTTAGCTCTAGAAAATGAGGTCCCCACTTGAACTGGGACATGATGTTGGTAGCAATATCTTTGAACCCCACTATATAAAAGGTTGCTGCAATAGCCTCTGCGGTGGAAAGGATGCAGGGCTTCCCATAATTGGTGGGATTAGCAGCCACCAGGAATGGAAGTGAACGGTGATGTTTCCGTCCTTTAAACATTACGGAAGACCCGTCTATCTTCTTCCATGAGCAATCCAGTGCTGAAATACCGTTTTCCTTTACTGTTTTCCTATCTTCAGGTGACAACGCCTTCTGAGAGAAGGGATCAAGAACTATAGCACCGGTAGGTAATTGGTTTAGTTTAGTTACTATTTTAACCTTTCCCCCACGGGCCAGGCGTACAGTGGTACATTTACGCCGATCGCATTCCTCGGCGTGGTAGACAACGACTTTCATTGTATCACGAAAATGGTATATCTATCATTGATTCTCAACTATATAATATGTTCTCTGCAAATGAAAAAAATATCCTCCAAGTAGCTTCTGCGGTAGAGCTACCTTACTGGTGGGTTGAGATGGTAGCCATAGAATATTTAAATTGCAGAGAATTCGCCACACGGGATGAAATTTGGACCTTTAATTTTGATTTGATTTCCAAAGAGGACTTAATTAAAGCAGTCAAAACTCGAAAAATTGTAGTATCAACTCCTATAATTCATTATCCCCCCTTAGTTAAAAGTTTACTAAAGAGTTTGGAAAATTATTTTCTAGGGAGAAATGATGATATTGAGGGTTTTGTCACTGAAGGTGCTGTGTCCAGGGATGATTTTCCAAACGAAGTTGAATTTATAGATTTTTGGGATCCCAAGCTCTCTTTTTCAGAGTATTTCCAAGTTCATGATGAAGGGCAGTTCTGGCAGTGGAAAATTGCAAAATCAACTCCCATCAAAGGCGAAACTTACAGTAAATGGTTTTCATCAGAGATCGACCTTACTCCCATCAATGAAATGGAGGTTAAGCTAAAAAATTTAGGGGATAACATCATTAAACCCGGAGAACAGGGGCATGGAGAATTTAAGCGTGATGTGGAGAGTTACTATCTGGAACTTGGGAGTATAAGGGTGGGGATTCTTTCAGATCTATGGAAAATCCACCTGAAAAATAAAGATTACTGGATTAGAAGCCGAAAGTAATCAACCTTAAATATACTCGTTTTCGTCTCCTTCTAACTTCAACTCCTTACCAGCATCCCAGGCCTTACCAATATTCTCACCCAGTGTCCAGTAGTTGTTGTCCGGCATGGTAAGTAATAATGGGGCGATTTTCTTTATATCCGGTGTATCTCCTTTTAAATAATCCTTTCCAATATATGATTCCACTATTTCCCCAATTAAGAGTTCATTAGAGGGCATTTCATGGATGTCCACCAGTTTGCATTCCATGGTGAGGGGACATTCCTCTATCATAGGGGCCGTCTCCAACTTACCATAAAATACGTTGAAGAGCTTTGATTTATCGGTTTCCCTTCCTGAGACCAGTCCACAGTAGTCTGTTTCCTTTATCATGTCCTTTGAAGGTATGTTTATACTGAAGGTCTCATTTTCCTCTATTCCCTCAAAACTATAGTGTAGTTTGTTTATTGCCGCACCTATAAGTGGTGGTGTCGAGTTAAGTCTGCTCACCCATCCTAATGCCATGAAATTAGCTTTTCCCCCAATATTTATTCCTAAAAGTGTCACAGGCATGGGTATAAAAATATTCGAGCCTAGTTTAACCTTTTCCATGGAATATCACCCCAAGAATTTTTTTTTTAATTAGGTTTTTAGAATAATCCCTTATTTAGAGATTTTGTAATAATCTTTCATTTGACAATCCTGAAAATTACACCTGATCACGTTCATACTCCAGTATCTTGGAGACAGCGACCCCTGGATTGGCCAGGTCCTCTACATCATAGTAACGGCCCCCGGCTGCCAGAGCTAAATCCATATTGAATTCATGCCCATATTTAACCGCTTTTTCAAAGTTTATAACTATGGTTGGTATTTCATTATCCTTTAAATCCTGGGCAATCTTCATGGCGTCCTGCACCGGCCCCTCCTTAATACCTATGTTGGGCATTCCATCGGTGAGGATGACCATCATGGGGACGTATTCATCCCTCATTTTCTCCTGCTTGAGTATTTCAAACCCCTTATGTAAACCGCTCGCCAGGGGTGTGGTTCCTCCCACCCGTATATTGTCCAGCTGTTCCTGAAAGGAGGATGCTCGACGGGTGGTGGGTATTATGATCTCGGCCTCAGCACCTTTAAATCCAACCACACTGAGTTTATCCTTATGGCGGTTGACATCCTTTACCAGTCTATTTAAAATCCCTTTAACCCTATTGGCTTTCCTATCACTGAACATTGAGCCGCTTATATCAACTACCAATGCTATGGATGCTTTGGCACCATGTTTTCTTACTTTATGGCGGATATCTGCAGTTTTTACTTCTATATTTCCAGTTGAACCTGTCGCGGCAGCGCGGAGGGTTGCATCAATGGCTATATCACTTGAAACGTCCTTTGGAAGTTTACTTTTAACGTATCTGCCTTTGATGGTTTTAGAATCCACCCTCTTACCATAGAGTTTCTTCGTCTGTTTTCCTCTCATTTTAAGGAGTTTCTTTATATCAACTTCTTGGTAATCTTCTTCAACCAGTTCTTCTTCTTGTTCCTTGGTTTTAAGTTTCATTCCCCGTTTTTTATCCCTGGGTGGTGGCGGTTGAAGTTTTTTTTTGGTTTCCTGCCCTTCTTTTCGGGGAGATTCCTGATTTTCCTGGGGAGATAATTGTGATTTATCTTTATTCTCCTGTTCCTCTTCCTTCTGGGGTAATTCAGATTTAGCCTGTTCTATCTGCTTTTTAACTTTATCTTTATCAAATGATGTTGCGTGGAATCTCTCACCCAATACCAGGAGGACAGCTTCTTCCACGTGGTCCTCAGTTACGGTGTTTTCATCGTTGTAAGCGGCGATTGTTTTGGCTGTTTTTAAAATGGCGATGTCCGCCCGGTGGCCGTCTACTCCCATATCCATGCATAACTGGGCTATAACTTCCAGCAGATAACGTGGAATTTCCACGTTCTTCAGTATTTTCCGGGCTTTGACTATACTCTGCCTGACTGCTTCCTGTTTTTCCTGGAATTTTTCCTGGAATTTCTCGGGATACTTTTCATATTCTTCCCTTCTCTCCATTATCTTAACCCTGTCTTCCAGTTCCATGATGCTGCTGACCACGATGTGCAGCCCTATCCTATCTGAAAGCTGGGGGCGGAGCTCTCCCTCTGCCGGGTTCATGGTCCCTACCAGTATGAAGTTGGATGGGTGGGTGAAGGAAACTCCTTCCCTTTCCACTATGTTTATACCATAGGCTGCGGCGTCCAGTAGGACATCCACCAGGTTATCGTCCAGGAGATTGATTTCATCCACGTATAATATGTTACGGTTAGCTTCTGCCAGTAAACCGGGTTCGAGGGCTTTTACACCTTCCTTTAAGGCCTTTTCTATATTTATGGAACCGACCACCCGGTCTTCAGTGGCCCCCAGTGGTAGTTCTACCACCCTCATTTTTTTCTCTTCAATCTCGAAATCATTAGATTTGCATGATTCACAGATTGAACTGGTATCTTCCGGGTCGCAGTTAAATGGACACCCTTTAACAACTTTTATAGGGGGAAGTAAGTCTGCCAGTGCCCTTACAGCCGTGGTCTTACCGGTACCCTTCTCCCCTTTTATTAAAACCCCACCGATACTTGGATTTATGGCGTTTAATATCAGGGATTTTTTTATATTTTCTTGTCCTACTATGGCGGTAAATGGGAAAATAAAATCTTTCAATAGTCTCACCGTTTATTGCTGGTTTTATTTCTTAGCTTTAACCTTTTAAAAATTCCAAGTTAATACTTGTTGAATTTTTTGTTGTTCATTGGTATTAAAAATCTTGTTTTAAATAAAATAAAAAAATTGTTTAAAAAATGTTACACAAAAGATAAATATCCCAGTTTACATACCCTCATGTGGTGATATAGAATGTGTACTGTTGGCGGTCCAATGGCTGACATTAAAATGAAAAAACTTAAAACTAAGAAGTACCGGTGCCTGGATTGTGGAAATGAGTTTAAAGGTATTGGAAAAAGAGTAGTATGTCCTTCATGTCAGTCAGACAATGTAGAAGAGTCAAGTTAAGTCCTGATGAAATTTTGTTTTTAAAGGGAAGCTCTGGAGAACTGGGAATAGTTAAAGCCTCAAAAGACCTGCAGATATTCATAGGCACACCTGATGGCGAAGAAGTAGTCCAATTTCTCCAGGCCGATGATTTGATAGCTGTTTCTGTATTTTCTGTCGGGGAGATGGCAGAAAAAGGTGTAAGATGTATGGTCCATCTCTTGAAAGATCATGCCTCTCCCATCGTTGTTCTCCCAGAAAACCATCCCACATCCAAGAGACTCAGTATGGTTGTATCCTGCGGAGATTTTATCCGGCTGGATTGTGGCATACAACCAGGTACTCATCCTGAACAGGATATTCTCTGCGCCTGCGAAGACCTCTCCGGGGTTGAAATACAGGCCGTGAATGGTGGTGTGGAGATAATGGGATCCGCTGATTTTATAGTTGAAAAATTGTAATTTAGAATTAAATAATAACTAAATAATTAAGTTCATAATCCGGAACTTCAAAATTTCATTAAGTTCGAATGAAAAACATTAAATTAGAATAAATTAAATTTTTCTCTAAAGGTTAAAATAAGTAAGATATATCTTTTAAAAAAGGTTACCCCTATGTCGATTTATGATTTTTACCAGATACTCGGACAGTTAGTATTTATCGTAGGCTTATTTCTCCTAGTTTTGCTATCAACCACCCTTATTCTGGGTAGAATGCAAATTAAGGAGAATAGATTAATTTTTCCTAAATTACTCCTCTTCACTGTGGATGTTTTCTACGGCCTGTTTAAGAAATTCTCAGAACAAGTGGGTGTCGATGGGAAGATAGTGGACCAGATAGGTGTGGAAGTAAGAAACAAAGTTAACGAAAAACTCTTCAGTAAAATAAAACCTAAAGATAAGATTTTAGTACTCCCCCACTGTTTAAGACACGCCGAGTGCCAGGCCAACCTGGAAACATCCGGAATAGTGTGTAAAAACTGTAATAAATGCGTAATTGGCGTTTTAAAAAATAAGGGAGAAGAGATGGGTTATAAAGTCTATATAATTCCTGGATCACAATTTTTAAAGAAAATCGTGGAACAGAATAAATTCAAAGCCATTCTGGGAGTGGCCTGTTACCAGGATCTTAACCTGTGTATGATGAATCTCTCCAATTACCCTGTCCAGGGAGTACCCCTCCTCCGGGATGGATGTGTAAATACCAAAGTCGATTCCCGGGCTGTGCTGGAGAAAATGGGCGCAATTCTACCAAATAACAGTGAGATTAAACTGGACAGTTCCTGCAGTAGCGAAACTCACCGTAAAAAGAGTCTTTAACTTTTAAAGTAGTAGTTTCTTAAAATTTTAATAAGTGTAATATTCTTAAAATAAAAAAATTTCCATCTTTAAAATAAAATTATCTTTCAAATTAAAAACATATTTAAAAAAAATGATATGTATGAGCTGATCTTACTTTTTTTCATAGTGGCCTTTCTTTCCATAGTGGTGGGAACGGTGGCTGGATTCGGTACATCCACCATTTTTCTACCTATGGCCCTATTTTTCCTGGATTTTCAAACCGCTTTAGTTCTGGTAGCCATCGCCCATATCTCTGGAAATGTGGGGGCGGTAGGCTTTTTCAGGAAAGGTTTGGATAAAAGGCTCATCATCCTATTCGGTGCGCCCAGCATAATTTTAACCATCATCGGGGCCTATCTGGTAATATTCATCCCCCAGCTTACACTGGAAATTCTTTTAGGGATATTCCTACTGATATTTTCCATTTATTCCCTGTTACATCCTGATTTTAAAGTGGCCGCCACCAGATCTAACACCCTGATTGGTGGTGGTTTATCAGGATTCTTACAGGGCTTACTTGGAATTGGAGGGGCCTTAAGGGGTGCTTTTCTCATCTCATATGATCTGGATAAAATCAAATACGTGGCCACCATTTCTGCCATTGCGGTGATTATCGACGCTGCAAGAATTCCCGTATACTTTTCAAATAACCTCCTTGATCCCCAATTTTACTACTACATACCCATCTTGATTGTAATAGGAATAATCGGATCTTACGCAGGTAAACGGATAGTGAGTGTCACACCGCAGAGTATCTTCAAAAAATTAGTCCTACTTGCCATTGCCCTGGCAAGTCTCTTGTTGATTTATCATGGTTTGGTTGGTTGATACACTAAATCAGTCCATGTATTCCTAACTCATTTTCCTGTTGTATATCAATCTTGATCCGAAGAATACTACATTACCCATGAGTAAAATTATAAATTGCCACCCCAAGTCACCTTTAGTGAAAAATTCGTACAGTGTCCAGGCTAACAAGGCTAAACCATAAAATGCAAAGGTAAAGAGCGCCGCCTTTCCATTTTTAAATCTTTCCATCTCATCTGGCTTTTCTATATTCATATATTTTCTCCTTCAATTATTCCTCCGCTATTCCATTAACAGTGGCTTTATCCATCTTCGTAGATGAAAATGTCTTCAATTTGTGTTTTAAAGAATTTGGCTATTTTAAAAGCCAAAACCAATGAAGGATCGTATTTATCCTTTTCTATAGCTATTATGGTCTGTCTGGTTACGCCCAATTCTTTGGCCAGTTCCTCCTGGGTTATATCATGCATAGCCCGGTAAATCTTGAGTTTATTTTTCATAAATCTTTTAACCTGTTAATATTTACGATTATAGTAACCGTAGAAGACATAATATAAACCTAAAATCCCAATTGCGGAGAAGGCTAGAGTGAAGCCAGCTTGGGTAAATTCGGGATATAAATCCTTTAAAGTTATAAGGAATAATCCGATGAATGTTATAGAAATCGCGAATAGGGTCATGGCAATTCGGGATGATTTTTCACTGATTTTAACCATTCTTTCATCATACAGAACTTCCTTGGTGTTCTTCTTGTAGAGGTAGGATAACATGGCTCCAATTAAAATTGCAAGAAAGGCAGGGATTATGGCTCCTAGACTCACGGACAATCCAACCACCGTTGCGACGAATATAACGATAATTGTTCTAAAAATCTTATAGTTTTCCATTAAATCACCATTTTAAAATTTCCGAGCGTAATAAGTACGGGCTGAGATATACAGTATAAGACAAAATATTGCAACTACAAACAACGTATATCCAACATACGAATATTGAGGATAACTAGCTCTAAGGGCCGTTATAACTATTCCAACCCATATTATCACTGCAATTAAAACACCCAGAGTCATGGTGGAAGCTTTCTCGTTGATTAGCTGAGTCCTTTCATCTTCCACAATCACACTACCATCACCATAGAAAATTTCCTTTAATTTATCCCGGTGTATATAAAGAACCACACCCAGACCCGTTAAAAGCAGGAGCGCCAGTATGATTACATAAATGTTTACTAAAATTATACCTGTAATCCACAGCCCTGTAATAAACACAGATACTATCTTGATAAACAGGCCAGATTCAAAGAGTGAAAGTATCTTTAACACCATCCCTGATTCTGACATATCATTCACCTCTATAATTATTTTCATCTAAAGACCTCCACATCGTTACCTGTGCGGCAAATACCGTGGTTAACAATTGTAAAAATGGAGATATGAACACCATGAGAATTATCCATCCAATGAAGCTTATTTTAGGATCGTAGAGTATCATGGGGATTCCAAAATGAGCGAAATCTGCAGTGGGGTTTATAAGCATGGTGCTGATTGGGACCCAGATAATCACCATCCAGATAAATGTGATCAAAGAGGTGTAAAGGGAATATTTAAGCATTACCCCTAGATTTTCCTTTAAATTTTTTGGAGAGTTGGATAACCGTTTTGTAATATACCAGCCCACTGGAAATCCAAATATTATGTTTAAAATGGGAACGCCCATCCCTATTCCCACGAACAGGGTGTCCAAGATAAAATAAATTAGGAATGTGAATTTTTTATTTAAATTGAAGACGTCCATGTAAATAGTACTTTACATTATGTTATATATACTTTACTATTTGTTAATGAAGGTTTACTTATCTTCGAAAAATGATAGATTTAAGTTTAATATAACCATGGAAACAATTAGATAATATGGAGTTACTTTTTAAAAAACTCAAAATCCGGCCCATTAACATTCACCTTTACGAGATAGCCTTTCTACATGAATCTTACACCAACGAAAACAACATCAGCGAAAGTTACGAAAGATTAGAATTTTTAGGTGACGCCGTCCTGGACCTGGTGATATCTGAATATTTATGTCACCTTAATCCCCCTCTATCAGAGGGTCAGTTAACCCGATTACGGGCCAATTACGTGTGTAAGCAGGCACTCTATGCTTATTCTACCGAGTTAGGTCTGGATAAATATATAAAACTAGGTGTTGGTGCTGAATTAACCCGGAGGGAGATGGATTCTGTTAAAAGTGACGTTTTCGAAGCATTGGTAGGAGCTGTATACCTGGATCAGGGACTGGAAGTGGTGAAAGAATTTCTCAACAAAACCGTTATCCCCCATATAGAAAATCAGGCCGTGTTTTTTTATGATTATAAATCTGAATTAAAAGAACTATGTGATCAAGATGGTCGGACCGTTGCTTATAAATTAATCCAGGATGAAGGACCGCCGCATAATAAAACCTTCACCATGGCCGTGGAAATCAACGGTGAAAGGTACGGGACAGGCACCGGTGGAAGTAAAAAAGAGTCTGAACAAGTTGCAGCCAAGATGGCCCTTTCCAAACTTTAGATTCACAAAAAAACCAGGATTTAAATCTTAAAAAATTTAATAAAAGTATGGAAAAAAATAAATACTTATTCCATACTTGTTATTTTCCCCAAGTGTTCATTATAATAGTTATAACCTTCTGGCAGTACTGTGACATTGGCAAAATCGAAGAAAACTTTATTTATGGCACGTTCTGTTTTCACCAACTTCATCTTCTCCAGGCAGTCCACACCATCGTTTATCTCATCACAGCCAAGATTGGTAATTAACCTTAAGGCATCACCGCCGGTGGTTCTAAGTCTACTTCTTTCTACCATCCCTTTGAGTACTCTCATTGCATTCTCATAGTCAGATTCCATCAAATCACCCCTATTTTAAAAGATTTGATTTAATTAATTATCGAATCACATCATATAAATATCGAACTGTTGTAGTAAGTACAATCGTTTAATGAAATCCAAAATTCATATAAATTTAATGAATCCATCTAAAATTCATAAAAAAAATTATTTGTGAACAAAATATTTAACGAAGACCAGATTATCATTATCTATGGCAAGAGAAAGTGTTTACAAAAAATACAAACCGGCCAACAGACCTAAAGATATAACCAGCACCCCTAGTTACTGGTTCATCTTCAAAGATTATGAAATGATTGTAAAAGTCACAGATACAGGTATCAGCATTCCTTATGGGAAATTGGAAGAATTAAAGATTGCACCAGTAAGAACACAGTACCTGGGCACATTAGAAGGAAAACCCTGCTATTCTGCAGAGGTGGATCCAGAAACTGAAGCACCGGAAGGAATGGAATTTAGAGATTTACGGTCATTATACGATGTTCTAGAGGAAGATATATTTCTCCTGGCGGGTAAAGCTGTCCAGATGGTAACCTGGGACCAGGACCACCAGTTCTGCGGTAGGTGCGGCGCAGCCACCGAAAATTCACCCTATGAGATGGCCAAGGTCTGCCCGGAATGTGGATTTAGGAGTTTCGTCCGTCTCTCACCAGCTGTAATCACGGCGATTGTAAAGGATGATAAACTCCTCATGGCCAAACACGGCTATCGTGGAGGTATGTACAGTCTCATCGCCGGATTTGTAGAACCCGGGGAAACCCTAAAAGAAGCGGTGGAAAGGGAAATCATGGAGGAAGTGGGTTTGAAGGTGAAAAATATCAAATATTTCGGAAGCCAACCCTGGCCATTCCCCCACTCGTTGATGGTTGCCTTTACCGCTGAGTATCGAAGCGGCGAGATAGAGGTGGATGGTAGGGAGATTGTAGATGCCCAGTGGTTCGGTCCGGAAGAGATACCCAGGATGCCCCCTCGAATCAGTATAACCAGTGAGTTGATAGGCTGGTTTATTTCGAAATTTTCATAACAAAAAAAGAAAAAGGAAATTTATTTTATTCCCTGATTACTTTTCCAGCAGGTAGTTTTTCCTCAGAAGAGATATACTGGTAGATAAACGCTGCTAAAATAGCCCCTACTATTGGACCTATTACGTATATTGGGTAATAATTCCAGAGATTAGTTCCCCCTAAGATTAGATCACCCAGATAGGGGCCGAAGGTTCTCGCCGGATTGATGGAAGAACCAGTGATGTTACCAACGGTGGTGATCACTGCTGCAACTGTTAAACCTATTGATAACCCTGCAAATCCTGGTGTGGCTCTTTTATCAACTGCAGCCCCCATTATAACAAACATCAGTAGGAAAGTTCCCACTAATTCTGCTATTATGGCCTGAATGTAGCTTACACCTTCAAATGGGGCGGTTGCACCTAAACCACCCACCGTAACTGCGTTCATCCCCAGCACTCCAGCTAAAATGAAGCTGGCCAGTGAAGCGCCGATGAGCTGGGCTACGATGTAGGGAACAACCTCGCTGCCTGGAAATTTCCTGGTTGCCCAGAGGGCGATGGTTACTGCCGGGTTTATATGGCAACCGGAAATATGGCCGGTGGCATAAATTAAAACGGCCACCGTAAGACCAAAAGCCATACCAATGGCAAACCAGTCCCCTAAACCCCCTAATGCACCGATTCCTATGTTGAATGCGTTAGGTGGTGTTGTTCCCTGGGTGATCATTAAGGTTATGACCGCGGAACCAGTCCCGATGAAAACCAGGAAAAATGTCCCTATGAGCTCGGTTAAAAAGCGTTTTTTTAATGAGATCATTTAAATCACGCTAACCACTTTGGTAAGCCTCATAACACCATTCGCACAGCATTTTAGGCAGTGTTTTCTCCAATTTTTTACTGGGAAGGGGGAAACCTCCCTCCCATATTTCAATCTCTTCCCGTATTACATGGTCCATGCAAAGGCCCATACCGCATACCACGCAGATAGCCACTGCATCCGAATCTTTACCCTCCAATGCGCACATGTAACATTTCATTTTTTCACTCTTTCAAATTTTATACGGCTTCTTTCCACTGGCAGTAGGAATGTCTGAAGTCTACCACGGATGCTGAGGCACAGTTTTTACATACACGGGCTGGTGATGCTGGAATTTCCTTGTGCAGGGCTATTATATTGCTCATCATGGTGGCGGTTATTGGTTCACTGGTTAACAGGCAGGGGTAGTCGGCTAACCTCATTAGAGAGGAGAACCTGACGGTTATGGCACATGCTGGATAGGTGTAGCGTTGTGGGTTCATGATAACTTCATTTTCATCTACTGGTTTTAGATCCACTTTAAAACCGGCAATTTTTGGTTCTAATTTTCCAGGTGAACCGTTTTTGCTTTTCCTTTCTTCATCTAAGTGTTCCCATCCCCGGTAGATCATGTCCATGAAGTCACAGTTGTGCAGTTCTGCTGCAGCCCCTCGGGTTGGGAACTGCTGCACGAAGTTATGGAACCTTCTGGTTAGAAGATCTATTACCGTTGGGGCGTTGAAACCGTCTAATTCAAGGATATATTCCACTGCACACGCAGAAGAACCGGTAGCTAATGATAATAATTGATATTCGTCTTTGATATTCGGTGCAGCACTGTTGAGTGTTGCTTCGATTACATCTGTTGTTGCTTCGATTATGGCCATGGTAACATCGTCTTTACACATGTTGTAGGTTGACTGAGATATGTGGTGTGCTATGTCTCCTACACAGTATGCTGGTAGGGTTACTATGTTACCGTAGTGCACTCCATCATCTATCGCTTCTTTAACCGTCTTCTCAATCCCGTTTCTGTACTGTGACATGTATTTTCTGACGTCAAATGATTGATGGCCCACTGAATCCATCAACTTGGCCTGTGCTTCCACCGGTGTTCTGTAGATGGACTCTATCATTTCTATCTCCTTTCCGATAGCATCGGTTAGGGAATCTCCTCCTTCTATGGAACTGGCAAATACTTCTCCTATTCCATAGGAAGTATTCATACCCCATGATTTGGAAGATAGTATGGTCTGTTTATGGTCGACTGGGATATCCACTGTTTGTAGTATTCTATTTACCACGTTACTGGTACTTCCTGGTATCAGGGCAAAATCCACCACGCAGGTCGGTCCGTAAAAACCACCGTATCTCCTGACCACTTCACGACCTATCAAAGCTTCATTTTTACCTATAGCATCTATGAATTTGTCCATGCTTGCTTTAAAATCTTCATCTTCATCGTACAGGATTTCCAGGATAGCTGGAGTCTGGTAGTGTTCTACGAATGGGTCGTCTTCTGGTCTGACCTTGTCGGTAAGGCCTTTTAATGTCTCGAAATGGACGTTTATGGATTTCTTATGAAGGTTTAAAACCGATTCACTCTGACCATCCACTGCTTCCATCTTATTTGCAACATCGACATAGGGCTTGGTATGTTCTATTTTAAATTCTTGCCCTCTATATTTTTTAACAGTATCCACATCTGCTCTTTGAGCCATTAAAGCTTCTTTAACCATCTTTTCATATAGTTCCACCATAAAAATACACCTCATCTATATATTGGCCTGAGAAACCATAAATGTTCCTTTTTTATAGTTATAACTCATTAACACGGGGAAATTCTTCTGCAAAGAAAGAAGATACGTAAAAATAGGAAATATCGTGTTATAAGAATTTATTGGGAAATATGACCTGGATAAATCCCTTAATATGTAATAGATAATGAACTTGAGATTTGACTATTTATCATTATTTATCATGACAGAAAACACTTATAAAGAATGGTTACAAAAATATTTTTAAACAAAGTAAGGATTAAAAAATTTTATTCTGATTATTCTTTCAGAAAAAATAGAATTTACTAAACATTTACATACTTATTGGAGAAACTATTAGATATATTCCCAAAAACAGCTCAGGGCCCAAGAAAAATACTAGACCCACTAAGACAAACCTTAGAGGTTGTGGCCGCTGGAGCTATGCTCTACGACCAGATCTGGTTAGGTTCTTACATGTCTGGTGGTGTCGGTTTCACTCAGTATGCAACCGCTGCCTACACTGACAATGTGCTCGACGACTTCACCTACTTTGGTAAAGAGTACGTAGAAGACAAATACGGATTAATCGAAGCACCTAACACCATGGACACAGTCCTGGATGCAGTTTCGAAGTTAACTTCTACGCACTGGAACAGTTCGAAGACTACCCCCACTACTCGAAACCATATTCGGTGGATCACAGAGAGCATCCTTAGTCGCTGCAGCAACCGGTTGTTCCACTGCATTTGCTACTGAAAACGCTCAGACCGGTCTAAACACCCGGTACCTATCCATGTACCTACACAAAGAACAGCACTCCAAATTCGGATTCTATGGTTACGACCTCTAAGACCAGTATGGTGCCTCCAACGTGTTCTCAATAGGGAGACGAAGGATTACCAACTGAACTGAGAGGAGATAACCATCCAAACCACGCAATGAACGTGGGCCACTAGGGAGAATACGCAGGTATATCCCAGGCAGCTTCCAGCTAATTAGATAGGTGTAACACAACACCTATTTTTTATTTTATTTAAAAAAAACAAGGAGGAAAAAAATATGGTAGACCCTATGATTGCAGGGTTAGGCGTTGTTGCTCTTATGGGAGCAGCTGCAACCATTTCAGGAGCTGCAGAGGACCTGGAATCAGATGTTGGTTCCATGAGTAACCCCAACTCTCAGGTTCAGCTGGCACCCCAGATGGGCAATCTGCACAGATTCTTTAACAAAGCTATTTCAGGAGAACCAGTTATGTGGGGCGCCTGGTGTGGTATAGCAGGTTCCGTAGCATTCGTTTTTATAAAACTGAACTATCCAATTATAATGGCCATGGCTATAGGATCTTTCATAGCAGCTTTAATACACAGCGCATATGCAGTTACAGCCTACCTAGGAAGGACTGCAAGCCAATCTCAATTTAATCAACCATTGTATCTTGATATTATAGTAACCCATCTAGGCCCAATTGCAGGTCACGGGTTTATAGCCACGTTTGGTATAGTAGGACTGTCATATCTAATGACATTGCCGATTCCAGGCTTAGCACACCCATTCCCACTACCACTACTGGCAGTAATCTGGGGAATCACAATGGGTGCCATTGGTTCATCAACAGGAGACAACTTTTACGGTTCAGAAGTAGAATACCAACACTTACCGCATGGTGGTGGAATTCCAGTTGCATCACACGGTGACATAACAACAAAAGCAGGAATCGGTGCAAGAAATAACATCGATGTAACAAACATATGTTCTAAATTTGCGGGACCTACCACTGGCCTTGCATTTGGGCTTATAGTATTCCTCAGCTTCTGGATTACAATAGTGTTTGGAACTATTGGTGGAATCATTGCCGGCATTGTTATTATTGTGACGTTGATATTCATGAACAGAAGAATAGAATTATTCGCAAAAGACACATACGGTCCATATAGAGAATAAGAGGTTGTTATGATGGATCCATTAATATTAATCGGTGCAATCACTGTAGGTGGAATTTTAGTTGGATGCGGTGTCCACTTTATACAGGTAGGTGGTGCCCCAGCAGCTATATCCACAGCCACAGGTGTGGGTACCGGTACAGCTATGCTGGCAGCAGGTTCTGGTTTAACCGGGATTATAACTGCCGCGGCAATGACAGGACAACCACTATGGGTGGTGTTAGCAGCAGGTGCAGTAGGAGCAACACTCATGGTGACTGTAACCATGGTCTTTGCTAACATCATCTACGTTTATGGTATAGGAATTGTTCCAGCTTCAGCAAAAGTCCCAATCGACCCCATCACAAAATCACCACAGGAAAAATACGTAACACCAGGTACCGAAGGTCATGGAATTCCAACGGTTTGTTTTATAAGCGGTATAATTGGAAGTGCCATTGGTGGTGCCGGTGGAGGATTAATTTACTATATACTTAACAGTGCACTTACAGGATTATCTTACGGAGCAGCAGGCGCAGCTACGGTTGCAGGTATTTTTGCAGTGAGTATTTTCTTTATAAACGCGGTTGTCGCTTCATATAATATAGGCGGTACCATAGAAGGATTTCACGATCCTAAATTCAAGAAATTACCTCGGGGAATTCTTGCAAGTTTAGTCGTATCACTGGTAAGTGGTATCATAGCAGTATTATTAATATTATGAGGTGTCTTCTAATGTCAGCAGGAGGAGGACCAGCAGGTTCAGGCATACCCTATTACCCTGCTGTTGTTTCGATTATGGCCATGATAACATTAGTTGCGACTTGAAAAACACCTCATTTTATATTGAATTGAAACATCATGTTCCTTTTTTTATAAGCTCCTAACACGGGTAAACTGCTTAAAAAGAAAGATGAATAATGAAAGACAGGAAAATATATGACCATAATAGGAAATCAGAACGGTAAACCCATCCTTTAATTTGACGATCTACTGAAATCTCCAAATCTATCATTATTTATCATGGTGCAAAATACTTATAAGGAGTTAAACAAATTAATTTTTAAACAAAGTAAGAATAAAAAATTTTTATTACTATTTTTTTTTAGAAAAAGTAGAATTTATTAAACAATTTACAATATATGGAGATACTATTAAAACATGATTCCAGAACAGTTAATATTAATTGGAGCACTTTTACTCTTAACCAGTATAATTTTAAGCAAAACCTCCCACCGGCTGGGAATTCCCTCATTGATCTTTTTCCTCTTGATAGGGATGCTGGCCGGTTCTGAAGGATTAGGGGGGATATATTTTGACGACGCCACCATCACCCAGTTCATTGGTACCGTCGCCCTGGTCTTCATCCTCTTCTCAGGAGGACTGGACACCAAGTGGGGTGAGGTAAAACCAATTCTCTGGAGAGGAGTGGCCCTTTCTACTGTAGGAGTTTTAATCACTGCCGTTGCACTGGGACTTTTCATCAACTGGATCACTGGTTTTTCCCTGATAGAATCCCTGCTAATTGGTTCAATCGTTTCTTCCACCGATGCTGCGGCTGTATTTGCCATATTTCGGTCCCGTGGAGGAGAAAAACTTAAAAATAATATTGAACCTACCCTGGAGCTTGAAAGTGGGACCAACGACCCTATGGCTTATTTTTTGACCACCACCTTAATATTTCTTGTACTAAACCCCACCACCTCCATTCAATCCACCGTATTACTACTCATACAGTCTATTGGGCTTGGAGTTATTTTAGGAGTTGTTTTCGGGAAAGGGATGGTGATGCTCATCAACAAAATCGACCTCCATATCCCTGGTCTTTATCCAGTACTCACCATAGCCTTGGCCTTCCTAACATTTACGGTGACCTACTTCGTAGGTGGTAACGGCCTTTTAAGTGTGTATATTGCAGCCCTGATACTTGGAAACTCTAATTTTGTCCAGAAAAAGGTTCAAATGCAATTTTTCGATGGGCTCGCCTGGTTAATGCAGATAGTCATGTTTATAACCCTGGGACTGCTGGTTTTCCCTTCACAGATTATTCCAATAATAGGCATAGGGCTTGTGATCTCATTCTTCCTTATCCTGGTTGCCCGCCCCCTGGCAGTGTTCCTGTGCCTTTTACCTTTCAAAGTAGGAGTTAAAGATCAGGTTTTCATGTCATGGGTGGGTATCCGTGGTGCAGTACCCATCATCCTTGCCACATTCCCCATTGCTGCCGGAGTAGGCAACGCCAACATGATCTTCAACATCGTTTTCTTCATAACCATAACCTCTGCGCTGATACAGGGATCGACCATCAACGTATTTGCCAAGTTTTTAGGTCTTACGGGCTCTGCCACCGAAGAATAAATATACACCCCGGTGAAAAATTAATAAAATGATAAAATAATTCAAGGAGGGACATCCTATGAAAGTAACCTTATTATGCGGCAGCCCTAGGCCGAGTGGGAATACCTACCAGGTCTTGGAGGAATGTGCCGGTGTTATAGAAGACCAGGGACTGGAAGTGGAGATAATACCTTTTGTGGGTAAAAAAATCGAATCATGCATCGCCTGCGGGAAATGTGGGGATCTGGGAGAATGCAGTATCAACGATGATTTAAACCCCATGATCGCCAAAATAAAAGATGCAGAGGGGCTAATCGTCGGCTCCCCAGTCTACTTCGGAACTGCCCGGGGGGATGTGATGTCCGCCCTGCAGAGGATGGGAATGGTATCCATGAGAAACGATAACTTCCTATCCTGGAAGGTAGGAGGTCCCATAGCCGTCGCCCGGAGAGGAGGGCAGACTTCAACTTTACAGGAGATGTTGATGTTCTTCTTCATCAACGACATGATCGTTCCCGGCTCCACCTACTGGAACATGGTCTTTGGACATTCCCCAGGGGAAGTTCAGAATGATGAGGAAGGTATGGAAACCATTCGCCGTTTTGGATACAACGTAGCCACGTTAATTAAGAAAATAAATGATTAGAGTTTAAAAATGACAGAAGAACAGTTATATCGGAAGTTCGCCAGATATTACGACCTGATATATGAAAAGATAGACCTCCAAATAGAGGTAGATTTCATAAAATGGGCCGCAGAACAGCATAAAACCAGTGAAGGTAATAAGCTGCTGGATATAGCCTGTGGAACAGGCCGGCATGCCCAGTTCATGAAGGATGGTTTTGATGTTCTGGGAGTGGATATAAATCCCCAGATGTTGGAGATAGCCCGGGAAAAACTGCCTGATATTAATTTTCTAGAGGGAAACATGAAAGAATTAAATTTAGATGAAAAATTTGACATGGTTATATGTATGTTCAGTGCCATGAATTATAACACCACTCGGGAGGAGTTTAAGGGGACTCTTGAAAATTTTTACACCCACCTGAATGAAGGAGGGGTTTTAATCTTTGATTACGGTATTAACAAAGAAAATTGGATTGAAGGATTGGTGAGTGTGGATACGGTGGTTGATGATGACCTTAAACTGGCCAGGATCTGCCAGTCCCACCTGGAAGATGGGATATTCCAGGCGAACTTCGTATTCCTGATAAAAGAAGATGGTAAGCTGGACTTCGATATCGACCAGCATAAACTGGGAGTCCTGGGAATTGAAGAGGTAATTGACTCCATGACTGAGACAGGTTTTGAGAGTTTTATTTACTCTGATTTTACAGAGAAAGAGTGGGATGTGGTATCCGGTGAACGTCCTATCTTTGTAGGGGTCAAATAATCTGGAACCATCCTCGGGTCAAATAATCTGGAAATAGTGGTATAAAATGAAAATAGCAGTCGCATCCTCAGATGATGAAGAGTACGTTGAACATTTTGGTAAAGCCCAGAAATTTCTTATATACGAATTTGATGGGGAAGAAACCAAGTTCATTGAAACCAGGGAATCTCCCAAGGAACCCGGAGAGAAACACCAGTGGGGAAAATCCTTAAATGTGGTAGAAGATGCTGATGTAATCATCTGCATGCAGATGGGTATAAATGCTAAACCCGCACTCAAGAAGATGGGTAAAACTGTGGTAGAGGATGAAGGAACCGTTGATGAAGTTTTAGGGCGTTACGTTAAACATTATCAATTCATGAATCGACCTCTCAAATTTTAAAAGCCCAAATATTCAACATGCTTAATACGTTTCCGTGAGATTCATCTGTGGAATTAACCATTCAAATACATTCCATAATGATTATTTATTATAAATTCTATTTTTGTATCCTCTGTTCCGGGTAAACTGGTGAGATTTGGGCCTGAATCTGGAAAAACTATTTTTAAGCTGAGTATCAATCTATCATATCCATTAATACGGAGGTGATAATGACTGGAGAAAATTAGTGTTAATCGGTGTGTTTGCGGTTCTCATCTGGATTCTGCCTATTTACGCCCTGGATTTAGGTAATACCACATCTAATCTAAGCGTTAATTCAACCGGGGCTCAAAACCAGATAGATAGCTATTCAGTTGGGAGTCAGATAACCATGCTTAAAAGCACATCTGCAGGGAAATACAAGGATATTCAGGATTTACACCTGAAAATACTACATATACTGGAAGGAATGCGATTATTGCGCCAGCAAAATAATACGCATCCAGTCAGATACTATGTTGAATTGGAAACCATATCTGCAGAACTAGAAAGACTTAAGCGCAGCATGATTGGATGTTAAGAGGGTTTTAAACCCCCCTCTTTTAAACTTTTTTTAAATAGATATGTTATTCAAATACTCTTTTGATGTTAAATCAATCAACACTTTAAAAACCTAAACACCTATATACCATGAAATTCTAACTATGTCCTATCAACATACCTGGCGGTAAAACCAACTTTTTAAATAAAAAACTTTTTTTAATTGTTCCACTTATCAACGTAAGGATCATACCACTACAAGATAAGTAATGAACAATTTACAAGCAGAGTTAATTGAGTAAATAATTTACTATCTCAGTTAATTGAATAAGATACTGTACTGAGTTAACTGGATATCAACAAATTATCCGTAAATCAGATCAGACAATATTTATAAACTAGAAATGGAGAATTATTAATAAAATAATCTTCCGTTTTATGGAACTTAAAGAATTTATATTTAACAAATATTCTTTTAAACACGTTTCAAGGTGATATTATGGCGAAAGCAAGACGTAGACGAGTACGCGATACATGGAAAGAAAAACACTGGTATAAGATTATGACCCCCAAGGAGTTTGGAGAAGCAGAAATAGGCACCACTCCCGCCCGGGATCCCAGCATGCTCATAAGAAGAAGGGTGGAATCATCCCTCCGGGAGCTCTCCGGAGATTTCAGCAAACAGTACATTAAACTTTACTTCCAGATCGACAACGTGGCTGGAGATACGGCCAGCACTAACTTCGTAGGGCATCAGGTAACCTCAGATTATGTTAGAAGCATGATCAGAAGGGGAACCAGCCGGATAGATGCCATAACCCAGGTTAAGACCCAGGATAATACCAAGATGAAGATCCACGTCCTGGCCATTACCATTAAAAGGGCCAAATCTTCCCAGCAGAAGTTCATCCGGGAGACCATGGAAAGACTGGTAGCAGAAGCAGCTGCCGAGAAAACCTTCCGGGACCTGGTGGAAGAGATAATAACCGGTAAATTAGCCTCTCACATATACCATGAGGCCAAAAAAATCTACCCCCTCAAAAGGGTGGAGATCGTAAAAACCCGTGTAATTGAAGAGAAATAATCATATCCGGGTAGTAAAAGAAATTAATCGTGTCTGGGATTAGATGTACAACCTGGAATATGTGGCACCATATGTAGCGCTCCTGGTGGTTATTGGCATAATGGTATACGCCAGAAAAGCCATTGACCTACTGGGATCCGTTTTTATGATCATAATGGGTGTGATCATAATCTTCGCCCCGGGTGCCGGCGTAAACTGGCTCATTTTAATATTCGTATTCCTGATTCTGGGACTGGCATTTACCAGATACAAACATCAGTATAAAAAGGAAATAAAAGTATACGAAGGAACCAGGACCATAAGAAACGTGGTTTCAAACGGTGTCGTTCCCTTCGTGATGGCTGCCTTCGGAAACTACGGAGGATTCATTGGATCCATAGCAACCGCCACCGCTGACACCATGGCCAGCGAAGTGGGAATTACCAGCACCCCCAGATTAATAACCACCCTCAAAAAGGTCCCCCCGGGGACTGATGGTGGAATATCCCTCATTGGAACAGCCGCAGGAATAATTGGTGCTGGTATAATAGGTATCTCAGCTTATTTATTGGGTATATTTCCAGATCCAGTAAAAACCTTGGAAATCGCTGTTATATCAGGAACAGTAGGATGCTTCGTGGACAGTATACTGGGTGCTGTGCTGGAACGTAAAAAGTACCTCAACAACGAACATGTTAATCTCATTGCCACCGTATGCGGGGCTCTTATAGGCATCATTTTGGTTTAGGTGATAAAGTTGAAGGGAATCATAATGATAATAGATGGAATGGCAGACCGACCACTTGAAGAATTTGGATTTAAAACACCGCTGGAAGCTGCAGCAACACCAAATATGGATAAACTGGCAGAAACTGGAATATGCGGGATAATGGACCCTATAAAACCAGGTATAAGGGCGGGAAGTGACACATCCCACATATCCATACTGGGATACGACCCTTATGAAGTTTACACCGGTAGGGGGCCTTTTGAAGCCGCTGGTGTTGGTGTAAATGTCTTGGAGGGTGATATCGCCTTCCGCTGTAATTTTTCCACCGCGAATGATGATGGTGTAATCACCGATAGGCGCGCCGGGAGAATCAGGGAAAGAACCGAGGAGCTGACCGAGGCTATAAACTCGATTGATATAGAGGACGTCCAGATCATATTCAAAGAATCAACCGGCCATCGATCGGTGCTGGTTTTAAGGGGTGAAGGATTATCTGACCAGGTAAGTGCAGCCGACCCCAAATATGATGGTAAGAAATGGACCAGGGTCGAACCACTGGACGGGACTCAGGAAGCCAGAAAAACAGCGGATATCCTGAACCAGGTGGTGGAAAGATCCTACCAGATCCTGAAGGACCACCCCCTGAACCAGGAAAGGATAGAAAATGGTGAAAACCCAGCCAACATAATCCTGCCCCGGGGTGCCGGAGCCGTACCTCATGTACAGGCATTCTCCGATAAATATGGTTTAAAAGCAGCGTGTATAGCCGAAACCGGTCTAATCAAGGGTATCGGTAAAATAACCGGCATGGACATCATCGATATCGAAGGTGCCACCGGCGGTGTGGATACCAACCTGGACAACATCACCCAGGGCATCCTGGACACCGCAGCAAAGGATTATGATTTTCTGTTAATAAATATAGATGGAGCAGATGAAGCAGGCCACGATGGAAATGCCCAGGAGAAGCTGGAATTTATAGAAAAGGCAGACCAGGTGGTAGGCAAACTTATGGATTTAGAGGACTTATACTTCATTCTCACCGCGGATCATTCCACACCCATATCTGTAATGGACCACACCGGCGACCCAGTTCCCCTGATAATTAACGGACCCGACATCAGGGTGGATGACGTGAAAATCTACAATGAAAGAGCCGCATCCAAAGGTGGACTGTGCAGAATAAGGGGATCCGATGTGATGAACATACTGATGGACCTCATGAATAAATCAACCAAATTCGGAGCATAACAACCAATGGATAATAAAGATGAACCCCCGAAGCTTTTCGGGACCTCCGGTATCCGAGGGCCGATAGGCACTGCAGTTACTGCAGATCTGGCGCTTAAAATGGGCAGAGCCCTCTCAACCCTACTTGGCCCCGGCCATGATATAGTGGTGGGCTACGACAGCAGAACCTCCAACCAGATGCTCGAGAGAGCTTTGACCGCCGGTATACTCGAAGGAGGATGCGATGTCCTGAGTCTGGGCATGGCACCCACCCCACTGGTGGGTTACGCCACCATGAAGCTAGGAGATGCTGGGGTAATGATCACCGCTTCCCATAACCCACCACAGGATAATGGGATTAAGGTGTGGAACAAAACCGGTATGGCCTACCGTCCCAACCAGGAAAGGGAACTGGAGAAAATAATCTCGGATGAAACCTTCTCTAATACCTCCTGGGAAAATATAGGGAAAGTTAAGGACATAAAAAATATATCCCGGGAGTATGTTAAGGATTTACTGGATTATGTTCACGTAAAACCTGGACTGAAGGTGGTGGTGGATTGTGCCAGTGGCGCTGCCTCTTACCTATCACCACTTATACTTAGGAAGGCAGGATGCGAGGTTATAACACTCAACTCCCAGCCAGACGGTTTCTTCCCCGGCAGATTACCAGAACCATCCGAGGCAAACCTCCAGGAACTCATGAAGATGGTGAAGGCCACCCAGTCGGATCTGGGAATTGCCCACGACGGGGATGCTGATCGTATGATCGCCGTTGATGAAAAGGGCAACATGGCCGACTTTGATAAACTGGTATCACTCATGGCCCGGGAGGTAGGCGGCCGGGTGGTAACCACCGTGGATGCCTCCAACTCCATAGACATGTGCCTGGAAGGTAAGGGAGAAGTGATAAGGACCAAAGTAGGCGACGTCCACGTGGCAGAGGCTATAGAAGAAAATGACGCATCCTTCGGCGGTGAACCCTCCGGAACCTGGATACACCCTGATTTCTGTATGTGCCCCGATGGCATATTATCTGCCCTTAGAATAGCAGCTTTAGTAAGTGAAAAAGGACCTTTATCCAAACTATTAGATGAGGTGCCCAGTTTTCCAACACTACGGGAAAAGATAAACTGTGAAGAATTCCAGAAAAAAATGATAATGGAGAAAACAGAGGCAGAATTTGCCAAACTCTTTGAAGATGTATCGGAAGTCAATCTAATTGATGGTGTCAGGTTATCCCTCGAAAATGGGAGTTGGGTCTTAATACGTCCATCAGGGACAGAATCATATGTAAGGATTACCCTGGGAGGTAAAACTGACCTTGAAGCTCAAAAATTAATGGATAAAAGCAAAGAATTCATGAAAAATTTGTTTTAGTGTAGTAGAATCTGTTGCAAATGGTGATCTGTTTATGAAAGGAGTGATATTAACTGCTGGTGAGGGCACCAGAATGCGCCCTTTAACTTTAAGCCGTCCTAAAACCATGGTCCCGGTGGGTGGTAAACCCATCCTGCAGTACAATGTTGAAGCTCTAAGGGAAGCAGGAATAGATGAGATAATCCTGATTGTAGGTTACCACGAAGAAGTCATAAAAGAGTATTTTCAGGATGGATCGCCACTGGGTGTTAAAATTACATATATAACCCAGGGTGAACGTTTAGGCACCGCCCATGCCATCGGTATGCTTGCCAGATCCATAGAAGGGGCTTTTGTAATCTTGAACGGAGATATAATCGTTGATTCCCAGTTGATTAAGGATTTAATTTCTAAATATAATTCTGATAAGGCCAGGACAATCCTCACCCTGATTGAAGTGGAAGATCCATCCCAGTTTGGTGTGGTGGAAGTTGAAGACGACAGGATCGTTAATTTAGTGGAAAAACCACTCCCGGGTGAAGCTCCCAGCAATTTAATCAACGCCGGGATATATCTCTTCGATGAGGGCATCTTCCCGGCCATAGAGAAGACTGGAAAATCCCCCCGGGGAGAGTACGAGATCACAGATTCGGTGAAGATCCAGATAGATGAAGATGAACCAGTCTTAGGACTGGAGTCAAATGATAAATGGGTGGATATTGGCAGGCCCTGGGAACTTCTGAGTGTAAATGAACTTTACCTTAAAGATTTAGAATCACAAATATGGGGTGAAGTGGAAGAAGGAGCTACTATCCACGGACCGGTTTATCTAGGAAAAGACAGCATTATCAGGAGCGGTTCCTATATCATGGGACCGGTTTATATAGGCGAAGGGTGTGATGTAGGTCCCAATACATTCCTGCGCAAATACACCTACCTCTGCAATAATGTCAGGGTTGGAAATGCCGTGGAAATAAAAAATTCCATCATCATGGAAGGTACCAACGTCAACCATCTCTCCTATGTGGGAGATTCTATTATAGGGGCAAACTGTAACATCGCCGCGGGCACCAACATAGCTAACCTCCGTTTCGATGATGGAAACGTTAAGTTAACCGTTAAAGAAGAGAGGATCGACTCTGGAAGGAGGAAGCTGGGCGTTATATTTGCTGATGGTGTGAAGACCGGGATAAACACCAGCTTCAACCCCGGTGTTAAGGTGGGTTTAAACTGCAGGATAGGTGCCGGAGCGATAATCAGTAAAGACATCCCCTCCAATAAGATCGTCCTGACCAAAAGCAACATGATCATCCAGGACAACCATGAATCCTAGATTAACTGAATGATGAAAATCTATTACTTTTCAACACTTTCAACTAACTTTTTTAATGAATTTCCAACAAATATTATATTTGATTCAAATGATACACCCCACCGTTATAATATTAAATGGCTCACATGTACTGGGAAAGGTGAACATAGGCAGTCAATCATCAGTATGGTATAATGCAGTTTTAAGAGGAGACATAGAACCTATTGACATAGGGGACTACTCTAATATCCAGGATAACTGTGTGTTACATTCATCCAGAGGTTTCCCCGTCCAGATAGGATCCTATGTCTCGGTGGGACATGCAGCGGTGTTACACGGTACCATGGTAGAGGATAACTGTCTCATCGGTATGAACTCCACTCTTTTGAATGGCAGTGTAATTGGCAAAAACAGTATAGTGGGGGCGGGTGCCGTGGTTACCGAGGGTAAGAAATTCTCACCTGAAAGCCTGATACTGGGCATGCCTGCCAAGGCAATTCGGACTCTGGAACCCCATGAGGTTGAACTCATAAAGGATAACGCAGTTAGATATGCTGAACTGGCAGATAGGCAGTGAAAATTTTCATTTAATACGTGAATTATGGATAGATTAAATAAATACTAAAATAGATCGTTTTAATCATAAATAATCATTTTTTAATTCGGTGAATGATATGGTAAAAATTAAGAAAATGGTAGAAGAACTGGACTCCTACGTTCCGGGCAGATCTATAAAGGAAATAGCTGAAGAGTACGGTCTGGACCCGGATAAAATAATCAAGCTGGGATCCAATGAAAATCCCCTGGGACCATCCCCCCCGGCAGTTGAAGCGGTAAATGAGGAATCAAAATTAATGCACAGATATCCAGAAGTAGGACTGAAAGAATTAACCAGCCTTGTAGCCGCATATTCCGGTGTATCCCCTTCCCAGGTTATTTTAGGCGGCGACGGTGCCGATGAGATACTAGACGTCCTGGGGAAAACCTTGATCGAACCGGGAGACGAGTTTATCGTCCCCATACCATCTTATATGTACTATGAATTCACCTTGAAGATCCATGGAGGAGTTCCCGTGTACGCCAGCTGGGATCTGCCAGAGAATGTCTTAAACGTTGACTCTGTACTGGATGCTATAACACCCCGTACCCGTATGATTTTCCTGTGCACACCCAACAACCCCACAGGAGCCCTCATTGACAAAGAAGATATCAAAACCATCTTAGAAAACACAGATGCCCTGGTAGTGGTGGATGAAGCCTACTTCGAATTTTCCGGAGTAAACAACGTGGATTTACTGGCAGACTATGACAACCTGTTCATACTGCGTACCTTCTCCAAGATACTGGGCTTGGCCGGTATGAGAATCGGCTACGGACTGGGCAACCCAGAATTTATAGGGTACATGAAGCGGGTTAAACCAGTTTTCAGCCTCACCCGTCTATCCCAGGTTGCAGCGGTAGCCTCCATAAATGATAAGGAATATATAGAAAAATCCACGTCATTTTCTGTAGAAAGCAGGGATTATCTCTACGAAGAATTATCCAAAATATCCCAGCTAGATGTATTCCAATCAAAGGCAAACTATATGTTGGTTGATGTCCGTAAAACAGGGATGACCTCCCAGACCCTGGCCGGGGAACTCTTAAAGAGGGGAGTTATAGTTCGGGACTGCCGTTCATTCCATGGACTGGACGACTACTGGATCAGGGTCAGCGTGGGTACGTTAGAGGAAGATGAAAGATTTATAGACGTTTTAAAGCAGGTAATTGGTTAAAAAGATGTTGTTTATCAACTATTAGAGGTATCTATCTAACATGATCATCGGTGGTATGTTAATTTCCTCTGTGGAATATCCTGGGAAGATCTCCCTAGTACTTTTCACTGGAGGATGTATCTTAAGATGTCCCTACTGCCATAACCCCGAACTTATAAGCGGTGGTGAAGAGGTGGATCTGGATGAAATCAAATTAGAAATCCAGGACTCTCTGAACTTCATAGACAGTCTGGTTATAACTGGAGGAGAACCATTAGTCCAGTTTGAAGAGCTTAAGGAACTCTTAGATTACCTGAAAGATACTGAGTTAAAAATCAAGCTGGATACCAATGGCTGTTACCCAGAGAAGCTGGAGGAAATAATCCACCTGGTAGACTACGTTGCACTGGATGTTAAAGCCCCAGCTAATAAGTATGAAGAGATAACAGGTGCCTCAATATGGGATGATGTTAAAAAGAGCATGGAGATAGTCCGAAAGTCTCCAAACACTTTCCTAGAGTGCAGAACCACCTACGTGCCCGGTCTTTTAGATAAAGGGGATATCCAGGAAATTGCCAAAGATACTAAATGTGATCTATATACCATTCAACAGTTCAGGAACCGGGTTGTTTTAGATGAAAAACTAAAGAACACTCCCAGTCCATCCCGTGATGAACTCCTGGAGATGGCAAGGGATATCAGGTCATCTGTGCCCCGGGTTAAAATAAAAACCAGCGAATTTGGAGAGGAAATAATCGAATAATAAATTTAATATCACTGTTCTATCCAGAAATCAAAAAAGTTTACGCAAAAAAGTTTTACAGGAGGTTCCCCCTATACCAATCCTACTATTTGGAAGCGACCACATAGACCTTATAACCGGTAAAAAAACCACCACCATCAGGAAATTGTGGAAGAAACCCCTTAAAGTAGGTGACACACTCCACTGTTACTGGAACCTGGTCTCCAAGGAGCGCCGGAAGCTTTTTGAGGCGGAAATTACCGATGTTGAAGTAATAGATTACATCCATCTAAAGAACAACGATGAACTGGCGCGAGAAGAAGGTTACAGTGATGCTAAGGAACTCCGGAAAGAATTCCGCAGATTATACCCTGATGTAGAGGATGATACCAAATTCCAGATAATAAGATTCCACAAACTACCCATAGAAGATTGGGAAGGTCAAAAAATTGATGAAAAGGCCATGGTAACCAAGAGGGCGGATATTCTTTTTGATGTGGGTAAATTTGAAGATTCTGTGCTGTGTTATACAGCAGCACTCCGTTTCGACCCTGACGATATTTACCTCTTAAACCGTAAGGGAGACAACCTCTCCAGACTGGGCCGCTTCCAGGAAGCACTGGAATGCTATGATAAGGCCCTTAAAAATGATCCGGAAAACGAATACATCTGGAACAACAAAGCTATTGCCCTTCTAAACTCAAATAGACCCGAAGAAGCCCTCGAAGCCAGTGATACAGCCTTGAATTTAAATCCCGAAAATGAGGTGGTGCTTTACTGGAGGGGATTTATCCTGGAGATGCTGGGAAGGTACAACCAGGCCCTAGCCTGCTATGACAAGCTCCTGGAGATCAACCCCGATGATCCCGATGTATGGAATGCCCGGGGGAACATATTAACCGAGATGGACCGGTCAGAGGAAGCACTGCAATCCTATGATAAAAGCCTGGAATTATGTCTCGATGAGGCCATGGAAATGGATCCGTCCACCTGGAACCGTAAAGGAAATGCATTGATGGAGTTATCCAGATTCGATGAAGCAGTAAATTGTTATGATGAAGCACTGGCCCTGGACCCGGAAAATGATGTAATTTTAAGTAACAAGGGTGTGGCCCTTATTGAACTGGGCCGTTTTGAAGAGGCCATGGAAGCTTTCAAAAAAGCGTTGATGATCAACCCGGCCAACGAAGACGCGAAGATATTGAGGGATGAGTGTTTGGAGAATTTGTAAGGGAAAAAGAGTTTAGATTTAGGGAAAAAGAGTATTTCAGGGAATTTAATGAAGAAATTCAATAATCCACTTCCAACTTAGATCGATACAACAGACATTTATCCCTCCAGGAACACTCCCCGCATACGTCCCGGAGGTCGTGGATATTCCATGCCTTTACCCTTCTGATTAAATTTTGTATAGGTTCTATCGCACCTACTTCTAGATCCAATTTTTCAATGACTTTTAGATCCATATCACGTATAGTGGGAGATGAATATTTATCACAATACCCCTCCTCCAGGTGGGGGCATTTCTGGCAGATTATATCTGCATCTGCCACCAATTTCAAGCTGGAATAGGGATTAGATTCCAGATGGTTGATTATTTCTTCCAGGTTACGTTGGAAGTCCCGGCTGTAACCATAGCCCTGAAAGCCCTGCATGCAGAGCAGGTGGTGGGCTCTTATTTCTAAAGCTTTAGAAGATCCAATTCCTGGAATCACCGGTCTCTTCCCCATCTATACCCTGTTTTGGTGTTATCACTTTTGTAAGAGCTGCTGCTCCACCGATCTTAAGCAGATCCCCGGCTATAAATGGTATGGCACCCATTAAAAGTAGTTCCCAGATTCCTGGTGCGACACCGGTGGCTGATTGGGTCCATATGCTCAGTTGAATTAATCCCGGGGCGTATAAGAGTATGAAGTTGGCAAAGAGCATCAATCCCAGCATAGGGAGGAATTTACGGGACTGGACATACCTATCCACGAAGTAACCAAGGAAAAGGGCAGCTAATATGAATCCTATGAGGTAACCACCACTTGCACTCAGGAGTGCTTCTATTCCTCCGGACATCCCTGCTAACCAGGGGACTCCCAGTAATCCTACTGCGAGGTATATCAACATGCTTATTCCACCCCAATATCTTCCCAGGAAAATACCGGCCATTAAAACGGCAAAAGTTTGGAGTGTGATAGGGACCGGGGTCCAGGGCAGTGGTATGACTACCTGGGCCATGATACCAGTAAAACAGGCCATTAAAAATGCTAAAACAACCTTATTGGCCAGTGAAGTGTTAGAACGCCATTTAAATAAACTGTACCTTTTTTCGAAATAGTTATCCATGCTTATTTCCATTTATAATCCTCCATATCCCTCAATTAAGCGTATGATGTAGATATTGCTCACAACAATCTATCTACAAATTCAAACGATATTCTTAATCAAATAAAAAAGCTAAAAAGTGTAACCCATTTGATTAGTTCCTTTACTAGATATGTCAAAATAATATTTATATTCATATGATATCTGATTTTAATTGAAAAAAATTTAGCTATAAAAACAGAGATTGAATGAATTTTAACCAAGCTTGGCCCGGTCATAGACATTTTTAAGGGTGTTCATATCCACACTGGTATAGATCTGGGTGGTGGAAAGATTGGAATGTCCCAGAAGCTGCTGGATAGCCCGGATATCCACCCCATTTTTTAAGAGGTGAGTGGCGAATGAATGCCGCAGTATATGGGGTGTCACCTTCTTTTTGATACCGGCCACACGGGCGTAGTCCTTGATCATCATCTGCACGTAGCGAGGGGTGAGGTGTTCATAGTTACGGTTTATGAAGAGGTATTCACTGTCATCATCCCGCTTTTCCAGGTAATCCTCAATTAACACCTTGGTATTATCATCAAACAAGACAATACGGTCCTTTTCTCCTTTTCCCCGGATCCTTATAGTCCTATCATGTAGATCCACACTGTCAATACGTAAAGTGACTAGTTCAGAGACCCTGAGACCTGAAGAGTACAAAAGAGCTAGGATTAACTTGTTTCTCCGCCTTAAAAATTCTGCATGCGCTGTGGGAGGGTCTATGGTCTGGTAATCATCTAAAGCGTTAATCAACCGGCGCACTTCATCTTCATTCAATGATTTAGGCAGTGATTTGGTTCTTTTAGGTGTTTTAACATCCTTAAGAACCCCGATGCCACTGAATTCAAAGAATTTCTTTAAGACCACGGTTACCAGGTAGATGTAGTTTTGGGACACCTTCTTATCCCTTTTAAGGTAAACTATGTACTTCTTGAATGTCCTTAAAATGAGTCTCTCATCGTATATTTCCTTACCATTCTTCAGGTACTTATAAAAATTGTTGATAATGGATTTGTAAGTCTTGATTGTGTTGAGTGAGTAGTTTCTTATCTCTAATTCGAAAAGGTAATCTTCCAACTTTTCCGGGAAATTAAAAACTTCCAGAATATTTTTCCGGTCACTGTACTCGTCACCGGCGATTACATCTTGCAATTGGTTCTTCTCCCACAAAATTTAACTCTATACCACAAAGTTAGGAATTTAGTTCTTAAAATATATTTTTTTAAAGACATATATTAATATTCTGGTATTTGTGGGAATTTAATGTTGAAATGACCACGAAAATGATATTTCAATATAAAAAGCGAACCAATTATTTCTAAAATTAAAATTAGTAGTATTACTTTTTGGTTTATTTTTGATGTTTAGGTAATAATATTTTATATTTAGAAAATTTTATATATGGGTTACTGATAACCAACTATTAATAAAGATTTATTGAAAAAAATTCAAATAAACTTGAAAATTTTTATTTGGGGTGTATTTTTAATGTTAATTAAAGGAATTAAATGTTTGTTAAAGTTTAAAGGCATTTTTCTATTTGTTTTTATGGTTTTTGCGGTTTTAAGTCTTTCAGGCAGTGTTAGTGCTGCGAATTTAACAGTTGATGAGGTGGGTTATGGTTCTACTGCGGTTGTAAGTCAAACTCAAAGTAATGGTTATAAGATACCTGGTTATGTGAAAGTAAATGGTGAAAACAGCACCAGCCCCTCATTCCTATACACCCTAACCAAAACCACGGTACAGGTGAACCAGAATGTAAAGACACCAGTAGCCATAAATAGTGTTGGTGCTGCCCCTAGTCCCTCTGGTTCAGCAACCGGAAATTTAACTAAATCTCAATATATCACTATTGCTAACAACGTTAAATCTTTCATCAGCTCTAATGGACGTGCACCCAACTACGCCAGTAGTCCTCTTGGCAATATCCGCTACGAATCTTTGGTATATTTTTATGCAAAAATAATGCGTTATTACAAAATCAATGGACAACTACCCAGCACAATGAACGTGCTAAATATCCCAGGAACCACTGGAGGAGCGAATATACAAGACACTACGCCACCCACAGTAACCGCCAGCCCGGGATCAGGTGCTTATAACACTACTAAATCAGTAATATTAACAGCGAATGACAATGCCGATTCCAATCCTGCTATCTATTACACTAAAAATGGTAGTACGCCTACCACTTCCAGTACCAAGTATACTGCTCCCATTGTTATTTCCACCACGACTACATTGAAGTTTATTGCGGCGGATAATATGGGTAATCAAGCTGTAGTTCAAAGTAGAACATATAACATTACCACTCCACAAACAACACAATCATTATTAAACATAGAGGTAGATAATGTTTTAAGTTTACCTTCCCGTACAACTGGTCTTAATATTAGTCAACAGATCAATTTAACAGATCCAGTTACATGGGTGAGTGTTGTGTATCATCATGTAGATGAACCAGGCATTTGTGAAGTTAATGTCATAGTTAATGGTAACATTATTTTAACGAAATGGTTCGCCAATTCTTACTTTCTCTGGTTTGATGAAGAACTTTGGTGGTTTGAGTACGGTGATCCAACTATTACAGGCGTGGAAATTAATCCTAATTTATTTATGGGGTATGGTCGGCTATTAAACTTTGCAGAGCAAAATGGTCAAGATCTTGGAGGTATGCTTCAAGAAATGTATAATGATCCAGATCTCACAGAAGGTGATCGTTACATGGCTTATTATCACAGAGACAGCTTCTGTGATAATATCAACACAACCTTAACATACTCGGGAAGATCATTAACCAAAAATGAAACCATAACCTATATAAACGAACAAAATGCTGGATTTGAAATTATACAGAGCTTTGCCATTGCCACTACCAAAGTAACAGATGATATGGTTCAATACTGGCTGAATAAGAATTCCACGTACCCTGTAGGTTACATGAAAGCATCATATGGTACCTTCATGACAGCTTTAACTACCCTATGGCTCAGTGATAAGTTAGCAGATGAAATAGCCCCTCAATTAAATATAACATGGAGTAGAAATATGTTTACAGTGGTTATGGGTGGTGTAACTGGTGGCACTGGTTATGTGCACTGTCAGGATCCTGCGATGGGAATGGGTGTAAATGGCGGTGCAGATAATACGAAATCATTCAGGTTTGTTTGTTCTCTTCTACTTTCTGAAATTGAACAAGGAGTTCTTGGTTCGACTGGTGTTTCTATTAATTCAACAGTTTCTGGTGTTGTCTCAAGTATTCTCGCAGGTGAACCATTCTCAATCACATTTGATACGCAAAATAACACAGCTACATTGACACTTGATAATGATGCTAGATTTAAGATAATAATTGATTTAACAACTGGTGTGGTTAAGGACATACTTGATAATCAGGGCTTCCAACTTAAGGGTGCTGAGACAATGAGTCCGGCTTATTGTTATCATGGTCCTCTTACAGATAATGTTGGTCAATATGCACAGAATTTCTATGATGGATTTAAGGAGAGTGGTGCGGAGGGTGTAGCTGGTGGACTGCTCATTACAGCAGGTTTAATCGCTTTTGGAGCATGCCCTCCATTAGGTTTACTCCTTTTAGCAGGTGGGCTAATTATTTCTGCAGATGCTTCAGGTTTATTCCAGGATCCGACTAATCCTTATAATTGGGTAGATTTCGGTGCTTCTGTGGGTTTATCATTAGCAGGGCCTGAAGCTGTTACATTGAAAGCAGCGATAACACCAACCTTTAAGCAAGCAATGAAATGGTCTGTTAAAGAAGGTGGTTATAAAAAGACTATTGTACAGGGAATGCTTGGAGGTAATTCTGGTGAAGCCATAAAAACAGTTACAACTAATTGGATATATGGAGAAACAATGTCGAAAACTATAGATAAATTCCGGTAAGTATATTCTATTAGTTTTTAATATTAATTCAGGTGATTTGATGGATGGACATTTAGCAGTTATGATATTTGTTGGTCTTTACTTGGTTTTGGGTGTTATTGTTTTAACAGTTTATATTAAACCAATCGAGAAAAAATTAGAAAAAATGTTCAACATTAAAATTAAACGTCCTGATGATGATTATAGTTATGAAGGTATGGTTATTTGGATGCCTTTAGTTTTTGGTTCACTTTTACTATTTATGTATTATCCAATTGTTGTTTCTTATGGTAATCTCCCCGCGTTTCTGGGTATTGCTGTCGGTTTTCTTTATCCTTCGATATTAATGCTTTTAAGACTTAAAACATTTGGTGATGCCAGCATCCAGGAAAGTACAGGTATGGGTTACCATCCTGGTGCCTATCTTTTTATTTCATTGGGCGCAGGTTGGTTTATGGTACTTAGGGGATTTTCTATGCTGAATTTTCCCAACATTCCATCAGAACTTGCATATATTGTACTTGGAATGGGGTTAATAGCCATGACCATACCCCTGTTCCCAGATTATCTGGATAAAGCATTATCCGTAGATCTAAGAAGCAGTAATGGTTTAAGGTTCATGGCAGTAATAGCAGTGATCTTATTCATAGTTACTCATATCATCTGGATCGTGGTTCAATCAATGGTTTTCGGAATATAGAGTTAATAAGGGGATATGGTTTAATGAATGCTGAAAAACTTAAAGGAATGAAAGTTCTGGATAATGATGGTGTTCAGATAGGTAAGGTTTCTGATCTTGGTATTGACTGTGAACAATTTAAAATCAGAAATATTCTCATTTCAACAGGAGGAATATTCAGTAAAAAGTACTTCACAGCGGATATAGATGAAATAAACAAAATTAACAGTAATATACACTTAAAATCATCCAAAGAAGAACAAAACATTGCAACTCCAATAGAAGTGTCCTCTCCAGAGGATTATTTTTTTAAAAATTTCCAGTACCGAGTTGTGAAAACCAACGAAGAACCACTTTTAGGCCTAATAAAAGATATAATATTCGATTTAAAAAATGATTTAACATTTGATGTTGTAATAGAAAAGCTCGTTGGGGGACCATTAGGAAAACCATCTTTCACAGCTTCCCTAGAAGATTTTAGTAATGTTGACATACTAATGACCTTAAAACTCGACAAAAACGAAATCAAAGAAAGACTAAAGTAGTTAACATTAAAGGTTTTGAAACCATCCAAACTTTTACCTATTACATGGGACAAGGTAACTGATGATGTGATGCAGTACCAGTTAAAACATGGCAACTGAACGGGTGTGCCAACACATTTCTGATAAACTTATTTTTTAATGGAGGTAACAAATTGGATATAAATGTATTTAATGGTTTAACTTTTATGGCATTCTTATTTCTTGGAATGATTATTGGAACTATTTTATTGTTCTTTGAGAATTTGATCACTGCAAAACTGGAAAAAATAATGGGAATAAAAATAAAAAATCCAAATGTAAAAATATGAGTTGTTATACCTATGAAGGACTTTCATGGGTCCTTTTAATGTATATAATCATACTTCCCCTAGTTCTTTATTATCCTATAGTAGTGGGATTTCATAATTTAACTAGTTTCATAGGTATATTGTTTATCACTGTTTACTATTCTGTTAATGATCCTCCGCAAAGGTACCTTCAATGATACTAGTATTCCTTCTGCTCAAAATCCAGTTTACAGTGGCTCCAATCTGATCAGCGGTGGACCCGGATACAATCCATTATATTACCTTTTATTTTCCTTTGCAAGTGGAAGCGCATCCACCATTTGGGGTTTTTCCATGCTTAATTTCCCAGATAACCCCATACAAAAAGGGCTTATCATGATTTTCATGGGTTTAATAGGCCAAACACTAGTTCTTTTCCCGGATAAACTAAATAAAATCTCCCCGGTAGATACAAGAACCCGTAAAGGATTATATTTTATGATTGGAGTTACTATTGCCATCATAATTTGCTTGGAAATTTTATCCTATGTTTTAAGTGGTATTTATGGATAAAAAATAAGCTCTATAACTTTTTATTTTATAATTTTGGAAATATATGAAGTAATGATATGAATTTCCATTGAAGTGATCTAATTGAGCGAAGATACCATAACAAGAATAACAATGATGGTTTTTGCAGTTAGGAGTTGATAATATAAAATTGAAAAAGACGAAATAAACAAAGAATAAAAGAATATGATGTTAAAGAGTGTTGATTTTAGAACACAATCTACATATAACTCCGATCCACATTCTCATTGGGCAACCCATCTTTCCCATTACCCATCTTCTGGGCACTTGAATAATCCTGTTGCATGGCGTTTTCGAAGGTTTTGTACCGGTTTATTATCTGGTCTTCGATGGATAGGGATTTTTTTATGGCGAAGTGCATGTGTTTGTCTTCGATTAAGTCTTTGTCTTCCATTATGGCCACGTCACCGGCCATGCGGATCACTCCGCCGAGGTCTCTTAATCTTAGGGTCAGGGAATTTTTCTGGTCGTCTATAACTTTTGCCCTTCTCCGGGATTCATCTAATAGTATTGCAATGGCTGATCTGGTGGCGTGGGGTATTTTTCCGTCCATTTTTATTTCCTGGGCTACGAATTGGGCCAGTTTGGCTTCGTTTTCGGGTGTGTCTGGCATGGTGGTGCGCATGAGGATTTCATAGCCTTCTCCCTGTATCCTGGAGCGTAGTGGTGGGAGTATGTATTTTATATCCCTTATGTTGCATGCGCCTACGAATATGAAGTCGCAGGGGACGTCCTGTACCTTCACTGAGCTTCCGGCGCTCTGTGGGTTTCTTCCAACTATGGGGAAGTACTTGTCCTGCATGGCGCTTAGTATGTAACGCTGCAGGTTGGCTATGTGGACTATTTCATCTATGAAGAGAACTCCTTCGTGTGCCTCGTGGATTGCACCAGGGACCACCCTTTCATATGGCTGTGTCCCTAGGTCGGGGTGTCCTCCGTAGGGGTCGTGTCTTACGTCTCCCAGGAGTTCGGTTTCGCTGGCTCCGGTGGCCTGGATGAACATGTTCCTCTTCAGGGGTACTATGACGTTTCTGGGTTTTTCTTCCACCAGTTCCCTCCTCTTCTCTAGGGCGTGTTGGTCCAGGATCTTGATGCTTTCTCCGTCCACCCTTTCGTAGATCACCACTTCCTCCCGGTCATTTAAGGGCCGGGTGGTGGTCACCCTTTCCTGGGGCATGTTTATGGGGTCGCTGTTCATCTCGAACATACCCAGGAGGTCTCCCAGGTGTTTTCTCCTGGCGTTTATATGGGAGTATTTGTCTCCGCCGCAGCGGGGGCAGATGCTTTGATAGGCGTTGTTGTAACTTCCGCAGTGAATGCACCGGAATCCTAATCTCTCGGCAACTGCTTCTGGAACGCTTTCGGGGCTTACTATATCCCCTTCGGCCATCTGTAGATCCCTTTTTTCTGTTTCCATCTCCTTCCTGGTTTTAACTTCGACGAAGGGTCTTTCCGGCCTTTCAGGGTTGTGTACCACGGTTACCTCTTCGTTGGGCTTTCCCAGGTGGAAGGATATGGCCTGTGCAATGAGTGACTTCCCTATCCCTGGCGGACCCACCAGGAGCAGGTTTCTCCGCTGTTTGGCTGCGATTTTAACAAATTCTATGATGTCGTCGTGGCCAATCACTCGGTCCAGGGGATCTTTGGGAATTAAGATATCCTTAGTGGTTTCTATGTCCTTTAGAAATTCTTTGTCCATGTTCACATACATAAAGGAACCCCCATAGAGTTTTTTTTTAATAAATTAATAAAAAAATAAAGTAGTCGGGGAAATTTAAATTCCCCCCTTGTTTTATCTGGTTATTACCTTTATATTGTTGGGTTTTTTCACCACTTCACTGATTCTAACCGCCACTATGTGTTTTAATCCCTTTTCTTTGGAGATATCGATTAGTCTCTGGCTGATTACCCCATCGAAGACTACGGCGTATACGTTGTTACTGACCTTTTTAAGTTCATCGTAGAGGTTTTCTACTTTGACCTCTTTGAGGATGTTTAATGCGTCGTCTAATATTTCGGCATTTCCTGTTCCTTCCAGGTCTTTTAAGATGCCCTTTAGAACCTTTATTTTGTCTCCGTTTTTGGGTTCTGGTGCAGCGGCGGGTTTTTTGGTTTTGATTCCCATGTCATGTATTATCTGCTCCACGGGCATTTTATCCCTTAAAGCGATCATAACTTCATCCTTGCTTAGATCTTCCACTTCTTTGCCTTTAGGGGCTCTGGTGACGTAGTCTACTTCTCCTACCTGGAGTAGTTCCTTTAGTATGAGTTCTCCTCCACGGTCACCGTCTAGAAATGCGGTTACTGTTTTACTTTTGGTCAGTTCTGCCACGGGTTTAGGGACGCTTACCCCTTCGACGGCTATGGCGTTTTTAACTCCGTATCGTAGTAAATTTAATACATCGGCTCTTCCCTCTACCACTAAGATGGCATCGGATGATATGACGTTGGGACCTGCAGGAAGCTTTTCATCCCCGTATTCGGTGATTTCATGGATTCTCATGGCCTCCTTAACCTCTTCTATCATTTTGAGGCTTTCTGGGGTTACTTCTTCCATCATTCCTTTGTAGAGTTCTTTGGCCCGGTCCACGACTTTCCTTCTTTTTACTGCCCGGACGTCTTCTACCTTGGAGACCTGGATGTAGGCTTCGCAGGGCCCCACCCGGTTTATGGTTTCCAGTGACGCGGCCAGGATTGCGGTTTCCACCCGGTCGAGGCTGGATGGTATGATGATTTCTCCTTTGGATCGGCCGGCCTTGGAGTTGATGTTAACTTTAATTCTACCGATTCTTCCGGTTTTCTGTAGTTCTCTTAGATCAAGATCGTTGCTTAGAAGTCCCTCGGTTTGACCAAAAATAGCGCCCACCACATCGGGCTTTTCTACAATTCCATTAGCGTTAATTTGAGCGTGAATGAGATATTTAGTTGTACTTATTTCTTCGCCTTTTCCCATTTTATGGGCCTCCCTTATTGTATAGATACTGATAATCACTGTTACCTGGCGCGCTGCCCATATTACATGGGATAGTAATCGCCAGTGACACCATAAGGGTATTCTTCAAGTTCCAGTTGGTGGAGGTGTCTGGAAAGACTCTCTATATCTTTGATATATCTGCGGGTGATTCCCATAATTCTCCTTCTTATTTGAAGGTTTGGATAAGAACCAAGTCTTTGTATATCTTCAGAAAGTTTTTGGGCAAGTTCGTTGCCCTTTCTGTCGAAATCAGTTAATATAATAATTTTGGAAGATTGAGCTGCGATTTCTGCAATTTCAAAGAGCTTATGGGGGGAACCAGAAACTTTAATAAAATTACCGTCAATTCCCAGTTCCTTTAAAGACTCCTCGTCTTTTTTACCCTCGATGAGTATGGGCATTCCCTGTTCTGCATAGTCTTGGAGTTCTTCCATGATGGATAACAATTTTTGATAACTCATTTAGATCCTTATGATGTACTTGTTAGTATCTATTCAATTTATATAATGCATCTTACTTATAAAATTGATGATGTTTTCAATGTACCATCTTCCAATTTTTAAAGTTTTTTTATTCCAATGACTGTAAATTAAGGGAGGATACCACCATTAAACCCCCTTTAAATTACTGTGATATCAGCCTTTAAATGAGAAGGTGAATTTTTTAATTGGCTGGAGCCTTAATTTCTTTTGGGGTAAACTTTTAAATAATTTATAAAAGAACTATTAGCTAACTACAATCAAGTTAATAAACTCAAATTGAAATTAAATTCATTGAGCCAATATAAAAATGGAGGAAATGAAAGTGCCCAAAGGCCTGATAAGAATAGTTTTAGATATACTTAAACCACACGAACCTAACCTACCTGATTTCGCCACATATTTAAGCGAAATAGGTGGTGTCGAAGGGGTAAATGTAACTTTAATGGAAATAGATAAGGAAACCGAGAACATCAAAGTCACCATGCAGGGTACGGATCTTGATTTTGAAGAGATATCCAAGACCATAGAACAGTACGGTGGTTCAATCCACAGTATTGATGAAGTTGTTGCCGGTAGAACCATGGTTGAAGAAGTTACAACTCCTCAGGACTGATTTTTATGGATGGTAGAATGGAAATCTCACCAGAAGGGCTCTTAAAGAGATTTTCACACCAGGAGAGTTTCAGTTTATGGAAGGACAAACTGAGCACACCACAACTATCTGACGCCCTTAAAGATTTACTCGATTACAGCCCGGTGATTCCGGGGATAAAACCACTTAAAGATGAATACAAAATTCTGGGAAAAATTATAACGGTACAAACCTCTGCCTATGACTGGGGGACTGCTTTGGATGCAATAGACCTGGCCAAGAAGGGAGATATACTCTTTATCCTCACAGACGGAGATGACAGTGCGGTTTGGGGTGAACTGACTTCAAAGACCGCACAGCAGAAAGGTATAGCTGGTACTGTGGTCTATGGCGCTGTGAGGGATGTAGCTGCTGTTAAAAAGCTGGATTATCCCGTGTTTACCAGATCCATCGTTCCTAACGCTGGAAAACCCCTGGGTGATGGGGAGGTTAATGTCCCCCTGGAATATGGTGGTATCACCATTAATCCTGGTGATGTGGTCTTGGGAGATGATTGTGGAGTAATTGTGGTGCCTGGAGAACTTTTCAGGGAGGCAATCCATAAAGCTCTGGAAATTAAAGAGGGGGAAAAGGAGATAATTGAGAGAATCGAGAAAGGACACTCATTATCCAGTATAATCCGCCAATAGATTACCTAATTTTATATATTATAGCCGTTTATAGTTTTAAACAATTATTTAATCAAGCCGGTTATTTAATATTAATCCTCTATTTAAATATTTTAAATCCCCAGTTAGAGTTTTCAAAATAAGGAATTGAGATAATGGAAGATATATACGAAACTATCCGTAAGCATAAATGGAGTATAATCGGCTCCTTTGCACTGGCATTCGTTATAGTCTTTGCCATTACCATTATAGTCGGTCTGGGGGATACCATCAACATATTGATGCACGTTAACTGGTATCTGGTTCTTTTTAACATCATCCTGGAGACCGCCATATACCTGATATGGACTTATCGGTGGAAGCTAATTTTATCCACGGTGAACGAACACATTCGCTTTCGAAGCCTTCTGGCAATGTTACTGGCCAGTGATTTTGGAAACAACGTAACTCCCGGTGCAGCTGGAGGAGAGCCTCTGCGGGCATATCTTTTAACTGCTACCAACGATACGCCCTTTGAGATAGGTTTTGCCTCGGCCACTGCAGATCGGGTTTTTGAATTCTTCCCATTTATAATCATATCCATCTTCGCTGCAATTTTCATTCTCGGCTGGAATATACCCATCTATACCAAGATCATCGTATCTGTAATGATATTAATCTCCATGTTCTTCTTTGCCATCATATTATATGCGGTATACAGGAAAGAAATTGCGCAGAGAGTGATAATCAGAATAGTAAAATCCGTATATCCATTTTTTGTGAAGTTGACCAAGAGTGATATGTCCCTGTCCAGAGTCAACGAAAAAATAATTTATTACATAAACCGTTTCTCCACAGGATTCATTCAGGTAATTAAAAATAGAAAAGTGTTCGTTATCGGGTTCTTCCTGTCCTTCTTAATGTGGGGCATGGACATAGTCCGTATGTATGTCTGTTTTGTTACGGTAGGTGTTTACCCTCCTTTAATACCCCTGATAATCATTTATACCATTGGTATTTTAATCATGCTCGCACCACTTCTCCCTGGCTCCTGGGGAATACGGGAAGCCATCATCGTTGGTCTCTTCGCAGTGGTAGGTGTGGCTGGTGACGTGGTTTTGTCCGCCAGTTTAATCGATCGGTTCGTGAGTTATATATTACCTACCATAATCGGGGCTATTGCGGCTTTATATTACGGAAAACGCATCAAAGAATCGATGAAGAGCCCCACTTCCCACCCGTAAATCATATAAATTAAGACATATAATATTTAATTTTATCGAAACATTTAAATACTAGTTCGTAATACATAATTATATATAAAAGTTTCGGTTTGATACATGAAGAAGTTAGGAAACATATCCCACATCTCCAATCGGGGTAGAATCATTGTAAGATCCAACCAAACCCCTGGTTTCGGACTGGCTGTTTTTTTGAAAAATAAGGAAAGAATTGGTACTGTTAGTGATATATTTGGCCCCACTAAAGAGCCTTATATATCCATAAAGGTTCGTGCAAAAAATTCTAAAAATTTTGAATATCGAGTTGGAGAGCCTACCTATGTGTCACCAAAAACAAATAAAAAACGGGGGCGAAGGAAACGAAAGAAGAACTAAAGCAGGAAGTTGCTGATAAGGAACAGATCAAGCCAGAAGTCTCAGAAAAAGAACATATGAGACAAGAGGTTTCAGAAATCGAAAAAATTGAAACCAAATGCCCAGAATGTGGCTCAGAAAAACTTATAAACGACCACGAGCGTGGAGAAATTGTCTGCGGAGCCTGTGGTCTGGTAATCGACGACAACCTGGTGGACATGGGTCCCGAATGGAGGGCCTTTGACCATGAGCAGAGAGATAAAAGAACCAGGGTAGGGGCACCCATAACCTATACCATACACGACAAAGGTCTTTCCACCATGATCGACTGGAGAAACAAGGATATCTACGGTAGGGACATCCCCGCCAGAAACCGTGCCCAGTGGTACCGTCTGAGGAAATGGCAGAGAAAAATCAGGATATCCGGTGCAACCGAGAGAAACCTGGCTTTCGCTTTAAGCGAACTCGACAGGGACTCATCCAGACTGGGACTGCCCAGAAGCGTTAGGGAAGCTGCATCCGTGGTCTACAGGAACGCCGTGGAAAATAAACTCATTAGAGGCAGAAGCATAGAAGGTGTGGTAGCTGCATCACTATACGCCGCCTGCAGAAGATGCAACGTACCCCGAACCTTAGACGAGATTGCAGAAGTCTCCCGGGTAAGCAAGAAAGAAGTCGGAAGAACCTACCGGTTCCTGACCAGGGAATTGAACATAAAACTACCACCCACATCACCAGTGGACTATGTACCACGTTTCGCCAGTGAATTAAACCTCTCCGGTGAAGTGCAATCTAAAGCAATTGAGATAATCGAGAAAGCCATGGAAAAAGGACTAACCTCAGGAAGAGGACCTACCGGTGTGGCTGCAGCAGCTTTATACATTGCATCAGTACTCCTCGGTGAGAGGAAAACCCAGAGAGACGTGGCTGACATCGCAGGAGTTACCGAAGTCACCATCAGAAACCGGTACAAGGAACTCACAGAACAGCTGGATATGGGTGTAACTTTATAAAACTCCTTTTTTTTACAGGTCTTCCTTTTTTAGGCCTGAAATCTGTTTTTTTATTCTTTATTTAATTTGAATTCTCTTTATTATGTGCTTATTTAAAACCCAGTAGGATTTTTATTTGTGAAAAATTTTTTAGAAATCATTATTTAATACCCAACAAGATATATGAGTGAACTTTTAAATTTTAAAGCTCAGGAGAATTTTCCATGGGTATGCTTAGAAGGTCGGGTATAGATATCATTGGTGATGTGCCTTGGGGGACTCATTTCTGCCAGTTCTATCAGACTAAGGAAGATCTAACTGATATCCTGGTTCCTTATTTTAAAGCTGGTTTAGAAAATAATGAATTTTGTATGTGGGTCACCTCCGAACCTTTAGGTGTAGAAGAGGCTATAGAATCACTACGGAAAGTGAAGCCAGATATAAAAGGGTATCTGGATAAAAAACAGATTGAAATCATCCCGTATGATGAATGGTATATTGAAGATGGTGGTTTCAACTCAAAGAACGTTCTAAACGGCTGGGTGGAAAAACTAAATGAAGCCATCAATAGAGGCTATGGAGGATTAAGAGTCACCGGAAATGTCTCTTTCCTGGAAAAAGAAGACCGGGATGACCTGGCTGAATATGAGGAAAAACTGGATAAAATCGTGGGTAGATTACAAATAATGGTCCTGTGCGCTTATCCCCTGGATAAATGTGATGCTAACCAGATCATCGATGCCGTGAACAAACACCAATTCACCCTGATAAAGCGTGAAGGCGATTGGACGCTGGTTGAAAATACCAGACACAAAAAGACCAGGGAAACTTTAGAGAAAGTTAAAGAAAGAGAAAAGTTTTTCGCCAATGCCATAGAATTTTCAGCCCAACCTTTTAGTGTAGAATACCCTGATGGACGGCTGGTAATGGTTAATCAGGCATTTGAGGGTCTTATAGGATATACTGGGGAAGAGCTCGATAAGACTGACCGGTCCAAGACTCTCACACCAGAAGAATTCCGGGAAAAAGAACAAGTAAAGCTGGAAGAACTCAACACCACCGGTCGCCCGGTAAGATATGAAAAGGAATATATCCAAAGGGATGGTACCAGAGTTCCAGTGGAACGGTTGGTACACCTGATTAGAAATGAAGACGGAACACCCCAATATTATTACTCCTTCGTCACAGATATCAGCAAACGTAAAAAAACACAAAGACAGAACCTGAAATTGTTAGAAAATGAACAACAACTTGCTGCCGAACTTAAGGCATCTAATAAAGCATTGGAACAGCAGAAGGAATATCTGGTTAAATTCAACCAGAAGCTTCAAGAAAGCGAAGATATGCTAAATCGATCACAAAAAATAGCTAAACTCGGTAGTTGGGAGCTTGATTTAGTAAATAACCATCTATTTTGGTCGGATGAGGTGTATAGAATATTTGGACTGCAGCCACAGGAATTTGCTGCGACTTACGAGGCATTCCTTGAAAGAGTACATCCTGATGATCGAAAAGAGGTGGATGAAACATACACCAATTCTCTACATGAAAACAGAGATGGCTACGAAATCGTACACCGGGCGGTAAAGAAATCTACTGGTGAGGTTCGCACGGTGCAGGAAAAATGCACCCACTTCCGGGATGAATCCGGCCAGATAATACGATCCATGGGAATGGTACACGACATCACAGAAAGACAGAAAGCTGAAGAACACAAACAAGAACTGCTGGAGATGGAAAAACAGCTCACTGAGGAGCTCAGCGCTACTAATGAAGAATTGATGGCCACCACCGAAGAACTTAAGACGGCCAATGAGGAGCTCATAATCACTCAAAACCATCTTACCGATATGGTTGAAAAATTAAAGACCTCCAACCGGGAGCTGGAACAGTTCGCCTATGTGGCATCCCACGACCTGCAGGAACCGCTTAGAATGGTGGGTAGCTTCACCCAGTTGTTGAAGCGGCGTTATAAAGGTAAGCTGGATGAGGATGCCGACTATTATATCGATTTCATCATAGATGGGGCTCAGCGGATGAAGGACCTGATAGATGATCTACTGGCATTTTCACGGCTGAACACCCAGGCCAGAGAATTTGAACCGGTAATAATGGACGTTGCTTTAAATGATGTTTTAAACAATTTAAAAACATCCATAACTTATAACAAAGCCCATATTTCCTATGATTCCCTGCCAGTTGTAAAGGCCGACCCTTCCCAGATCAACCAGCTACTACAGAACCTGATAGCCAACGCCATTAAATTCTGTGGTGATGAACCACCCCGGATTCATATCTTTGCAGAAGAATTGGAAGAGCAATGGCTATTCTGTGTGAAAGATGAAGGAATAGGCATCGACCCCCAGTATCAGGAACAGATATTCAGGATCTTCAAAAGACTGCATACCCGGGAAGAATACGAAGGGACGGGTATAGGTCTGGCCATCTGTAAAAGGATCGTGGAAAGACATAACGGGAAAATCTGGGTAGAATCAGAACTCGGGAAAGGTTCTACCTTCTATTTCGAACTTCCTAAGGTTAATATTAACGGTTAAAATTTTATATTAAGAGATAAATAAATCAAGAACTTATTTTAAATCCTCTCTTTAATGTATTTCATGAGTTTCTAAAGTAATCATCCCGGGTGCATCACTACCACACAGTCCCCGTCAGTAAAATCCTTTGAATCAGGTGAGTACAGTGGTTTAATATTACCATCTTGATATTCACCAGCGAATATTCTTAAACTTTTTATAATCCATTTCTAACCCCAACGTTTACATAAACATTATATTTATTTTTATAAACCTCCATATATTTACAAGAAATTACAATATAACATATCTATTTCATAACATTTCGTGGAGGAATTGGAGTGACCGATGTAGATCCTATAAATTCAACTTTAGAAGGGCTTTTAAAAGTTTTAAGCATGGACAATGTGATAGGCGAACCAATAGAAAGTGATGGAAGGACTTTAATTCCCATAACCCGAATTGGAATGGGTTTTGGTGCTGGAACAGGTCAGGATAGTCCAGTAAAGGGATCTCAAGGCCTTGGTGCTGGTGGAGGGGCTGCTGTGGAACCTATTGCCTTCGTGGTTATAAATAAAAATGTTGAAGGCCCTGAACAAATCGAAGTAATATCCTTAAAATCTCAAGAACCCCTAAATACAGCTATAAGTGAAATAAGCGAGCTTGCCCTGGAATTCCTTAACGAATGGCGGGAAAGACAGAAGAAAAACGAAGAAAAAAGGGAACAAATGAGGAAGGGACTGGAAGATATGGTACCTCCCTAGGTTCCTTAAAAAGGGATATCTTACTTCCCTTGGTTCCTTAAAATTTAAAAAATTAATTTTTTTTATCTAGAACAGCCTGCCTCTTAACATGAAATAAAGCCAGACTATGATGAATATTGCAAATATAATGTAGATAATATTTCTGGTTTTTTTAACTTTTTTCTGGTTTTCTGCAATTATCTGCTGGCATCGGGGTGAACAATACCGTTCATTCATGGGTATTGGTGCGCCGCATCCGGGACAATGTTTATGTGGTTCTACTGCCATATGAATTAACTCCTTTTATTGATTTTAATGTATTAACCCTTTTTGATCGTACTTTTAAAATTTTGGCTTAAATATTTTTTTGTTTATAAATCATTCTGGAAGGATGGTGGTTCCAATCTTTTCATAAACTGCTTTAAGCAGGTTTTCTGGATCGTTTCCATCTACAACTACCGTTTTTATTTTAGATCTTTTTATGATCCCTATAGCGGTATGGTCCAGGAATTCATAGGTTCCTGCCTTGATATCCTTATTTGAGAGGAGATCCATCATATCGGAGGCTGTAATCTCCTCAAATTTAACTGCGTCACTGTATTTCTTGGGATCTTTATCGTAGAGTCCATCCACTGATGTGGCGTTTATAAGGAGATCGGCCCCTATAAATTCGGCTAAGATACTCCCCACTGCATCTGTACTGTGGGCGGGTTCAGTACCTCCCATGACCACCAATTTCCCTGACTGTGAGTATTCCAGGGCTTCTTGAAAGTTATGGGGGACTTTAGGGTATGCTGCTTCTTCCAGTGCGGTGATGAGTAGCCGGGCATTTAATCGGGTTACATCGATACCCACATCATCACATAGAGCTTCAGATGCTCCTAAACCTCTGGCCATGGTGATGTAGTCGCGTGCTGGCTTGCCACCACCCACCACTACATAGAGCTTGTGTTCAGTATTCATCTGGGAGATTATCTCCGCATATTCTGTAAATTTTTGGAAACTATTATCTTGAACCAGTATGGATCCGCCGATGGTAACCACGATTTTCATTTCATCACCATAAATTAAATCTATAATGATATTATATATTAACTAGATATAATAAACACGATTGTATATAGTTCATGCTATTAAATAACATATTGACCTCCTACTTTTAATAATTTTATCGGCTTTTTAAAGCTGTTTTTAACGAATTTGAATATAAAATAAAATTTTATGAAATTTACATCGGTACAAAGAGGATATTCATGGAAAAGAAGATCATTTTACTGGTTGAAGATGAAGCAATCACTGCTTTAAATATCCACCAAAAACTGGAAGAGATGGGTTACACAGTACCAGCAATAGTCTCCACAGGAGAAGAAGCAGTTAGATTAGCTGCTAAACTGCGGCCTGACCTGATTTTAATGGATATAATGCTTAAGGGGGAAATGAATGGAATAGAAGCCGCACAGAAAATTATGACCCTGAATATACCTGTGGTTTATCTTACAGCTTACACAGACGAAGAAACCATTACGCAGGCCACTCAAAAACCTGCCTATGGTTACATAGTCAAACCATACCAGGAAAAAGAACTTAAAACAAGTGTAGAAATCGCCTTAAATAAACATCTAAGCGATCAAAAAAGGATGGAAAAAGTTAAAGAAGATATCCTCCTGAAAAAAGATGTAAAAACCATCGGAAAACGGGATAAGTCATACGACGGTTCAAAACCCAAAATCATGATTGTGGAAGACGAAAGCATAACTGCTATGGACATAGCTGGTAAATTAAGGGAATCGGGATATGAAGTTGTAGATGTGGTGGATTCTGGAGGTAAAGCCATTGAAAATGCCCGTAAAATCCATCCAGATTTAATACTTACCGATATCATGCTGAAAGGGGATGTAAATGGTATAAATGTTGCTGAATCCATTAAAGATTTGGATATTCCTGTAGTGTATCTTACAGCTTATGCTGATGGGAAAGTATTGGAAAAAGCCAAGTTAACATCCCCTTATGGTTATATAATCAAACCGTACCGGGAAGAAGAATTAAAAACAACCATAGAAATGGCTCTGCACAAACATCAAGCAGATCAGTTAAAGATCAAAGATGTAGTAGAAAAGCTAACAACAAAAGAGGAAGAACTTAAAATAGAAAAAGCTGGAGTTATTATTGTATCCGCCATAATCTTGTCTCTAGTGGCTTATGGAATAATTACATGGGATATGACCTGGCTGGAATATTTATTATTTATTTCTGCAGCATATGGACTATTCCTCACCATTTTTAGTTTATTTAAAAAACCTAAATCTCTTCAAAAAGAAGAAAAACCATTTGTAAGTATAGTAATTCCTGCTCATAATGAACAAAACACCATTAAAAGTTGTGTATATTCCCTGGCTAATTTAGAGTATGTAAAGGATGGTGAAAGAAATTATGAAATTATAGTCGTCGATGATGGTTCTACCGATAACACTGCATCGTTACTTCAAGAACTAGAGAATCAATTTAGCTTTCTAAAGGTGGTAACACGTAAACCTCCGCGGGCTGGAAAGGGCAAAGGCTATGTATTAAATGACGGTCTTAATATGTCAATCGGGGAGATCATTGCTGTTTTCGATGCTGATGCCATTGTTGAACCTGATTTTCTTAACATCATAGTACCCTACGTAAATGAAGAAGATGTGGCGGGGGTTCAATCCAGAGTTAAAATGTACAATAAAGATGAAAACCTTTTAACCTCCATGCAAGAAGTTGAATTCTCTGTTTTTGGAGACGTTCTCCTAAAAGCACGTGATCGGGTAAATGGAGCGGCTTTTCTAGGTGGTAATGGACAGATAACCAGAAGGGATGCTGTTGAAGCTTTAAAGGGTTGGGATGGCTATGCCATAACCGAAGATCTGAACATGAGCATAAAACTGATGATAAATGGTTGGAAGATCAGATACTGCGGAGAAGCAGTGGTTTATCAGGAAGCAGTGCCTTACTGGAAGCCTTTCTTTAGACAGAGGATCAGGTGGGCTATGGGTAATCTGGAAACCCTTTTTGTATATTTTACTTCCATTATACGGTCAGATGTATCACTGTTTAAAAAATTAGATGCCCTATACTACTTATCCACTATTATTCTAAATAGCTTCGTTATGATTGGTTACATCATTTTCGTCCTTTATTTAACAGGTATAACCGCATTCTCACTAACAGCGCCCCTAATGGTAGTTTTACTATCTACAGTGGCTTTTTTCCCAATAGTAATATCTGGAACCTGGCATGACTCAAGAAAGATAACCGCCACCCTATTCAAATCATTAGAGTATTGGTTACACTGTTTTTACCTTGTGCCACTGTTTTTTGCCGCATTTATTGGTCTACTCACCAGGAAAGAAAGAAAGTGGGCTAAAACCCACCATCTTGGGGAATCTAAGGTAGAACTCGGAACGGAAAGGGAAGTGATCTGATTTTAATGATAAATTCAGACGTATGGCAATGAACTTAGCACAAATACTTCCGTACTATGAACGGATTGCCATCAAATATAAATTCAATATAAACTTAATATTAAATAGGAATTGTTGATTTTTTTATAATCAGATAAATGACTTTAATAAACTGTTTAAATATTTCACAATTTTAGTACGTAAAAAAAAATTTATTCAGGAGTGATCTCATTGTCAGAAGTATCATCAAAGGAACTTTATGAGGTTAAAAGAACCCTGGAAGAGCTCTCACAAAAACGTGGCCGTGGGACGGAGCTTGTTTCAGTTTACATACCTCCAGATAAGCAGATCAGCGACGTGGTAAAACATATGAGGGAAGAGCTGAGTCAAAGCGCCAACATCAAAAGTAAATCGACTAAGAAGAATGTACAGTCTGCCATTGAAGTTATAATGCAGCGTATGAAGCTCTTTCCCAGACCGCCGGAGAAGGGCCTGGTCTTATTTGTGGGGATGATCCCCAAGGGAGGTCCCGGGACCGAGAAGATGGAGACCTACGTTTTCGAACCTCCGGAAACTGTGCAGACCTATATTTACCACTGTAACAGTGAATTCTACCTGGAACCCCTCCAGGAAATCCTGGCTGAAAAGGACATCTACGGACTGGCAGTTATCGACCGTAAAGAAGCCACCATAGCTATTTTGAGAGGTAAAAGAATCGACATAGTTAAGCACCTTACCAGTGGAGTGCCTGGTAAGCATAAAGCCGGTGGACAGTCCCAGAGAAGGTTCGACAGACTCATCGACTTGGCAGCCCATGAGTTTAAAAAGAGGATAGGCGAGCATATGAACGAGGCCTTCCTGGCCATACCCGACCTCAAGGGTGTCATAGTGGGCGGCCCGGGTCACACCAAGGAGGAATTTGTGGAAGGAGATTACCTCCACCATGAGGTTAAGCAGAAGATCATCACCACAGTGGACACCTCCTACACCGGGGAATTCGGTATACGGGAAGTGCTGGACAAATCCATGGACGTATTAACTGAAATAGATGTGATGCGGGAAAAAAAATTGGTACAGAGATTCCTCCACGAACTGGTGGATGAAAATGGCCTGGCATCCTACGGGGAGGCCGAAGTAAGGCGCAACCTGGAAATAGGAGCAGTTGAAATATTACTCCTCTCTGAAGATCTAAGGAAGAAAAGGTTGATCTTCCACTGCCCATCCTGCCAAGGCCAGACAGAAAAGACCTTCAAAAAAGAGGTTGAAGAAGCTGAATTAGACTGCCCCACCTGTGGTGAGAAGATGAAAACCGAAGAAGGCCGGGACCTGATAGACGACTTCGTGGACATGGCCGAGGAAGTGGGATCAGAAATGGAGATCATATCCACCGAAACCGAAGAAGGAATGCAACTCTTGAAGGCGTTCGGTGGTATTGCCGCAATTTTAAGGTACCGGGTATAATTTAAGTTAATCACAACAAACTTTTTTTTAGAGTGATTCATAACCTCTTTTATAAAATTGACCATTATCTTATAGTAAAGGAAGTGTGGTTTGAAATAGTGGAAGATGTAGTGAGATATTCAGGTATAGATGCAACTGGTAATATCACCTGGGGAACCCATTTCTGCCAGTTGTACCAGACCAGGGAAGACTTAATTGATATACTGGTACCCTATTTTAAGGCCGGCCTTGAAAATAACGAATTTTGCATATGGATCACCTCCCCACCCTTAAGTGCAGAGGATGCCCGTGAAGAGTTACGGAAAGCCCTCCCCAACTACGGAGATTTCGAAACGGAGGGGCAGATTGAAATCAAACCCTACAACGAATGGTATGTTAAAAACGGGGTTTTTGATCCAGGGAAGGTGAAAAGGAGCTGGATGGAAAAACTGGATGAAACCTCAAATAAAGGTTACGATGGTTTAAGGATTTCTGGAAACACTTCCTGGGTTCGTGAAGAAGATTTGACTAGTTTTGTAGACTACGAAGAAGAGATGGGAAAAATCATCGGTAATTATAAGATAATTGCCCTGTGCAGCTATTCTCTGTATAATTACATTTCCCATGAATTTATTGATACGGTGATCAAGCATCAGTTCTTTTTGATAAAAAGTAGAGGAGATTGGAGCCTACTGGAAAATAGACAGGAAAAGCTGGAAGAAGCACTTAAAAAGGCAGATAAACATCGTGACCGTCTTCAAACAGTCATTGACAATTTACCGGTTGGACTATGGATCATCGATGAAAACGGTGCGATAGTCCTGGTAAATGATATCGCCACCCAAATTTTCGGTGCTAAAGTTCATACATTAGAGGAGTATAAACAGTTTAAAAGGTGGTGGGCAGATACGGGAGAAGAAATTCCTCCTGAAGAGCTGCCTCTTATCCAGGCATTGAATGGTAAAAGTCTGAAGGAAGTAGTTGTGGAAATTGAAAAACCAGACGGAACCCACGGTACCCATCTCATCTCAGCGGTTCCCATAAAGGATTTCAACACCAAAATTATCGGTAGCATAGCCATAGTCCAGGATGTAGCGGAACTTAAAAAGTCAGAAAAATATATGCAGGAACTCCTGGAAAAGGAACACCGGCTTAGAGAGAAACTTCAAATCTCAAATTTAGAATTAAACCGTACCAAAAATATTCTGGAAGAAACAGTTCGTAAATTAGAAAATTCCAACGCTGATCTGGAACAGTTCGCCTACGTGGCCTCCCATGACCTGCAGGAACCTCTTAGAATGGTATCCAGTTTCACCCAACTCCTGGAGAAACGGTACAAAGGCCAGTTGGATGAAGATGCCGATGAATATATAGATTTTATAATAGACGGTGCCCAGCGGATGAAGGATTTAATAGATGATCTTTTAGCATTTTCACGATTAAATACAAAAGCAGAGGAATTTAAGGAAACAAATTTAGAAACAGTTTTAAACGATGTTTTAACTATGTTGAACTCTTCTATTGAAGAAAATGATGTTTTAATAACCCATAATACCTTACCCACGGTGATGGCCGACCCAACACAAATCATCCAGTTGTTCCAGAACCTGCTATCCAATGCAATCAAGTTCCGCGGCAACAGGAGTCCGAAAATCCATTTAGATGCAGAAGAATTGGAGGATGATTGGAAAATTAGTATCATTGACAATGGAATAGGTATCAGTCCCTTAAACCAGAAAAGGATATTCAACGTGTTCACCAGGCTGCATACTCGGCAAGAATATGAGGGAACAGGTATCGGCCTTTCTATCTGTAAAAAAATAGTTCAAAGGCACGGTGGCCGTATCTGGGTGGAATCAGAAAAAGGAAAAGGTTCAACCTTCTATTTCACCATTCCTAAAATAGAATAACCCACTTTTACGAGGGTTTTTTTATCTTTTAAACTCATTTCTAAATTCGTCTATGAGCAGGGGAATGGCATCTTCCTTGATTTCGGTTATAACTTCGTCAACAAAACCTTTTATCTCACCCAGGTCGTCTCTGGTTATCTCCAGATCTTTGGTAATTTTCACCTAAAAAACACCCCCTTTTTTAAAATTCCTAGTTATATTATATCCAAATAATGATATAAATTTAGCTGTAAATAGGTGCTATTAGATGAATTAAAGAATTTTAAATTTAAAATGTTTGCTTGACCAGTAGTGATTTTAACCTAATTTTAAGCACAAATCCCATATAAAGGAGGATAATTGGTTAAAAAAGAGTGTTAAATATCTTATAAATACCAACAAAGCTAAAACTACCCCGGCATAAGTGAACTGGTCTTAAATAACCCTCCCCTTAATTCGCTTCCAATGAGAGAAAATAGGAGTTCTAGATGCATTAGATGAAATATATTAATTTCAGGATTCTATTCACGAAAATGTTTCTCGTAAATTTCCTCTAAAGAGGTATGGTTATGTTCCAGGTAACTTTCCACCATTTCATTAAAAAAAGCCCTTAAATTATCCGGTAAATCTGGATTATTAGCCACAGACAGATATAAAATCAGAACATCGATGATATCATAAGCACTTTGAAGACCACTTTCATCCAATTCTGTGCTTTTTATCCAGTTGAAATCCTTCTCATTCATCAAATCAGAATCCATTCAGTTTACTTAAAATTTCTATTGGTCGCTTTTAACAGATAAAGATGACGATGGCATATAAAAAGGAATAGTAAAAAAAGATTTAAAAGAAGTTGTTAAATCAGGCCATCTCCACCACAGGTGGGGCATCCTTTCCATGAAGTATTTGGATCATTTGGATTTACAGGCACCACTCCAGCTCCTCCACAGGTAGGGCATGTCTGGTCTCCCCCACCATCATGGTTATGGTTATCTCCAGGATTGGCATTTCCATTACCATTACCGTTGACATTACCATTGCTATTGCTATTACCATTGCCATTATCGTTGGTTTGGTCTGTGTTCGTACCATCAGTGTTATTACCTGAATTAGCCTGTGAATCTTGTGTTACCGATCCGAGTGTGCTTATGATGGTGTTTACCGCGTTATCTATATCGTTTCTGACCCCTGCATTACCGGTGTTGTCCCATGCTGTTATTTGATAGTATTTTCCATCCTTTACGAAGAAATAATAATCATTTATATTTCCATTGGTGTTATCAGTTGTTCTTACTATCCTGACTTCTACACCGGACATGTTTTTGGTTTCCTCTGTAACATTGGAGTTTGAACGTTGCTTTGAGACATCGGCATAATTAGAATCGTATTCTGGTTTAGTGAGTTCCTCTATCCTGATATGGGTATCGTCGCCCCTTTTAAATTCAATAGCATCTGTCACACCGGAGTCTACCTGAATCCATCCTTCAGGCATTTGAAATGTCGAGTTATCAACACTATAAGGCCCAGTACTCTGTTTAGTATTCGTTGAATTATTAACGTCGGGACTAGTACAACCAGATACCAATACAACCAATACTAAGATAGCTACAACTGCTAAAACGGATTTATATATTTTATATTCCCCCATGTTTACATTTGATTTACCTATATAATACTTGTTCAATATTACCTATAAATGTATCGATAAATCATATTATAAGCATGGGTAACTTTTTAAAAATAAAAATTAACCTGTTCCATTCCTAATATGGTTCAAATAGATTAAATGATAGCTAAATTTTCCACTGATACATTCGAAGATTTGATCATACTTAACATTTGAATGGATGGAAATGTTGTACCCAACTGGCTTCATTATTTTGAAATTAGTATATTGAAGCTTTCACAAATATAACATATCGACAAATCTTGAGGATGTGAAAAAGATGCCTGTAGTTCATGTCAATGTTTGGAAAGGATTTGAGGAAGAAAAAATCGACTACATAATAAAAAACATTACCAAAGTTTTTACAGATTTAGGAGTACCAGCACACGCTGTGGAAATTTTAGTACATGAAGTTCCTATGACTCATTGGGGAACAGGAGGATTATCCTGTGCAGAGAAATTTAAAGACGTTGATATTCCAGGATGGAGTAAAAAGTAACAGATTTCCTGATTTTTTTTAAATTTTCCCCCTTTTTAAACTGAGATGTTATTTAAGTATAGTAAATTTTATCTATCAAGGAAACTATACTACAATAGCGTGCATTAAGTAGGTTTAGGGTGTTTAATGGAAGAAGTGGATTAAGGTGTATGCCTATTAAATCTGAGTTCTATCTGTAAACAAAGACCCTAAAATAGAAAAGTGAAAAAAACAGGTGATTAATATGTGGCATGGAAGAGAACATATGGGCGGAATGAGAATGATGATGAAAGAGAAGATGATGGAGGATATGAGCAAAGAAGACATGATGCAGATGGCCGCCCTGATGATGGATAAAAAAATAGCCATCCTAGAAGTTAAACTAGAATACGCCAAAAAAGTGCGCGACATGATGAAATCTAAAATGTGAAAAGGGAACTATACCAATTAATGAATGGTTTCATTTCCTTCTTTTTTAATGGATAATTTTGTCTAATTTTTATATCTAAATGAACAATTCGACTATTTCTTGACTATAACTCCTACAACTCCTCCCAGTGCTCCCAAAATCATGCAGACAATTACCGACAATTGGAATATAACATATCCAGCCAAGATAATATCGGTTGTTGCCCCCATTCCAGTGGATATCAAACCAAGGATGCTGTTTATCGCTCCCAGCCCAAAGATCAACAGTAAACTTAAAATCAAACCACCTACAATACCAGAAAACACACCGATTACAGCACCATCTCTGCGGTCCATTCCAGTATAATCCTCATAACTTCTACTGAAATAGGATGCTAAAAATCCCCCTATAAACGGGCCTAAAATGAACAATGGGAAATAAACCAGGAACAAAACAAAGGAAAGAACCGCACCTACCAGACCAGATAAACAGATAATTTTCCAATCAGCCATTTTAACTTACTCCTCTAATTTGATTGTGGTGATAGCTATTTTTATATACTGTTTTAATATAAACTAGATTTGTTTTTTATATAAATTAGATACTTTAACCGTGTTTTTTATGGATAAAAGAAGCCCCAACACCATATTATTCCTGCTCTTCGTTGGTGTTTTCATGGGAGCCGTTGATATGGGGATTGTAGGCCCGGCACTGCCAGCTATACAATCATATTTCGGGATGAACGAAAGGATCCTATCCTGGATCTTCACCATATACATCCTGTTTTATATCATTGGCACGCCTTTAATGGCTAAATTATCCGATATTTATGGTAAAAAGTTTATTTATATATTGGACATCATATTATTTGGTGTAGGTTCATATATCACTGTAACATCCGCTTCATTTGAAATGCTGCTAATTGGAAGGGCAATCCAGGGAATGGGTGCGGGAGGCATATTTCCAGTGGCCAATGCCTATATCGGGGATATCTTCCCACCAGAAAAGAGGGGCGGAGCACTTGGAATACTAAGTTCAGTATGGGGTTTATCCTTTGTTCTAGGACCAATACTGGGTGCATTACTGCTTAACTATTCCTGGCAGTGGCTTTTCATAATCAACATCCCTATATCCATAGTCGTTGCCCTGGCATGCTTGTATGTGTTCCCTAAAGGTGAGAAAAATCATGAATTCAATTTCGACTGGCAGGGCCTGATTGTTCTGGGACTCCTGGTCACCCTACTATCATATGGTATCAACCAAATAGATGCCTACCATTTTCTGGTGAGTTTACTTTCCATAAACGTATTACCCTTCCTCATCATCAGTTTACTGTTATTCCCCATACTCTGGAAGATAGAAGTAGATGCTCCCGACCCCTTAATTCCAATTGATCTCTTAAAAAGCAGGGAAGTTAAACTGGTAAACAGCATAATGTTCGGCACCGGTCTGGTGCAGGCTTCCACCATATTTGTCCCCGCCTTTGTAATCGCCGCCCTATCCTTCACCACTTCAGAAGCCAGCCTGATGTTGCTGCCCATAGTAGTGACCATGGCTATCGGCGGCCCGATTGTCGGGAGACTCCTGGATAAGTTTGGCTCCAGAAATATAATGTCCCTGGGAATTTCCACCATGGTAATAGGCCTATTTATCCTGGGATTCTCATCCCAAACGCTCTTTATATTCATATTCAGCGGAGTACTGATTGGTGTGGGTATGAGCACGGCAATAGGATCTCCTCCCCGCTACATCATGCTCCTGGAAAGCCCTCCAGAGGAAAGAGCTTCAGGTCAGGGAATCCTGAACATCATAACCAGCATAGGACAGTTAATAGGTGGAGCCCTTATTGGGGCATTCATAGGGTCATATGCTGGAGAATTGATTGGCTATGAATTTGCGTTTATATTCATAGGAATTGCTGCTATCGTCATGACCATCTTAGCTATTAATCTAAAAAGTAAAGAAGAGCAGCTTAAGACTTGGAGTAATTAATAGTTATTTAAACAACTCTGATTTCCTCAATTAATCTGGTGGAGTTCTACGATGACCCTTGACATCTACAGATTTATTTTTACCACGAGGTTTGGCCCTTTTATGTCTTCTAACACTTACAGTTTTTTTCTCAGTTTTTGACATATTACATCTCCTTAAGCTTTCTTATGATAAATTAATAATCAGTCAACCTATTCTGTTTCTTCATCTCATTATGCATCCAGTTAAATAATTCCCAGGCTTCTTTTTATATACATTATTCAGAATATAAGTGAGTGGTAAATAGAATATATTATATATTTAAATCGTTCATTATTATATCAACCACAACGTAGGGGGATTTAATATACAAAAAAAGATTATTCTAGCAGTAATATTAGTCATTGTTATTTTAGTGGCAGCTTTTAGTTTTTTTGCATTTGCCAAGGTTGATACAACATTAAACGTGAATTCTGCTTTTTATACAGATAATATTATTGATAAAAAACCGGTGAATGGTCAATATCTGATGATGAACATTTCCGTGAAAAATAATGGTAAGGATGCCTTAACAGTTTCCAATGACCAGTTTACCCCGCTAATAGATGGTAAACCCGTGGAAAAATATTCAGTATTTACCGGTGATGGTACAGATCTCCAAAGACAAATACAAATACCGGAAGGGGAAAGCAAAGACATCTTGGTTATATTTGATATTGGAGACCAGAAACCAAACTCTGTTGAATATCATGGACCTATTGCCTGGGCACCAACCTACAAAAACAGTACTCCTATAAATACCATCACTCCAGGCGTACCATTCGATGGGATGAACCTTAAACTCAGCACTAATCTTGATATGGGTGGTGAAGTAGCAGGAATAAGCTTTAATGTTAAATCTAATGTTACTACCACTGAAAAATTCGAAAAAACTAATGATTCTAATCTAATTAAAGAAACTTCGACTGATACATCAACTTCTACTAGTACCATAAGTGGTCAGAGTGACACCCAAAACGTTACCGAAGTAAATACCGGTATTATCGACCTTAGAACTGGCCTTTATGAAAATGGAACCTTTTCAGCTATGTTGCCTAAAAACCTTACTAAAAATGGAGATACTATGACCGCAGAAAATTCAACCTACACCATCGTCGGCTCTGAAACAATAGACATATTAGGTCATAAAATAGACTGCTGGAAAGTCGAAGGAACCTCTGAAGCCCAAGGAGCCAAATTAAAAGCAGTGATTTACTATGATAAAACCACAGGAATGCCCATAAAAATGGTGATAGATAAACAAGACGCAGAAATATCAGGTTTAACCGTACAAATCCAGGGTGGAGGAGAACTTATCAGTACCAATGTACCACTTATCGGAATAGCATAAAGATAAAACATATTAACGGCTCTTTTTAGTCGATAATTCTTTTTTTCTTTATTTTAAAATTTTAGAGTGTATTTCGAATTCTCTCCTTGGATCATCTAGTAAATCTGCAAGAACTTCTTTAACCACCTTACCAGCGATACGTAAATTAGCTGATACCTCGTCATAAGTCTTCAGGAACTCTTCATAGGGAATATGATCAAATCTTCTTCATCCTTGAATATGGCTATGTTAAAGAACTCTGCCTCGTGTTTACTGTTTTTTTATTAAGCCTAACCTTATCTCCAATCAACATCCTATATTATCCTATCTGTAAAATCATCATCAGTACTTCGATGGCAAATACCCAGGCACAAACGAAGTAAATACCAACCAGCAGGGACTTGTAATCTGTTTTCTTATGTCCACATGCTAAACAATGTTCAACCACGTTTCACACCTCCCTCTCATATTTATACCAGTTTAAAAGCTTCTTTGTAGGGATTATGAGCAGTTCACTACTTCTAGGCTTTTTAATACCCGACTTTTTCTGTGATTTTATACCTACCATTACATGATCCCTCCAGGAGAGAAATTATGATGGTTAAAATAAGTGAGGGTTGGCCAAGAGCGAGTGAGAAGTAAAATAATAATATTAAAATCTGTAAAAATAGGATACAGCTTCGATGCTAATACAAGCTAGAAAAAAATAGAGAATCTTAAAAAATTTAATTAAAAAAAAAAGAATTCACCCTAACCTACTAACCCTAATCAGGGACTCTACAGGCACTCCTTCCACCGAATTTATTCCTTTTTTATCTATCAGGACAACTACGGCAATAGGTTCTGCGCCTAAGTCTTTAAAGGCTTTTATGGCTTCGGTTATGGTCCTTCCGCTGGTGATTACATCGTCTACGATTACTATCCGGCGGCCTTCCACGGTGGCGAAGTTGCTGCTTACTGTTCCCTTGGCGTCTTCTTCTTTACGGGTTTTTGTGGGGTGGAATATGGATATGTCGGCTTCTATTATGTCGGCCATCATGGTGGCGAAGGGTATTCCGCTTACTGCGATTCCCACGATTACTTCTGGTTCGCCGTGTTCCAGGGCCATGTCTGCCAGGGCGGCGGAGACGAAGTTCATCCTCACCGAGCTTCCGCCCAGACTCTTCCAGTTTATCGCTATGTCCAGGGGTGCTTTTTCCTGTTCTTTTCCTTTACCCTTTACACTTCCAAGGATCAGCCATCTTGCTGTGTCTTTGGATACGTTCAGTTCATCTGCGATTTCTCCAGTGGTGAAGCCTCTGCTTCTAAGTTCATGTGCCTCTTCTATGAGTTTTTCATTCATATATAACACATCCTTATTGATCAAACTTCATTCATATTTATGGGGGTCTTGGATTTTGCGGATTTCATAGCGGCCAGTACAACCTTCAGGGCATGTATTCCGTCTTCGCCTGTGATTTTCGGCTCTTCGTCTTTGACTATGCATGATAAAAATGAATTTAATTCTTCCTTTAGAGGTTCCTTATGGGCTACATTGACCTTTTGGGCGTTTTTCCCGTATACCTGCACCGTCTGATCTATGTAGTCTATAGATATTATACCATCCACACCAATTATCTCTAACTGTCTCTTCTTGTAGGGTGTGAGCCAGTTCGTCTCCAGTACACCGACGGTCCCGCTTTCAAATTTCATCATCAACTCGGCATGGTCTTCGAATTCACATTTTTCCAGTCTACTTCCCATGTTAGCGTAGACCCTGGATACTGGACTGTCAAAGAGATAGAACATGATGTCCACCTCGTGTATGGCCAGGTCGATGGTAACTCCCACATCTTTTATCCTCGGCGGGAAGGGTCCAACCCTCTTTGCAGAGGCAGATACAACTTCGCCGATAACTCCCTTATCTATAAGTCTTTTAGCCTCGAGTACCGCTGGATTGAATCTTTCCACGTGTCCAGTTGCCAGTTTAACCCCGGCATCCTCTGCAGCGTCCACCATTTCCTTGGCCTCGTCCAGGGTGAAGGCTATTGGTTTTTCAACCAGTACATGTTTCCCCTGTTCAATGGCACTCATCACCACCTCGTAATGGTAGGTGGTGGGTACACAGACGCTTACTGCTTCTATTTCGGGCATTTCCAGAACATTACCATAATCAACGTATCCTACCGTGTGATATTCCTTGGAAACCTCGGCCAGGGTTCCTTTCATTAAATCAGATATAGCCAGGAGGTTAGCATTTTTTATTTTGGAATAGACACGCACGTGATTCTGGCCCATGGCACCCACCCCAATAACGCCAACATTAACACTTCTCACTAGCTATCCTCCTTGATAATTTTAGCTGCTTTTTCACCCATCTTCTGGGCATCAGATAGTTGACCACTTAAATTAACTTCTGATATCACTTCACCATCCTTGGTGAGTAGAATAGTGTACAGATGAAGCTTATCTCCTTCTGCACGTGCATTCGCACCCAGAGGCCACTGACAACCCCCGCCTAATTCTTCTAAAACAGTTTTTTCAGCTTTAACTTCCTGGGCCGATGGTGTGTGATTTAATTTTTCGAGTATATCCTTAAATTCATTATCTTCTCTAGCCACTATGGCCAGTGCTCCCTGGCCAGCTGCTGGAGTAAAATATTCTACAGGAAACACCTGTTTAATATGTTCTTCCAGTCCGAGTCTTTTGAGCCCGGCTTCAGCTAATATTATGCCCTGGTATTCCCCATTTATAACTTTGTTAATACGTGTTTCCACATTTCCTCGTATTGACTTTATTTTTACATTCTTTAGGTGGTGGTTAATAAAAGCTTCTCTTCTTAGACTGCTGGTGCCTAACATCGCTCCTTCGGGGATCTCGTCCCAGGCATATGGTGAGATCAGCGCTTCTCTGGGAGATTCTCTGAGGGGCACTGAAACCACCTCCAGGCCTTCTACCAGTTCTGTAGGGAGGTCTTTGAGGCTGTGGACTGCAAAATCAACTTCTCCCTCTAAAACTGCTTTATCCAGTTCCTTGGTGAATATTCCCTTAACATCCATATTGTAAAGCTGGGAATCCTTGATCTTATCTCCGGTGGTCTTAATTATCTCCACTTCTACTTCTTCACTGATGATTTCAGATAACTCTTTTATTATGTATTCAGTCTGCACCATTGCCAGTCTGCTCCCCCGGGTACCTGCTTTCAAGATGTCATCCTCCAATAGTTAGGGTAATTTCTCACATGTAAATTTGAATCAAGTTATTATGTATCGTTAAACTCTTAAAAAAGTGTATTTAATAATTGAACAATTTAGGATTTAACCGTGTATTTTTAATAATAATCAAGTTTTAGGATTTAACATTTTACATATTTGAATATTTTTTATACTACCTATATTCTAAGTCCAGTAAATTCGACCGGTAAATCAGTAAAACGTTCTGGTATCCTTTTGCTCTTGCATATTCAACCGCATCATTGCATTCTTCCCAGTAATTTAAATTTCTAGTTATCCTATCCTTAACGGACGCCCCCAGTTCATCGGTGAGTATAAGTCCTATATCCATATCTAATTCGTCTAACACCCGGGACACAGATTCCTCATCAATTTCTTCACAGGTAACCCCATATTGACCTCCAAAAATCACTGCACTCCTGGGAAGATGCTCTACCATCCCTATGGCTCTTTTGACGGCAGTCACATTTATGCCCGGATTTATCTCCTCAATCAAAGTTGTATTACCCTCATGTTTGATGGTTGTTCTCCCCTTCAAACCATGAAAATTCTCAAGCCCGGATTTTACAGATTCAACAGATTTTCCACAGGTCAACGAGGCACATATAGCGGAGAGGACATTCTCTACATGATATGGGGCCGGTGCAAAGGTTCTGATGGAGAAGTTGTCATCTAGAATTTCACCAGAAACTGTTTTAAGCCCCTGGACATCTACCCTAAAGGAAGTTTCTGTAAGTCCGTATTTGATATCTCGAGCTTTAACGTTGCCCTCAGTTAAACCGAAGGTGTTGGTTTTCTTTTCATGTTGGGTGTAATATTTCTGGTAGGAATCATAGTCGCAGGCCACCAGTTCATCTTTAAATATCTGTTCCTTGGCCTGGCTGGCTGTTTTCGTTCCGGAAGCTATGGAATAATCCTCGGCTATATTGGTTAGAACTCCTACCTGGGCTAGTCCTGTCCCGCCCAGGGAGGTTTCCCATATATAAATTCCAGGGTTGTATTTCTGGCCCAGTTCCCACGCGGTTATAATACTCGCGGGGGTTATGCTTATATTTCTTTCTAATAGCTTATCCTTAATTTCTACACCTAAACTGGTTAAAATAAGTGGATTGGTGTCTTTAAAGATCTCCCGTAGCATGTGTACAACGGTGGTTTTCCCTTTGACCCCTGTAACTTCAATCATGGGGATTTTTATCTCTTCATTCAGGAGATATGCAACGGCATCGTGGTGGGTCATGTCCACGGAATATTTTAAGTTGCTGTGAATAGGAGCCACTACTACTGCCTTATTTCCTCCTAGAAAACTTTCATCCACCAATTTAACATTCTCAATCTGGAGTTGTTTCTTCTGCTCCTCACTAAGGGTGTGGTAGATGTCCCACACATAAACCTCACAGTTTAGTTTAGAAAACTCAGTGGCCAGTTTAACCCCCCCATGGGTCGTGTCCACAATTAATACCTTATCCCGCATATTTTCATCCGTTATTCGCATATTCCGCCTTGAACGAGTTTTTCCCTTACTTTCCGGTAAAAGTCCTTGGTTAGTCTTACAAAACGAGCGTAATCATCTGATTTACGAAATATTATTTCGTCCATGTAGTTTATCTCTTCTTCTATTTGGCCATCAATAACTGCCATGGCCTTTTTACCTTCTCGCAGTAACCTAACCTTTATTTCACTGTTATCCGACACTACCATAGGCCGGGATCCTAATTTAAACGGGCAAATGGGAACTATTGTAAATGCTGATACACGGGGATCTACTATTGGCCCGCCAGCCGACATGGAATAAGCGGTGGAACCGCTGGGTGTGGCTATGATCAATCCATCCGCCCTTAGTTCTTCTGCCACCTCTTCATCCACACTTATCTCTACATGCAGCATTTTAGCTGGTTTACGAGTCATGATTACTACTTCGTTTAGTGCGGTGTGTAACTTATGGTTGTGCTGGATTTGGAGTTGAGTTCTTTTTTCCACAAAATATTTACCAGCTAAAACCTGTTCTAAGGATTTAAAAACCAGTTCAGGATCTATTTCAGTTAAAAATCCGACGGTACCCATGTTGATACCGAATAGTGGTATGTTTTTGGAGCATATGAAACTTTGGGTCCTTAAAATGGTCCCGTCCCCTCCCACGGCTATGATAATATCGGTATCCATTTCTTCCAGGGGAATTGCAATGTTATGGTAGTTATCTAAGTGTTCCGCTACTGATTTATCCAGTACAGTTTCCACATTTTTCTCCATGAGGTAGTCAACTATTTTTTCAGTCAATTGTATGGATTCTTCCATATCTAGACGGCTTACAACACCTATTTTCATATTATATTCCCCCTATGAGTCTAATTAATTCCTGGTGAACTTCACTGTTGCCAGAAGCAATTATGGAGGTTCTCTCTAAAACATTTAATTTACCATTTAATGGCTGGTTATATTCATCAGTTACCAGTCCTGCGGCTTCTTCCACTATCAGTTTGGCAGCTGCCACATCCACTATCCTTAAATTACCACGGATATCCAGGAAAGCATCATAAGTCCCATCCGCCACATAACAAAGCTCTACAGCCACTGATCCCAGGATTCGCATACGCCTTACCGTCTTACATAGCTTATCCACCTTTTCCATGTCCGCCCGGTAGATGTAAGCACCAATGGATGACTTTGAAATATCCGTCCGGGAGGAGGTGCTGATATCCTGGCCATTTAAACTGGCACCGCCGCCCCGAATTGCCTGGTAAATATCTCCTGTGGCGAAGTTTTTCACAAATCCTAATTCTATATCATGGATGGTCATTGATCTGTCTGGATCGGTTACTTCTGCAATGGCCAGTGATATTCCATAGGCCGGTATATTTTTAACCGCATTATTGGTCCCATCCAGGGGATCCACCACAAAGACAACCTCTGGAGAGCCAGAACCGATATCTATCCTTCCTATCTCCTCACTAACCAGGGTTAAAGGCCTTTCGGCTCCTTCTAAAATCTCGACCACTTTTTCTTCGGCAACTAAATCTATTAGTTTGGTGGGTGTGCCGTCTGCACCCATTTTAACTGTCTCTCCCGCTTCTTTTTCTCCAACCAGTGGAGTGATTGCCTGGTCAACCTCTCGCATTATTTGGTAGGAAACTTCACTCCAAAACTTAGAATCATTCATTTCCTTAATTGCCTCCTTTATTCCAGGTAAACCACCGCTGCTATGGCTGCACCCTGGTTTTTAACCTGGTGTTCCTGGCATTTGATAATTATATCTTTAATTTCTAATCCGCGAATCTGCATCATACTGTTGACCATGTCCAGTGCTTCTCCCTTAACCTTCTCTGGATCCTGATTAATACCACCATGCTCCACCACACATCCCAGTTCATCTGATATGGCCACCACTATAACAGCGCATAGCTGGTCACCTTCCCGACTTGACGAGACATAGGAAAGCACGGTGTTAACCATCTTCCCCGCTGGAAACTGGGGGAGCTCCACTATTTCTGCCCCGGTGGGTATGATGCTGGAAACTTTTATAAGATTAACATCTCCTATCCCCGCATCGAGCAGGGCATTGTCAAAGGCGTTGAGTTTTGATGGGCCTTCTGCTTTTCCTGAAGTTATGGATACTTTCATGTTATCACTCAAAGTTTAAATATTGAAAAAAATATAGCCTTTGTATTAACATAAACGATCTAATCTTTGCATTCCTTTAATTATAAATTAATGTTTTCTAATCTATTTAGAAATTTAATTTTTAATACGGATTAATCGGAGGTTTATTTAAATGTCAAAAAAAGTAGTTGAAGTTAAAACTTTAAAAGTAGGTAAATATGTCATATTAGATGGTGAAGCATCTAAAATAGTGAACATCCAAACATCCTCCCCGGGAAAGCACGGGGCAGCCAAGGCACGAGTAGATGCCATTGGAATTTTCGACAACCAGAAAAGAGGCATCGTCAAACCAGTAGACGCTAAAATCGACGTCCCTATAATAGATAAAAGGACCGCTCAGGTCCTGGCTTTAATGGGTAGTGATGTGCAGCTTATGGATCTGGAAACCTACGAAACATTCGAGGTGCCTATACCTGATGACCTGCGTAACGACCTGGTTGAAGGTGCAGAAGTAGGCTACATAGTTGCCCTGGGCAACAAGAAATTGATGCGGATAAAATAAGAATAAACGGATGATAAAAGCTAATCCTTTTTTAGTCTCTGATTTTGAGGATGAACCTTAAATTTTGAGGATATGCACATGCTCTTGTACACTGAAAATCCTTTAAAATTTGCGTTTTCCAAGGAATTTAATGATGACCGACCAAAATCAGGACGGTACGGTATTTTAGGGGTGCCCTTCGACAGTACTACTACTTATCTTCCAGGAGCAAGATTTGGACCCAATGCAATCCGGGAAGCATCCTACAACCTGGAGAAATACCATCTCAACCTGGATAAGGAGCCTTCTGAAACTTTCTATGACCTGGGAAACTTGCAGGTGGTCCATGGGAACTTCCAGAAAACCAGCAGGCACCTGGAATCAACCATCCAGGAAATTAAAGAAGTGGAACTTAACCCTATAACACTTGGTGGGGAACACAGCATCAGTTACAGTGTTTTGAAGGCATTTGATGCTCAGGATGTTACTGTTCTACACTTCGATGCCCATATGGACCTCCGTGATACCTATCAGGGCGAGAAATACTCGCACGCAACGGTGATAAGGCGGATTTATGATTTGAACCCGGATGAGATCATCCAAGTCGGAATCAGATCCGGAACCAAAGATGAGGTGGAATTCGCCCGGGACGCAGGGGTTAAATATCTCACTTCATCCTGGGTTAAAGAGAATCTAAAAGATGTAGAAAAGTTAATTTCATCCATTAAAGGCAAGGTGTATGTCACGTTAGATATAGACGTGTTAGACCCGGCGTATGCACCATCAGTCGGTACTCCCTGCACTGGAGGTTTAGATCCCCTTGAGTTGCAGAAGCTAATCTTCTCTTTAGAGAGTAAGGATGTGGTTGGCTTCGATTTAGTGGAGGTCTCCTCCCAGTGTGTGGGGGATATAACCTCGGTAAATGCTGCACAGGCTGTTTATGATTATATCTGTTTATGAATCTAAAAAAAATTATTAAAAGGAGTTGAAAATTATGTCAAAAGTATCAGGAACTAACAAGAGAACCAGACCGAAGAGGAAGTATAAAAAACCAGGTAGTAAGAGGGGTAGAGGAGTTAAAAAAGCTTAACTCCCCTATTAAGCCACTATTTATTTATTTAAAATCCCAAAACTAACCTTTTATTAATATCCTCCCCTATTTTTTAATCTAGATCTGGGTTATCAATTCCATCTAAATTTAGGATATAAATATGAAGACAGCAACCACGATTACCACTATAACCACTAAATAATATGATGATAGGAAGAAGGCTCTTTAAAAGGGCAGATTTACTTGCATACATTTCTATCCCATTTTTTTGGCCAGATCTCTTAATTTTAACTTTTCAAATCTTAAATAGAAATCCTTACTCCAAAATAAAATTATTTTTAAATAGAATTAAAAATAAAATATTTCTAATAATTTTAACCAGTTAATATTATGTTTAATTTTATCTACAGGTGGAAAAATGTACACGAGAGAAGTTGAGCTTTCAGGACACATCATAGACTCATTAATCATCCCTAAAGCACTGGATTTAATCATGGATATGGGTGGTGACTTTGAAATACTGGAATTTAAGGTAGGTAAATTAAAAAAGGACACCAGCTATGCTAAACTACAGGTTAAAGGTAAGAGTGAAGAACATTTGGGGGAGATACTTGATGAACTTTCAGAGATAGGTGCTGTAGTAGTAGAGATCAATAAAGTGGAATTTAAAGCATCCCCTAAAGATAAAACTTTTCCTGATGAATTCTATTCCACCACCAACCATCCTACCTATGTGCGATTTGATAATCGTTGGATCCAGGTTGAAAATATAGAGATGGATTGCGCCATCGTACTGGACACCGAGGAGTTGAGGGCCTACTGCAAACCCCTGGCCCATATAAAAGAAGGGGATAATATAGTCGTAGGAAGAGAAGGTATCAGAGTGGTGCCCCCAGAAAGGCCCAGGGGTAAACTGGGTGTTTTCGAGTTCATGTCCAGCGATGCATCCACAGAAAAGCCCTTCAAATCCATAATGAGTAAAACCGCCCGGGAAATTAAGAGAATCAAAGATAAAGGGGGAAAAATTGCACTGGTGGGCGGTCCTGCAATCGTACATACTGGTAACGCCCCTATTCTGGCCCAGATGATCAAAGAGGGGATCATCGATGTTCTCTTTGCCGGGAACGCACTGGCCACCCACGATATTGAAAACGCCATCTACGGCACTTCTCTGGGTATCAGTGTTAAAACTGGTGAAACAGTGACCAGGGGACACAGGCACCATATATATGCTATAAATAAGATTAACCAGGCAGGATCCATAAAAAACGCGGTAGAACAGGGTATTTTAAAGGAGGGGATCATGTATGAGTGTGTTAAAAATGACGTTCCCTTCGTACTGGCCGGCTCCATCAGGGATGACGGACCCCTCCCCGATGTAATAACCGACGTATTGGAGGCCCAGGATGCCATGCGTAAGTACGTGCAGGATGTGGATATGGTAATCATGATCGCCACCATGCTCCACTCCATAGCCGTGGGAAACATACTCCCCTCGGAGGTTAAAAGTATCTGCGTAGATATAAACCCATCAACAGTCACCAAACTCAGTGACCGGGGCAGTGCCCAGGTGATAGGTATCGTTACTGATGTTGGGGCGTTTTTACCCATGTTACTTCAGGAACTTGGAAAATGAATTATAATATAATATGTATGGCTTTAAGTCACGTGATAGAAATAAAGAGGATTTTAAGGGGAGACTTAAAGCCATACATGGGGAGGAATGTAAAACATATGACTTTAAGCTTTGATACATTTGAGCTGAGGATGGAGGATGCTTAAAGTCATACATTTTTGAGGAAATAAGATTTGAGTAATGGTTTTAAGAAATTTTTTAGATGATCTTTTGGCAGAAGTGTCCTAAAACCATACTCTATATTTCACCATTTTTACTACCACCTCCTTCTATTTAGGAAAATTAAAAAAATTTAAAGATCTAACGCGACCTGAATTACTTATTTTCAGATTTAAACCTCTTTTTTAGGAAATTTACCAATTTTGAATCAGCTTTCGACTCAGGTATAGTTTCATATCCGCAATTAGGGCATCTAACCATGCCACAATTTGATTCCAAACAGAATTCACAAGTTTGGGTCTTTTTAGTTTCGTCGAAGACATATCCACAGATTTTGCATCTCATATTACTACCTTCATATTCTAGAATTTAGGCATGCCTAAATTTTTGTAGCGTTAGGTATACCTAAATCTTTCATAGTATATAAAGTTTTGGTATACCAAATAATTTTGGATTTCAAAATAAAAATTCTAAAAAACACTTAAGGAGATTAAACGGCTCTCTCTTTTATAAATAATAATACCTGAGAAACGATAGCCAAAACTGGTAGTTCAATTAAGGGACCTATTACCAGAGCTAAAGCTATTAAAGGTTCGTTTGGAAATGCAACCACTGCGATGGCTAAAGCTATTGGAGAATTTCTGGCCAACGTGGTTAAACATAAACTGGTGCATTCTTTATAAGCTAATTTGGCTATTTTACCCACAAACTGTACCAATAGGAAGTTGATTATGAAGAACAATAGAATTGGAATGAGCAGGATTAAAACTACCATCAAATTATCCAGTAATAATTTTCCTTGGGAAGCGAACATGCAAAAAATAGCCAGGCTCAGGAAAATAATTTGTGCAGAAGTAAAGAAGGATATTACCGGTTTTTCAATGGAATTCCACTTACTGAGTAAATAACGGACTATTTGAGCCAGGATAAATGGCAGTACAACGATGTATACTATGCTTTCAATTAACATCCCCATATCAAAGGTTCCGGATGCACCGAAAAATAGCAGTAAATAAACAGGTAACAGGATAAGCTGCACCATCAAGTTTAAAGGAAGTATGGATGCACTTAAAGGAACGTTACCCCTTGCAATGTTGGTAAACACGATGTACCAGTCAGTGCACGGTGTTACCATGAGCATGACAAAGCCAATCCATAATGCAGGTTCTTGATTTAGGAAAATGGCACCTAAAAAATAGGCAAGCAGTGGAGTCCAGATGAAATTAATCAATAGAGTAAGCCTGGTGAACCTGAAGTTGGAGAAACCTTTAGTAAAATCCTTGAGAGGTATGTCCAGGAAGACACCAAACAACATGGCGAATAGAAAAGGCACTATAAAATGACTAGCATTGTCTGATATTATGGCTACCTGACCAAAAAGTAGTCCCAGGATTAGGGCTGCAAATATTATAATGGTTTGAAATTTTTCTAAGATATTCATTTAGGTCAACTGTGAGAATTTATAATATAGTAATTGCTAGATTTATAAACTTATTTTGCCCACATTTTATAAATTAATCAGTTATTTTAGAAAAACAAAAAAAATTTACTTAAAACGGACGAATTTCAGTATAAATAATTCTTTGTATTATCATCATGTAATTATTTTACCCGCTTTAAATAATGGTCGTACAAATGAGGCGGAAGGTCTTTTGATTGGTTTAGACTTACCATCATACCCTATCAGTCTGAAGAATTAGCCCACCACCAGTACAGAACTTGCATTATGTATTAAATCCCCAACTACAGGTCCGATAAACCCAAAAGCAGCGAAAAGGATAGCTACAAAGTTGATCATCAGGATATCTCCAAATTAGTACGATATATATTTAATTTAATACTATTTTACTTCATAATCTTTGATTTAAATAATCAGATGGGAAGATTATTTTCCCACTGATCTTTTATTTTCATATCGTCCGGAGAGATCATACACTCTACCTTCACTAACATCTTTGTTACCTATTCTCAGGGCATTTAATATAACCGCGATGGTTAAACCAACATCTCCCAGAGTAACTGCCACCCATAAAGGAACGAATCCAAATACTGCAAATGCTGCTAAGGCCAGTTGAATTACCAGTGCTGATGAAACGTTTTGTTTAACCACAGACATGGTCTTTCTGCTTAAATCAATGAAATAATTGATTTTTGATATATTATCCTGCATCAACGCTACATCTGCTGTTTCTATGGCCACATCTGAACCTGCAGCACCCATAGCAATACCTACATTGGCTCTGGCAAGTGCAGGTGCATCATTTACTCCATCACCTACCATGGCAACATATTCACCTTTACCCAGGAATTCCTCAACTATTCTGACTTTATCCTCTGGTAAAAGATTGGCATAATATTCATCAACTCCTATCTTGGAAGATACTACTTTTGCTGTCCCATCATTGTCACCGGTAAGCATGACCGTCTTAATATTCCTTTCTTTAAGTCCCTGAATGGTGTCTCTTGAAAATGGCCTGATTTTGTCCATCAAACCAATTAAACCGATGACATGTTCATCGTTACCAAGTATTGTAACGGTTTTACCTTCATTTTCAAGTTTATCTATCGATTCTTGGGGGAACTGGGAATTATCTTTAAAAAGACCTTTTTTACCGATATAAAACATCTTTTCATTAATTCTACCCTTAACACCCTTTCCAGTTATTGATTCAAATCCTTCAACCTCCTTAAAATCCATATCTGATTCTTCAACGTACTCAATAATGGCTTCTGCCAGCGGATGTTTAGATCTGAATTCCAGAGAACCTGCTATTTGAAGAATTTCCCTTTCAGAGAAATTATTTAAGTTTACAATGTCAGTGACTTCCAATTTTCCCTCGGTAAGGGTTCCTGTTTTATCAAAGACCACTGTGTTGATATTTTTCATTTCTTCAACGTATCTGGAGCCCTTGATTAACACACCATTCCTGGTACCTGATGTTATCCCGGAAACCATAGCTACCGGAGTTGAAAGTAGAAATGCGCAGGGACATGAAATCACTAAAAGGACCACTGCCCTGTATATCCAGGTATATAAAGATTGTCCCAATACCAATGGTGGCACTATCGCTACTGCAGTTGCAATCAACACTACTGCGGGAGTGTAATACTTTGCAAATCTCTCAATGAAAGTCTCTGTATTAGATTTTCTTTTTTGAGACTCCTTTACCAGCTTTATAATCTTTGAAAGTACAGTTTCATCCGATTTTTTAGTTATTCTAACTTCTAAATATCCTTCTTCATTTAAAGTAGCTGCAAACACTTCATCTCCCTCAGTTTTATTAACTGGTAGGCTTTCTCCAGTAATTGCAGCCTGGTCTACTGTAGATACGCCATTGATTACGACCCCATCCAATGGGATTTTCTCTCCCGGCCTTACGACGAGGATATCACCCACTTGGACATCGTCTACATGTAATTCAACATTTTTACCGTTTCTTTTAATGGTAGCAGTGTCCGGAGCCAAATTTAGTAGAGTTGCTATTGATTTTCGCGCTCTATTCCCAGCGTAATCTTCTAAAAATTCGGCAATATAGAATAAGAAGATTACCAGTGCTCCTTCTGCACCAGACCCTATGATGAAAGAAACTATGACTGCTATGGACATTAAAAGATTCATGGTGAAGTTACCCTTCAAAAGGCCCATAACTCCACTTTTCATTATTTCATAACCAGATACCACTATAACTATTAAAAAAAGGATTGTGGACAATGATTCCTGGCTGGTAAAGAATTCAAAATACAATCCAATAGGTAGCAGAATGGCTGACGTAACTATGATAAAAGTATTCTTTCTGGTCCATAACGATTCTCTTTCTTCCAGTAAGTCATCACTGCAACATGCACATGAAGAATCGGCTCCTTCAACTTCACAAGCATCGTGCTCTTCTTGGGATGAATTTTCACTGCAACAAGAATTTCCTGTCTCCTCTTCCTGGCTATTATTCTGCTTTTCTTTATTTTCAGATAAATCTTCACTGCAACCACAATTGCAGGATTCTTCTGATTCTTGTTCCTTTATATTGGGGGAATTAATTTCCTTCTTTTGCATGTTGAAATCTCCACAGAAATACTGATCCTAAACATATCTTCATATGAATTAATGTTCATATTACTTCATATGAATTAGTATTCATATGTACATAAATACTTTGCGGTAAAAAAATTTTGTTTAAAATCAATTCTTCTAAAAATAACTCAGTGATAAAAATGTTAATTTCCCAAAAATAGCCCCGTTAAAATTTTAAAAAATATTAAGTAATACTAATTATATAAAAAGTCCGATTATTGATTTCATAATTTCTCTTTGGTGTGTTCCACACACAGTTCAATCATGGACACCACATGTTCATCTGCCAAATAATAATAGGCCATTTTGCCTTTTCTTCTGAATTTAACCAAATTCTTACTTCTTAAAACTCGAAGCTGGTGAGAAATTGCTGATTGACTCATATCCAGCACTGCAGCAAGATCACAAACGCATAGATCCCTTTGAGATAGCGCGTACATTATTTTAAGTCGAGTAGAATCGCCAAATGCCTTAAAATTATCAGATACTTCAAAAAGAAACTCATCTTCCAACATCTTAGACTTTACATCGCTAACTTCATCTTCATGTACGCATACAACTTCACAGGTATCTTTTTCTTCCATATGAATAATTGATCACACGAATTGTATAAAATTTTTGATTCATATTTCCAAATTAGGTACAGAAAAACTTCAGCTATAACCGCCCGTTATAATACTTCTCTTTAAAAGATACTACTTATTTACTAAGATATGAGTGGATCATAACCCTCACCCCTCCAAAAAAACCAGTAAGGCCCATAAACAATTAGGTAAAGACCTAAAAACCGATGGGAAAGACGAATATAAAAAAAAATTTTTTCCACAATTTAGTGAAATTTATTAACGGCGTTTTCCACTCTATCTTCTATTATATCCGCAATCCTTGGATCCGGTCCCAGGGGCCCGATGTATACGATTTCACCATCAAATTCAATTTTTTCTTGTTTCAACTTATTGTAATGCGCGTCTGCACGTGGCTCACCTAAACCCAGCATGTAGTTAACATCCTGCTTGGTGTGAACCCCATGTGCTAAGAAAACAGGTACTGCAATTATTTTACCAACACCCTTTTTTGCCAGGGTATTTATGGCAGCACGTATAGTCGGCTCCTCTATATTCATAAATCCCACTTCCACCGGGAAATCTGACCTTTCCTTATACTTGCGAGCTAGTTCATATATCACTTTCCTGCCGTAGGGTAAACTACTCCCATGTCCTATCAGTAAAATGCCAGTACTTTCCTTTGAGTGTGAATCTTTCTCCATCGTAATGACCTCAATCGGAACTAATTTTGTGAGTAATAAACTTATCCAAATAGTTTATTATTTTCATCCTATTTAGACCGTATGGATGTTCATCGTATTTAAAGGTTTTATAAAGCTTATTTGGGCAATAATCAACCTTTTTTGAATTTTTTGATAGAATTACATCTTTTAAATTGATTACAGTCTGAAATAAAAAAAAACTGAAAAAGTTGATTAGCTTAAAAAACCGATAGATTTCGCCTTTTTTTTGATCAGGAACTTTCTTTTCATTTCCACTTCAGCAAGAAGGAAGAGTAAATGATAACCAGAACAGATCCCACGTTGTGAACCAATGCTCCGAGAACTGGGCCTAAAATTCCTAGGAAAGCTAAAATGAAAGCTATAAAATTCAATGTCAAGGAAATGATTATATTTATGTTTATAGTTTTCATGGTCTTTCTGGAAAGTCTTAAAAGATGAGGGATGTATTTAATATCATCTCCTATTAAAGCGATGTCAGCTGCATCAACGGCTATATCACTGCCAATTCCACCCATAGCTATCCCAATAAAGGATCTTCTTAGGGAAGGAGCGTCATTTATACCATCTCCAACCATGGCTACATTTTCACCTTTATCTTGATATCTATCGATGACCTCCATTTTTGTCTCTGGAAGGGAATTATGATATACTTGGTTGATTCCCACCTGTTTTGCCATGTGATTGGCTGGTTTTTCATTATCTCCGGTGAGTAGAATTGGTTCTAAATCTGTTCTTTTAATGGAACTGATCACTTCCCGGGCATCTTCCCTTAAAACATCGTCTAAAATAATAGCCCCGGTAAATTTTCCATCTATAGCTGTATAAATTATTGTAGAACCTTTTTCTATGAATTGTGACATGGTAGAATCTATCCATTCTGATGGAATTGAAATATGGTTATCGGCCAATAATTCAGGGGTACCTGCCAGTACTTCTTTAGTATTAACGGTTCCCCTTATTCCCCTACCAATGATCATCTCGAAGTTTTCTACTTCAGTAAGTTCTCCGTTTTCGTTGCTTTTAAAATATTTAACGATGGCTTTCCCTAAGGGATGTTCTGATTTACTTTCCAGCGAGGCAATTATTTGAATTAAATCTTCTTTATTGTAGTTGGTATTTGATTCAGTAATTTTAATACTGCTAACTATTTGGATTGAATCCTCTTCGGTATTTGATTCGTTAATTTCAACCCCGTTACCATTAATACTATTATTTATATTGTTATAGGGAATGATGTCTGTTAATTCTGGTTTTCCATAAGTTAAGGTTCCAGTCTTATCGAAAATTATTTTACTAACTTCTGACAGTCTTTCCAATGCGTTTCCTTCTTTTATTAAGATTCCATACTTGGTAAGATTTCCAGTGGCTGCCATTATAGCTGTTGGAGTAGCCAGCACCAATGCACATGGGCAGAATACAACGAGGATAGTTACTGAACGAATGATTTCACCGGTTATAAAATAAGTGACTATTGCTGAACTTAGAGCTATTACCACGATCCACGTCGCCCATTTATCTGCTAATCTTACAATTTTTGCTTTTCCAGCATCTGCAGACTCTACAAGTGCAATCATCCTCTGAAGCGAACTATCCTTACCTAACTTAGTTGCTTTCATGATTATAGAACCAAGCTGGTTAACCGTACCACTGAATACATCATCTCCCCTGGTTTTATCAACGGGTATGGGTTCACCAGTCATGATCGACTGATCGACTGATGTTTCACCACTATGGATTTCACCATCCACGGGGATGGTTTCTCCAGGTAACACCTGGATTAAATCACCGATTTTTACATCTTTGGCATCGATTTCCTTTGTTTCTCCATTGGATATTACTCTTGCCGTTCTGGGAGTTAAATCGATTAATCTTTCAATTCCTGCCCTTGTTTTAGATACAGTATACTCTTCAAGAAATGCTCCGATTGTCATGATAAAAGCTATTACTCCTGCTGCAAAGATTTCACCTATAATCACAGAGGCTATTAATGCTATTGCCACCAGAAGATCAGCTTTTATATCAAATCTGGTTATTAAACCAACGGCTGCATCTTTAATAATGGGTATTCCACACAATATTATGGCTATCCATGCTGGGTCAAATTGTCCAACTTTTATTTTAAAAAAACTCATTAAAAGCGCGATTAGGGATATACCCAGAAATATACTTGTTCTTTTTTCTTCGTTAAGAAGTAATTCTTTTAAATTCATACCACAACCCCTCACTATTAATTCATACCCTATATGTATAGGGGTATAGGTATATGGCTGGAGGATAAAAAAAAGCTATTAATCCTCTGATTAATAGCGGTAATTATCAAATATTGAAAAATGGGGAGTAAAGCGTTCGATTTTATAATCTGGAGAAGTATTCTATGGCTTTTGTGAAATCCTGTATAGTTTTCTCACTATCACCATTTTCTATACCTTCTCTAACGCAATGTTGTACATGGCCTTCCAGTATAATTTGACCGATTTTATGTAATGCAGACTTCGATGCATTTACCTGCATCAGGATATCCTCACAGGGGATATCTTCATCTATCATCCTATCGATTGCGTTTAACTGTCCCATTACCTTTCTTAATCTTCTATGAAGATTATCGGAATCCATACATTTTTTCAATATTAATCCTCCATATACCCATAGGGGTATCAGTATAACTTTATATTTATACTTTAGTATCATATCTTATAGAGTTTTCTATTTACTTTGAGTTTTTTTCTATTTTAATTGATAACTTTATGAGTTTATTATATTTTGGTTAAAAATATTCCAGCTGAAAATCTTGAATAGGAAGTCAAATGAATTTTAACTTCAATACATCAACTCAATCACCGAATTTTACTCCCTTAATTTTCCAGGGATTGGATCCAGTACATCAAAAATACACTAATTGAAAATAAGGTGATATGCATATCAAAAACGAGTAATTCTTTTCAGGAGCCTTTATCAGTTCATAAACCCTTTTTGTATATTAAATGGGAAGGGATACTTACTTGAAGCAATCACACCTGTAAGGATGGTAACAGGATATTGTAGGAAAAAAGGCCTTAATTCGATGATCTTCGATAGATACAGCTATGGTTAAAATTCCACCCTGTGAGGAACCCATCAAGATTATTTTATCGTTAAAATTTTTTAACGGCGTATGTAATTGCGTCTTTAACATTGTTCATATCCTTGAAAGAGAAAAGTTCTTTTTTTGGGGCTTCTACCATGGGAGATGAAATGAACACCGACCACATTTAGTGCTTTTTCAGCCAGTTTCAGGAGTAGCTTAATATTCGTCGTTAATTCTGGTATGAAGTCGATGATGGTGTTTTTTAGGGGATAGGTTCGATCACTGTTTTAACATGAATTACATCGTCGTCGTAATCTATTTCGATTTCATTTCTACTATGCGGACATAAAAAAGAAGTTTTTCAAGATTCATGGAATCATATCCTTAAAATAACATTTAGGGTTTTTAAACAAGGAGGAAGGTTTGCCAATAATGGCAAACCTTTTATGGTGCCAAACCATATATTTTCCAAAAAAGAGGTTTTTAATGGTTCTAATACCCACTCTTAATTTTTTTTGTTGCACACCCAGTAATTTTCCTGCCCGTTGAAAATTTTTAGGTATGCCTAAAAATTTAGAGTGTTAGGTATACCTAAATACTTCATAGTATATAAAGTTTTTGGGCTAGAAACTAAGCCACTTAAAGAAGCTTCCATCAAAAGTTAGACCATTCCGATGAACAGTTGGTATTCACTAATTATTTATGTTATTAAATATCTATTGATCATTATGCAGAAAGGAATTTCTCCAGAAGTTAAGGATTCACATGATGAATATGCTGAAGAGTACGATTCTCTTGCCAAGCAATATGAATACCATTTTCAGGAGATCATATTTGGACTAGTATTCGAATACATCGATTCAGGGGACAAACTATTAGATCTTGGTATTGGAACGGGTTTAAGCTCTTCTCTCTTCAAAAAGGCAGGATTAGATATTTATGGTCTGGATAACTCAGAAATAATGCTAAATATTTGCAGGAAAAAAAATATAACACGTAATCTTAAATTATTTGATTTAAAAAAAGGCACCCTCCCTTACGATGATCACCTATTCGATCATGTAATTGCGGTGGGACTTTTACACTTTTTTGAGGACCTAGAAATGTTTTTTAGAGAATCTCACCGGATACTTAAAAAGAGAGGAACCTTCAGTTTCACAGTTCAAGATTCTAAAACCAGAATCTCCACTACATTTGATGAAGAATATGAAGTTCTATTCTGTGGACATTCAGATGAATATATCGAAGAATTAATCCAAAAAAACAATTTTAAGCTTCTGAAAAGATTAAAATTTTTAGAATTTAAAGACCTATCCAAAAAAGATTATCTACACTTTAAAGCTTATGTCCTAATGAAGTGTTAAAAATACAGGTTGATATTATCTATTTATGACAGATAGCTCCGATAGAGAATCTTTTTAAGTTTGAAGTCGGTGTCCCCAATTATCCTGGAATTTTAGGCATTTATGCTGGATCATTCAATCACCGAATTTTACTTCCTTTAGTTTTTCAGTAGTTGGATCCAATACATCGTCAATACATTCGTTGAAAATAAGGTGATATGGCAAGTCAAAAACGAGGATTTCTTTTTCAGGAGCTTTTATCAATTCATAAACCTTTTTTATGTAGTTGAATGAAAATAAAGGGTCCTTAGTTGAAGCAATTACAACTACCGGGCATTTTATACTTCCATCGGTAATTTTGGTCATATCTGCTCCAAAGAGTGATGCTAAAAAGTAGAGTGGATAAGACTTTAAACTGTAATCATCCTTATAAAAATCTTCTTTAATTTTTTTAGATTTAGTAACTCTATCGAAGCTGAGATAGAAGGTCATAGGCAGCTGTAATCCTGGAAAAACCCTTCCGATCCATTTTATAGAATCAACAACCCATTTATAACAATACTTGAGAAAGTTGGGAAATCTGGTAACTTCTACGCTTTCTGGTAGAGAGGGTAACAGAATATTATGTGGAAAAACAGCTTTAATTCGATCATCTTCAGCTGATACAGTTATAGCTAAAATTCCTCCCTGTGAAGAACCCATCAAGATTATTTTATCGTTAAAATTTTCAAGGGTATACGTGATCGTATCTTTAACATTTTGTTTCATATCTTCAAAAGAGAAAAGCTCTTTTTTGGAACTTCTACCATGAGATATGAAATGAACGCCAGCCACATTGAATCCCTTTTCAGCCAATTTCAGGAGGAATTCATCATAAAAAAGTGGACTGACCATAGTACCTGGTAAAAATACAATAACTGGTTTATCTTTATCCAGTTCATAAACAGATAAGCATATTTCAGTATCGGTTGACGAAATAAAAGTTTCATAATAGGTTACATGTTTAGAGGTCATAACTTCACCTTTAAAAAAGTAAAATCTTTATCATGGCTTTAAACTTTAATAAGTTACGTTTAAACCTGATTTCTATTATTTTTTTCGAGAATAAAAATAAAAGATGGATTTTTTGTTATTTTTCTCAATAAATTTATAATTCTCATTTAATAACTTAACGAATTCTTCTTCACGGTAAAATGGCGGTGTAAATGATCTTTGCCTTACATACACGTTGTTTATAAATAGATCACTGAGTTTTCTTTTATTTTTTACATAAAAACATCCGATTAGGTCTCCATTATCCTTTAAAACACGAGTAATTTCCTTAATCGCTTTGATTTTATCTGGAAAAGCATGTAACCCATTCATGGTCAACAGTAGATCAATACTGGAGCTTTTTACAGGTAAATTTGCCACATCTGCCCTGATCAACGTTACATTCTGGATGTTATTCATTTGATAAAGTTTTTTAGCTTCCATGAGCATGCCATAGGAGTAATCTATACTGATTATCTTTGCATCCTTTAGATTTGAATATTTTTTACCGGTAAAAACACCAGAACCTGCTGGCACATCTAAAATCCATCCATCAAAATCATCCGGAATGTAACTAAGAACGTGATCAACATAATCCTGATCATTTAATCCCCAGACAACACTATTATAAAGTTTGGTGATGATATTAGAACTTGTTAACATAGAATTGTAAACAGAGGACACCTTATCATAGGCATTTGATATTTCATCGTTGATTTCTGGTATGAAGTTTATGATGGTGTTTTTTATGGGATAGGTACGATCACTGTTTTTAACATAAACCGTATCATCATGACTTATCTCTACTTCATTTTTACTGTAGGGACATAATAGAAGTTCCTCAAGATCCATGAAATCATATCCTTAAAAATAATATCTTAAAATAACATAAGTTTAATAACATTTTAGTTGTTTTTTAAACAAGGAGGAAAGGTTTGTCAAAATTGACAAACCTTTAATGCCTAAACCCAAAAAAAGAGGTTTGTTTGGTACTGCTTTAACAGAACACTCTGAATTTATACGGTACATCCCTGATTTTAATGCCCAATTAAAATTTTAGGTGCGCCTAAATTTAGAGTGTTAGGTATACCTAAATATTTCATAGTATATAAATTTATCTGTAGTAATAAGTTAAAAACTAATTTTTTATATAATTAAAAAGAAACTTTGATTAAATAATGGAACTAAAAAAAGAATTTGATTAAAAAAAAGGTGAACATAGTTTAAGAATTTGTTACGCTGAACTTTTACGGAGTTGAATATTCGTTTCTATGAATTTTCAAGCTCCCCAGTCAACCTTCCCCTACCAGATACATTATTTTTATTTTCACTTCTTTTTCACTGTCACTCTTTGGACAATGATTTATTCCTCACATTTTAGAATGCTTGGCCCTGTTCTTTGTATAGAGTACCCACATTGGGATTTTCTTCTCCGAAGGTTTCCATAATTTCATCCATTATTGCTCTTCTATCCATACCTTCCTGTTCTCTTTTCTTGATATGTTTATATACGCCAAATACTGTTGAAGGTCCAATTTCAGATGCAAAATGACCTATTCCCTGGTCCCAGGCAAAGAGTGAAAACAGTTCGTCCAATTCTTTAACAGTAACTCCCAAAGAGTATGCTTTTATAAGTTCCCTGGTAGCTTGCCTGAATCTTGAGGCTCCTATGGCATTACTCATTGACAAGAGAAGTTTGGTTTTAGGATCGATTGCTGAATCATCTTTGTCCCATATATACTCCCAGAAATCAACGACGATATTTGCAAGTGCATCATCGATGTTTTTGTAGTTTAAAATTGCGGTTGGTTTGAAGGGTATATCAGCTCCGCTTTCATGTGTAATTGGTTTTTTCTCTGTCCTATGGAAATAAACCCTGTATTCATGGTCGGAAACCTTTTCTGTCACATGTTCGAATCCGAGATCTTCTAAGGCTGAATATAAAGGTTTAGGCTCAAAACTTTGTACAACACAGATCCCATCATCAACCTCAACCTGCTGGGCCTTCTGTAAGATCATGGGTAAAAAATTGTCCGTTAATTTTCTTACATCAATTACAGGAAACGATGATTTTCTATCTTCCCAGTCATCTGTCATAGTATTTCACTTCCTTTTTTTTAGTTACCTGATTTAAATGGCCGCCCTGAAGGGTTTACCTGGTGGTGCATGCCTGTTTAGAAAAAGTTTAGGTAAACCTAAATTTCAGGGCCGGGTATAACTAAATTTTTTGTAGTATATAAAATTATCTGTAGTAATAATTCTAACAATTAACATTGTATAAAATTAGAAACAGGGGTTAAAACTGCAGAGAAACGATGAAAAAAGAGATAATATGATTTAATATTGAAATAAATATTATTTTAAATAAATAATTGTGGAAATAACTAAATATTCCACCCTAAACTTTCATTTTGAAGTTTTACCAATTTACTGTAAAGGTTCTGGTCGCTGATCAGTTTTTCATGTGTACCCTGTTCTACCACCTTTCCCTTATCTAAAACAACGATCTTGTCCGCGCCTTTAATCGTCCGCATTCTATGGGCTATGATGAGCAGGGTTTTATCCTGGATCAGCTTGGTTATTGCTTCCTGTATCCTGGTTTCATTTTCAACATCCAACGCTGCAGTAGCTTCGTCAAGCAAAATAATCGGAGCATCCTTGAGCAACGCTCTAGCTATGGATACACGTTGACGTTCTCCTCCAGATAAAGTCCACCCATTTTCTCCAATTTCTGTATCGTATCCTTCCGGCATGTTCTTTATGAAGTCGTCACAGTTTGCCAGTTTCGCTGCCGCTATAACTTCTTCTTTTGTTGCATCCTTTTTACCGATCTTTATGTTGTTGAATACCGAATCGTTGAATAAAACCACGTCCTGGAAGACTATGGCGAAGTTAGATAGAAGTGTTTCCGGATCGATAGTTTTCACGTTTTTTCCACCGATAGATATTTTTCCTTTATCCACATCCCAAAAACGGGCTATTAACTTAGCAACTGTGCTTTTACCACTTCCACTTGGTCCGACTAAGGCAGTTACTTCACCCTGTTTTATGGTTACTGAAACATCGTCCAGAACCTTCTCTTCATGGTATCCGAAACTTACATCGTTTAATTCAATATCGTAGTCCTTGAGATCTACCTCTGTTTCTCCACCCATTATCTCCTGATTTTCCATCTTCTTCATTCTGTCGATATGGGTCATTAATACAAATACTGCCCCTAAGTTTTGCATGGCTATGGTCAATGGATCGTATAATCTGACTGCAACGATTAAAAATAGGATGTAGAATATGAAGTTGATACTTCCAGCAGTCAATATATCTACACCTACCAGTATCACCAGGGGAATGCCTATCCTCAACACCATCTGTGCCCCACTTATAAATAATCCCATTACCAGTTCAATTTTAAGTGCACTGTTGAAGAAATTTTGTAATTTAAGATTAACTCCCTCAAAATATGTATCTATCTGGTTAGATGACTTAATGACTTTTATTCCTTCTAAAGATTCCTGCATAGCATCAGCTAATTCAATCTTGTTGTCTATGTGTTTATTGGCAAGATTGTCTTTAGCCTTTTGACAGCCCCAAAGAAGCAACAGTGAAATGGGAAGACCAATTAACAGACTGACTCCCAGTCTCCAATCAAATAGCATCAATAAAGCTACCACTATGACGACTGCAATCGTCGATCCAAATAGTTGAGGAACAGAATGGGAAAATATGGTTTCCAGAAAGGTTGCATCATCCATCATGGTCCCTGTAAATTCAGTCAGATCTTTTTTACCAAAGAAGGATAGGGGTAATTTTCTTATTTTCTCAGCTAACCTTATTCTTCTATTGGCACTTTCCTCGTATGCTGCAACGTAAGTCTTGTTGTAGTGGTATCGTTGAGTTATAAAGATTACGAGTATAATTACTCCTGCAATCACGGTGTAAGCTATCAAATTTAAATCAGCATCACCAAGCCCCAGTAAAGGGTTTAGAAGTTGTTGGATGAGGGCTAACAATATGAAAACAGGTAGTATTAACGCCAAATCTGCTAATACCACCGAAAAAATGGCTTTTTTTAAGTCACGAGCTCCTTTATCTGTTAAAACAAACCATTCCTTAAGCATTTGGATCTGCCCCCTTATTTCTGTCATTTCTTATTTCATAACTGCTTGAAACATCCTGCAGATTACCCGGATCCGGTAACCCATTATCATCATTTTTATTAACTTTTTCAGTTTGTTTTCCAACATCCCAGGATAATCCTGATTGATATTCCTTCCACATTTTAGCATACAATCCATCATTTTTCACGAGCTCATCATGGGTTCCACTTTCTAAAATTTTACCCTTCTCCAGCACTAAAATCTCATCGACATTTTTTATGGATGATAACCGGTGGGCTATCATGATAACCGTTTTATTCTTGGTTAATTCTTCAAAAGCTAGCTGTATTTTGTATTCATTTTCAGGATCTGCAAAAGCCGTCGCTTCATCGAATATTATTATCCGTGAATCTTTTAAAATAGCTCTTGCCAGAGTAATTCTCTGTTTTTCCCCTCCAGATAGGTATATCCCCTTAGTTCCAATTACGGTGTCGATTCCATCCGGTAATTTTTCCAGTATATCTTCACACTGGGCTAATCTGGCGGCTTCTAAAACTTCTTCCCTCGTTGCATCGGGCTTGGGTAATTTTATGTTGTTTAAAATACTGTCCTTAAGTAAGTAAATATCCTGGAATACGATGCTCATTCTGTCCATTAACTCAGGGTAAACAATCTCTTTGATGTTAACACCGCCGATTGTTATTTCTCCTTCGTCAACATCCCAGAATCTAGGGATTAAGTTGGCTATGGTTGTTTTTCCACCGCCAGAAGGGCCCACTAAAGCTATTATTTTTCCTTCATCCACTTTGAAGGAAATATCTTCTAAGGCCATTTCTTTATTCTTATCTTCACTTATATAGGAAAAACTCACGTTTTTAAATGCTATATCGTTATTTTCTGGTGTTTGAGGATTTTCAGGCTCTTTTAAGGGTTTTTCATTGAACAAAGCGTCGATCTTCTTTAAGGATTCTGAAACCATCATCTGGTCAGAGGCTGTGTACATTATCTTCATGAGCATGGATGCTGTAACCGGAGCAAAGATCACGTAAAATATGAAACTTAAAACGAAGGATTCATAATTTGTGGCAAGTGAGCTGAGTATGATACCTGCTGGAACCAACAGGAAGAAAGCGGCATTAATAGTAGTTACAAATGAACTCATTGCTTTTTCCATGGACAAAGCATACTCCAAAACATAATTCTTATATCTTATTATGGAGTCGTAGAAGTTTTTAAATGAGTATATGGTCTGTCCAAATACTTTTACCACAGAAATCCCCCTCACATATTCCACAGCAGAATTGTTCATATCTTCCAAAGAATTCTGGTATATCTCTAAAAATTCCTGACTTGATCCTTTCATTATAGAATATAGAGTAGCAAATCCAGCGATTAAGGGAAGTAAGCAGATGATTCCCAGAACCCAGTCAAAATACATTAACAATATCAGTATTGCAAATGGCATGACCATACTTCCAGCCAAATCAGGCAGTCTATGAGCTATGTAATCTTCCAGTTGAATGGTATTGGTTTCTACGATTTTACGAATTTTTCCACTGGGATTCATGGTATGGAAACCTAAAGGCAAGGTAGTCAGGTGTCTTAGTAAATCGTACCTCACATTTTTGATGGTTTTAAACGCCACAAAATGGGTGCACATCAATGCTGCAAAAGTAACTAAAATCCCGGAAACCGCGAAAATCAGTGCTAACCAACCATAACTGATTAGTAAATCAGTATTTACCAGGCTTATGTTTCCACTTACCATTAATATCTCCTTGATTATGAAGTAAATATAAACAAAAGGACCTAACGTTAATACACTTCCTATTGCAGATAATATACATCCTAAAATCAATAGAATCTTTAATTTCCCAGTCAATTCCATTAACCGTGAAAAACCGTGGTTTTCCTTATTTTCACTCAATTTCATTCTCCCCATAATAAACTTTTTACCTATTCGTTTTTCTTCTGTTTTCAGTTTACATACTCTATTTTTTAACTTATCACACTATACGAATCTAAAAAATCAAAATATCCCTTTAAAAATTATTTTTTAAGTTAATAAATGAAAATCGATTTCTCAATTAGAAAAACAATGTTCTTTAAAGAATAATTTGATTTTTAACCCACGATTTAAACATTGTAACCTACTACTATATAAAATTTAGGCATGCCTAAAATTTAAATGGTTTAGATCCAATATGATAAAATAATTAATAATTTAGATATCTAGGAGAAAGTTCATCCAAACCTGAGAAAGTTAATATAAAATCGTTACTTAAAAGGAGGAACTCATATGAGTTTAATGAGAGATTTTTTTGCAAACACACGTAAACCAGGAAAGGGTGTAACCGGCAAGATGATGTTACAGATGATGAACATCATGCATAATAAAAATGCCCTGTGGTGTTTAAGTAACCTTGAAATAGAAAAAACAGCATCTATTTTAGAAATTGGATGTGGAGGTGGGAAAAATATCTCAAATCTACTGGAAAAGGCACCGGATGCCAAAGTTTACGGTATAGATTACTCCGAAACGAGCGTGGAAAATTCAAGGAAATTTAACAGGAAAGCAGTTTCAGAGGGAAAAGTTGAAGTTGTCCAGGGAAGTGTTTCCTCCCTACCATTTGAGGATAGAAAATTCGATCTGGCCACCGCCTTTGAGACCATCTACTTCTGGCCTGATCTTTTAAACGATTTTAAAGAGGTCAACCGTGTACTTAAACCCGGTGGTAAATTCTTCATCTGTAACGAAGCAGCAAGACCAGAAGGATCTGAAAAATGGACTGATAAAATCGACATGACAATTTACACCAAGGAACAACTTAAAGACATTCTTATTATGGCTGGTTTCACTAATATACAAACTCATGAGCATGGAAATGGAGAATGGATATGTGTAATGGCTCAAAAACCTTAAAACTTAAGATTGAATTATTTTTTCAATAATTCATCTTCCATTATTTCTTTATTGAATAAATTTATCTAGTTTATTATGTAACCATTCTAATAAACCTTTAAACGGATAATCCGGGTATTGAAACTATTTTTAAGTGGGGGAATTGAAGTTAGCAAACGCATCCAGCGCCATCTATGTTTATGATAGTCAAAGTAGTTCCATTCTTCTACAAACTTTATCTTACTGCTGAATTTTTCCATTTCTTTACTATTTTTGATTCCCCATTGAAATTCAGCGTTCATTTTTTTAATTGTATCATGATTTTTGCTTCCCTTAGCCATCATAGGAGTTATCACTTCAAAAAGCATTTCTGATTCTTTAAATGAATCAACTAACGTATCCATTAACTTTTTAACCTCTTCTTCAGTAAAATACATCAACACCCCCTCTGCTATGATTAAAACAGGTTTATTAATTGTATTTACATCTTTAATCCACGAATAATCAAATACAGATTTATCTATCATTTTATATCTGTCTGTTTCCTCAAAAAATTGTTTCCTAACGTTGATTACTTCTGGCAAATCTAGGTCATACCAGTTAATTCTACCATTATCCACCCTAAAGAATCTGGTGTCAAGGCCGCAACCAATGTTTATGATAACAGCATCAGGATTCTTGCAAATAAAACCGTCGGTCGCTTTATCAAGAAGTTCAGTCCGGATAACAACACCCGTTTGAGACATCCATGCCTTATCAAATTTTGAAAAATCATATTCAATTTTTTCTATCATCTCTATTGATAGATCATCTATAATAATTGGATTTTCCTGTTTTGATTCGACTGCTCTCGCCCAAAGCGGGATCAGTAATGTTTCGGGTACTCCTTCTAAATTCTGTCCCATTTTTAACACCTTCCTTTAATATTTGATTTAAAAAAAGTTTTAAACACACAAAAAGCCTATAGACCAGTATTTTATGTTAAAACGAATAATATGAATTGGTTTATGAACCAATTCAAACATCTCTAACTACTAGATAGAAACAACTCCCGTTCTAATTACTGCATCACCTATCCATTTTGCCAGTAACCCTCCAACCGCCCCACTTAAAGTTGCACCCACACAGGAGATTATCTGAAGCATGGGAGTGAGGTTTCCAACACCCATTATCATAAAGTACCCTGCAAAACTAAACAGGCCACAGATAGCCCCCATTAACAGCAGATACCATAATTTAAAGTTTCGGTAACGTTGAGCCAATAATATAAGTTCCACCGGTAAACCTACAAAGAAGATACTCATGAGCATGGCTACGCCCCATGGAGTAAGTGGTACTTGCACAAGGTAGGCTATTGCAGCAGAAAACAGAGCTACTCCTGGTTTACGTATAATGTAAGCTATTATAAAGAGGGGATAGTAGCTGAGCGGTAAAACCAGAGCGTGTAAAAATGGGAATGCTATTAAATATCCTGTGAAGTACGTTAAGGGGATATAGAGCATTCCTGCAACTATGGATATTATGGCGGTCACCATGATGTCCCTGGTAGTCCAGCCACGATACATCCTTCTTGAAATTTCTTCAGTCATTAAAACCTCCAAAATTATATTTAAACATGTTAAATTTCCTATTTTGTTAATATAATTCATTCAAACACTTTTTTAGCTTTCATTCGGGTTAGAAATAACACCGGTTTTAAACACAGCATCCCCTATCCACTTTGCTATTAAACCTCCCAGTATTGCCCCTCCTATTATCGCTTCGATGTAAAGAATTACTTGGAGCGATGGAGCAACAATTGCCAAACCAAAGGCTGTAAACTGCCCCGTAATATAAATTAACCCGGCAACAGCTCCTGCTAACATCAAATTCCACAACCGGAATTTGTAACGGCCAGCCATTAAAATAAGTTCAATGGGCACTCCCAAGAGCAATGCCATGCTTAACACAGTGATACCGTAGGGAGTAAATGGTATAAGCACTAAAAATGAAACTAAAGCGGCAAATAAAGCTGCTCCCGGTTTACGCATGAGATAAGCTACCATGATAATTGGCCAGAAATAGATACCTACTACAATAGTCACTATGAATGGAAGTGGCGTTAGCCATGCGATCAAATAGGTTAAAGGGATGTAAAGTACACCTAAAGCTATTGAAATTATGGCGGTTACCATGATATCTCTGGTTGTCCATCCACGATTCGTTTTTCTTAAACTATTTTCAGTCATTTTTAAACATCCTGTTCCAGTTAAATTTCAGATATTAACATATTTTCTTATTAAAAATTTAATTCAACACCTTTCAATCCTTATTATTTAACATCAATTAATTTATTGAGTTAGTTTACCGATTCCATCTCCCACCTCCCTTAACAATTGATACTTACTTCAACCTACCAAATTAGGTATGCCTAAATTTCTTCTGATACATGAATTCCCTATTGCTTTTCAGTTTTAAGATTATCTCAAAATATAAAAAAGTTCAAATAGAAGTGATCTAGTTCTTTTCCGGTAAATTTCCAGTATTTCCAATTATAACTTCATCTTTAACTAAATCAATCTGTTTATTTGCATCTTTCAAGCTGTTTGAAGCTTTGTTGATTTTCCAACTTTTCGCCTTCATACGTCTCTGCCAGAAATCATCGTATAAGCCTTTTTCTCTTATAAGCTGGTTATGAGTGCCTCTTTCTACAATTTTACCCTCATCGATGACCAGTATTTCATCGGCGTTTTGGATGGTGGATAACCGGTGGGCGATCATGACCAGGGTTTTATTTTTTACCAGTTCATTGATGGCCATCTGGATATGCTTCTCATTGTCGGGATCAACACTCGCTGTAGCTTCATCAAGGATCACGATAGGTGCGTCCTTAAGTATGGCCCTTGCTATAGAAATCCTCTGTTTTTCACCACCTGAAAGGGATGATCCACCTTCGCCTACGATGGTATCATAGCTATTTTCCAGTTCCATTATGAAATCATGACATCTGGCCTTTTTACAGGTTTCAACTACCTCTTCCATGGTAGCGTCCGGCTTTCCGAAGGTTATGTTATTCAGGATGGTGTCGTTGAAGAGGTACACATTTTGAAACACCATGCTTATGTTTTTTAGAAGACTGTCGCAGGTCATCTCCTTAACATTAACGCCGCCAACTTTCACTTCCCCTTTTTGCACGTCCCAGAACCTGGCAATTAAATTGGCAATGGTTGTTTTACCACAACCAGATTTACCCACGAGAGCAGTCATGCTGCGTTCTGGGACTTTAAAGCTAACGTTGTGAAGCACGTCTTCCTGTTCGTAAGCAAATGTCACGTCTTTAAATTCGATGTCGAAGTGATCAAGGGGTATATCTTTCCCATCTTCATCGATGATTTCCACGTTGCTGATCTTATCATACCTGTTGAGTGCTGCTTCCATGATACGGACCTGGTTGCTTAAGCTACCCAATGCCTTGAAGGGAATAAATATTTCAAATACGAAGATGAGCATCATCAACATGAGGGGCAGGTCCAACGTTTGGTTTAATGCAAAATAGGAAACTGCTAAAACTGTTAATCCTATCCCTAGGCTGAAACAATTTTCAAATGGCAGTATTTTTGAAGAAAACTTCTTTTCAAACTCTATAGACGCATCCCGTACCCTTTTAAACTCCTGGCTTATCTTTTTAGCCCGTTCACCAGCCATGTTAAAAGATTTGATGACAGAAATCCCCTTTATATACTCTAAAACAGCGCTTATTAATCTAGAGTGAGTTTCCTGTCTGATTTTGGATTGATGCTCCACCACCTCTTGGAGTTTATTTAGAGTAAAAAGTGCAAGAACAGCGGTGAAGGCAAAGATAATCCCGATCCGGTAGTCAAGCACGGTAATCATTATTACTCCAATTGCCATACTCAAATATCCAGTGAATACCTGGGCTAGTATGGACATGGCGTGTTCTTCTATAAATACCAGGTCGGAGGTGATGACTGCCGTGACGTTACCAATGTTGCCCTCTGAAAAGTACCCCATGGGGAACCTTTTCAACCGGTCACCCATACTCATTCTTTCCCTTGCAAAAATTTCGTATCCTGCAGCACTCTGTAAACCATCTATCAACCGTTTGGACACCGCTCTCAAAATCACGCTCAAAACCATTGCAATACCTACAATCCATACATCCTGGATGGTGATACTGCCAGATACAATTTTAACTAGTACGTAAAATATTAACAGGATGGGCATTACTGCGAATATCTCCTCGAAGATACTGACTACGAAAGCCATCTTTATTTTAGATGAATAGTCTCCTGAAAGATTGATGATTCTCCTAATTACATCAAGCATGTTGAACCCCCCTTAACATTTATATCCCAATCCATGGATTCCATGTGAGAATCCCAAAGCGACTTATACGTATCAGACCTCTTTAATAATTCTTCATGGGTCCCCTGCATAAGCAGGTTACCATCATCCATTAAAATTATATTATCAGACTCCACAATTGTTGACAGTCTATGAGCTATCACTATGAGCGTTTTTCCACCGGTTAACTGGTTCAATGCATCCTGAATCTTATCCTCATTTTCTGGATCGGTAAAGGCGGTAGCCTCGTCCAGGATGATTATGGGTGCGTTTTTGAGTATTGCCCTTGCTATGGTGATTCGCTGTTTTTCTCCACCGGAAAGCTTGTTTCCGGCATCACCGGCATTGGTGTTGTAACCGTTCTCCATAGCCATGATGAAATCATGGCACTGGGCAAGTTTTGCAGCTGCTATGACTTCTTCACTGGTGGCACCTGGCTTTCCTATACGGATATTTTCCATGATGGAAATATTGAAGAGAAAAGTATCCTGTGAAACGTAACTTATCAGGTTCATCAGTTTTTCAAAGGAGATATTTTTGATATTCACACCACCTATGACTATTTCTCCCTCTTTAACGTCCCAAAAGTGAACCAGGAGTTTGGCCAGTGTGCTTTTACCGCTTCCTGATTCACCAACGATTGCAGTTACAGAGTCTCCCTTAGCGCAAAATGAAACATCCTTAATCACGTCCTTTTTATCATAGGCGAATGTAACGTTTTTAAAACGTACATCGTAGTTTTCAGGAGCGATACCCCTGTCTGTTATTTTTAATTCATCCCCTTCAAAGGTGTTCTCAAGCTGTTCTACTTTATATTGGAGTTGTGGGATGAGAGGAAGGAATCCTACCAGTTTTATTAGAGGTACGCCTATACCCATGGATAGCAACAGTGCAAAAACCAGTGTGGGAAGTGTCAGTGTTCCCTCTATGTAAAACAGGGTGCCGACCGGTAATAAAAACAGGATTGTGCAGGGAAGAACTGCCCCATATACTGCCATATAGTTCCATGAATCCCTGAACCAGTCCAGGGTGTATTTTTTGTAATTTTCCACCGACGAGACATATTTTTCATAGGAGCTCGTTGTCCTGTTGAAGATCTTGATGACTTCCATACCAGAAATGTATTCTACTATGGTAGAGTTCATCTTCTGAGCAGAGCCATAATAATTCTTCATCTTTTTAACTCCACCCCTTATCATCAACATCACGGCCACCAAACCTATTAAACCTGATGCAATGGAAAGGAGAGCCAGCCGCCAATCCAGTATAAAGAGGATTATATAGACTATTATGGGGGCGATTACGTAAGGCAGACCTTCTGGTATCAGATGGGCTAATATCAGTTCGATACTTTCTATATCATCCACGAAATTTTTCTTATAGCTTCCTGTCCCTCTTTCACTTATGTTTCCCAGGGGAAGTTTCATCATCTTTTCTGCAAATTTTGTCCTCATACCCATTAAAGTGTCATAGGCAGCTTCGTGGGATGCTTCCAAACCTTTTGTATGTAGGAATGAACGCAGCCATAAAAAGAATGCAACACCAGCCGCCATTACTAATAAATAGGTCGGGGTGACTGTGTTATTTTCTACGAAGTTTATGATGATATCATAGGTTAGTAAATATGGTACGATACCGGCGATGACACTGAAGAGAATGAGGAAAAATGCCAGGTAAATCTTGTTTTTATACTCCTTTGCATAGAAAAGAACATTTTTTATTCCACTCATTTTCTATCTCCTTTAAATTAAATTTTTAGGCAAATTTAACCATTAAAAAGGCAAACAAAGCTGTTTCTGTTGTTTACTAAGTAATGTAAATGATGGGTAGTAAATTCACCCTCATTAGTCGCCAATGTAACGGAAATACCGCTAAATAATGTTGTAAAATAGGATTAAAGAATGTAAAATATCCATGATGGCTAAGAAATATTGTGTTTTCGATGTCCGGGTGGTTTAGCCACGATTTGTGTCTTGAAAGTTCTTCAGCTATTTTAAAACCTCTCCCCTATTTCAAATTTAGGTATGCCTAAACTTTTATTTAGGTATACCTAAAACTTTAGAATATATAAATTTTTCTATTTAATAATCATTTATTAGACTTCTGTTTAGGTTGATCAACACTTTAAATCCCATAATTAACTTTTAAAAACCAAAAACATATAGATAACAATATCAAGCTTATTTAAACCACTTGAGTAACTCAAAACTTCATTTTATTCTTTTATCAACCAAAACTACCGAAATAAAATCCTATTTCCCCCATCAATCCCGTTAAATATAGAGTAATAAGTATTATGGCACTTACGGTCCAGAAAGAAAATATGTAAATCCAGTCGATCTTTTTAAATTCTATTTCCCTGAAGAACGTGCGTTCCTCGAATGCACCGAATGCCCGTCCATCCATGGATAAGGCTGTACGTTCCCCAATTCTTATGGCGTTTACCAGGAGTGGAACACTGTATCTTTTTGTTTTTTCAAAGTAAGACCGAACTCCACTTTCATCTGCTATCCCCATCACTTTATGTGCAGATCTAACCACGTTGAACTCAGTTTCCATCATGGGCAGAAATCTGAAAGCAACCATTACCCCATAACTGAACTTATAGGGAAGATTCAGGTTTTGTATTATGGATCTGATGAAGTTACTTGGCTCTGTAGTGAGGCTGAATGGCAGTGCCAGGATTAACAAAGCATATATCCTTAGAGCAATAGCCGAACCGGCATATAGACTGATCTGGTAAATATTGAAAGGTCCTATACTGAATAACACTGGAGAACCTGCTGTTAGCTCACTTCGGGTTGCAAACAAAAACAAAATCAGAATAGAAACAGAAAAAACCAAAATGGGGGCTGAAATCTTCAAGAACTTGGTTACAGGAATCTTTCCAAGTACAACAACTATGAAAGCCGTCAGAAATATGAAAGCAAGGGGCGTCCATACATCATTTATCATACATAGCAAGATAAATATGGGAATAGGGGCAATTACCTTACTCAGTGGGTTGAGTTTGTTTAAAAAGGATTCATCGTAATAGAAAAATTTCATTTGGAACCCTCTTGGCTATTTAAAGTATTTGCACTTTTTAAAGCATTTACAAACTCTTCAGGTGTGGATAATCCCTTCCAGTTCTCATCATATTTAGATAAACAACTTGATAGTTTCAGCAAGGGAGGAGGAGTTAATCGTGCTTTTTCGAGTATTTCTTCATTTTTAAAGAGTTCATGTGCTGATCCAGAATAAATTGCTTTTCCAGCGTTCATTACCACCACGTTTTTGGCATGTTTGGCCACCAAAGTCATGTCATGGGTGATTATTATGATGGTTTTGCCTTCCTGGTTTAAAGAGTCCAGGAGAGCTAGAAGTTCCCTGGAACTTTTAAGATCCTGACCGAAAGTTGGTTCATCCAGTATTAAAATATCCTGCCCCAGGGTTAACATGGTGGCAACGCTCAACAAACGTTTTTGTCCATGACTGAGCATATAAGGACTCATTTTAGCGTATGGTTTGATCCTGAAGCGTTCCAGTGTAGAATCCAGCCAACTTTCAATTTCACCAGGGGAGAGCCCGTTCAATTCCAGTCCAAAAGTCAATTGCTCCTCTACTGTGTTCTTTATGAATTGATGTTCTGGATTTTGAAAAACATAGCCTATCTTATGGCTTAAATCCTTTGTGGGAATGTCTAAAACATCTTTTCCTTCAATAAAAACTTTACCATGGGATGGTCGGATTATATTTACCAAGTGCTTTGCTAGAGTGGTTTTACCTGCTCCATTTGCACCTACAATTGCTAAAAAATCACCTTTAGCCACTTTTAGGCTGAAATTTTCTATAATTTTATTTTTATCATATGAAAAGGATAGATATCGTACTTCAAGAGCAGGATTCAGATTATCGTTTGATACAACTCCAGAATATCCATTTTTTGAGTTTTCAGGATGAAGTTTAAGATTTTTAAGATATTCACATGCTTCTTTTATGTTTAAAGGGACATCACAGGAGTTAATATCATTTTCTTTTAATTTATTGGCCAGCAGTGCTGTTTGAGGCATCCATATCCCTTCCTGGATGAGCATAGCAGCGTGTTCACCAAAAACTTCTGAGGGAGTTCCTTCCACCAACTTAGTCCCCTCCTTTCCAATTACCACCACCCGATCAATTATATGTATCAAATCATCAAGTTTATGCTCTATTAAGATTATGGTGTGTTTATCAGTTTCCTTAAGGGATTTAACAGTTTCAAAAAACTCCAATGTACCCATGGGATCCAGGTTGGCGGTGGGTTCATCGAAAATTAAAATTGATGGACGAATGGCCATAAGGGCTGCAAGGAGTATTTTCTGTTTTTCCCCACCTGAAAGACTGTAAACATCCCTATAACGATAATCAAGCATATCCACCTTTGAAAGAGCCTCCACTAACCTTTCTTCCATTTTTTCTGGAGGATAGCAGAGATTTTCCAGTGCAAAGACTATTTCATCTTCCACGTTCATGCTGACGAATTGGGCTTCAGGATCCTGAAAAACTATCCCCACTTTCTGGGTGAGCTCATAAACAGGTGTTTTAAAACTTTCCATACCACAAACATGGACCATTCCGCTCATTTCACCAGGAAATGAATGGGGAATCAACCCGTTAAAGGTCAACGCCAATGTGCTCTTACCAGATCCAGAAGGACCCAAAACCAAAATAACCTCGCCCTCTCCAATTTTCAGATCTATCCCATTTAAAGAATGTTTAGAACCCCTTTCATATTTAAAACATAGATTTGTAACTTCAATCAATATTACCACCTTAAACATCTTTATTAGTTTTATAATCTCAATTAGCATCCCAAAAGATGAAAATAAAGTATACAGCGCCCTCCAGAAGATTTCTAAAGTTTAGGTGTACCTAAATCTAGTTTTAGGTTTACCTAAAACTTATGTATAAACTTTTCTGTCAGTATTACTTTTGACCATTATTTAAGATATTCAGTAATACTACCGTAGTATAATATCAAATTAGAAGTTATCCAAATAATTAGTTGAAAATAGTTGTAAGATTCATTTTTTTGTAATTCTAGAATGATTACCCCAAAGCAACATCCAATATCATCATTATCACAAACCCAATCATGGCCGCGACTGTGGCCAGGTCAACGTTCCCCTCCCTCTGACATTCTGGAATGATATCTTCGATAACCACGAATATCATGGCACCTGCAGCAAAACTTAACGCATAAGGAAGTACGGGCGTGAAAAGAGTTACCAGCAGTGCACCTGCAACTCCAGCAACAGGTTCCACGATTCCGGATAACTGGCCATAAAAGAAACTCTTCTTTCGGGATAATCCTTCACCCCTCAGGGGCAGGGATATGGCAAGACCCTCCGGAAGGTTTTGTATCCCAATACCAACAGCCAGGGCTATTGCAGCAGCTAATGAAGTATAAGCTGCACCAGAGGCTAATGCCCCGAAAACAACTCCCACTGCCAGGCCTTCTGGGATGTTGTGCAAGGTTACAGCCAGTACCAGTAACCTGTTCTTATGCCAAGTTGTTTTAATACCTTCCGCTTCATCTAAGGCGCAGCCAGGATGAACATGGGGGAGTACCCTGTCAATTACGGCTAAAAATAGGCCACCCAATAAAAAGCCTATACTTGGGGGTAGCCATCCAAGGGAACCTTGAGCAGCGGACATTTCAATAGCAGGGGCAAGTAGCGACCAGAAACTGGCGGCCATCATAACTCCCGCGGCGAATCCTAACGATCCATTTAAGATCTTTCTATTTACACCACGAACTAAAAACACGGCAGATGCACCTAAAGCCGTCATAAGCCAGGTGAACAGGGTGGCTATAAGAGCCAGAAGAACAGGATCGTAGTTAATTATTGAATTCATTCTTATATTTCCTAATTTTTTAATTGTCTAAAATAGATCAAACCTAATAAAAACTCCAAAATTAGATTAATCAGTGATAAAAACTTGATAAAAAGGGAAGTGATTAAGTCCAAGGGAAGCCAATTTTTACCATTAAAGAGTAGAAGTTACAGTATTCCATCCAAAAGTCCATTTCCATATCCATCCCTACCTCCATATCAATATCCATCCCCATCTCCATCTGATACCTGTTTCCCTTATCCTTAAAATTAATCTTCCATCATGTTTTGATACGTCCATCTAAAACCTCAATGGTCCGGTTGGCCAGGGAAGCCACGTTCATGTCATGGGTGACCATGATCAGGGTGACTTTCTCCTTTTCATGCAACTCCCTAAGATGCTCCAGGATCAGTTGCCCGTTTTTAGAATCCAGTGACCCGGTGGGTTCATCGGCCAGGATGATGGAGGGTTCATTGGCCAGGGCTCTGGCAATAGCCACCCTCTGCCTTTCACCACCGGATAGTTCGGTGGGTTTCCGGTTAACTTTATCTGAAAGACCCATATATTCCAGGAGCTTCAAAGCCCTTTCACGCATCTCTTCGCCTGATAAATTCCTTTCAAAAAGGGGTATCTCCACATTCTCCAACACACTCAGGTTGGGTATCAGATTGTGGAGCTGGAATATGAAACCAATCTCCCGGGAACGGAATTCACTTAGATCATTCTTCAGGGTCAGGTCATAGCCTGCCACATGGACAGAACCTTCATCAGCCCGATCAAGAGCCCCTATCATATTAAGGAGTGTTGATTTTCCTGATCCTGATGGTCCGGTTATGGAAACGAATTCGCCCTTCTTTATCTCCAGATCTATACCGTTTAAAGCGGTTACTTTGCCCTTGTCAAAGCTCTTTCTAAGATCTTTAATCTCCACGATATTTTCCTCATTCATAGCGCAGCGCCTCCGTTGGTGGTAAATTACTGGCCCGGTACGCTGGGTAGAAGCCTCCAACCAATCCCACTATAAGGGCTACCAGGAAACCTCTGAGGAATACGTCCAGGGAGTAGATGGGTTCGATTATCCCACTCATTCCCATGGCCAGAATCACCTGGATGGCTACTACGCCCATGACTATACCTACCACGCCTGCAAAAAGGGTTAGTACGACGGATTCACCCAGTATCATGGATAATATCCTCCTATTTTTCCATCCAACAGCCTTTAAAACACCTATTTCCCTGGTACGCTCATAGACTGACATGATCATGGTATTTATAACGCCCACTCCACCGATAACGATTGCCAGGAGTGATATGGCCCATGAAGCAGTGTCTATTACATTTAAACCCTGGTCAACGCTTTGCAGGTCTTCCAGTGATGCTACGGTGGTTAGATCGTTTCCATATTTGTCTTCAATGGATTGGGTGATCTGTTCCACGTTGGCGTCCTTTTCTATCTTCACGTAGATCATGGTTACCTTACCTTCTTCGCCTTGAATTTCCTGGGCATTGTCCAGGGACATGAAAACTCCACCGTCCTGCTGGAGGTTGCCTGTTTGATAGATTCCCACAATTTTGTAATCGGTGTTGTTCAGGGTTAAGCTATCTCCAACGGTTTTATTCAGATTTTCAGCGGCAACTTTACCCATTACCAATTCTTTTGCATCTTCAGAAGAAAATGCTGAACCTGACGTGATCTCCATCTCACTGAGGTATAACTTGGCTGGATCTATGCCTATGATAATAAAGTAAGGATTATCCCCGATGGGCTGCACTGCAGTCAGAACCCCCACCGCATCTTCCACTCCATCTGTTTCCATGATTTTATCTACATAGTCTTCGTCTATGCTGCTGAAGAGCATGTCGGATATGTTTGATTCCATCACCGTGAAATCAGAACCTCCTGCTTTTAACGTGTCTTCAGTGGAGGATTTGAGTCCGTCAGTAACGATACCCAGGGCTACGATGGTGGCAATTCCAATGGCTATACCAATTATGGCTAGAATTGACCTGGTTTTATTGCGGAATGGATTTTTGACTATTAAACTTATAAATGACATTTTACGTTACCTTCTCATTAATAGACTATCACACGACTTTTTTTTAATTTTTATTTCTGTGGAACGGGGGTCAATTTTCTGGTCGTTAAATTCATCTGAGTTTTACTCTCCTGAGTTTCATTCAAGAGTTTCATCATAACTTTAACGCTTTTATTTAAGACCATGGAGTTAAATCTTATAAATTTGTTTCCCATCTTCAAAAATTGAGGACCATCACATTCAATTAGACCCTGAATTACAAAGCTTAGGAATATATCATCATCAATATTTATTATACATAGATATTCCACGGTTTTTTTATCAATTTCAACATAATCAATGGTCCAGTTGGTGCTTAAATCTGATCTCGAGATTTTTACAGTGGATTCTGGTCGGACTATCTGGACCTTGTTTACACTGATCTTTATTTCCATTTTATCTACATCTTTTTTATCCTTATATAGCAAAATTAATAATAAATTTAAGATATTTCAGTCTTTAAAGGACTATAAATGTGTTTTGTTGCATTTTATAACATTTTTAAAATCTATCATCTAAAAAAAAAATTATTAAATAAGTGGATTATTCAGTTATTTTATTCATTTTGTTTCTGAGAAGTATCGTTCCAAAATTCCCTTTAACATCCAGGCATGCCTGGCTTCGTCTCGGGAGCTTTTATCAAATAGGTGATGGGCTGGATCCACGTCAAGCTCTTCGGCTTTGGCAGCTGCTTCTTTCTTTTCTTTGTTAGCTGCCGTCTCTCCTTCAAGCATCATTTCCAGATTTTCCCTTAAATTGGGCTTTATAACGCCGTTGATCTCAGCAAACATAGCTGCATGCTCAGCCTCTTCCCATGCTATAGATTTTAGGACTTCCGCCACTTCAGGAAATCCATCTCTTTGAGCCAGCCGTGCTATAGCCAGGTACATCCCTACTTCAGCACATTCACCATTGAAATTCTTTTCCACAACTTCTTCCATTTCAGTTCCCTTAGAAACTCCTAATTCATTTGTTTCCATTATCTGACCTCCGATTTATAAGATAATTTTTAGGTATGCCTAAAAATTTCTTAGGCATACCTAAATATTTTATGGTATATAAGTCTTCTGGTAACTGGATCTGTCGGTTGTTGTGTCAATTTATATCGACCATATTATTTCACATAATTTAAATCGATCTGCTAAAAGGGCAGAATATACGGATTTAATATTTGTTTTGAATGGTTTTCCCTAACTTACAGATTCAGTAGTTTTCACCAGATCACTGGGAACATGTATCCGGGGCAGGGTTTATTGGAATCCTCAGCACTTACACCAAAATCTTTTAAATTCCACTAAAATTATCTTCAATTTAAAAAAGGGATTCATTTTAAAAAAGGATCAATTTAGCTTTCCAATACATCATCAACTTCTTCAGCATCCACAAAAATATTACAGGCAATATCTCTTCCAATGCCCATTTTTGAACCACTGACTAAAATTTCCACCTGACCATTTAAAGGAGCAATTTCCATCACACTAACAATGGCCCCGATAGTGATACCCATGTCTAAAATTCTCTGAATTGCCGCGTGATCTCCTCTTATAAAGGACACTTCGCCTTTCTGATGGTCTTTGAGTTCCATAATAGAGATCAGGCTCTTTTTACGCCTTCCAATTTCTTCCAATTTTTCCCCTATAGTTTTAATGCATTCATCACAACTTGAAAACTTCAAATCACACTCTGGTATGGGTGCAAAGTCATCAGGACAGGTTTCTGGATGTTTTAAAATCTGACAAAGAGCTCTTTCAGCATCATCAGACAAAGAATGCTCCATTTCACGAGCCTGACGATGAATATCTGTCTTTTCAAGTTTTAAAACATCGTACATGAACCTTTCCAGCAGTCTGTGTTTTCTCGTGACCTTTTTAGCCCGTTTAAGACCCTCTTCAGTTAATTTTACTCCTTTATACTGGAAATATTCCACAAAACCAAGATTATCCATTTTTTTCAACATCGGGGTGACACTTCCCGGAGCAATACTCAAACTTTTGGCAATTGAAGTTGTTTTTACTAACCCCTCATCTCCACTGAGTTGATAGATGATTTTAAGATACTCCTCAATATTGGCACTTACCTTTTTATTATCATCAAGCATTTAGATCACCTTTTCCACCCAATTTATAAATTTGATAAAATTTGATATATCTACCTAAAATTCATTCACTCCAAACCTCCCACGTATATACTTTCTGCGATTTCATTATCCACAGAAATTTGGGTATTTTTCATCATAAACACATGAAAAGGACGTTTTTGAACTATTTTCATTTCCATACCCGGCCATACACTAATCAATATTTTACATAAATCTTCACGTTTCGATGATCTAACAAAAACAACTTTACATGATTGTCCTTCTTTTACCCGGGACAGGGGTAATGATTCCCCTTCAATAATATTATTTAATTTTTCAGCGCATTTACAGGACCCACCACAACCACAAGATGATTTATCTCCCGGGTCTAATCCAGAGTGACCAGAAGAGTTACAGGTACATTTTCTAATATTTCCCTTACAGTTATTCAAAACCAGACCACCTCAATAAGATTTAAGTTCTTGGTTAACACCCAAAACATAACTAAGTAGTTTTTCAGACTTTTCAGACAATTTAAGTCCTCTAATTATCCTTACAGATTCTTCAAAGCCTTCAGGTGTGAGTTGCACTTTTTCATCAACACCATATTCCAGCAGGTTTAAATCTTCCAGTTCTTTAAGTGCAGTTTCACCCACCAGATGTCTTTGAATGAACTCATCATCATTTCCTTCTAAATACACCCAGTAGATCCATAATTTCTCCAATAATTTTTCTGCATCTCTGCTCATTTCCATATTTAAACCCTCTTTTATAAATTTAAACTACAACATAGGTTTAATTCATCCCAAATTTTATTTCAAGATCTATTCAATCCCAAGATCTATTCAATCCAACAAAATTTTTAGGCATACCTAAACTTAGATTGTTAGGTATACCTAAACTTTTTATCATATATAAAATTTTCTAAGATTTTCATCATCACCAAAAGCCATCAATCATGATGGTTGGGGAATAATAGATCATCCAACAACAAATAAATATCAAATACTTTATCTGGTTCCATAGATGACATATTAAGGTAACAAAGTGGACAGTAAGTGACCATTTTTGTGGAACTTTTGTCTATGGCTTTTTTTGCCTTTGTACAGGCCAGTGATTTGTCATGGGCCATAACTCCCCCACCTGCTCCACAGCAGGGACTTTCCTCTATAAATCTTCTGGAAGGAATTATCGTACGCACGTTAAATGCTTTATCCCGAGCATGACAGGGATCCTGTATGTGGAAATCCTCCCCGGTAAAGGTCAATCCCTTTAACAAGTCGATGGCCAGGATTATCTCCGGATCAAACCCATCCCTTCCCTTATAATACATATGAAGGGCATCGTAACAACCAGGGCATACGGTTATTATCCTTTTAACCCCTGCTGCTTTAAATTTTTCAATATTATCCCTGACCGCTTCCAATCCAGCAGTCTGATCACCTAAATTAAACAGTAGCCCACCACAACAGGTTTCATTAGCCATGGTAGCATACTCTATTCCCCTGTACCTGAGCAAATTTGCCACAGCATCCAGTATTTCAGGAACCTTATAACGGGAGGTGCAACCTCTAAAAAGTATGGTTTCCACTTTATCCCATTTATTATCTCCCTGTTGTTTATTTTCCTCACGTGATGTATCAACACCATAAGAGTTACCGAATTTCCTGATGTTCTGGGTGATTTCAGCTACATGGGGTGAAATAAGACCTTTCTTCACGGCCCTTTCCCTTGCACTTTGGTTGAAACCCATATAATGGCATTGGTTACATAAAGTGCATCGGTAAAGTTCATGTAGGTCCTTCTTGTTCAGTTTACCGGTTAATCTTATTTTCAGGTAACAGTACAAAGAGTACAGTGGAAAACAATCACGATCCTTACCTTGAACTTGTTTATTCATCTTAGATGGTATCTTTATCGTGACTTCCTCAGTGATTGAATTCTCCCCCTAAAATGCAGGTAATATACAATCTATAAAAAAACGTTACTTAAAAATCTAATATATTAAAAAATGGGGGTTTATTTTTTTCTAATCATTTTGGACGTATTTATAGTGTTCGTTCCATTATTTTTATCGTTCTCCAAATTAGTTTTAATGATTCTGCTTTTCTCCGTTTTAATACCTCTTATACCACTTTTTGTTGTCATTTTTATCGCCTTAAAATAAAAAAAATTAAAAGCTTTAAAATAAAGCTTTTAAAGGTTTTTTACTTACGCAAATCCCAGTAACGATCCACCCTGGTATACGATAAACGAAACTATGTATGCCACAACGAAGGTGTACGCTGCAGAAAATGCTGGCCATCTCCAGGAGTTGGTTTCCCTTTTTATTGCAGCTAAGGTAGCAAGACATGGTATGTACAGCAGGACAAATACCAAAAAGGCATACGCTGATAATGGAGTAAATAGTCCCTGTATCGCTGAAATGAATCCTTGATCTTCTTCAGGTGCTACTTCTTCCTCTTCCTCAGGGGCTGCTTCTTCTTCAGGAGCTGCTTCCTCACCAGAAGCTTCTTGAGCGGCTACTTCCTCACCAGATGCTGGTTCGGCGGACGCTTCCTCAGTAGGTGCCTCTCCACTGGATGCTTCCTCACTCGGATCGGGCTCATCAGATGCCTCTTCACCCACACCATAGAGGATACCAAATGTGCTTACCACCACCTCCTTGGCCAAGAATCCATAGAATACTGCCACTGCGGCCTGCCATTCTCCGAATCCAAGAGGAGCAAATACAGGGGCTATAGTGGTTCCTATTTGTCCAGTAACACTGTCCTGTGAGGCGTATTCAACCCCGATAGGCAAACTACTAAGGGCCCATATTAGAATGGATACTCCCAGGATGATTGTACCCATCTTTCGCAGGAAGAGTACTCCTCGCTCCCACATGTGGATCAAAGAACCTTTAAGAGTTGGTCTTCTGTAAGGAGGAAGTTCCATAACGAATGGAGCGGATTTTCCTTTAAATATAGTGTTCTTGAATATAGCTGCTATTATAACGGCCACCACTATTCCCAACAGATAAAGCGAGAACAAAACCGTTCCCTGGTATGCCACAAAAAATGCTGCTATGATGAGGGTATAAACAGGTAGTCTGGCGCTACAGGACATGAAGGGGACAATTAACATGGTCAAAAATCTATCCCTTTCATTTTCCAGTGTTCTTGTAGCCATTATTCCCGGTACAGCACATCCGAAACCAAGTATCATGGGTATGAACGATTTTCCATGTAGTCCAATCGTTTTATGCATGAACCGATCCATCACAAACGCTGCTCTTGCCAGATAACCACTATCTTCCAGTAAAGCAAGCAAGAAGAACAACAGGAAAATAGGAGGTATGAATACAATTACGCCACCAACACCACCTATTAATCCATCAACTAAGAATGAAGTTAGAAAGCCTTCTCCTAAGCCGGCGCTAACTGCATCCCCTAACATGCCCATACCTGCATCAATAAGGTCCTGGAAGGGTGCGCCTATGGTGAAGGTTATCTGGAATGTGATCCACATTATTAACAAAAATATGGGTATTCCCCAATATTTATGGGTTACAATTCTGTCTATAAGATCCGAACGGGTGACCTTATCTATCTTGGGCTTTTTAACCGATTCCTGGATGAGCCCGGCTATGAAACCATATCGGGCGTCGGTGATGGCTGCATCGGCATCATCACCAAAAATATTATTTAAATGTCCCCGGATTTTTTTAGCTTCTGATAAGACTCTTTGCCCCCTTCCAGATTCCCTTATCTTTTCTACAACCTCACTATCATCTTCCAGTAATTTAAGAGCTGTCCAACTGGAAGGTGCGTCTACTTCAGATATATCCTCCTTTACAAGCTTTTCAAGCTGCTCAATATGTTCATCTATTTCAGATCCATATTCTACTCTATCTATAACATTATTAGGCGATTTTGAAACTTCTAATATGGACTTTAAGAGTTCTTCACGACCGGTATCATCTACTGCCTCGATCCTAACCACTGGTATACCTAAAAGCTGTGATAACTTATCAACATCTATTTTAAAACCTTTTTCATCAGCAGCCTTATTCATGTTCAGTGCAAGTACTAAATTAGCTCCTAATTCCATCATTTGCACGGTTAAATAAAGGTTTCGTTCCAGATTAGCAGCTTCAACAATGTTAACAATCACATCAGGATGTTCATCAACGATATAATCTCTGGAAACTATCTCCTCCATAGAGTAAGCAGTAAGACTGTAATTACCCGGAAGGTCTATCACCTCAATTTCATATTCGTCATAATTGAATGTACCTTCTTTGTATTCCACAGTTTTACCTGGCCAGTTACCCACATGCTGTCGCATACCTGTTAAGCTGTTAAAAAGAGTACTTTTACCAACATTGGGGTTTCCAGCTAGGGCTATTCTTATTTTTTCCATGGCTTATACTCCCTCTACCATTATTTTCTGGGCCTGTCCACGTCCTAAAATTAGTCTTGAACCTTTTATATCTACGATTAAAGGCCCGGGAATATCGTTCTTAACTATCTTCACCTGGGCATCCTTGTAAATCCCCATATCCGATAATCTCTTTTTAAATTTCTCTTCATGCCTTATTTGGAGAACTTTCAATTCTTCATCCTTATTCCCCATAGCTAAAGTCATCATGCTATCTCGATCTCGATATATTGTGCTTCCTCTTTTCTTAAGGATATGGAATACCCTTTAACTTTCACTTCGATGGGATCTCCTAAGGGCGCTACTCTTTGCACTTCCACATTAGCCCCTCTCACAAAACCCATTTCCATAAGATGCTTTCTTAAGCTGCCTTTACCTTTATAAGATACGACAACTCCTGAATCTCCAACTTTAAGTTCATTCAATGCGTTTATCATACTCTTAATTACCTCCATTCTTTCGAAAAATTTAGGATTACCTAAATCCATTCTTAGGTGTACCTAAATATTTTATGGTATATAAATATTGCTATTTTATTAGGTGAACCTAAAAATTTGAAAATTTCAAAAAAAGAATAGAAGCCGACGGTGAATTAAGTATAAATCTAGGTTAAGAACAAAAATTAAGACTTATATCTAGTTTTAAGAGGTAAATCAGATTTAGATCTAGTTCTAAGCATTGTAATATGCAAAGTAACAGCTATCCCCACGATAAATAGAATTAGGGGAACGTACCAGGTACTGGAAAATAAAATTGCAGAAACGAGTAACGTAACCCATAAAAAACCAATACTCTTAAGCTTCACATCTAAAGGAACGCCTCTATTTGTTTTATAGTTCTCTATGTAACTTCCAAAGTAGCGGTTATTGGAAAGCCAGTTTTCAAATCTTTTGGAACTTTTACCGAAAAAGAAAGCGGACACTATAACGAAGGGTGTGGTTGGTAGTACTGGTAGAACTATTCCAACTACCCCTATTCCTAGAAATGTCATACCTAAACTGAAAAAGAGCAATCGACCTATTTCCATATCCAAATATCCTCACCAATAGAATGAATTTTATTTATAATCAACCATACTTAAAAAAGTTCCATTTATCCAAAATTTAAAATTTTGTAACGGGCAAAATTATATATAATTTTAAAGCATGAGAATTATCCATGAATGGAAAATATAAAATATTTTTCGCTGTTTTAGCCTTAATTATTATAGTGCCCTGCCTAACGGTAGTACTATCGGTAAACACAGCCCAAGGATGCATCGACTGCAATGGATCCTGCGACTACTTAAACAACGCAACCCAAGTAACCCAGCAATACCAGGAATTAAACAATGGTGCCAAGGCTTACGTTGCTGAAAAAGAAAATATAAGTGCCAGTTCAATCCCTAACACCATTATAAAACATAAAGCAACCAATGAAGCAACTGTAACTGTGTTAGTAGACGAAAATACCTGGAATGGGACCTGGATATACTCTGATGGTAAATGGGAACCAGATTCTGACTTTAAAAAAGTTAAATATTAAAACTTCTACTAGGACATCATAAATGAATTTATTAATTAATTTTATCGAGAATTTTTATTACATCATCCTTGAAAATTCCTTCTTTATTTTGGTGGGCTTTTTAATAGCTGGTGCAATGAGTGTACTACTCCCTTCTACTTATATAAATAAGTTGATTGGAAATTCCACAATAGGGGGGATTTTAAAAGGAATCCTTATAGGATTACCACTTCCCATCTGCTCCTGTGGTATTGTTCCTGCCGCAATAACCCTTAAAGAAAAGGGGATTGATGATTCAGTAGCTGCTTCCTTTCTGGTCTCAACATCTGGATTCAGTATAAGTTCCATTTTCACATCATATACATTTTTAGGTCTTCCTCTAACGATTATGCGGCCTGTATTGGCCACTTTTTCCGGTATAACCGCAGGAATATTGGTTCATCTGTTGGGAAAATCTGAAACTCATGACACATTAGATGATAATGATTCAAATGTAATCAACCAGCATAATCATTGTCATTCCTGTGGAAATGACTTTACAACCAGTGAACATTGCCAAAATCTTACAAATCAATCATATGAGCTTGGAACTACAATAAAACAGGTTATCAACTATTCTTTTAATCAGATGTTCCCTGATATTTCGACTTCACTTTTAATTGGCCTGTTGTTTGCCGCTTTAATGGGTACTCTAATGAATATTATAATACCAGGACAATTCACTCAAAACATTGCTGGAGATCCTGTACTATCTTTATTTATTCTTTTAGCCATTGCAGTTCCCATATATGTATGCCCAACCGCATCGATTCCAGTTGCATTGGGATTCTTTTTCATGGGATTTAGTCCAGGAAGCATTCTAGTCTTCATCTTCGCCGGCCCGGCAACTAATATAGCCGCCATGTCCATGATAATCCACAAATTTGGGAAAAAGTTTTTCAGCATATACCTTACTTCCATCGTAGCTTTATCCCTGATATTTGGTTATATAGTTAATATTTTCAGCTTCTTCTTTACAGAAAGTATTGTGGTAACCAATTTAAGTTTGCACAACGATTTTATACCTATTCCCATAAAATTTATATCTGCAGTTATTTTAGTTTGTTTGCTGATTTATGGTATATACAAAACCAAGATTAAATTTAGAAAATCATTTGATGGAGCTTTGAACTAAAAAAAATTATATTTAACTAATCTTCCAACTAAGGTTTTACCGTATTAAAATAGATAGGAATCCTTAGGAAGACAAGGGCAATTGAAGTTAATAACTGGCTTTGACGTGGATAACGCTCAAATCAGGGGTTTCAGGAAAATAGATGCACATCACGGATAAATTACATGATTCCGGACGTGGAAGATAACCGAAAACAACAGTGTTGAGCTAGGTTTAAGGAAGTAAAAAATGATGAATATGATTAAAGGAAACCTGTTAAATGTTTTTACCGGGGAGATTTACCCTGCAGAGATCTCCACGGAAAATGGCCTGATAAAATGTGTTAAGCCGGTTCAAGATAATTTTAGGGATGTTATTTTACCCGGGTTTATCGATGCCCATGTCCACATCGAAAGCTCCATGCTTTCACCCTCCCGTTTTGCAGAGGTGGTGGTTCCCCATGGAACAACATCAGTGGTCAGTGATCCCCATGAAATAGCCAATGTAATGGGTACCCGTGGAATTGAATACATGATGATGGATGCTGTTTCTGTTCCCCTCAACGTCTATTTAACCGCGTCTTCCTGTGTCCCGGCAACTCCCTTTGAAACTTCAGGGGCAAACGTCGATGCAGAAGAAATAGATCGATTGCTTGACAGGGATGATATGGTGGCATTGGGAGAGATGATGAACTTCCCCGGGGTTCTGGCAAGTGATAGGGAAGTTCTCTCCAAGATAGCCTCGGCAAAGCGGCACAGGAAACCTATCGACGGACACGCACCCCTCCTATCCGGAAAAGCGCTCTGTAAATATATAGCTTCCGGAATATCCACTGACCATGAATGCACCACCAGGGAAGAGGTCCTAGAGAAAAGGAAACTGGGAATGAAGGTGATGCTAAGACAGGGATCTTCGGCCCAGAATTTAGAGGATCTAATAAGTGCCGGTGGAGATTTCATAGTATCGGATGATAAACATCCCGAAGACCTGATAAAAGGTCATGTAGACTTGATGCTCAGGGAAGCTATCGATTATGGTCTGGACCCAGTAGAAACAGTTAAAATGGTAACCATCAACCCCGCCAGCCATTACAATCTAAATAATGGATTAATTGCTCCAGGTAGAGCGGCTGATCTGGTTGTGGTGGATGATCTGGAGAAATTAAATGTTAAAGAAGTTTACATTAAAGGGGAACTGGTTGCCCGGGATAATAAAATATTATTTTCAGTTAAACCACTTGAACTAGAAAGTACATTTAAATTAAACCATAAAACTCCTGCTGATTTTGAAATACCCTCTAAAAACAGGGAAGAAAATGTAAGGGTAATCGAAGTAATTGAAGGGCAGCTGATCACTGGAGAATCAGAAGCCATTTTAGGGGTTGATGAAGGTAGCATCCAACCGGATCTGGAAGAAGATATCCTGAAAATCGCCGTGGTGGAACGATACGGCCATGATCAGGTATCCAATGGATTTATACATGGTTTTGGACTGGAAAATGGTGCGATTGCCACCAGTGTTGCCCATGACTCCCATAACATCATGGTAGTAGGCACCAATACCGAAAACATGGCCCGTGCTGTTAATCGACTGGTAAAAAACAATGGAGGCCTGGTTGCTACTTCAAATGGACAATTTAACTCATTGAAACTCCCTATAGCGGGGTTGATGAGCAATGAAAGTGCTAATGATGTATCTATTAAATTACAGGCTCTGCAGGGAAAGGTTAAGGAAATGGGGTGTAAACTGAACTCCCCCTTCATGACCCTGTCCTTCATGGCGCTCCTGGTAATTCCTAAACTGAAGATAAGTGATATGGGGCTTTTCGATGGGGAAAAATTCCAGTTCGTTGATGTAATAAAATGAATTAGTTGTTTTAGGTAAATCAAAGATATTTAGGGGGAATGTTACTTTGAAAATAACACCACTGGCCTTTGAAAGTCTGGGTGTAAGGTCCATGGCCACCTTCATTGAAACCGACCAGAAAATACTGGTTGACCCGGGCACATCTTTAGGACCGAAGAGATTTGGCTTACCGCCGTGGAAAACAGAATTCGATGCTCTACATGAGACCAGGGCGGCGATACAGGAACACGCACCCCTTGCTGATATCGTGACCATCAGCCACTACCACCATGACCACTTCACCCCCTTCACCCTGGGAAGATTCCTTGACTCCAGCCCGGAATATGCTGAAGAAATTTACCAAGACAAGAAGTTGTTCATTAAAAACCCGGAGTCAAACATAAATAAGAACCAACAGACCAGGGCCAGAAGTCTGTTAAAAAATTTGAAGCATTTAAACCGGGATATAACCTATAGTGATGGCAATTCCTTTGAGGTGGGCAATACTGAGCTTAAATTTTCTAATGCCCTGCCCCATGGCTCACATGGAAGCAAACTGGGTTTTCTGGTGGCTACAACCATCAGATATAAGAATGAAACGGTGATGCATGCTTCAGATGTACAGGGACCGATTTATGAGGGGAACAAAAATTATATCCTGAAAGAAAACCCAGATATATTGATCTTAAGCGGCCCACCAATTTATCTTCTGGGATTTGCCTTATCCAAGGAGGATATTGACAACGCAAAAAGCAACTTGACCCAACTCTGCAGGGAAATACCAAAGGTAGTGGTGGACCACCACCTCCTGAGAGACCTTCGCTGTTTTGAGTTTATAGAATCAGTGCAGGAAGAAACAAAAAATAAGTTGATGGTAGCATCAGAACTGGTAGGTAAAAAACCCAATCTACTCGAAGCCAGGCGTAAGGAGTTTTATCTGGAGAAATAAGGGAAATTTATTTGAATTGGAGAAAAAAAGTTTTAACCAGAGAACTTCACGCACAATCCAATTCCTTTATAAACGGCTTTATATCCAGAAGTGGTGATCCGTCCAGTGCATCCAGCCATTTTACGAATATACTGTTATTTTCTATTTTCAGTACCTTAACTAGGCAGAGTGCGATGGGATTCGGTCGTGCTGGTGATCTGATGGAAAACACTCCTTTCTCCTCTAACTCGCCTGGCGGGGTTACTTTAAGCTTATCTCTCTCCGCTTTGTCCTGCCAATATAGTACAAACAAATATTCGTGTCTTCCTATCGAGTCCAATCCATCTAAATAATCTTCAAAAACGATTATTTCACTTATTTCCTCGGAATAACGCCCCTGACGAGGAGCGTCAGTTCTAATTTTATACGGAGATTTAATAACCCCGATCTGGTTAAGTTTCAAAGAATAAACTCCTATTTTATCTGTTAAAGGCTTTTACATGGGGAGGGCTTTAATGAACCCCTCTATTTTGGATCCGTAAGTTCCATTTTTGATTTCCTTTCCACTCACGCCAAGAGTTGCCACCGGAGATTTTCCACTAAGTTCTTTCATATCATTAAAGGTTCCACTATGGTTATCTCCACCTGCAGTGCAGAAGAAGGCCAGTTGGTTGAATTTCTCCTGGTTTTGATGTATATAAGTCCTGACGGGGGTGGATACATGACTGGCCCAGATGGGAGTTCCTATTATTAATAAATCATAGTCTGCTGGATCATTTACTGGGTCTTTTAAAATGGTGAGTGACTGATTCATGGCATCTCTCCCGGAGCGTAACCAGCCTAAGATACCTGATCGGTTTTTTGTATCTATAATCTCTTCTATATCGCCTTCAAGAGCATCTGCAAGCTCCTGGGCAATCTTCGCGGTGTGTCCGCTTCTTGAATAGTACACTATTAATGTCTTCATATCGATTAATATGGTGAAACACTTAAATCAATTTATCTGAAAAAAAAGAGAATTATTATTTATCCTCGTTCCAGACCGTCATCACCTTTTTAATGGCCTCTTTGTGTTCCTTGGCACCTACTTTATTTACTATCCGGGATATCTCCTTCATCCGGAGATTGTAAAGTTTCTCTGTTTCTCCACTTACCATGTCTTTCCGGGTTAGATAGACCAGGGCTTCTACCACACCGTACATAGCACGGTTTAAAGGTTCCACACAATCCTTATTTTTGACTATCTCCTCTACATCCGCCCTTATTATGGAACTCTTATCGATGCCGAACTGATCTTTCCTCTCTATATCCTTAAGATCATTTACCTTAGCCAGGAAATAGGCATCTGCTTCCTGGATGGCGTAATTATCATTAAATTCAAGGAAATACTCCGGAGACAGGTTTCCCATTGTGGACTCCACGAAGACCAGGGGATCTTTAAGTATGTTGACCACGAAGGCCCTGTTATTTTTTATATTTTTTATGGTACGGGATCCTTCATGTAGATAAACCACTATCTCATCTTTATCCTTACATATAACCCCTATAGGTGCTGCGTTTGGTGTTTTATCAGGATTTACAGTGGTTATAATTGTTTCATAGAGCATTCCCCTTCTCATGTTTATGGAGTGAAGATCCAGCATAATTTAAAACCTCTGAGTATACATTTTTGATTTTTAAACCTCTGAGTATACATTCCATTGATTAATTCAATTATTAAAAAAAATTTAATAATTAAGGGGCTTTTTAATACCGGGATGGTCCCTTTAAAAACAGATAGATTATATACGCTATTACTAGGATAATTATTACTGGTAACAGCCATATAAACACATAAAACACGATGACCGCGAGTATTATAGCCACAATTATAAATAGGATGTCTCTTAATTCCATACCACTATCTTTATGGTTTTAAAGATATAAATTTTTCCAGAAATTGGATATGATAATTTTATTACAAACTAGGTTATAATAGATTCAAGGAGAATGGAATATGAAAATATTGGTCATCAGCAATCACGGACAGTATAATCACCGCATCTACCGGAGCCTTCACTATCTAAAATTCCCAGCGGAAATCGTGCCAAATACAACCCCTATAGAAGAGATAAACGAGAAAAAACCGTTAGGAATCATACTGGGAGGAGGACCATCTATAGAAAGAGCTGGAAACTCCCCCCAATATATTAAAGAGTTAGATCTCCCCATATTAGGCATCTGTCTGGGCCACCAGCTTATAGCTCAGGTTTATGGTGGAGAAATAGGAAGCGCAGGAATAGAAAGCTACGCCAAAAACACCATCACCATCCTGGATGAAAACGACATATTCCAGGGCCTGGGAGAAACCATGGATGTATGGACCTCCCATAAAGACGAAGTCACAACTTTACCCCCAGATTTCAAATTACTGGCTACATCATCCCTGTGCGATATAGAAGCCATGAAACATAAGGATAAGCCCATCTATGGAATCCAGTTCCACCCGGAAGTGCACCACACCAAACAGGGCCACCTGATATTCGAAAACTTCCACCGGGTCTGTCAGGAATTTAAAAAATAAGTCAGTTCTAATTTTTTAATAACTCCAAACCCATTATAATACTACAAATTCCTCCTATAAATCTTCAAATCTCTTATTTTACCCCCAGTTATCTCCTTGTAGCTAGTTAAATGGGGTGTTGAATTGCCCCATACCAAGTAGTAATCGATTCTATATTTCTCCAACTGTAGTTGGAGCTCTGCATCGGAAATATCCTTCTTTGACTGGCCGAAGGAAGTGGTGTTAAGGTAGAATGATAAAAATTGGGTGTCTATCAACCTATCGTTGGTGGCTATGTTGCCCTGTACCCCGTATTGGGTTTTTAAGGTATCGCTCAAAACATATATATCTTTTCCTGTATCTATATTAGTATTCAGGAAATTTACAGGCATTAAAATGAAAGATAATGCAAATAAGATAATTATAACTCCTTTTAAAATATTTATGTAGTTAGATTTCTTTACCTGTAAATTCTTAAAGGTTAAACTTATAAGAAGGCCACCCATCAACATCAGGAGTAGGTACATAGGCCATAAGTATCTGTCCTCTACTAAAACAGGTAGGTATCCTCCGGAGTATATTAGGAGAGTTATCAGGGAAAATATGATAATTTCCCTATCACCTTTACCTGTAAACTTCTTAAAAGGACGTAATAAGAGCAATAAACTGCTTAAAATGACTAATACCGATAAACAGGAGAAGAATTGGTAGATGGATATAGTTTGCCACAGATTATTCCAGATTAACCGGAGCTGGAATGTGAAATTACTCCAGGACTCAAAGGGACTCCACTCTTTAAGGGCTTTTTGTTGATCTATCTCCCCGGGAGCGGAGAGTCCCTGGTAAAACTGGGGAAATCCACTTGACTCTGGACCTACCAGGGCGTGGTTATACCCTCCAGATGTTCCAAAGGTTAACTCACCCTCTTTAGAGCTGATTAAACCAATCCATACCCCACTTATAAGTAGGAATACCAGGAATCCCATGAGCATGTTCCTGGTAATTTTAATCCGGGGATAATCTCCCCTGTAATGGTAGTGTAACAGGTTAAGTACAAGAAACTGGACTATAAAGAAGGGAAACAGGAAACTTTTAGCAAAAAAGGCAACTGCACCCAGGGCACCACATACTAGACCATTTGATAATTTATCCGGATATTTCGGGTTGAATATTATCGATAGATAGTAAACCAAAACGCATGCCACCAGTAAATCTGGTGTAACAACACTTAAAGCGAAGTAAATAAGAAAGGGCACCATCATCAGAAGTACTGCTGTGCGAACCGTTTCATCCATTTCAAACCGATAGGAAAGCTGCCTAACTCCAATTATGGTAAAAAATCCAAGGATAAGAGAAAGTATCTTAGCTGAATAAAGTGCATAGTCTGGGTTCTGATTAAAATAGAGGAAAGGAATCAAAAGCCAGGAGAGTAAGGGCCCCCAGTAGGCATTTACTGCCCCATAAAAGTCGCCGCTTAGGTATTTCCAAGCGGTCTGTATGTAACCCGCACCATCTGGGTTTATCTGGTATTGGTAGTAGCCCAGGAGAGCTAAGCCCAGTACCAGGTACAGGACTAGAATTATAACCAGTTTTTTGTCGATGGTGTTGACAAACCGCATGTTTAATCAAATTGTATTAATTTACTTGGTAATTATTTAATTTCCTTGGTGATATTCATTCAGTTCCCTTCATGATAATCTTCCTCAGCGTTAACTGCCCATAGGTTATCTTTAGTAGTTATATGGTCGATTATGTTGTCCACCGCTTTTATCGCGGTGAGCATGGAATGGTCCATGTTGTTGTAGCGGTGCATCCCATTTCTACCGATTAAAAAGAGATTTTCGAACCGGTCGGTGTAGTTACGTATCACATCGAAATTCTCATACGAACCGAAATAGGCAGGATAGGTTTTGGGCATTCTTACCACGAAACTGTCGATTACATCCTTCCTATCTGCCACGTTAATTCGGGATAGCTCTTTGGTGGCAAAGGAGATGAAATCTTCATCACTCATATTCCACAGTTCATCACCCTCATTTGCAAAGTATTCCAGTCCCAGTAATATTTTATCATCCTGAACCATGTAGGGGCTCCAGTTGTTGAATATCTGGATCCTGCCCATTTTAACATCTTTTTCCTGGACATAGATCCAGTTATCAGGGATTATATCCTTTATGGTTTCTATTTTTGACTGGTTTTTAATTTTTAATTCATCTAAAAGGATACCTGCCGTGATAAAATCCCGGTACATTAAACCCCTGGCAATTTCCCGGATATCATCCGGTACTCCTGGTAAGGATTCTATCAAATCCTTCACCGGCATGGTGGAAAAGAGATAATCAGTCTGGTAGGTTTTTATATCACCATTTTCATCTTTTACTTTCACCCCAGTTATCCTATCTTCATCCCTGGATAACTCCACTACCTCATGGTTGCGGTGTATTTCACCACCGTTACTGGTTACCTGCCGGGCGACTTCTTCCCACATCTGCCCGGGACCGTATTTGGGATACAGGAACTGTCCAATGAGGCTGGTCTCCACCTTCTTCTGTGATGTGGATCTATCCTTCTGGTAAATGTTTTTTATACTGTGGGCTATGGCTTTTGAAATGGACAGTCCTTTAATCCTCTGGGCACCCCAATCTGCCTTGATTTCACTGCAGGGAACTCCCCAGACCTTCTCTGTGTAATCTTTAAAGAATGTTTCGTAGAGTTCCCGGCCGAACCTGTTTATAAAGAAGTCTTCCAGGGATTTTTCATCTCTTACAGGTTTTATGGATGTTTTAATATAGCTTAACCCTATTTTGATGGTTTTAGCCAGTCCCAGGTTGGACAATGTTTTCAGGTTCAAGGATATAGGGTAGTCAAAGAATTTGCGCAGGAAAAGTATTCTGGACACCCTGTTCCGGTTCAGCATAACTTTATCAGTTTTTTCCGGGTCAGGAGAGGGGTATGTTCTACTTTCATGACTTCCTATTGGTTTTATACTAGAACTTTCAGATAGGGGAATTTCACGGTCCAGGAGGATGTCATCCCTGGCGGGGGCTCCCTGGAGGGGTAGGATGTTTTTCCACCAGTCCATGATCTGTTCTGATTTGGAGAAGAATCTGTGCCCACCAATATCCATGCGGTTGCCATTAAATTCTACGGTTTTAGAAATACCACCGATATCGCCAGTTGCTTCAAATATCACTGGTTTTATAGTGGTCTTATCCAGTAATTGGTAGGCTGCTGTTAGACCCGCCGGGCCAGCGCCTATGATGACCGCTATTTCATCTTTCATAGTTTTTTACCTATTTAAATAGAGTTACTTTTCGGGCGAAGAAATTCCAGAACAGGATGATTATGGCTGCTACAATTTTAGATAATAAGTAGAAAAAGCCTACTTCTGCTGTAAAGAACCAGATTAATAATTCATTTAATCCCAGACCCACAATTCCTATAAAGGCGAAAACACTGAATTCAATAGTTTTATTATCCAGGGATCTCCGGTTGAAAACCCAGTTTATACTCAGGATGTAATTGGTTATTAAACCTAAGATGAATGCAATTGCCGCGGAAATAAGATAGAATACTCCAATGTAATCTGTGAAAACATATAATGAAGCAAAATCAACCAGAAACGCCACACCACCCACGAAGATGTAGCGGAAAAACTGGATTCCTGTTTTGTCCGTGCTTTGAGTTAATAATTTGTGAACAGTTTCCTTCGGCATGTTTGATCACTTTTGTTATTTCTAAATTACTATGGGGTTAATAGTTTTAAGTATTTCCGGCCTCTTACTTTAATTTTCACTAAATTTTCTCTTTAATACTGTATATTTTAAGATCTTCAATTTTTCCATGGGTTATTTCTTTATATTTCACCAGTACGTCAGAGTTATAGTTTGAATCTCCCCAGTATAAATAATAATCAATGTTATAGTCCTGTAGATCCTTTTCTAATTCAGAATCACTTATGTTGTTCCAGTTTCTTAATGATGTGCCGTAGTAATGAGAATTCCAGAGAAAAGTCATATACAGGGATGCCATGTATCCATCGTTAGAAGCAATATTGCCCTGAATATGATACTCATCATTTATGGTACTCGCCAGGTCATAAATGCTTTCCCCGCCATCTTTATTTTCTAAAAGGCCAGTCAGGGGCATGACCATTAAAGAGACTACGAAAACAACCAGTAGAATTGATTTAATTTCCGTGGTACAGTAGGGTTTTTTAAATAGTAACTGAAGGAAATAGCCGCCCATCAAGGTTATTAAAAAGTATACCAGGTAAAAATAGCGAAATTCCACGAAGATCAGTACATACAATCCAATAAACACGGTTATGGTTAAAAAAGCAAAAAATATCTGGTGATGTTTTAAAACCGAACGATTTTTAAGTTGCCAGATTATGAAGAACAATGAAAACAGAATTATTAACAGGCTGAAATAGGAGAATTCATTTAGAAACGTCAGAGTCTTTATGATGTTACCTGATATCACGTCCATCTCGTGTTTAAAGGAATTCTGTGATTCTAACGGGCTCCATGAACTGAGTTTAAGATAGGTAGGGTCTTCCCAGGCACTGGTAGCCTCTTTATTGGAGGGTTTGATGAAACCGTGCCATATAGGGCTTCCCATATCTTTTTGGATGGGACCGATTTCTTTAAAGTTGTATTCCCCAGAGGTGCCCAGGGTTAAATAGCCGTATTTTTCGCTGATAACTCCACCCCAGAGACCAGATATGATGAAAAACACTGCCAAACCTAAAAACAGGTTTTTAAATATTCCTTTCCTTAGTTCTGCATCTTTAAAGTAGTGTAACAGGTTGAATAAAATAAAGGTGATGAGGAAGAAGGGTAGGGCGAAACTTTTAGTTAAAAATGCCAGGCCGCCCAGTATCCCGCAAAATATTCCATTATACCAGGTAAGGGGATAGTTAGAACTGTAAATGATGTAGAGATAGTAAATCAGGAAACATGCCAGTAGTAAATCCACTGGATTAAAGCTAAAAACATAGAATATCACGACGAATATTGATGCAAAGAGGATGCTTATTCGAATGCTGGTGGACAATTTAAATCGACGGGATAAAAGTCCTATGCCTATGATTGTGAAAAATCCTACCATGATGGCCAGTATTTTGGTGGCAAACAAGGTGAACTGGGGTGTTGGATTAAAGTAGATGATGGAAACTAAGAGCCATGAAAACATAGGCCCCCAGTATCCATTTACAGCATTGCCTAAATCACCAGCGGCGTATATTTTGGCAATGGACATTACACTGATTAAATCTCTGCTTATAGGGTCATACTGGTAATATTTTAGAAGATAAATACTTAAAATGAGATATAAAACTAAACAAAGGCAGAATAGTATATTAAATTTAGTAACAGTTTTCAAATTAAAACCAGCCATTGAAATAAATATATAGAGCTAGATATAAATTATTTTGTAGATATCAAAAATAAATACTTATCATGATTTTAAAAAGGGTGTATACATGTTAGATCCATCTGATTTTATACAAGAATCCATTGAGGGAATGAAAAATACCATAGGGGATAAAAAGGCCATCATAGCATTATCTGGTGGTGTTGATAGTTCTGTTTCATCTGTCCTGGCTTCAAAGGCCATAGGTGATAACTTGGTCGCGGTTTTTGTAGACCACGGCCTGGTACGGGAAGGTGAAGCTGAATACGTGGAGAAGACCTTCCAGGACCGGCTTAATCTTATATCAGTTGATGCCAGTGAAGAATTCTTAGACAGGTTGGAGGGGGTCAGCGACCCGGAAGAAAAACGAAAGATCATCGGGGAAGTATTCATCAACGTTTTTGAGAGGGTAGCCGAGGATGTGGGGGCCGAGTACCTGGTACAGGGGACCATAGCCCCGGACTGGATTGAAAGCCAGGGAAACATCAAATCCCACCACAACCTGGCCCTGCCCCACGGACTGGTACTGGAGATCGTGGAACCAATACGGGAACTTTACAAGGACGAGGTGAGGATCGTGGGATCCGAGCTTGGTCTCCCCGACGAGATAATAAACAGACAGCCATTCCCTGGTCCGGGACTGGCCGTGCGCATCGTGGGCCCCATAACCCCGGAAAAAATTGAAATCTGCCGGAAGGCAAACGCCATCGTTGAGGAAGAGGTGAAAAAGGAAGGTATAGAGGATAGTTTATGGCAGTACTTCGCAGTTTTAACCAACACCCGGGTTACCGGTGTTAAGGGAGATATAAGGGACTACGGATACCTGGTGGTTCTGAGGATGGTGGAATCCCTGGATGCCATGACCGCCCACGTGCCCGAACTACCCTGGCCCATGATAAAGGCTATTTCCCAGCGTATCACTGCTGAAATACCTGAAGTTACCCATGTATCGCTTTCTGTAAGTGATAAGCCGCCTAGTACCATTGAATTTGCTTAGATCTCTTTTTTTATAGATTTTAATTTTTTAATTTATTTTTCTACACCATAACTTTAAATAATATAACCTATAAACTGACTGACAATCAGTCAAATTGACTGATGGTAAGTCAAATATATTAGGGGGAAGAAAAATAATGAACATTAAAAAAAGTATAGAATTTGCAAATAAAAACCCCCTAAGCTGGGTTTCCAGCATAGAAAATGACCAACCACGGGTAAGGGCACTTAGGATGTGGTTTGCCGATGAAACCGGTTATTACTTCCAGATAAGAGCCAGTACAGACATGTATAAGCAGCTTCAGAAAAACCCCAAGGTAGAAGCAGGATTCTGGGAACCAGGCGAGATGTTCGGAACCATGATGAGGGTAGCTGGAGAAGTGGAATTCCTGGACGACATTGAACTAAAAAAGAGAGTTTTTGATGACAGGCCATTCCTTAAGGATTTCGGGTTAACCCCAGAAAACCCAAATCTTATAATCTTCGCAATACCTGAAGGTGAAGTATACTTCTGGAATATAGAAAACGCATTCCAACCTAAAAAGATGATAAAATTTGGAAGCAAATAAATAATGGATTGATAAATAAAATTATTCTTATAAGGCTGAAATGGAAGGAAGAATACTAATGTATACATTTACAAACCAATTTAATTCGGATGATAAGAACATGGAGTTTTTGAAAGCCACTATGATGGGGCCGAATGCGATGCGAGTATCAGAAGAATTGGCTTCATACCTAAACATCGATGCGAACATGCGAATACTTGACCTCGGCTGCGGATGTGGTCTTTCCACGCTTTTGCTTGCAAAAAAATATGGCGCGTCCGTATTCGCCGCCGACCTTTGGATTTCGCCAACTGAGAATTATGAACGGTTCCAATCTATCGGGATTGATGATAATGCCGTTCCGATTTCCGTCGACGCGACCAAAGGCTTGCCTTTTGCAAACGGATATTTTGACCTGTTGTTTAGCGTGGACGCCTATCATAATTTCGGAGATACAGCGGAAATGCTCCCGTCACTCATTCCCTTTGCGAAAAAAGGCGGCCATATTGCCGTGGCGGTTCCCGGCATAAAGTATGAATTTGGGGAAAATGTCCCCGACGAAATGAAGCCGTTTTGGAATGATGAGGTGGCAAGAACTATACACTCCCTTGCTTGGTGGAAAGATTTATGGAGCGAAGCAGAGGGTATTGAAATAACAGATATCCGCGAAATGAACTGTTGTAAACAGGCATGGGATGAATGGCTTACCAGCCCTAATCCCCATGCTGCAGACGATATAAAAATGATGGAAGCTGAAAATGGACAGTATTTTAATCTTGTTCAATTGATTGCTAAAGTCCTCTGATATTCTATATTTCTCGGTTTCACAATATCGTAATATAGTTACTAGCTAAAATGAGTTTATCCCAAAGGGGGTGTAAGATTGAAAGTTACTGACGATGTATATGCGTTAGACGCGACAAAAAGAAATTACGCATACCTTATTCTCGGTGAAGAAACAATATTAGTTGATACGGGGCGCCCAGGACAGGGAAAAGCCATATTAAATGAACTAAAATCCATGAACATCAAACCAGAGGATATCAAACACATCCTAATAACCCACCACGACATAGACCACATAGGAAACCTTGCTTTACTTGAAAAAGAAACAGGTGCCAGTATATGGGCTTCAAAGGAAGATATACCCTATATTTATGGTGAAAAAAATCGTGAAGGGATTAAAAGATTTCTTTCGTTTATCTTCAGGATAAAAAAACCGGAAAAAATAAATCCATTCCCTGAAGATCATAAAATTGGAGATATTTCAGTGATTCCCACTCCCGGTCATACTCCTGGACACGTATGTCTACTTTATAAAGATGTTTTATTTGCAGGAGATTTAGTCAGAACATCCAAAGGACAAATAGAACCTATGCAGTCATTTATAAACTGGGATACCGATCTTTCAATGGAGTCCATTAGAAGAGTTGGAGATTTACCATTTAAATGGATATGCCCTGCTCATGGAGAGCCTGCTAAGCGTGACGGTGAATGGGATATAAGGATGTAAAACCTAACGTGAAATTATGGCAAGAATAACAAAAGACCCGGAGACAAGGAAAAAAGAATTCATTGAAGCAGCCCGGGAACTTTTTATGGAAAAAGGATTTGAACAGACCTCTATAAGTGATATCACCGGCCGACTGGGTATGTCCCATGGATCCTTCTTTTACTACTTCAAATCGAAAAATGATGTAATGAAAGCAGTGATATACGATATATTAAACGAATGGAAGGAATTTATGGATAATCTGGTGGCAGATGAAGAGATGAACGGCCTCGAAAAGATGCAACTCATATTACAGATGAGCATCGAACGATCCACAGTTAAACAGAGTATAAATGAATTTTTCGAAAAGGAAGGTAACGCAGCGATGCACCAGGAGTACAGAAAAAGATCCCAGGAAATAATAACACCTTTAATAACAGAGATCGTTGAACAGGGAGTGGAAGAAGAGATATTCGACGTGGAATTCCCCAAGGAAACTGTGGAATATATGGGATATATTCTGCAGAATCTGGGGAGTAGTCTTCGAACTTCCAATGTACATGAATACCGGAGAAAGATACGGGCCCTGGAGATTTTCCTGGCAAGAGTGGCGGGGATTGGAGAAAACGAGTTAAGCTTACTCGGATCTGAGGCGAATAGATGAAAAAATGTTCTGACCAGGAAAAATACTGGGATGAACTGGCAGAAGAAAAGGAATTTCCCACACCCTTCCATATGGAGGAGTTCGAAAAATATGCTCCCCGGGATATGAATATCTTAGACGTTGGTTGTGGATACGGGAGAACCCTAAATAAGTTATACAATAATGGTTTTAAGAATTTATCCGGTGTAGATTATTCACAGGGCATGATAGACAGGGGTTTGAAGTTGTATCCCCACCTTGATCTCGTTAAAAATGATGGAGACAGTATCCCCTTTCCCGATGATAAATTTGATTCGGTGCTTCTTATAGGTGTTTTAACCTCCAATGTAGAAGATGACGCCCAAGAAAATTTAATCTCGGAAATTTCAAGGGTTCTAAAGGATGCTGGAATTTTATACATCGCCGATTTCCTGATAAACCAGGATGAAAGGAATCTCAAACGGTACCAGAAATATGCTGACAAATACGGGATTTATGGGGTTTTCAAAATTGATGAAGGTCTGGTTTTAAGGCACCATACCGAAGAACATATTTTAGAATTGGTAAAAGATTATAAAAAGCTTATATTTGAAAAAACTGTTTATGAAACCATGAATGGCCATAAATCCAATGGTTTTTATTATTTAGGGAAGAAACAACAATTATATTAATTTTAAAGGCCATAAATTATATCATGTCTTCTGGAAAAATACCGATCTACTTTGCCAAAACCGGGAAGATTGAACTGGTGGATCGGGTAGAAAAGACGGATGAAGAGTGGAAAAAGGAACTCAGTCCAGAATCCTACGATGTGGCCAGGAAACAGGGAACTGAACTGGCGTTCACCGGTAAATATCATGATTGTCATGAGGACGGGATATATCAGTGTGTTTGCTGCCACACAGACCTGTTCGACTCTAAAACAAAGTTTGACTCAGGGACGGGATGGCCCAGTTTCTGGGAGCCCATTGCAGAGGAAAATGTAGCCACTGCAGTTGACACCAGCCATTTCATGGTGAGGACTGAGGCGTTATGCGCCCGGTGTGGTGCGCATCTGGGTCATGTTTTTGATGATGGTCCGCCACCTACCGGGAAAAGGTATTGCATGAATTCTGCTTCGCTACACCTGGTTAAAAGATTGGATCTCTAGCAAAAGATAAGGATCTCTAGCAATCACTGTTTATTTAGTTTCAATTACTTTGAGGAGTTTAGGGTGTAGAAATATCTAAGTTCCGATCTTCAAATGATCATTTAAACTTTTAAGGAGTTTAATGGCAGAATAAGCAGCTAAAACACTAGTTTTCGGATTGGTGGTGCATTTTGTATTTTGAGTATTGGTTATAAGCTCGCCAAAATCTCCAACTACACGTACCTCATGATAATTTTGATCCACAGCAGGATCAGCTATGATCTTTACATCAACCTCTTTATCACAAGCAACACTCAAAGTAGCAGCCACGTTAATGTTCATAGGAAATTTACCCACCGCCTCCTCAGCTTTACCTTCATATAATACCATTTCATTATCTGCAGAGATTCCCAATGACTCTGGAGACTTACGAGTGATCAAACTCACACTATGGATTTTTCCAACTGATGCCGCTTTAATACCATCCAATCCTACAATGGCCCCGGAAGGTGCATATATTCTAGAATCATATTTTTCAGCTAATTTTTCCAGATAAGCTCTAAATTCTGAGTTTATTAAAGCACCAACACTCATGATGAGGACATCTTTTCCATTTTTAAGGATCTGAGGAACAGTTTCTATCACTGCTTGGGGAGATGCAGCTTCAACCACCACATCCACCAGATTTAACATGTCTTTTAAATTTAAGGCCACTGTTCCATCAACTTTAGATGCGATACTTTCCGCTCTTTTCGTGTCCCTGTCGTAAAAACAGGCTAGATCTACGCCCAGTTTACCTTTTAAAGCGGAATCCGTGATTACATTAGCTATGGCACCACATCCTAAAATACCTACTTTCATAGCATCTCTTTTTATGAGATTTCCTGATTTGGATCTAGAAAATGAAACTTCACTATGTTCTGTCTCTAAAAATTCATACAATGCTATCTCATTCATCTCTATGCTTCCTTCTCAGTTTATGTTTGTCTTGAAGTTCAATAGGGCATCTTAAGATAGGGGGATACATTTGAGCGAAAAATGATCTTCAGACACCCTATTTACTTCAGCCATCAGCCCTAAGAGAGGTGATGTATGGTTTGGCGTTTAACATCTTCACAGTCAAAGATTAGGGCTACTTGGTCAATATAAAACTGGATTTTTGCTAATATAATTTGCATTCCGGGTCTATGCCAGTGATTCGTATTCCTGCGTCTTTACATGTTTTTTTGATGTTGAGTCCAATGAGTAGTGGTGTGATCTTCTCTATGATCTGTGCCCTTTCTAGAGGCCCACAGTCTACAACTTGTACTCCGGGTATTTTTTCGATTAATTTAGCCACTGTTATTTTAGATTCCAGGTTATCACCAGATATAAGACAATCACAGTCTATGGGTTCGTTGTAGTTCATTAAAGCTCCACTGCTGATGTTGTTAAATGCACAGATGACGTTGGTATCAGGTAAGATCTTCTGTGCTCTTTCAGAAGCTGCTCCTTCAGGCAGGTATAAACACCGGGTGGGAGATCCTCCAATTGCTGTCTCTAAAGGTCCAGTTGCATCCATCAATATCTTCCCAGTTGCCCCTTCTTTAATAGACAGGAGAGTTGCTCTTTGAGCCGCCAAAGGCACGGTTAAAACCAGTACATCAGCTTCTTTTGCAGAATCAGGATTTTCAGCAGCTTTCAAATTCTCTACATCACCTAAAAGGTCTTTAACTTTATCTACGGCCTTTTGTGCTTTTTCCATTGTTCTTGATCCGATTATAACATCTTCTACAGCTTGCACAAACCGTATGGCAATCCCTAAACCCTGGCCACCAGTTCCACCAATTATCGCTATTTTCATTCTTATACTCCATCTTATTTTTAAAAAAGGATAGTATCTAGGTTATTACCTAGATACAGGTCCAACCACCATCTATTGAGAGTAGTTGTCCGGTAGTGTAGGAAGAGGAATCTGAAGCAAAGTAAATGACAGCTCCGTTTAATTCGCCTTGTGCGCCTACACGACCCATTGGACAGTAAGTTTTAACAACATCTTCGAACTCTTTATCAGCGATGATATCAGCTGTCATTTCACTTTCAAAGTAAGCAGGGCCAATTGCATTTACCGTTATGTTGTATTTTGCCCATTCAGTTGCTAAAGCTTTGGTTAATAGTTTAACTCCACCTTTAGCTGCAACATAGGCAGATAGTCCCAGTCCGGTCATTGCTACGGTACTGTGGATGGAACCGATATTTATGATCTTACCATATTTTTGTTCAACCATGACTTTTCCAACTTCTCTGGCAACGTAGTATACGCCATTTAAATTGGTGTCGATTGTTCTGTCCCAGTCAGCAATGGGTTGTTCTTCGGCAGGGTGGAATACAGCGACACCCGCACCGTTAACTAAAATATCAATACGACCATAACGATCTTTAACTTTAGCTACAGATTCAGCAATGTTATCAGTATCTAATACGTCTGTAACTACATACATTGCTTCAATACCTTTGGCTTCAAGGTCTTTTTGAACATTTTTAAGTTTTTCTTCCCTTCTTGCAAATAATGCAATTTTTGCACCCTGTTCACCAAGAGCTGTTGCCAGTTGAACTCCTAGACCAGATGAACCACCTGTTACCAGGGCAACTTTTCCATTTAAGTCAAATATGTTTTTCATTTTTTTTATCTCCGCTTTAATTTAACAAATTATTTTTTTTATAAGGTAACCATAGGTTTGATTAAGTCTCGTGGTTTGTCTTTCATCAGGTAGAGGGCATCTTCAACTTTTTCCAGTCCTTTGAATCTGTGGGTAATTAGTAAACTTGGATCAAAGCGTCCGGCTTCTACAACATTCACTAGTTGTTCCATTCGAACTCGTCCACCTGGACATAGGCCGCCGGTAATGGTTTTGTGGGCCATACCTGCTCCCCATGCGTCTCGGGGAATTGGTAAGATGTCTCCGGCACTTTTGTAATTTTGTACACCGAAGTAGTTTATGTTGGAAATTGTTGACCCTGGTTTGGCCATTTGGATTGCCTGTGCAAAGGTTTCAGAGTTACCTCCAGCTATAACCACTGCATCAGCACCTTTTCCATCAGTTGCTTCTAATACTTGTTCTACGATGTCACCTTTTTTGTAGTTGATAATGTCGGTGGCTCCGTACGTTTTAGCTATGTTTATACAGTCTGGACGACTTCCTACAGCGAATAGTTTTCCAGCACCTCTTAATGCTGCACCAGCTACTGCATTTAGACCAACAGGTCCAATTCCTATAACAACTACGTCATCTCCAATTTGGATGTTGGCATTTTCAGCACCACTGAATCCGGTGGTGACCATATCCGTTAACATAAGAGCTGCTTCATCTGACATGTCATCTGGTTGGATGGCTAAGTTTGCGTCAGCATCATTTACCAGGAAATATTCGGCCATGGAACCATCTCTTATAAATGTAAATTGGTATCCCCCTAACATGCAGTCAGCATGCTGGTGTAAACCACACTGTGAAGCTTTAGCACTCCAGTTAGGTGTAATTGCAGGTACTATTACTTTATCACCGGGTTTGAAGTCTGTTACTTCATTTCCAACTTCATCAACGATACCTATTGCTTCATGACCTAAAATACGGATCTCTCCTTGAAGATCTATACCACCTTCCCATACAGTGTGAATATCTGAACTACAAGGTGCCAGAGCTGTTGGCTTAATTATTGCATCTCTAGGCCCAGCTTTTGGCTTTTCCTTTTCTATCCATGCCACTTTATTGGGTCCAGTCATTGCAAACCCTTTCATATTATCATCTCCTATTTTTAATATTTCCAAGAATGTCTCCTTATGATTATGACAGACATACTAGTCTGTCTGTGATTTCCAATAATGCAATTCTTATATTTAAGATTACCGACATACTAGTCTGTCTGTTTTATATATGATGAATGATAAAGAGAGATATACAGAATAATTGAGAAGTTATATTACTACATAGCTCATAAAATCAAATTTAAGTTAATTTTCATAGTAATAATAAAAGATAAGATATTTATTTCTTAAACTTATAAAAAGTATTATAAATTTATAAATCTTTAAACCAAATTTTGCTTACTGATTACTCTTGGAATGATTAAAAAAAAAACATATCTTTCAATTAGGGGATTATTTGAAGTTAAATATAAATTAAAAGGGAATAACTTATGGATACAAAATCAAGGATCATGGAAACAGCTTTTAAACTTTTACTTGAAAAAGGATTTGATAATGTTTCTATAACCGAAGTTAAAAGAGAATCAAACATCACTACCGGCGGATTCTATCACCATTTTGAGAGTAAAGACACGTTGATGGTTGAAGTAATAAAAAAATACTTATTTAACTATTTCTATTTAACCATGGAGCAGATTAAGAATTTTGAAGGTACCCCCAAAGAAAAATTAGAAGTTGCAATACTATCAATGACTGGTGATGATTCTGTTATCAATGAAACTACTCAGCTGGTGGGAGGTCCTGAGAAAATAGATTACAGAACACTACACCTATTATTGATAGAAGGTGTTCAGAAATATGATATGATAAGCGAAATTTATACAGAGTTCTTCCGTAAGTTATTTGATTTTATTAAGGATGTGATAAATGAAGGCATAAGTCAGGGCGTAATAAGATCGGATATTAATCTGGACATAGTTTCAGAGGTTATAGAAACTACGATAATGGGAACTGTCATAATGTGGATAGCATTGCCAGAAAAATCCATGAAAGAAAGAGTTGAAACTAACATAAATGAAATATGGGAACACATAAAAAATTAGGTTCAATATTAACAAAATTTTTATTTACGTCATCACCAGCGATAACACTTTAATTAAATGAAGGTAACATTAAAAATAATATCACTAACTTTACTTTTCATCTGCTCTCATCAACTTTTTATTAAAGTAAAAATATATAGGAAATCATATGATAAAAGGAAAGGCAGCCTATCTGAAACGACTAACATCCAAGATACAGATACCAAGTGTGGATGTTGGCCGGGAATTAGACGGCAGCACACCGCCCTCTGTTTTTATTGGAAGCTGGAACTACCCTAAAGTATTCGCCGGCCCCATGATAGCCCCAATACAGGGTGACACCGCTATAATGGACACCCCCGAGGTTTGGATACAGAACGATAAAACCCAGGAAGATATCATCGGTTACCGACTTAACCTGGTCCGGGGAAAACTCACCAACAAGGTAACCGACCTGGAGAATCCCTTCATTGAAAAATTACAGGAAATATCACTGGCCTCTACCTCCATCAACAGCGAAGCAGAGTTCAGTAGCAAACCAAGAGGAAGATCCTTTAATGAAGAACACACCCCTCACGGCCCCACCGCTCTTCTTGAAAAATTCGATATAGAAACCGTCAAATGGGATCGGGAACTGGAGAAAGCCTACTACGACAGTGACCTGAAGGCGGCTGATGCGGTGATGCACCTCCATGATAAAGATGTGCCCTTCTCACATATACAGAAAGCCTTCTCTGTGGGAACCATGGGAGTAGGTAAAAACAGGAAAATGGTGCCAACCAGGTGGTCCATCACAGCCTGTGACAGCACCATAGGTGATAGATTGCTAAGGGAAATCAGAAGTTACGATATGATTGAAACCCATCGGGTTTACGAGTACAGCAGCCTTAACAACTACTATGCCGTGCTTTTACTGCCCCTGGAATGGCAGTTTGAATGGATGGAAGCCTTCCTCCATGTACTGGGAAGGGAAGAACTGATATTCTCCGACTACGAAAATAACGGAGGTAAGAAAGGTTACTCCCGGGTGGGTGGCTGTTACTACACCTCCAAGATGGCCGTTCTGGAAGAACTGGCCCAGGAAAAAAAACAGGCAGCTGCTATTATCTTAAGAGAAGCCTACCAGGGCTACATACCCCTAGGAGTATTCAACGTCAGGGAAAATATCAGAAATGCAATGAACCAACCCTACAGGGAATTTGAGGATATGAAAACTGCCCTATCATATATATCCAGTAATCTCACTTTGCCCCTGGAGAAATTCGTTAAAGCCAGTGACCTGTTAAAAGAACTAATGCAATCCAGACAGACAACTCTGGATAGTTTTATGCGCCCTTAAGACTTATTCTTTAGAATGACCTAATTGGTATTCTCCACCAATTTCCAGTGGTAACACTTCAGTGTCAGATTGCCCTTCCACTAACTTTTTAAATTTCATGGGGTCAGCTTCTTTCATATGCATGGGAATCACCGTTTTTGGTCTGATTTTCTTTACCGCATCTACAGCTTCAGGGATATCCATGGTGAATGTCCCGCCGATAGGTATCAATGCCAAATCAACCTCTCCTAAAAGATCCATTTCCGGGATAAGATCAGTATCCCCCGCGTGGTAAATGGTTTTATCACCTATTTGAATTAAGTAGCCTACACTTTTATCCTTTTTATGGATTTTTCGGGTGGAGTGTCCTTCAGGCGTGTTGTAAGCTTGAACTACCCTAACTTTAACCTCTTCAAATTGATATTCCTCTCCAGGTTTTACTACCGTATATTTGCTATTTAGATCATTTGCACACATTTCAGGGGCTAGTATCTGGGTGTTTCCCTTTTTAAGGCGGTTAACTGTAACATGTTTACAGTGATCCTTATGATGATGGGTTATTAGTATTATATCTGCTTTTTCAAGGTCTTTTTCTGGCAACCCGTCAATTTCATCCGGCCAGGTGGAAAACTCAACCTTGTGAGGATAATCTTTAAAATAAGTTTTTAGATAGGCCGGGTCAATATACAGGATTTTTTTACCCGTTTTGATCTGAAACCAGGATGGTGGGAACCATTTGATCTGAATCATTTAACCAGCTGCTTGTGTAATTTTGTTCAACAATTTACTGAACTTCTTTTTACTCATCACTTCGTGGCTGAGGAATTCACCATTGTAAAAGACACTGAAGATGCCGAATGGCGTGGGTAAATCTTTGGCCTGTTCAAGACTTTCTATTTTTATTTTCTCAGAGGGAATGCCATATTTATCTGCCGTTTCAATCATTATATCAACATAATCTGCGTTAAATGGACATATATCTGAATAAAAGAAAGTGAGACCTGTTTTATCTTTTAATTTGGCTGTTTTTGATTTATCTGTAAATTTAGGTAAAGGAACGTCCTCTTTAAATTTTTTAACCAGCATTTCAAAGTAGGGAGGGGGCAGTGTCACACACCTCAAACCCTTTCTTCAGGTAGAATTTTTTATCAACGGTAAATGGTAGTTTTTTTCGGCCAGTGACAACTACCAATCCGTTTGTATCCTTACAGTCCTTTTCACATTCTTCCAGGAGTTTTGATCCATAACCTTTACCTTTGTAACGTCCTGAAGCCCATAAACACTGGATAAAAACATAACCAAATGCTTCAATGGGGAACCAGGCATATTCTGCCGGTACGTATTCGATAAATACCTTACCCCTTACATCAAATTTCTTAAAGGTATGTCCCTCTGGAAATCTATCTTTTAGCCATGCTTTTTTGGTGTTGGCTCTTTTAACATTTGTTGCATCGTTTCCAATGGCACAGCAGATGTGTTCTGAATCTATGTTGGCTGCGTTTACTGTAACAATTTCAAGTTTTTCTTCTACCATTTAATTTCCCCTATGATTTTTTTAAGATCATTTGATTTTCAAATCTATTTCACATCCTTTGGCATTGTGGACATACATAAGAAGATGATCCCATTACATTCATTTTAACCATTTGCACTCCACAAATCGTGCATTTCATGTTTTTAACTGGTTGGTCTACTAATCGGACATAGTTACCGGTTTCACCAAATAAATCATATTCCTTAATACTTCCCCTTTTATTAATCGCCGTATTTACTGTTTCAATTATTACATCATATAGTTCCTTCTTTTCGCTATCCTTTAAGGAAGAAACTTTGGCTTTGGGATGAATTCTGGCTTTATACAAAATATCATTGATATACGCATTGCCCAATCCAGATAATTCCCCCTGTAGATTGAGAACACCCTTAATACCCCTATTGTTATATTTTGAAAGGATATCACAGAAATAAGAGTAAGTGAATTCTTCGTCAACGGGTGATGGACCTATATTTCCAGCATATTTGTGATCATGTATTTCTTCTTTATCTGCAGCTAATAAAAATGCATACAGAGATGATTGGAAGGATAATGCACTTCCATCTGTAAATTGGAAGAGAACATGATAGCTATCTGGAAAATCCTTTTCATCTTCAAGGTAACGGAATTTCCCTATGAGTTCACCCAAAACCAAAAACATTTCATTTTTAAATCCAATGAAAATCCATTTTCCCCGGGATTTGACGGATTTAATGGGACTGTTTAATATTTCATCCCCTTTTTCATCCAGGCTACACATCCCCTGTTTAATAAGACCTTTAGAACGCTCACCCAGAACTATTTCACTTATGATTTTATTTTTCAGGGTTTTTTCCATTTGTCTGGATAAATTTAGTATTTCTGGTAATTCCAAACCCATAAATATACCCCTTTAATACTTTAAACAGTCTTTTATTCAAATTTTAATTTCACTGGTACGTAGAAATCAACCTCGGATTCAGGATTATCCATTCCCATGTATCTGGTCTTATCATAGGCTAATACCATGTAGGGATAGGCTTCGTCATAATCTGAGTTTGGAAGCCATTCTCTCCATATGTATTCACCGCCTCGGAACATATCTTCTCCTTTAAATGTGAATACAGCGTATTTTGTGTGGGGTAGTGCTTTACAGAACATCTCAACTGGCATTTTTCCCTGTTCACTTACTTCAATCCCAGCATAGACATAGAATTTTCCAGTTTCCTGGTAATCATCTGGTTGAATATGCACTTCGTATGCCACGTCATTTACCACTTCTTTTTGTAAAATATCACCATATTTTTTATATAATTTATAAAATCGATTCCATAACACTCCAATTTCATTTTCTATAGTCCATTCTTTGCTGGAGTGGAATGGATCACCATAATAAACACAGCCCACTAATTTTAAAGTCTTGTCCCTAATTATTTTAATTTCTCTGGGTTTGAACTGGTCTTGTTTCATTTTATTCCTTCATAAGACTTAAATTATCCTTAACGTGATATAAACCGTATTAAATACTAATTTTGGCCATCGATATATTTAGTATCCCCTCCTGTATTAATTATAATTTGTTACTGGTAATCCTAAAATCAACTAAACTATACCTTAATATTCTCCTTTCCATTCTGGCCACAGGAAAGAAAGCCATTTGGGGATTTTCGGATCTTTTACTCTATCAAAAGCAGGTATATACGGTTTCAAATCAATTATAGGGGTTCCGTCAAGGGCGTCGATATTTGATATCTCAACAGTTCCCTCTTTTTCATTTACATCAATCATCCGGCAGGTGGTCAATGCTATTGGATTGGGACGGTACTCTGCTCGTGTGGCAAATACTCCTGTTACTTTATTGGTAGCGTATGGGGGTTTTGTGTGTAGCGCGGTTCGATATTTATTGTTAGAAAATTTATCTGCCCACCAGAATATCATGACATGACTAAAATCCCCAAGACACTTTAATGCTGGTCGGTAAGGCTTCAGAATTTCTAGATATGTTTTGGAACTTTTATTGGTCACCTTTCCAATTTTAAAGATTTCATATACTTCCTGTGGTTTTGCAACATCATAAAATTCTATATTTGAGTTTATATCTTCTATTGTTGTTTCTTTAACAATGGGAAACTGTATTTCTGTTAAAAGCTCCTCTTCAGACACTTCTTGTGGGCTGTTAAGATAGATTTCTCTGGGAGCTCCAATCATCTCACAACCCTCTTTAGTGATGTATTCCATCATCATTCCATAGGCAGAACCTAATTCAGGATAAGGTCCTTTGTGGATGAGGGATAGAACATGGTGTTCAGACACCGTTTTTACAGAAACCCTTTCATCATCTTTAGCATCCCCCTGAAAAGGTATTCCCACCTCATATTCCATTTCTTCTGGTGGTACTTCCATGGGGCTGGTATAATAAACTACAAAGGGGGGTTGGATAATTTGAAGCCCATTATCTATTATCCATTCTGTTATTTCTCCTATTATTTCTCCCATCTCTTCAACTGGACCTGTATGGGAAATACTGGCTACTTGATTTTCCTCTACCTTTTTTAATCTAATTTCCATGATTAACCTCCACATTAAATCTTTAATTGAATTGTGGTTGTCGATAATATAAAAAGTTTACCATTATATGGAATATTATTCCATTATTTTATGAACTTCTATATAACTTTATAAAAACCCCATTTAAAAGAAAAAATTTTTATCTAACCAGAAAAAAGATTAATATATGGAAAAAAAAGGAAATTTAAACTCTTCAAAAGAGTTTCTTTTAAATTCAGCCCCTGAAATTATCTCTATTTTAAAAATAATTGCTCATCAAAAACGGTTTGAAATTCTCATTCTACTATTAGAAGGGCCTTTAACATTTCAAAAATTGCTTGAAAAAACTACTTTGAAAAAATCTGCATTATCTAACCACCTAAACGATCTAAAAGACAAACATCTGGTGGATAAAGTTCAGCATGGAACTTATGAAATAACTGATTATGGTAAAAACTATGTTAAATCGATTGAAAATGCATACAGAGAAGATTATAACATAAAAAAGAAAATTAAGGAAAAAAATCAGAGGTTAAAGCTTACAAAATCATTTTTAGAGCGAGATAGATAAACCCATTATTTTCAAATAACATCGCTAAGTTCATTCATTTTTGCATTATAAGATGATTTAAATGGAACTTTACTTCAAAAAACCTTCAAAGGAAGCCAGGGAGGCAATGTGTGAAGCTGTTAATCAGATTCCTTCAAAAAATCAGTTGATTAAATCGGCAGAGAAGGACATATGTAATTTAACCCATCATAAATACTCAAAAATTCTAAACAGCGGGAATTCAGCCATATTTACTGTTATGAGCAATTTTCAGGGTAAAGTTATGGTACCTGAGCAGGGGGGGTGGTCTGGTTTTATTAAGATAGCGGAATATTTAGGTCGCAAACTGGTTTACTTACCAACAAAGGGGGGATTAATCAATCCCGATTCACTCGAAGATGTACTCATAAAGGAAAAACCAGAAGCTCTTTTTTTAACCAGTTTCGCCGGATACACCGCTGAACAGCCCTTAAAAGAAATATATAATGTCTGTGATGAAGAGGGAGTTGTGCTGGTGGAGGATGCATCAGGAGCCTTAGGTGATGAGACGGGCCGATTGGCCAATGGAAATCATTCCCATATCATCATGGCTTCTACAGGTTCTCCCAAAATAGTGAACGTGGGAAATGGGGGTTTCATATCCACTGACCTGGAAGAAGTACTGGAAACACCGCTCAAATTTTTACAGGCAGATCATGTTACCTGTGCTGGTATCTCCCAGGAAATAAAAAATGCCCCATCCATACTATCAAAAACTATTTCATCCTGTTCCTACCTGAAAGAACAGCTGGAAGATGTATTCCATGAAGATAAGAGGGGTATAAACGTTATTTGTAAGGCGGATAACCCTAAAAAATTAGCGAACGAATTAAGGACAGCCCTGAAGGTACGTAACGGTGGTATGATATCCAAGTGTCCCCGGTATGACCGGATACTGGAGGATGCTGTTGCTTTAGAAATAAAAAACCTGGACGTGCGTTGTTTAACCCGTGAAAATCTGGATAGGATGATTGAATTGGTGAATGATTTAAAAACAGCCTAATTCACGTCTCTAAAACGAGTAACGAGGTTCTCTCTATCATCGCCAGGGTTATGCCGCCGGAATTTTCTATCTCTTCATCAGAGATCTGATAGAGATCCTTTAAGTGATTCTCATCTGCTTTTAGGACTTCATCATCCCTTTTTCCAAGCAGTAATTCCAATTCTTTATCCACACTGCTGTTACAATCTACTAGAACTGCACAGATATTATTTAACCCTCTTTTTAACCCTAATATCTGGAGTGCCTTTGATATCTGCCTCTGGGCCGATGCCCGTACACAGATTTCCAAGCCCAGATCCTTTGCAAGATTTTCATTTCGTTTAAAGGCGTAAAGTGCCTGTTGGGCTGCATGGAGAATGTGTTCTTCCCCAGCTATGCCGTCTGCATTTAACAGTTGTATGACACAGGAATCATCGGTTATATCATCTAATTTTCCTATTAAACCTGGAATGTCCTCTACAACTGTGGAAAATCCTAAGACATTAATTTCGTGTTCCATTATAAAATCCTCAAAAAAAATAAAAAGTTATGGTGAGATTATAAGTCGCCTTCTCTTACTTTTTTAACATATTTGGTGCTGAGTATCTTGTTTATTCCGCTGAGGTATGCTTCTACACTGGCCATTATGATATCTGGCTGTGTGCTCCTGGCGGTTACTATGTCACCGTTGTGTTTGAGCTTAACCACCACATCGATGAGGGCGTCTGCACCGCCGGTTATGGCATCTACATGGTATTCTTCCAGTTCTATATCTGCGAAGTCCTTTATACTCTTTTTAACCGCGACTATTGCGGCATCTACAGGTCCTATGCCTATACCTGCCTCGAGTACTTCCTTATCTTCTATGTTCAGTCGTAGGGATGCTGTGGGGGTTACTTTACTTCCTGATACTACGGTGAGTTCCTCAAGTTCAACCACTTTCTCGGCCATCACACCTAGTACGTCTTCAGTGATGGCCTGTACATCTACGTCGGTTACGCATTTACCCTTATCGCCTAAAGACTTTATACGGGTGAATATATGCTTGAACTGTTCATCGTCCACCTTCAAACCCATCTCCTGTATCCTTTTCTTGATGATGTGGGATCCCACGTGTTTTCCCATTACAAATCTTCGCTTGTGGCCCACCAGTTCAGGGGTTATGGGTTCATAGGTCTCTGCCTTCTTCATCACCCCATCGGCGTGTATTCCGGATTCATGGGCAAATGCATTTTCACCCACGATGGCTTTGTTGGGCTGTAAAGGTATACCCGTGACTCTTGAAACTGTTCTGGAGACGTCATATAACATTTCAATATTTATATCAGTCTTTACATCATAAAGGGAGTATAGTGAAACCACAGTTTCCTCTAATGATGCATTCCCTGCTCTTTCTCCTATCCCGTTTACTGTTACATGGGCCTGTGTCGCCCCGGCCTGTAGGGCGCTCAGTGTATTTGCAACTGCCAGTCCAAAGTCGTTGTGACAGTGCACGCTTAACGGTTTTTTGAGTTTTGACAGTCTACTGTAGAAATCCCGGGATTTATCAGGTGTCAACATGCCCACGGTGTCACAGGCACATATCCTATCTGCTCCTGCCTTTATCCCCTCACGGAACAGTTGGGTGAGATAATCCAGGTCACTCCGGGTTGCATCCTCTGCTGATAATTCAACAAGTAGACCCTGGTCCACCGCGTATTCTGTGGTGTTGATGGCCAGATCCTTAACTTCTTCCCTGGTTTTACGTAGCTTATGTTCAATGTGCAGGTCAGATGTGGGTACTACCAGGTGTACGCTGTCCACTCCGCATTCCAGGGCGGCGTCTACGTCGACTTTCACTGCCCGGGCGAAGCTGCATATCTCTGCTGGTAAATCTTCTGCTACAACCTTTTTTATTCCTTCCCTTTCACCCTCGGAGGTTATGGCTGATCCAGCTTCGATGACATTTACACCTAGATCGCTGAGTATGGTTGCTATCCTCAATTTCTCATCGGGAGTAAGTGATACTCCTGGTGTTTGTTCACCGTCTCTAAGTGTTGTATCGAATATTTTAACGTCCAAGGGAATCCCTCTCTTTTTTTGATAAATTATTAACCAATTATTCAATCCTTAACTAGAACAGAAATTACTCTGGTTAAACTCTTGTGCATTCTTATATGATGTTGTTCTATTATTTTAAATTTTGTTCCCCCTACAAACTCCGTGATGTCCATGTAATGGGGTGTTGCCATACATATCCGTCCATCATCCTTGACCAGATTTTCCAGGGATATAAGAGCCTCTTCACAGAGCCTATGGCTCTCCTCGCCCCGTGTTGATGCAGATATACCATATGGCGGGTCGGTGGCTACAGCGTCTACTTGGTAGGGGAGTTCTAATTTCCGTGCGTCTGCCTTGAAAACTTCGTAATCACTGATGTTACAGTATTTGAGGTTTTCTATGGTTCCCTTAACCATTTTATAGTCTATATCTGTCCCTACCACTCTGGCACCTATGATACCTGCTTCTAAGAGTATCCCCCCTGTGCCGCAGAAGGGGTCGAGCAGTCTCTCCCCCCTCTTTACCATGGTCAGGTTCACCATACACCGGGCCAGCTTGGGACTCATGGAGCCCGGGTAGAAGAAGGGCCTTTTATGTGGTTTTAAATCGAAAAAATGTTTTTTAGGAATTTTAATTATCCTTAACCCCAGAAAGGCTTTATCATCCATTAAAATGGTTCTTATGAATATCCCTGGATCTTCCAGGTTTACCTTAAATTTATCCCCTGTTTTTTCCCTGATGAGGCCACCAATAGCTTTTTCAAGCTCTAAGGTATTAACTTCAGATGTTCCCTTTTTTTTAACCCTAACCACGTATTCATCCGTTACTATATCATTCCAGGGGTAATCTTTAACTCTACTGAGAAGATCACTCGCATCTGTACTTATCAATAGCTGGAAGACTTCATGGGTCAGTGCTAATCTGCTTAACGAGGATTTGAAATTTTCTAAAGAGGTTTGTAAATATTCTTCCGGTACCTCGATGGTTACAAAACCATTACACCTCTGTTTAAATGTGTAAGGAATTTCCTCCGTCTTTAAAACAGCGTTTAATTCTGTTTCAGGTAGAGTTTCATGCTCGAGTGATAATATAAAGGCTATTTCCATGGGGGGGTTACTCCGCTAATAAGTAAACTTATAGTAGTTATGTGTTTTACTAATTTAAAGTAGGATCTATCCGGTAAATTATAATTTAAATACTCCCTAAAATTTCAATTTACACTATTACAGAATTTTAAAAAAATCTAGTTTTGTGCCTTAAAAACTGGTTACATTTTTTATATGAAGGTAATATATTTCAATCATCGATTTTTTTACATGAAATTCTCTTAACCGAATATACATACATGTGAATTTGTGTTTATATGTTAATCTAATTCTTTCTTTAAACAGTAGCTGAATATCTATATCAATCTGAGCATAACTCAGTAACCCACTAACTTAGAAACAATGAAAATTCCTCAGATAAGATGAAGAGGATATGAGATGAATCTTTGGGTTTGTGAGGAATATGGATGAATACTGCGCAGCGAATTTTTAAGAACACCGGAGTTCTTTTTATTGCTCAGATAATAAATTATGCTCTGGCCTTTTTTTACACCATTTATCTGGCTCGTTATCTGGGAGTGGATGAATTTGGAGTTTTATCTTTTGGACTATCTTTTACCCTGCTTATGGGAGTAACTGCTGATTTAGGTCTTTCTATACTGGCTGTGAGGGAAATTGCCAGGGATAAATCTATCTCACCATATTATACTGGAAATATTATCATGCTTAAACTGGTTTTATGCGCGGCTACCCTGGCTTTCATCACACTATTTATCAATATTCTGAACTATCCATCACAGACCATTTATGTGGTTTATATTCTGGGATTTTGGATGGTGTTCACATCTTTTACTCAACTATTCTTCTCAGTATTTCAAGCATATGAAAAAATGGAGTATCAGGCTGTTGGAATTATTTTACCCGGTGTCATACTCCTATTTGGAGTGTTCTATGGAATATCCAACAATTTTAATATACTCTGGTTTGCCTTAATCTATTTAATAAGTAGTTTAATGGGTCTAATCAGTGTTTTATTAATTTATCTGGCCAAATTTCCCAGGCCCCAACTCAGAATTGACTGGGATTTCTGGAAATCAAAGATATTATTAGCTTTACCATTATCTATAGCCGCAATTTTCTCTACCATCGCATTTAGGGTTGATACTGTGTTACTTTCTTTATTACAGGGTGATGCAGCAGTAGGATGGTACAGTGCTTCTTACAAGGTGATAGAAATTCTACTTTTTATCCCCATAGTCTATAATGCCGCAATATTTCCGGTACTTTCCAAATTTTATGTTAACTCCCATGAATCTATACAGCTAGTTTATGCCAAGTCCATAAAATATCTGATTATACTGGGTTTACCCCTAGCAGCGGGGATCACCATTCTTTCCAATGATATAATCCTAATCCTTTATCAATCCGAATTTGCCCCCTCTGTTATGACCCTCCAAATTTTAATCTGGACGATTCCTCTCATTCTTCTGACCATGATATTCAGTTATATCCTGATATCCATGAATAAACAGGTGTTAATTATTCGACTGACTTTTATCTACATGATTTTTAACGTGGCCGTCAATTTGGTGGTAATTCCTCAATTTAGTTATTTAGGTGCTTCAGTTGTAACAGTATTATCAGAGTTGGTGAACTTCATCCTGCTATATTATTATCTTTCCAAATTCATCTGTAAAGTTCCTATTGCAAAATATGTGTGGAAACCGGCCCTGGCAACAGGTATCATGACAGTATTCATGGGCATGGTAAATTTAAACCTATTTATTTTGATTTTAACATCGGCAATTTTATATTTAGGTCTTTTAATCCTATTTAAAACATTTTCTGAGGGAGATATTGATTTAATTAAAAAGTTAGTGGCCAGATAGGTGATTTAAAGCTGATTAGTAAATAATTTCTGTAAAATAAATTATGTAAGTGTTCATATGGGCAAAGAAAATCAAAGCCACCTATTAAAACATAAGATGGGTGTTACACGGGAATATTTTAGAAAACCCAACAACATAGCATTGATAGCCACTTTTAAGGGAGAAATCAATGAAGATGATTTAAGGGATGTTTTAAAGAAAATTACCAAAATACATCCCCTTACTGGGGTGCGGGTGGTTATTGACCGTGATCAGGATGCCTGGTTTACAGATGAAGGCGTTGCACCAGTACCATTGAAGGTTATTGCCAGAAGATCCGAAAGGCAGTGTATTGATATCGTGGAGAAAGAACATGAGATACCCTTTGATTTTAATAAAGGTCCTTTAATCCGATTTGTACTTTTAAAATCAGAAGATGTTTCAGATATTATCATCATCTGTCAGCATTCCATCTGCGATGGGATATCATTAACGATCCTTATGCAGGACACAATTTCTTTACTAAATAACCCTCATACCAAAATTAAGAAGATAGATACTGTTTTTCCCACAACAAATAATTTCAGAGTCCCTTTCAGAGTTAAATTAGAATTATTGAATCATAAATTTATAATGAGTATAATTAACAGGAAATGGAATAATCAGCCTGTGATTTTTGATGATGAGGATTATAAAAATCTTCATGAGGCCTACTTCCAGAAATTCAGATATAGAATAATTAATCTGAATTTATCTGAAGAAGAAACTACCAATTTAATAGTGAGGTGTCGTGAAAACCAGGTAACTGTTAATTCAGCCATATCCGTAGCACTTCTTGCCGGGAGAGAAAATATTAGGGGCAATTCTGTTCGGGATGATTCAACCGTTCAAATAGCAGTGAATATTAGAGATCAGTTAAAAAGACCAGCTGAAAACGTTTTTGGATTTTTAGCCAGTGGTATTAAAATAGAGTTTGAATATCTTCCAGATACGACTTTCTGGGATAATGTACGTTTGTTTCATCAAAAAGTAACCCTGGAGTTGAAGGATAATATAGCATTAGAAAATCTGATGGGATACGATACCAACCCCACTCTTACCGATGCCATTAACTTCGCTATTTATGGTAAATGTGTTTTTAATGGTTTTAATGGGCAAAAAAACTACTAAAATTTATTCAAAGCAATAATAAAGCAGTAGAAATATCCAAAGAGTTGGTTACAACCGTACCTGATTTGATGGTGTCCAATCTGGGCCAGATCACAGTACCAGAGACACAAAATAATCTTCAACTGGACAGATTATACTTTATAACCTCTTCTTATCCTTATTTGGATTTGGTTGCTGGTTTGATCACCGTCAATGGAAAGTTAACATTAACTATGAGTTATATGGAGCTTAAAGAAGATAATTCAAACTATGCAGGTATAGAGCTGGAAAAAATAATGCATAATGCTATGGACCAGCTAAATGCCTGATTAAGCGGCGAAAAATTTTTTTAAACAACATGGAATGTTAATGAATTGGAAATCAATTTTCTTATTTTAAAAATTGAGGAATATGAATTAGATCTTTTATTTTACGTTAACTTTTAGGAAGGTGCTGATGATGAGCATCATAAAATTTAAAGGCAAAATCACCGGATAGATCAGGTTATACTTGTTTAACAAGTCATTTTGAGTGCCGATCATTATGGGAATTATACAAGTTTTATAGAAAATGTTCCCTAAAGCTTGATAGGATAGATGTTCTCCATATTTACTGAAAATACAGCTGCAGAGTAAAAAAGAATCTTTATACCATCCTTCGATGTCTTTTATCCCAAATGAACTGTTTTCTCCATGTAATCTATATTTTGACAGAGCTTCTTCCATGTAATGAAATTTATAACCATGGGCTAAGTCTAAATAGAACATGGTATCATTCAAGTATTTTAAGTTCTCATTAAACTCTATATTTTCTATGTTTTCCCTCTTCATCATTATGCCTGAACCGGAAATCCAGGAATTTACGATCTGATCAAAAACATACCCCTGTGAAGTGGCGTTTTTATATTTTTCACTGCTTTTCTCGCCGGTGAATTCTGAATCATCATCGATTATTGCCGAGTTACACCAAACTATAAGATCTTCATCCCTTTCCAGTATTTTAAATTGTTTTTCCAATTTATCCTCCATCCATAAATCATCTGAGGCAATAAATGCGATGAATTTCCCATTAGAGTTTCTCAAACCATCATTCGCGGTTTTTGCAATGCCACAATTCTTTTGATGAAAGATTTTCCTGATTCTTTCATCTTTTTTAGCGAATTCCTCAATGATCACGCGGGATCTATCCCCGGAATTATCATCAACTACGATCAGTTCCAGGTCTTTAAAAGTTTGATTCAAAACACTTTCAATGGCCTCAGAAATAAATTTTTCATGGTTATATGAGGTCATTACTACGCTAACTAAGGGCAACTTCCATCATCTCACATATATAGATAACTTCATCCTCCTTCAGAAAGGGGTTCATGGGTAAGGATAATATTTCATTACAAACTTTTTCAGTCACCGGTAACTCAACAATAGAATTCTGATATGCTTTTTGTTTATGAATGGGAATCGGATAATGTATCTGAGTTTGAATTCCTTTTTTAAGTAGCTCCTCCTTTAAACTATCTCTGTTTTTACACCTGATCACATACAAATGAAAGACATGTTTAGAGCCTTCCTTTTCTACAGGTAAAATTAAATCTAAATCTTTAAGATGAGCGTTATAAATTTCAGCGATCTTTCTACGTTTTTTATTCCAATCATCCAGATGTTTTAACTTAACCCTGAGAACAGATGCTTGCAACTCATCCAATCTGCTGTTGTAACCTTGAAAATCGTGGTAATACTTTTTCGACTGACCATAATTTCTAAACTGTTTTAAAAGTTCTGAGAGCTCAGCATCGTCAGTAACTATCATCCCTCCATCGCCATAAGCACCGAGATTCTTTGTTGGATAAAAACTAAAACACCCTAAATTTCCTAAATTACCCACTTTCATTCCGTTGTACTCTGCTGCATGGGCCTGACAGGCATCTTCTATTATGAAAAGATCATGTTTTAGAGCTACTTCTTGAAGTGGATCCATATCAGCGGGATGACCGTAAAGATGAACTGGTAAAATTGCTTTGGTATTTTCTGTTATTTTCTCTTCTATTCGAGACGTATCTATACAGTATGTCTCTGGATCAATATCTACGAAGACTGGTTTGGCACCGTTTCTAACAATTGCATCCACACTCGATATGTAAGTATGGGAAACCGTTATTATTTCATCTTTGATTCCTATTCCCAGGGATTTAATTGCAAGAAAAAGAGCATCTGAACCTGAATTTACACTAACCGCATACTTGGAACCCATATATTTAGAAAATTCTTCTTCAAAATTTCGGACTTCCTCGCCTAAAACAAAAAACCCATTTTCCAAGATGGAATGGATTTTTGGATTTAATTCTTTCCCAATTAACCTATATTCTTCTTTTAAATTGATGAAAGGAATCATAGATGACCCACTAATGTTCCGAGACCTTAAATTTCTAATTTATAAAAATCATGAACAACTGCCTGTGCCCCAAATTGGGATTTATAATGTATTAAACCTTTATTTAGATAGAGACCATTTTTTTCATTGGATATTCCAAAATCAATGTATTTTTTGTCTTTGTAATAGTCACTGATTAAGTAGTCTAAAATTAAGTCATTACAATTCAAATCTAATCCCTCATCTGTGGAGGATTGGTATTGGCCATGGGCAATATATTTACCTTCAAAAACGATGACCCCCCCATAAATCTCCCCATCTTTTTCTGCTGTGAATAATTTTATATTATTTGGAAATTTAGATGCCAGTAATTTGATTTCTTTACCGGTATGGGTTGGTTTTACCCCATATTTTTCATCTAATCTTTTCTTTTCTATTTCCATGAATTTCTCATAATCCTGACTTTCCCGGATTTTGAATCCAATTTCTTTGCCTTTTCTGATTTTACGCTTCATATTCCGGCTATATGATAATTTTTCTTCCATATATATGGTTGATGAGACATCTCTCCTGATTAATTTAGCTTTGTTTATAAAAAGGGCATAAAGATCTTCTTCAGCAGGTATGGTATGATATATGTGGGGAATTGGCTTGTATATCAGTTCTTTAACCCCTTGTAATCTAAGATATTCCTTCAATTTCTGAAATATTTCTAACATTCCCGGTGTTTCCATCTTTTTGCCTGAGATTATTCCACCAAATGTCAATCCACTGTGACTGATAACTTTATCATCTTCTATATTTGCAGGCATTACTGCCATCAATTTATTTCCCTTAAAAAACATTAAAGAAAAATCGTAAAAACGATCAGAATGATATTCCATATAATCCCGATTAAAAAGGAAATATCCATTCTTAGAATGGGTTATAAAATCATCCCACTTATTTTTATCCTGAGATTCATATTTTCTGACGGTTAACATGTTAATTTCAGCCCTAAATTTAATAAAATAATTGGATAAAAATTCTTAATAACTGCGGTATATCAAATTAAAGGTTTATGCGTTTATGGTGGATTAATTCGTGTTTAAATTCCTTTTATTACTCCAAAAAACCACTTCTAAACTATGTTTTTCCATACGCTTTGCAGGGTTACCCACATAAATACCCGCTTCTTCAGTATCATTCACTACCACTGCACCAGCTCCTATGAGATTATCCTTGGCTATTGTTATATGATCACTTAAGCAGCAATTTACACCCAAAAAACTGTTTTCACCAATGACACATTCTCCGGATATTGCAGTATTTGATGCTATAAAACAGTTATTTTGAACACGTGTTCCGTGACAGATTTGGTTGCCACTCCATAATATAACGTTGTTTCCTATTTTAACCCTGTATTGAAGGACATTATATTCAAAAATGAAACAATTTTCTCCTATTTCTACATTATCCCATACAAAGGCCTTTGAACTTATATAAGAGACTACTCGAAACCCCTTTTTTTTAACTTCATTGTAGAGCCTGGTTCTAACTCTGTTGAGTTTTGTGTAGGTAACCGATACAAATACCTTAAACTCTTCCGGGTCATAATACTCCTCCAATTCTTCAAATGGAACAACTGGTAGCCCAAATAGCCTATCTTTCTCGATATATTCTTTTTCAACACTAAACGCTGCAACGTTATATGGTGAATCACGAGTAAAATATAGATAAGCAATTTCTGCAAATTCTCCCGCACCAATAATTATTAAATTTCCTTCATTTTCCATTTTTTTCCACTTTTATATTCGTGTTAGAGTTATTTTGATGAATTATGGATTTATTATACGTTTGACCGTTTTTCTGAGCAATTTCATAGAACTTATCATAATCTCGAATGTAATCATCTTCATCGTAAACTTCTGAAGCTAAAACTAAACATACAGAACCAGAAGAGAAGTTATCAAGTTCACGCCAAATCATGTTAGGTAAGTAGAGACCGTAATAAGACCTATTCATATGATGGCGCTCTTTATTATATCCATCGTCTAAAATAACATCAAAACTTCCATTTGCAGCTACGATGAATTGTTCTAATTCTTTATGAGCATGCCCACCCCTACTCTCCCCTCCCGGAACATCGTAAAGGTAGTAAATTCTCTTTATTTCAAATGGAACATGTTCATTCTGTTCAATGAAAGTTAAATTTCCCCGGACATCATCGACTTTGGGAAGGTACATAACCCTACACTTTGAAATTTGTGGTTCCTTAAACATTTTAATCCCAGACATGGATTTTTTATGAGAAGTAATTCCCTTTATTTCTTCGATATTAAAAAAAACTATTACAATAACATACGAACACACCGTCACAAAAATGGAATATACTCTAAAACACCTAATTACAGCTTGTTTATTACTGATTATTATTAATATATTAACTAATATTATATGTTAAGGCTAACATAAGTTTAGAACGCCACAAATTGAGTTGATAGTAACTGGTTCAGTTGTGTTGATCAATATGGTTTATCAAAAAAAGAATAAAAAAATAAATAGAGTGACTATATCTGTGCCTAAAGATATAGATTTGGACTTTCGTAAAAAAGCAGCGATATATTTCAGTTTTAGACGAGGATGGTACGGTAAAGCCGTATTAGAGGCTATTAAACTTTGGATTACTCATCATTCAAAGCCGAAAGAAAATATTCCTAACGAAACAAAAAATTATTTATGGAATCACTTCAGAAATAAAATCAACGTTGATTCAGATGATCCCGAGGAAATAATTGATTCAATTGTTGATTATTTCAGGAATGTCAAATATGTGGGGGATATTACATACAAGATAGATGGGAGTAACATTGCACTGAAAAAGAAAAATTCATTTGAATCATACATTCCTAACCTACTATCCTTTAATGGTAGTTCCATTTTTTTAAATTGCCCTGTGGAATCCGTAGCCGATGCAGCCCTTTGCGAATTAACCGGACGAAAATATAATGTTATCCATAGTAACATCTTGATCTATTCTCTTGATGAGCCTAGATCTCTAGATAGAGAAATTCAAAATCAAAAGACGTTATCCGCTTATTCGAATCAATCTTTATAAATCCACTTAGCTGTTCTAATAACTGATAAGCAAGTTCCAATATCTTTTCTATTTGATTTTTAGCCCAAAAAGGTACTTCAGGACCATTATCAGATATTTTTACGTTTATTTTACCTTCATCAGAGTTTAATTGAATGCACATTTCAAATCTGTTACCATTATGAAATGAGGGGAGTCTATCCACAATTACATCATTTATATTTAGATTAGATTGATACGACTGCAATCTATAAACAACGATATCATTTATAATGAGACCACAGTTTATTATCATGTCCAAAGTCATTGGGGCATGTCCATAGACATTTAAATCAACTTTATCATCATAAATTTCCTGAATTTTAGAAAATAATAACCGTATATATTCCTTAAGTTCTACCTCATCTACATAGTCATAACTGGATAATAATTCATGTACAAAATTTAAAAGAATTGTATTTAGTTCATTTGGATTCATACTGTTCTCATCAATATCATCCCTGTTATCGTATTCTTCATTTATCTCAGAAATGTTGAGCATGCTATTTAAAATATTAAGCACTCTGTCATTGAAATCCTGTGAAATTAGTTTTCTACCTTTAATTGCTTTAACTAGATCTTTTTCAATTTTTTTAAACTTAGAAATATCCGAAATTAGCGTTATAGCTGCTATGATACTCCCTGATTTACCATATATTGGTAAAGAGTCTGTTATAATCCGTTTTTCTTTGTTAATCTCAGTTTCCAGAATTAGTTCTAAATCTTTAATATTTTCTCCTTTAAGAGATTTAATGGTAGGAAAATCTTCATAAGCTAATTTTGTACCGTTAGATTCATATAAATCAACTTTTTTGATATCTTCCATACTCAACAGTATTGGATTCCCCTTATTTTCATTAACAAAATTAAAAATCTTTAAGAATTCTTTATTCACTAGAACTTCAGACTTATTCCATCTATCTAAAATAATGATTCCACATGGAACTACATTTAATAATATATTCAACCAATCAAACTCGGTTTCATTTTCAATGTAACCTGAAAATTCAAAACTTTTTTTTCTCTCAATCTGATGGGGCATATATTCTCACTAAGCCAATTTTGGATTCTTTAATAGAAATTTAATAATTATTTCCCTCAGTTAATAATTTCAGTTGATTTTAGCTTATTTTTTTTGTATTAATGCTTGTTGAAACGGTTATAGATATTCTTGTCCTTTGAAGTTATGTCATTGTATTCTTTATCTGAATCTTTTTTAATTAATTGCCTTTTTTTACATTAGCACAGGATCATCTAGCTGTACGGACATTTTTACTCTCAGATGATTATTTATCCCATGTAACTTCGTGATTTTATGCTATACATTGGAATTTTTAATCTATGTATTGAAAAAAGAATAATAAATCCCTTTGAATAAAACTGGGACTGGAATACCATTGAACTAACTAAAAATAAATTCAAGATTAATTATGAAAATCGATGCTTCGTCAAGGATTTTTATAGTAAGCATATTAATAATTGGTTTAATTATTTTATGTTTATTTTATTCCTTTGAATATAAAAAAAATTTGAAACATCCCTCTTACGAAACTATCTTATCATCAGATTATCCTTTAAACCAGGTAGTGTATGTTGAGGGTTCCATTACTGAAATTAACCAGGATGGATATTATATTAGAGATAATTACCATAACCGTGATATTATTTTTAAGGTTTCAGGACAATCTCCGGCAGGTTTAGATGACCAGGTAAGTATTTTAGGAGTCTTAGGTCCTTCCTATCAAATTTTAAGTGTAGAAGAAATTCGGATAATATCCGACTGGAAATACCGGTTCCTGCTTTTAAGATCTTTTCTAGCATTTACATTCTTATTGATAATCTTCTTACATTACTGGCAATTAAATATTAAAAAATTAACATTTGAGAGACGGTAAAGTGCCTGACTGGATCGTACACATCTGTGTAGCATACCTGGTTTGTAGGATTTTGTACTTTAAATATCCATTATTTAACTCTGCAAACACTACTTTAGCCATGGTAGGGGCACTACTTCCCGATATAATTAAGTTACAAATTATTTTTAGTCAAATTGGAATAGATTTAACAGATTTTCTCCCAGTTTTCCATATTCCAATAACATCTTTCTTAATGGCAGGCGTAATTTCCTTATTTTTTGAAAACAAAAAAATTGCATTCCTTTTTCTAGTTATTGGTGCCATATCCCACTTTGCCATGGACTCATTACTCTTTGATATTGGAGAAGGAATGTACCTGTTTTTTCCATTCAGCTGGCAATCCTTCCATATGGACCTTATACCACCTGACGACTATTGGATAACATTGTTTATTTTGACATTAACTTTCTTGGTCTATCTTTTAGGGTTATGGATCCAGAAATACCAGAATATTCCTGTTGATAAAGAGACTGTTGATTAAATAGCTGTATGATATAAGGAATTAATCAAGGTTATTTAACCAATAAATTTATTAAAGACAGCATATTCCCATAATATGTATTATAAATATTTTAATAAAAAATTTGAAGTGTTTTAAGAGAGAAAATATATAATAATTATATCATTAAAATTATTATAGTATGTTTTTTTTAGTTTCTGCACATCTATACATTTTCACAAAAAAATCTGCAAGTATGTGAGAATTTACCCTTTAATCACAAAAACATCTGCAAGTACATGAGAATTTACCTCCGATCACAAAAACATTCACAAGAATTTACCCTCTGATGGTCTTGTGATAATAGTATCCAGATTTATTCTTCTTTAGAGATAATGATTTCAGGGATCAAGTTGGACAACCAAATACCAGATAATATCGAATCTTTTGAAGAATTAAATCACATAAAAGATGTAGAAGAATATTATCAAACACATAAGAATAAACTTACAGTAAGCAGGATTTTTGACAAGAATTATAACTATTCCATGAAACATGTTACCTTTCTACTTCCGGCTTACAACGAAGAAGTATCAATTGGTCCTTTACTTAAACAGGTAAATGCTTATCACAAGTCCAAAGTAATCGTTATAGACAATAACTCTAAAGATAAAACCGCAGAGATAGCTAAGAAAAGAGGTGCCAACGTCCTTCGAGAACAAAAGCAGGGAAAAGCTTATGCTATTAAAAAGGGTTTTGAAAATATCAAATCTAATTTTGCAGTGATGTTAGATGCGGATAACACCTATGATCCTAGAGATGCTCAAAAGCTTTTAAAACCTCTCATGGATGACCAAGCAGATGTAGTTTTAGGTTCACGCCTCAGGGGTAAACGTGAAAAAGGATCTATCAGCAGATTTAATTTATTAGGGAATTATTTGTTAAGCTTTTTTGCCAGTTTGCTTTTCTCCAAAGTATCTGACGTATGCACAGGATACTGGGCTTTCAAAAAGAGCGCTATAGATCAATTATTACAGGAAGGTATTGATTCAGATGGTTTTGATTTAGAAGTGGAAATGTTCTCCAAGGTTTCCAATAATGATTTAAGAGTTAAAGAAATTCCTATTTTGTACAAAAAACGTCAAGATTCCACAAAATTAAATTCATTGGATGATGGAATCAAAATATTCAAACGAATGATTATTTATTGGTTAAAGCGTGAAAAAAAGGGATAAAAATGAAAATCGCCATAATAGGCAGTCGAGGGATACCAGCAAAATACGGGGGTTTCGAAACTTTTGCTGAAGGCTTAACAGAAAATTTAGTTGAAAATGATCATGAAGTGACTGTTAGTTGTGAATATGAACCCCCGAATTCACGAATAAAAGACTATAAAGGTGCAAAATTGGAATATTTCCCCCTAAAACCACCTAAAAATTATCTATTACGGAAGTTTTACGAAAATCTTTCCGACATCTATTTCCTGATAAAGTTAAGCAAAAAAGCAGATTTGATCTATTTTCTGGGCATAGAAGTAGGGATGTTTCTTTTTATTCCCAAAATAATTAACAGAAAATCAAAAGTTATGGTAAATGTCGATGGAGTCATGTGGAAAAGGACAAAATTCAATGCTCTAGAAAGATGGCTCTTAAAAATAAATCATGATTTAGCGACTTTATTTGCAGATAAAATAATTGTAGATTCCCATGAAATGAAAGAATACGTGAATAGAAGATACTGGGATAAAACCACCTATATTTCCTACGGAATTGACAGTCCTAACCGGGTGATATGGGATAAAAACTATCCTACAATAAAACTCCATAATAATCCCTTTGAGATAACTCCGGGAAATTATTACCTTGTTGTAGCTCGATTAGAACCTGAAAATAATATTCATACTATTATTGACGGTTTCATACAGGCTGAACTTGAATCACCTCTTTTAGTTGTTGGGGATTTTACCAGTGAAAAATACCAGGAAGAAATAGAATCCATGATATCAGAGGCTCCAAACAAGCCTCATGTGGTTTTCCTGGGGTCAATCTACGATCAAAAATTTCTAAACATGTTACGTCAAAATTGCACAGCTTACATACACGGTCATACCGTAGGGGGAACGAATCCCTCCCTCTTAGAAGCCGCCACTTCCCGGAATATAATAATAGCCCACGATAACCAGTTCAATCGTGAAGTTTGTGGAGAATCTGCAGTTTACTTCACAAATGAACTCGAACTAACCAGAAAACTCCAGTCAATATCCAAATTTCCGGAAAATTACCGGAATATGAAAGATGAAATTTACCATCATGTATTGAATGGTTATTCCTGGAATAAAATTACACAAAACTATCTTTCAGTTTTACGAAACCTGGGGAAAAGATCTTTAAAGGTAAAAAATAAAGTTTTAATGGTAATTTCTTACCCAGATAATCGTCTCAAGAAAGAAATGGAAAGCTTGAAAAAAAATGGATATTCAATCAGTCTTATCATCTGGAAAAGAAGCTGGCCTTTCCCTGTAGATGATGATATTGAAGTTAAAAGTCTGAACTTAGACATACCTGTTGGTAATATAAAAACACTTTTTTATTTTCCGGTATGGTGGACTTTTTTAATATTCTGGACATTGAAAATGAGATGGGACGTTATACACACTGTAAATTTTGATACGTACTTTTACTCCTTATTTATAGCTAAAATAAAAGGAAAACCAATTATATATGATATATTCGATTTCTACGGAGATATGATGCACGGATTTTTAAGGCCTATCATCGTGAACCTGGACAAATTTATCATGAGATTTGCAAGTGCCATAATAATTGCCGATGACTCGAGGATCCATCAAATTGGAAAAAACATTAAAAATATAATTGTTACTGTAAATAACAGCCCAGAAGATGGTATTTTCATAAAAAACAAAAAATCTATGGAATCTATTGATTACAATGAAAATATAGAAGATGTTAAAGCTAAAAAAGATAGAAATAAGGTCGAAGATTTCAAAATCTTCGTAGGGGGTAAAATCATAGAAGAGAGGGGAATAGAGCAGACTATTTTGGTTGTAAAAGATTTGGAAGACGTTAAATTAATCATTAAAGGATTTTGTAACCGAGAAAAGTACAAAAAGAAATTATTAACACTGACTAAGGATATGGAAAATGTGAATATGGATTTAAATGGAGTACCCTACGATGAAATAATCCAAAACACGATGAATGCAGATTTAACCGTTGCATTATATGATCCAAGTGTTCCAAACAATAAATATGCAAGTCCAAACAAGCTTTTTGAATCTATGGCCTCAGGGATCCCCATACTAGTTAATGAAAACACTCCCATGGCAGATATTGTAAAAAAAGAGAAATGTGGTATTACAGTACCCTATGAAAATAAAAAAGCTTTGAAAAATGCCATATCTCTTATAAAAAATGACCTGAGTTTACAAAAAGAAATGGGCTATAACGGAAGGAAAGCCTATGAAAACAAGTATAACTGGGCAATAATGGAAGAAAGGTTGGTGAACGTTTATGATCAAATTTTAAATCTTGAGATGGCGGAATCGAATATAAATAAAGCGGAATCACATGCAAATAAATAATCCCCTCCTTTTGAAAGATTGGAAAATTGAAGATTTTCTCTTGTTAATTACAGTAGCTTTGACGCTTTATTTTATATTTACTTTACTAGACTATATTGGTTTATCTACCACTCCGTTTAAGGAAATTGTGGGGTTTTTTTTGGTATTATTCATTCCAGGGACAATTTTTCTTCGACTTTTAAATTTAGAAGTAGAAAATTGTGGAAAAATATTTCTATACACCATTGGATCCAGTTTATTTATTTTGATATTAATAGGATTCTTGATTAACACATTATATCCACTGTTTGGTGTTGAAACTCCCCTATCCTCCGAATCTATTATCATAACCCTCACTGTTTTCATCATAACTTTTTCCATTTTATGCTACTTCAAAGAAAAACGGTCAAAAATCTGGGGGCCTTTGAATGGATCAAACGATGCAAAGAAAATACATGTTAAAAAATTAGATTTGAAGAGTTTAATTTCAATACCAATTTTGTTTCCTATTTTAATCCTTATTTTAAGCATTTTAGGGACTTATATGATGAACGTTTATCAATCCAATACCTTGATCATCCTAATGATCTTATTAATTGGCTTACTTGCTTTCACCGTAAGTATAAACAGGTTTATCCCTAGTAACACCTATCCCTTCATAATATTCACCATTTCATTGGCCATTTTATTGCATAAATCATTGATTACCAATTATATTTGGGGCTGGGATATAAATGGGGAATATTTCCTGGCTAATCAAATAATTTTAAACTCTTTTTGGAATATCAATCTTCCCTATACTTATAATTCTATGTTGAGTGTGATGATCCTGGCACCTATACTCTCCAATTTCATTAAACTCAATTTGGTGTGGGTAATGAAAATTGTTTATCCATTTATTTTCTCATTAGTGCCTCTTGGATTATTCTACGTTTACCGTAAACAAACATCGCCGCCGATAGCTTTCTATTCAGTGTTCTTTTTCATGATAATGTTCACTTTTTATACCGAAATGCTAAGTGTGGTCCGGCAACAAGTAGCCGAGTTGTTTTTAGTGTTACTGTTGATGTTGTTGGTCAGTGCCGATCTGGATAAAAATAAAAGATCATTATTAGCTGTTGTTTTTGGTCTGTCCATCATCGTGTCCCATTATGGTTTAGCATACCTCATGATGATTATCCTGATAATAAGTACTGTAATTCTTTATATTCTTGATAAAAATTTTATTAATCGGTTTTTTAGTCGTTTAAAGAAAATTTACGCAATTAATATTATTTTCAAACCTTTCTCGGATTTAAATTTAGTATTTAATAAAAAGTACAGTTTTACTCATCATAAAAAACCAGCAATTGCCGAAAAAACAGGAAAATATAAGATAATCAAAAAAGACAGACTGATAATCAATTTTTTCTTTCTACCTCTATTTATACTATTTATTCTAATATGGTATCATTTTACCTCTGATTCTTCAATTTTACAAAGTTTTATAAGTATTGGCCAGAGCATGATCGATAATCTATACAAGTTCATGGATCCGAGTACCACTCAAGGTTTGAATATGGTTGTTCAAAGTCAAGTGACATTTCTTAAAAACATCCATAAGTATCTCTACCTATTAAGTGAATTTTTAATCTTCGTTGGTGTTCTATCCCTATTTTTAGGTAGGGATAATATGAAGTTTAAGGATGAATATAAATCACTCAGTATATCTACTCTCATCATACTGGTAGCCGGAATTATTTTACCATTATTTGCAAGTCAAATGAATACGACTCGGCTGTATCATATAGCCCTCATTATTTTAGCACCCTTCTGTATTTTAGGGATAATAAAAATAGTGGAAAAGTTCAAAATTATATTTAACCTTAATTTCAGCAGGAATAATCTATTTAAAGGCATATCTATCTTTTTCATCATCTTCCTATTTTTTGATACCGGTTTAACTTACCAAATTTTAGATCCTGCACAAACCACATCCATTGCACTTAATCCATCCTATGATTTTCCTAAATTCAACCAAAAAGAAGTTACAGCCGGTAATTGGCTTTCTCTAACCAAATTGGATTACCCGGTTTATGCAGATAAAAACCGGGCCAGTGTTTTACGTAGTATAATTTCCCCAGTACTCGAAATTCCATATTATTCTGATTTAGTTTACGATCAAACTTATATCTTCCTAGGAAATTGGAATATAGAAAAAAATCAGGTCTTCGTATACAATATGGAGGGTTCCAACATAATAACCGATGAAAAATATGTTTCTCCTCTGGAGATTCTCCAAGGACGATCCAGAATATACGATAACGGGGGTGCTGAAATTTATACTCCAAAAAATTACTGATATGAAAATTTATGAGAGAGGTGCACTATGGATATAGGGATCATCAGCAATTTTATCGATGAATTCAGCGGAGGTATCGGCGTTTATACCTACCAAATCATCAAAAATCTTAACAAAATAGATGATGAAAATAAATATCACCTCATTCATTACTTTAAAAATGATCTAGACATATATAACCATAATAAAGATATCATAATCCCTAAAAATCGTTTTATAAATGGATGGGGAAGTTTTATGTTCTGGCGATACTTCACTCTCCCCTTGAAATTGAAAAATTATTCTCTAGACATGGTGCACGATCCCTATGAATTAGGGCCCTTCACATTCAGCCAGCCATTCCAAAAAGTCATCACTGTGCATGATCTAACCCCATTGATCTTTCCAAAATTATTTAAAAAAACAGATGTGATTCTACACCGTTTATTACTAAAAAAAACCATCAACAGGGCTGATAAAATTATAACAGTGTCTTGTCACTCGAAAAATGATCTGATAAAACATCTGAATGTTCCAGAGGATAAGATAGAGGTGATTTACAATGGCAAAGGTGAAGCATTCAAAACCATAAATAAAGAAGAGATTGAAGCCATTACCATGAAATATCAGCTCCCCCATGAATTTATTTTATCAGTAGGAGGATTACATCCTATAAAAAATATTCCACGATTATTACAGGCTTACCACCTGGCTCTAAAAGAGGGGTTAAAGCATAAACTGGTGATCGTGGGAGTTGCGATGGACAGATCCCGGGAGATATTTCAAACTTTAAAGGTGTTAGGTATAGAGGAAAAGGTGATTTTCACTGGTCCGGTTCCTGAAAAGGACCTGGTAGCTCTTTATAATGCAGCAGATCTGTTTGTGTATCCCTGTTTATACGCAGGATTTGGTCTACCCCCATTAGAGGCTATGGCATGTGGAACTCCAGTGATAACATCCAATAACAGTTCCCTGCCAGAGGTGGTTGGTGATGCTGGGCTGCTTGTAGATCCTTACGATACCCAAGAACTGGCACAAAGCATTAACAGTCTTCTTTCTGATGGAAAAACGGGGAAAAAACTAATAAAAAAGGGTTTAAAACGTTCTAAACTATTTAAATGGAGTGATACCGCGATTAAAACTCTTGAAATTTATGAAGAGGTTTGTAATTTTGTCTAAAAATAATTGCATGATTTTGGTGTTGAAAAATGAAAAAAATAAAAAAGATAAACGATCTAGAAGACTTGAAAAGGGATTTTTTAAATTTAGAAGATGTTGAAATTATTATAATCCCCAAAGAAAGGTTATTGAAATGGTTTCAGAGCATTGACAAAGGGAATTAAATATTTACAGCTGATTATTTCCATAAAACAGACAGTCCCCTGGTAAGTATCTTGGGGAGTATCTTGAATAGAATACCCCGTTTAAACAATTCCTTTACCAGGGAGGACTGGTCATCCATCTCACCATATTTGGAGATGATATCTTCAGCTCCCTCTTCTTTAAGTTTACGAAACATAAAGTCCAGATCATCATCTGATAATGAACTAAATATCTTCTGTACCATTAACTGGGTTTTAAGTTCATTTTTAAAGTTTTTATTATAATTTGCATTGTATTCCCTTAAAATTCCCATGTCATCCTTTTCCAGGGCTTTCTCTGCCGCGTTTGCAGCGATTTGCGCACATTTGAATCCTATTATAAGCCCGCCCCCGGTGGTTGGTTTAACCTGGGAGGCAGCATCACCTAAGAGTAAAACATTGTCCTTTACTATCTTCTTTTTATTGTTGTATACTGGGATTCTTCCAGTGTACTTTTTAATTACTCTATAACCTTCAAAATCCTGATCACTATCTAAAAACCTTTTCAACATATCATTTAAGGTGTGATAATCAAAGTTCCCAAACAATCCCACCCGTGCGGTGGATGTTGTTAGGGGGATTACCCAGATAAAGCCCGGGGATATTGTGGAGTATGCATGTAGATGCACACAATCCATGTCAAATAAGTCTCGACCAAAATCCACCAGTAATTGGGCTGCCTGTAACTGTTTTTCATCTGATGAGCCCCTGGATAATTTCCTGGAAACAATAGAATCGCTTCCATCAGCACCTACCATAATTCTTCCACTGTAATCCTTCTTCCCATTTGTCAGGAGAACACCAGTATTTTTAGGATCTAAATCCCTTACATTTTGTTTCAAAAATAGTTCTGCCCCGGCATCTACTGCTCGCTCAGCAAGAAATTGGTCGTAAGCAACCCTATCTATGACATAAGCTTCTGGTTTATCTTTGGCAACCTTTAGAACATGATTTGAGGGGGAATGTAGGTAGGCCCCGTAGAAGGGGTTGATGATAAGTTCATCTGGTAATATATTTACCTCTTTTATCTGCTTACCCAGGAGTCCAGCGCATTGAAGGGGCACCCCTACTCGGGTTTTTTTCTCGATTATCCCTACTTCAAATCCTTTCTCCGCCATATACCTGGCGAAGGTGGTGCCCACAGGCCCGGCACCTACTATCAATACATCGTACGTCATTTTATTTTATTTCCATATTTCATTCAATTATATTCATTAATTAGCTTTACTACACTAAAAGTTGGATTAGAGGGATATAAAAAATTTAATTAGTTCTTGGCCAGTACATGATGATAAATATTCCTATGAGGACTATAGAGGCCCCAATTATATTGAAACGGTTCGGATTTACTTTATCAATCCCCCATCCCCATAGAAGTGAAAGGACTATAAAAATACCGCCCATAAGCAGCGTACACTCTTCCAAAATTAGCAGGTTGTAGGGTGGGAATGATGCCGTACAGCACTAAAATAATAGCACCAATGATAGCGAATTCTATACCTCTGCCTTCCCTTAAATATAGCCAGATCTGGTATCCGCCACTGATTTCAAAGAATCCTGCAATGATAAATAGAAGGATAGATTTGACGATGTCCATTTTGCAAGCTCACCAATAAATGATTGTTAGATTTAAATATTTAATTGTAAGGTCAGTGAATAAGAAACTAAAATTTAAAGGTAGTATGATAAACTCTCTCCATCACTATCAACATCTTCTATTGCATCATCCACTAATTAGCTAGTCTATTAAATATTAACGGCTTTCTTAAGAAAAAATTTCCCAGAGGAGATATTCTTGGCAAATATCTGTGTCTCTGTTCATCTTCTCAGTCTCTGGAACTGATCAAGGAAAACCTTGAGTAAAATGAGCGCTGGGATAATTTCAATCCTACCAATCCACATGTTCAAAATAAGGAATATTTCCGCTACATCTGGCATATCCGGAGTTACAATTCCCATGGAAAGGCCAACATTACCCTGGGCAGAAGCCACTTCAAAAATTGAATCTATACCATCGTATCCATACGACATCAAAACCAGCCAGCTTATGAAAATGAAAAATAGATATATAAAAGTATAACTTCCAGCTTCTCGGATCTCTGTATCTCCCACAGTTTTACCACTGATTTTTCTGGTTATAACAGTTCCAACAGGGGAGATTATCCTTTTAATCTCCCAATAAACACTTTTCATTAGGGTTACTACTCTTATAAGTTTCAGTGCACCAGTTGTAGAACCCGCTGCCATACCTACAATCATCAATATGGCTAAAATAACCTTTGGATAGTCCGCCCACGCAACCATAACATTAACTGGTAAAGTGTTTGAACCAGTACAGCTTAAAGCTGAGACAACATAAAAAACAGCGTTAAGATTGGTAAATTGGGCGAAAACAACTAGAAGTACCGAAAATAATACGACTATGATTATTGTAGCCTGTATCTGTACATCCCGTAAAGCATCAATTACCTTGCCCTTCAAAAATTTATAATGCACCAGGAAACTGGTACCCCCAATAACCATCAATATAATGGTTATAGCCGTGATTAAGTTGCTTCCATAGGCCCCTATATTGTTATTTTTAATGGACATGCCCCCGGTAGATAGATTGGTGAAGGTGTTATTAATCGCATCAAAAAGGGACATACCAGCCAGAACATAGAGAACGATGCCCAGAACTGTGTATAATAAATAAATCCACCAGATGGTCTTCACAGTGCCAACAATACTGGGTTTTATCTTCTCTTCACGTGCTTCAGATTTATATAAACGGGCAGCGGTGGTCCCTGGTCTTATTAAAATACCAATAACCATCATAACTACCCCTAATCCACCGACCCATTGCATTATACTCCTTAAAAATAGTATGGATTTAGGTAGTATCTCCACATCAAGATATATGGAAAAACCACTTCCACTCCAGGCGGACATGCTCTCAAAATAGGCGTTTAAAAAGTCGATGTTGGTGGCATACATCAAACAGAGACCACCGATAAGAGCAGCCCAGAGCCAGGGCAGGGCAGCGATCATCATTCCATGTTTCAACTTCAACTGGTTATAATCTGAAGGTGTCCTACTTAAAATGAGTCCAATTGCTATGGAAAGTCCTCCAGAAGCAATGAACGGGTAGAAAATGTTTTCATGGTAGATAAGGGACACTATAATGGGTAAAATTACCACTAGTCCAACAGCCTGCATTATCATGCCCATTGGCTTGGCTATTAATACTAAGTCCTTCTTGCCCAGATAGTTTATCATCCATTACAATGAGAATAGCATAATATATAAATCTGACTCTTTGTTAACTCTCAGGGAATTTAAAATTCTTATCTTCTTAATACATCCCATAAACCTTTAAATAACACTAAAGCCGGTATTATTTCAATCCTACCGATCCACATGTTGAATATTAAAAATATCTGGGCCAGATCAGGCATGGTTGGGGAAACTATTCCCATGGTAAATCCACCATTTCCCTGGATAGATACAACTTCAAAAAGTGAATCAAACCCTCCATATCCATAGTATACCAGCACCAGCCAGCTTATGAAAATGAAGAAGAAGTATATGAATATGTAGCTACCTGCTTCCTTGATCTCCACATCCCCCACTTGTCTGGAACTGATTTTCCGGGTTATAACCGAGCCCTGCGGAGAGAGTAACCTTTTAATCTCCCAATAAGTCCCCTTGACAAGGGTAACTATCCTTATGAGTTTGATTGCTCCACTGGTGGAACCTGCCGACATACCAACTACCATGGCCCCAATGATAAGTACCTTGGCAAAGTCTGGCCAGTTGATCATTTCACTGACGGGTTGGATGTTTGCCCCAGTTGAACTTAAAGCAGATATAACAAAGAAGACCGAATCTATGGCTGTGAATTTAGAGATAAATATTAAAAGAATGGAAAATACGCTTATGATTATTATCATGGCCTGAAACTGAATATCTCTAAAAACATCTATTATACGCCCTTTAATAGCTTTATAATGAACTAAAAAGCTGGTACCTCCCAGGATCATCAGAATCATGGTTATTATGTAAATTATATTGCTGCCATAGGCTCCTATGCTGTCATTTTTAATGGACATACCCCCGGTACAAATGGATGTAAATGCATTGCAGATAGCATCGAAAAGGGGCATTCCCGCCAGCACATAGAGTACTATCCCTGCAACTGTGTATGAGAGATAAATCCACCATATGGTCTTAACTGTGCCGGTGATACTGGGTTTTATCTTTTCTTCCCGTGCCTCAGATTTATATAGACGAGCAGCCGCAGTTCCAGGCCTTATCAAGATACCGATAACCATTATAACCACCCCTAATCCGCCGACCCACTGCTCTATACTCCGTAAAAAGAGGACTGACTTAGGTAATATCTCTACATCGGAGAATATGGTTATTCCTGTCCCGCTCCAGGCAGACATACTCTCAAAATAGGCGTTTAGAAAATCGATGTTGGTGGTGTACATCAAACAGAGACCGCCAATAAGAGCGGCCCAGAGCCAGGCCAGGGCAGCGATCATCATTCCATGTTTCAATCTTATTCTACTATCATCAAAGGGTATCCTTCTCAGTAAAAACCCAATTGCAATTGAAAGCAGGCCAAAACCTAGGAAAACAACTAAATGAGATTCACCATATATTAAAGCAATTAATATGGGAATTAAGGTTACCACACCTATACCCTGCATTATTTGGCCCAGTGGGTTGGATATCAACAGGATATCCCTTATAACCATAGTTTTTTTCATTGTATCAATTAAAATAATGATGAATTAAAAAGTAATATAATTTGTTAAAAAAAAATCACAAGGAGATCAGAACTTAAATTTCTTATCATATTCCTCTATGACTGATTTCCTATCTACTTCACGTTGATATTTTCGATATCCAACATCTTCTCCCTGCATCAATCGATTTATGGTATTATCCACCTGATACGGATTGGGAACATCCTCCAGTACCACCTGGGTGTGTTCATGGCCCCCGTAGATTTCAATATCCCCTGCACGGAAAAGCCTCTCTATAAGTCCCTGTGATACATCTATATCCTGGATCATGTTATAAGGCATGTAAATCTTCCTTTTTCTGAATATTCCCTTTTTAATCATGACTCTATGGGTGGTAAGCATGTAATGGATCGCCCTCCAAGAGATAACATCCCATAGTATAGAAAACACCAGAACAACCACTATAAAAAGCAACATGTAGCTTACACCCTGTACCAATGGTATCTGGACATAATAAATCAAAAACTCCTGCGCAGACGCAAATAAGGACAGTATAGTGCTAAAGAAGTACAGAAGTAGGAGTAATACTATGAACTTAACGATAGTCGATCCTAGATTCAGTGTAAATCGGGGCCGGGTTTCAAATAGAACTTTCTCCCCCACATAGGAGTTTTCATCTCTTTCTGCCATTTCATATGCTCCTGGACAAATAAATATACTCACTCTTTTCTATCCTAAACCCCTTTATGTATTTTTATGGATATATTTATGGGTATTTCCAAAATATAGATGTGATGATGAAAGAAAAGATCTCCATTGAAGAGACCCATATCACCCTGAAAACAGACCTGAAAAAGCATGACCTGTACTATTTTATTTTAAAGCAGCGTAAAGAGCTTAAAAACTATATCTATAGATATGAAGATTTTCTACTAAGCTTAGAACCCCTTATAGTTGAAGAAGCACCAGTTGTAGTTAAGATGATGGCCCGTGCCGGGAGATACGCAGAGGTAGGTCCCATGGCAGCTGTGGCCGGCACCATAGCCCAGCTCTCCATGGGATACATCATCAGTGAAGGGGCTAAGATGGCCATCGTGGATAACGGTGGGGACGTGGCCCTCAAAACCAATAAGGATGTTACCATGGGAGTTTATGCCGGGGATTCCTCACTTTCTGGCCAGATCGGATTTAAATTAAAGCATGAAATGACCCCCATGGGTGTTTGCACCTCCTCAGGTACGGTGGGGCATTCCATCAGTTTCGGCCGGGCGGATTCAGTCACCGTATTTGCAGATGAAGCCAGTGTAGCGGATGCCCTGGCCACATCAATCGCTAACAAAGTAAAGGGAGAGTCAGACAGTGATGCAATCCAAAATGGTCTCTCCCGGGCGGAAGATTTCAGAGATCATATGAGGGGTGTTCTGGTGATCGTGGGAGAATCAGCAGGAATGGTGGGTAAAATCCCCCAGCTTTTAAAAACGGATAAAAAGGTGGTTTTAGGGGATTTATTTGATGTTTATTAAATATGAGGATCTTATCTGTGTCAGTACTGTGTGGATGACTCCAAATCTGTCCCCATCCAGAAGACATAAAACAATGGTCCTTGTCACCGAACCCATAATATCCATGGAAAGAGTGCCATACTGTAGATGAAATCTAAGTTCCGCATGATCCCATATTCAATTGTGGGAATATGGGAAGAACATGCTGAGTTGAAGAGTATTATATCTTTAAGTGATCCGTTAACTGTCATTCCCATGCTATGATCGCATTCCAAGGTCATATATGTTTGATAGGCATCGTCACCCACTGAAACCGCCACAGCGTGGGTTCTGCTCCAGATTACATTAAATTCACTTGCTGCTGTATTTGCCAGAATATCATGGCAGTAAATCATCATCAATGCTGTGAAGAAAGTCCCATAAGCCGCTTTCATCCCACCGGCAGGGTAAAGGAGATTTCCATTGGCGTCTTTTGCATCTTTCTGGTTTGCCCAGTACTGGACAATGCTGTCGGTGACTTTAGTAGTGGCAATAGCGAAGCTTTTAACACCATCATAACCTGCTGAGAATAAGCCATCCATATACATGATAGGACTGGTTCTTAGGACAGTATTTCCAGTGAAGTTAAGATCTATGGTGCTGTTGCTCTCGGGATCAGTTACTGTCATAGACGGAGCATCCGCTCCGGGATAGGTTAATTTTACTGTCAGGTTATCTATAAATTCTAGTCGGTGGGTCTTGATAAATTGTAGTTCGGTGCTGGTTAAACCATACATTGATGTCAAGTCATTCCAGAAGCTTGCTGGTATTGCATTGGGGTTCATTCCGTCTTGTAGTATGTAGTTGTTTGCGTATATAATTGCACTGAAAACAGCGCTACGGTAACTGTTTTTCCAGAGAACACTGATCCAGGCCACAGAGTTATTCAAAGGCACATTATAAGTAAAATTGATAGGATTGTTGGAACTATCCCGGGCAGAGCTCGTAATGTTTAATTTTGCCACACCAGGGGCTATAACCATCTGCTTGGACACAGTCTGATTATCAAGGTAAGCGTTAACAGTGACTGTCTTGGATGCAGTAGTGCCCAGGTTCAGGATGGCCGCTGCCTGTCCATTGAACGTGAGGGCGGGGCTCTTAATTGTCCCATAGCTTGTGCTGAAAGTGATGGGTATGCCTTTTATAACATGCCCCAGGGATGAAGTGTCTTCTCCCAGATTGTTATGGGTTAAATCCGCAGTTATACTGGTATTTCCACCCGAATTAACAGTTGAAGTAGGATCAATGCTCAGCACGAGCCATGGATTGTAATCTGTGTATCCATTCTCAGAGATAATTTCACCTAAATTCAGTGGATTACTGTTTGATCCCCACCAGTTATTGGTCGCATCCACATCTCCATTCTCATTGATGAGCTCATAATCAAGGTTTATAGCGATTCTGTTAAAATTAATGTCAACCGATGAATAATCGGTGTATATTCCCACCATACCCTGAGCTAATAAGTTCCCATAGACTGTGCAATTTTCACAATAATCAATATATATTCCAAATATATTTTTAGGGAGGAGATTATTCGAAATTATGGTATCATTTGAACCAGAAATTAAAATTCCAGAACTATAATCAGTGTCTGGACCAAAATTCTCCATTATCAGATTAGTATGGATAATACAGTTGTTTGAATCAAAGATAGTCATACCACCATACCCATTATAAGTGATGGTATTGCCATAAATCACACAATTATCACTGTTCCAGGTGCCTATTCCAAGTTCTTGATTAAGGGTTATGTTATTGTTTATTATAGTATTATTCGTAGTTTTTGTGGTGTTGGTGAGGATTCCAAAGTAATTGTTGGTTATGGTGTTATTGTTGATTGTACAGTTTGAACATCCATCCAGAAGTAATCCATAACTATTCAAAGCTCCAGAAATGACGAATCCCTGAATCAGAGATCCACTACCACTCCTATTAATAGTGAAAATAGGTTTTGAAGAATTTGATGCTTGTATAGTCACATTTCCGCCGGATGCTGGTTTAATGGTGAGTTTTTTGTTAATGATAATGTTTTCTGTACGAGTTCCAGATCCTACTTCAATGGTATGTCCAGTTAAGGTCAATGAATCGTTTACAGCATCCTGAATTTTGTTATAACCCTTACCTGTATTGAGATTCCCCACGGGTGAGAAGATGTAGTGGACTGTCTGAATGGGGGCCTGATTACCCGCCTTATCCCTTGCCATAAATTTCAACGTGGTTGTTTTAGAAATAGGGATAGGAGCGGCATACTTGGTGCTGGAAGTGGTGGGTGTACTCCCGTTAGTGGTGTAATAAATAGAAGGTTCCGTATCCAGATTGTCAGTAGCGGCTAATATCACTGACTTAGCGGTATTATAAACTCCTGATGCCAGGTTAACGGTTACGGTGGGTTTTGCGAAGTCTACGGTGAATTTACTGGTAAACACTGTTGCTAATGTGTTGCCCGCTGTGTCAGTGATACCGCCCGTAGGTAAGGTTATAGTATAGGTTAGTCCGTTTATATAGTAACCGTTACGTGTTAGGGTTAATGTTTTACCGTTTATTACCTTGTATAATGGATTTACTTTTACTCCGTCAGGGTTAGTGACTTTGATACTAGTAAATGCGCTTCCGGCCTTGATATTCTCACTGAAAGTGATCACTATCGCTTTATTGGCTACATTAATTACCTTATTATTGGCCGGGTCAACACTGGTTACGGTGGGGCGGGTGGTGTCTTGTATGTTTACTCCTCCGGTGGTTCCGGGGATGTTTAGTACGTTCATTGTGCTGGGTAGTTGGCCATTGGTGATGTACTCTGATTTAGTTAGTGTGCCGGTTGCGGAGCCGGAAGGATTGGGAGCAGCACCCACACTACTTATGGTCACCGGTGTCTCTACATTCTGATTCACCTGCACCACAGTCTTGGTTAGGGTGTTTAGAAATGAGGGACTGGTGCTGTTTTTACCATTAACCTTCACATAACCAGGTATCTTATAACCATTATCAAGAGTATGATTTACAACCACACTAGAACCATACCCCACCTCATCCATAGTCAAACTAGCAGCAGAAACACAACTTAACATGCTTACAACCGTTAAAACCAAAAAAACAAATACAAAAATCCCTTTAAACCTTAACAAACCTTCAATTACCCTACTTGACATTAAAAACATCTTCTTAAATGATTTTCACCTTTAATTTTTCTAATAGATAGTTATCAACAACCATATATAATACTTTCTATCACGAAATTATTATTAATAAAACATCAAAAAAGATCAAAAAAGTAATACTAACAAACTGGAATTTCAAAAAAACTTTAATCCATTCTATCTTCTATGAATTCGGCAAGAGTTGCAAGGCTATTTTTTGAGCTGTAAACTTATTATATGGTATTTAATAACGTTAAATGAAGTTTATTGCTTACTGATTTAGTTGTTAACTGTGTATCAGGTCCTAACGATTTCTTGGTTAATTTGAACATATTCTTGATCATTCCATTTGAATCGTTGCCCGTTGTTTATTTGAACATTTGTAAAAAAAATTCATTCAAATAACCAAATTAGTCAAATTAGTAAGTTTTCAGTGGAAAAACATCAACGTAAGTCCCCCCTTCCAATATCTCTACATTTTTAGGGGCTATGAAGTAGCCATCTGCTTCTGCCAGGGCAGTGATAGCACCGGAATCCTTTAAAATTGGATGGACCTGGTCACCTTCTATTTTAACCAGCACATACTGTCTTCTTCCCCGGGATGGTACGTATCTCCGGGATAATTTAAATTCCCTGCTTTTTCCTTCAGGGGATTCGTTTAACGAAGCAAATTTCCTTAAAAATGGGGCGACGAAGTTGTAGAATATCATTAAAGCAGCTACCGGGTATCCGGGGAGTCCGAATATTATTTTATTTATTTTATTCCCATCTTCATCCTGAATTACGCCTATCAATGTGGGTTTTCCTGGTTTTACGGCTATCCCGTGTACCAGTACTTCACCCATTTCATCTAGGACTACCTTCAATATATCTCCAGCACCGGCCGATGTCCCCCCGGATGTGATGATAACATCGGCATCTCTAGATTCGTTTATCTTATTTTTCAGCGAATTATAATCATCTTTAACTATATCGGAATGTATGGGGATGCATCCGCATGATTTAACAGCATTGGAGATGGTGTAGGAGTTTATGTCATACACCTTCCCGTATTCGAGTTTTTCACCGACTTTTATCACCTCGTTCCCGGTGGAAATCACTACCACTTGTGGTTTTACATATACTGGGACTTCCAGTAGTCCGATGGCGCTTAAAACACCGATTTTATCCGGGGTGATGAGTTCTCCCTCTCTAAGTAAAAGCCCTCCTTTCTTCACATCGGAACCCTCACGGGCTATGTTGGCACCCAGAGGTACACTTTCCAGCATTAGAATGTCTGTACCCTTTTTTTCTGCAAATTCGATCATGATCACCGCATCGGCACCTTCCGGAATGGGGGCTCCGGTGCTTACCTCTATGCAGGTCCCTTCCTCCACTTTATTTTCCGGGATTTCACCGGCCAACACCACATCTTTGAGTTTTAAAGCAACCGGATCGTCCTCGGAAGCGCCGAACGTGTCTTTTGAAATCACTGCATAGCCATCCATAGCTGCCCTCCGGAATGGGGGTAAATTTATGGTGGCGTATACATTCTCCGCCAGTACTCGTTTGTAGGCTACCTCCAGGGGTGCCTTTTCCACTTTCTTCTTGATAGGGAGTTTGGAGATGATCTTCTCTACTTCTTCAGGGTCTGTGATTTTAAGAAATTCCTGTCCCATGGAATCACCATTATAAGTTTCAGTTGAAAATTAATTTTGGTAACGAAAATATGTTATTTATTAAATCAATGGTTCATTAAATCATATGGATGGTTAGATAATAAATACTCTTTTTTATATACTTGTTAAATACTATATAAATAACAAGTTTAATCCAATATTCTTACTATTTGAAATATTTCTAGTTAAATTAGAATTATATTGGAAATCATAATATAAAATAAGGAGGAGAGTATTTGAGCAGAGGTCATGGACAGAATACGCAGGAAGTCAGGAGAGTTAGAACTCCCCGTAAAGGGGAAATACCCGGAGTGGTAGAACAGATCATGGGCCATGGAAAGCTTAAAGTTCGATGTGCCGATGGTAAAATAAGGCTCGGTCGGATACCGGGTAAGATGAAAAAGAGGATATGGATCAGGGAAGGTGACGTGGTTTTAGTAAAGCCGTGGGATTTCCAGAGTGATGAAAAGGCAGATATCATATGGAGATATACCAGAACTGAGTCTAACTGGTTAGAACGCCGGGGATATCTTAAATTATAAATATCCTATTTTTATACACTAATTTTAATATCATAAATTAACTTGATAAGATTGTTCTCCTCATTTTCCGAAATCATACAACTTTTTCTGTGGTTTTAAAATGTCGAAAATTACTAAGGCAGATGAAGATCTTAGGAAGATGTTATCAGAGAAGCGTATAAAAAGCGATGATGACAGGCGTGTAGGAAGCGAGGTTTTCGACAAAAAAACCCTGGAAACCCTCTATAAATTAGCAAACCAGGGATATCTGCAGATTCTCTACGGTGCTATAAGTACCGGTAAGGAAGCTAACGTTTTTAAAGGGATAGATGATGATGGTAACTTTGTTGCAGTTAAAATCTACCGGGTTACCACCTCTGATTTTAAAAAGATGCAGGATTACATCCAGGGAGACCCCCGTTTCAAGGTAAAAACCAGTAATAAACGTCAAGTGATTTACACGTGGGTTAATAAGGAATTCAGGAATCTTAAAAGGGCTTGTGAATTTGGGGTTAGAGTTCCCAGACCCATCGTTGCTAAAAATAACATACTGGTCATGGAATTTATAGGAGACGCGGAAGGAAACCCGGCACCACTACTCAAGAATGCTGATGTACATGATGCAGAAAAAGTAGCGGATAAATTAATAGAATATGTTAAAATTCTTTATAATAAAGCCAAATTGGTTCATGGAGATTTATCCGGCTTTAATATCTTAATTAAAGATGATGAACCGGTTATCATCGATATTTCTCAGGGTGTTGTGGTAGATCATCCCCTAGCAGAGGAGCTTCTAAACAGAGATATTGGTAATTTATCTAAAGATTTTAAAAAATTAGGTATCCACATATCTGAAGATGAAATAAAGAGTAAAATTATGGATTTTTGAGGATAGAAAACTTTATAATAGTGGATAATAAATATATTTTTGTGGTCCTCATATTACTTCACATTTTTTTCAAATTTAACTACAAGGAGAATATTATTTGAGCAGTATAGAATACCTTAAAATCCCCAGGGAAAGAGTAGGAGTCGTTATTGGTAAAGGGGGGATTAGTAAGGAAGAAATTGAAAAGCTAACCCAAACCGAAATAGAGGTGGACAGTGAGACCGGTAGTGTGTCCATAAAACCCACAGAGAAAACTGAAGATCCTTTATCAGTTTGGAAAGCCAGATATATTGTTAAAGCTATAGGAAGGGGTTTTAACCCGGAAATAGCCCTGAAGCTTACGAGTGATGAGATGATACTGGATATCATCAACCTTCCTGACTACGTGGGTAAATCAAAGAAAGCTATTTTAAGACAGAAGGGAAGGATCATTGGTAAAGACGGTAGAACCCGGGATATTATCACCGAGATGACCGGTGTAAATTTATCGGTATACGGTAAGACCGTTGCCCTCATAGGTGATCTTCAACACATTCAGGTAGCCAGGGAAGCCGTGGACATGATTTTAAACGGCGCTCGGCATAAAAGTGTTTATGCCTTCCTGGAGAAGAAAAGCCGGGAAATGAAGATGGAAGAATTTAAGGAAATCGCCAAGGACGAGAGAACTTTACCAAAATAATAAAAGTAAAGGTAATACTAATTAAATAGATACTAATATTATATGTACGTTAATTTACAGGAGGCTTAAATTGGTGGAAAGAGAAGCAGCAGAACTTTTTGAGGAGTTTAAAGAACTTACAGCATCAGAATTTTTCAGACGAAACAAGCAGATGCTGGGATTTTCTGGGAAAATAAGATCCTTAACTATGGTCTTCCACGAGCTAATAACAAACAGCCTTGACGCCTGTGAAGAAGCAGGGATACAGCCAGATATAACCATAGACCTCAAAAGACTGGATAAAGATCATTACATACTTAAACATACAGATAACGGCCCAGGAATCCCTGAAGCCTATATAACCAAGGTGTACTGTACCATGTTCGCCGGATCCAAATTCCGGAACATACAGTCCCGTGGTCAGCAGGGACTGGGGTGCAGTGGCTGTGTGCTGTTATCCCAGATGACCACTGGAAAACCAGCAAAGGTTGTTTCCGGTTACCGTGAAGGTGGTAAAGATAAAGGACTGAAAGGCGTGGAATTAACCTTTAAAATGGATGTTAAAAAGAACCAGGGACTCATATTAGACCGTAAAGATGCGGAAGTCACACAGACAGGTGTTTCTATTGAATTACACTTCAAAGACGTGTCTTACTCCCTGAGTGAACAGGGCGCATTTGAGTACATCCGGAGGACTATGATCGCCAACCCCCACACAAAGATCAAATTCCGTGACCCCACCGGACAGATATTCATATTCGACCGGGCCACCGACATCATCCCCCCATTACCCAAGGAGGTATTACCACATCCCCGGGGTGTGACCGCGGATGACCTGATATTCATGGCCAAACACACCGATAAGAGGAGGTTCAGGAGCCTACTCACCAGTTCACTCTCCCGTATGTCCACCAAGAGGGTCAACGAGATAGAGGAGGAAACTGGGATAGACCTGAACAAGCGGCCCCGGGATATGAAGTGGGAGGAAGCAGAGAAGATAGTGGAATTATTCGCCCGCATGGACTTCATGGCCCCACCCACCTCGGGTTTAATCCCCATCGGCAAAGAACAGATCGATAAGGGTATAAGGGAAATCCTAAACCCCGAATTTGCTGCCACCACCACCAGGAAACCGAAAACCTACCGGGGAGGAGTGGCTTTTGTGATAGAAGCCGGTATCTCCTATGGAGGAGACTCCGGGAGACTGGTGGGTGATCAGAAAAAGGCGGAGATCATGAGGTTCGCCAATCGGGTGCCCTTAACCTTTGACCAGGGTAGCTGTGCCATAACCGAAGCATTGAAGAGCATAGACTGGAAGCGCTACGGCATAAGGGACCTGGACAACGCACCTATAACGGTGTTCGTCAACATAGTATCCACCAACGTACCATACCTATCAACTGGAAAGCAGAGCGTAGCCCCTGAGCCAGAAATACTCCATGAAGTACGACAGGCCACCATGAAAATCGCCAGGAACCTGCAGAAATATATAAGGGCTAAAAGGGCTGCTAAGGAAGAGGCTATGCGTTCCAAGATATTTGAAAATCTGGTACCGGTTATCATCCGGGAGGCAGCGGTACTGGCAGAAACCGACGTCCCTGAATATGATTCTGTACTGGCGAAGGTAACACGCAGAGCTAAATTTGAAAACATACCACTAGAAAGTGAGGAGGGTGAAGATGAGTCATAACAACAAAATTGCCAATAGAAAAGACATCGCCATTAACAAACTCAAAAGTCTGGGGGAGAGGATAATAGAGGAGATAAACCAGAACAACGTCCCTGCACTCAAAGTACCCTCCCGGGGAACATCCAATATAATTTATGATGAAGACAAACGTTACTACGTCCTGGGCGACCGTTACGGTCAGCGTAGCCTGGGTAACGTGAAACAGATACCTAAAATTGCCCAGATGGTCTACGTGGCTAACTTCTGTAAAGACCTGGTCAGACGTGGGAAAACAGCCACTTTAAGGGAGATGTACTACGTCTCTGAGGGATGGGATGTGGACTTCGGAGACCAGCAGGAGTCCAACATCGTAGGAGAAGACCTGGAAGTAACCCTGGGTATGACCAGGGAAGACCTGGGACTCATGCCCGAAGAAGACGGTGCCTCAGTCTATGGTAACCTCATCATGAAGGAAGACGACGTGGAGATAAACGCCCTTAGACTTGGTAAATCTGGTTACACCATCTCACCCACCATAGATGACGTGGAATTTCTGGACCACGATGTGGACAAGGTGATCGCCGTGGAAACCATGGGTATGTTCCACCGTCTAGTGCAGGAAGAAGCCTACAAAAAATTCAACTGCCTGATTGTAGGGCTCAAGGGACAGGCAGCACGTGCCACCAGAAGATTCCTGAGAAGGGTTAACCAGGACCTGAACTTACCTGTTTATATCTGTAACGACGGAGACCCATGGGGATTTCACATCGCCATGGTAATCATCTCTGGAAGTGCCAAACTGGCCCATGTAAACCATGACCTGGCCACCCCTGATGCTAAGTTCTTAGGAGTTACCGCCAGCGACATAATCAACTACGACCTGCCCACCGACCCACTCAAGGACATCGACGTGCTCCGATTAAAGGAACTCAGTAAGGACCCCCGTTACCGGGACGAACAGTGGCAGATGGAAATCAAGAAGATGCTTAAGATCGGTAAGAAGGCAGAACAGCAGTCCTTCTCCAAGTATGGGCTGGAATACGTGGTAGACACCTACCTGCCCGAGAAACTAGATGCGATGTAAATAATTAACCTTTAAAATGAAGGTTGATGGGAAAAAAGTTTAATGTGACCTCTTTTTTCCCTTATTTCTTTTTATTTTATTGAAATCTGATTTTAAATTATCCAACGCTAATAGAAAATCCAATATTTCGTTTCTGTTTTTTGAAATGGAATTTGTAAATTCTCTAAAATAAAATCATAAAATTTATAATATCCTAAATAGAAAGATTTTTTATAGAAAACTTTTATTTCCAGATGCTTTTTTAGAAAAAATACCGATTTTTAAGGGGTATTCAAATAAAAGGCATGGTAGATTGAGGGATCATACCCGGATTTAAGGAGGGCTAATATGAAATCGGTTGGAATAAATGGATACGGAACCATAGGTAAAAGGGTGGCAGATGCTGTAGATTGCCAGGACGATATGAAAATAGTGGGGGTGACCAAGCGGACCCCTGATTTTGAAGCCAAAATGGCAGTGGAGAAGGGCTTCGATCTATATATCAGCGCCCCGGAAAGAGAGGGATTGTTTAAAGATGCTGGTATCGAAATATCCGGTACTATAGATGAACTATACGACCAGCTGGATATTATAGTGGACTGCACCCCGGGAGGAATCGGTGCTAAAAACAAGGAGAACATATACCAGAAGCAGGGACTCAAAGCCATATTTGAGGGTGGTGAAAAACACGAAGCCATAGGTAAATCCTTCAACTCCTTCAGCAACTTCGAAGATGCCCTGGGAGCAGATTACGTACGTGTTGTTTCCTGTAACACCACCGGACTCTGCAGAACTTTAAAACCAATAGATGACCTGGCCGGTGTAAAGAAGGTACGAGCAGTTATGGTGCGCCGTGGAGCAGACCCTGGACAGATAAAATCCGGTCCAATAAACGCCATAGTGCCTAACCCACCAACAGTACCATCCCACCATGGACCTGACGTCCAGACGGTGATGTATGGACTGGATATCACCACCATGGCCTTACTGGTGCCCACCACTATAATGCACCAGCACAACCTCATGGTAGAGCTCGAAAAGGATGTAAGTGTGGATGATGTCATGGATAAACTGGAAAACACTTCCCGGGTGCTTCTCTTAGAAGCAGAAAAGGGAACGGATTCCACTGCCTCTGTCATGGAATTCGCCCGTGATCTTGGAAGGCCCAGGGGAGATCTATTCGAAATAGCAGTGTGGAAGGAATCCCTGAACATCGTGGACCAGGAGCTCTTCTACATGCAGGCCATCCACCAGGAATCAGATGTTGTCCCGGAAAACGTGGACGCCATCAGGGCCATGCTGGAGCTGGAATCAGACCCAGCCAAATCCATCGCAAAAACCAATGCGAACATGGGTATTTTTGGTTAAGAGGGATTATTTTATCCCCTTTTTAATATTTTTTATAATTTTTAACAGGAAAATCTACTTTTTAGTTTCTTACAAAAATTTAAATTTTCAATTACCTAGAGGCCTATAAAATTGAAATACGACTTGCACGTCCATTCCAAATATTCAATCGATGGTTACACGGAACCTGAAGTCATCGTCAAAACTGCCCATAAGAGGGGACTCTCTGGGGTGGCAGTAACCGACCATAACACAATACAGGGAGGTTTAAAAGCTAAAGAATATGAAACTGATGATTTAAAGGTCATAGTTGGCTCGGAAATTGAAACAAACCGTGGTGAAGTTATAGGTATCTTTTTAAGTGAAGAAGTTAAATCAAACACATTCCCTGAGGTGGTTCAGGAGATAAAGGACCAGAATGGCCTGGTAATCATCCCCCACCCCTTCGATAATATCCGGGGTAATGGTATAAAACCAACCAGTGAGGATATTCCTTTCGTTGATTGTGTGGAAGTCTATAACTCCCGTTGTCTCCTGGAAAGATATAACCGCCGGGCCAGTGAATTTGCCCAGTCAAGTAAACTGAATATATCGGCTGGAAGCGACGCCCACTTTGCAAGGGAAATAGGCAGGGCTGGAATTATTGTAAATTCAGAAATTAACAATCCGGATGAATTGTTAAAGGAAACCCCTATTGTCTTTGGTACAAAAACGGGTATCATCCATTTGGGTTTAACCAAGATACTCAAAACATGGCGCAAACCTTATTGAATCAATTAATATAATTAATGATAAATGGATAAAAATAAATAAATAACACCAGTGATAGGGATGGAATGTCAAGATTACGGACTCAACAGGAACATTGAAAGGGACAACTTAAACCTCAACCCCCTCCAGAGGGGTGGTGTGCTTACAAAAGAAGCCAGGAAGGCTCTTTATGAATTTAGTGATGGATACAGTGTCTGTGATTACTGTGCCGGTAGACTGGATGAGATATCCCGGCCGGCCATACACCATTTTCTGGATGACCTGGCAGAATTTATAGGCGTTGACCAGGCCCGTACCGTCCACGGGGCAAGGGAAGGTAAATTTGCAGTGATGCACGCCATCTGCAAACCAGGGGATACCATCGTAGTCGATGGTAACGCCCATTACACCACCCACCTGGCTGCCGAGCGAAACCAGCTGAACATGGTGGAGGTGCCCAGTAACGATTACCCAGAGTACCGTATCACCCCGGAAAGTTACCAAGAAGTGTTGGACTACCAGGAAGACTACGGGGAAGATGTGAGCCTGGTTTTACTCACCCATGTAGATGGAAACTATGGTAACCTCACCGATGCAAGGGCCATAGGTAAGATAGCCCATGACCATGGTGTTCCATTACTTTTAAACTGCGCTTACTCCATGGGACGTTTGCCGGTAGATGCTCGGGCCTTCAATGCTGATTTTGTGGTGGGAAGTGGCCATAAAAGCATGGCTGCATCAGGTCCCATAGGTGTGCTGGGTTTAAAGGATGAATGGGCAGATACCGTCCTTAAACTCTCCAAAAGACATGCCGTTAAGGAGATAGAAATGCTGGGATGCACCAGCCGGGGAGCTCCCGTGGCCACCCTGATGGCCTCTCTGCCCTACGTAATAGAGAGGGTGGGAAGATGGGATGAAGAAGTCCAGAAAACCAGAGATTTCGTGGAGAAAATGGAGAGAATTGGCGGTATAAAACAGATCGGTGTGAAACCAAAGGAACATGACCTAGTACGATTTGAAACCCCCGTCTTCGATGAGATAGCAGAGAAACACCCGCGTCGTGGTTTTTTCCTCTATGAAGAGTTAAAAAAACGGAAGATAGTGGGAATCAAAAGGGGACAGACTAAATGGTTCAAATGCAGTGCCTACGGCTTCACCCAGGAACAGACAGATTACATAACCCGCTCCTTTGCTGAGATAGTGGAACGATACAAATAAACCAATTTTTTAATAAAAAAAATTTGAAAAAAAATTTCTATTAACTTTTATAACCAATATCCTCACTTCTATTTAATTTTTATAACCGGTATCCTTACTTCAGTGAGCAATTCCTCCTCGGGGGTTGTCATAGGATCATTCAAGTAGACTTCACTGAGGGGTCCTACGATGTCATAGTTATTTTCCACTGCATAATCAATCACTGCGTGTATGACTGGTCCTACTTCGGTGTAAGGTCCCTTGTGTATGGCGGCCAGTACGGAGTGTTCAGGTATCTCTTTAATTCCGATTTTTCCTTCCTGCATAGCGGTTATCTTGCCTTCAAATCCGAAGCCGACCTCGTATTGCAGTTTATCTTCACTCACCCGTTCCGGAGAGTTGAAGTAAGTCCCGTAGACCAGTCCAGTCATCTTGAATCCTTTATCAACCAGCCACTGAGCTACTTCTCCCATTAACTCTGGTATTTTAGTATAACTACCCATATAGGGAATGTAAGCGACTCTTTCTTCTGGTATCCTTTTTTCGGTGATCTCCATTTAAATTTCTCCCTCAATTTTTAGTATAACTTTTATCTTCTAAATGGTAATATTTTATCATATCTATAAAAAAATGGGGGATACTAATGAAACAATTCTTAATCACTCCCGCCGCAGGCAAAAGGTTAATTGGCAGGGCCTTATCCTCAAGTGAAGTTATTAAAGAGGCCATTCCAAAGAGGACACTGGTTATCGTGGCGGGTACTACCAATGGATACGTGGCAGAGGAGATCCTATCATCCATTAACCAGGGGGAAGGGTTTTCTAGGGAAAGATTTTTCCGTGGTGTGGTGCTCTCTCCCGGACAACCCATAACCGAAACCGGGCGGCTATCTGATGAAACCCAATTTCCCGGTGATGTGGTAATTGTTAATGGTGTTTGGAAGGAGGGACTTACCATTTTCGATGTGGTAGACGATCTGAAGGAAGGGGATATAGTTTTAAAGGGTGCCAATGCCCTGGATGTTTCACGTGGCCAGGCCGGAGTTCTTATCGGTGATCCTTATGGAGGTACCATTGGGGCGGCCATACAGGCAGTGGTAGGTCGCCGTGTCAAACTAATTCATCCTGTTGGTCTGGAAAAACGTGTAACTGGTGATCTAAAGGATCTGGCACGATTACTTAATGCTCCTGGTGTCCAGGGTCCGCGGCTCTTACCCACCACCGGGGAAGTGTTCACTGAGATAGACGCCATTTCCACCCTAACCGGTGCCGAGGCCCAGTTAGTCGCCGGCGGGGGTGTAAACGGAGGGGAAGGTTCTCTGCGACTGGCTGTCACTGGTGATGAAGAACAGATTAAAGCCGCCAGCACGTTACTTGATGAAGTAAGTTTAGAACCACCATTCCAACTTTAATTTTTAATTAATCAGCTCTTGCTAGTACTTAAACCAGTTAAATATCCACCAAATCCAATCATGAATAGTATGATAGGATAGGCCACCCATCTTTCCACTCCTCCTGCTCCCAACATGGCCATGAAAATCTGGTTTGTAAAGAGGAAGAACAGGGAGACAATACCCAATAGAAGGGTTAAAAATTTGAATGGAGTGTCAATTAACCGGTAAGAATATACTGCAGCTAATCCTCCACTTAGAAACGTTAAAAGAGCAGATATAGGGTGCTGCGGAGTTACATTTCCCGGGAATACCCCCACACCTAAAGCTCCCAACCCCAATAATCCGAAGAGCACCACTGCCACTCTGTCACCTGAAAACCTAAATAGGAAATAAGTCCCCAGAAGTATCAATATTCCAGTTATAATCATGCTCAGGTTAAATATGGTTGCTGATGGTTGAGTAATTATACTGTTTGGTGGCATAGTAGACCCTAAATCGCTGATCATGCTGTTATGAGTTGTATAAACTGGTTGATCTGGATAGTAAGCCTCTGCAGTAATGATTCCCATCAATATTACCATCCCTGCCAGGAAAAACAAAATCCCTGCAATGGTTGTGTATTTTTCTTTCACGAATATAATCTCCTTTTTTAACAAAGATCTATTTTTTACCCATTTTTTTAAGTTCATGCATTCTAGAAATAAATTTAATTCATCCCGTATATATAATATAAAAGAGGTGGTAATTTGACTAAAGTACTAAAAAGAAAAGGTGCTGTAGAGCCCTATAAACCAGATAAAATTAAAGGCTCCCTCCAGAAAGCCGCTATAGATGCAGGATACAGTGTAGAAGAAAAAGAAGACATAATCAATGAAGTATTCGCCAATATCAATAAGAAACTGGATAAAGGCGGTGAGATAAAAAGCGATACCATCAGGGCATGCCTTTTAACTGAACTGGATAAATGCGAACCCTACATGGCCAAATCCTGGCGGAATTTTGATAAAAAATACAAGCCCCCCTAGAATTTAAACAATAAAGGGGATGATCCCTGATTATTTTATCTAAATTTTTTCCCTAAAATTATCTCAAAATAACCATGATCGTCGATTTACTAATTTTCATCTTACTACTGATGGTGTTGGTTTTAAGTGGTATCATCACCACCAGATCCATTTCTAGTATCTCTTCTTATCTAAGACTGGGGCTTTTCGCTACTGGTTCACTGATTACTGGAATTGCCACCAGTACACCGGAACTTGCAATCGGTATAGATTCCGCCATAAGGGGTATACCTGAACTTTCACTGGGAAATATTCTGGGAACCAACGTGGTTAATTTATCCGTGATAATAGGTATTGCTGTATTGATAGCGGGAAAAATCGATTTTGACAAAGGAGATATCAGGAAACAAACTATTTATCCCTTTTTCACTGCATTTTTACCCATAATCTTATCACTAGACGGGGGTTTATCCCGTGTCGATGGTGTGATCTTAGTTATCGTATTTATCGCCTATTTTTGGCTGGTAATTAAGAAGAGCTATTTTGAAGAAGATGACGGTGTTTCCGTAGGCCATGTTCAGTTTGTGAAAAGTTCCATCCTTTTGACCTTAGGGATTGCCGGTCTTTTAATAAGCAGCTGGTACCTGGTTAGTTACGCATCCCTAATCGCCATTGAAATTGGTATTCCCCTATTCGTTGTCGGAGTTCTGCTTCTATCCATTGGAACCTCCTTTCCAGAGCTTTCCTTCCAGACCGTTTCATTGTTGCATGGCTATAAACTTCTGACCATCGGTGATTTATTGGGTACCACCGTGGTTAATTCTACACTGGTTTTAGGAGTGACTTCCATTTTAAATCCCATTTTTGTCACTGATTTGAGAGATTTCGTGGTAGTATCCCTATTTACAGTTATAGTTGTGTTGATTTTCAGCTATTACCTGCGAAGTAAAGGCATCACCCGCCTAAAAGCCCTGTTATTGGTCTTGATTTACGTTGTTTTCATACTTCTAACTGGATTTCATTAACTGATGAAGCCAAGTTAAAGACCACTCTCAATAACCATTAGTCGAGCAAGCTACTTTATTTTCACGAATATGGTTTTCTTCAGTTCTTTTAGAACTTTTTCAAAGATTTTTGATATTTATCAGCAATTACCAGGACTATTTATAAGTGGATTAATTATAAAAAAATTATTCTATAAAAAAAATTAATTAAAAGGGAAAAAAAGTAATTGAAAGATGAAAAAAAATTAATAGTTATTAGGGCCATATAAAAAACTGGTGCATAACCATGAAGAAAACAGTAGAAAATTTAGCCAAAGCTTTTATAGGTGAAAGTCAAGCCCGAAATAGATATACCCTTTATGCCAAGGTCGCAAAAAAGGAAGGATACGAACAACTTTCAGAAATCTGGCTCAACACTGCAGAAAATGAAAGAGAGCATGCCAAATGGGCAATGCGGATGATTAACAGCCTCAAGGAAGAAACAGATGAAGACCTGAGTGAGATCACGGTGGAAGCAGACGCCCCTACCATCCTGGGAGACACAGTTGACAACCTTAAAGCTTCAATAGAAGGCGAACACTACGAAAATACCCAAATGTACCCAGAATTTGCAGATGCAGCAGAAGAAGAAGGATATAAGGATATCGCAGAGAGGTTAAGAGCCATTGGACGTGTGGAAGAACACCACGAAGAAAGATTCACCAGGATCTTAAAAGAAGTGGAAGCAGGCACGGTTTTCAAAAAAACCAGTGCAGTTAAATGGGTCTGCAGGAAATGCGGATACATACATGAAGGTACAGAACCTCCAGAAAAATGTCCCTCCTGTGATCACCCTACAGAATATTTCGAAATCCTATGCGAAGAGTTCTAAACACTCTTCAACCATTTCTTTTTTTTATTATAATCCTTTTTAATCAAGATTTTAAGTCAATTTAATTCATCCACTTATTTTAACTCCAATCCTCTCCCCTGCTTGTAAGGTAGCCTCCAAGGGCAATGAGGTATAAGATTGGTGGGAATGCTATGAACCTCTCGTTACCACCAACACCTAAATATATCTCCAAAGGATTAATGAGACCCCCAAACCTGAAAATAATCACTAAAAGAAGAAGTACAAGGGCAGGTACCCCCAATACCAAAGATATTACAACCAGGGGTTTGTTCAGGCCTAATCGGTAACTGAATATTGTAGCCAGACTACCGAAGAGGAAGGCTACCAGGGCGAAGAATGAGTGGGTATTTCCAGTATACTGAGGGAACAAGGCCAGGCCTATCGCACCTGCAGCAGAAATGGCAAGCAACACCGAGAAAATACGGGCACCTCCGCTTTTAAGGATTAAATAAGCCACTATAAGGATTAATATCCCAAATATTATCACGCTGAGGTTGAAGACCATGGCTGATGGTTCCACAAGGGGTACAGAACCTCCAAGGGTGCTTAACGTGTCTTTTGTGGAACTGTAGCCTGGAAACTGTGTCTGGGCAAAATTTACAGCCAGTAAAAATTGTATACAACCCACTGATAATAAAATTCCGGCAACCTTACAGTAATTCTTTTCGCTCTGGATATACTCCCCCCTTAAAAATTTCATATATCCCTCTAGGATTTTCTATTTATTATTTATGTTATCCCTTATTTTTACCTTTTTTTGCCCTGAAATTCAAGGAGGATTTAATCTTCATTCAATATCAACCTCATATCAACGGCTAATGCCCCTTCTCCTTCTTCAAAAACCATTAAGGGGTTGATTTCAAACTCATTGATTTCTGGGAAGTCGGTTACCAGCTGTGAAACTCGAAGTATTGTATCTGCAATGGATCCAATATCACTTGCTTTATCTCCACGTGCTCCTTCCAGGAGTTCATGGGTTTTAATTCCGGTTATCATATCCTTGGCTTCAATTTTATTTACCGGTGCAATTGCAAATTTAACGTCTTTTAATACCTCAACATATATACCTCCCAATCCGAACATCACCATCGGACCGAAGGTAGGGTCTTGGATCACCCCTATGATGACTTCTTTACCACCAGATAACATTTTCTGTAGCTGAACACCCTCAAGTTGTGCTTCTGGCTCTTTTTTAGGTATGTTCTCCATCATATCTTCATAGGCTGCTTTGACTTCAGCACTGTTTTCCAATTTAAGCTTGATTCCGCCTACATCTGATTTGTGTGAAATTTGTGGAGAAACTATTTTCATAACCAGAGGATATCCTATTTCTTCGGCAGCTTTTACTGTGTCTTCAACCGTCTTTGTAATTGCGGTACCCACCGTTGGAATCCCATATGCTTTCAGCACTTCAAATGATTCCAGGCCCAGTGTATATTTACCATTTTTCTTCGCCTCCCCAATTATGTTACGGACGGTGTCTTTATCAACATCAAATTCCGGAGGTTCTGGGTATTCTTGATTCTTGATGATGGTATAATCATATAAAGCTTTCATGCTTTTTATGGCTCTTTTAGGGTATAGATAGGTGGGTACCTTCTGGTTTAGAAGAACTTTTTCGGCATCTCCGCATCGTGTTCCTCCAAAGAAACTACATATAATTGGTTTTTCAGATTTGGTTGCTTGTTCGATGGGAACATTGGCAGTCCCCTTAGGATCAGTGACAGATTGAGGTGTTACTAGATAGATTATTCCATCCACATTAGGATCCTTTAAAACGGTGTCCAGTGCAAATGCAAATCTATCTGGGCTGGCATCACCCAATACGTCCACGGGATTTTTAACATTTGCCGTATCAGGCAATCCTTCTTTTAACTTTTCTTTGGTCTCTGCTGCAAGTTGGGCCATCTCTAATCCGGCATTTATTGCAGCGTCTGTGGTCATGATACCCGGACCACCGGCATTGGTGATTATGGCTATTTTATTTCCTTTAGGAAGGGGGAAGAATGCTAAGGCTCGGCTGTAATCCATCAACTCCTCCAGGGAAGTGGCACGTATGATTCCGCACTGGGAAAATGCGGCGTCATATGCTGAATCAGAACCAGCGATGGTACCGGTATGGGATGAAACTGCTTCAGATCCCTTGGAAGTTCTTCCAGATTTTATAAGAACCACCGGTTTTTTCCCAGAAGCCTTTCTACTGGCTTTTATGAAACCGGGGCCATCCACGATACCTTCAAGATAGGCGGCTATAACTTCTGTGTTTTCATCTTCCATGAAATCTTCCATACAATCGTTTTCATTGATTCCGGCTTTGTTCCCCAGGCTTATAATTTTGGAAAATCCTATATTTTTATTATCGGCATAGTCAAGAATAGCGGCCATGATGGCCCCTGATTGGGTGATGAATGATATCTTACCTTTATGTGCCATGTCTGAGGAGAATGATACGTTCATATCATTGTAGGTGTTCAATATACCCAGACAGTTTGGTCCTACCAGTTTGATATCGTGCTTTTTACATATCTCCACTATTTGTCTCTCAAGTTTAGCCCCTTCCTCATTAACTTCCTTAAATCCGGCTGAAATTACGACGATATTTTTTATTCCAATTTCAGCACAGTCTTGTACTGCCTGCGGAACTAGAGGTGCTGGTATGACTATAACTGCAAGATCTACAGGCCCATATTCTTTTATTGAGTTATAAGCGGGAATTCTAAATATGGTTTCATTTTTGGGATTAACCGGGACAATATCTCCTTTATAATACTTCAAAAGGGATATCATTATATCGTATCCGATTTTACCCTTTGTCTCTGAGGCACCTATCACTGCAATTGATTTTGCATTGAACATTTCAAGCATGTCTATCACCTATTACTGTAATCTCATTTAATGTGTCCATGTCTCTATCTCCTATTGTTTGTTGGTTTAATTTCTCTGTTTATCGAGGAGTGTGGTTGAAAGGTCATTTCCTTGGATCACTCTTCTATTTGGGTATTACCAGATTTAATTTAAAAATCTTTTGAATTAAAAGTCGCTTTACAGATGTATTTAATAATTAAAACTAGTATTTTAAGACTGGGGTATTGAATTAAGAAAAATAGCAAAAATCATGTGTGATGAAAGTGGAAGGGTTCAGGTTCCGATCTTAATGTTGTTGTTTAAATTCTCAAGCAGTTTAATTACAGAATAAGCAGTTAATACACTTGTTTTTGTATCTGTGGCCCAATTAGTATTCTGGGTGATTGTTTCAAGTTCACCAAAATCCCCAGTCACTCTAATCTCATGGTAACTGTGATTTGCCCTGGGATCGGCTATGATCTTTAAATCCACTTCTTTCTCAGTGATAATGCTTAAAGCCGCAGCTATGTTCAGGTTTATGGGGAATTTACCCACAGCATCTTGGGCTTTGCCATCATATAATGGTATCTCCTCGTCTGTTGCTATTCCCAGTGACTCATCACCTGATGATATTCCCAGTGATTCAGGAGAATCCCGGATTAACAGGTTTATACCCGTGATTTCACCTATAGAAGCAGCTTTTACACCATCTAAACCTGCGATATCTCCAGAAGGAGCGTATATCCCGCAGTTATTTTCAAAAGCTATCTTCTTCACCTGGTTTTTAAACTCTAAATCCAAAAAAGCGTCGATGCTGGTTACAATAATATCTTTTCCATTTCTAAGGATTTGTGGAATGATTTCTACTGCTATCTGGGTAGATGCGGCTTCAATTACCATATCCACCTCATCTAGCATATCATCAACATCCTGGACAACCATTCCATCTGTTTGGGAGGCTAAGTTTTGTGCTTTACTTGTGTCAGGGTCCTGGAAATATTTTAAATCAGCATCAAGGTTTCTTTCTTTTTGAAAATCGGTGATTATCTTAGCTATAGCACCACAGCCGATGATTCCAATTACCTGGGCATCATACTTGTGATCCCCATGATCTGAACTTTCAACAGGAGAATAAAAGTTTTCATTTCTCTCCAGTAGTTCGTAGCCCACACTTCTATTCATTTTCATCAGCCTGTATTTCAGAAGCTATTTTTATTATCAGAAGCTATTTTTAATCTTCCCCACTGAATATTTAAAAAAAATAGGGCATCCGGGGAGATTTTTGAGCAAAAAGTTTAATACAGATGCCCTACAATAACCAACACCCTCTTCCAGCAAAGGCTGTGATCCCACCCATATCAACTAATCTCACAAAGCAGTAAAACCGAGATTTAGTTTAGTATATTTTGCATTCGGGGTCTAAACCGGTTATTCGAATTCCACCATCTTTACAGGTCTTTTTGATGTTCAGTCCGATGAGCAAGGGGGTGATTTTTTCTATGATCTGTGCTCTTTCTAAGGGTCCGCAGTCAACGACCTGTACTCCGGGGATTTTATCGATTAATTTGGCCGCTGTTACTTTTGATTCCAGATCATCACCTGATATGAGGCAATCACAGTCTATGGGTTCGTTGAAGTTCATTAAAGCTCCGCTGCTTATGTTGTTGAAGGCACATATAACATTGGTCTCAGGTAAGATCTTCTGTGCTCTTTCTGAGGCTGCTCCCTCCGGAAGGTATAAACATCGAGTTGGTGAACCTCCAATTGCCGATTCGAGCGGTCCAGTGGCGTCCATTAATATTTTCCCTGCTGCACCTTCCTTGATGGATAAAAGAGTTGCCCTTTGAGCTGCCAGTGGGACGGTTAAAACCAGTACATCGGCTTCTTTTGCAGCATCGGGGTTTTCTGCTGCTTTGAGGTTTGGTATTTCCTCTTTTTCCAGTAGTTCTTTGATTTTATCCACTGCTGCCTGGGCCTTTTCCATTGTCCTGGAACCGATTATGACATCTTCACCAGTCTGGACAAATCGTATGGCGATCCCTAAACCCTGGCCACCAGTTCCTCCTATTATTGCAATCTTCATTTTCATCACTCCTTTAATTTAAAAAAAAGAAATAAGGAATAAATTAAATTATTCTAGAAGGACTACTGGTTTGATTAAGTCTCTGGGTTTTTCTCTCATGAGGAGTAGAGCTTCTTCCAGTTTGTCCCAGCCTTTGTAGACATGGGTGGCCATGAGTGATGGATCCATACGACCGTGTGTCACGATATCTGACAGGCGTTCCATTCTAACCCTTCCACCAGGACAGAGGCCAGTGACTATGTCTTTTTGAGCCATACCGAATCCCCAGCCTACACGACAGAGTGGTATGGTATCTTTTTCACCTAATCCTGAACCGTAGTAGTTGTTGTTAGAGATTTTTGCCCCTGGTTTAGCGATGTTCAATGCGTCAATTATGATGTCTGGACCTCCTCCAGAGATAATTACCGCGTCAACACCTGCTCCATCAGTTGCCTCTAAAATCTGATCCACGGTACTTCCATCTTTGTAGCTGACTATGTCTGTGGCACCGTATTTTTTAGCTACTTCAACGCTCTTTGGTCTGGTACCTACTGCAAATATTCTTCCGGCACCTCGTAGTCTTGCACCGGCGACACCACATAGTCCAACTGCTCCGATACCTAGAACAGCTACGGTGGATCCTATTTCTATGGCGGCGTTTTCTGCACCCATGAAACCAGTGCTTAGCATATCTGGAATCATCACAGCTGCTTCCAGTGACATGCCTTCTGGTAAAATGGCCAGGTTGTTGTCTGCTAGGTTTACGTGGAAATATTCACCGAATACACCGTCTTTGAAGTTGGAGAATTTCCAGCCACCTAAGGCCCCACCACTTTGTGAAGGGAAACCACGTTCTACAGCTTCAGAATCCCAGTCAGGAGTGATAGCTGGTACGATTACCCTGTCACCTGGTTTGAAGTCTTTAACTTCGTTTCCTACTTCATCTACTACACCTATAGCTTCATGCCCCAGGATCATGTTATGTCGATCGCCTATTGCCCCTTCCCAGACGGTGTGCACATCTGATGTACAGGGTGCTAAAGCTATTGGTCTAACGATAGCATCTCTTGGGCCACATTCGGGCCTATCTTTTTCTATCCATCCAATTTCTCCTATTTTTAACATTGCTAGTCCTTTCAAATTTATCACCTCTGCTTAATTTGCCATTGATGCTAGTTTAATAAGGACCCATATATAAACATACCGAATGTTCGGTTTGTAATGATTAATGATTAAATACTTAAGTAATGGAAAATAAAGTTTAAATTCAAACCAAATTAATACATAAAATATTGATGAAAAGCACTCTAAACACTCTTTTAAAGAATTCTAAAAAAATGGAAAGATCAAAGTCGTGGTTTAAGCGACGATAAACGACATGATCTTTTAGCGATTATGTTCAGGTTGGTAAAACTCTATTTCCATAAATTTCATTTACAACCTCTGCCAGTCCCACATACATGGCTAAAAATCCAACAATTATCCCTACATAGCCACCAAATATGTTTATAATACCAATTCCTGTTAATGCACCTAAACCTAATACGAAGAACAGTAACGTTATTAAAAAGAATATTCCCTGCAATCCACGACTTATTTTGAGGGTTATTATAAACATTACAGCAGACCAAATACCCCACATAAACAAATATGCTGCCAGTGATGCTGCATCAGGTGCAGTTGCCAGATTTAATTTTGGTAATATTGACAATATCGCAAACGAGAACCAGAAAGATCCAAATGCACCAAATGCGAGTGTGGCGAAAGTATTTCCATTATTATTTTCCATTATACCAACAATAATACATCCAGTTCCACCAAAAGCCATTGTCATAGCTAATATCATGCTATCTAGCTGGAAAAATCCGGTATAAGTAAAACTTAGTAGAATTAATGTTAGTCCAGTGGCAACCAATCCTAATGGAGCCGGATTTGATGGAGTATGTTCTAAAAGTTTTTTTCCATCTATAGTTATGGTGGCTGTCTCTTCTCCAGTCATTTATACTCCCCCAATTATAATTTCATCAATTAAACACCCTGAAAAAGTGTTTTGAACAAATTTTATTGGTCCATTTGCCTCAAAATTAGAATATTCCTGTATTTTAATCATTCAATCACCTTCCATGTTTAAATATTTTTCAGTTATTCAAATCCCCAATCACCTTTTTAAAATTTTAATACATTTTATATTCACTGTATCTGCAAATTTTCCTGTTCTAATTCATCCATTTAACATGAACTAATGGTTCTTTCCCCACCTCCCTGATTTTCAATTATTGATTAGTCATGAAGTTCTGTTATATATACATACCGAATGTTCGGTTTGTAATGATTAATGATTAAATACTTAAGAAATGAATAATAAAGTTTATTCAAACCAAATTAATACATAAAATATTGAATGAAAAACGCACTAAAAGAAAAAATTTATTAATCTGTTCCTTCTAACACTAACGTTGTTTTCGAATTTCTCGATTAATATTAATTTATGCTTTTTATTGTAAAAGAAGATGTTTAAGATGGGTACAAAGTCTAGAATAATGGAAACAACTTTTAAACTTGTTTTAAAAAAAGGATTCACCGATGTTTCCTTAAACGAAATTATAAAAGCTTCAAATACTACCACTGGTGGTTTTTATCATCACTTTAATAGTAAAGATGCACTGCTACTTGAAGTGATTGAAAAATACATATTTAACTATTTCAATTCAACCATAGAACAAATCAGGAGTTTTAAAGGCACCCCCAAAGAGAAATTACAAACTGTGATGCTGTCCATCTTTGCCGAATGTGTAAATATCAACGAAATACGTTCAAAAAAGGTATATTATCGGAACTTGCACCTCCTCTTGATGGAAGGGGTTCAAAAATACGATGTGATAGGTGAAAGTTACAAGAAATTTTATCATAACCTTTTAAACTTCATCAAAGAGGTGGTAGATGAAGGAGTGGCTCAGGATATGATAAGACAGGATATTGATTCTCATGAACTTGCCATATTCACCCAGACTTCCATACTGGGAACAATTATTATGTGGGTGGGAATGCCCGAGATGCCACTGGAAGAACGTATGATGTTAAATATAGATCATCTATGGGACTATATGAAGAAATAGTTGAATAACTTCTTACATCAATTAAGTCCAATTTAATGTTTTACTAACCGTTCTGCAGAGAGACTGTTCGGTATGTTTATAAGCTTTCTAGTTTAATATGGGATATAAGGATATCTAATGTAGAATGTTCAAATCTACTACCTGGAATAATAATCATGGAATAATTATATTTGGATCTACGGAGGAATAAAAATGATAATGGTAACCGCCAAAATAACAGCCAAACCTGGTGAAAGGGACAATGTCATCTTGAAAGCTAAAGATTTAATTGAATCCAGCCGTTCAGAATCGGGTTGTATCGGCTATAATTTATACGCCAGTACTGAAGATGATGATGTACTGATGATGCTGGAGCAATGGAAAAATCAGGATGTTTTAGATACACATATGAAAACAGAACATTTCAAAGCATTCGGCGAAGTTGTTGAAGATATTTTAGCCGGGGAACTGGATATTAACGTTTATTCTGTTGATGATAGTTAATCTGGAATCTAATAAGGGACTCCAGAAACTTGCTTACTTTTTTTAACTGTACATCAGAAGTATATTTTTCTGGTTATTAGGGTCCACATAAACTGGCGGTTTTGCACCGATTTTTATAGCTGCCAGATCCAGCATATTCACCACATCCTCGTATTCTACCTCATAAGGTCCCTGTAAAGGTGTGTTTATAATAAGTCTGAATTTAACCTGGGGAAGCTCATTGATATAAGTACCGGTCTGTTCTCTGTGGAGTATTTTGCTTCTCCCCGTATGCCGTTTTGTATGATAAAGGTTTCCCTGTCGTTGATTCTTTTATAGAACATCATGACTCCCCATGTTGTTGCCAGGGGGAAAATAAAAAATAATCCGCCCACCAAGTAGAAAAAAATATTTAAGGTTGTACCCATCATCAGTTCAGAGCTTCCGGCGATGCCATTGCTCCAGAAACAATAAGACCAATACCCACTGCTATTAAAGGTGCAGTGGTAACTATAAAAATCCATTTATTAATTTTCCACATCTACACTATCCCCCCCCTTTTCAATCAGGCTTAAGCCTGAATATCAGTTTAAACGCCGGGACTGGGATTTGAACCCAGGACGAGCATCGCTCAACAGGATTTCGAATCCTGCGCCTTACCGGACTAGACTATCCCGGCACTTAATTAGATTATCCAGCTTGAAATATAAAATATTTGGTTTCTACTTAAAAGGATGTTTTTGAATATAAAAAAGATGTAGAAATTCGTCCTTAAAGTAATCAGATGAAGTTAAAAACTGTATTTTGGCCATTACCTTTTTTTGCAATTATGTAATAGTTAATCATCCTATTAAATTGAGGCAAAACATATTTAAATCGAAAATTTAATATTAATCCAGTTAATTATGAAATCTAACAAATACTCTTTTCTGGAACTGGTTAACCTAAATGAAATTTGGAAGTTGATGACCAGTTTTTACAGATTAACCGGGTTATCCTGGGCCTTAGTTGATCTGGAAGGTAACATAATGACTCATAATGGCAGTCCTGTTTATACAGGATGGCAGGATTTCTGCCTGAACATTCATCGCGAAAATCCTCAGATGTTTCAAAGTTATATAAAAAGTGCTGCAGATTTTCATGATAAATTATACCTCACAAATCACAGCGAAAACGGCCTGACCAATGTAAACGTGCCTATTTATATCAATAAGGAACATATGGCCAGTTTTTTCGTCGGTTCCTTCTTCTTAAAAGAACCTGATATTGAATTTTTCCGTAGAGAGGCTCTCACTTTCGGTTTTGATGAAGAAGAGTATCTGGATGTGATATCTAAAATCCCTGTGTTTTCCCAGGATCATATCCACAAAAGTCTGGACTTTTTAACCAGTGCGGCCAGTGTTATCGGAAAGTTAGGTCAAGAGAAGAAAAAATTATTGGATGATAAACAACTCATAAAAGAACGTGAGGAAACCTTAGAGTTCCAATTAAATATCCTTAAGAACGTGCGACACTGTATAATAGTCTACGATACATATGGGAAGATTATTTACTGGAATGACAGCGCAGAATCAATCTACGGATACACGGAAGATGAGATGCTGGGTAAAAATATCAAAATACTATACTCTGATTTTGACCTGGAAGAAAAGGTACCCCTGAATATACAGACCATACTTGAGTTAGGGGAATATATTGGGGAATGGGAGGGAAGAAGGAAAGATGGTTCTAAAGTATATGTTGATCTTAGAGAAACAGTTCTTTACGGTGAAAAAAATCAAATTATCGGAATTATTGGAGTTTCAAAGGACATAACCCAGCGTAAGAAAGCTGAACTTAAGATTAAAGAATCTTTAGAGGAAAAAGAAGTTCTACTTCAGGAGATACACCACCGGGTGAAAAATAACCTTCAGATAATCTCCAGTTTGCTGAACCTTCAAACCCACTATGTGGAAGGTGAAGAAACTATAAATGTGCTTAAGGACAGCCAGAACCGGGTTAAAACCATGGCCATAGTCCATGAAAAACTCTATCAGTCCCCCAATTTAAAAGATATCAACTTCAAAGAATACATAGAGGATTTAATCTCTGTACTGTTCTATTCCTATGGTATTGAATCAGAGAATATCAAAACGCTGATCAATCTGGAGGATCTTAAAATTGACATCGACACCGCCATCCCCTGTGGTTTAATAATCAACGAACTGGTAACCAACAGCCTTAAATACGCTTTTCCGGATGGAAAGGGTATTTTAAAAGTAGAACTCACATCAAAATCAGATAATATAAAGTTAAGAGTTGCAGATAATGGAGTAGGATTGTCATCAGGTATTGAATTAGAAAATAGTAATACATTAGGACTTAAAATGGTAAATAGCCTGGTACATCAGCTGGAAGGTACTCTAAACCTTAACCGGACGGGTGGGACTGAAGTTGTAATAGAATTTAAAAAATTAAAATATAAAAATCGAATATAAAATTGAAAATAATAAATTTGATACTAAATTAAACTAATTTCTTTTTGACCTTGAGTGGTGGATGTGGGTCTGTGCAATATTCAAATATATGGCCACAATTAGTGCATCTAAAAACTCCCACATCTCCTTCTGGTATATGGGGTATATAAAATGCATCCTGACTTCTTTTACTATTTCTCCTTCTGGAGATCCTTTTTTCTGTTGAACCACACTCGGGACACTTCTGGGACATTTCTTCTGGTTTCAAAATCTTCACCTGGTAGTGATTTATATTTAATTAAACATGTATTTTTTTAACCTGGAGTGGTGAATTCCTGTGGAGACCATATTCAAAAATGTAACCACACTCCGAGCAACGAATAATTCCCACATCTCCCTGGGGTATATGGGCTATATAAGATGCATCATGATTTACTCGGTTACTACTCCTTCGGGCTATCCTTTTATCCTGACAGTTACATTCAGGACATTTCTTTGACATTTCCTCTGGTTTCATCATATCACATTAGTTCGTCCATAAACAAACTGTATGTTAATATACGAACCATAATATATAAAGGTTTTCATCACAGTAAAACTGATTATTTAAGATGATTAATCATTATAAACTATGTATATATATAATATTAAATCATTATTTACCTGATATAAATTCAGGAGGCTTTAAAACGAACATAAATATGAGGATTTTAGGAATTCCACTGGCCATATTGGCGTATATAGTCGTTATGCTCATACCTACGCCTGGTTTAGATTTTGCAGGACACTCCGCCATTGCACTTTTACTTTTCGCCATAGTCATGTGGGTATCTGAAGCCGTGCATTTAGCAGTTACATCATTGATACTCCTGTTTATCCAACCTATAATCGGTGTAGCCAGTTTTGGTGACGCTGTTATTGGTTTTGCCAATCCCATAATTTTCCTGATGATTGGTGGTTTTATTATCGCCGAAGGTATCCGTAAAAGCGGGCTTGCATCACGTTTAACCTATGGTATGCTTAACAAGCTGGGTACCACTCCAGATAGGAGCCTTTTTACTAGTATCTTCTCCACAGGATTACTTTCTGCTTTTATTGAGAATGTGGTGGCATATGCCATGCTTCTCCCCATTATCAAGGAAATAATACCACTCATGGGTGTTAAGGATCCGGAAAAAGGTAAAAGTAACTTCTCAAAATCCATGGTCTTAGGAGGATCTTTTGGTTCTCTGGCTGGTGGATTCGGAACAGAAATTGGAACAGCACCCAACCTTATGGCAGCCGCATACACCCACATTCCATTTGCAAACTGGATGGTCTTCGGATTTCCACTGGCATTCATACTGATGACCGTCATGTGGAAATGGTTAGGATGGGTTTACAAACCGGAGGTCAAAGGGATAATAGGTGGATCAGAAACCATATCTGCTAAACAATCAGCAATGGGGCCTATGAGCAGGACTGAAAAGTTAACCCTTGTAATACTTTTATTCACCATCGGTTTATGGGTTACCACAAGTTTCACAGGACTAGACAGCTATTCTATAGCATTAATCGGAGCAGTTCTATTATTCGTATTTAAAGTTATAGACTGGAAGGATGCACAGAATGGAGTTGATTGGGGATTAATAGTGTTCTTTGGAGGAGCACTCTCATTAGGAGTTGCACTACTAAATTCTGGAGCTGCAGACTGGATAATAAGCCACATACTTGCAATTTTAGGACCAAACGCATCCACAATACTGATTATGGTGGTGTTGATGATAATTGCAGTGACCATAACTCAGGTAATGTCTAACATCGCACTGGCAGCAATTCTAGTACCAATCGCAGTAACCTTAGCAACCGCCCAGAATCTACCCGTTGGAATCTATGCAGTACCAGTAGCCATAGCCTGTTCACTATCCTACATGTTACCTATGGCAGATCCAACAGTAGCAATGGCCTATGGAACTAAATACATCAACATACCAGGAATATTCAAAGCAGGATTCCCCTTGGTCGTGATAGGAATTATAGTGACCATAATAGTACTGTTATCTGTAATGACTTTCGCACCATGGTTAATAACAGTATAAAAAACAGATTGCAGATTAAAATATCTGCAATTTTTTTTAAAACACTGATTAAATTATTTGGAGGGATGACGTGCATAAAAAAATATTATTACCAATAAATGATTCAGGACCAGCAGAAAGAGCTGGAGAATATGCAATTTCCATCGCAGGATTAGACGATACCGACTTGATTGTTTTAAATGTAATAGATACCTATTATCTGAATTCTTTGCCACAAAGCGATTTAAGAGAAACACTGGACAACGAGTTTAGAGAAGAAGGAAAAGAAGCAGTTGAAAATTATGCTAAAAAGATTGCAGACGAAAAATGTGCGGGAAATTGCAAAAACATAAAACTCATAAGCATGATAAAAGATGGTAAACCAGAAGACGTTATTTTAAAAGTAGCTGATAGAGAAAAGGTGGATCAGATAGTCATGGGAAAATCCAGTAAAGATAAATTAGAGAGATTTTTCGTGGGAAGTACCGCAGAAAGAGTGGTAAGAGGGGCAAAAATCCCGGTTACTGTTGTCCCATAATACTAAGTCTATTTTTCTGAAACATCAATCCATAGGATGGAAATTCCATCAGAAAACGGATAAACAATGAATTTAAAGTATAGATCCCCATTATAAATTCCCTGTGCTTCAAATTCCTGTAATTCTTCCTCATCCATTACCTTTCTAAATATAGTTTCTTGCTTTGTGCCTAAAAGCTTAGGGAATCTTTCCCAAATATTTTGGCCAATTAAATCTTCTGGATCAGCTTTCACATATTCCGCTGCACGTTTATTAACATAGATAAACTGCCAGTAATGATTTAACGCTACAAAACCATCCTGAATACTATTTAAGATTTCTGTAATCTGTTTATGGCTGTGTACCAGTTCCTGTTCAGTGAGTTTACGATCAGAATCATCGAAAACATAACCTTTAAGTTGGACAAGTTCTCCAGAGTCATCAAATATACCCATTAAATTGGCAATCACATGGATGCGCAGCCCATCGGATCTCCTCTGCCAGCTCTGGTAGCCAAGAATTTTACGCTCCTTTTTAAGACGAGTCACTAAAAAGGGCCAGTCAAAGGGGTTGGACTCAGAAATATTCCATTTAAGGGCAGATGTACAGTCTCTAAAGCCGTAAATAGCAGCGAATGCTGGGTTACATTCTAATATTTTCCCTTCCGGTGTTGCTATGAAGTCACCAGTTAAATCTTCATCAAACAACAACCGATATTTCTTTTCACTTTCTTTAAGGGATAGTTCAGCTTCTTTACGTTCGGTATCATCAAAAGTATAACCCTTAATTTGAACCAGTTCATCTGAATCATTAAATATCCCTACTAAGTTAGAAACAACGTGGATTTTCTTATTGGAGGGTGTTATATGCCAGCTTTCATGGCCCCTTATTTTATGCTCATATCTGAGGCGATCTAGCAGATCAACCCAATCTTCTGGGTTAAACTTTGAGATATTATAATCTAATGCCGTATTAATATCTTTAAAGCCATAAATCTCAATAAAGGACCTATTACACATCAGAAGTTCCCCATCCAATGTCGCGAGGAAATCACCAGTTAGATCATCCTCGAACCAGTGCCTATATTTCTCTTCCTTTTCTTTTAGAGATTCTTCCTGTTTGATTTTCTCATCTTTCATTTTTCAGCCTAAATTTTAATAATTTAACGTATTTTACTAAATAAAATCCGTAGTTAATTTCAATCCCTAGTTTAATAATTTCTATATTCTACAATAAAAATGCTTTTAAATTTATTTTTACTATCTTCAGGTAATTTTATGAATCTATTTTTATATATAATATGTTTAGAGGGATTAGATGAAAAGGGATATAATTAAAATTGATGAAGAGAAATGCACAGGCTGTGGGGGTTGCATGATAGGATGTCCAGAGGGAGCCCTGCAGGTAATCGATGGAAAGGCCAGACTGATAAGCGACCTGTTCTGTGACGGTCTGGGGGCATGTATAGGGGAGTGTCCTGAAGGCGCAATTGAAATTGAAACCAGGGAAGCAGAACCATACGACGAAAAGAAGGTTATGGAGAACATAGCAAAAGCAGGGACTAATGTTATAAAAGCTCATCTGAAACATCTGCAGGAACACGGCCAGACAGAATATCTAGGTCAAGCTATAGATTATTTAAAAGAAAATAACATCGAAGTACCGGAATATGAAGAAGAACCCCCTCTGGCATGTGGATGTCCTGGTTCAGCGGCCCAGGACATAGAAAGAAGCCGTCTGAAGAGCCAGGAAGAAGTACAGATCTTCAGTGCTGAGCTTAAAAACTGGCCAGTGCAGTTGCAGCTTCTAAATCCAGATGCTCCCTACTTTAAAAATGCAGATCTATTGATTTCTGCAGACTGCGCACCCTTCGCCTTCGCCAACTTCCATCAGAGATTCCTGAAGAATAAGGTGTTGATAATTCTCTGTCCCAAACTAGACAAGGTCATAGACCAGTACGTGGATAAGCTGGCGGAGATATTTACAAAACAGGATATAAAATCCATCTCCATCGTCCATATGGAAGTTCCCTGCTGCTCTGGTATCGAAGTAATAGTCAGAAGGGCCTTAGAAAAGGCTCAAAAGAATATTATTGTTAAAGATTATACCATCTCCATAGGAGGGGAGATAATATAGTTAAATTTAATTTTAAACGTTTTCTAGCTCCTTTAAACATTTTCAACTCCTGATTCTCCAATGAAATACCTTTTCAACCGGTTCACGTATATGTTGGCCCAGATGTAGGCTAGTGTACATCCAATTCCACTTCCCACCACCAGTCCCCACCATACCCCCTGGGAACCTAGGCCAAATATGAAGGCAAACAGGTAGGCGAAAACTGCGATGAACGCTAATTCTCTAAGAATGGTTAATATTAGGGAGGTTATTCCTTTGCCCATGCCCTGGAAGATTGAACTGGCCGTGATACCCAACGGAACTGGCATGTAAAACAGGAACATCAACTGGAGAAATGTTGCAATTTCCGGGGTGAGATAGGCCGTCTCCGGCGAATAAGTAAATATGGAGGCTACAACTCCAGAAAATATGGATAATAACAATCCAACAACCGTGGTTGTTATAAAACCCAACTTAGCTGCATAGGTTAGGGCAGTTTTAAGATTATCATATTTTCTAGCCCCGAATGCCGCTCCGGCAACGGTTATCGCAGCGGTACCAATTCCAATAGGCAGTATCATGACCATCATCACCACCCTCCATCCTGCCGTGTAAACTGCCACTGCTGCTGCCCCTCCGGTAACCACCAGTATCAGGTTTAGGATCATTCCCAAAAAAGACATCACGAAGGATTCAGCGCTGGCCGGCAGTCCCACCATTAAGATGTCACGGGCCACACCCCAGTCAGGTTTAAAATCACTGCGGGAGAATGTTACATAGGTATCTCCCTTCATAAGCATCCAGTAAATCATTAAAGCGCATGATATGCTGGCAGAAAGTAGGGTAGCCCAGGCAGCTCCGGCTATTCCCCATCCAAAGGTGTAGATGAATACAGGATCCAGTATTATGTTCAGGATAGCGGTGGCTGCCATGGCATACATGGGCCTCTTTACATCTCCTTCCGCCCTTAAAATACCAGACGCCACACTGGAAAATATCATTAAGACCAGTCCACCAAAGAGTACTTGACCATACTCTACTGCTAAATCAACAGTACTCCCCGCCCCCATGGCCAGAAGGATATTGGAGAGAAATACTAAAATCAATAGGGTGAAAATTGCTGATACTGCCAAGGAAAGAATCACTGAGTGCATGGCAGCATTATCTGCCTTCTTCTTATTAACCGCCCCTATACACCGGGCTATTAGTGAGGTTGCACCGGCGCCCAGCCCGTTACCTAACCCTACAACTATCATGAAGATAGGGGCGGTGAAACCCAAAGCAGCCAGGGCGTCCGGGCCAAGACCAGCGACCCATATACTATCTGCCAGGTTATAGGCCATGATAAGAAGCATGGATATGATCATGGGCACAGATAAAACGCGGATAGCACGTTTAGGGTCTCCAGTTACCATCGATATGCGCTGGTCAACGCCTTCTTTATGTTCATTGTTGGAATTCATAATAAATCAGCTTAATTAGGTAAAAATCTATTAAATTGCTTAAAATCTATCTAAATAGTTAAAAAACATTGAAAATCTGTTATTAATGAATTAGAATAGAATTCGACTTTAATAATAGATTGTGGCTGGTTGTATATAAATGATTCGTAGAATTATTTTTTTATTTTTTTTATTATACTCCTTAAATTAGTACCTTAAATGTGAATTTTAATTCTGTTTTAGCAAACTATTTATATTTTGTCATCGTAAGAAAAACATGTAAAGCAGTATCAAACCGGGGAATACATTTGCAAAATCAACTTCAATCTGGTTTTGTTTTGTATGTGCATAGACCGAATAATTTCATGTTCAATTTTTCTCCTGCATTATTGGTATTAGTCCCGGTGGGGGCATTAGATGCCCCCACCTAGCTCGTTGGGATTAGATTTTGAAGTCCAAAACCATGATGGAAGAAATATTTAAATACTAAATTGACTAATCAGTCAATAAAACATCATCTTGGGTGTCACCCTTGAAAGAGAAAGAACAGAATGTACTGGACGCAGCACTGATCCTCTTTGTGGAAAGGGGATTTCACGGCACATCTACAGCGGAAATCGCCAAAACCGCCGGAGTAGCTACTGGAACTTTATTCCATTACTTTAAAACCAAAGAAGAATTAATCAATCGTCTCTATCTGTACACCAAGGAAAGCATGCTCTCGGAGATTGAAGGGCAATTTGAGGGTGACGCATCCCTAAAGAATAATTTAAAAGATTTATGGTGCAAATTCATCGATTACGCCATTAAAAACCCCCATAAATTCCAATTCATACTCACCTTCCATACATCGCCCTATATAACTACCCTAACCAAGGAACAACTGGAAACTCAAACCGATGCCCTTTTAGATGTTTATAAAAAGGGTATTCAGGATAAAGAGATTAAAGAAGTACCATTTGAAATTATACTGGAGTTTTTCTGGGGAAACGTAGTATCTACACTTAATTACATCAATAAGTATCCGGAAAAATTAGGGGCTGAAACTCTGGACCAGTCCTTTGAGCTCTTCTGGGATGGAATTTCCAGGTAATTTTAGATTTTTTAAGATTTAGTAGGAGGAGAATTCTTTAAAAGAAGAATAGACTGACCAGTCAATCATAAAAACTGACTAGTTAATCCAAGAGGTGTAAAAATGCAATACCGTAAGATAGAAAAAACCGGTGATGAACTATCTGTACTGGGCTTTGGAGCCATGAGATTGCCCACCAGAAATGGTAGAACCGATGAAAAAAGGGCAACCGAGCAGATTAGATATGCCATAGACCATGGAGTTAACTTCATCGACACCGCCCTGGCTTACATGAACGAACAGATGGTAGGCCGAATCCTGGGTGATGGATACAGGGAAAAAGTTAAAATAGCCACTAAAATACCGGCATGGAAAGTGGATAAACCAGATGAACTGGGAAAGACGATACATGTTCAGCTTGATAACTTTAACACAAGTTACATTGATTACTACATGTTGCACGGGCTTACCGCGCCCACGTGGAAGAAATCACTAAAACTCGATGCCCTATCATTTTTGGATAGGATGAAGACTGAGGGAAAAATCAAAAACGCCGGTTTCTCATTCCATGGAGGTAAAGGCCTGTTTAAAGAAATCATAGATGCTTACGACTGGGACTTCTGCCTCATCCAGTACAACTACCTGGATGAAGAGTATCAAGCAGGTAGAGAAGGCCTGGAATACGCGACAGCCAAGGGGATGGGCGTTTTTATAATGGAACCATTCCGGGGCGGTAACTTAACCGGGAAAATACCCTCTGAAGTACAGGATATCTGGGATAAATCTGCAGTTAAAAGAACACCTGCAGAATGGGCTCTGCGCTGGGTGTTGAACCATCCAGGAGTTACCTGCGTACTTTCCGGGATGAACGAGGAAGAACACATAAAAGAGAACCTGCGCATCGCCGAAGAAGGTTTACCCCACACCTTAACAGAGGAAGAACTTGAGTTAGTGGGAGAAGCCAAGGATAAATACCGGGAACTCATGAAAACAGGGTGTACCGGATGTCAGTACTGCATGCCCTGCCCTGCAGGAGTGGACATACCCCGGTGCTTACAAACATACGACAGCCTGCACATCTTCCAGGAAAATAAAATACGAAGCCAGACAGAGTACGCCCTGGGTTTAGGGATATTACATGAAGGGCAAGCAGCCTACGCCTCTAAATGCAAAAAATGTGGTAAGTGCGAGGAACGCTGCCCCCAGGAACTGCCAGTTATGGAACTTTTAGACGACGTTTCAGGAGAAATGGAGGGTGTGATAACCAAAATAGCACCCGCCCTTATCAGAGTCTGGATAGTATTCGACAGGTTTATGATTGGAAGAAGGGCCAATACAACACATGGGTGAAAATATGGAGATAATGCCGGGGATTCATAATTTAGGTGGAAAATCCGTGAACTACTACCTGGTGGAAGATGATGGTGAAATAATCCTCATCGATACAGGTTTGCCTGGTAATTCATCTAAAATTGTTGATTACGTTGAAAAAACCTTGAAACGTAAACCTCAGGACATAAAAACCATCGTGATAACCCATAGCCACTTCGACCATGTGGGAAGTCTTAGCAAAATAAAGGAAATCACAGGTGCCCAGGTGGCAATCCACCCCGCCGATGCAGATTACATCCAGGGCAAGTCCGAACACATTGGTGGAGCTATTATAAACGCCATTATTAAGTTGTACGGGGCAATATACCGAACCAAACCTGTTGAACCTGAAATATTACTAAAAGAAGGTGATATGATAGGTGAATACAAGGTAATACATACCCCTGGACACTCCCCGGGCAGTATATGCCTTTACGACCCCGAAAAAAAGGTAATGTTTCTGGGGGATAATCTACAGTATAAAGAGGGGAAGCTGGAAAGCCCGGGTGAAAAGTTAATTTTAGAGCCTGAAAAGTATGAGGAGTCCATGAAAAAGCTTTTAAATTATGATATAGAAGTTATTTTCACCGGCCATACAGAACCAGTTCTTTCTGGCGGTAATGAGTTGTTGAGAAATTTTGTTGGGACATTTGAAAAATAAAAACAAGGATTAATCAAATTTAAGCATCAACATAGGCACTTCATCCCTATATCTCTTATATTCATCTCCAAATTTCGTGATTAACTCTTCTTCCTCTTTTTTTATTCTAACTAATACTGCAATAATAAATAAGATGAAAAATAGAAGCGCGTAAAGGTTCAAAGCCATTAAGGCTACTCCGAGAAATAAGATTAATATCGATGTGTAGAAGGGGTGTCTGATTTTAGAATAGATGCCGCTGGTTACTAGCTCCTGTTCTTCGGTTGTTTTTGAGAGTGGAATCCAATTTTTTCCTAATTCTCTTCTAACCAGGAGATTGAATGCCATACCCAATAACATGGCAATAAAACCAAGCAATACCAGAATTGGCTGATAATATTCGTATAAAAACATAAATGTGACATTGAAAAATAGACCCATTTGAGTGATACTAATGAAAAGAGAGGTATAATCTCTATATTTAATCATACCTCCCCAACCCAATATTTTAGCACCATATTTTCGTGAAACAGTTAAAGAAAGGAGAGTGAAGATTATAAAGATGAATAAGAATAGATAAAGGACTGTATGCTCCTGTTTCATTATATAGATATAGAAAAGCAGAATTAAAACTGAAAATAATAGTATATCTGTAAATTTGACCATTGCTAAAATATAACCTGTTTTTAATTAATAAATCTGCAGATATCAACTACATTTTGTGCAAACATATATGAAAAAATAAAATAATTAAGGGTTAATTTACTTCTTTAAAGTCCAGTAACACCTTTTAGGAGAAACGATAGTTTCATCCTTTTTAAGATCCTTCATGATCTTATCAACTTCTTTTTTCTCCACACCGGATAACTCACTTACCTTGGTTGCATTTAAAGGTTCTTCAGAGTCTTTAAAAGCTTTTATGACTTTTTCCTTGTTGTCCATAATTTCACCTACATTACTACCTTGATATATTTGGAATTTATCATGTAAACGCTTTCCTATTTAAGTTACAGACAAACTGAGCACAGTTTCTACGTGTTTTAATCACATAACAAAAGAGTTTATTTTTATTGTATGACTCTTTTGAATGTCGTTGTGCTGTTAGCCGGGTTGGTGGTATAGTCATGTAATGTAACTGTTAAATTATTCGCTCTATTTTTAGAAATGCCGGTGAAGTTGAATGTAAAGTCGTTGTAAGGTTCGTTGAACACGTCCCCATTCCAGTGTTCTAACTTGAAGGTTTGGTTATTTGTTCCCATAATGAGCGATCAAAGTGTTGTTTGATTTGGTGATATTTATTTTCCCGTAGACCTTATCGGTATAGACACCAGTGTATCCAGTTAAAGGAAGTTCTGGACCTACTAGAGGTGGTGTGGTGGTACTGGTTTGTATGAAACGTCAAGTGCTTCCTTGGCAGCAGGCCATGGATCAGAGGTATAGTTGCCCCTTACCAAATCCTTAAATTTAACATTCAAGGCTTTTCTCGCCCAATCCTTGGCATAAATTCCGCCATTAGACAGTATCACTATTCCCACTCCCTTCGATGGGAAAAGTGTAATTTGACTGTGGAAAGAATTACTGGATCCATCGTGCCATATACAGTCTTCATCAACATACCATCCTAAACCGTATTCTTCGACATCCGTAATTTTTATTTGTCCTGTATGTGTTTCGTCCAGTTCAGTTTTGTTTAAAATTTTCACACCGTTGTAATACCCGGTGCCGTTTAGCTGGAACTGCAACCAGTAAGCTATCTCACTTATAGATGAATATATGCTTCCTGCAGGGCCGATTGGGTCGGGTATAATATCATAAGGCATCATGGTACTGTTTCGAAGAAGTTTATAGGGTGTAACATGATTTGGTGTTTCCAGGAAATCCCAGTAACTGGATACTGCACTGGTCATCCCCAGCTGTGTTAAAATATTCTGCTTAATTAAATCATGCCAGGTGGTGTTAGCCACATGTGCAGCGCTATAAACCCCTAAAGCGTAAATTATATTATTATACTGATGTGTACTACGGAATGGAGTGGTATTTCCCACGTAACGAAGCTTATAAAGAGCAGTAGCATATGAATCATTGAAATACATGTAAAAAGAATCTCCACCATATGTAGGTAGTCCGCTGCGGTGGCAAAGAACATCCCTGATGGTTAGTTCCCTGGTTATGTTCTCTCCATAGTACAGTAATAATTCATCGGGAACTTGGAAGTATTTAGATACTGGATCATCCCAGCTCATCAACCCTGCACTTACCAGTTGTCCAACCAGGGTTGCTGAAAGGTTTTTGTATTAGAACTTATCCCAAATAAAGTATTTTCATCAACGGGTGCTCCTGAAGATAGATCTTTGACTCCATGAGTAGTTTGGTAGACTATTTTCCCATCTTTGACTATAGCCACTGCCATAGCAGGTACCAGTGACTGATCATAGTATTTATTCAAATAAGCATCGAAAAGGCTGATAATACGATCCATTGGATCGGGAGTAGGGCCAGGACCTGGCGATGGGCCAGGTTAGGTCCTGGCTGGTTATCTGGAAGAACAGTTAACTCTAATTGATTGTTTGATTGGGATGTGTTGGTGGTGTCGTTATTTGTGGTATTTCCAGTGTTAATAGTAGTTTCATTAACTCCCTGTGTGTTAAAATCATAATTATAATAAACTACACCTACAACAGCGATTATAACACAAATCAGTGCCACTACAACTATAACTCTAACATCCATTTAATACCCTCACTTCTAAATGTTAATATTATATTTTAATTTCTTGAAATGGAATATAACTTTTTCTATCATGTGCTCACAGTCACAAAGAAATTTTGATTTGATAACGATTTAAATTAATCAATATTCAGCTTAAAAATAGTAAATAAAGACGCCAAGACAGGGATTTGAACCCTGGAGGAGCAAATTTAGCTTTGATATTTTAGCAAAGAATTAAAAATTAAATCTGCCCTTTATATAGGGATTCATCTCTATGATTTTCCTCATTCCAGGCAATTTTTTTATTTCACTTAATCTTTGAGGATTAATGGAAACATCAAGGCCATGTCCTGTTGGTTTAAGTACCAAATATCCCCCTGTAACCAGATTATGGATTTCTCCCTTAACCTGATCTACTTCATGTTTAGGGAATCCTTTGCAGGCATTAACAAGGGGAGTGTGCTTTTTTCCCACATAACCATGGCTTAGTAAATTAAACAGGATTCTCTCCTTGAGTTCCAATTTCATATTACTAATTAAATAAATAGTAATAAATATATGTCGTTAGTTTTTTATACAAGTTTGTAGTAAAAAAATACAAGTGGTTGTTATGTTGACAGACATTTTTGGAGAAAGCCCCAGAGTTAAGGTAATTGATCTTTTCATATCACACCCTGAAACAGAATACACGAAAACAGACATTGCAAACTATTCAAAGATCGCCCGTAGCACATTATACGAATTTTTAGAAGAATTAGAAGAATATGGCTTGATAAAAAAATCTAAAAAAGTGGGGAATGCCCAGCTTTATACTGTAAATATGGAATCTGAGGTAACTAAACTCATAAGCGCCTTTCAGTTAAGTTTAGCAGAGATTGAAATTAAAAAACAGTTAAACAAAGAAAAAATTGAGTCAGAAAATAAATCAAAGAATGTTGAAGTTTCTAGTTCTAAATAATTTAAAAATAGTAAATAATACGCCGGGACAGGGATTTGAACCCTGGAGGAGCAAAGCTCCACGGGCTCTCAAGGCCCGCGCCTTACCTGGCTAGGCTATCCCGGCATGTGTAAATTAATTGTAATGAAATTGGTTCAACCTTAAATAAAGGTTGAAAGGTGGGATTTAAAATCCCAGATTAAAAACAGAGTTATTTAAAAAACTAATTAACTTTTAAGTTCGATTTCTATGCTAACGTTGTCAGGTACGTTGACTTTCATGACCTGGCGCATGGCCCTTTCATCGGCTTCTATACCGACCAGTCTTTTATGGATCCTTAGTTCCCATTTTTCCCAGGTGGCTTTTCCCTCTCCATCGGGGGATTTGCGGGTGGGTACCACCAGTTTCTTGGTGGGTAGTGGTATGGGTCCTGATAGGTCTACACCGGTTCTTTCGGCTATTCTTTTGAGCTGGTCGCATACGTAGGCAAGTTTCTCTGGGTCGGTGCCTGTTAGTTTTATTCTGGCTTTGTGCATTTAGATCCTCCATAAAAAAATAAAAGGAAGCAGGTAGAATTTGAACCCTTCCACCATTTCCTCTTGGTAATATTTACCATATCTTTATTTTGCTGGCACCAGATCGATACACATTCCAGCTGCCACGGTCTGACCCATATCACGGATAGCGAATCTTCCCATGTGTGGAATTTCTTTGATCTTTTCGATGACCATTGGTTTGGTTGGTTTCACCTTAACGATAGCGGCGTTACCAGTCTTAAGGAAGTCTGGGTTTTCCTCTTCCACGGCACCAGTAGCGGGGTTCATCTTCTTCTGGAGTTCCAGGAAGGTGCATGCTACCTGAGCGGTGTGACAGTGGAATACAGGTGTGTAACCCACGGTGATGACACCAGGGTGCTGTAATACCACGATCTGGGCTGTGAACTCTTTAGCCACGGATGGTGGGTTGTTGGTGTGTCCAGCTACGTCTCCTCTTCTGATATCGTTTTTACCGACACCACGTACGTTGAATCCTACGTTGTCACCAGGTTCTGCTGATTCCAGCATTTCGTGGTGCATCTCGATGGATTTCACTTCACCGCTGGCGCCTGGTGGTTCGAATATGACGTTATCACCTTTCTTCATCACACCGGTTTCTACTCGTCCTACTGGTACGGTTCCCACTCCGGTGATGGAGTAGACATCCTGTACCGGTACACGTAGTGGTAGGTTGGTTGGTTTTTCTGGTGCGGATAACTTGTTTAGACTGTCCACCAGTGATGGTCCTTTGTACCAGGGGGTGTTTTCGGATGGTTTGGTGATGTTGTCCCCTTCAAAGGCTGATATTGGTATGAAATCTATTTGATCTGGCTTGTAAGCCACGGTCTTAATCAGGTTTCCCACATCTTCCTTGAGGGCGTTATATTTTTCTTCACTGTAGTTAACCAGGTCCATCTTGTTGATGGCTATAATTAACTGGTTGATTCCCAGTGTCCTTGCCAGGAAAGCGTGCTCTTTTGTCTGGGGCATTACACCGTCATCGATAGCTACCACTAATACTGCGGCGTCTGCCTGGGATGCTCCGGTGATCATGTTCTTTACAAAGTCACGGTGTCCGGGACAGTCCACGATGGTAAATTCGTATTTGGGTGTGTCGAATCTTGCGTGGGCAAGGTCGATGGTAACCCCTCTTTCTCTTTCTTCTTGGAGCTTGTCCATAACAAACCTAAACTTGTCTTCTCCCTTGGATAGCTGCTGTTCAGCTATTACCCCTGACTGCAGGAGCAGGTGTCCGACTAGTGTTGATTTACCATGGTCTACGTGTCCAATAAACGCTAAGTTCATATGTTCTTTTGCTTTGGCCATAAATATACCTCCATCTAAATTTGCATATTATTTTTAGTAGTATGAATTCATTGATTCATAGTTGGTATCTTGATTAGTCTATATAATTTTTCTCTTTCTACCTATTTAAAGGATAATTTTTTTAAAAAATTAAAGTTTTATCCCAGGTAATGATCCGGACCATAGGGTTCGGGACTTAAACCTTTCCTCTGTCTTATCTCCCTTATAATGGTCTTTTGCAGTTCATTTGGCAGTCTTTCAAATCCTGCGCTTTCTGTGGACCATAAACATCGTCCTTCAGTAGCGGATCTGATGTCTCCTGCAAATCCGAACATCTCAGCAACTGGTACTTTACTTTGAAGCGTAGCCATATCTCCTTCCTGAGACATGTCTTCGATCTGACCTCTTCTGTTCTGTATCTCCCTAGTTGCTGCACCCATATAATCTTGGGGTGTGTTGATAAATACTTTTTGCATGGGTTCCAACAGGGTGGGCTGGGCCATCATAATGGCACCGTAAACCGCCTTCCTTATGGCAGGCAGTACTTGAGCGGGGCCACGGTGGACTGCGTCCTCGTGGATCTTGGCATCCTTTAAGAGCACCTTTATACCCATTACCTTTTCTCTGGCTATGGGCCCGTCATCCAGGGTGCTTTCAAATCCGTCCATTAAGAGTTCCTTAATCTCATCCAGGTACTGGATACCACGGGTCATGTTGATGAAGAGTGATCTTTTATTTACATCCCATACTTTCCGGGCTTCTTCCTTTTCCAGGCCGAATTCCTGGAATTTGGCGGCTAATTCTTTACCTTTAACCCGTCCTTCTTTTATTTCTCCTTCCTGTATGGCCTTGAATACGGAGTCTTCCAGTGGCTTGATTTCTATGTAGAACCGGTTGTGTTTGTTGGGTGATTTTCCTTCCACTGGTCCGGCTGTACCTGCTATAGTTTCCCTGTATACCACGATTGGTTCGGAGGTTTCGATTTCCACTCCTTTCTCGTTGATACGGTAGGCTATGATCTCCAGGTGGAGTTCGCCCATACCGGATATCAGGTGTTCACCGGTCTCCTCGTTGATCTCCACTCTGACTGTGGGGTCTTCCTTACCAACCTGTCGGAGTACCTCTATGAGTTTAGGCAGGTCTTTGGTGTTTTTAGCTTCCACAGCCACGGTTACCACTGGTTCGCTGATGTGTTCTATGCTCTCGAAGGGGCTGATCTTGGTTCCGTAGCTGGTTATGGTCTCCCCAGCTACTGCGTTTCTGGCACCGGTTATGGCCACTATGTTTCCGGCAGGTACCTTATCGGTGTTGACCCTTTCCGGTCCGAAGTACACTCCTACCTGCTGGGTCCGGGCCTTGCCCATGGATCCTACGAAGTAGATCTCACTACCCTTCTCTATGGTTCCCCCGTAAACTCTTCCGGTTGCTATTTCACCGGCGTGTTTGTCTATGCTCACGTTGGTGACCATAACTGCCAATGGTGAGTCGGGGCTGGTGTTTATCATTCCCTGTCCCTCTTCGGATTCTATATCCCCGGACCAGATGTTGGGTACTCTGTATCTCTGGGCTACGTCGGGGCTGGGCAGGTGTTCCACCACCATTCCCAGTAGAACCTCGTGTAATGGGACTTTCTGGGCTAATTCTTTCTGGTTATCTGATTTACAGTAATCATAGATATCTTTGAAGGTTATCCCTGTTTTTTGCATGATGGGCACGTTTATGGCCCAGTTGTGATATGCAGATCCGAAAGCCACACTTCCGTCTTCTACCCGGGCCAGCCATTCGTCTTTAAATTCCTTGGGAGCCATGTTTTTGATTAACTTGTTAGCATTGGCTATGATCTTAATAAATCTCTGTTGAAGTTCATCTGCATCGAGTTTGAGCTCGTTTAAGAGACGGTCTACTTTGTTTATAAACAGTACTGGTCTTACATTCTCTTTAAGGGATTGCCGGAGTACTGTTTCTGTCTGGGGCATGATTCCTTCCACTGCACAGACCACTACTACTGATCCGTCCACCGCTCTCATGGCCCGGGTTACGTCTCCACCGAAGTCAACGTGACCAGGGGTATCGATGAGGTTTATTAAGTATTCGTGATCTTTATACTTATGAACCATGGATACGTTAGCTGCGTCGATAGTTATGCCTCTGGCCTGTTCCTGCTCATCGAAATCCAAGTAAAGTTGATCTCCTGCCAGTTCTGAGGATATCATTCCTGCACCAGCCAGGAGGTTGTCTGATAAGGTAGTTTTCCCATGGTCGATATGGGCCACGATACCGATGTTTCTGATGTGTTTAGGGTCGTACATCAGCTCCTTAATCTTATTAATCATTTTAGTACGTCTACTCACTAAAATCACCCTGTAACATTGAATTGTTGCCTGAGTCCTATTAAATAATTGTAATTAGTGTGCGGACCGGGCTACTCTCTCCTTCTCTTCCTTTTTCTGTACGGCGAAGCTTCTGGTATCAGATTCCGCTGCAAGGAGCAGTTCGTCAGCCAGACATTCTTCTACCGTTCTTTTCCTTTTGAATGATGATTGAAGAGCTCCTCTGGTTAAAAATCCGAGGGATAAATCCACTCTTCTCTGGGGTGCGATGTCCACTGCTACCTGGTATCCGATTCCACCGTACTTTATCCTGGTAGTTTCTTCTCGTGGTGCGGTGTTTTCCACTGCTTTAACCAGGACCTGTAAGGGGTTCTGTTTTGATCTTTTGTTTATGATCTCCATGGAGTCTCTGACTATGTTGTAGGCCTTGTTCTTCTTTCCGGAGTTTCTCTCGGTCCTCATGATCTTGTTCATGAGTCTTTCCACTATGGAAACTCTGGATTTGGCGAACTGTCTTTTAACATGTCTTCCCATGGTGTGTGGGACCAGTACTTCGTCCAGGCACACGTAGTTTACCAGGCCCTGGTCCTCTATCTTCACCTCTTCCAAATCCCATTTATCGAAGACTTTAAAACTCATAAAAATTACCTCATTTTCGTAAATCTGATTATCTTACTTCATCTTTGTAAATCTCGTTATCTTACTGGTTTTTCTATTTTACCTTTGACCATTTCTTCCAGGGCCACGTTATTGACCTTGGTGACCTTCCATCTTACCCCTGGTATGTCTCCCATGGATCTTCCGGATGGTCCGCCTATTCCCTCGATCATGACTTCATCGTGTTCATCGATGAACCCTATTGCACCGTCTCCTGGGGCGAATGCAGTGATCTGTTTACCGTTTTTTATTAGCTGCACTCGTACACATTTACGGATGGCTGAGTTGGGCTGTTTGGCCTCTATACCCACTTTTTCAATTACTATGCCCCGTGCTTGTGGTGCGCCTACCAAAGGATCGGCTTTAATATCTAATCCTAATTTTCTTCTTTTATATTCTGTGTCTTTCCACCTGAAATTTTGTCTGTTCTTTTTAAGCTTTTTAGCTGCGAATAATCCTGGCAAGTATGATTCCTCCTCTATACATTTCCTTGATAATTTCCTTTTTTCATCGTTAACATCTAGTGTCTAGATAGTATTCTAAGATGTATTATTTTAATAGTATATAATCATTAAAATCGAATTATTTTATAACGATGTTATTTATGTTATGCTGCCTCTTGGCCAGTACCCTTGCTCTTTCTATATTTTGACCGCCTTTTCCAATGGCAGTTCTTTTATTTCGAGCATCAGTTTCCAGTGTAGCTATTTTTTCTCCGTTTTCCTTTTGAAGTATCCTTATACTCCTGATTTTGGCGGGGGCCATTATGTTGGAGATGAATTCCACGGGATCTTCGGAGTGTTCTATAACCTCCACACCTTTATCCACTGTTTTCTGGACTTTACCTACTGTGCTTCCTCCTTTTCCAATAGCCAGTCCCATATCACCTCTTTTAACCAGGAAGGTTAGTTTTCCGTTTTCATCATCCACCAGGCAATCTTTTACAGTTGCTCCGGTCATGCTCTCGAAAAGGGCGATGTACCTTATCTCGTGGGTTGTAAATTTTATGGTCACAAAAATTACCCCGTTACTTCTAATATATTGGAGTCACCTGGATCCTTGATGGTAAGGGTGGCCACGGTGAATGGTTTTCCACATACCGATCCCAGGTCTACACTGGTACCTTCGTAAGTGTAAACCGGGATCTCTGATAACTTGGAATAATGTAAAACATCTTCCCGGATATCACGGGGACAGTTCTGGGCTACTATAACCAGTTTACCTTTACCATGTTTAAGTCCCTGTATTGATTTTTCAGATCCCAGTGTGACACTTCCGGTGTCCACTGCGACTCGAATTCCTCTATCTACGTCCAATTTACTTCCTCCTTAATCTCTAGCTTTCATAATAACGCCAACCGAACCTGTTCCCAGTGGTATTGGCTGTCCTATTATAATGTTTTCAATTATACCGGTGAGGTGATCGACTTCTCCCCTGATTGAGGCCCTTAAAAGGTGTTTGCCTGTCTCTTCAAAGGAGGCACGGGCCAGTACACTGGCTTTCTCACCGCTTATACCGTGTCTTCCTATGGATTTAACTGCTCCATCAGAAGTCATCATATCGGCCACCAGCATGATGTGCCTTACATCAACGGTTAATCCCTGTTCTTCCATGGTGCTCTGGGCCTCATGGATGATGGCATTTCTGGCGGCTTCTATTCCCAGAACCTTTTCTATTTCATGGATGTCGTTGGTGGTGGTTCTGGTTTTATCTACACCTTCCATCTTGAGTACAGCGCCTAGGTTCGAACCTTCGGTATGGATAACCCATTCCACATCTTCTTTGCTTATAACTACTTTTCCGATGTTTTTAACTCCGCTTATCTGTAAATCGCGGACCTTATCGGCTAGAAGTCTAAGTTCTCTTATGGCGTGTTTTGATTCGGAAATTGTAGGTTCAAAACTCAGTAGGTTTTTATTTATTTCTACCTTTTTAAAAGCTTTTTCTATCTTGGCCAGAATGGAATCATATTCCAGTCTCTTATCTTGAACCTTTTCTTCATCGATTTCTACGCTCATATTCATTTCAGCGTAGTTAACGTTGAAATCCTTGAGTATATCGTTGAGGACTATCTTACCTATCTGGTTTGCGATTTTCCGCACGAATTCCTCATCAGTACCATAGTTTTCCTCGAAATATATGGCCATGGTGGGTGTTGATATTTTCTTACGGGCGTCTACAATCTCTATAAGTCTGGGTAATCCTAATGTAACGTTTAATTCTGCCACTCCTGCGTAGTGGAAGGTACGCATGGTCATCTGGGTACCTGGTTCTCCTACGGATTGAGCGGCTACTGTGCCTACTGCTTCACCATTTTCCACTCCGGCACGTTGGTAGGCCTTTTTTATTTCGTCGACCAGTTCTTCCAGTTCTTTAACCTTTAACTTATGTCTTTCCGATGCCTCGGCTATCTCGTGTATGAGACTTTCCGGGAAGTCGGCTTTTTTCTTCTTTACAACACTTGTTACCTTCTTAATATCCACAAAACCACCCAATCTATTAAATGATAAAAATCTTTTACTCCTGTTATTTTGCCTTGGATTTAATCCGCATCTCTTCTATCATACGGTCGATATCGGCGACCTTTCCGTAGTCACTCTTAGCCGGGTCTACTCCGTCTTCACCGTATTTGCTCTGGATTATAATTCCCCGGTTGTCCCGGACTGTTCCGTCGGGCTGTACGCTAAGGTCCTGGAGTGCGTTTACCAGTCTTCTCTGCATGTAACCACTCTGGGCAGTACGGATAGCGGTGTCCACCAGTCCTTCACGTCCACCCATAGCGTGGAAGAAGAACTCCAATGGGTCCAGCCCTTTCTTGTAACTGGAGTGTACGAATCCGCTGGCCTTTGCACCTAGTTCACCTTCTTTGAAGTGTGGCAGGGTCCTTTTACTGTAACCCCTCTCGATACGGCCACCACGTACTGATTGCTGCCCTACACAGGCGGCTATCTGGGTCAGGTTCAGCATTGAACCTCTGGCACCGGTGAGGGCCATTATAACTGCATGGTTATCCATTCCGAAGTAACTTTCTGCTATTTCACCTGATTTGTCCCTGGCTTCTCCTAGAACCTGCATGATCTTCATCTCCAGGGTTTCCCGGAGGCTTCGTCCCGGCAGGGCTTCCAGTTCATCGTTGTGGTAGGCTTCAATGAGCTGTTCCACCTTGAGTTCTGCCCTGCTTAAAAGTTCCTCAATACGGTCCTTGGCTTCCTGGGGGATCTCCTCGTCAGCGGTGCTGGTGGTGAATCCTCTCTTCATAATACCGGATATGGCCAGTTTGGTGGCGGAGTCTAAAAATTCCCGGGCCTTATCTGTACCGTAGTCCTTGACAATGGAATCTAATATCTTACCAGAAAATGCGCCGTAGGCTTTTTCATCTATTGCACCTGATATAAGCTGTCCATCTTCTATAACTACGTAAGCATCGTTTTTACATTCCTGTCTCAGGCATTCGTCACATTTCCGGCATATCTCCGCCCGATAGACCATGTTCAGGTCGTCGGGTAACAGTAGGCTGAATACCTCTTTTCCAGTCCAGGGTTTATTCCTCCTCTCTGGTAGGGGTAGCTTAGATTTTTTAAGCATCTGATAAACGTGATCTTCTTCAAACACCGATCCTTCCCTGGTTAAGAGGTATGCTCCTGATATGTGGTCGTGTATTCCCCCGATAATGGGGCCTCCGAATCGGGGTGATAGGATATGTTCCTGTACCCTCATGAGGGATTTGGCTTCTGCGCGAGATTCTTCCGTCTGGAAGACGTGCATGTTCATCTCGTCACCGTCGAAGTCAGCGTTGTATGGCGGGCAGACACAGAGGTTTAAACGGAAGGTCTTGTATGGTAACACCTTCACTTCATGGGCCATCATGGACATCCTGTGCAGGGAAGGCTGCCTGTTGAAGAGTACGATGTCTCCATCCATCAGGTGTCTTTCTACAATGTATCCTGGCTCTAATTTCTCTAATATTGAGTCTTTTGTCTCTTCATAGACTCTTATCTTCCTTTCGTCGGGTCTGATGACGTAGTTGGCTCCGGGGTGTATCTTCGGACCGTTTTCTATGTGTTCCCTCATATCCTCGATGTTCCAGTCGGTTACATATACTGGTACGGTGACTTCCCTGGCGATCATCTCTGGAACACCTACTTCGTTGATGCTGATGTTGGGGTCTGGAGAGATAACGGTTCTGGCAGAGAAGTTAACCCTTTTACCGGATAAATTGCTCCTGAACCTTCCTTCCTTACCCTTGAGTCGTTGGGCCAGTGTTTTAAGCGGCCTACCCGACCTGTGCCTGGCCGGTGGCACTCCTGATGCCTCGTTATCGAAGTAAGTGGTTACATGGTACTGCAGGAGTTCCCATAAATCCTCTACGATTAGTTGGGGTGCTCCGGCTTCCATGTTCTCCTTCAATCTCTGGTTGATACGTAATATATCCACCAGTTTGTGTGTCAGGTCGTCTTCTGACCGTTCCCCTGTCTCCAGAGTTATGGATGGCCTTACAGTGACTGGTGGAACTGGTAATACGGTTAGCACCATCCATTCTGGTTTGGCGACCTCCGGGTTTATCCCGATGAGTAAGTAATCATCTTCGTTTATCTTCTCCAGCCTCTCCCTTACCTCAGAGGAGGTGAGCTTATAGTTACCCTCCACGATGGATACGGGTTTGTCTATCTTGATCTCTTCCTTTTCCTCGTCACAGTGGGGGCATTTATCTCTACGGGCGACGGTGTAAATTTCTTTTATGACGGCGGTTATGCTTTCCTCGTTTTGGAGTTTGGACCCTATTTTTTCCTTGTAGTCGATTATTTCGCTTTCGGTGAGGAGAACTCTTCCGCATTTGCTGCAGGTGGATCGGAGTATTTTATGAATGGTATCGGCGAATCCCACGTGGATTACAGGTCTCGCCAGGTTGATATGTCCAAAGTGGCCCTGACAGTCTCCTCCTTTGGATCCGCATGATCTGCACCTGAGTCCCGGGTCGATAACCCCTAGTCGGGGGTCCATAAGTCCAGCTTCTATGGGGTAGCCGTCTTCGTCATAGGTGTCTGGAGTTACGATCTTGGTGACTGACATCTTTCTGATGTTTTCCGGGGATAGAAGACCGAAATTTATCTGGGAAATTTTCTTTAAAATTCCTTGCAAGCTATTCTCTCCTGAAACATTTTAATAATTTATATTTCTATTATTTTGAAGTTTTTATCTCTTTAAATTGGTTGAATTCTCTTGAATCTAGTTAAATTGAATTTTCTAGGCCTTATCTTCCAGTACCAGTTTAGGGAATATACAAAGGCTCTTGAGTTCGTCTAAGAGTAGTTTGAAGGCGTATGATATTTCTACAGGGAAGGTGTCCACGTCCCCACATATTGGGCAGTATTTCTTGTCCCTTATACGGTCGTAGATGGCTATCATACCACATTCACATACTATGGCCTCGTATTTATCTGATTCGTCTAAGAGTCTCTCTTTGAGGGCGAGTGCAGCTCCATGAGCTATAAGGCAGTCTCTTTCCATTTCCCCGAATCTGAGTCCTCCTTCCCTGGCCCTTCCCTCTGTTGGTTGTCGGGTGAGTACCTGTACTGGTCCTCTTGATCTGGCGTAGACTTTGTCTGAGGTCATGTGGTGTAATTTCTGGTAGTAAGCTACTCCGATGAATATCTCTGCTTCTATACGTTCACCGGTTATTCCGTTGTAGAGTGATTCTCTTCCAGCGGTTTCAAACCCGTTTGCCTTTAATAAGTCCATGATTTCCAGTTCGTGGTTTCCACTGAATGGTGTTCCGTCCATACGGGTTCCCTCCAGTGTCCCTGCTTTACCGGCCAGCATCTCTAACACCTGTCCCACAGACATCCTGGATGGTATGGCGTGGGGGTTTATTATGAGGTCTGGTGTAACCCCTTCTTCTGTGAAGGGCATGTTTTCCTGGGAGACTATAAGTCCTACCACACCTTTCTGCCCGTGTCTTGAGGCGAATTTATCACCGAATTCGGGTTGTCTCTGGTCTCTGACCCTTATCTTGGCCAGTTTACTTCCTTCCACGGTTTCAGTTAGCATTACCGCGTCTACTGTACCGTGTTCCCCGTGTCTTACTGTGACTGAGGTTTCTCTTCTTCTCTCGGCGACTGTTCCGAATTCATCTATCTCTTCTAAAAATCGGGGTGGTGATGTTTTTCCAATGAGGACATCCCCTGATTTGACGGTTACTTCGGGGTTTACTATTCCGTCTTCATCGAGATGTCTGTAAACTTCTTCAGAGCGGTATCCCCTTACTATATTTTCGGGTATTTCGAATTTGTCCTCCTGTCCTCCGGGGTACCTTCTTTCTGATGCTTCATATGAACGGAAAAATGATGATCTTGCCAGTCCTCTCTCTATTGATGCCTTGTTCAGGATGAGAGCGTCTTCCATGTTGTATCCTTCATAGGACATAACCGCGACTACGAAGTTCTGTCCGGAAGGCCTTTTATCATACTGGGTGGCATCTATACTTTTGGTTTTAACTATTGGCACCTGTGGATGGTGTAAAAGGTGTGCCCTGGTGTCTGTTCGCAGATTATAGTTGGATACATATAATCCTAGCGCCTGTTTGGTCATACCGGCTTCCATGGTGTTCCTGGGTGATGAGTTGTGGTTGGCGTAGGGTATGATTCCGGCGCAGATACCCAGCATGGTGGAGGGGTCTATCTCCAGGTGGGTGTGTTCTGGTGTTAAATCTTCTTCAAACATGGCGATGTAAGTGTTTTCCTCTTCCTCTGCGTCCAGGTATTCTATTATACCCAGTGCTATTAGGTCCAGCCAGTTGAGTTCTCCTGCAGCTAATTTTTCGATGTGTTCATCTTTTAATGCGGATTCTCCATCGTTTACTACTATCACTGGTCTTCTGGTTCTTCCAGGATCGTTGAATATGTAGATTTCATCGGTATCATCGTAGTAGGTGATGTTCATCTCGTGGGAGATATCACCGGATCTCCTCTTCTCCCGCATGGTTTCTACAAACTCGTACGGGTCTTCGGTGGTTCCAATCAGTTTACCGTTGATGTAAATTTTAGATTTTTTCAAGTATTTTCCCCCAAATTTGTCTGGATCATTTTCTATTATCGTTAATTTGGATTTCCCTGTCTGTTAAATTGGATTTACCATTTTCATTTTCTTAATAACATCCTCGAGTTCCTGTGGGTCTGAACCTTCTGATATCTTGGCCAGTATGGCCAGGTTTTTCACCAGACCACAGTTCGGTCCCTCGGGAGTCTCGTTGGGACATATTTTCCCGAACTGGGTGGGGTGCAGGTCACGGGCTTCGAAGTGAGGTTGACTCCTTGATAAGGGTGATACAACCCTTTTAAGGTGGGATAGGGTTCCCATGTAACTGGTTCTGTCCAGTAACTGGCTTACACCGGCTCGTCCTCCAACCCAGTTTCCGGTGGCTATGGCGTGTTTGATGTTCTCGGTTAAGACGTCGGAACGTACCGCCTGTTTTACAGAGGGTTCTTTTCCTCGTGCCAGGCTTCTCTCCAGTTGGTAGGTCATGTCCCTGGTTAGGCTGGTGAAGGCCACTCTGAAGAGGTCTTCCATTAAATCCCCGGATACCCGGAGTCTCTTGTTGGCGTAGTGGTCCTTGTCGTGTGGTTCTCTCTTATCGAAAATTACCTGTAAAAGCATTTCAGCCATTTCAGCCAGATAAGTGGCTTTTTCAGCCCTTTTATCTGGTTCCACACCTATGTGCGGTAGTAAGTATCGGTCTATTACGTCTTCTGCCCTTTTAATCCGGTATTCCTCGGTCATTCCCTTGGCTACCCGGTTACCTATGTATTTGATGGCGTCGTAATTGTTTGTGATCTCTGATGTCTGTATATCATCTATGAGGAGGAACTGTATGTCACTTTCTTCGGATATGCTGTTTACCAGGTCTTTATCTGTCTCGAGACCCAATGCCCTTAGTAAAACTACCAGTGGTATTTCTCCTGGTACGTATGGGAATGATATCCTGAGGAAAACGCCTTTTTTACGTGGCTTCCTGTATTCCAGGGTGATTCTTGCCCTGAATCCGCTTTTTATTGATGTAACAATGGCTCTGGCGCGTCTGTCTTCTTTTTCGCCTATTCGCTCCAGTATGATTTTGTTGGGAGCTATCTCTTCCATGGTTACGATGGCCCTTTCTGAGCCGTTTACTATGAAGTATCCGCCTGGATCCTGGGGATCTTCCCCATTTTCTTCGAGTTCTGTTTCATTCAATCCATTCAGGTGGCATATGTTTGATTTCAACATCACCGGCATTTCACCTATGTACACGTTTTCCATTTCCTGCTCTTCCTCTCCCTTAATTAGGGACATCTCCAGGTACATGTGGGCTGAGTAGGTGAGGTTTCGCAGTCTGGCCTGTGTGGGAAAGATTTTACTCTTGGATCCATCTGCTTCTTTTATGAAAGGTTTTCTAATTGTTAGGTTTCCTGTTTTTATGGAATATTCGCCCTGTTCGAGAACAATGGGCTCTGTTATGTCTATTATATCCTGTATTCTGTGGTCTACAAAGTCGTTATACGATTTGATGTGGTGGTCTACCAGATTGTATTCATCAAAAAATGCATCAACCAGTTCCCATGCATTTTGAACCATTAAATTCCTCCAAAAATAAATTATAGCTAATCATAGCTTTTTTTGCCTTTGAAACTAAAATTATATTAATAACTTCTATTATATTATTAATATTATCCTATTAGTATATTATTATATAGTATGACTTTTTCTGTATAAATTAATTTCATTATACAACTCGTTATCATAAATAAATCCGGTTCCAAATCTTAAAGAACTAAACGATAGGTAACAAATTTTCCAGCAGTATGGCTCTTCCTGGTAATCTTCAAAATATCTCCCGATTTTGCGCCAATTTCTTTGACAACGGGATCATCAGC
>DAGC01000012.1:800-80800 GCA_002495625.1 Methanobacterium sp. UBA375 | reverse complement strand
TGAGGATGTAATCGGCACTGCCCCTTCTTAAGACATTTTCTGCAATGGTGATCGAATCATCAACCTTCACTCCTCCTAAAACATAGACACATGGCCTTTCCGCGTTATAAACCGCATTGTATAATATTTTAAGCTCCCTTTCCATCACCCTTCCTGCTGCAGACGGTATTTTGAGTGCAAATCCTACCAGAGAAGGTTGTGACCTGTGGGCGGCTGCAAAGGCGTCGTTGATATAATAATCCACCAGTGGAGTGAGTTTCTTCACCAGATGGGTTTCCGCCTGTAGTTCAGGGTCCCTCTTTAAGACTTCCTCGGAGTAGAAACGGACATTCTCCAGGACAAGGATCTCCCCACTTTTAAGTCCGGATATACGGATTCGAGCATTGCTTCCGAATATATCATCCACGTATTTAACTGGTTTTCCCAGTATCTCAGATAAGGCTTCTGCATGATACATTAAGGTGGTGAAATCTGCTTTTCCGGGACGGCTCTGGTGGGCCAGTAAAACCGTCTTAGCACCTTTATCCGAGAGCTCTCCAACGGTCTCTGCATGGAGTTTGATTCTGGTATCATCCAGTAGAAGACCGCTTTTAGGATCTACAGGGGAATTAACATCCACCCTGACCAAGACCGTCTTATCCTTCACTTTTAAATCATCCATCGTGTAGAAGTCCAGGGACATTTTTATTACACCCTCTAATCACAATAATCTATCTACCCTATTTCCAGCTTATTCCTTTTAGGTATTTAAAGTTCTTACCTTAAACTTCTTACCAGATTAAATTTTACTTACCAGATCTGTAAGGGCTGCTTTGGGGTCATCTGCCAGGATTATCCCCGAAGCCAGGAGCACACCTTCGCTTCCTAACTTCAAGGCGGCCTGCATATCATCGCCAGTGGAGATACCTGCACCGCATAAAACCTTCACTCCAGGATCTATCTGGTGTATGACCTCTACCGTGCCCTCCACTATCTCAGGTTCTGCCTGGGATACGGGTATACCCGATCCTATGAGTTCCGGTGGTTCAATAGCTACAAAGGTCGGTTGTAATGTGGCCGCCGCTGCACTGGTCTCCACGTTGTTGGTGCAAACCACACTAACCAGTTGATGTTCAATTGTCTTGGCCACTACATTCTGGATATCCGCGAGCTTCATACGTATCTCAGAATGGTTTATCAAAGTTCCAACAGCTCCTGCTTCCTTGATAGATTCAAGCAGCACGCTTCCGGTGTGTCCGCCTGCATCGACTGCATCTACGTGCTGGGCCAGCACCGGGATTTCCACTTCACTGGATATGCGCAAGAGGTCAGCATGCTGGGGTGCGACGGCGATGTTCACCCCAGTCTCCTGGGCCACCTCTTCTGATATTTCCGCAAGCTTAAGTGCGTTTTTTCCCGTGGATTCAAGGTATGTTTTAAAATTTAGAATTACCATGGGGGTTCTGGTGATTTCTTTCATTAAACAGCCTCCAAAAAAGTATGCAATATCTATGTTTCCATTTATCAGAGGATCATAAAATTATTTGTGGTTTTATCTTTGGGATGGATATCTTGGATAGAAATTTCCAAAAAAAATTAATTCAAAAAAATAGGAATACAGTTGAAAAAAAATTTCAACTGTAAAAATAGGTGTGTGTCACAGACATTTTTGGGGGGGGGCGTGAATGTCTGAAATGAGATTTATTATTTAGGGATTATTTATTTATTTCATTATTTTATTTAGCAGGATGCTATTACCGTTCCACTGGATCCCACGTTGTTGAACATGGAATTAAATCCATATGCCCTGTATGGGACATTAACCCATGATCCATTCTTGTAATACTGAACAGATCTATGGTTATATGCATATGCAGTAGGGTACTGGATGATTCTGGCTTTAACCTTCGATGCTTTAAGTTGTTTGAACAGGTAATCGCTCATGGCCCAGCAGTCTCCTGCACCAATTTTTACTAGGGTGGCTGCGTCATGGGCTGCATGACTATAACCATATTTAGCTGCCTTTTTAAAAATTGCATCAATGGTTGCTGGACTGCCTTCTGATGTAGATTTCGTGGTGCTCCATGGTTTCACTGATACTGTATTGGGTAGTCGGTTGTTTGTTTTATAGAAGGCCACGATCTTTGAGTAGGTGTAGATGAGGTTGTCGGGATTCATGTTTCCCTTGGATGTGGTTATGAAGTTGGGTAACCTTCCGTTGGTGTTTATAAAAGTGGTGATTTTACCGGCCAGTTTGATGTATTCACTTTTAGATAGGGTACCGGTCTTTACGTTTTCGACTGGTTTGGGTGCTTTGGCAATGGTTTTTACTGTAACTGATTTTTTACTGTTCTTGTTGAGGTTGGTCACTGTTGAGGATAAGATGTACAGGTACTGTTCAGATGTTACCTTTTTACTGCCCACCGTTACAGTGGTTGGAACTGCCTTTTTAGTTTCAACATAATTTTTAACTGTATCTACAGATTTAACAATAGAATTCGCATCTACAGTAGTAGTGTTAGCAGCAGAAACAGCGCTAATACTGAAAGCCATTACTATAGCAAATAACATCAATACTGGGATAATAAACTTATAATTAATTTTACCGCCTCCAATTCCCTATATTCAATATATAGGAAAGTCTCTTGGACAATCCATATTCACATTTGTATAGTATATAAAGCTTTTGATTTTATTCTCGCAAAAAGACGTTTATAATGCTCTTTTTTTGATTTACGAATCACTATGAGCTTTAATATTAGAAGATATCTAGAGAACCCTTCTTCAATTACCGGTTCAGCTAACCAAGATATTTTTAATGTTGTTTATCAAAAAGAACTGTATTAAATGGTTTTCTAAAGTATATATGGACCGCCCAATCAGCAAATAACCATAATAACCGTTTAATCCGAAAAATAATAAAAAATTAAAGGGAAATACATTAATTAAAAGGTTATTTATCTTTTATATCTATAACAAGAGGGTTTAAAACCAATTATAACTCGTGTGTAATATGGATGGCTATTTATATATACATAAATCAATTTAGTACAGCTAAATCCTAACCATTAATTAAACAAGTTTTAAGGAGTTTAAATGCCGCTGACCATTCACGATTTTAGAGACCTGAAAAAAAAGGGATACCGGTTCGTGGGTTCGAAAAACCATGCAGCAGCCAAGATATGCCACTGGACCAAGAAGAGCATAGTAGGTGAAGGAGTATGCTACAAAGAGAAGTTTTACGGGATAGAAAGCCACCGCTGTTTGCAGATGTCCCCCAGCATCTCTTTCTGCCATCATAAATGCCTCTTCTGCTGGAGGGATATATCTATAACCGAGACAGAATGGAACGAGGAATACGACGAACCAGCAGATATCATCAACGGCTGCATAGAAGCCCAGAAAAATCTCCTATGCGGTTTCTTCGGAAACCCTAATTCAGACCCCAAGAAGCTAGCGGAGTGCAAAGAACCCAATAACGCGGCCATCTCCCTGGCCGGGGAGCCCATGCTCTACCCATTGATAGATGACCTGCTGGCTGAATTTAAAAGTAGAGATTTCACCACCTTCCTGGTGAGTAATGGGCTTTCACCTTCACGTCTCGAAAGCTTAGAGGTAGAGCCCACCCAGCTATATATCTCACTCGACGCGCCCACACAGGAAATATATAAAGGACTGTGCGACCCCCAGGTAGAAAATGGCTGGGAGAAATTGAATGAATCCCTGGACATGTTATCTAGTTTCAACTCCAGGACTGTGATCCGCATGACCTGTGTGAAAGACTACAACATGAGCCATCCCGAGGAATACGCCCGCTTAATAGAAAGGAGTAACCCCAATTTCGTGGAGATCAAGGCATACATGTACGTAGGAAACAGCAGGAAAAGGCTGGAATTCAGTAACATGCCCCGTAACCAGGATATCCATGATTTCGCAAGTTCCATAGCAGAACTATGCGGCCGAAAAATAGTGAATGAATCCCGGGAAAGCAGGGTTGTTCTGCTGGAATAGAAAAAGAGATTTGATTTTTTAGGTTTACTATTGGTTATATCGCATTTTTTAAATGGCTAATTTTCATAGTGGAATAATTTTCTTAAGTAGGAATAATTTTTCATCCAGAGTATTACAATACTTCTTTCTTGCAAAGTAATATCCCTTATAGAAGATTATATATACTTTATTCGCCAAGAGTACAAATGAAATCAAATATTTTAAAAAATAGAAAATAGAAATTAAAAAAAGGAATAGAAAGAGAAAATAAAAAGAAAAAAAAGAATAGAAAAAGAAATTTTTAGGTGATGGACATGAAAAGAGTCTTGATAGGAATTCTAGTCGTATTAATGGCTTTAACTCCAATATATTCTGCTTCCGGGTTAGTGATAACCCTGGGAGAAGGAACCAATACTAATTCAGCATATAAAAATACTGTGATGGATTATTTTAAATCAAACACTGATAAAGACCTGGATAACTCCACTGTAAGTGTTATCACTGCTGCAGAGGTAAATTCAATATCCCAAAATATCAGTGGGGCCACCTACTCGTCCAATCAGATACTATCCTGTGCATTGGTCGATCTAAGCTACAGCCAGGGTATAAAAATAGTGGTGGATAAAAGTAAGATAAACCTGGTCACCCCTAAGATGTATGAAAACGCTCTCAGATCAACAGGTATAACCAACGGATACGTGGTTGTAACTTCACCAGTATCAGCAACCGGTGAATCTGCTCTAGCAGGCGTGCTAAAATCTTATGAAACCGCAGTCGGTACAGAGATACCAGAAGAAGCCAAACAGGCAGCTACCCAGGAGATCTACACCCAGAGTAACATAGCCAATGAAACCAACCACACCCCAGACGAGATAGCCAACCTCTTTGAAAAGGTGCAGACTGAGGTGCAGAACCAGAACATAACCAACATAAATGATATCAAGGTCATCGTTATAAACGTGGCCAACCAGATGAACATCAACATCACAGACCAGCAGGCAGAGCAAATAGCCAGCTCACTCTCCAATGCCCAGCAGGCACAGGGAAGCCTGGATCAGTTCAAAAGCAGCCTGCAAAATGCTACCCAACAAGCCACTGAATCTCAAGGGTTCCTAAACCAGATTTGGAATTACCTGGATAGTTTATGGACACAACTGCAGGGTTTAGTGGGGCAATAAAATAAAACTGATGTTGGAAATCTGTGGGTTTCCCAATTCTTTTTTTATTTCCTTAAAGATTAAATAAATAAAATTCTATTTTTCCAGTTATATTCTAACTTAAATTCTCAGCAATCTCCACGGCCTTCTCTGCCGCGGCTTCCATGGAAGTTTCGAAGGATACACCAGCTTCAGTGAGGATACGTTGTCCTTCTTCTTCATTGGTCCCGGTAAGCCGGATAACCAACGGGACTTCGCGGTCTGATTCTTTAAGTACCTTAACCACTCCATTGGCCACATCATCGGCCCGGGTTATACCACCCAAGACGTTGAGGAAAACCACCTTTACCTGTGGGTTGGATATGACCAGGTTAAGTGCACGGGCTATGTTCTCCTGGGATGCTCCCCCACCTATGTCTAAAAAGGTGGCGGGCTTTCCACCGTAGAGTTTAAGCATATCCATACCGCTCAGGGTGAGTCCTGCTCCATTTCCAATTACGGCGATGTCTCCATCGAGTTTCACATAGGCAAATTCATCCTTTTTCTCAGCTGCCAGGCCGACCAGGTCTCTCTGTCGGTAGAGTGCATCATCGTCTATTTCGAATTTACCATCGGCGGCGATAACTCCCTCTGGTGTAACTATCAGGGGATTTATCTCGGCTATGGTAGCATCATATTTACTGAAGACGGTGAATAGTTTCCAGATGAACCCCCCCACCCTGGATATTAATTGGTTGGGGACACCCATTTTGATGGCTATCTCCCGGGCCTGGTAGGGTAGGAACTCTTCCAAGGGATTCACATGATATTTTATCAGTTTTTCAGGGGTTTCCCGGGCGACCTGCTCGATGTCCATACCGCCCTGGGTGCTGGCCATTATCAGGGGCTTTTTAGCCGAGCGATCCAGGACCACACTAACATAGAACTCGGATTCTATGTTGAGTTTCTCCTCTAATAGTATACTATCAACTTGTTCTCCCTTTATCTCCAGTTTTAATAGCTCTTGTACTAGTTCTTTCGCCTGGGATGGGTTGTCTGTGAATTTTATCCCACCTGCTTTCCCTCTTCCGCCTACTAAAACCTGGGATTTAAGGGCTAAAGGTATGTTCATTTCTGCGGCTATTTTTTCTGCTTCTTCTGCTGTCTTTGCAAGCCTGCTTTCAGGTACAGGTATGCCGTTCTTTTTAAACAGTTCCTTTGCCTGGTATTCGAATAGTTTCATGATTTATTCTCCCTTGATGCCTTCATGTCGAGCCTCTTACGCCTATTTCATCCTGCCAGTTCCGCTCCGGCCTCAAAGGCCTCCAGGTTTTTCTTTTCAGTTCCGGGAGGCACGCTTTCTGCCACCGCCTGACGGGCTGCTTCTTCAGATATGACCTTGGTCATCCTGGTGATGGCTCCAATCATCACTATATTGGCCACTATCTTCAGTCCTATTTTTTCCACAGCCGTCCTGGTCACCGGGGCTTTGTAAAGCTTTATGTCATGTTCCTCCACGAAGGGGAGTAATTCTTCCTCTTTTATCATGTCCGGATCGATGATTAAGATACCTCCATCCTTTAAATCATGCAGATATGCGTCTAAACCTGCCTGTGAGAGGGCCACAAATATGTCCGGTCTCTGTACCTTGGGATAGTCTATCTTCTCATCACTGATAACCACTTCCGTTTTAGAAGCTCCTCCCCTGGCTTCTGGACCGTAAGATTGGGTCTGAACGGCGTTTAAATTATCATGAAGTGCTGCTGCCTTTCCAATAACAATTCCTGCCAGTATGATTCCCTGGCCGCCGAATCCTGCTATTCTTATATCTTTACGCAATTTTCAGTCCTCCTGGTAGGCTGATCTTATGGCGGTGGGTTTTCCAGTCACGCACTGCTCTTCCAGCAGTTTACATAACTTTTCAGTGAATTCTGGTTCTGGTTTCTTCTGGAACTCCCCTACTATAATTTTTTCCTGGAGTTCTTCCTCTTCCATCTTATCCGCCCTTCTTTTGTTGATGCTGGACTCTTTCATCCAGTTAAGCATATCTATGGGGCTTCTTAACTTGTTTTTACGCCCGTAGTAGGTGGGGCACTGGGAGATGACCTCGATGAATGAGAATCCCTTATTTTGCAGCCCATATTTGATGGCTTTAGAAAGCTGTATGGGGTGAGCTGTTGTCCATCGGGCCACGTAGGTCCCTCCGGCTGCAGTTACCAAATCGGCCAGGCTAAATGGCCTTTCTAATGCCCCGTAAGGTGCGGTGGTTCCGTAGCTTCCCTTGGGTGAGGTGGGGCTGATCTGGCCACCGGTCATACCGTAGATGCTGTTATTGATACATACTACGGTTATGTCTATGTTTCTCCGGGCTCCGTGTATGAGGTGGTTTCCACCTATAGCCGCTGCATCACCGTCACCACTGAATACCGCCACGTCATGCTCTGGGTTTGCCAGTTTAATCCCGGTGGCAAAGCTTATAGGCCTACCGTGGGTGGTGTGCAGTGAGTCACACGCTACATATCCTGGTATGCGGCTGGAGCATCCTATACCCGATACCAGTATCAGGTTATCGAAGTCAACTTCCGCCATCTCCATGCCGTTGAAGAAGGTATTCATGACTATTCCGTTTCCACATCCTGCGCAGAAGATGGTGGGAAGTCTGTCTCTGCGTAGGTATTTCATGAAAGGACTTTCCCCTTTGACCATTTTATTTTTCTCTCCTCTACTTTTTATGAATTTTTTAATCTTACAAAATCCCTAATTTTAATCTTATAAAACCCTAGTCGGACATATCCTTAATTTTATCCATTATCTCCGTGGGGAGGTGCATTTCTCCTCCGATCTTGGGTAGGAGTTCCACTTGCTTATCCCGGAGTACTCTTTCTGTTTCGTAATATATCTGTCCCAGGTTCATCTCAACCACGACCACTTTTTTGGCGCCCGCCGCTGCTTCTTTAATTAAGTTTTCTGGAAATGGCCATACTATATCTAATTTTATAAATCCTACCTTAATATCCTCTTCTCGGGCATTTTTAACCGCGGTTATGACCGACCTTGCTGGGGCCCCATAGGACAGGATTATTATCTCGGCGTCTTCTGTGAAGCCCTTTTCAATCCTTGCTATCTCATCTGTATGTTGACGGATTTTATTGCAGAGTCTGGTTACCAGTTTAGAATGTGTTTCTGGGTTTGATGCATCGGGGTATCCCCTTTCGTCATGGGTGAGTCCGGTTATGTGCATTTTGTACCCGTCTCCGAAGGCGGGCATTGGTGAAGTCCCGTTTTGTGGGGCTTTAAATGGTAGAAATGTTTCCGGGCCTTCTTCGGGCATCTGGCGGTAGATTATCTCCACTTCTTCTGGGATGGTGATTTTCTCCCGCATGTGCCCCACTATTTCATCGCTCATGACCATGACGGGGACCCTGTATTTTTCTGCCAGGTTGAATGCCTCCACAGTAAAGTCGAAGCACTCCTGGACAGATGATGGTGATAGGGCTATTATTTCATAGTCTCCGTGGGATCCCCATCTGGCCTGCATCATATCGCTCTGGGAAGCCATGGTGGGCTGTCCGGTGGAGGGTGAACCTCTCTGCATGTTCACGATGACCAGTGGTGTTTCGGTCATTGCCGCGTATCCAATATGCTCCTGCATCAGGGAAAATCCCGGCCCAGAAGTGGCGGTCATTCCCTTTTGACCGGTCCACACTGCTCCGATTACTGCTCCCAGTGCTGAGATTTCATCTTCCATCTGGATGAATGATCCTCCATTTTTAGGCAGGAAGAGGGCCATATCCTCTGCTATCTCGGTTGAAGGGGTTATGGGGTATCCTGCGAAGAACCGGCAGCCGGCTTCGATTGCTCCCCGGGCGCAGGCTTCGTTGCCCTGTATAAAAAATTGTTCACTCATCGTTGTCCTCCTCATCAACTCTTATCGCCTGATCTGGACACATTAAGGCACATAACCCGCATTTTTTGCACTTTTCCTCGTCCACCGGGACTGGGACGTGGATTCCCTTCTTTCCCAGTTTTTCCGATTCCTTATACACCTTTTGGGGACAGAATTCTGTGCACAGGTTACATCCCTTACATAAGTTTTCGTTAACGGTTATCATCTTCGTTACCCTTATGATGTTGTATTTTAATATTCAATATTAGTTGTTCATGTTTTATTGTCTAATTATAAAAAATGTATTCTTTTTTCTGTTGGACATAATAATACAATTGGGAGGAATTTAAGATGAATACGGACGAACAAAATGAAGATATTGAAGTAAATGTCATATTAGATAGTATTGAGAGTTATTTTGGTTTTGTACCCAAGATCTTTCAGGTATTATCCAAGAATCCGGCTGCACTGAAGGCATATTATGATAAATTAGATGTTCTAATGACCGGTGAATCTTTACCGCCTTTATCTAAAGAATTCATATCCATAGGGGCTGCATCTGCATTGGGTGCTGACCATTGTCTATTAACACATCTTAAAGTGGCTAAGGAGTTTGGAGCCACCAACGATCAACTGCATCTGGCTATATTGTTAGGTTCTGCCATTGCAGAAACTGATGCTCTGGCCAAATCCTTAAGGGTTTTTGAAGAGTTTGAAAATTTATGAAACCTTTGAGAGGTTGATTAATTTAATGGTAAATTTAATAATGTTTTTAAACCAATGTATATTCACCATTAGTTTGCTTATTATTTTGGGAGGATAAAAAAAATGAGTACGTTGAATAATTTAAAGGAAGCATTTGCCGGTGAATCACAGGCCAACCGAAAATATCTGGCCTTCGCAAAGAAAGCAGATGAAGAAGGTTTTCATCAAGTTGCAAGGTTATTCCGTGCTGCAGCTGCCGCAGAAACTGTACACGCCCACAACCACCTCACGGTGATGAATGGTATAGGAAATACTGAGGAAAACCTCAAAGAAGCTATAAACGGCGAGACTGAAGAATTTACTGAAATGTACCCAAGTTTTATTGAAGAAGCAAAAGAAGCTGGTGAAGAGGCAGCCACCTGGACCTTTGATGTGGCCAACAAGGTGGAAAAAATCCACGCCGGCCTATACATAAAGGCTCTAGAGACTCTGGGAGAAAACGTAGAGACCAGCTACTACGTCTGTAATTTCTGTGGAAACACCGTGGAAAAGGAAGCCCCTGATATCTGTCCGGTTTGTGGAGCTCCTAAGAAAGAATTTGTACTGATTGACTGATTTTCTTTAATTAAATTTTTTAATTTTTTTTATTCCTGTGATATCTCTATGTGGTTTAACAAAGAAGACGTTATATCAATGAGTATGGCGATTACATACAGATGATAGTCTTTTGGTTGATTTTCAGTCATCTGTTCTATTTCTTCTCCCATCAAGCCATATATTCTCACGGCTTCTTTAAGTCTTGAACCAGCTTTTCCTTTTTCGAGTTCCATGGGTTTGAAATGCATCCCATTAATTCCACTCTCTAATATGCCTGATCCTATTCGCATTTCCTTTCCAAGAGATTTTGGGTCGCCTATTTCTAGATTTTCAGGATTCAAGAGACCTAAAAAACCTCCCGGACTTTCACCCATATACTCTCTATAATTAGAAAATAATTTCTCGATTTTAGGGTTAGTAGTCATGTACAATTATCTGTTTAAATGAGTAGATAATTTTATGGAAAAATAAAAATTATGGAAATAAAATAAAAAAAGAAATTAGGTTTTTTAAAAAAAAGAAGTTTCTTCAGTCGCTACCACTGATCAATCCACCGATGGCTCCGCCGATGCCCATAGAGATTATGTTGACAATTAATGCGGCTATAACTAAAGTTATTCCGGTTACCAGGCCGGCTGCTAATCCTGCCAGGCCGCCGAATATCGTTCCGGCGATAATAAATAGTATTGCTAGAACTATAGCTCCGAAAGCCCCGGCTACTGTGGCATTCCACAGGCCGCCCAGGATGCCTTCATGCACCCAGTATCCTACTATTAATCCGGCTATGAAGAGTCCTAAATTCGCACCACCCCATAGGCCGGCCATTGCAAATAAATTTGCAAGTATTATTCCTAGAATAAAACCAACAATCACTGGTCCCCATTTTACCATTCGATCCCTCCGTTTATTTAAGTGAGTTCCAAGTTCCTGTATTATATTATAGAGATACTTCTTAATATAATTCAGCCATATCCACCTAATCTTAATTTAATCAACTTCTTCCACATACATCAGGGGATAATCAAGCTCTTCCATGAATTTCATCCTTATAACCGCTTTACTATCTCCAAATACGGAAACAACCTTCACATCCAACATATTCCCATTTAAAGAGGTGTATTCATATTCATTTTCTATATCTTGGAGCATATCACGGTTAATGGTTACTTCAACTTTATCTACACAGGGTTGGAGTTCCATGGCCTTCTCCATGGCTTCCTCCAGAGATTTGACAGACTTTAAATTAACGGGTGTTCCATCAAATTGATGGAAAAGGGCCCCCATAGTTATTCCACCTTCAAATATTGCTCTTTCCCTGTGGGAGATGTTGTTAAAGTATTTCTCATCTACGTCCATTTTATTATCTCCTTAGATTTGTTAAATCAATTTTCAAATCTCATTAAATTCTAGGACTAAAATCCTAACATGGAATTCAACTGGGATAACCCGGATTCCAGGGTATCGGTAGGCACAGGATAGAAATAGGCGAAAACCAGTAGCATGGTTAAAGCTAAGGTGGCCATGAATATCCATATCCTATCATCGGCTACCGGGTAAAACCGGCCTAAAATCAGGCCTCCTGCAAATAAAAGACTGATAAGCATTATTCCAAGGGGTGCCTGGGGGTTCTGCACCTGTACCGTGGCGGGATTCAAAGGTGTGATGGTCTCATAATCTGCCTGGATGATCAGCCTCTGTTTATCGGAGCCTAAGGGGTAACAGGTTATTAAAAAGAGAGTATTCCCCTGTTCTACCGGCATCATGTAAGAGGCATCTACTATGGTTGAATTTACCATGGAATAGGTAACGTTGCCTATGCCCGGCCATTCCACGTATATTTTATCCCCTGGTTGTAAGTGGTCCAGCTTCAAAAAGGGAGATCCATGGAGTGTTCTATGTCCAAAAAGAATGGTAGTCCCATTGGTGGGTTTGAAGGATTTGGGTTCGAAGTATATCCCATGATCGATGGATTGGTTGTTGATGCTCTGGTTGACCCCGATTTTAGGTATGATTATATAAGGAGTGTCCTGGGGGTTGGGGTCACTGGTCACTGAATAGGAGTAGTATCCTACTTCAATTAAAAGATAGAGGGAGATGATCAACATCCCCACTATAACCATTGCGGTTGAAAACTTCATACTATAATTTTTGGAATTGCCTACCTTAAGAACTTAGCGTATCCCAGACCAGCACCAATTATGATAACTGCCATGACTAAAAGTGCATATGGTGAACCTGTATTTTGAGTAGGTACTGTGGTGGTGTTGTTTGCAGCGGTTACTGGGAATAAGTTTTGTCCTGTTCCAGTTGGGCTTGAATCAGCGGATATGGGCCATTCATACGTGTAAACGTATCCGTGGGGATCACCAGGTGCAAAAGAATCATCCCATGCAGCAATTTCAGTGCCAAAAACTATATCCTTGTCTTTAAAAGTTACTTGAGGATCACTAGAAGTTAATAAAGAGTCCGTTGGCACTATAGGTGCCCTAATTATTCCATGCACTGTTCTCTCTGAAACTAGATTAGTAGCTGTAAATGAAAATGTTCCTTTCCAAGATAATAAATCTAAATCAGGATTTAACATTTCTATCTCATTTGGCATGAACCATGATGTAAATAAACCCATATCTGGAATTAATGGCCAATATGTATTATCTACTGCTGCATCATTACCAATCCAAGCAGGATTAACACCAAAGAGATCAATTGCACTAAGTGTAAACTCCACCTCTTTTGTTTCTCCAGGTTGGATTTTCCAACCAAGATCTGCTTGAGGTAATCCAGTATTAGTCGTATCTATCATAGTTTCTGCTGTAGGATTAGTATTGTCTATCCTCCAATTTATGGTTTGATTATCAGCAAAACCGTCAACTCCTCCTGAATAAGTTTGACTTATCTTGAAATATTGAACATGATCCTTGGTATTTTTAATACAAACATGGATAGTAACAGATAATGCCGTTAATCCCACATTAGACGAACCATTTATCCAGGTCTGTCCTCCAGGACTTTCATTCTGGGCAGAGACAACTGCCAAGGAATTAGCAAAAGTAATAACTCCTAAAACTGAAAATAGAAGTACTAAAATCATTAAAGATTTACCCAAATTCATATATTTACCCCCATTAATCTTTTTTCTCCCTTTTTTATTTTCAATACGTGTGATCTTTGTTTAGGTTTAAAATTGAAAAATAACATATCTTTGTGTTACAATTTTGTTTGTTTAATTTATATGGCAATTTATTCCTATTATTTTTTTCTTCCCCCTAAGTAGATATTTCCCTTTCATATTGTTTTATCCGTATATCTTATGAAGTTCAGTTACCATCCAGGACGGTGCTGACTGGGTTGATATGGTCAGTTGTATGGCGTTTGAGTTCTGGATGAGGAATATTGCCTTATCTCGTGGTACTTCCAGTAGTACCATGTACTCTGCGTCCAGATTTCCAAAGTTGGACTGTCTCTCAAACTGGTCTAAACGTACACCGTAGGCGTTTAAAAGAGCGTTGATGGAAGCTTCATCCCATGTTCTGGACGCTCCTGCCTGTAGAAGTGCTTCTATACCAGTATCTGATACGCCTGCAGATTGGGATCTGGATGCACTTTGAGACAACGAGTTAATGGCAATCTGTTGACTGGTACTTATACTGGCATTGAAGGTGTTTTGATCCACCATAGACCTTAAAATTGCCAGAACGGTTGCTCCACTAACCAGTGGTGTGTTGGATGACTGTCCTACACCACTCTGATTGCTTCCAGTACTCTGTTGAGTTTGGTTGGTCCGGTTGGTTTCATTTGTAGTGGTGGTTGTTGTTGTGGTTTCGTTCGTACTTACATAAATATCAACGGTGTCCCCTACAGAGATAAGACCACCGGCAGCACGCAACCTATCCAACCTTATTGGTATAACTACGGTATCTGGCGTGGTTATCTCTACATTTGCCAGTACACTAGCATCAGACTGGGTAACCAGTGTCTGTGCAGCTGCTACTTTCATTATAAGGTCCTTTTTATCCCCAGAAGAGTAGGTGAGCATCACCCTTCCGTAGGGATCCTTTTTGGTCTCGATCTGATTTTGCTGGTAGGCTCTCCAGCTGGTGGTTGCGGGTCCAAGAACATCCACGGCCAGTGCCTGTTCAGGGGTTACAGCACTCTCAATTTCAGCAAGAAGGGTTAACTTTTGAGGATCTGTTGCCAATGCCCCCTTAAAATAACTGTTTACTTCACTAATTTTAGTATTCTTCGCATCTTGCAGTGATCCTTGGTAAGGTGCGTAGAATAAAAAGTAATAACCTGCACCGACCAGTACGATGAGTATAATTCCAAATACAAGAGCTCCCACCAGAGTCCTCTGGTCATCATCGGGGATTCTTCCACCGCCGGGAGATCTTCTTCCAAATCCTGGTACAGCTCCACCTAACCTATCAAGACTGCTTCCGCCAGGCCTTCCACCTGGTTTTTTCTCATCAGGAGCCTTTAACCTGGCTCGTCCCGTGTCTTTTGGTCGGGGTTTAGGCATCGGTCTGGGGATCTTTTCGGTGGGATCTTCCTTTCCACCATCCCCATTGGTATTAAGTTTGCTCTTCTGGTCCTTGGACCTATCACCTGCCCGGGAGACCATGTTTCTGATGCGCCCACTCACATTCGATCCAGTATCCTTCTCATTTTTTCGAAGGTCTGGAGCATTATTTTCTTTTTCTTTATTTCCCAATATCTTATCTAACATTTGGACCACTTCTGCGAAGCTTGGCATATAAAACCATAAAAGGCACTGCTACTAAATAGATTAAAGTAAAGATGAATAAAAACTTTGCGGGAAGATTTGCAATTGCTGAGGAAATGTCTTGAGGTAAACATGATAATATTATCAGTAGTCCTCCCACGAACAGTAGTATAGGATTCCTAATTTTTGTATACTCAACAGTACTTATCATGAGCATCGATACCGCCGTCATAATTATCAGTGCCAACTCTACATTGAATATTCCTGAGAGATAAAATGATCCGAGGATCAACGCTGTGGTTGGTATGGGTAGTCCTGTGAATTTACCTTCACCCAAATTTGTACCTGAATCTGTTTGTACGTTGAACCTCGAGAGTCTTAAAATCCCACTTAATACTATTAAAAGAGATACTAGTATATTAATGTATGGGATAAAGTAGGATGGGGATGCTGCATACAAAAGCATTCCGGGTGCAACACCAAATGAAATTATGTCACATAAAGAGTCAACATTTTTTCCAAATCCAAACTGATCAACTCTTTTAGACTTACGGGCCACCCATCCATCCAAAGAATCAAATATAACTGCCATGAGAATAAACATTGCTGTAAGGCTTAAATTGCCTTCTAACACCATAATAATTGCTAAAAATCCAAAAGAAGCATTTAATAAGGAAATAAAATCGGGAAGAGCTACATATTCTTTAATGTTCATTATAAAAAACCCACTATTTTTAAATATCTTAATTCGCTATTACATTTTCTCATATTTAAATAGTAGGACTATCTATTATGATCAAATTTAGAGAAGTCCAATTAAAAGTAATTCAGTCTGTAATTTTTAAAAAATAAAAGTTTATAAATAACAACTGGAAAACATATAAAAATATATCCAATAGATAATACGAAACCATTAATGAACACTTAGGTTATTTATATCCATAAATTATTGAATTTATCAGAAATTAAAAAAAATAATTGTACCCATATCTTCTATACTTTTAACCTATTTTATCAGTATACAACGAGTGAGTAGTTGATGATAGAAAATAAAATAAAAACGCTACGGAAAGCGGCGAAAGTATCTACCATGCAGGACGCAGATAAAATCTGGTGCGTGATAGCAGGTAGCGAGGAAATGGTAAATAACGTATCCTATGAGGCTATATTAAATAAGGAAAGGGTTACTATCTTATGCCGGGAACATATAACTTCTAAAGAGTCGTTTGTAACCCAGAAATTTGATTTCTTAATGCTTTACGGTGATGAAAATAAGATAAGAGATTTATCCCTCATCAGCAAGGAACAGGGAGGCGCCTATCTTAAAATTGCCCCTTACTATACTAAAAATGAACCTAACCTGATTTTATTGGTGGGAATGGACAACCATATCAAAAAATTCCTGGGCGATGGTGAAAAGCGTCACCTAAATTACAAGTTTCTATTGGAAGACCAGACCACTGGATTCATAGAAACCGATGTTTCCATAACCAGTAAGATGCCCTCATTAATTAAACAAACCTTCGACCCACTGTTTAAAGTGGCTGATGTGGCATTATCTACTGTTTTGATCTCTGCAGAGGAGCAGGATATTAAGGAGATCGAGTTACTTTCACGGAGAAATAAACTATTCTTTATAGAATTTGATAAATTTTTGAAGGAGGATTGAAATATTGCACCTTTTTGGTAAACCAGAAGAAGATGAAGATGATAAAAAACAAGCCTTAACTAATACATTAGGCATAGACTTGGGTACTCTTAACACCGTGGTGGCGAAACCATCCGGAGATAAATTCGACCTGTTCAAGATACCCTCGGTAGTAGCGGTGAAAAAAGAGGACACCTCATATGTACTTGCAGTAGGAGAAGATGCCAAAGCGATGTTGGGAAGGACTCCCGAAGATATAATCGCAGTTAGACCCCTGAGAATGGGAGTTATTGAAAGCATAGCCCAGGCCAAAGCCCTTCTAGTGTATGCAATGGAACAGGGATCCGCCGACTCCATGGAAAAAATGGACCGAATTGTAATCGGCATACCTGGAGATGCTTCAGAAGTAGAGAAAAATGCAGTTGAAGAAATAGGAAAAGAAGCCGGTGCTAGCTTCGTCTTAGTTATAAGTGAAGGTTTAGCAGCCGCCATCGGTGCCGGCCTACCTATAGCTGATGCAGACGGTACAATGGTTGTGGATTTAGGAGCTGGTTCAAGTGATATAGTTGTCATATCCCTGGGAGGAATCACCGATATAGAAACCATCAGACAGGGTGGAGACAACATCGATGCAAACATCGTAACTAAAGTAAAAGAACTATTCAGTGTGGAAATAGGAATCCATGAAGCAGAAAAAGCCAAAATAGAGGTGGGAATGGTACATTCTAATGTAGAAATGAAGCCCACCGTAACCCACGCCATTGGAAAATCCATGGAAACCAACAAACCAGAAAAGGTGGAAATAGACTCGAAGTTGGTGGCAGATGCTGCAGAACCCATCATAGTTGAACTGGTAGAAGCCTTATCCCGTGTCCTGAAAAGAATGTCCCCTGAACTGATTTCCGGGGTCTACAACAGAACAATCGTTGTGGGAGGAACAGGACAACTTAAAGGACTCAAAGAAAGGATATTCGAAGAAGTAGGAGTGCCTGTTGAGATTTCAGATGACCCCATGACAGTTGTAGCCAAAGGTGCTGCCATAGTAGCTGCAGAACCAAGGGCACTGGAACCAGAAGTAAGGCTAAGAGCAATGAAATAATTTATTTTAAATTATTTTCCCTCTTTACCTATTTTTTTAAATATTTTTCCTTATTTACTTATTTTTTAAATTTTTCAATCAACAAATTTTTTTAACTACAATCTTTTTTTTTACTGGATTATTATTTGTATTTATTTTGCTGGAACTAATTTTAGACCATACTACACCAAACTATCTACACCTTTTTTAACCATCTTCGAGAAAAATTTAGTAAAATTCTTTAACACCCTTAAAATAAACACTTAAATGGGAAGATGAAGGTTGTAGGAATCGATGAAGCAGGCAGAGGATCAGTTTTAGGCCCTCTGGTGTTATGTGGAGTTGTAATTACGGAAGATAGGGTTAAATTTTTAGAAAGACTTAAAGTGAAGGATTCTAAAAAGATATCCCCTAGAAAAAGGGTGGTTCTCTCCAGGAAGATCAGGAAGATCACCGATTTCCACCTGGTTAAAATAGCAGCCCATGATATCGATGTTTTGAGGAATAATGAGGTGAATCTGAACCAGATCGAAAAATTGGGCATGCGGAAGATTATCGAGAAAGCAGGGGCAGATACCTGCATCGTTGACTGTTTTGATATCAAACCCGAGAGATTCAAAAATGAACTCGAAGGTTACTATCCTCATCTAAATGTAATCACCGAACATAACGCAGAAGACAAGTATGTGGTGGTGGCAGCTGCTTCCATAGTTGCCAAAGTTGAACGGGACCAGGAAATAGCCAAAATAAGGAAGGAATTTAAAGATATTGGATCCGGTTACCCCAGTGATCCTAAAACCATCGAATTTCTAAAAAATTCCAGAGAGTTACCAGACTTCGTCCGTAAAACCTGGGCAACTGTAAGTAGATTAGAAGATGAGTATCAGGAATAAATATTATAATATCATAATTTTCATATCAAAACAAAAAAAAACTGGTGATAGAGAATGTATCTAGGTAGAATATTAGCTGTGGGAAGTACAGAAGAGGGTAAGTTCGCTGCATACCGTGTTTCCAGTCGTTCTTTCCCAAACAGAATGACCAAGGGCTATGATGACCGGGTAGCCATCGTGCCCAAGGAAGGATTTGAAACCGATGTATTTAAAAATCCATACATCGCCTATAACTGCATTAAATTGGTGGATGACATCGCAGTAGTATCCAATGGATCCCATACAGATGTGATTGCCGAGAAAATCGCGTCTGGAATGAGTATCCGGGATGCCCTGGCAATATCCCTTCTAACCATGGATTATGAGAAGGACGATTACAACACCCCCCGTATAGCAGGAGCAGTTACCCTGGAAGGCGAAGCCTATCTGGGAATTGTAACCCATGAAAGCCTGATAGTGGAGAAGGTACCTGAAGGCAAATCAGCTTACATCGCCACCTATGAGCACACCACACCCCATGAAGTTGATTTTGAAGCAGGGACCGCCCAGGACGCAGCCCAATTCATACTGAACAAAGGAAAATTCGCTGAATTCACCAATCCCATTACCTCAACTGCAGCATTCGGTAGTGAAGGATGGAGTATTAGCTTCATATAAATTTGGAAACAAACTATTTTAACGAATAAACATGCCCCTTAAAATTACAGGCATCACTGGAATACCCTTTATTAAGAAAGGAGACCCTCTGGATGAGTTTATCCTTAAAGCCCTCTCTGATATTGATATGGAGATCCAGGAAGATGACCTACTGATTATAGCTGAAACGGCCATAGCTAAGGAAGAAGGACATATCATCGACCTAAAAGACCTTAAACCAAGCCCCCGGGCATTCGAACTGGCGGAGAAAACAGGTAAAGAACCGGAAGTAGTGGAGGCCATCCTCCAGGAATCTGTGGAAGTCATCAAGGTTGGCCCGGATTTCATCATCTCTGAAACCAAACACGGTTTTGTATGCGCCAACGCCGGTATCGATGAATCCAATGTGGATGACGGTCTGGCCACTCCCATCCCAGAAAATCCTGATAAAAGCGCCTCCCGTATCCGAGAAAAAATCATGGAAAAAACTGGTAAAGAAATTTCAGTCATAATATCCGATACCCAGGGCCGTGCCTTCCGTGAAGGGGCGGTTGGTGTGGCCATCGGCATATCCGGCCTGGAGCCACTATGGGACAGGAGTGGTGAAAAAGACCTGTACAACCGGGAGCTTAAAACCACAGCCATAGCCGTGGCAGATGAGTTAGCAGCTGCTGCGTCGATAGTGATGGGACAGGCCGATGAGGGAATACCTGTAGTACTAATTAGGGGAGTTAACTATCCCAATATGCTTAAAAACGATTCTGCAAATATCAAACCCCTGATCAGACCTAAAAAATATGATGTTTTCCGGCCGTAAAATATTAAACCATTTGATTTAAACTGATTTAAAATTTAAACGAATTTTTTAGGATTTAAACCATGATAACCATTCTATCAGGTGGAACAGGCACCCCTAAACTCCTGCAGGGCATCATCCGTCTGGTTGACCCGGCGGATTTAACGGTGGTGGTTAATACCCTGGAGAACTCCTATTTTTCGGGAGTTTACGTGGCGGCGGATCTGGACTCGGTGATGTACACCCTGGCCGGGATCATAAACCAGGAGACCTGGTATGGTATTAGAGATGATACCTTTATAACCCATGAGACTTTAAAGGAGATCGGATGTGAGGAACTGCTCCGGATCGGAGATCAGGACCGGGCAGTTAAAATCCAGAAAACCCTGCTTTTGGAGAAATATCCCCTGGATGAGGCTGTTGATATCCAGAGGAGAAAACTGGGCATTGAATCCCGGATAATCCCCATGAGCAACCAGAACCCCCAGATAGAGATAGTAACCCCTGAGGGAAGCCTTGAATTTCACGAATTCCTCATCGGGCAGAGAGGGGAACCAGATGTTCTGGATATTAAATATACAAGGGTAGATCCTGCACCGGGACTTATCGAATCCATTGAAAAGGCAGATATGGTTATAATCGGGCCTTCCAACCCGGTAACTTCGGTAGGACCCATATTATCTGCAGAAGGGGTCCGTGATGCCCTTAGAAAATCTTACGTAGTTGCAGTATCTCCCATAATTGGAAATAAACCGGTCAGCGGACCGGCCGGTAAGTTCATGCAGGCCCTGGGCCATGAAGTATCCTCCCGGGGAGTGGCAGCCATGTACCAGGATTTTTTAGATAAGTTTTATATCGATCTTCAAGATCATAATCAACAGGAAAAAATAGAAAGACTAATATCAGAGGTTGTTGTAACAAACACCAACATGAACAACATCGAGGATAAAATGATGTTAGCCAGAAATATTTTGGGTGAAAGTTAAATGATTCAGATGACACTAGTTCAGATCGATAATTACGGTCCCTGGACCGTGACTCCCACCCCCCGGGCGGAGGCAGATCTACAGATATTACAGGCAGAACTCTACGCCGACCTGCAGAGACAGTTCGCAGCTAAAGGAGGGTTAGTTTTTTTCACCCGCTTTGATAACATGCTGGCTGTGACCAACGGTGTGGATATGGAGGACCACCTCCGAATCCAGAAGTCCATAGGAAACCGTTACCCCATAACTGTGAGTATGGGTGTGGGGGCCTCAGAAACACCCTACGAAGCCCAGAGAAAGGCCACCAATATCCTGCAAACCTTTGGCGGTGCCCAGTCTGAGGAACGTGAGGAGGTTCTGGCCATCGACAGTATGGTGAAGTTAGATGAAAGCTTCGTCCAGATAGCCCATATAGATATAAACGGCATCACCGATTCATTAACCGATATTATCCCTGCTTATGATACATCTTTCATCGTTAACCGTGTTCAGCATTTCCTTATGAAAAAGTTGATCGAAAAGGGTTCGCTGTTATTTTTCATCGGTGGAGATAACTTCATGTCTCCCTGTAACGGATTAGAACCCCAGGGCCTTTTGAAGATCATCGAAGAGATAGAGGACGAAATAAACATCGCTCTCAAGGCAGGTATTGGAAAAGCACCCACCGCTGAAAAAGCCGCTAATCTAGCTGACCTTGCTCTGGAAGAGATAAGAGGCGGTTTTACATATGACCTGGTTCATGTGATGAAGAACAAGGATTAATTGTGGATTTTTTTACTTTATTCCGTTTACTGGTTGTTCTAATATATTAATATTTTTATTTATATTCGTAATATCTTTCGGAGAGGATTTGTTGAAGGTTTTAGCCCCTATGGCCGGGATCACCGATGGATTGTTCTGCCGTAAATTAGCTCATCAGGGCCTTGACATGATAACCTTAGGGGGTTACAACGTAGACGCCCCTACAATTGAAGCTGGAGAGAGGATAATTCAAAGGGGAAGATCAGAATTTGACATTCCATTAGAAAATATCTCCAATCATATAGAACAACAAATCAAAGTTATAAAAGAAAATAAACTATGGAATGGTTGGATTTCAGTAAATCTACGTTCCACTACCCCTTCACCTGTAATAAAGGTTTCAAAGCTTCCTGGTGTGGATGTAGTGGAGATAAACGCCCACTGCAGACAGCCGGAGATAATGGATCTGGGATGTGGACAGTCCCTGCTAAATGACCCTGATAAACTACATCTATTCACCAGGGAAGTAGTCAAGAAAGCAAGAAGCAAGGTCTCTGTTAAGATCCGGGCTAATGTACCGGGGACTGATATTATAGCCATCTCTCAATCAGTGGAAGATGCAGGTGCAGATTTCCTCCACGTGGACGCCATGAAGCCAGGTTATTCACATGCAGATTATGAAGTTGTATCTGTAATTAAAGACAGCACAGACCTATTTTTAATAGGGAATAACTCAATTACAGATATCGGGTCGGCACAAAAAATGATAGATGCAGGTGCTGATGGATTTTCAATGGCCAGGGCCCTTATAAATGGTGAAGTTCCCTTCGATCTGTCCATGGTAGATACCAGGAAATGGAGAATATAAGAAAATTTTGTAAGATGGTAGATACTTTACGGTGAATTCAAATTAAAAAAAAACATATATTATATAGAAAAATCATTATATTGTAAATTCAATTTTATATATTAAATTTTATTACTAAATTCAAGAAAGAGAGTGGTTGCATGTCTTTTATAGAAATAGAAAATGTCTCTAAAAAGTTTAAAGATGTGGAAGTCCTTAAAAATATCAGCGTAAATATCGAGGAAGGTGCTGTTTTAGGTATTCTCGGTAGAAGTGGTGCTGGTAAGTCCGTTTTAATTAATATGCTGCGCGGTATGAAAGATTACAAGCCAGATGGCGGGAAAATTTATTTCAACATTGCTTTATGCCCCGACTGCAGGATCGTGGACAGCCCATCAAAAGCAGGATCCAACTGCAGCGACTGCGGATGCGAACTCGAACCATTAAGGGTTGATTTCTGGAACTGCGACCGATTACTCTTCGCAGCTATTAAAAGAAGAATATCCATCATGCTGCAACGAACATTCGCATTATACGAAGACGACACAGTTATAGAGAATGTTATGAAAGGCATAACTGGCCATGAACCAGACGAAGCAACCTACATGGCCATAGACCTTATAGAAATGGCCCAGATGAGCCACAGAATCACACACATCGCCCGAGACCTCAGTGGAGGGGAAAAACAGAGGGTCGTGCTCGCCAGACAGATAGCCAAAGAACCCATGCTCTTCCTCGCGGATGAACCCACCGGAACACTGGACCCTAAAACCGCGGAGTTAATCCACCAGGCTCTCCTGGAGGGAGTGAAAGAAAAGGGAACCACCATGGTCATCACCAGCCACTGGCCAGAAGTCATGAGAAAACTCTCCGACTACGTGATATGGATAGACAAGGGAGAAATCATAGAAGAAGGTGAACCAGAAGTAGTGGTGGAAAAATTCCTGGCACAGGTACCACTACCAGAGAAAAGAGAAGTGGCCAAAACCGGGGGACCCATCATCAAAATGGAAGGAGTCAAAAAATACTACTACTCCATAGAAAGAGGCGTGGTAAAGGCCGTGGACGATATCAATTTAACTGTGGATGAAGGAGAAATATTCGGTATAGTCGGTCTAAGTGGTGCTGGTAAGACCACCCTCTCCAGAATACTTTACGGTTTAACAGATCCCAGCAACGGTAAAATAGCTGTAAAACTGGGGGATGAATGGATAGACATGACTGAAAAAGGGTTCACCGGTAGGGGAAGAGTTAAACCCTATCTGGGTATATTACACCAGGAGTACAGTTTATACCCCCATAGAAATGTGCTGGGCAACCTCACCGAGGCCATCAGCCTGGAACTACCCGCAGAATTCGCCAAAATGAAGGCCATATACGTACTTAAAGCTGTTGGTTTTGATGAAGAATATGCTAATAATTTATTAACTAAATTTCCTGATGAATTAAGCGGTGGGGAACGTCACCGGGTGGCTTTAGCGCAAGTTTTAATTAAAGAACCCAATATTGTAATTTTAGACGAACCTACCGGTACTATGGATCCTATAACCCGAGTACAGGTTACTGACTCTATAAGACAGGCTCGTGAAGAATTAAATCAGACTTTTTTAATTATATCCCACGACATGGATTTCGTACTTGATGTATGTGACCGTGCCGGGCTAATGCGCGGAGGGAAAATCCTGAAAATCGGAGACCCCAAAGCCATCGTAGAAGACTTAACACCCACCGAGAAAGAGAAAATGCTTACGGAGGAATAAAATAATGGAGTGGGAAGACTCACCATCACATGTATGCAGAGGAGGAGATAAAAGAGCATTAACATTTTGCTGTCCACCAGTAAAACCCTGTCCAATCATATACGCACTGGAAGACGCTAAGCTAACACCTCAAGATTACATTAAAATAAAGGAAAAGTTTGGAGAAAAAACCAGATTAGGCTACGGAGAAGGAACCTGTTTCGGTTCCCTAGTATGGTGCTGTAAACCTTCCAAACCCTGCCCCTTAAGGGATATGGTTTTGCGAAGGATAGATATGAGCGAAGATGAATATATGAAGCTTAAAAAAGAGCTTTCTGAGGAACTAGTAGGTGCATCACCCTCATCAGTGCAGGAAAGTGTTAAAGCTCTATCAGAAACATTCCATGTACCGGAAGAAGAAGCCTATCAGGTGCTATCTGAATGTGGTAACGATCTTAAAACTGCTATCAAAGTTTTGAGAATGAAAGATCTAGAGATATAAAACCACGTTCCACTAATCCAAAAATGGAGTTTATAAGATGGGCTGGACTCCTCTCTTCCTGGATATGAAGGATAAAAAGGTATTAATCGTCGGTTCAGGTGAAGTAGGGAGCAGGAGAGCCATAAGATTCCTGGAAGCAGATTCCCAGGTAATAATACTGGGAAATCAGATTGATCCAGAACTCTTAGCTAAGGGAGCATCCTTAAAACCACCCCAGGAAGCAGGAAAATGGGCGAAATGGGCTGATTTAGTGGTGGTCGCCTCTGGAGACTCCAAGTTAAATGAACTGGTAACAGATCTGGCGGGAGATAAACTTTTAAACCGGGCAGACCAGCCCGATGAAGGAAATGTTATTGTACCCTCGTCTTTTTTTATAGGAGATGTACAGATTAGCATATTCACCCAGAAGAAGAGCCCCCTCATGGCCCGAGAGATAAGAAAAAAGATAGAAAAAGTAATAACAGTAGAGGATGTAATACAACTGGATCTACAAAACTACACCCGTAAAATCTTAAAAGACAAAGTAAAAGGCCAGAAAAATCGTAGAACATATCTATACCAATTATTAGAAGATGAAAAAATTAAAAAGCTCTTAAACGAGGGTAAAATTGAAGAGGCCAAATCTTACGTCGATGAAATGATAAATTCAAGGTAATAAATCAGGTTTAATTCCAGAAGAATATATATACTGCCCATAAGGAGAATATCAATGATATTGAACATCAGAGTGGACCATCACACTGCAGATATCGCCCAGATAGAATGGACAACCAGAAAACTTGAGGATATCTTCGAAAAATGCCAGAGTGATGATGATATTCAGGAACACCTCTACATAAAGACCTGTAACCGGTCTGAAATCTACCTGGTAGCGGGCAAACCTCAAGAAGACCTTCTCTCGGGAGGTGACTTCATAGTAGACCAGGATGAAGAGGCCCTCAGACATCTTTTACGCCTGGCATCCGGCCTTGAATCTATGATTTTAGGGGAAGACCAGATACTGGGCCAGATAAAGGACGCCCGGAAGAAAGCTATCCGGGAATGTTCCATAGGCCCTGTTCTTCGAACTGTTTTTACCAAGGCCATACACGTAGGACAGCTAGCCAGAAACAACACCCGCATAAACCAGGGCACCATATCCATTGGTTCTGCTGCTGTGGAGCTGGCAGAATCTGTGCACGGTGACTTGAAGTGTAAAAAGGTGCTGATCATAGGGGCGGGTAAAATGGGGACACTGGTGGCCAAAGCCCTGGTTGAAAAGAAACTGAAAGCCATAGTGGTGGCCAACCGAACCTACGGGAGCGCGGTTAAACTGGCCGGTGAACTTAAAGGATACGCCATACACTTCGACAAACTCCATGAGGCCATGGCAGATGCTGATGTGGTTATAAGCGCCACGGGTGCTCCACACCAAATATTAACTTACGATCAGGTTAAAGAATCTGTTCTACCTGAAAATCGGGGCAGCCTGGTCATGGTGGACCTGGCCAATCCCCGGGACATAGATGAAAAGGTGAAGGATTTAGGGGTTAAACTATTTAATATAGACGACTTAAGGGACATAGCCGATAACAGCGTGAAAATGAGGCAACTAGAAGTTTCAAATGTGGAAAAAATAGTAGAGGACGAACTAAAACTCCTATTAAAATCACTTAAACACTTGGAAGTGGAACCGCTCATATCCAATATCCGGATCTGTGCCGAGGAAGTAAGGCTGGCTGAAACCAGGAAAGCTTTTAAGATGCTGGGCGACCTGAATGGTAAAGAAAAGATTGTGGATGATTTAACCCAGGTGGTAATAGACCGGATATTCTTCGATGTGGTTAAAAATTTAAGGAAAGCCGCAGAACAGGATGATGATGAAACCATTCGGGCGGCGGAGAAAATATTCTCCGGTGAATGAATAACTGATTAACTAAAATTCCAGTTACCAGATTTTTTATGTGTTCAGATCATAATCTAATTTTCTAAGCATGGATAAAAGGAACTGTTGTTTGATTAATTTTTGATGGATATTCCGGGATTGGTTGAAATCTATTCCTTTTCTCTTTCTCTTTATTTTAGCACCCCCCTCAAACATAATGTTAGTGAGAGGTTACATATAAATCTTACTATTTAATCCCCGGGAAATTATCCAAAAATTAAAATCAAACCAGTTGATGGTGATATGATTAAAAACAGGAAAAATTTAATGGAAAATTTAATTAGTTCGAAACTATTTAAAAACACAGCTTCAAGTTGTTTATCAATCCATCAATTCTCTCATCGAACCCCACGTCTCTTCCATTGAAGACCTCTAAAGTTAAGAAATAGACGTAGGTATTGATGTAAATCCCCAGTATTTTAGGGTCAATTTTTTCCTTTGGTAAATTTCTACCGATGAAATCGCCGACATAATTGTTTAAATTCCCCATTAAAGGATCGACGTTTTCATTGTCATCGCTGATAATCAAAGTGAAGGCTTCTATGTTATTTTCATAGAGTATTACACTCCTTTTTATGTACTCTTCAATAAATGATTCGGGAGTATCGTATTTATTGTCCATGTCATCGATTATGGCTTTGATATCTTCCCTCATCTTCTCCATGTTCTGGATCATAACCAGATCAAAGAGGTTCTTTTTGGTTCCGAATTTACGGAAGAGAGTCATCTCTGTACGACCAGCTTTCTCGGCAATGGCCTTGGTAGTTGCCGCGTCCCGGCCCTTTCTTGCAAATACGTTTAAAGCCGCGTTTAAAATTTTCTTTTCAGTTTCGTTGGTCATATTATCCTTTTATTTTTTTGTTTTCAAGCATACAATTTAATATGTCCACTAATTTATCCAGACTTTCATCGTAATTTTCGAAAGTGGCTTTACGTCCGTAATATCTGTCAATATTGAGATAATATATGAATGTAGATATGGAATATCCAAAGGAGGTGTAATCTATTTCTTTATTTGGGAAATTTTTGCTGAAGTATTCTGTGAGATTGTCTATGGTTATTCTTACCATGGGTTTAATTGTGCTGCTGTCTTCTATGATGGTTAGATGGAAATATTCGAAATTTTGGAAAACAAATTCATCTAAAGTTTTAACGAATGACCTCAAAAACTCGCCAGCGTCTTTGATATCTGTTAGAACCGATAATTTGCCAGAATCCTCTTCAATCTGCAGGTTACCCCTGTTCATAACCTCATCAAAAAGGTTCTTTTTGGTTCCGAACTTTCTAAATAAAGTCATTTCCGTATATCCCGACTCTTCTGCAATGACCCGGGTGGTGGCTGCGTCAAATCCTTTCCTGGCGAACACCTTCAAAGCAGCATCTAAAATTTTTTCTTCAGTTTCAGTCTTCTTATCATTTTCCTTCATAATTTATTCGCCTGTAACTATTAAAGTCGTAAAATTTTAGGATATTAATTATATTCATGGTTTTAAATAATTTTTTATTAATTGATACTTATAATTTTCCACTATATAAACCTTATAAGTGTTCTAAAATCATATTTTAATATCTAAGTTTATATTCTTTATGCTTGTTAATTACACTTTTTTTCAAATTCCAGTGTTCGGTTAATTAACCCCAATGCTCGGGCAATGAAAATTAGGATAAAGGGAGCAATCAAGAGCGCGGAAATAATACTTAGCAGATCAAAGGGGTTACTGGTAACTGCATCATGTATGGTAGACTCTACAGTAACGGCAAAGACAACTGTTAAAAGGTATATGAAACCTAACCTCTTAATTCCCATATCCCGGGCCTTTTTAAATATCCTTTTAAAATCAAAGGCAGACTTGATGGTACCATGATGATTAGCCATGTTAAGCACCGCCGCCTGATAGATCAGGTAGGTGATGGAAGCCAGAAATAGGACAAAGACAATAATTACCAGCTCCATATCCATGGGGTTGGGACCAATTAAATCTCCAAAGAGAAATACACCAATGATAATCAATATTAAGGGTATGATGAAATAAATTACAGTCACCAGGCCTTCTTTCATTCCATGGAGGAATGTGTTCCAGAATTTATCAAATTTAGGCATGTTATCAGACCCGTGGGTTGTCTCTTCTACTATCCTGAAAATAAAACCAATTTGATAGATACCTAATATAAGCCCGGCAACAATTATTGTAAAGCTCACTTCACCTGCCAACCCACCTAAGAAGGATAAGGCATCGGATAAATCAACTAAAAAAACAACCAACCCCAGCAGGAGAACTTTAACCCAGTTTGAAGATGAATACTTAAGGGAATCTATAATTATATCCTTCATATTCACAATACCGCCACCTGAGTAAAGTCGTAACTAAAAAAAGTAGAGGAATGCTTAGGCGAACATCCGTTTATGTATGCCAAGTTCCGTTTTTAGGTTTATGCCAAGATATCTTCGGTTTATGCAAACATCCTAGTTTACGCTAGGATCCTTGTTAGGCAAACATCCCCTTAGGCTCATTCTCATTATCTTTAATCTGTTTTAAAGCATATTTAACATGCTTCCAGGTTATAATTTCTTCATCTTCATGGATGGCTTTATGTAATGCCACCTTTAAAATCCGATCCTTTATATCTCTCCCGGATAACCCCTTGGTAGGGTTAACTAGTTTACCCGTATCAAAACCAATGGAAAGGGGCATGGATTTTACGTAAAGCTCAATTATGGCTTTTCTTTCCTTTTCATCAGGTAGGGCGAATTCTATCTCCTCTTCGAACCTGCTCCTGATAGCGAAATCCAGTAGGTGGGGGTTGTTTGTAGCACCGATTGTCACTACCCCCTTATTCTGGTTTATACCATCCATCTCGGTCAGTAATGCGTTTACCACCTCGGAAACATCCCCTCTTAAGGACTGATACTTCCGGTCAAGACCTATAGCATCTATCTCATCGATGAACACTACAGACGGAGCGGTTATACTGGCAGCTTCAAATAGTTCATGTATCTGACGGGCTCCATCCCCTACATGTTCCCCTATGAGACTGGTGGCTTTAATAAGGAATAAGGGCACCTTAAGCTCGTTGGAGAGTGATTTGGCCAGCATGGTCTTACCAGTTCCTGGTGTACCATGGAAGAGAACATTCCGAGGGGCCCAGTCACCGAAGTGTTCTGGATCCTGCAGATACTTCATTATGATCTTACACTTATCCTTAGCCCGTTCCTGTCCGATCACATCCTCCATGGTAAGGGTGCTTTCTATTCTCTTAATCTCCCTTACCTCTTCCACCTCCATAAGGAGGATAGAGGTGCTATCAGTTATTTTAGAATTATCCGGATGGGCTTTAATTATTTTAAAGGCGTAATCTGGCAGTAATTTCTGATCAAAAATAAATGAACCCTCTTCTACTGTGTAACCTAACCATTGTTCCCGGGCGTAGAGTTCAAAAAGTTCCTTATCGAATATCTCTATCTTGGGGTTTTCAACTAAATTGCATAAAAAAGGGTAACCTATCGGCTGGAGCACAACCAGTTTAGCGTCTTTTTCTGGTTTGTTTAAGGATTTGGTTGATTTTTTATCGGAAGTTACTGGTTCCGGTATGATGTTGTTTAATTTCAAATAATTACCTACTCTCTTTAATTAAATTTTTTAATAGAATGGTTTATTATCTTATAAAAACTTGTTTGTAATATTGCACTAAATTCTATTTTTGTAAGGATAAAAAGTTTTTCATGAAAACCAGTTCACTTTTTCTTAACTAGATCTTATCCTTTAAAATATTTCTATAATCCCTCTTCATCAAAATAGCATCCCTATCTCGCAGGGGAGTTTCGCATATGAGGGTGACATCCCATCCCCTTTCAATTATTTCCTCAAGGAGAGGTTCCAGTGGAGGACCATAATCCTCAGAGAGGATGTGGTGTCTTCTTTCCCCTTTATCAGTAAATTCAATATGGGTGTAGTGACAGTGCAGCGTATCTATACCCAGTTCATCTTCTAATAAACTAAACACCCTCCCATAATCATCTTTATCCTTAAACAATCCGCATTCCCTGGCATGCAGGTGGGCGAAGTCTACCGTGGGTGCGAATTTTTCATGCCGCTGGCAAATCTCTATTATCTCCTTGAGATTTCCCAGCTGAGATTTTTTACCGGTGGTCTCTGGTGCGAAGGTGTAATCCCTAATTTGCAGGGATTCTAATTGTTCAGTTAATTCATCCACTGCTTTATTTAACTTTTCCATAGCTTCTTCCGGGGTTTGTTTGGTATAAAAACCTGGGTGAAACACTACCCGGTAGGCTCCCATCCACTCTGCAGCCCGGGCCGACTGGATCAACCTCTCGATGGATCTCTCCACCACTTCATCCTTATTTGAGGATAAATTAATATAATAGGGACCGTGCATGGAAACCAGGATATCATTATCCCGGGAGTTTTCCTTCAGTTTAAGGGCGGATTGTTTTGAAACACGCACCCCATAGGTGGCTTGATATTCATAGGCACCCAATCCTATTTCCCTGATATAACTACAGACTTGATTAGATTTACCTTTATATCCTACAGGAAGTCCTGCGGGACCGAAACGTACGTCAAATGTCATTATGATACCATGTCTTTGAATAAAATTAAAATTAAGTCTTAAAAAAAGGAGTTACTTCTTCATCTGGATGTGTTCATATGCTGAAAGGGCTGCGATAGCACCTTCACCACAGGCAATCACCCATTGATTGAAACCGCCTGTTATATCTCCTGCTGCGTACACACCGGGAATATTGGTTTTTTGAGCTTTATCTGTGATTATATAACCTCTTTTATCCAGTTCAACCCCTAAATTTTTGGCTAACTGGTTGGCTGGTATCTCACCTACCGCTATAAAAACTCCGTCTATTGGCAGATCTTCCTGTTCTCCAGTCATTGTGTTATTTAAAAGGACACTTTCTACTGTCATATCTCCCTTGATCTCTTCTACAGTTGAATTCCAGATAATGGGTATCTCTCTTTCCTTCATGAGTTCTTGAAGGTAGTTTTCCGCCCTTAATTCACCCCTACGATGTACCAGAGCAACCAGAACACCTATATCATCCAGGTAGATGGCCTGCTGTACAGCACCATTTCCACCGCCCACCACCACCACTTTTCGGTCTATGAAGAGGGGTCCGTCACATGTTGCGCAGAAGGCAACTCCCTTTCCTAATAATTTCCCCTCACCAGGGACTCCCAGTTGACGGTGCTTGCTACCGGTGGCTAAAATAACTGCTCGGGCCTGGTAGGTGTTGTCTTTGGTGTGGACAGTTAAGTTTCCGTCATCTAGTAACTCTATATTCTGCACATCTTCCCTGTCCCTAATTTCCGCATATTTCAGGGTCTGGTTTTTCATGAACTCTATGAGTTGTTTACCAGGGATCTGTTCAAATCCAGGATAGTTTTCCATGCGGGGAACCATGGCCCCCATTCCACCAATGAGAGCTTTCTCCAGAACCAGAGTTTTAAGACTCTGTCTACCGCAATAAAGAGCAGCAGTGAGCCCAGCCGGCCCGGAACCAATGATAATTACATCACAGTTATCCATATGACACAAACCCAATTTTTGTTACCTTATCTATCGTCAACCAATTTAATTAATTTTTCTTTTATTAATCGGTTGACCAGTTTACCATCGGCTTTACCCTTAAGCTTCTTCATGGCCATTCCCATGAGGGAACCTATGGCTGCCATCCCCCTTTCAGTGATTAAAGTCTCATTAGAACCGATTAAATCATCGATGATACCTTCTACTTCCTCTTCGCCCAGTTTCTTAAGTCCGTGTTTCTTTATTGATTCAGCGGGTGTTAGGCCAGTACAGGCATCCCTTATTATAGTGGGGGTTGATTGAGCGGGTATGGTATCATCCGCCACGTAGCTGTAAATCTCAATTAAAACATCTACGTCCACCTTCCCAATATCACAGCCTTCCCTTCGAAGTTCCTTGAAGGTGTAGGCCAGGTTGGATGCGGGGACCACCGGGTTTATATCTTTAACTTCTTCCATTATCTTCTCGAAATCACCGGCCTTATCCTGTTTAACCAGGCTGGTGGCAATATCATCTGTCAGGTTATATGTCTCCATTATCCTCTTCTTTTTGGCATCTGGAAGTTCTGGGAGGTTGGATTTTATTTCCTCCAGATATTCTCGGGGTATCCTGGTGGTGGGTATATCTGTCTCCACGTACATTCTACTGGCCGTGGGTAGTGGGCGTAGATACTCTGTGTTTCCATCATCCAGTGCCTTCCTGGTCTCCTCAGGAACTCCCCTTAGGGCTGTTTTCGCCCTTCTCTGCACCTCTATAAGGGCGTTTCTTGCCTTCTCTTCCTGGTCTGCCACCAGGATAAAGGCATCACCTTCTGATGCGTCCATGAATTTTAATACGGCCTCAACCTCTTCCTGGCTTATTCCATAGGAGGGAAGTTCGTCTGTGTGGAAGATGCCTGATACACCCATCTTCTTGGCGTATCCTGCAAGTTCAGTTCCTAGCCGTCTTCCTGGCTGGATTTCCCTACCGATCAGGCCGATGAATCCGCCGAGTTTAACGGCCATGATCACCCCTTTCTGGGAGAGAGCTCTCTCGATGATCTTGGACTCTGACTTCTGGAATATCTCACTCACATCATATATTTCATCGTGAACCTGTGCATTTCTCTTCTCGAGTTCATCTTTGATTTCAAGGAGGTTTATCTGTCTTTTAACCTCGTTTTCCACCATGGTAGGCATCAAATCCAGGTCCTGGACTCCTTTAATTTCTACCCGGGCCCCTTCACTGATGGATATGTTCAGATCCTGACGGATGGTTCCCAGTCCCCTTTTGACCCTGGTGCTTCTCAGGATCTGACCTAACTGGTAGGCAACATCTTTTACTTGTTCTGGTTTTTTGATACTGGGATCAGTGGTTATCTCCACCAGGGGGATTCCTAAACGGTCCAACCGGAAAATAGCCCGTCCCTTTTTTTCACCTATTCTCCTAGCTGCGTCTTCTTCCAGACAGAGATTTTCTATGGCCACTATGCCATGAGGTGTATCTACATATCCGTCGGTGGCTACCAGGCCTGTTCTCTGGAAACCTCCCGTGTTACTTCCATCTATGACCTGTTTTCTCATGGTGTGGAATTCGTCCACTACCTGCATGTTCAGTAGGGTTGAAATTACGAGTGACACATCTAGTGCTTCCAGATTCAGGGGGTGTGGTGGTTCTTCATCTGCCTCCACCAGACAGGTGTCGTAGTCGTATGATTCGTATATAAACTGGAGTTTTCTACGGGATTCTTCAAAGGCAGCCCGGTCTATCTTACCCAATTCACTCTGTGTTGGCCTCAATTTTCTCGTGATCTTGAGCTCTGGTTTTTTATCAGTGAGCTGACATTTACAGGGGCTGAATAATTTTTGATTGGTATCGAGTTGTTGATGTACTTCCAGGCCCATTTTAAGGCCCAGTTTTTCATAGTCCATATTATTTCACCGTTTAATTGTGATTTTATTGTATTGGAACATTATTTATTGCTTTACTGTATTGGGAGAACATTTATTTAATTCGCAATTTATATCAGGAAGTATTTCTGGGAACTGATGTTGCGAATTTCTCCCTTTAAATTAGTCTGCATCATACCGGTAACTTCATCGAGGTTCTGTGTCTGGCCCAGAACCCATACCAGTTTTACATAGGCCGTCTCGGGCAGCATGTCCTGGGCAGGGATCACACCGGCTTCTAAGAGTTTACGACCGGTGCTGTACACATTCATATTGATTCTTCCGTATAAGCACTGAGAAGACATTACCACTGGGATTTCTTCATCTCTAGCCCGGGCAAGTGTTGGTAAGAGTTCTTCAGGGCAGTGGCCCAGTCCAGTTCCCTCTATTACCATTCCTTTAAATCCACGGTCTATGTAGTAATTTATTGCATCGGCCCCAATACCAGGGTAGCTCTTTATAAACGCCACTTTCTCTTCCAGGGAGTCCTGCAGCTCTACTTCTCCTTCACTCCTCTGATTGTAGCTGAATGTTTCGTCCAGAATTTCCAGTTCCCCATCCAGAATTCGGGCCAGGGGCTCGGTGTTTACTGATCGGAAGGTGTCTCTGCGGGATGTGTGCATCTTCCGGACTTTGGTACCCAGGTGAAGGTGGGTGTAGGTGTCATCCATGGTGGCGTGCATGCAAACCAGGACCTCAGCGATATCTGACTTAGCCGCAGTTACCGAACTTGTGAGGTTTAAAAAGGCATCGGATGACGGCCGGTCGGAACTTCTCTGGGCCCCAGTGACTATCACCGGGATCGGCGTGTCCATGATAAAACTCAACGCTGCTGAGGTGTAATGCATAGTATCGGTTCCATGGGCCAGTACCACCCCATCAGCTCCCTGATTTATCTCCTGGGCTATGGAACGGGCTGTTTTAACCCAGTAGTCCGGGGTCATGTTCTCGCTCAAGATGTTCAGCACAGCCTTTCCCTGGATGTTGGCCTGTTCCACCAGTTCCGGATTGGCCCTCAGAAGATCATCTGCAGTGAAGGCAGGATGTACTGCCCCAGTCTTATAATCAATTATGGATGCCACCGTCCCCCCGGTGGATATTATGGAGATATCCATCTTTCCAGGGTCTCTTTCCACATCCAGGGGTGGTAATTCGATCTTCGGTTTCTCGCCAGTCTCCAGGAGCTCTACCTGGGCATCGGTTATATCCACGCCTATGTTGTAACCGTTATCCAGTTTAAGGACCAGATGTTTATCATCTGTGGCCTCTGCCCGGTTTAAAATCATCCCCTTATATTTAATGTCCTTTTTAATGATGGATACTCTATCACCGATTGATAAACCGCAAGATTCTAAAAATTCTTTACAGATTCCTTTGTAAGTCATTATATTTTCCTCATATTCCAATAAAATATTTTTAAACGTGAGTTCTAAGTTTATTCTTAGATTTTAAGACTAATCTTCTTTTAAACTAATCTTCCCAGAGCAGATCCAAACCAATGGGCGCGTGATCTGAACCCATCACATCGGTTAAGATGTACGATGACTCCACATGGTCCATTAATTCCTTGTTTACGAAGAAATAATCAAGCCGCCATCCAACATTTCTCTCCCGTGCCCTGGTACGGTAACTCCACCAGGAGTACTGTTCTGGATCTTTATTGAATTCACGAAAGGTGTCCACGTATCCATGGCTTAAAAATGTATCTATCCATGCTCTTTCCTCTGGTAAAAATCCTGAAATTTTACTATTTTCCTTGGGACGGGCGATGTCGATCTCTTTATGGGCGGTGTTCAGGTCTCCGCATATCACCAGATTTCTACCTTCGTCCTTGAGTTTGTCTGCGTATTCCAAGAAGGTATCGTAGAAGTCCATCTTGAACTGCAGTCTTTCCGGGGACATTTTGCCGTTGGGGAAGTATATGGTCAAGAGCACGAAGTCACCGTAGTCTGCGATAATGGTTCGTCCTTCCCGGTCGAATTCCCATACTCCTAAACCTTTCTCTACCTTTAATGGTTTCTCCTTCGTGTATAAGGCCACCCCACTGTATCCTTTCCTTTCTGCTTCAGAGAAATAGGCGTGATAACCTTCCACACTCCTTATATCCGGTGGAAATTGCTTTCTGGTTGCTTTAGTCTCCTGCAGACAGAGGATATCCGGTTGCTCCTGGATAAACCAGTCTCTAAATCCTTTTTTATGTACTGCCCTTATTCCGTTCACATTCCAACAGATGATCCTTACCTTTCTGTCCACAGTCCCCACCTTTAATTTAAACAAAATTTTAGATCATCTAATAGTTAGATGTAGGAATCTTAAATATTTCATCGTTGGATTTTTCGAAAATTTCTCCAAATTAATCACAAAATTTCCTCTTATACCATCTAAATTGTGAATTTAATCCCACCAAAATCTCCATTAATTATTTTGGAAATATTTATTACATAATATTAAATTTTTATTCATGAATTCCTTTAAAAATAAATTTATAGACCGATGATTTTATTACCCCCGGATAACATAATTAATTGCAAGGGATAATTCGAAATTCAGCAGGTATATTCCAATCTATCCCATGTATCAATGCTACTTTACACAAATTCAAATAAAAAAATGGATTTGGTGATTTAATGGAAGATACAGATATACCAGTGGAAATTATGCTGGTAGAGGATAATCCTGGAGATATACGCTTAATAAAGGAATTATTCAAGGATGCTGATGTCAAAAATCAGGTTAATGTTGCTTTTGATGGTGAAGAAGCCCTCCAGATGCTTCACCAGGAAGGAAAGTTCACCAGCTTGTCCCTGCCTGACCTTATTTTACTCGATCTTAACCTCCCTAAAATAGATGGGAAAGAAGTTTTAAAGGAAATAAAGAATGATGACCGGCTGATGTGCATACCGGTAATCGTCTTAACCACTTCCCGGGAAGAGAAGGATATAATCGAAACCTACCGGTACAGTGCCAATTCCTTCATAACCAAACCAGTCGATCTGGACCGTTTTATAAAGGTAATAGATGCCATCCAGGAATTCTGGCTTAAAATCGTTAAATTACCTAAAGAGAACGAAATTGAAAAATTAACCATGAACCCCTGAATTTTAAATTTAACGGCCCCCAGATTCTCACGGTCGATAACTTATAGATCTAAATTTTCACGGGCCCACTCCGCCCCTGCTTCTAATATATCCAGGTTCAAATCAGCCAGTTTAGGTTTTTTGGCAAATGTATCCTGGATTGCATGACGGAAATCTTCACGGGAAAGTCCAGTTGATGTCATGGCCATCACCACCCCTAACATCGCTGTATTTAAGGCTTTAACCACCCCATATTTCTTTGCAATCCTTAAAGCAGGTACTGATATGGTCTTAACACCTTCCGGTCCTTCATATTCACCTAGATCACTGTTGTAGAGGATGGTTCCTCCCTTTTTAACCTGGTGTGAGAATTTCTCCAGGGAGGGCTCGTTTAAGGCCACCAGTAAATCTAAGGAATTAGCAACGGGTAAGTTTATGGTTTCACCGGAGATCACCACGGTACAGTCAGATGTGCCTCCCCGCTGTTCCGGGCCATAAGTGGGGTAAAATGACACGTATCTCCTGGCTTTATAGGCTGCCTGGGCCAGGGTAAGTCCCATACTCATCACTCCCTGTCCACCGAATCCAGATATCTTGGCAACTCTTGGTACGAACTCTGGGTCGTCAAGTGCTTCCAGGGTCTTTTCTCCTTCGACCTCAAAAATGCGATCCAGGGATTCCTTGGAAAAATCACTTTCCCCCCGGCACAGTTTTTCCACTTCCTGGCTACGGTCCCGGAAAGTGGCCAGTGGAAATTCCTTCTCCATCTCCTCGTTCAAGAATTTCTGAACACCCTCCACGTCCAGTCGGAGGTTGGTGGGGCATGGTGATAGGAATTCCACAAAGGCATATCCTTTGCCTTCTTTCTGTATCTGTAAAGCCTTCGTAACCGCTTTTTTTGCTTTCCGTATGTGTGATGGGTCTGAGAGTGATACCCGTTCTATATAGACCGGTGCATCAAGGTTATCCAGTAACTCGCACATGTGCAGTGGATATCCGGTGTACCGGGGATCCCTGCCCTCTGGACAGGTCACGGTAACTTCCCCTATGAGGGTGGTGGGTGCCATCTGCCCCCCGGTCATCCCATATACCGTGTTGTTTATGAAGAATACTGCCAGTTTTTCTCCCCTATTGGCGGCCTGTATGGTTTCATTTAGACCTATGGATGCTAGATCACCATCTCCCTGGTAGAGGATCACTATGGCATCATCTTCTGCCCGGGATAAGCCGGTCCCCACTGCGGGTGCTCGGCCATGGGCTACCTGGACATGGCCACAGTCGAAGTAGTAGTAGGCAAAGACTGCACATCCCACTGGACTGGTCATTACGGTGCGTTCCTGTATATCTAGCTGGTCGATGGCTTCTGCTATGAGTTTATGCAGTATTCCATGTCCACAGCCAGGACAGTAATGGGTTGCTGTAGGTGCGTCGCCCCCTTTTCTGGGAAATTCGCCGAGCATGGATTCTGGTTTGCCTATTATTTTCTCATCCGGGGAGTTTTCTTCAGATCTGACATCGTCCACCTGGTCATTCGTTTTTAACTCGTCCCGGTTTAACTTTTCACCCCGGTTTAACTCATCATCCTGGTTTAACTTTTCATCCATGTTCATTCACCTCCGGCTCTTTTTGAATCTACTTCTCTGATTTTTTGTATGATACTTTCTACATCCATTATATTTCCACCCATACGGTTTACCAGTTCCACCGGGCGGGAACATCCAATTGATAAGATTATATCTTCCCTCATCTGACCATTACTCATCTCTACCGATATGAATTGAGTTTCACCTTTCTGGACGTGTTCTTTAAGCCTCTCCTCTGGGAAGGGGAATAGGGTTTTTGGCCTGAAGAGTCCTGCCTTTATCCCTTCTTTTCTTACCTGCTCAACGGCTGATCTGGATATCCTGCTGCTTATACCGTAGGCTACCAGTATTATCTCCGCATCTTCCATCTGGTATTCCTCGAAGTCCACTTCATTTTCCTCTATTTCCTGGTACTTTTCCTGGAGTCTGAAGTTGAAGTCCTCCAGCTGGTCGAAGTCTAAGAATATGGAAGTGACCAGGTTATCCATGGTTTCCCTGGACCCGCAGACCGCCCAATCCGTATCTATCTGGGGCTTGATTGCTTCTTCCGGGAATTTAAGTGGTTCCACCATCTGGCCCAGCACTCCGTCGGCCATGATCACCACGGGGTTGCGGTATTTCTCTGCCAGATCGAAGGCTTTGATGGTGAAGTCGCACATCTCCTGGACGGAGTTGGGGGCTAAGACTATGTTTCTGTAATTTCCATGTCCTCCTCCTTTCACCAGTTGATTGTAGTCTGCCTGTTCCGGTCCTATATTTCCCAGTCCCGGGCCGGCCCGCATTACATCCACAATTACACAGGGTAGTTCTGCCCCGGCAAGGAAGGATATTCCCTCCTGTTTCAGGCTTATTCCTGGTCCGGAGGAGGCAGTTAACACTCGATGTCCAGCGGCTGAGGCTCCGTAGACCATGTTTATGGCTGCTTCTTCTGATTCGGCCTGTACAAATTTCCTCCCCACCATGGGGAAATATTTTGAAGCTTCATGGAGGATTTCAGTGGCTGGTGTGATGGGGTATCCGAAGTAACAGTCACATCCGGCGTACATGGCCCCTATTATCACTGCGGTGTTTCCTTTAATTAGTTGGGTGGCCATTTAATCATCCTCCTCAGTTGTTGTTTTGCCTTTCCTGGCTTTTTTTGGTATATGAACTTCGATAGCCAGGGGTTCCGGGCAGGTGTAGTAGCAGTCCCCACATCCTGTGCAGTCATCTCCCTCGAAAACCACGTAGTGGTACCCCCGGGGATTTACATCATCACTCATCTTTAAAGATCCCCTTTTACAGGCTAATATACATCTTTCACACGCCTTACACTCCAGTTTGTTAATTACAGGGTAAGGTCTTCTTTTTTCCTTCTCTTCTGTCATGTTGTTCATCTTAGATAATATTAAATCAAATTTTTTAGAATTTTCTTAATTTTTTTTTAGAATTTCCTTAAATTAAAAATTAATGAAGGATTAGAGTTAATAACAGCTTTATTCAGCTGTTTTTTCCTGGTCCTTGCTTCTGATCTCTATCCTTCTTATCTTACCACTGATGGTCTTGGGTAGTTCATCCACGAATTCTATTACCCGTGGGTACTTGTAGGGGGCGGTTACCTTTTTGACATGGTTCTGTATTTCCAGTTTAAGCTCTTCAGATGCCACGTAATCTTTGGTGAGTACTACCGTGGCCTTAACCACCTGTCCTCTTACTGGGTGTGGTACACCGGTTATAGCGCACTCTAATACCGCGGGGTGGGATATTACTGCGCTTTCTACTTCGAAGGGGCCGATCCGGTATCCTGAACTTTTTATGATGTCATCGTTTCTACCTACAAACCAGTAGTAGCCGTCTTCGTCCATCCAGGCTGTGTCTCCGGTGTGGTAATAATCATCATGCCAGACTTCGGCTGTTTTCTCTGGATCACGGTAGTATCCATTGAAAAGTCCTGGAGGTTCCTGTCTACTGGTTTCGATGATTATTTCTCCTTCTTCACCAACATCGCAGATGTTACCGTCTTTGTCCATTAATTTTATATCGTATCCCGGGGATGGTTTTCCCATGGAACCTGGCCTGGGCTCCATCCAGGGGAAGTTGACTATGCATACCACAAGTTCGGTTTGGCCGAAGCCTTCCATCAATCTCAAACCGGTGAATTCGTAGAATTTATTGTATACCTCGGGGTTTAAGGGTTCGCCTGCAGTCACGGCGTATTGTAGGGTTGAAAAGTCATATTTTGATAGGTCTTCTTTTATGAGGAATCTGTAGATGGTTGGTGGAGCGCAGAAGGTGGTGACACCATATTTTGATGCTTTCTCCAGCATACGGGCTGCATCGAAGCGCTCATAATCATATACAAAGACGGCGCTCCCGGCTATCCATTGTCCGTAGATCTGTCCCCACATGGCCTTAGCCCATCCGGTGTCTGCTACAGTGTAGTGCAGACCCTCTTCCTTTACATTTTGCCAGTATTTAGCCGTTATAATATGTCCCAGGGGATATACATAATCGTGTTCAACCATTTTGGGGAGGCCAGTTGTGCCTGAAGAAAAATATACCAACATAGGCTCGTTATTTTCTGTTTTCTGGTCTCCGGTGGGGCGTTCAAATTCTGGTGATGCCTTCTCGATTTCATTGCGGAAGTTGATCCAGTTTGGTCTTTCATCATCTCCCACCAGTGCTTTTATAAGGTTTACATCGGTTAGTTGTTCGTCTGCTTCGTCGAAGTACTCTGGAACTCCGTCTTCGGCTATGCATACCACCATCTTGATACCGGCGCTTTCCATCCGGTACACGATGTCCCTGGTTTTTAGCATATGTGTGGCGGGGATGGTGATGGCCCCCAGTTTATGCAGGGCCAGGATGCAGAACCAGAATTCATAGCGGCTTTTTAAGGTGAGCATTACCTTATCTCCCTTCTTTATTCCGCAGTTTTTGAAGAAATTGGCTGTTTTGTCACTGTATTCTTTAAGTTCCTTAAAACTTATGATACGCTCCTTATCATAATCGTTGCACCATACCAGGGCTGTTTTATCCGGGCTGATTTCTGCATATTTATCAACTATGTCATAGGCGAAGTTGAAGTTTTCCGGTACTTTTATCTCGAATTTCTCTATGAATTCCTGGTAAGACTCGTATTTTATTTCCGGTACAAATGAGTAGAGTAAATTTGTCATATTTTATCCCCAATTAATTTATAGTACAACTGCCAGAAATCTGGCTGGTTTATCATTTAATGCTTCCATAGCATGCTCATATTGTGAATCGAAGAATATTGAATCCCCTTCATTTAGTATGATTTCGTTGTCGTGGATGTAAAATTTCAGTGTTCCTTCCAGGACATAATCGAATTCCTGCCCGGGGTGTGAGTTGGTTGATGGTTTGCTCCCATCGTTTCTGGGCTCCACAGTCACCATGAAAGTTTCTGCCTTCTTGTGGATGAATTTCTCAGCCAGGTTTTCGTACTGGTACTGTTTCCTCCTCTCCACCCGTATCCCTTTACCTTTTCTGGTTACGGTGAATATGTTCATCCTGGTTTCTTCACCAGTTAAAAGCAGGCCCATATCCACCCCGAGTTTATGGGATATTTCAAAGAGGTCACTGGCTGGAATATCACTGGTGTAATTTTCATAACCCAAATAGACATCCAGTGGAATATCCAGGTAATCCGCCATTTCCTCCGGGCTAATATCAGATAACTCCCTTAATTCTGAAATTCGTTGTGCAATTTCTTTCATCTTTTCCTTCATGGTAACACCACAATCTGTATCAATTATTTTTCGATAATCCGGTTACACTATCAATATTATTTTAATGAAATTTAGTCTAATTCCAATTTGTAGTTTATTATAAAAAAAATCGGTATGTATTATTAATTTAAATTTCTAATATATAATGATTGTTAATGACAATTAATCGGACGTTGGAAAAATCCAACAAACAACAGGAGGAACTGTAAATGGGCTTAGAAATCAAGACATACCAATTAGAAGTTCCAGAAGACTGTAATTTAATACTGGGACAGAGTCACTTTATAAAAACTGTGGAAGACCTTTATGAAGCAATAGTAAACACCGTACCACAGGCAGAGTTCGGCCTTGCCTTTGGAGAAGCTTCCGGTGATTGCCTGGTCAGACGGGCCGGCAACGATGATGAACTCATCAAACTGGCGGCGCGTGAAATCCAGAACATGGCCTGCGGACATAGCTTCCTGATATACCTGAAGAACGCTTTCCCCCTAAACGTGACCCAGCGGATAAAAAGCGTGCCGGAAGTGGTGAACCTATTCTGTGCCACAGCAAACCCAGTACAGGTTATCATCGCCGAATCAGAACAGGGCAGAGGGATATTGGGAGTAATAGACGGATCAAGTCCCGGTGATGTAGAAACTGAAGACGACGTGGAAGGTCGTAAGAAGTTCCTGAGAGATATCGGATATAAATTCTAAACAAGTCTTTCTGGAACCTCTTTTAAATTTTTTCCCTGCAAAAAGAAATATTAAGCCTGGACAACAAAATAGTATAAGATAGGTTTGTAAGAATTTTTAATCTTTAGAGGGATTGAAATGGCAGATAATTTCGTATTTAGAAGAGGTACCGGGAGTAAAGAGAAAGATAAGAAGTTGCTGGAAATAAGTGAAGAATTCATCACCCTGCAAAATAAGAGGGAAAATGCACTCATAGTATCCTTTGTAGCCCCAGTAGCAGATATCACCAACGTCCACAACTATTTCGACGATTTACATGAATTAGAACCAGTTTTTCTTGAAATAGCCGATGCAGGTGCAGTGGAATACACTTTCCGAGGGATTTCCCCCATAAAGGACGTGGAAGATGGAGTGCAGGAGATGAGCGTCACTCTGCAGTTGAAGCGTGAATTTTTATAGAAATTTTTCATCCCCTTTTTACTATTTTAATTTTTAAATTCAATGCTAAATTATTTAAAGAACACCTGATTAAATGTAAAGTCAGTCAACTCCATTTCTTTTAGAGGTGTTTAAAATAAATAATAAGGACAGTACGGTAAAATCTACCACACAAGTAAAAGAGAAGGTAGATCGAACCGATGAAACTAACGACAAATCAGAAATTAACGGCAGATCAGTAGAAACTAATAACAAATCAGAAATTAACAATGAAACAGAAGAAACTAATAACAAATCAAAAGACAAACCAGAAAAGATAGAAACCTGCTACTTCTGCCTCCAGAAATTCGATATGAACAAGGACGACTGCAGCCACTACAAGTACGGTAAATTCCCCATGTGCGATTACTGTTCCCAATTTTACGGTTTCTACGATGAAGGATGATTTAGATTTTTAACTCGGCCGAATATAAGCCTGAATTTATTATATCTTGTTTGGTGTTGTGTTATTATTAATTAATTCTATTTTACCTGATTTTCACGATCAAACCCAGTATAATCAATACGCAAATACAAATAACTATAAAGACTAATGAGGATTTAGGATTCGCCAAATAATATAGTAATAAACCAACCAATGCTAAACATGCTATAATTGTATAAAAATATTTTTCATTGAATTGACCTTTTGTAATGTTCGAATTAAAATAAATAAAGAATTAAGATTTCAACTGCTCCAAAACAAGCTTAATACCCCATTCGGCCATTTTTTTGGCATCTTCTTCTGTTTTAGCCTCTGCAAAGCACCTGAATATAGATTCGGTTCCGGAAGGCCTTATTATAACCCAGCCTTCCTCGGTTAATATTTTAACCCCATCGGTGGTGTCCACTTCAAATTCACAGGTGACTTCCGCTATCTTCTCCATAACTTCCACTTTAAGTTCATCAGGACATTCCACCTTCCTCTTCTCCGACCGGTAGGAAGGAAGCTCATCTATGAGCTTGGAAAGTGGTTTTTTCTCCTTGGCCATAATTTCCACGATCTTAGCTGTGGAAAGGGCAGCATCACGCCCGTATACGAAATCAGGGAATATGAGTCCGCCGTTTTCTTCCCCGCCGAAGAGTCCGTCATTTTCTTTGAGTGCCCGGGCAACCAAGAGATCGCCTACCCTAGTAGCTATAACCTCACCACCGTATTCTTCGGCTATATCGTAGATAGCCTGTGACGTAGCCACGGTGGTGACGATAAGGCCTCCCTTATTTTCCTTGAGCATGTATTTTTCAACCAAGGCGAAGGTTTTATCACCGAAAACGAAAGCTCCATTTTCATCTATACATATGGTCCTGTCTGCATCGCCGTCATGGGCTATTCCCAGGTCAGCCCCTAGATTTTTCACGGCATTTATCAGGTCCTGCAGGTTATCCTCGGTGGGCTCCGGATTTCTACCAGGGAAGAAGCCATCTGGCTGACAGTTCATGGTCGTGACCTGACATCCCAGTTTCCTCAGCAGATAGGGCGTGGTGAAACAGGCCGCTCCACTTCCACAATCCACCACTACCTTCAATCCAGCATCTTTAATGGCATCAGCGTCCACACGGTTTATCACGTTCTCTATGTACTCATCGATTATGTCGGAAGTTTCCACCTCAGAAATTTCATCCCATGGTACACGGTCGGGATTTTCATCAAAGAACATATCCTCTATCTTCTCCTCCATATCATCAGGTATCCCGATTCCATCTGCGTCCACGAACTTGATACCATTGTCATGGGGTGGGTTGTGGGAAGCGGTGATGATTACTCCACCGTCATAATAATTTCTAACTGCATATTGAACAGCTGGTGTAGGTAAAATTCCCAGATCTATAACGTGACAGCCTGAAGAGAGCAGTCCAGATAGCACGGCGTGTTTAATCATGGGAGTGGATGTTCTGGTGTCCCCACCCACGGCAACCTGTCCCTTCACCAGGGTACCATAGGCAGCTGCCAGTTTAGAAGCAAATTCAGGTGTTAAAACTTCGTTAGCCCTTCTTCTTACGCCAAATGTTCCGAATAATCGTTTGTTCGCCATAAAATAACCCCATTACTAATAATTTAGGATAAAAAAGCTATGTCTTGAATTGCAAGTTCACTCGTTTAATTCTATTCTAATTTTCATGAATAAATATGTATCGAGAAAAAAAATTTATAGGAATAAGTCCAAATAACTAATCAAATTAAACATTCAGGGCCCTTAAAGTTGTTTGGAAGAAATTTTTATTTGAGGTGGGAATTTATGGCTAAAAGGAAAGTGGCTTGGGGAATAACCGGTGCTGGAGATATGATAGAGGAAACTGTTCAAGCGATGCTGAATATAAATGAAGATTTCAAAGATAAGGTTGAAATTGAAGTTTTCATCTCTAAAGCCGGGGATCAGGTTATAAAATATTATGAAATATCCCATGAAATTGAAAGCGCATTCGATAAAATCTGGGTGGAAATCAATGCTAATTCTCCCTTTTTAGCTGGTAACATCCAGCTGGGAAAGTATGAATTCATGCTAGTTGCCCCGGGAACCTCCAATACAGTGGCCAAGATAGCCTTGAGAATGGGAGACACCCTCATATCCAACGCCGCCGTAATGGGCCAGAAAGCCAACGTTCCCCTCTACATTCTACCGGCAGATTTAGAAGAAGGAACCACCATCACCAAACTCCCGGACGGTAAAGATTTGAAACTAACCATCCGGAAGGAGGACGTGGAGCACGCCCAGAAACTGGCCAAAATGGACAATACCTACATATTAAGAACTCCCCATGAAATTAGAAAAGTGTTTGAAGAAAACTTCGGTTAATTTGAGGGATGCTATGGTTAATTTGAGAATATTTGTTAATACTCAAATATTCAAAGAAAATTAGTAGGGAACAAGGTAAAGCTCTCATTAACTCCATCCTGATAGCATATCCAGGAATTTAATTCTTTTTTCCAGTTGAATGATGCTTCAGAGTGTATTTCTTCCCATATATTTCCTTTTTTAACCCAGTAAACCCGGTTATAAACCTGGTTATCACTTAGATATTCCACTGTCCAGGTATCGTTGGTGCTGTTGGTGAATATGCCATGTTCTGTTTTATTGGCATGGATCCAGTGCCAGGAATATTGGGTGCCTGAATAGCAGTACCAATCACCATCATTAATCTTCTGCCATATATATGGATGAATACCTTTCCACTGGTAATACCATTCATTCAAACCTATTTGTTTAACAGTTAACTGGGAACCTGTGCTTGAACCCCAATTACCTCCCTTTAAAACCGTGTCTAAGATAGGTGGATAACCAGTAATACCAGTTCTAACTGAATCCAGGAGGGTTAAACTCGGATCCAATCCTGCAACACCCCATAAACCACCGGTTCCATGAAGAAGTTCGGCAGCCATCATCTTGGTTTCATATAAACCAGTTGCCTCGTTGATGGTCCTGAAATTGGTTAATGAGAAAGTATCAATACCCGCCGCATGCAATTTATCTATGAACCTGCTTGATACGAAATCCGGCTCTTCCATCTGCAGGTAATCAGCCGGACCGTTCCGGGTAATGACTACATCATCTATTCCGGCTGTTTTTAGATAATCTACTGCTTCATCCATGTGGATAGTAGGGTCTGTCAGGATTATCGAGTTATTATGTACTGCCAGGGGTATGATGGAAGGTAATTCCCCATAGAAACCAGCATAAGCAGTTTTAACTTCAACACTCCTCTGACCAAGGATATCCCTGATTCTATCGGAAACCAGGACACTGGTCTGGAAATTGTCATCCCCCCCTATTTCCTCTAACTGGATATCTTTAGAATTCAAATCATCTATTATACCCTGAGAAACAGTTCCCACAACAATAACACGTTTTATATTATTATCTGATATGTAGCTTTCATATTCAGGCTCTAGAGTGTCAGAAGATACGTATTCACCTGGTTCAGCCACCACAAAAACAGGGACATCCATATAAGCCCCTAAAAGTGAAGCTGACGGATCAGAAGCGGTGATTATAACTGTATCCTGGGATTTGTAAGCCTTCTCAGCCATTTCAGTGAGGATTTCTGCTTTAGAAGATCCGTCGATCCTCTCAACATTTAAATTAAGCAGTTTCAAGGAAAGAACCTGCCAGGGGGAAACCGGACCAATCAGGATTACCTTCTTGATATTAGCCCTGTCCTTAAACAGGGAAAACCATTCATTCAAAGGGAAGGGAATGGTTTGACTGGTTAAAATAAGGGGTATCCCCTCTTTCCCGGCGTAGGATGCAACACCCACCTCCAGGGCCTTCATATCACCGGTTGCAGAACAGATGATGACGGTATCGTTTCCTTCTCCAGAAAAGCCGTTGAAAGATTCATCTGTAGCAACGAGGGGTTTAATTAAGAAACAAAGAATTAAAACTCCAATAAAGAAACAGGCAAATATCCGAAGGAGTTTATATGATTTATCCATCAAAACCACTTTATTTTTTCGAGAATTATTCAACTACACAGATGACGTAGTTACCATTTCTATACACTTCCCTAGCGTAAGGGGGAATAGTCATTCCATTTCGAAGCAGGAGGTATTTGATGTCATCCTTTAAAAGCTGCTCCCGGTTTAAACTGCCAACATCATCCATATTCCTTTTAAAGACAGATAATGGAATACTTTCACTGTAACCCCCCTTCATCACTTTCATCCTGGTTGTGGAAACTATTATGGTATCCACATAGGAATCAACAGAGTAGACTGTTTTATCCTTCTCCCCATTATATTTAAACCAATCCACCACCCCCTCTCTGTTCTGGGCGAGTGTAAGATCCCCAAACCGGTCAGCTATGACCTGAAACTTGAAGGTATAGTCCAGAGGGTTAAAGAGTATATGCACACTCTCAGGGAAGATATAATCGGAATGTAAATCGTCTGGACTTATCAGGTTAGGTGTGTAGCCATCGGCAAATACAGCGCCTGAAATCAGGGTGAAGACGCTTAGAAGGATTAGCACCGTTAATTTTATATGTTTTTTAAGGTTCTTAAAGGGGTCTTTAGAGGAGTTACCATCCCTATTATTTTTATTTAGTCTATGTCCGAGTATATCAAGACCGACTGCCAGCCCATACCCCGCCATGATGATAAGGGGATAGGAGGCTACTTCCAGTACACGGATGGGAATTAAATCTACACCAATGAGATATGCCCTGCTTAAGATTAACGTGGAAAGTGACCAGACTAGGATGAAAATGCCCTTATTTTCGCCCTTCTTGAGCAGGGATAAACCCCCAAGAGTGGCAAGTAAAGTAGGAATAATCCCCAGGTATCGGATGTAATATTCGGATATGGGGAGCGGATATCCTGGGAAAATGTTGAACTGGGGGTGATATAGGATATAAAGCGGCCCCCACCAGAGTAAAGCCATAACTGCGGTGATAGTAAGGAAAATAGCCAGATATTTAGGGTTAAAGCTTCTCTTCAAGAGCTTCATAACTGCTGCGAAGGTGAACACTACCACGAGCATCATAAATGCCGTTAAACTGTGAGTTAAAAACACCACCCCACATAATACGGCCGAAACCAGGAGGAATTTAAAGTTACCATCCTCATTGGCCCGGTAATATGCATATAAAACCAGGGGCATTAATATAAGGCTTAAAGTACCGGGAGATGCAAAAAATCCCCGGTTAATGGTTATAAAACTGAATATAGTGAGTATACCAGCCGATATTCCTGAAATAAACCCGAATAAACGGTAAGTAACGTAAGTGATGGACAGAACTAGGGCCATGGCCAGTACCGGCTGCAAGTATCTGGCCACCTGAAACGGGTCTGTACCCGAAACATAGGAAAGTCCAGCCAGGAGGAAGTGAAAAACAGGTGGATAGGCTATGGGCCTTCCCAATGGAGCGACTGTTAAGGGATCAAAGTAGGTGAATCCATATTCCAGATAGAGCCCCGCCAGATGGACGTGGTAATAGATATCCCAGCTTAACGGCCACTGAAATTTCAAGGTGGGGATCAACACTATTAGAAATGCCATTACAGCAGGAATTACGAGTAAAAAGGTTTTCCAACCCTTTTGTGTGTTCAAGTAGTCTATTTTAGTGGTCGTACTAACTCTACCTCCAAATATTGGATTTACTTTTAGAACAAATTTATGGTGAGAATTACCCTATACTTTACATTAATTCCACATTTAATTTATAGCACAACATCAAAATATTTAAGAGAATGTCACAGGTTAAATGAGGTTACAGGGTCTCTGGTGTGATCACTCTTTTAGATTACCTAAACATTTGATTTTAATATTAAATTTAGTTTATTACAGAGATAAAATAAAATTAAGGGAAGGGTGAATTATGGATACGAAATCAAGGATCATGGAAACAGCTTTTAAACTTTTACTTGAAAAAGGATTTGATAATGTTTCCATAAATGAAGTTAAAAGAGAATCAAACATCACTACCGGCGGATTCTATCACCATTTTGAGAGTAAAGACACGTTGATGGTCGAGGGTAAATAAAAAAATACTTGTTTAACTATTTCTATTTAACCATGGAACAGATTAAAAATTTCGAAGGGACGCCCAAAGAGAAACTAAAAGTAGCAATACTATCAATTATCGGTGATGATTCTGTTATCAATGAAACTACTCAGCTTGTGGGAGGTCCCGAAAAAATAGACTATAGAACACTACACCTACTATTGATAGAAGGTGTTCAGAAATATAATATGATAAGCGAAATTTATACAGAGTTCTTCACTAATATGTTTGATTTTATTAAGGACGTAATCAATGAAGGTATAGCTCAGGGCGTAATAAGATCAGATATTAATAATACCATAGTTTCAGAGGTTATAGAAACTATGATGATGGGAACCGTCATAATGTGGATAGCATTGCCGGAAAAATCCATGAAAGAAAGAGTTGAAACTAACATAAATGAAGTATGGGAACACATAAAAAATTAGTTTAAATAATAGAAAAGTGATTTTATTTAGATTTTACTGAAAATGAAGTTTTATCCACCAAACAAAATGAAGTTTTATCCACTAAACCATTTGTTTTAGAGCATTATCCTATCCTACATATCTTATACTCATTATTCTCATAAACCACCGTGGAATAAGGCGGAGTTTCTATTCCCACATCTAAAACTATGTATCCCACTTTATCCGTTATTATATCTAATTTTGTGAAATTTCCACTCGTATATTTCCCTATATCCAGACTGTTCAGCCTACCATTATCATATCCCCCTGTAGCTACCGGTTGTCCTGATATAGCAACGATTGTGGGGTCTAACTTATAATTTGAAGATACAACCACTCCCTGACCGTCTCCATTGGCTTTGAACCAGTGAGCTATGTCCATTTCCGAATGATAAACCAGGGGTTCGGTATCTGACATGTAATAAGCTCCAGAAAAGATAGCCACAGCCACAGTGAGGGCGGCTAAGGAGTAGAATAATTTTCGATTAAAATGGGTTCTAACGTAATCCAAACCCAGTCCCGCCATTATAACCAGGGGAAAAACAGCGAAGGTCAATATCCTCTCGCTTAACACATCAACACCCAGTAGATAGATGTTAGCCAGAAACAGGAGTGATAACAGCCAGGTTATGATGAGTAAATCCCTTACTTGCCTTCTTTTTAAAATTAAATACCCGCCGATGGGCATTAAAATTAACGATAGAACACCGAATATCAAGAGGTAACCTCCTAAGCCCACCACTTCGTTAGGGGGGCTAAGGAAAATGTAACCATATTTAAGGAGTAGTGGAAGCCACCACACGGAACCTACTAGGAATGTGGAGCCTAAAAACACCCAGAACTGCTTTAAATTCATTTTTTTCTTTAAAATGAGGATCGACACGGTGAAAACTGTGATAACCAATACCAGTATTAAAATGGAAAGTGCATGGGTCAAAAATATTATACCCGCCAGTACACCAGAGAAAACAGCATACCTGTAACTATCATCCTTTATTGACCGATAATACAAGTAAACGGAAAGGGGAAAGATCATTAAGGCCAGATTTTCTGGTATAGGGAGGACAAACCTGTGGACGAGTGAGGTGGACATGGCCAGAAATCCAGCGAAAAACGCCGTACATTTATTGTAAAGCTTGTAGGTAGTGTAAGTGAAGGATAATATTACAAGAAACGCAAATATCGGCTGGAAAACCCGGGCAACTGTTAAAATATCCTGATTAAATAGAACACCAACGGCAGCTAATAAGTACTGGAACAGAGGCGGATAGAAGATGGGTCTTCCGAATGGGGCGTAGGTTAAGGGATCAAAGTAAGTGAACCCGTGTTCCAGATAGAGGTGGGCCATGTGCGTGTGGTAATAGATATCCCAGCTTAAGGGGTAACCATATTTTAGGGTGGGGAGGAGAGCCAGGAAAAACATCACCACCGCCGGGGAAAACCACCAAAAATTAGTCCTGATCTCTTTAATATACGATATATTCATTATAAATCACTTTATTCTAATATAATATGTAAACATTTAAAAATAATGATAGTATTTTAAAGTTCAAGCTCCTGAATCCTTCTGAAATATTCAATGGAAAATTTGAAATCTGTGATTCAACATAGGAAAGTTAAGATGAAATATATAATCATAATCCCTGCTTATAATGAAGAGGCAACCATAGGAAAGGTTGTAAGCAATTCTTTAAAGTACTCGGATGTTCTGGTGGTGGATGATGGTTCCAGTGACCGTACATCCCAGTTAACCCGGGAAGCAGGGGGCAGTGTGATAAAACATGAGAAAAATCTGGGTAAAGGTGCTGCTTTAAAAACCGGGATAAGATACGCTTTAAAAAAGAGATACCATGCAATGGTTATGTTAGACGGAGACGGACAGCACGACCCCCGGTTCATCCCCCAACTGTTGGATAGCCTGGATGATGCAGGGATGATCATCTGCTCCCGTTTCTTAGAAGGCCCTCCAGAGGGAATGGCATTACAGAGGAAATTTTCCAACAATTTAACCACTAACTTGTTGAAATTCACCACTGGATATCATATAACTGATAGCCAGAGCGGTTTTAGAATCTTCTCCCGGGAGGCAGCCCGTGTTTTTTCAGGGATACCCTATGATGATTATGAATTCGAGTCAGAGATGCTGTATCAGGCCTCCTTAAATAGTCTGTCTGTCAAGGAGATTCCCATTCCCAGTTCCTATAAGGGGGAGAAGTCATATATCACCGGGGTTAAGATATTGAAGTACACTTATTACATCTTTAAACTCCTTTTAAGGGATTTAAGAAGGAGGATTAAAAATTGAAGCAGTTTATCGTGCTTTTATTCAGTATACTCCTGGTAGTATTGTTGATATTATGGATTGGGCCATCCAATATCATAACCGCCCTTGAAACTGCTGACTGGTGGTTTATCTTACTTGCAGCTGTTATACATATCGTGGTGGTATTTATCAGGTCCCTTCGGTGGGGTTTCATCATCGACCAGACCACTGAATTTAAAAATAACTTCGTGGTTAAAACCATTGGAATCTTCGCCGGGAACTTCAGCCCCATGAAAAGTGCTGGTGAAGTACTGACCGCAGTGGCCGGTAAAAAATTAAATAAAATAAGTCTATCTGAAGGTATGTCCGCCGGTCTGACTGAGAGATTCTTTGACCTGGCCATAGCCGGTTCTCTCTTAATTATCGCCGGATTATTCCTGCCTAAAATACGTTTCATCGCTATAATCGGCGGTTTATTATCCTTAGGGGTGACTTTTATAGTTTATCTGATTAACTGGAGGGAGGGCAGTGGAGTATGGTTATACAGTAAGATACATCCCATAATCAGCAAACTGCCTATAAAAGAGGAAGTACTGGATAACCTTTACGACCGGCTTACCACCGGACTGGAGGGGATTATAAACTATGCCCAGTCATTCTCCAACCTGAAAAACCTGTCATTTGTATTTATATTATCTTTGATGTCCTGGTTACTGGAATGTGTCCGGCTTTACACCGTATTCTACGCCTTCAACCTTCAAATGGATTTCATGGCGATAATCATTATTTTCCTCCTGGCCAATGTAATTGGGGTACTCAGTGCCCTTCCCGGTGGAATTGGTTCCATTGAAATTTCTTTAACTGGATTATTCGTACTTTTCGGTGTGCCCAGTGCCCTGGCCGGTAGTATCGCCCTGGTTGATCGGCTGGTTTCCTTCTGGCTGGTAAACGTGCTGGGCATCATCTTCTCCGCCTATTACGCCCGGGATATTCTGGATGAAATTAAAAAGTATACCCTCAGCCTGTCTTCAGAGAAATAGGGAATTTAAACGTTTAATTTTGTGTAAACATCGTATCATCCTAGTATTTCTAAGGAAGCCGCATCCTTGAGAATCAGTTCCATCTTCCCCTGGTATTCACTTATTTTACCGGTGACTTTCACTCTCTTATTATTCAGAGTGTAAATACTCTGATTGGTCTTTTCTAGATCAACTGCACTGCTTTCAAAGACTATCACTGATATTTTACCGGTTCCATCCATTATATCCAGGAAATAGGTGTTGCTCCGGGAGGATTTCTTAACATCCTGTACCAATCCTTGCAGGGTTACATCTTCATCCAGCATCCCCCGGTTAATCTCGTTGATCTTAACTTCCCGGGCGGTTATCAGGTTAATAGAGAACATCATACCTACCAGGCCCACAATTGACATAGTTAACGCTATTTTAAAGATAAAACTATCTTCCATTATGATCACATAAGACATCCATTTCCAATGTATTAATTAATATAAAAAAAGTATTATTTAACCTTTACTTTCAAACAAAAACGAGTAAAAAAACAGATCTAAATAAGCTTCATAGTGGCAAACATGGACTCCACACGTTCCACAGTGTCGATATCATCAATGCTGATGTCTGTCCTGATCCTCTTTACCACCGGGAACCTTAAGGAGTAGCCGCTCTCGTATTCCGGGCTTTTAACTATCTCACTGAAGGCAACCTCCATGATAATGGACGGCACCATCTCCACCTTCTGGCCAATTTTACGGGTTATAAGTGGCTCGGACATTTCATTCAACTCCTGGAGTGTCTTATCATCCAGGCCAGTAGCTACATGGGCCAGTGTTTTGAGTTCCTTATTTTCATCCTGTAAAGCCAGGAGGAACGAACCAATCACATGAGCTCTTCTCCCTTTACCGTAGGTTCCACCCACCACCACCAGATCCAGGGTTTCTGGTGTGGCCTTCCACTTCAACATCTTCTTACCCCTGAGACCGGGGGTATAGGGTGCGTTTGGATCCTTTAACATGACACCCTCATGACCTTCATCAATAGATTCGTTGAACAGATCCAGGGCTAAATCTGCTGTTTCAGGTGTGACTTTAACCTGTTTACTTAACTCAAGCTTACCCGGGATGACTTCTACTATTTCTTCCAGTAATTTTCTCCTGTCCTTTAAAGGTTCATCCAGGGTGGGCTCTTTGTAATAAAGGACATCGAAAAGGTACAGTGTAAGGGGAATCTCCTCCCTCAACCGGTCTATCTCATATTTCCTTCGGACCCTCTGCAACATATACTGGAAGGATATGGGCTTCCCTTCCTTGGTAACTATTATCTCCCCTTCAACAATGAAATCAGATGGTTTAATAGCTTTTTTAATATATTCGGTGATTTCCGGAACAGCAAGACTGATGTTTTCCAGTCTCCTGGTGAATATGTTTACTTCATCATTTTCCCGGTGGATCTGGACCCGGACACCATCATATTTGGTCTCACAGAGAGCGTATCCCATCTCCCTGATGGTGACCTGATAATCCGGGGATAACTGGGCGAGCATGGGTTTTACTGGTTTGCCTGGTTTGAGTGTAAGTTTTTTAAGTCCTTCCTCCCCCTCGTCTCTGGCCACCTTTGCCACCAGTCCCAGATCATTGGTTAACATATGAGCCCTTTCCACCGTCTCTTTAGGCACGTTGAACGCCGTGGAAATGGCATCTTTAAGGGTTCCTTCTCCCACCCCCACCCGTAATTCTTCCAGTACTGTACGGGTAAGGTATTTTGCTTCCTGTGGCGATGCTGATGATAAGAGTTCCCTCAGTATCTCTAATTTCTTGTACTGCGACCTTCCTCCACTGATATCTGCGATTTTTACCAGGTTTTGGTGGACCTTATCGATGGACAGGGACCTCATAAAAAGCGTGGATTGTACTTTACGCTGGAAAAGCTCTTCTGATGCGGTTCCTATATCCCCGCTGTCCCTGATTTGATCCTCCACCTCCTCCGGTGTCACACCTACCACCAGGGAAATGGCTTTCATGAGGAGTTTAGACCCTATTCCTAACTCTTCCTCGCTCCAGGTGGGGAATATACGACCCAGTGACAGTAAAGTAACTACTGGCAAATTTTCCGGGTCCTTTTCACCCACCATCTCCAGGAATTCCGCTAAAATAGCGGTTTTTTCCAGTCTCTTGGTGGTGGAATCCATAGCCTCGTATAATTTCACCAGCTCTTCATACTTCATGGGGCTTTTTGCTTCTTCAGACATCACTATTCTCCAAAACCTCTGGATAAACGTAATCAAATTAATATTGGTATTTCCCTGTATTTAAAAAATCCCTGTATTTAAAAAATAGAATTAAACTAAAGATTTCTATATAAACCTTTCAAATCTTTCCTTACCAACCTTACAAATGGGACAAATTTCAGGCGGGCCTTCCCGGGCGCATAGATAACCGCAGACACCACATCTCCAGACAGGAAGGGGAAGATTAGAAATACTTTCCAGGCCAAGAGTTCCTGTTTCATCCTCACCGCGAACAATTCGCTCATCGGGTGCCGGTCTTCTCTCTGGTATGGCTGTTAACTGCTTTTCACCACTTAGTATGTCACCTGAGACATATAAACCGCAGTAACAGGCATCGTACTCTTCCAGATCAGGGTCACGGTAGTAGCAGGGACATATGATATCCAAGTCCTCATCTTTAATTCCAGAAGCCAGTCTACAGGGACAAGCTCCATAGCCGTAACGGTCTTCATTTACCAGTATAGATTTAAGGAGGGCTTTGGTGAATTCCACATCCGAATTGAGATGATAACCCACCTCCTCCACCTGTTCTTTTAATCTCTCATAGAATTCATCGACCCGGGCATCATCCGCCTGGCTCATGCCAGTGCCTCCCTGATTCCTTCCTCATTGAATCCTACGATGACTTCTCCATCGTCCAGTACCAGAGTAGGGAAGGACAACTGGGGATTATACTTTTTAACCTCTTCAATAATTTCACTGCGTTCTTCACCCTCTAAAAGATCGACGTAGATATAACTGAAGTCCACTTCCAACTCTTCCAGGAGTAATCTGGTCTTCCTGCACCATTGACAGGTGCTTAAAGCAAAAAGAACTATTTTACCCTTATCTTCACCATCTACATGTTCCATTGGCATGGAAATATACCTCCCTTAATTTTTTAAATAAACCCTTAATTTTTTTTTAACAGAATTTTGTGGGTTAATTTTTTTTCTTTAAAAATTTTTCACTCTAGTATATGTAAATCCTTTTATTAATAATTTTCAGGGAATTACTCATTTTAAAAGTGCAGAAAAAGGACGGTGAATGAAAAACCAGTTAAAGCCTATGATATTATTTTTTGATATTATCCCTAACCAGTTTAATAGCACAGAACTCTCCACACATGGTGCACATGTCTTCTTTTGGGCTGGGTCTTCTCTCCCGGTATCTTCTAGGTTTTTCATGATCTAAGGCCAGATCGAATTGTAAATCCCAGTTAAATGCCTTACGCGCGTGAGCCATTTTATTTTCAGCATACCAAGCACTTCCAATGCCTTTTGAAATATCCGCTGCCTGTGCCGCTATTCTGGATGCGATGACTCCTTCTTTAACATCTTCTTCGTCGGGTATGGAGAGATGTTCAGCCGGTGTAACGTAACAGAGATAATCCGCGCCTGCGCCTGCTGCTAGGGCCCCGCCGATAGCTGATGTGATATGATCATACCCCGGTGCAATATCGGTTACCAGTGGCCCCAGAACATAAAAAGGAGCTCCCTTGCAGACTTTCTTTTGAATCTGAATGTTTTTTTCAATCTGGTGTAAAGGAACATGCCCCGGGCCTTCAACCATGACCTGAACACCCTTTTCTCTGGCTCTTTCAACCAGTTTACCCAGGATGCTGAGTTCACTTAACTGGGGAATATCTGTAGAGTCATGGGTGCATCCTGGTCTGAGACCATCTCCTAAACTTAACGTAACATCGTATTCTCGGGCAATTTCCAGTAGATAATCATAATTTTTGTATAAAGGATTTTCTTCCTGGTTTTTAAGTATCCAGGCCGCGGTGAAAGCCCCTCCCCTGCTGACGATGCCCATAATCCTGTCAGACTCTTTAACCTTCTCCACGGTGTCCCGGGTTACTCCGCAGTGGACGGTTACAAAATCAACACCTTCCTTAGCCTGATTTATAATGGCCTGGAACATATCATCTTCATCCATATTTACGATAGCGCCCTTAGATTGGAGTGCTCCTATTGCTGCTTCATAGATGGGTACGGTGCCTATGGGGACTGTGATTTCCTTCATTATGGCCTTTCTAACCTTTTTAAACTGGGGGCCTGTTGATAAATCCATCAGAGTATCTGAACCGAATTTGACTGCGATTCTGGCCTTTTCCACTTCCCAGGAGACATCCTCCAGTTCTGATGAGGAACCTACATTAGCGTTTACCTTGGTCCTTAAGCCCTTTCCTATCCCTAGAGGGCTGGTTTTCCCGTTGATATTTTTAGGGATGACTATGAGGCCCTTGGAAATTCTCCTCACCAGTTTCTGGATCTCGATGCCTTCGTTTTCCGTTACTTTCTCCATTTCCGGAGTGATCTGACCCTTACGCGCCTGTTCTAGTTGTGTCAATTTTTATACCTCATAAAAATGTGGAAAATGAATATTCAATGAATATACTTTTATCTGTAACTTAATTAAATATCTTAGTCATGATAGTATACATTAACACCAACGCAAAATAATTGGTGAATAACCATGGGTTACCTCATATGTAAAAAATGCGGAGGATACTACGAACTCCAGCCAGGAGAGCAGCCGGAAGACTTCACAGAATGTCAGTGCGGTGGGGAATTAACATATAAAGAAAATCTTACAGGTAAAAGGGATAAATTACCCTCCATCACTTCCATTGCATCTAAAAACAGGGATAAATCCCAATCCAACAAGAAAAACCATTCTTTCCCCTCCTATTGAATTTATTAATTGCTATTTTCGTGGTGATTATAGTTCTATCAATCAAAATTTGGTTATATGGACTTACATTCTACGCTTTTTTGGGCGTTTTTCTCCCAGCCCGTACGTGACCTTCATATTCGTCTTTTTTGCATTATTCATTTTTTCAATATTGTATAGGAAATATCTGTGGAAATACTGATCAAAACAATATCTTCCTCAGTTCATCCAGGTTCTTTCGGATGAATGGTTGTGCTTTGGGGTTTGCCAGTATCTTCAACTGTTCCTGTTTAGTTTCCAGATACGCCCTCTTTAAAATTTCCTGCAGATCATCTACAGGCATCTCCAGGACTTTCTTGATTTTAGCCATTTCCTCAGGGGATAAAGTATCTTTGTAATCTTCTATCTGGCCCCGGAAAGAATTCACCACGTTTGAATTGCCGGATACAACCATCTTCAAAAGGAAGGGCGGGACCTTGGTGAACTGATCCATCAATCCTATGACGTCTTCTTCAGTTATCTCTATTTCTTGTGTTTCCATGGTTTTATGTTCACCTTTTGGATGCTATCAATCTTTCCAATTTATCCATATCTGCTTTACGTTTATATACAGGTGTTTTATCCTCCTGGTAGACTTCTAAGTTTTCTTCGAAGGTTCTTTTATCCGGGTTCATATAGAATATTCCCAGGGGAAATTTATCGGTCTCCACGGATCTTTTAAAGGCCTGTTCCATATCATATGGGTCGTGGGAGTCTTCCAAGTAGTAGGTGTTTTCTTTAAACCACTGGTAAGTGTTCACCTTGTTGAAGGTGACGCATGGTTGGAATATATCAACCAGGGCATAGCCTTTATGTTTTATGGCTTTTTTCAGGATGTCTTTGGTTTCTTCCACGTCTCCACAGTAAGCCCTGGCTACGAAGGATGCTTTAAGGGCAATTGCTACTGCTATTGGGTTGAACGGCTCTAAGAATACTCCTTCAACCTGTAAATTGGTCTTAAATTCTGTTCTGCTTGTGGGGGATGCCTGTCCCTTGGTCAGTCCGTAGACCATGTTGTTATGGACTATGTTGGTTATGTCCGGGTTTCGGCGGATGTTATGTATGAGATGGTTGCCTCCTTCCCCATACATACAGCCATCACCGCTTATATCTATCACCGTAAGTTCCGGGTTTACTGCCTTAATGGCAACTGCGGGAGGTAGTGATCTACCGTGCAAACTGTTGAATACGTTACATTTAATGTAGTGGGGGAGTTTCCCGGCCTGTCCAATTCCACTTACTAAAACCAGGTTTTCTGGCTTTATTTCCAGTTCTGCCAGGGTTTCTTTAAGTGTTTGTAGAATGAAAAAGTCACCGCACCCTGGGCACCAGGCCACATCGGCATCATCCATGTTGAAGTCCTTCGCATCCATTTTTATAACCCCCTGATACTTTTTAAGGTTTCTGTAACTTCTTCAACGGAAAATGGCATTCCATTATACTTTAAGATTTTTTCATCGATTTCAAAGCCGGTTTCCATTCTAATCAGATTAGCAAACTGTGCAGAAGCATTATTTTCGAATATAACTGTTTTATCAGCCGTATCCAGATAATTTACTGTATCAGGATGCAGTGGATACACCTGTTTGAAGTGTAAAAAGGAGATTTCTTCCAAACCCAAATGATTCAGCGCTTCTTTTATAGTTCCGTAGGTAGATCCCCAGCCTACCGCCAGGATTTCATAATCATCACTACCAATGAGTTCGGGAGGAATAATATCCTTCTTGATCAGCTTCATCTTTTTAGTGTATCGTTTATCAACCATCCTGGCTCTAATTTCCAGGTTTTCAGTGATGTGGCCCTCTTCATCGTGTTCATCAGCATCGATGGCCACCAGTCCATCTCCATATCCCGGAATTCCCCGGGGGGAGATACCATCAGGTGTTAGTTCGTATCTCCTGTAATCCTTAGTTGTCTCAACGATATGTTCTTCAACCACCAGGTTACTTAAATCAAAGGACGGGTGGTTATAGTTGCATTCAGCGAAGTACTGATCTGAGAGGATGAAAACCGGTATCTGGTATTTATCTGCCAGGTTAAACGCCCTGTGTGAGAGTTCAAATGCGTCTTTGAAATTTCCTGGAGCGAAGATTACCCTGACGAACTCTCCCGGCCCGGAGTACAGTGTTAAGTTCAGGTCTTCCTGTGCTGTCCTGGTGGGAAGCCCCACCGCTGGTCCTGGCCTCTGGCCGACGTATATTACCACGGGTGTTTCTGTCATTCCAGATAATCCTACAGCCTCCTCCATAAGGGCGAATCCACTTCCGGAAGTGGCGATCATGGCCCGGGCCCCGGCGTAGAAAGCCCCGATGGACATGTTTATGGCGGCTATTTCATCTTCTGCCTGTTCAAAAATGACATCAAAATCCTTTCCATTCTCGGCTATGAATATCTGCAGTGGTGTTGAAGGGGTCATGGGATAGGATGCCATGAATTTGCAGTTACCTGCCAAACAACCCAAACCTACTGCTTCTGTTCCACTTAAAAGCAGTTCATCTTTAACTGACGGATCCTTTTCTATCTCGAACTTGAAATCCTTTGATCCCATCAATTCTTCCCCCAGCTGGTATCCCTTCCTTCCGGCCTGGAGATCCTTTTCTACGATTTTTTCCCCTTTACGGGCGAACATGTTAATGATTATCTGGTCGAACACCGCTGGTGGGATGTTGAGCATGCAGGAAATGACTCCGGCAGCTATCACATTGGCAAAGATTATGCCTCCCAGTTCCTCTGCACTCTTCAAAACTGGAATTTTCAGGACGTTATATTCTCCAGTTACTGACTTTAACTGGTCTTCATCACCTATTATCTGGGTGTCCTTTGTTATCCTTCTACCTAAATGTCCTATGGCCCCTTCATTTATGGCCAGGAGAATATCGATGCGGTCCACATATGCGGTGACTCTTTTAGACGAAATACGTATCTCTGTAGAGTTTAATCCTCCTCTTACCCGGGACATATATTCTTTTGAAGAAAATACATAATAGCCAGCCAGTTTAATGGCCCTTACCAGTATCATTTCCACCGTTTGTATGCCCTGACCTGCTTCTCCACATATAGCTACAGATAAATCCTCTTTAGATGGACTAGAAATTTTAAAATCCCCCTCTAAATTTTTCCCATAAAGAAAGTTGTTTTTTATAAACTATTTTACACCAACAAATTTTTACTGAATTCTTATATGATTTATGGACATGATTCTACTTAAATATTAAGTTTTCTTAAATTTAAGCCTTTAAACCAGATTTTTACTTATTAATTGTCCATAAAATACTTCTAAAAGAAAATAAAGCCCTTTTTATTCGGTTACAGAGAACAATTACCCTTTTATTTGAGTAGCTATAAAAATAAATCCATGAGAGATGATCTAAAAGCAAAGAATGTGATGATCGAAACGGTGCAGACCATCTCACCAACCGACCTCATCGCTGCTGCCAAACTTAAGATGATGCGCAGTAACGTTGGTGGACTCCCAGTAGTGGACGATGGGAAATTGGTGGGTATTATAACCCATAGGGATATCTTACTTGCTGGTGGGGAGGCAGTGGGGCTTAAAGTTGAAGAATTAATGAGTAAAAACCTTAGAACAGCTGAACCAGACACGTCTTTACTGGAAATCATCAAAATTATGGTTGATGAAGGTTATCAAAGAATTCCTGTAACCAAAAATGGAAAGTTAATTGGACTGGTAACCCAAAGCTCTGTTATACGTGCAATTGCCGAGTTAATCGGTCCCTAGATAGATTTGTTCCACTATTTGAACCATAAAAATCAATTGAACCATTAAATCAATGGTTTGGGGATTTGGGCATCCTTTTTTTCCTTCAGCCCACCTATTTTTTCTATCCTTATCTCTAGGAATTTTTTACCATCCTCAGTAATCCCGAATATGGGTATGCTATCTCCAGCGCGGAAAAACCCTCTCTCTGTACCTATGTCCCGGATGTACCGGGATGCGCAACCGGTCACTACATCGGCATGATCCAAGATAACCTCGGCATCTTCTTTGGATACTTCCGTGGCGTGGGCTACGAATATGTAGATCTTAACTTCCGGGTGCTGGCTTTCCACTTCCCTGAGTTTTATAGTATCATCGGCGGATACCACGGTGACTGCTATTTTTTTATAACCCATGCCTATGGCCTTTAGAACCCCATCAACTTGGCTGATCCTGGTAGTTTCAGGATCAAGGACGTTTTCTTTGCCTATAACTTTTATAACTTCTTTTAGTGGGGTGGTACTGAGAAGACCGGATACTCTACCACCTATGCCCTGGATGAGTTCTGATTCTGTTAGGATCACCGTTCCACATCCTTCACAGACCGTGACCGCGGCATCGATCAGTCCTTCCTCGGCCAGGGTGTTTAATGTCTCTGAAACTCCGAAGGAGAGGAAATCCCTCATCCGCAGGGTCCTATCGCCGGTGCACATCCCGAAGTCTTTTATTCTAAATTCGATATTTTCTCTGACATGTTCCGGTGTGAGCTTCTTAATTCCCCTGTATTTGTCAAATATGGGACAGTATTCTATCTTCGGCTTGCCAACTTCCACTACTTTCCCATTTTTTATTACCACCCTGGTTTTTCCCAGTGCTTCGATTACGTGTTCGTCTTTATCGACCATTCAATCACCTGCGTGATGTTTTCCTTAAATCCCCTTGATCTTATAGGGTTCCTTTTTAAGATAGTGATCCTTTTAGGATAAATTTTTAATTATCCAGTAGGGTATAAAATAGTCTGAAGAATTATATATTATAAGATGAAAATCTTCTAAAAGCCCCATAGAAAACTTTAAGTTAGATAAAATCTGATGTCATATAAGCCACGCCGGGGTGGCTCAGCTGGTTAGAGCGCACGGCTCATAGGGTATTAAGCAAGTGCTCTGACTTATATCTGGGATACCGTGAGGCCGCGGGTTCGAATCCCGCCCCCGGCATTTATCTCTTTTTTTAATGTTTCAACAGAGCTCTGCTTGAAATCTGTTCCTACTTCACATATAAAATAAAGTACTTTTAAATACTTGATTTTTTTATATTGAAATTAAGCAAGTAGATGGGGAGTTCATCATGGAAGACATTTATGAACGTTCGATGCAAGGTGATATCACTAGAGAAGACGCTGTAAAACTGGTAAACTCGAATCCTTTCGAGTTATTCGATGTAGCAGACCAGTTACGTAAGGATATAGTGGGTGAGGAAGTCACCTTCGTGGTCAACAGGAACATAGATATCACGGACGAGTGCATGATCAGATGTGGTTTCTGCTCTTTCAGAGACAGTATCGGTTATCATATGACCACGGAAGAAATACTCACCAGTGTCAAAGAAGCGGTGGACGTAAATGCCACTGAAATATGCATATTTGGTGGTGTAACCCCGGAGATGACCGTTGAATATTATTGTAATCTTTTGGGTGCTATAAAATCTAATTATGACATTGGAATTCATGGATTATCGCCGGTGGAAGTTTTCCATGCCGCCCGGTTGTCCGGGGTATCCACAATAGATGCTTTAAGCGATTTTAAAGAGGCCGGGTTGGATACCTTAACCGGTGCGTCGGCGGAAATCCTGGTAGACTCTGTCAGGGCCAAGATATGTCCCAACAAAGTTTCCACTGCAGATTGGGTGAGGATTATAAAGGAAGCGCATGGAGTAGGGATCCCTACAACCTCCACAATTATGTACGGTACTGTGGAAACCTGGGAAGACCGTATCGACCATCTCCTGATACTGCGGGACATTCAGCGTGAAACCCATGGGTTTACAGAACTGGTCCCCATGACTTTTTTAAATCAAAACAACGTTTTAGGCGCCGAATTATCTCCTTCCAGTGGTATGGATGACTTGAAGATACATGCTATTGCCCGGATCATCCTCGGTAAGGATTTACCCAATATTCAGGCTTCCTGGATAAAATTAGGCACTAAACTGGCGCAAATAGCCCTGTGCTGTGGTGCTAACGATCTGGGAGGTACCATGATGGAAGACAAGATATCCATAGCGGCGGGGGCGTCTTACGGTGAACATTTACCCCGTGAAGAGATGCGTAGAATTATAAAAAAGATAGGCCGTGTACCTGTAGAGCGTAACACTGTTTATCAGCGGGTTTGAGAAAAGAAGATTCATTGTAGATTTTAAGTTTTTTAAAAAGCATAATAAAAAATAGATAATATCCTGTTATTTTCAAAATTCACCAATAACCATCCCCACCTCTCGAGATGGTAGATGTATATCATTCACTGTCTTAAAGTCCTTTTCAACAGGTATTTGTTTCTTATTTGGGAAAGCAAATTGAGCATGGATAGCAATCAGATCTTCATCTACGGAAATGTCCATCTTTACATTAAAATCTTTTTTTAAAGAATTTTTACTTAAATTAAGAACTTTGGAAGCATCTAATATCTCAACTGCTACTGGAATGCAGTTTTCATCGAAGTCGAGTATCACATTTCCTATACCAATGGATTCCCTATAATTATAATCATCTTCAATACTGAGCCATAAAACATCAGATTCAAGATCATAATCCTTTCTTAGTTGGAATTGATTTTTCATTTCAACGCACCCTACGCTCTATCTCTTCTTCATATGTCGTTACTACGTTAATAAATTTTGCCAGATCATGAAAAATATCGACGACTATAATCAAATCATATTTATGGGGCTTTTCTGGATGTAGATAGTAAAGTCTAAATCTATACGATCTTTGTTTTAGTATTCCCATCAGTTTTTCACTTATAAGGCAGTGATAAATCCATTTAACCTTAATTTGTCGCTTTTTCATTCTATCAGTTGAATGAGATTTTAAATCAATATCATCTCTTGCTAAATTTTCCAAAAAATCCACTTTAATAAGGATTTCATCCATAATTATTATTACTAATATTAATATAATTAATATTTTTCTATGTTCAAACTGAAGTAAGACATGCGCTTCAAGTGTAAAATAGTTCACATTAAATGAATTATCTTTTAGTTAATAACTTTTTAACCACCCTGTATTAAAAAAGCAATTAGAAAAAATTATAGTTAAAAGAATACATAATATACATAGTTTCTAAGTTCTAAATACCGATCATTCACTATTTTAAATTCGATTACGGTGTTTTGGTGAGGTTAATTAAGAGATGATAATCCCCAACTACAACATAATTGAAAGGATAGATGAAAGCCCCCAGGCAACCGTTTACAAGGCCTATCATAAAGAGAATCCCCACCAACTACTGGTGCTCAAGATTCTAAATGAAAACTATTTATCCCCCTATAAAAAAAACCAGATCACGCAGAAGATTGAACAACTCCGTGTTTTAAACGATCCTGAGGTAATCACACCTATAAATTTCAACAGCAAAGATGGAACCTGTTACATAATCCAGAATTACTTCCATGGGACATCTCTTAACAGGATAATGGCAGAAAATGACAGGATTTCCCTGAAAGATTTTTTCACCATGGGTATTGGGCTGGCCCGTGTTTTAGATAAGGTCCATGACACCGGAATAATCCATGGAGGTATCAAACCCCACAACATACTGGTGGATGATAAACTCAACATCCGTCTGATAGACTTCATCACGGCCATAGATGTGAGGGATGTAAGCCATTTCATTTATGACCGCTCTTTTATAAGAGAAACCCTGGCCTACACATCCCCTGAACAAACAGGGCGAATCAACCACCAGGTGAGTTTCTCATCAGACCTGTATTCCCTGGGAATAGTGTTTTATGAAATGCTCACCGGTGAACTCCCCTTCTCATCCCAGGATCCCCTGGAACTGATACACTCCCACCTTGCCGAAGAAGCATCCAAGGTCCATGAGCTCGATCCAGATATCCCCCTCACACTCGGCAAGATCGTTTCAAGATTAATGCTTAAAGAACCTGAAAAACGCTACCAGAGCAGTAACGGACTTCTAGCAGATTTAACCAGGTGCGAAGAGGAATATTTAGAAACCAGCACCATAACCGACTTCCCCCTGGAAAGGTACATCACCACCCGAAGAGTTAACTTCATCTCCAAAATGGTCGGACGCGACCAGGAAGCGAAGATCATCCTTGATGAATACAAAAAAGTCACAGAAGGAAACTTTCGGTCACTTTTAATTTCCGAATTATCTGGAATTGGTAAAACACGCCTGATACAGGAGCTACAAAAGCCTATTGTAGAAAACAGGGGCTATTTCACCTCAGGAAAGTTCGATGTTTATCAGAAAAATATTCCCTATAGTTCCCTTATCCAGGCACTTAGAAACCTAATGCGTACCTTCCTAACCGAAAGCAACAAGAGATTGGAAAGCTGGAAGAAAAAGATACTGGACGCTGTAGGTGAAAACGGGAAGGTTTTAACAGATGTAATTCCAGAATTAGAAATCCTTATAGGACCCCAACCAGAAGTCCACCCCCTACCACCTGTTGAATCACTTAACAGATTCCATGACGTCTTCGACAGCTTTCTCACATGCCTGGCCAGTGAGGAAAACCCCCTGACCATCTTCATAGACGACCTGCAGTGGTGTGACGGAGCCTCCTTCGACTTTTTCTCAAACATATTCGCTAACTATAAGGATCATCCGTATTTCTTCTTATTGGGGGCTTATCGCCACAATGAAGTGGATTCCAGCCATCCTTTATCCAAAATCATACGTAAAGTGAAAAAATATCAACAACCACTTCAAGAAATCAGATTAGGACCCTTAAAAAGTGAATACTCCCATGAGATGGTTTCTTATATCCTGGACTCACCTCTTGAAAAGACAGAAGCCTTATCAGATTTCATAAGCACCCTCAGTGAAGGAAATCCCCTCTTCGTGAGTGAAAGCCTGTCCTACCTCCATGGTGAAGATCTCATCTATTTAGACGAAAACAGAGAATGGAGATGGGATATGGAGAAAATACGAAAGTCTCGCATGCCCACCACCGTGGTCTCCCTCTTCAGTTCAAAGATTGAAAAGCTCCCACCAGACCTTATAGATCTCCTGGAGTATTGTGCATGTATGGGAAATACCTTTTCACCTGCAGAATTATCACTCATCAGGGAAATGCCACTGGCAAAGACCTATGAAATTCTAAAACCCGCCCTGGGACAGGGATTATTAATTGAAAATAAGAACCAGTTGCAGTTCATTCACGATAAAGTTCAGGAAGCCACATTATCCGCTATTCCACCTGAAAAACGGCGTAATATTCACTGGGAAGTGGGTAACCATCTTCTTTTTTCTACTAATGAGGTTGAAGACCTGGAAATCCTGGAAAGCCTGTTCACCATCGTATCGCACCTGAACCTGGGAAGAGAGGACCAACTCGATTCAGATACAGCTTACCTTCTCTCAGATATTAATTACCATGCCGGTAATAAAGCGTTAGATTCTTTAGCTACAGAAGCGGCCAATGAATATTTCAATGAGAGCAAAAAATTGCTACCCGATGACTGCTGGGAAGATGCACACTATAAACGTACTTTCCGGATATTTCAGAAAGCTGCCGAAACAGAGCTCATGTGTGGCAACTACGAGAAATCAGAAAAACTGCTCAACCATTTGCTGGAACATGCCCAGAGTGACCTGGATAAGGCAGAATGTCTGGCTGAGCAGACCACCTCCCTCTCCTCGGTAGGTAATTTTAATAAGGCTATTGAAACCGCCAACCAGGGCCTGGCCTATTTTGGTAAAGCCATTCCTGAAGATCCCCAGGAAACAGACCGTAAAAGGAAGGAGTTGATGGATGAAATAGCCTCCATGGACATAGATGTTTGGGAAACTATTTTACACATGCCCTTCACCCAGGACCGGAAGAATAAAATCGAACTGGCCTTCTACAGTGAACTCATCCCTGATCTGTACATGTCTGGCCTGGTGCCGCAGCTTTATCTTTCGGCGGCACAGTCCACCCAGCACTGTCTGGCTGGAGGTATGGACGAATCTGTTATCTACTCCTTCAGCATAATGGGGCTTCAACTCGGGGAACAGGAAGAATTTGAGGCGGCTTTTAAATACGAGGATCTGGCCCGGGAACTCTCGGCGAAGTACCCCGACACCTTCGGAGCCACCCGTGGCATGAACGGAATAGTATGGTGCAACATGCACTCCCGAAGCCACCCCCTGGAGATCGTGGCTTACTGCCTCAAATCCATACAATCTGGAAAGAACTGCGGTGACCTGTACAATGCCGGACTCTCCTACGGACCTTTGATGTGGAATTTACAGGTTCAAGGGGCGGATATGTCCATCATCGAGGATTATGCCTCAGAATGCCTTGAATTTTCACAGAGATATCACCTATCCTTCTCAGTAGGTCTGGCAGAGGCTGTACAGGCCGGATGGATCGAACCTATGAAGAAAAATTACGTACCAGTCCCCATGGAAGAAAAACTGAGTAAATGGGAAGAGGACAACCACATAGCTTCAGCAGGAAGCTATTACGTACATATGGGCCTGGTCCACTACTACTTGGGAGAACACGTCATGGCCAAAAAGTATCTGCAGGGAGTGGAGCGTTACCTGTCGGGTCTAACTGATAACGTGCTGAAAAGACAGTGGTACGTCTTCCGGGTGCTGAACACTCTGAAACTCTATGAAAAAGGGGTTGACTTTGAAGATGAAGTTGAATTGATGGATGAAATCCAGCCACTCATCGATAAGGTGGAGACCTGGGCCGAGCTGGGGCCGCTCCTCGAGCCCTATCTTACCCTCCTCCATGCTGAACTCGAAAGAGTTACCGGTGAATTCAAGAAAACCAGGAGTCTTTATATGGATGCCATAGATTCCGCACATAAGCAGGGTTACACATTCCTGGAGGGGCATCTCCATGAATGTCTGGGGGAGCTTCTACTCTCCTATGGACAGTGCTCTGAAGAGATGTATTTCAACCAGGCCGCGCGCCTGTATAAAAATTGTGGAGCGGAAAGAAAAGAGTTCAGCCTCTTAGAAAGGTATCCTACCTACTTCGAAGACGATATTTCTTATCCACAAATCGAGGTGGAAGAACCTCCCCTCACCCTCCCCAATATTGACATGGAATACCTGATGAAATCCGCCCTGGCTATTTCTGCGGAGATAGAACTGGAAGCCTTACTTAAGAAGATCATGAACGTGGTCATCGAGAGTTCGGGTGCACAAAGCGGATACCTGATCATGGAAGAGGAAGACGGTCTTTTTATCCATGCTGAAAGCCATGCCACTTTCAAGGAGGATGTGCAGATTTCCAAGAAAAAACTGGAAAAAGCAGGTGGGATCTGCCAAGCCATAGTCCGTTATGTGCAACGTACAGGAGAACGTTTGATTCTTGATAATGCCTCAGAAGAAGGGGAATTCAAAGATAACAGGGAAGTTCAGGATATGAAATTACGTTCAATCCTTTGTATGCCTGTATTTAAGCAGTCAAAGATGATTGGAATACTTTACCTGGAAAATCGTCTGGCAAATTCCGTGTTCACTCCTGAAAAGACGGAGCTTTTAGAGTTATTGATATCACAGGCGGCTATCTCCCTGGAAAATGCTACACTATTTGTAAAACGTGAAAAAACAGGGAAAAAATTGGAAAAAACCCTGGAAGAGCTGAAACGTTCCAACAAGGAGCTCCAGCAGTTTGCCTACATCGCTTCCCACGACCTGCAGGAGCCCCTGAGGATGATATCCAGTTTCTTACAGCTTCTTCAGCGCCGTTATGAGGGTCAGTTAGATTCGGATGCCGATGAGTTTATAGATTACGCTGTAGATGGGGCAGCACGCATGCAGGAGTTAATAAACGATCTTCTGGCTTATTCCAGGGTAAATAGAACCACCAGCAGGTTCGAAAACGTGGACCTGGAAAAAGTCCTGGACGAAGTTTTGATGTACCATAACTTATCGATTAAGGAAAATGAGGTGGAAGTAACCCGCGAACCATTACCAACGGTTAACGGTGACTATTCCCAGATGGTACAGGTGTTCCAGAATCTGGTGGGAAATGCCATTAAATACCGTGGCAAAGAAGCACCGAAAATCCATATATCAGCCGAGAAAGAGGATGATAACTGGTTGTTTAAAGTGGAAGATAACGGCATCGGAATTGACCCTAAATATTTTGAGCGTGTTTTTATGATTTTCAAACGTCTGCATACCAACGAAGAGTACAGTGGAACTGGAATCGGCCTGGCCATCACTAAAAGAATTATTGAAAGGCATGGTGGCGATATATGGGTGGATTCCCAGCTGGGAAAGGGTTCAAAATTCTATTTCAACCTGCCTCTTGAAGATTAAACTTGCCAAAGATGTTCGTTAACCTCAACTTAGAATGATTGCACTTTAAAAAAGAACATTTTTATACGTTCTTATCAAATAGATTTATAGTGATGTTGATGGTAAATTACGATGAACTGTACTATAAATCTCGTTTTTACTGGGTGTGGAGGACATTTATACTCTGGATAGGTGCTGCACTGGGTTTTTTATTCATCGCCTATATTTCCGTGGGATTATCCCTTGATTCCTGGGAAACAGCTTTCGTAGCCGCCGCAGTAGTGGGTATTTTAAATACCCTCTTATGGCCTGTCCTTTCTCGTATTTTACTGCCCTTCATGGTTTTAACTGTGGGGGTGGGCTCGTTACTGGTTAACGGTGCTTTGATCTGGTTAGCCAGTGAGTTCGTCGGTGGTGTGACCATTGAAGGAGCAGCGCTTGTTTTAACCCCTATAGCGATGTCTGCTATTTCAACCCTGCTTATGGGGCTCTTAACAATTGATGACGATGCTGCCTGGTATCGTAGTATCGGGAAAACCGTTAAAAAAGCAGATGAGGAGGATGTTAAAGATACCCCGGGGGTGGTTTTCATGGAGATCGATGGCCTGGGCAAAAATGTTTTAATGGAAGCGGTGAAAAGGGGGGATATGCCCACGCTTAAAAGGTGGATTGAAGAGGGCAGCCATAAAGTCAGTGGATGGGAGACCGACCTGTCCAGCCAGACTGGTGCCAGCCAGGCTGGAATTCTCCATGGTAACAATGAAGATATTGTGGCCTTCAGATGGGTGGAAAAGGAAAATGACAACAAATTCATGGTATCTACTGGTTTAAGTGACGCCCCTATTGTGGAAGAACGTATATCTGATGGTAACGGACTTCTATCCGGGAATGGTGCTAGTCGGGCTAATTTATTTTCAGGGGATGCCGAGGATGTTATATTCACCTTCAGCCGGATGAAAGATGTGGGTAAATTCTATAACAAAGCCTGGGAGTATGTTTTCTCCAACTCTTCTAACTTCAGTCGAATCGTCAGCCTGGTATTCTGGGACGCGTTTTTAGACTACAACTCCCAGTTAATCCACAGACTCAGAAATATTAAACCCAGAATATCCCGGGGACTATTTTATCCATTTATCAGAGCAGGAGCAAATGTATTTTTAAGGGAAATAACCACCCTGGCTATTATTGGGGATATCTTAAAGGGTGAAACCGATGTTAACTATGTTACCTACCTGGGATATGATGAAATAGCCCATCACTCAGGCATAAGGGATGAAGATGCCTTCCATGCCCTTAGAAATATTGATAAGCAATTCCACCGGGTGGAAATGGCCTCGTACCTGGCTCACAGGGATTATAAATTGGTGGTCCATTCTGATCATGGCCAGACCAATGGAGCAACCTTTAAACAGCGTTATGGTTATACTCTGGAAGAAATGGTCAAGGGCCTGTTACCTGACGCCCGTATATTCGCTGATATGTCACCAAGTACCGGTGATCACTTCTCTGTGGCCTTTACCGCCCCGGTAGATAGAGTTAAAGGGTTAATCGATGATGTAGATGAGACCAACTATTTGCAGAAATATAAGAAAGAAGAAAACGATGAAGTTGAACCTAACGTGATGGTCCTGGCTTCAGGAAATATGGGCCTGGTCTATCTAACAGAGCATAGAAGCAGACTCACCTATGAAGAAATCAACCGCCTGTACCCTGATCTGATTCCTGGTTTATCCAAACACGAGGGGATAGGATTTATTCTCGTTGAATCCAATGAACACGGCCCACTGGTTATAGGTAACGGTGGCACCTACTACCTGGAAAATGACACCCTTGACGGTGTTAACCCTCTAGCTAATTACGGCCCAAATGCAGCCCGACACCTTAAGAGAACTAATAGCTTTAAATACACACCGGATATACTGGCTATAAGTTTATACGACCCTGAAAAAAATGAAGTGGCCGCATTTGAAGAACTGGTAGGTAGTCATGGTGGATTAGGAGGAGAACAGTCATTTCCATTCATCCTACACCCTTCAGAATGGAACATCCCAGATGGGTTGATCGGGGCTGAATCTGTATATCAGGCCTTTAAAAGTGAAATTGTTAAATTGAATAGGGAAGGTTCGTGAATCCTTGTGTTATATGTTTTTAATTTTAACTTTTTTTTACTGGTAGTCCCCATGGAAATAGTGGTCTGAAACGTTTCCAAAACATTTATATGCCACGAGTAGGAAACCTATTTCCGGTGATAACTTTAACAATTCTAGACCAATTCTAGAGATTTAAGGAGTTGAAAAAATGCCAAGTAAAGATGAAATTATACAGATAGTACAAGAAAACGATGTAGAGTTCATCAGGCTGTGGTTTACCGATATAAACGGTATTCTGAAAAGCTTTGCCATCACTCAGGATGAACTCGAGACTGCCCTTGATCAGGGAATGGGATTCGATGGATCCAGTATAACCGGTTTCCAGGACATCGAAGAATCCGATATGATCGCCATGCCAGACCCCGATACTTTCCAACTTCTCCCCTGGAGACCAAAGGAAAAAGCAGTAGCTAGAATGATATGTGATGTCCTCATACCCGGAGGAAAACCCTACGAAGGAGACCCCCGTTACGTCTTAAGAAGAGCTCTGGAGAAGATGGAAAAATTAGGCTTCGACCACTTCTACGTGGGGCCTGAACTGGAATTTTTCTATTTCGCATCCGCTGAACATCCCGAACCTATAGACAACGGTGGATACTTTGACCTAACACCACTAGATTTAGCATCTGATCTCAGGAGAGACACCGTCCTGGCCCTCAAGGATGTGGGAATTAACGTTGAATACTCTCACCACGAAGTAGCTCCATCACAGCATGAAATCGACATGAGATACGATGACGCCCTTAAAATGGCCGACAACATGGTAACCTACAGGTTAACCGTGAAAGAAATAGCCCTCCAGTACGGTCTTTACGCTACCTTCATGCCCAAACCCATATTCGGAGAAAACGGTTCCGGTATGCACGTCCACCAGTCACTGTTTAAAGGAGAAAAAAACGCTTTCTTCGATGCTGATGATGAGTACAACCTTTCAGACGATGGTAAAGCATACATAGGTGGTGTTTTAACCCACGCACCTGAAATCGTCTCCATACTGAATCCTACAATTAACTCATTTAAAAGACTGGTTCCTGGATATGAAGCACCAGTGTACATAGGATGGTCCAGAAGAAACCGTTCTGCATTAATCCGTGTGCCTCTATACCAGCCCGGTAAAGAAGTTGCCACCAGGATGGAATTAAGGTGTCCTGACCCATCAGGAAACCCTTACCTGCAACTGGCATCCATGCTCATGGCCGGACTCAAGGGAATCGAAGAAGGATATGAAATGCCCGATCCTATGGAGTTCAACCTGTACAACTTAACCGAAGAAGAAAGAGAAGCTAAAGGAATTGAATCACTACCTGCCTCATTAGAACAGGCCGTGGCCTTATCAGAAAAATCTGAACTGGTCAAAGAAATCTTAGGCCCACACAGCTTCGAAAGATTCATAGCTCTCAAAAAGAAAGAATGTGAAGAGTACCGCTTACAGGTAACCCAGTGGGAACTGGATAAATACTACCAGCTGCTCTAGGGGGGTTTATCCATCCCCTAAAATTTTTTATTTTTTTATAACAAATATCTTTTAAACATAAATTTTTTTTTATCACTTTAATTTTTTTTCACAAAAAGCTTTTAAACCTTAACGATAAACAAACCATTAAAATGTTAAATCAATTCAATCTGGTGAATAAATGCCTGATGAAACTGATCGCAAAATGATGGAAATTTTAAGGATTCTTGCTGATAAAGAAGATGTTCTCGGAGCCAAAACAATCGCCCTGGGGCTTAAAAAGAAGGGTTACGATCTGGGAGAACGTGCCGTAAGATATCACATGCGAATCCTGGATGAGAAGGGATTCACAGAGCGTAAAGGATACGCCGGAAGGAAAATCACTCCCAAAGGACTGAAAGAACTTGAAAAAGGTCTTATCTATGATCAGGTGGATTTTATTTTCTCCAAATTCGAAAACATGATCTACAACACCACCCTGGACCCTAACCAGGCCTGGGGAAATGTGGTGGTGAACACTTCCATTTTCCGGGATAGGAAAGGTGTAATGGACATCTTAAAGGAAGTATTTGCCAAGGGGATAGCGGTCAGTCCCTATGTAAGGCTTATCAGTGAGAAGGATGAAAATGATGAAGAATACTTTAAACTGGATACCATATGCGGTACCACCATAGATGGTATGTTACGTAAAGTGGGAATACCGGTTATTCCCCAGTATGGTGGGCTGGTGAAAGTTGATGATTATACTCCAGTTAGATTCACCGAACTCATCGCCTATAAGAAGACATCTATGACACCCCTGGAGGCGTTCACCGACCGGGAGATGACCTCTGTTTTAGAGGTGGTTAGAGAGGGGACTGGATATATCCCGGCGAATTTCCGTCTGATACCAGAAAGTGCCCGGGAGAAGGCCGTGGAAACCTTCCAGAAGATGAAAGGTATCGGAGTCTCCGGTGTGATGGAGATAGGTGAAAGTGGAGAATCTGTACTGGGCATTCCGGTGGTTGATGAAATGGTGGGCATCGCCGTGGTGGGTGGTATAAATCCCTTATGCGCTGCAAAAGAAGCAGGATACGATGTTAACATAAGACTGGCTGAGCAGACTGTGGAATTTTCCACCATGGAAAAGTTAACCGAACCAGAACCTGTGTTGAAGACGGCCAAACAGGGGACCAGAGAAGAAGTTAGATTTTTACTGTCCAAGGCCTGGAACCTCATAAATATGGTGAGTTTCGACCCGCAAACCCATACCGGCCAGGTCATCGCCAACATCTCCCACGTAAACAAGGAAGACCTGGAGGACGCCCTGGACGTCTTCACCGAGGTGATGTCTAAACCAGAGTACTGCGTCAGTAAATATTTCAAGATTATTCCTGATCTCAAGGAGGGCAAATCCAGCATCGCCACGGTGTGCAGTCTGACCATCGATGGGATTTTAAATAAGAGGGGAATACCATCGGCACCCCAGTATGGAGGTGTCCTGGAGACCCAGACAAAAAACCCCCGCTTCATTGAATTAACCGCCTACAGTGGTTCGTCCCTGGATCCCCATGAGATATACTTAACGAAGGGCATGACCTCTGTCTTAGAAGCAGTTAACAGTAGTGGAAGGATCCTGGCCAGTTTAAAGGAAATACCCTACATCGCCCGGCCCGAGACCATGAGTATCCTGGATGAAATTAAAAAGACAGCAGGTTTCTCCATCCTGAAGGTGGGAAAACCAAGCGAACTCATCTACAATGCTAAGGTGGAAAGATACCACGCCGGTATAGTAACACCTGGTGGTTTAAACCCCATAGCCGCTATCAGAGAGGCAGGCATCCATGTGGAGCCTAAGGCCGTGGAGGCCATGCTGGATATCTCCGAGATGGAGGAGTTCTAGGACATCTAAATTTTATTTGTTATTTTATAAAAAGTTAATAAAAAAAAGGTTAAGGAAAATTATATTTCAATTAATAAAACGATCATCCGATCTCATATCTGAAGCTTTATGATGATGATCTTCAAACCATCCTATACATACCTCTTCATCTTCCCTTCTTTCCATCTGTGGTATGTATGGTTTTATGTCAAGTAGGGGTGTTTCATCTGCAATATCTACATTGGAGATATGGACGATGTTGCCTTCAATCTTATCCAGACAGACCACCGACAGCCCTATGGGGTTCGGTCGTTTAGGAGCTCTGGTTGCAAAAATACCGTGTTTGTTATCATCCATAAAGGGTTTAACCATTAAAGAAAATCCCCTAGAGAGATGTAAGTGGTAGATAAGGATAATATGAGAAAATTCATCCAGATCAGTAAGTCCCTCAGTGTACTCCTCTTCGATATGGATCTCCCCTTTGACACCGCAAGCACCCACCGGCTGGATGGGCATGCCCTCTAACTTTTTAAAGGGAGATCTTATAATTCCTATTGGTTTGTATTCGATTATGTCCATGTATCTCACTTAAAATTTGGTTGAATTGGGTATATACAACTTATTTAATTTTAGTTGCAACTCCAGATAAGATCTTTCAGATTAAGTCAATATTAAACCTTTACTAAAAATTAGGTGGGGATGATTAAAATCTTCCAATCATACTATATCAAGTCATTTCTACAATAGGCCTACATTATTCCAGTAAAAAGGTAGTAGGAGTAAAACTATAAATGACAACCTGTACCTTAATCGACCAGCAATGTTTTCAGATCTATATTCTCTGATCAAACCTTATAAGGTGTAGCTGGAATGATCTAGCCAAAGGGATTAAGCCTATATAATTCAAAACCGGGAAGAATTAGAAAAACCCCCCTTTTTACATTTCTCTTATTATTACTGGGGCCATGGATTTATTTTATATAAAATATATTCGTTTCAGACACAATTCATGGGATTTACTAAAAAAAATTGAAGGAAATACCATGGCCATCACATAGTGAATGATGCGAATACCATGACATCCTCATGTCATAATTTTTAATACATTAAAAATCAATAATATAATATTGACCATTAAAGAAGGGAGTGATAATTATGAAGATTAGTGCCAGAAACATGTTAAAAGGTACCGTAGAGGATGTTGAATTAGGAGCAGTTATGGCCAGTATCAAAATAGAAGTAGATTCACCAGGTCTTGTAACCGCCTTAATTACCAAAGAATCTGCTGAAAAACTTGGTCTTAAAAAAGGAGACAAAGTCACCGCCATAATAAAAGCCACAGAAGTTATGGTTGGAAAAGAATAAATTACCTTTTTCTTATTTTCTCTTTTTAATACTTTTTCTGTTTATTAATACTATTAAAAAATTGTTTTTCAATAGGATTAAGCGGATTATTACATTTATTTCAAATTTTAATAACCACATGCAAAACGATATGTTTATATAAACATATCGTTTAATAAAAAACATCAATCGAATATTGATCGAGGATAATTCAAGAGGATGATACAAATGCCAGTAGAAATAGACATGGAAAAATGTGGTCAAATAAAGGACTGTCCTGGTGAAGGACTGTGTATAAAAATCTGTGAACAGGGAGCACTCATTGAAGAAGATGGTAAACTGGTTTTAGTCCCAGAAAAATGTGATGATTGCGATTTATGTATCCAGAATTGTCCAAATCAGGCAATATCAAAGAAAAGTTAGAGGAGATAAAAGATGGTGTCCGTGGAAAGAGAAGGGGAACAAAAACGTTCACTCAGTTATAGAAAAAATAAATGCGTTGGTTGCGGCATATGCACGGACATATGCCCAACCGAGGCATTGAGACTAGGGCCTTTAGTGCCCATAGCCAGAGGTCTCGTTGACATGGATTACGTTAACGTGGACAAAAATAAATGCGCTCTGTGTGGTTTATGTGCTGCTTCATGCCCATTTGATGCTTTCGAATTCAAAATAGATGATGTAGACATCAAAGAGCATGAGCTGTATCCAAAATGGAAAAGTAGTGCAGAAATCGATGAAGAAGAGTGCCTTTACTGTAAGGCGTGTGAAACTGCCTGTCCCAGAGATGCTATAACAGTATCCCGGGAACTGCCGGAAAGATCTAAGCTTGTGGTCGGAGAAATTGAAATCAACGAAGATACCTGCATACACTGTGGTATCTGTGAGGAGATGTGCCCAGCAGACGCTATAACCATGAATAATGAAAACATAGAAGCTCCTGAGATCTCCGTCGATGAGGATAAATGTGTATACTGTCTGATCTGTAAACGCGCCTGTCCAGTAGACGCCATAAAGGCAGCGTGCAGATCTTGCTCCTATGGAATATACGAGATAAATCCCGAAGACGCCGAGACCAAAGGATACTCCTTCATCGATGAAGATGCCTGCGTCAACTGTGGATGGTGCCAGGAAATCTGCCCAGTGGATGCTGCAACAGTTTCCAAACCCTTCGAAGGTGAAGCAATATTTGCAGAAGAAGCTGAATGTAAAGGAGAATCATGCCATGCCTGTATGGATGTTTGCCCCTGCAACGCAATTTCCCTCGTGGATGGTAAATCTGTTATAAACCCCAAATTCTGTATTCTCTGCGGAGCCTGTGCAAAAGCCTGTCCTCAAGACAGAATCATCATAAGAAGGGACAAAATAAATATGGAAAACGTCCGCTCCAAATCATGGCAAAAACAGATAGACAAACTGGTTGGGGTGGAGTCTAAATAATTTTTTAGATTTTTTTTATTTTCCTCCTTAATTTTTTTCCCTTTTTTACTTCATAAAAACTTTTTTTTGAATATGACAATCATTTTGAGTATTTAATCTCTTTTAAAGGGCAACTTATTAATTTAAAATGAATACCCTACTATAATTTAATTTCAGAAAATTAGAATCTAAAATGTTTCCAAAAAGAAAAAAGGGGAAAAAATAATTTTTTAGGTACGACGTGTGGTGAATTTACTGGTGTAGGTGGTAATCGCATTACCTGCCGCGTCGGTAATGCTGCCTGTAGGTAGGGTAATGGTGTAGGTTAGACCATTAATGTAATTCCCAATACGCGTTAGGGTTAGTGTTTTACCGCTTATCACTTTGTATAATGGGTTTACTTTTACTCCGTTGGCATTAGTGACTTTGATACTAGTAAACGCGCTACCTGCCTTGATATTTTCACTGAAAGTAATTACAATCGCCTTATTGGCCATATTAATTACCTT
>DAGC01000012.1:0-779 GCA_002495625.1 Methanobacterium sp. UBA375 | reverse complement strand
TTAGTGACTTTGATACTAGTAAACGCGCTACCTGCCTTGATATTTTCACTGAAAGTAATTACAATCGCCTTATTGGCCATATTAATTACCTTATTATTAGCAGGGTTAACACTGGTAACGATGGGTTTAGCGTTATCCACTTTGAATTTACTAGTAAAAGTAGACAGTGCATTACCTGCCGTGTCGGTAATGCTGCCTGTTGGCAGAGTTATAGTGTAGGTTAATCCATTAATGTAGTTCCCGTTACGCGTTAAAGTTAGTGTTTTACCATTAATCACCTTGTACAATGGCTTAACTGCTACTCCATCGGGGTTGGTGACTTTAATATTACTAAATGCACTACCTGCCTTGATATTTTCACTGAAAGTAATTACAATCGCCCTATTAACCCCACTAATAACCTTGTTATTAGCTGGGTTAACACTGGTTACAGTGGGTTTAGCGTTATCCACTTTGAATTTACTAGTGAAAGTCGTCAGTGCATTACCTACCGTATCAGTGATACTACCTGTAGGTAGGGTAATGGTGTACGTTAGACCATTAATGTAATTCCCAATACGCGTTAAAGTCAACGTTCTACCATTAATCACTTTATATAATGGATTTACTGCTACACCATCGGGGTTGGTGACTTTAATACTAGTAAACGCGCTACCAGCCTTGATATTCTCACTGAAAGTGATTACAATCGCCCTATTAACCCCACTAATTACCTTATTATTAGCTGGGTTAACACTGGACACGATGGGTTTAGCGTTATCCACAGTGAATTTACTAGT
>DAGC01000004.1:57869-252119 GCA_002495625.1 Methanobacterium sp. UBA375 | reverse complement strand
AAACTTTACACCCCCCTAAAATAAAAAAAAGATATTCAAGATTCAATGAATCATAATTCCGGATTATTTATGAATCAAATTTTTCGGATTATTATTTTATCCTCGGGATCCAACCCATTGAAGAGCTCCAGATTGGATTTTAACTTACCAATATGGTTTACTGGAGATGCGGGCTGTGATTCACCGTAGAATATGCAGAATGCGGCCCCGGGAGGCCAGTATGATAGGTCGCCCTTCTCTGCACTGGGGGATTGATTTTCATATTCCAGTTCCAGGGGTATGATGAAATAGACTTCCTCCAACCACAACTTCGCCTTTCCTTCCAGGGGGAGGCTCTTGTAAAAACGGTCCGCTGTTTCTGGATTTCTCCCATCCAGTTTTGCCCGGGCCTTGCCCTTTCCCACTACTTCTATTTCCACATCCATACAGTTCCACCTTAAAAATTTGTTAACTTACCAGATAACTTTTGTTGAATTTCTACTAATATTGTAGATTGATAAATTATAGTGTCCCTTCAATTAATGGATTAGAGCCTCCATTATCTGCACGCCACTGGAGGTACCTATCCTGTTTGCACCGGCCTCTATCATTTTTAGTGCAGTCTCCAGATCCTTTATACCACCTGAAGCTTTAACACCCATATCTTCTCCTACAGTTTCCCGTAACAATTTCACATCCTCCACAGTAGCCCCGGGAAGACCTCCAAAGCCAGTGGAGGTTTTAACAAAGTGGGCACCGGCTATTTGGGCTATTAAACATGCTTTCAGCTTCTCCTGGTAGGTTAAGAGTGCAGTTTCCAGGATAACTTTGACTATTCTTCCCTTTGAAGACTCCACAACTCCTTGAATATCTAATCCAACCAGTTCTTCCTTTCCAGATTTAAGCAGCCCCATGTTCATTACCATATCCACTTCGGAGGCACCCCACCCGACGGCTTCCTCTGCTTCAAAGGACTTGGTTTTTGAGGTCCCAGCTCCTAAAGGAAACCCTACCACCGCACATACACCAACACCGGACCTTTTCAAATTATCCACGGCCAATGGGACGTTTGTGGGGTTTACACACACGCATCGGAATTTATACTCAAGAGCTTCATGGCAAAGTCTCTTTATGTCTTCTTCTGTTGCATCGGGACGTAGATTGGTATGGTCTATCATCTGAGCTAATTCATATGCAGATATCATTTTAATCATCTATTTCATAGTTTTTTAGCCATATAAGGCCCTTCCCTTCTGTATCCAAATTTCTGGTAGTAATTACGGGCCCCTATTCCGCTGGTAATTAATATCTTATCCTTATCATAAATTTCAGAAGCTATCCTCTCCGCTTCCTTTATCAGACTCTCACCATAGCCCTGATGCTGCCATAACTCATCCTTCCTATCACCCAAGGGCACCATAGACCCATAAACATGTAATTCTCTTATTATGGCTGTCTTCTCATCAACTTCGCTGCGGTGTGCTCGACTGGATGGGATTCTAAGCCTTAAAAAACCGATTAAGATGTCGGAGATAACATCTTCGTGGGAGATGAATATCTCCTGCCCACCCCCGGCCTGGTATTCCTCAGAGCGGAGTTTAATGTTATCTAACTGTGGTGTTAGATTCTGTGATGCCTGGTGGCCTACTTCCCGGCAGCGTATGCACTGGCAGTTAATATCCTTTTCTTCCAGTGTTTGATATACCAGTTCTCCCAGGTTAGATTTTTTAACCCCGGCCTCTATCAGTGGGGATGGAATATCCCTCTGTATCCTCATGGTCCTCACCCATTTTGGTAAGAGTTTCTTGATTTCCACGATTAAATCAACCGCCTCCTGGGTTGTGTACGGAGTGTAAGCTCCTTCCTGCCACAGTTCATGTAACTTTGAGCCCTTGGTAACTAAACAGGGATAAATTTTGAGCATGTCGGGTTTAAATCTCTCATCAGAGAATATGCGCTTAAATATCCTTAGATCCCTCTCCTGGTCAGCGAAGAGGCCGGGCATGAGGTGCATGGCCACCTTAATCCCGGAATCCCTAAGTATCCTGGCGGATTCTACCACATCCTCTACCCGATGCCCCCGGTCTATGCGGTGGTATATGAAGTTGTAGATGGTTTGAACACCCAATTCCACCCGTGTTACCCCCATCCTGAGCATACGGTCCACATCCTCTGTTTTAGAGTAGTCAGGGCGTGTTTCAAAGGTCATACCCACGCATCTGACTGGAGACTCCTCATTGATCTTCTGGGTATCTTCCAGGTATGCAAATTCTTTAGGTGCTTCTAAATTGGCATTGGCTTCCAAGTTACCCTTATATTCAAGGTTCTTTACCCCGAAATCGTTCATGGCCTGCAGACATTTGGTTACAAACCATTCCTGATAGCACAAAGCTGCTGAGGGGAAGGTTCCACCCATCACTATGAGTTCCACCTTATCCAGGGGGTGTCCTATGCTCTCCAGTTGTAATAGTCGGTTGTATACCTGGAGATATGGGTTGAAATTGTATCGTCTTCCCCGGAGGGCTGCGGGTTCCTCACCAGTATAACTGGGAGGTGCCTGGTCACTCTCCGGACAGTACAGGCATCTTCCATGGGGGCACTGGTGGGGATGGACCATCACCGCAACCACCGCCACACCAGAAAGTGTACGAGTTGGTTTTTTCTTTATTATAGGGGCTATCCTGGCTCTATCTTCTGGAGATGCGTTTTCCAGTATCTCCGCATTGCTTATAAACTGAGGGAGGTTGAACTCCCGGCAGGCCCTGTGCTTGGCCTTTTCCAGATCCCGGTTGTTCTTGATCCTTCCTTCCAGTATTTCAGTGATTATAAATCTGTAGGCCTCTTGCATATTATATAAAAACTCCCATTTCAGGTTAATTAGAAATAATTCCAGTGGTATCGAATTAGTTGATATTGATTTCTAGTTTATATAATATATCTTTTAAAAAAAATTGGTTCAAGAGCTCATACGGCCCTTTCTCATTTCCAGGGCCTTCATGATATCTGTTTTGGATATTATCCCCACTAACTTACCATCTTGAACCACCGGCAAACGGCCCACGTTGTTTAGGTTCAGTTTCTCCAGTACAGTGGCCACATCCTCATCCGGGCTGGTTACCAGTACATCCCGGGTCATGAACTCTTCTACTGGCAGATGTTTCTTCTCTTCAGGAACAGGTGATAGATCATGGAAGGTGATGATGCCCAAAAGCTCTCCATCCTTATACACTGGATATCCCATGTGCTTATGTTGAAACATGACCTTCAGGACCTCATCCACCGTGTCGGTGGGGTTCACTGTTTTTACTTCCCTGGTCATGATGTCTCTGACATTTATTCCCTCCAGGAGTGTGTTTAACAAGACCATCTTGGATTCCTGATCCGCTCCTAGATAGACGAATATGGCGATTAAGATCAGGAAGGGGTTTATAAGTATACCTACAATGGCCATGAGTATGGCTAATGTTTTTCCTATGGACGCTGCCGTTTCAGTCGCCTTAATGAAATTCATCCGCTCAGCTAAGTATGCCCTTAAAACTCTCCCACCATCCATAGGGAATGCTGGTAATAAATTGAACGCGCCCAGGAGAAAGTTCATCAGGATGAAGTAGTACAGTAAGAAGTTCAAGCTGGGGGATAGGGAGTTACCGAATAGGAGGAATACAGGATACAACACCACTGCCAGGACCAGGTTTACCAGGGGTCCGGCCACCGCTATCATCAACTCCTGGTGAGGATCCTTGGGAAGTTCTTTCATGGCCGATACTCCACCTATGGGGAGTAAGACTATTCTTTCAATTTCCACTCCGTACCTCTGGGCAACGTAGGAGTGGGTTAACTCATGCAGCACCACAGCCACGAAGAGAAGAGTAATCAGTACGGCCACCACCACATCCACACCGGGTATTAAATTCAAAACCGCCACTAAATAGATGGCCAGCATCAGGAGCAGGAAGGAGAAATGTAATTCCACGGGTATTCCGAATATGGTGAAGATTTTAAGTGAATATTTCATGGTGTACTATATGTTTAATGTTTGTAATAATTTATTTCATAGCCTTAATTTGATATCTCCTTTTTCATCAGTTAATTTCCATTGATATAGACTTAAAAAGATTATAAATATTAAGAAATAGTTAATAAAAAATATATAACTACAAAAACAGAATATAAAATGGTGCAGAATATGAAGGTAACAGATTTTTTAGGTAAAAGAGTGGTGGATAGGAAGGCCATCGAAATTGGTAAGGTTGACGATCTAATTATAGAACCCGAAACAGCCATGATTAAGGGAATCGTAATATCTACTGGTGACTTTGGTTTAAGAAGAACTGATCTATTTATTACACCTTCTCAGATAGAAGAAGTGGGAGATTACGTGCTCTTGAAGAATGAAAAATCCGATATAAGGGAAGTTAAGGATTCAGATTTAGAAGAGAAAAAATAAAAAACCGCCCTGAAATTTTTACCTAAAAAATGGTCTAAAATAAAAAGGGGGAATCGATATGGAAGTCGCTGATGCAACTGGAAAAACTATCTTAAAGGGTTCACATGTACGTTACACAGGTACGGGTAGTGCAGGCGAAGTATTAGATGTAAAATCAGATGACGAAGGAACCTGGGCAAAAATAGACACCACAGATCTCTGGTACAACAGCGAGTATTTGGAGCTCATCAACCAGCGGGATTACGAACGAATCAAGCTCAGGGGAAAACCGTTCAAAGAAAGTGCCGAAGAAAAGACACCCAAAGCAAGAAAAGACGTTGAAAAAGCAGTTAAACTCAAGAAAAAGCTGGAAGACGTGGACATGAGTAACGAACTCTGTGACGGTGGAGGATAAAACCTCCCCTTCAAATTCTTTTTTTTATTTCCCAAATTAAGGATAATCCTTTAAACAGATAAACTATTTTTAATAAATATACGGACTAATTAGAGAAATAATGGATTTCTGGGGGATAAGGTGAATAATAACGGTGATTTCTTCTATTTTTCCAGAACTAGAAATTACATTCCTCTATCATGGGTAAATACCAGAGAATTACTGTAAAATTGGTGGGTAGTTATTATGTCGAAATATAACCTAGAAGATAAAAAATTGGATGTTAAAAATTTAGCACAGGATGCTATATCTGATGAGAAATTATTTAAAGAATTACTCTCCGGAGTCAAATCCAAGGACAACACAGTCAGATCCAACAGTTTCCAGGCTCTGATCATTGTAAGCAAGGATAAACCCGAATTTCTATATCCGGAATGGGATTACTTCCATGATCTGCTCCTGAGCACCAACAATTACCATAAATATATAGCCATCTATATCCTGGCCAACCTCACCCAAGCTGATGATAAAGATAAATTCAGTGCAATATTCGATGACTACTTTGGGATTCTGGCCGGGGAGAAAGTGATGAACGCCTCCCACGTGGCATTGAATTCACCAACCATCATAAAAAACAAGCCAGAGTTGCAATCGAAAATAATTGAATTACTCTTGGATATTGAAAATATCCATCAGGGTAAGCAGAAGGAACTGGTCAAGGCATATGTCATAGAAGCCCTAGTGAAGATCTATCCAGATGCCCAGGATAAAGATAAAATCCGGGAGTTTGTAAAATCACAACTTGAAAGTTCCAGTCCCAAGACCAGGGACATAGCTTCTTGTTTTCTGGATAGATGTTAAAATAAAAGTATATATACCCTGAACTTTCATAATAATTATGTTGATACTATGGGTAAGAGAATAGTGGTCCAATCACTTCCTGATAGAAAAAATGACTTTAGAATTTGGGTAAACAGGATCAGATCCCCAAAGACATACCCGGATCGAACAGTCATAAAATCCGTATATATCCGCAAATCAGGGAAAAATCCAACTAAAAATTGGAGTAATGTCCAGTCCAATTCCCAGAAGAGATACCTGGATAAAATCAAATTGATGGAAGAAATCAGACTGGGGAAAGTTGAAAATAAAACTGTTAACCCTATTTATACTCCTAGATATGCCTACCCCACAATTTCAGGAAGTAAATAATATTAATGGTAGACTTTTTTTATTTTAGAGACGACTTCATCGTCGACTGACTAATTTTTTTAAAATAAATAACATTGATCTACATTAAAATCCTTAAACCATCAATACACACCAAAATCCTTAAACCATCAATCTACATCAGGGTCCTGCACAGAAACACAGAACCGACAGAGTGCACTGGGAGTATCCAGCTGTTTCTGCTTCACAGGACATAGATACTGACCACCTACCAGTCTTAACTTAAACCCACCAGGGAAACTGGTCCCCACCGGATGGACAGGTTCTTCCCGGATGAAGGTACTGTAAAGTGCTATTACCCGGGCAATTTTTAAAAAGCACTGCTCATTAACACTTTTTGCTTCTTCCCACTGTAATTCTAATACCTTTAGAAAGTCTTTGAGTTCGGCCACATCCACATCACCATCATAATCATCCTTGTCATCCTTCAAATCCTTTATCCTGGTTAAAAATGCTTTGGAAAATCTTTCTATATAGTCCTCCCGGTAGGGTGACTGCATATACTTGGCATCTTCCTTTAAAAAATCAGTGGCCTTCATTATCTTCCAGATATCTATGGAAGATGCCTCTTTTTTTAATATAAAGAAAAGATCATTCTTAGTCAATGTCTCGTTTTGTTCAAGGTTAACTAACTCTTCAATTTCTTCTATGGTCATTTACATCCTCAAACTTGCTAGGTAAGAATTAATCATCGATCATACTTAATCTATTTATCCTGATAACTCCTGAATATGGCATCGGCAATTTTAGGACCTATACCTTCCACTCTTTGAAGGTTTTCCCGTGATACATGCCTTAAATCCGTGCCAAATGCTCCCACCAGCGCCCGGGCCCTTTTCCTGCCCAGTCTCTTAACACCCACCACTAATGGTATGAGCTCCTCCTTCACACCATAATAAAGGCGTGCCGACAGGATTTCCAGGTCCTGGGTGTATGAATAAATATTTAGAACCTCACACATCTCTTTGAAGAATTTCACCATCAACGAGGCATCGTATGCCGTCCTCCGAGTGCCGGCGGCGTAGACATGGAAGGCATTTTCTATCTGGTACTCTGTCCGCTCCTCGATCCACTCCATCAGGGTAGCTGCGGTGGCTTCTGAGTTACCGATATCCACCACAAACACTCCCTTATTGTTGAGTTTCTCCCTTACCGGTTCCTTGCTCTTCCTGCCCTTAAATGATACGGGTATGATGTCCGGTGTCTTGGATATCTCATAGAGGAGACTGTAAATATCCAGCCCTTCTATAGTGGAAAGGTATTCCTTGAGTCTCACCGCGGTTTCCACTGAATAGTTAGTTTTAGCCACTAAATTCCCCAGGGGAGTGGTTTTCAAACCTTCCGGGGTGGGCCGTACCAGGCCATGTCCTATCAGGAACTCCAGTGCCTGGTTGATGTCGTATTCCATGCTGTCTGCACCGAACACGCTCAGGTACTGGTTGTTGCACATCTGGTACCCGTAGAAGGTTTGTTTAAAGAATTCCTGTATCTCATCCGGGGTTTTGGAGAGTGAAGATGCGATCTGGGCTATGATCTGCCGGTAAACTGCGTCCTTATTTTCCAGTAACTTGGAGTTGGTGGGTTCTATCTCCCCGTAAACGTAGTGTTCTTTCAGGTTATATGCCTCATCTAAACTTTTCGCGATTAAATAGGAATATCCCTCCTTATCATAACCGGGACGCCCCGCCCGACCGGACATCTGCTCGTAATCAAACACCGGGATTGCCTGGGGACCCTGAGATGTCCAGCGGGTGTAATCCCTTATTATAACACTCTTGGAGGGGAGGTTGACTCCGTACATCAGGCTGGGAGTTGCTGTGATCATGTACAGGTTACCCGCCCTGAATTCGTCCTCGATAATCTCCTTCTGCTTGTCAAATAACCCGGCATGGTGGAAGGCTATTCCATTCTCCACGCATTCAGCCAGTTTAAGGCATACACTGGTTGGCCTTGACCCTCTCTTCCTAGGGACGTCCAGTATCTTCTCCGCCACTTCTTTGAAAACTTTCTTACGTTCCGCGGGGATAACCTTCTTTATCTTCCCGGAGACGAAGCCTGCCAGGGACTCGGTGAACCTCCGTGTAGAGACGAAGACCAGTATCTGGCTTGATTCCTCCATGGAAGTTTTTAAAACCCTTAATATAACGTCATTTTTGTTTTTTAACTCCATTTCCTCGGTGCTGAGCACGTCTTTAAATAGGGGTACTGGTCTGAAGACGTGTTCCACCACATGGGCGTCTAACCAGTTTGCAATTTCCGTCATGTTTTGAAGCGTAGCTGAGAGGGCTAGGATACGCATGCCCGGGTTTAGTATGTGTGACCTGGTAAGGGCGCATTCTATGGTGGGACCCCGGCTGTACTCTCCCAGCATGTGGAATTCATCCACTATGAGGAGGTCTACTTCCCGCAGGGTGTTCCAGCTGAAACGGGTGAGGACGTCGAATGATTCAAATACCATCACCGCCAGATCAGAAGATGCGGGGTGTTTGCCCACCTTGTAACCGTACTTTTCAAACTGTTTAAACTCCTTGAGTTTCTCGTTCTGGATGGATATCAGCGGCACGGCATAGACCACTTTACCTCCTTTCTGCAGGGTGTCTAGTGCCGCCATCACCCCCAGCAGGGTTTTTCCACTGGCTGTGGGGATGGCCAGTATGTAGTTGTGGTCGTCCTCCAGGAAGCCGGCTTCTACCACCGCTTTCTGTGCGGGGTTGAGCTCTTTTATCTGGGGATAGCTTTCCGCTATTATCTTTCTTATCTGTGGTTTTACAGATTCCATGGGATTCAGTTTGATAGTTTAATTAAAATGAAGGTGAGAAAATAGTAAAATAGGTTTAAATCTTCTCTTTTCTAGTTACTTGAATATCAGATATCCGGGTTGAGGGGTACTGTCCATTTTCATCTTTTTCCACGCTCTTCACCATGTCCCATATGGTTAAAAGGGCCACACTCGCACCGGTCAGGGCTTCCATCTCTACACCGGTTTTACCCTCCGACCGTACAGTTACCATGGCTTCTATACTGTTCTTGGCCACCTGGAAGTCCACGTCTACTCCGGTGATCTTGAGGGAGTGACAGAGGGGAATGAGGTGGTGTGTTTTCTTCACAGCACTTATGGATGCTATCTGTGCCGTGGTTAACACGTTTCCCTTCTTGATCTCCTCTTTTTCTATCAGCTTAATCGTATTTTCCTTTAGATGTATGGTACCCCGTGCTTGGGCTGTCCTTTTCTGGATGGGTTTATCTCCCACTTCCACCATCTTCACACCCTGGGGGGTGAGATGGGTTAAATCTTCTGAAGCCAACTCTCATTCCACCTTAGTTTTATATTTAAATTTTAAATTTTTGAGGATATATTAATTTACATAGAGCATTTTACAAGTATAATAAATTTTTTGTAGTTATACCACTTAATAGGGTATTTCCAGATACCCATATTTTTGAGCCTTAACAGGTGCATTCTCAGCCATTTTATGTCTTAATCCAGAATCTTGAATTATTTTATCCAGGGCTTCCCCCAGGGCTGCCGGGTCTCGGGGTTCTACCAGGAGACCAACGTCTGGTGTGACCAGTTCTTTTATCCCACCCACACTGGTGGCTACTGCCGGTAGTCCGCTGGCAAAAGCTTCAAGTAGGGTTATGGGGAATCCTTCCGATGTGCTGGGGAGTACGAATACATCGCCGGCGGGCATGATCTTTTCTATATCCCTCCGGGCGCCTGTAAAGTGCACGTCTTCTATTCCATCTTTTTTAACCTTTTCCTGGAGTTCAGTCATCAATGGTCCACCACCAACGATCACCAGTTCTGCCTGGGATTTCATCTGTTTCTTCGCCTCCAGGAGATATTTCAGTCCCTTCTGGGGTACCAGGTTACCGACAAAGAGTATCAAATTTTTTTCCGGGTTCAATCCAAGGTTACCTGCCAGATCTGACTTTATATCTGGTTTGAACTTCCCCAGGTCCACGGCGTTGGGTGTGACTTTGATTTTTGCATCTGCACCTTTTACTCCAAGTTTCAGTATCTGTTCTTTGATTGCTTCATTTACCACAGCTATATAGTCGGTTTTTTCGAGTACATACTTTATTATCGGTCTTAACACTGGGTTTCGGGACTGGATGAAGATATCTGACCCGTGCACGGTTACCGCTACCTTCTTCTCGGTGAATCCGCCTACAAGGACTGCGATTAAACCCGGGGGAATTAGAAAATGAGCGTGTATCAGATCGATATTGTACTTCCGGACCATGGAGATTAATTTAATCATAGCTGATATCAGAAATAGAAATCCCCTTAACCCCTTGATATTCACTGTAGGGGCAGTTTCTACATGTATCCCGTCTACATCCTTAATATCGGGATGGGGGTAGGTTAGAACATGGACTTCATCCCCTCTTTCAACTAATTCCCGGGCGAGTAGATAAGTATGTGATGATACTCCGCCAATATGGGGTGGGAATTGGCCTAAAAGACAGATGTTCATGTTACTCCTCTTTATAAAAATAATCGTTAGTTAAGTTCAAGTTGGTGGTTGGTATTTAAGACGGTTCCATCCATCTTAACGATGACCACATCTAACTCTCCAGGGAATAGTTCCTGGCTCCTTTCTTTAACCGACTGGGCGATGCTGTTAAATGTTTCTTCCAGAAGGCCTTCCCCTTCGAGTATGACCATCATCTCCTCTGTGGTGTTGGCCTGGAAAATTTCTCTGATTAAATCTTTATCTGCACCACTGAGTGCTGCATGGGCAGCTATGATTTCCCTCCGCCCATCTGCAAGTTGATGTTCTGTGTTGAAAATTCCGGCGGCGAGTTTTATGAGTTTACCAGCGTGTCCCAGGAGGATTATTCGTTTCACGTCCATATCAGCGGCTTCTCGGAGCATGAATCCTGGGAAGTTACCCATCTGTATTATTCTATCAGGGGATACGGTTAAAATCCGTTTTGCAATTTTTTCTCCGATGTTACCAGGGACAAAAACAAGTTCTCGGTATCCCTCGGCATGGGCCACGTCCAACTGGCATTTGAAGGACTTCCTATAACTTTCCAGGTTCCATGAACGGGCGATGCCGGTAGTTCCCAGTATGGAAATTCCCCCTTCAATTCCCAGTTTGGGGTTCAGTGTCTTCTCCGCGAGTTTCTCTCCGGCAGGGACCGATATCTCCACACACACCCCCTTATCTTCAGGGAGTAAGTCAGAGAGATTCTCTTTGATCATCTTCCGGGGTATGGGGTTGATGGCCGGGCTGCCAGGTGGTACCTGGAGTCCGGGTTTGGTGACCAAGCCCACACCTTCCCCTCCCTTTATGGTTACGCCTTCAGTATCGTTGACCCATACATCGGCGAGGATTTCCAGGTTAACGGTGACATCAGGGTCGTTATAGGGTCTTTTTATCACAGATGCCTGTCCGTGGGTATCGGTTAATTTATGTGCATATTGGACTTCTATTTCCAGATCGCCAATAGGAGTTTTAATGGCGACAGTTTCTGCATCTTCACCCTTTAAAACTAGTAGTGCTGCCCTTGCTGCAGCAGCTGCTCCAGAGCCGGTGGTTATTCCATATTTGATGTCCTCAAGAGATTTGTCAGTATGATTTTCTACCATAATTCTTGATTTTGTAAATTTTCTTGATTTTATTGTAATTCTTCTTTAATTACACTGACCAGCTCTTCTTTCGTGGGAGCTCCTACGAATTTAACTACACCATTTAAGGCTATAGCGGGGACGGCCATGAGATTGTATTCAATGGCTTTTTCACGATCCTGCATTATATCTATGATTTCTACTTCTAAATCATCAGGCATCTCTTTTTTTACTTCTTCAACCAGTTCTACAGCCATGGGACAGTAGGGGCAGGATGGGGATTTAAAGACTTCAATTTTAACAACCATGTTATCACCTTTTTTATATAATCGTACTATATTTTTCTATCCATCAACCCTTATATACTATTTTATTCTGGTATCATTAAGCGACCTTTTTAAAACAGTAAAAATCGGGTTTTATTTATTCAATATCCTTTTTAAAATTAATATTCGTCATTTTCGATATTTTGGATAATCAATGGAATTCATCTGTTTAAAATAATATTCTTTAAAAAGGGGATGGATCTGAGATTTTAATCCCAGACCCATTTTCATGCTTTTGGAGGCGGTAATGCATGAACTTCATTCTGTTTTAGTACAAATGGTTGGGCTTATTCTTTCTGTTTTAGTACAAAGTTCGGTCTATTCATTCTGTTTTAGCTGAATGGTTGATCTTTTTAATGGTGAAAGAGATAGTTACCCCTATCTTTCTATGATTTGAGGAAATACTTTTATTCCCATATAAAATTGTCGATGTTCCAGTATCCCTGATTTTCAAGTCAGTTTGCATGTAAAATATAGATACTGGAGCACACGGGTGCCTATTTCCAACTTTAGATGGTAAAACCATAAACCCATTTCCAGGTTTTATCCATCTTAATTCACTTAAATACATCTTATTCTCGATACTAATAAATGTTTCTACCACCGAACAGTTCGTAATAATGCCTACTTTTTAAACCAGAAATCCTGATAATATTTACCCTTTAAAAACCAATGATAGAAAAGGATCATCCTGTTTCCATAAATAATAAATAACAGGTTTTATTAATTTAAATACGAATTTCTATGGCAAATAGGCAATGGTCATATTAAAAAGTTCTAGCTCAGTAAATAAGGTGAAAGATGAAAATTAAGGTGAGATCTCCTGGTTCTGCCACTATAATAAACGCCATATCCACGGGATGTGGCTCTGCCTTCGGCATCGAGCTCTTTGTTGAGGCAGAAGTCCAGTTAAAATCAGGTGAAGGGATAACCTGCCGCACTGACCAGGAAGTGGACACCACTTTAATGGAGATATGCGCTAAACGGGTCCTGGAAAAGTTCGACGTAGAAAGCAGGGTAGAAATAAAGACCAAATCAACTTTACCGGTAGCTTCCGGCTTGTCCAGTAGCAGTGCTGTTTCCAATGCAGTTACCATGGCTTTAACCCATGCACTTATGGATGAATATGAAATTGACGCGGCAAGTGTGGGATTAGATGATCTGGGGATTTTAAACCTGGCTGTTGACTCTTCCCTGGAGGCAGGGGTAACCGTTACTGGAGCATTCGATGATGCCAGTGCCTCCTACTTCGGGGGAATCAGCGTAACCGATAACTTCCAGCGGGAAATTATCAGACATGAAAAATGGGACATGCAAAACATATTAATATATATGCCTGATAAAAAGTCACCCACTGCAGAAGCTGACGTGGCCCGGATGAAACTCTTAGCCCCATGGGTTAAACTAGCTTTTAAGGAAGTATTGAAGGGTAATATTCATCATGCCCTCACGTTAAACGGACTTTTATACTGCTCAGCCCTCCGCTTCAATCCAGACATTGCCCTGGATGCGTTAGAAGCAGGTGCCGTTGCAGCAGGTCTTTCAGGAACCGGTCCATCATTTGTAGCTATTACAGATGAGAAAAATTCCCGAAATGTGGAAGATGCATGGAAATCCTATCCTGGAAGGGTTATCAAGACCAAAGTCGACAATCAGGGCACTCAGGTGATTGCACGTGAATAGAGAAGAAGCACTGGAACTGCTTGCAAGCTCCCGGGATAAAATTGACCAGATCGACGACCGGATCATAGATCTGATCCTGGAGAGAACTTCTCTGGCGAAGGATATTGGCACCGCCAAAAAAGTGCTTAATACGGATATTGAAAACACCGAAAGGGAAGATTATATCCAGAGAAAGATTAAAAAGTTAGCTAAAGAAAATGATATTGATGAAATCAGTCTTTTAGAAATAATGGAAATATTGATGAAGTTAAACAAATCTGAACAAGAAAGAATCCTAAGGAGGTAAACAACATGGGAAATATCAGAACATCATTCGTAAAGAGAATAGCTAAAGAATTAATTGAAACTTACAACGGTAAATTCACCACTGACTTCGAGGAAAACAAGAAACTAGTGGAAGAGTACTCCTCAGTAAGCACCAAACACCTGCGAAATAAAATAGCAGGGTACATAACCAGAATAGTTAGACAGCGCTCCTAACATCTATTTTACATTTAATAAAATATTAAGATGGATTTTACATTTTTAAACGTTAAAGGATGGTTTAAATGGAAATAATCGTGGCCAAATTCGGGGGAACCTCCATTGGAAATGGGGAGAGAATAAAATTAGCGGCCGAATCGGTGGTAAAAGAGTATATGAAGGGCAATATGATGGTGGTTGTAGTGTCCGCCATTAACAAGACCACTGACGACATCCTTAAGGTAGTTGAAGACTCCATTGGAGACTCAGTCACTGAAAAACAGATGGCAGACATAGTATCCATGGGAGAAATTACCAGTGTCAGATTATTTTCATCCACCATAGAATCATTAGGCGTTAAATCCGAGTACCTAGACCCCCACATGGACCGGTGGCCAATCATTACTGATAGTAACTATTTAAATGCCCAAGTAGATTTTGAGGCCACGGAGGAAAATTCCAAGGAACTAATGAATCTACTGGACCAGGGAATAATACCCGTGCTCTGCGGCTTCCTGGGAAGGGATAAAAATGGCGACGTCACCACCCTGGGAAGGGGTGGTAGCGATATAACCGCCTTCCTCCTGGGACACTGCCTCAAAGCCAAGGAAGTCATCATAGTAACTGATGTGGGTGGTGTTATGTCCACCGACCCCAACAAACTCGAAACCGCCAAGAAACTGGACAAGATATCGGTGGAGGAGATGAGGGACCTGGCCACCTATGGAGCTCAGGTTTTACATCCACACGCCCTTAAATACAAGGACCCCCTCATAAATGCCAAGATAATTGGCTTTGAACACGGAGACCTTTCGGCTATTGGAACGGAGATAATAGGCCCTTCAAAAAATGAGAGGCTGAAAACCACAACGTTAAACGAGGCCCCCATTTCTGTCCTGGCCGTGGTGGGCGAGGAAATATTAACCAAACCAGGCGTTCTATCGGCCCTGACCAACGCCATGGCAGAAAACGATATTAACATATACGGTATATCAACCGGACAGAACAGTGTGACCCTGTTTATAGATAGATCAGCGGCTGATAAAGCTCACAGAATATTACACGATGTGGTGGTGGAAAATAAATTTCTAAGCTCCCTTTCCCTGGACAGGGAAATTGCCATGCTCACCGTGGCCAGTCAGGATTTTATCGATACCCCGGGTATTATAACTAAAATAACAGAACCTCTGCGTAAAAGTAATATCAACATCGTGGAGATCTCTTCGAGTCAAACTTCTGTAGTGATATTTGTAGAATGGAATGATGGTAAGAAAGCTTATGAAATGGTAAGGAGTGTCTTGGAATGAAACTAGAAGGTACGATAGTTGCCATGGTCACCCCCTTCAACGAGGAGGATGAGGTAGACCAGGAAGGCATGCGGGAAAACATAAACTATCTGATAGATAGAGGCGTAGAAGGTGTACTGGCCGCTGGAACCACCGGCGAATCAGCCACCATAACCCATCTGGAACAGAGGAAGATGATGGACATCCTGGTGGATGAAGTAGCTGGTAAGGTGAAGACTATAGCCGGAGCAGGAAGCAATTCATCAAAAGAATCCCTGGGACTGGTTAAGTACGCTGAAGCCGCCGGAGCAGACGCAGCATTAGTGATAACTCCCTACTACAACAAACCCCAACCACACGGACTCTACGAACACTACAAATTACTCACCGAAACAACAGATATCCCCATAATCGTTTATAACGTACCCTCACGGACTGGAACAGACATCGACGTGGAGACCATAGGCCAAGTATCCCAGTTAGACAACGTAATAGCCATCAAAGAAGCCAGCCCTGACCTGGACAAGGTCTCCCAGATAGAGAAGAAAATGGAGGAACTGGGAAACAGGGACGACTTCGCCGTTATAAGTGGAAACGACAACCTGACCCTCCCTATGATATCTTTAGGGGCTAAAGGAGTCATCAGTGTAGTGGCCAACGTGGATCCCCAGAGGATGGGTGATATGGTGAGATACGCCCTTAAAGGAGATTTTACAAAGGCAGAAGAACTCCACTACGAACTCTACCACCTGATGAAGGTCTTATTCGTGGAATCCAACCCCGTACCTGCCAAGGAATCACTGAACATGATGGGCAGACCATCCGGCCATGTAAGGATGCCCCTGGCACCTTTAAAAGAGGAGAATAGGGAAAAACTTAAAGGGGTTTTACAGGGTCTGAATCTTATTTAAAAGGTTTAGGTAATGCTCATAAATCTATTAAACCTATTTTAAATAGGATACATTTCCTTCAATATTTTTTCATTATTTAAATCTCTTATTTTAAAATCATCGTTGATCTAAAATCCATGGCCGATTGACGATTAACCAATGTTAGGGGGTGATTTTTCATGAAAAAAGTACTTTTATTATGCGGCAGTCCACGGCCAAATGGTAATACCTATCAGGTTCTAGAAGAATGTGCTGGTGTAATAGAAGATGAGGGCTTGGGAACTGAAATTGTATCATTTGCAGGTAAAGATATCAAATCATGCGTGCATTGTAAAAAATGTGATGAATTAAATGAATGCTCAATTGATGACGGATTAAATGAGATTATAACTAAAATTAGAGAATCTGATGGCTTTATTGTTGGTTCACCAGTTTATTTTGGAACTGCCCGTGGAGATATGATGTCCGCATTGCAGAGAATAGGAATGGTCTCTGGATCCAATGACAACTTCCTATCCTGGAAAGTGGGCGGTCCTATAGCCGTTGCCCGTAGAGGTGGCCACACATCTACCATACAGGAAATGTTGATGTTCTTCTTCATCAATGATATGATTGTTCCTGGTTCAAATAGTTGGAACATGGTTTTTGGATGGGCACCAGGAGAAGTGCAGGAGGATAAGGAGGGAATGGAGGCTATAAGAAGGTTTGGTTATAATGTAGCCACTTTAATTAAGAAAATTAAGTAAAATTCCGCTTCACAAAACATTTTTCCATTAAATCTAAAGATTAAATTTCCAATGTAGCCCAAAATTTTTATAAAATGTTCTAATAATAATGAATATAACTCAGAGTTTAAGGAGATGCATAGCAGATGATCAACGTGGCGGTAACCGGTGCAGGCGGTAGAATGGGTTCTAAGATCATTAAGACCATTCTTGAAAATGATGATATGGAAGTGGTGGCTGCAATTGAGGCCCCCAACACTCCACTAGAAGGTAGAGATGTGGGGGAGGTAATAGGAGTAGGAAATATAGGTGTAGTAATCACTCCAGCAAATGAACTTAAAGCAATTTTAGAAGAGAAGAAACCAGATGTACTGGTGGACTTTACCATAGCGAATGCAGCAGTGGAAACCATAAAAACAACCTCAAAATGCGGGGTTAACCTGGTGGTGGGAACCACCGGATTTTCAGATGAACAGTTAAACTGGATAAAAAAGGTCATAGAGGAAAATAAAATAAAGGCAGTCATAGCCCCCAACATGGCCGTGGGAGTGAACGTGTTCTTTAAGGTACTCAAGGACTTGGCCCCTATCCTGTCTGATTTCGATGTGGAGATCATCGAAGCCCACCATAAACACAAACAGGACGCCCCTTCCGGGACAGCCGTCCGGGCCTATGAGATCATAGCCCAGCAACTGGGAAGAGACACCTGCGAAGTAGGAGTTTATGGAAGAGAAGGCCAGGTCGGTGAGAGAACCCCGGATGAGATAGGCATGCACGCCGTACGTGGAGGGGACATCATAGGCGACCATACCGTCCTGTTTGCCGGTGACGGGGAACGCCTGGAGATCATCCACCGGGCAAGCAGCCGACAGGCCTTTGTAAACGGGGTAATAAAGGCCATAAGGTATATCCCAACCGCTCCTGAGGGAAAAATAAGTGATATGGGTGATGTTCTGGGTTTGAAATGAATATTCCAGTAATCATCAGTTTGGTAATAATTTTTTAAATAAATATAAAAAGAGAGGCATGCAAAATAATGTCTATAGTGTAAATTAAAAGGTGAAAGTATGGTAAATGTAGGAGTACTAGGAGCAACCGGAATGGTAGGTCAGCGTTTTATTGAACTATTGGGGGATCACCCCGATTTCGAGATAACTGCACTTACCGCCTCAAAGAGATCCGCAGGAAAAAGATATGAAGACGCCGTGACCTGGTATCTGGACAGTCCGATTCCAGAAGTTGCCAGGGACATCAAAGTAGTGGACACTGACCCTGCCGAGGTAAAGGATGTTGAGATCGTATTTTCTGCATTGCCCGCAGATATAGCTTTAAATGTGGAGCCTAAATTTGCAGAGGCAGGTATGACTGTGGCTAGTAACGCGGCGGCTATGCGTATGGAACCCGATGTGCCTCTGGTCATCCCCGAGGTGAACCCGGAACACCTGGAACTACTGGAGATCCAACAGAAAAACCGGGGATGGGAAGGATCCATTGTGACCAATCCCAACTGTTCCACCATCGCCCTCACCATGACCCTAAAACCATTATACGATGAATTTGATATAGAAAGGGTTTACGTCTCCACCATGCAGGCCGTATCCGGTGCAGGCTACGATGGAGTGCCAAGTATGGCCATCGTGGATAACCTGGTGCCCTTCATCGGCGGTGAGGAGGAGAAGATGGAGACCGAAACCCTGGAGCTCCTGGGAGACTTGGAAGATGGAGTCCTGACCCCAGCTAACTTCGGTGTGAGCGCCTCCTGCCACCGGGTCGCTGTTGTGGACGGGCATACCGAGGCGGTGTTCATCGAGTTTGCCGATGATTTTGAAGTGGATGATGTGGAGAAATCCCTACGGGAATTCCAGGGAATGCCCCAGAAACTGGACCTTTACTCTGCACCGCAGCCACCGATCATCGTCCGTGAGGAGGATAACAGACCACAGCCACGTATGGATAGAAATGCCGAAAAAGGAATGGCTGTTACCGTGGGAAGGATCCGCAAAGACGCAGCATTCGACAAAAGCCTAAGATACGTCTTGGTAGGGCATAACACCATCCGAGGAGCGGCTGGTGCTTCTATACTCAATGCAGAATTGATCAATGAGATAATGTAAAAGTTCTTGTAACGGGAATTTTATATTTCCCTTTTTTTTATTTTGATAAATTCTTTTTATCCCAGTGAATTTGCCTTAAACGATTTTTGTTTTTTTAACATAAGATATTTAACATGAATCAGTTTATTATATTATAACATAAATTTAGTTCAAAAAAATCACAAACAAGTGGGGGATTATTTCTTGACATATTCTAACACTAACATTAAAAATTTTAGATTCTATTTAATAATTTTATGTTTAATACTCTTTATCTTAGCTTTTACACCCGTTAGTAGTGCAGTTACTACCACTAATTCTTCAAATTCCAGCACTTACACCATATCATATGTTGATACGTCTTTAGGTGGAAATGTCCTAAATAATCCGGAAATCAGCCAGAATATTCCCAAAACATATTTAAGTAACCAGATATTTAATATGACCAAAAAAGGGTCGGTAGTACTCAAATTTGGGAAGGGTAATGGACCTAAATTATTGATAACCGCTGGAATTCATGGTAATGAAGAGGAAGCAAATATAGCGACCATGAAATATCTAGAGTATATCAAAAATAAAAGTTTCAACGGCATCCTGTACATCATTCCCTTCGCCATCCCCACAGACACCGCTTTAAATTCACGTAACTACAAAGGACAGGATCCCAATCGAATTGCAAATAAAAAGGCAACTCCGGGCTATAACATAATCCAGTTCGCCAGAAATAACGGGGTTCAGTATCTGCTGGATGTGCATTCTGGTAGTCAAGTAGGTTTTAAAGGGTATATATTTGTAAGTAATCCATCCACCATAACGGTCAAGGAAAAGAACTGGAGCAACCATATCAAATCTAAAACCGGCTGTTATATTTCCACCAATGGTGCAGATGATGCGGGTATGGTACGTAATTGTGCAAAGAAGTATGGTATCAACACCATAACATTGGAAGTAGAAAGAGATTCCATCCCCACCATGACCTCAGCTAACGTGGAATATAAGATGATTCAGGCTGCTGTTAACTATCTGGGTTTCCCGGCCGACTCTTACGGACCCAAAATAACCTCCACAAATCCGGCAAAAGACGCTTTAGGGGTTCCTCTTACCTCTGCAGTCACCATCACCTTCAACAAGAACATAAAGTCCGGTGTCAATTTCTCCGGAATATACATCAAAAACTTAACCACCGGTAAAAAGGTGACCCTGGCACCGAAGGCCATCAGCGGGAAAACGTTAACGGTGAAGATGACCTACAGCCGTTTGAGGAATAACGTTTACCAAGTTTATATACCGGCCAGTGCAGTGAAGGATGCTACAGGAAACAATCTTAAAGCCAGTTACAGTTTCCAGTTCCAGACAGTTAAATAAATTTACATAAACATCTATTTTCAAATTTAAATAAAATAACAATCTAGATATTTATTGAATTTAACTATTTTACCATCATTTCTATTTAAAATCAAAATAATGATTTAAAGAACCTAATACTAAACTTTAAAAGGCAATTACTATATAATTTAATACAGTGGTACGATGGGATTGTTAAAGAACGAGGACAACGAACAGTTGAGGCAGCTGGTGAAGGCCTGTCTTCTGGAGATAAGCAAACTCAAGATTGAGCTTAAGAAGTGCCAGAAGGAATCATCCAAAGCTAGTGATGATAGAGCTCTTTTAGAACTTAAAGAAGGCGTAGAAAGTAAATTACTGGAGAAAGAAAAGGAGATCAACAATCTACAGGAACTACTAGAGAAGAAGGATCAGAAGCTGGAGGAACTGGAGATAATCAGGTACCACTTCAACGCCCTTACTGCCAAACCCAAAAAAGACCTGACCTCCTTCCAGTCCCAGGTGTATCAGCTGTTACCCGCTGAAGAGGACACCATGGAAAACCTGTACACACATATAACTGAAATCGGATTCAGTGAACTTTCCAGTGAAAATTTCGAACATGTAATCCGTAACCTGGAGAGAAAAGGTTACTTTGAGTCTTACCAGAAGGATGATGAAGTATACTGGCAGAAGATAGACAAATAAGGTAATTTACCACTTATTTTTGAATAAATATCTGGTTTTGAATTCAATATCCTGTACCGGGACGATTTATCAGTTCCCTATACTTTAGAAGTTATTAATTATTGTTAATATAATCCCCTATACACAAACTATTTATATAACCTTAAACCCATCGTTAAATTACTATACAAAAGAGGTGATTAATGTGGCACAACTAGGTGGCCAAGGCCAACCAGTTTTAATTTTACCAGAAGGTACAAACAGATTTTTAGGAAGAGACGCACAGAGAATGAACATATTAGCAGGAAAAGTCCTAGCTGAAACCGTGAGAACAACTTTAGGTCCTAAGGGAATGGATAAAATGCTCGTAGACGGTTTAGGTGACATAGTAGTTACCAACGACGGAGTAACCATCCTCAAAGAAATGGACATCGAACACCCAGCAGCTAAAATGCTGGTGGAAGTTGCAAAAACCCAGGAAGACGAAGTGGGAGACGGAACTACCACCGCCGTCATCATAGCCGGGGAACTCCTCAAAAAGGCGGAAGGACTCCTGGACCAGGATATCCACCCAACCATAGTGGCCATGGGATACAGACAGGCCGCTGAAAAGGCACAGGAAATTTTAAATGTGATATCCATCGATGCAGAAGACCGTGACACCCTACTTAAAGTAGCTATGACCGCCATGACCGGTAAAGGAACCGAAAAAGCCAGAGAACCACTGGCAGAACTCGTGGTCGGCGCAGTCAAACAGGTAGAAGAAAACGGGGAAATCGATAAAGACAGTATAAAGATAGAGAAAAAAGACGGAGCAACAGTAGACGACTCCACCCTGGTACAGGGAGTAATCATCGACAAAGAAAGAGTACACCCTGGAATGCCTAAAAAAATAGAAGAAGCAAGAATAGCCCTCCTAAACAGTGCTATTGAAGTTAAAGAAACCGAAGTAGACGCAGAAATCAGAATCACCGACCCTGCACAGATGCAGGCCTTCATCGAACAGGAGGAAGGCATGATCCGTGAAATGGTGGACAAAATCGGCGATGCGGGAGCAAACGTCCTATTCTGCCAGAAAGGTATCGATGACTTAGCACAGCACTACCTGGCCAAAGCAGGTATCATGGCCGTCCGCAGAGTTAAAAAATCCGACATGGAAAAACTGGCCAAGGCCACCCAGGCCAAAGTGGTAACCAACATCGAAGACTTAACCCTGGACGACCTGGGAGAAGCAGGACTGGTGCACGAGAAGAAGATATCCGGAGAAGACATGATCTTCGTCGAGGGATGCAAAGATCCTAAAGCAGTAACCCTCTTGGTACGCGGTTCCACCGAACACGTGGTAGACGAAATCGAAAGGGCAGTAGAAGATGCCATCGGAGTAGTAGCCGCTACAGTAGAAGATGGAAAAGTAGTAGCCGGTGGAGGAGCAGCAGAAATCGCCATAGCCAAAGGACTCAAAGAATACGCTGACACCATCAGCGGCCGTGAACAGTTAGCAGTAGCTGCCTTCGCAGAAGCACTGGAAGTAGTCCCTAAAACTCTAGCAGAAAACGCAGGACTGGATAGCATCGACTCCTTAGTGGACTTACGTGCCGCCCATGAAAAATCAATCTACATGGGACTGGACGTCTTCAAAGGAGAAGTACGGGACATGTACCGTGCCGGTGTAATCGAACCCCACCGGGTCAAAAAACAGGCCATACAATCCGCAGCTGAAGCCGCAGAAATGATCCTGAGAATCGACGATGTAATAGCATCCAGCGGCTCTGGAAAACCCGGACCTGAAGACATGGAAGGAATGGGCGGAATGCCCGGCGGTATGCCACCCATGATGTAAAGTTTAAAGGCGGAATGCCTTTAATTTTCTTATTTTTTTTATTTTTGAACTATTTTCTAACTCATTTTAAAGACTTGATTACAGGCTTTTTAACATATCCCGGATTGAAGACGCCTAATTGCTCCTTAAATTCCTATTTAAGCATGGTATTGTGACATTGTTCACTAAAATTCTTTTTTGAGTGTTTAGTTTCACAAGATTTATATTATTCAATGATAATCCATAATCAGCAACAATATGTGGGGTGAAAGGATTAGGAAAAAGAACTCGAAAAATAATGATAAAATTAATTTTATAATTCCATTACTATTTTTAAGCGTGACTATTGTATTATTCACCGGCGCTGCATCCGCGGCAGATATCTATGTAAATGGGACTGGTGGAAACGATGATGATCCTGGTACCTCCTGGAGTACTGCTAAAAAAACTATATACGGCGGAATAACAGCCGTAGGTACCGGTGAAACTGTGAACATAGCCAATGAAACCTACACTGGAGAAAAACAACACAGGGATAAGTATCGATCGAAACATGACCCTCATCGGCCAAAGCAGGGAAGGTACGATAATCGACGGGGAAAATCTATCGAGAATTTTCACAATTAAAGATGGAATTACAGTTACCCTGCAAAACCTGACAATCCAAAACGGAAAAACAGGTTATGGTGCTGCTATTCGCAGTAGAGCTACCTTGAATATAATCAACTGTACCTTCACAGACAACAACGCAACTGATTATGGTGGTGCCATCTACAACAACGGTACTTTGACTGTGATGGATTCTATATTCACCCGAAACACCGCCCCATTTTACGGTGATCCATACACTACTTATGGCGGTGCCATCTACAACGACCTCTACTTGATAATCGTTGGTTCTACATTTACAAACAACACCGCAGCTTTTGGTGGTGCTATCCACAACAATGGTACATTGGATGTAACTAACTCTAATTTTACAAACAACACCGCTGATGTACGTGGTGGCGCAATCTACAGTTATAGAGCTGGTTCTATGAATGTGGTTGATACTAACTTCACTGGAAACACTGCAAATGAGTATGGTGGTGCCATCTTCAACTATCGCTCTGGTGATTTGTATGTGGACAATTCTACATTCTCACAAAACACTGCAACCTTCAGTGGGGGTGCCATTGGCAGTCTTTACAGCAATTTAACTGTGAATGGCTCCACATTCACAAGGAACACAGGTGGATCTGCGGGTGCTATCTACAGTGTTGGATCTGGTATTTTGACTGTCATCGACTCCACCTTCACCAATAACACTGCAACAGGATACGATGGTGGTGCTATCATCACCATGATCAATTCGACCATAACTGGCTCCACCTTCACGGGTAATAGTGCAGGCGAAAATGGTGGTGCCATATACACAGGTTTAGGAAGTATTGCCATTAACTTGGATGTGGGAAATACCACCTTCCAAGATAATACTGCAAGCCAGGATGGTGGAGCTATCTACATCGCGTATGGTACTTATGGACCAGTTACTTTTAATTTAACCGACTGTATCTTCACCAACAACATCGCAACTGATGATGGTGGAGCTATCTACAATGGAGGCACTTTGAATGTGACCAGCTCCGCCTTTACAGGCAACAATGCAGGTTTTGGTGGTGGTGCCATCTTCAATGAGCAACATGGTAATACAGCTGTGATTGACTCCTACTTCGCAGATAACACCGCAAGATATACCGGTGGTGCTATCTACAATGATGGTAACTTCACTGTGACCGAATCCAACTTCACAGGCAACACTGTATGAGACGGTTCTGGTGGTGCCATCAAAAATTATGGTAATTTTACTGTGACTTACTCCACATTCACCAGGAACCACGCGGAATATAGTGGTGGTGCCATCTCCAATTTACAAGATGCTAATTTTGCTGTGACGGGTTCCACTTTCACTGGAAACACAGCATCCAGTGGTGGTGCCATCTCCAATTATGAGGGTAATTTCACTGTGACCAGCTCAAACTTCACAAGCAACACCGCAGAAGGCAATTATGATGATGAGGATAGTGTCGGTGGTGCCATCAAAAATTATAGGGGCAATTTTATTATAACCAACTCAAAGTTCACAGGCAACACCGCAACAGACTATGGTGGTGCCATCGAGAATTATAGAGGCACTCTGAATGTGGCATATTCCACCTTCACAGGCAACACTTCATACGATGGTGGTGCCATTGATAGTTATGGTACTTTGACTGTGACTGGCTCCACCTTTAACGGGAACACTGCATACTATGGTGGTGCCATCGAGAATTATAGAGGTACTTTGACTGTGAACCACTCCACCTTCAACGGAAACAGTGCAAATCGAGATGGTGGCGCTATCTACAATTACTATGGAAATTCAACTGTGACCAGCTCCACCTTTAACGGGAACACTGCAGATTATGGTGGTGCCGTATATAACTATTACAGCACTACAACTATAGATGGTTCAACCTTCACAGGAAACACCGCAGATTACAATGGCGGAGCCATAAACAACGATGGTAACTTAACCATAAACAGTTCCACATTCACAGGAAACAGTGCAGTTTATGGTGGCGCAATCGCAGATCACACTAATTTAACCATTCATTTCAGCCGAATCATTGGAAACAGTGCAACCACAGGAAGTGCTATCTACACCACTAACACCGCAGATGCGAGGTTCAACTGGTGGGGCTCAAACAGCAACCCCTCAAGTAGAGTATCCGGTAATGTAACCGTAACTCCATGGATGGTTTTAACCATAGTTGCAAATCCGACCAGCCGCCTACCCAGTGCTAAATCCACTATAACAGCAGACCTGTTACATGATTCTGCGGGTGTTTACCACAACCCTGCTAATGGACACGTCCCAGATGGATTACCAGTAACCTTTACCGCGACAAAAGGAACTATCAACCCCTCACAGAGTACCCTGAGTAATGGTAGTAGAAAATCCACTTTCACTGCAAAAAACCTGGGAACAGCCACCATTAAAGCCACAGTTGATTATCAAACAGTATCCACCACCATCCCCATATACCCAAACCTCTCCTTCGCACTATCAACGAGTAAAGGAACACACTACTACGGCGACACCATCCACTACTATATAACAGTTAAAAACAGCGGCACAATCAGTGCAAACGTTTCAGTATACGACAAACTGCCATCCGGATTAAAATACCTGAGCTCAACAGCAACCAAGGGATCCTACAAACTAAGCACCAGTACCTGGAACATCGGAACACTCAAACCAGGCCAAACCGCCAAGCTCGACATCAAGGCCCTGGTAAATAAAGTGGGAGATGTTACAAACAAGGCAACACTAAAAGACTCCATCTGGAAAACATACGCTATAATAACGGTCAGCTTCGACGTGCCTAAAGCAGTACCAATTGCAGAGCTCGTAAAAGCCTCAAAAACCATCAAAAACTACTACGAAAAAAATAAAAAGCTACCAACAACTCTCAAAGTAGCCGGGCAGACACTGACCATGGCACAACTACTGGACCTGCTAACCACAGCAACCATAAACATCAGCAAAAACAACCTGAAACCAATCAGTGTAAAAACAGTGGGAAAAGCACCAGGCCCCGGAGGAAGCTACAAGACAGGCACAATAGCCAAAAACAACTACCTAAAATACGCCCAGAACATCAAAACCTTCATAAACAACAAAAAAAGAGCGCCCAACTACGCAGTAACCCGACTGGGAAACATTCCCTTCAGTAAACTGGTCTACATGTACGCTAAAGTGGTGAACTTCTACGGACAGAACAAGAGACTACCAAACTATGTGGTAACCTACAAAATATAAGAGGAAAAAGGATATATTTCCTCATTTTAATTTATTTTTAAAAATTAAAAAAAATAGACAATTTAATTATTTTTTTAAGACCATCTAATTGGAGAATATATGAACCGCAGCTGTTCCACCGGTTCCACCGATGTTGTGGGTCAGTCCTACTTCTGCACCTTCGACCTGTCTTTTACCTGCTTCGCCACGTAACTGCCAGACGATCTCCGCTGCCTGGGCTATACCCGTTGCTCCCAGTGGGTGTCCCCTGGATTTCAGGCCTCCGGATGTGTTGATTGGTATCTTTCCATCACGTTGGGTCGTACCATCTTCAACAGCAGGACCACCCTGTCCTTTTTCTACAAATCCCAGGTCTTCTATGGCCAGTATACCGTTTATGCTGAAACAGTCATGCACCTCTGCTAAGTCTATGTCTTTTGGCCCTAAACCGGCCATCTTGTAGGCTCTCTTGGCGGCATGGACTGTGGAGTCTATGGTGGTGATGTCCCTTCGCTCGTGGAGGGCTATGGTTCCAGAAGCCTGGCCAGATCCTTTAACGTATATAGGGGTGTCGCTGTATTTGTGAGCGTCTTCTGCGGGGCAGAGCACCACTGCCGCTGCGCCATCGGTTACGGGTGAACAGTCCAGTAGTCTTAAAGGGTCTGCTACCATACTTGAATTTAACACCTGATCAACTGTGATCTCCATGGGGAACTGGGCCAGGGGGTTTAATGCCCCATTTTTGTGGTTTACCACGCTGAACATGGCTAATTGTTCCCTGGTGGTGCCGTATTCGTGCATGTGTCTGCGGGCCATCATGGCGTATAGTGATGGGAAATTCGCTCCCTGTTGTACTTCCCATTCCTGGTCTGCCGCTGTAGAAATCACCGGTGTAGGGTCTACCACGTCGGTCATCTTCTCCACACCAGCGGATACTACTATGTCATTAAATCCGGATGCAACCGCCATTATACCGTTTCTAAGGGCTAATCCTCCGGATGCACAGGCTGCCTCCACCCGGGTGCATGGCACGGGATTTAAACCTACCTGGTCTGCTATCAGGGATGCTATGTGTTCTTGTTCCACGAAAAGCCCGGCGGACATGTTACCTACGAACATGGACTCCAGGTCCTGTCCTTCAATACCGGCATCGACTATGGCTCTTATTCCGGCCTCAGTTATTAAATCTCTAAATGATGTGTCCCAGAGCTCTCCGAATTTAGTCTGGTACACGCCTATAATTGCAACGTCTCTCATGAAATTCCTCCTCAAAAAGAATTAGTCTTGGGTTAAACCTGCCATTCGTAGTTTTCCTTTAAACTTAGCGTAAACCGCGTAATCAACATAGTGTTTCTTCTCCACCATGTCCTGGACTTTAGGTGCCAGCTCTCTCTTTTCTTCTATCTTATCGTTGACTGTGATAGAGAATGCATCGCTTCCTGCACCGGAACCATAGGAGACTGCCATTATTCTGTCGCCTGGCTCTGCTATATCCAGTACTGCTGCTAAACCTAACGGTGTTGCACCAGAATAGGTGTTACCGATAACTGGGGTTAAAAGTCCTGTTTTGTACTGTTCTTCTGTAAATCCTAATTTCCTGGCTGCGCGGATGTAGAACTTTCCATTGGGCTGGTGGAAAATTGCGTGATCATAATCTGAAGCTTCAGTGCCCATCTGGTTGAAGAGGGCTTGTGCACCGGATAGCACGTGTTTGAAGTAAGCCGGTTCACCGGTGAATCTTCCCCCATGTTTGGGGTAGGGTTTCCCCTCACGTCTGTAGAAGTCAGGGGTGTCTGTGGTGTAACTGCAGGTCCCCTCGAAGTCAGCAATTGTATCCTCTTTTCCTATTAAATACGCAGCTCCTCCTGCAGATGCTGTATACTCTAAAGCATCACTAGGGGCACCCTGTGCTGTATCTGCCCCTACGGCAAGTCCATATTCTACCTGGCCAGAATCAACCAAGCCCATGCAGATCTGCATCCCTGCGGTTCCTGCTTTACATGCAAATTCCAGGTCTGCCGCTGTCAGGTTGGGTGTTGCCTCCACTGCATCGGCCACTATGGTCGCTGTTGGTTTAACTGCGTAGGGGTGGGATTCTGATCCCACGTAGATGGCACCGATTTTCTGGGGGTCGATGGCAGCCCTTTTAAGCGCGTTTCTTGCGGCTTCGACTGATATCGTCGCTGTATCTTCATCTGGACCGGGTACAGATTTTTCCTGTACAACCAGTCCCCTGGAAATAGCTTTAGGGTTATCTCCCCATACCTTAGCTATCTCTTCAACTTTTATCCTATATGAAGGAATATAAATTCCATATCCTACTATTCCTGCCATTAAATCACTACTCTTTAGAATTAATTCTTGATTAATCTTTTATACCTTTGTTTAATTCGGATTGAATAATTTTGGGATGTTATTTTTAAAATCCAGAAGAAAATATTTAGAAAATATTAAATGTATTTTACTGCCTCCATCCTTATAAATATTATGGGAAATTTCCTAACAATTTAATGTTTAAAACTTATCTAATCTGCAAATGAGGAATATAAATGGATGATAAAGGGAAATTAAGGGAAGAAATCTGGAATCTCCTGGGAGAGAAGGGATTTACCCACCGGAAAACTGATTATGGTAGAATCCCCAATTTCAAAGGGGCACTCAAGGCTGCTAATATGCTCAGGGACACTCCAGAATGGAAGGATTCCAGGGTGGTGTTCTCCAGTCCGGATCAGGCCCAGAGAAAGGTACGCGAATACGCCCTCCGGGATGGTAAGGCATTGATTATGGCATCCCCTAAACTAAAGCATGGATATCTATACATCGGCCCGGGTGATGCTTCTGGCCGGGAAAGTAAGGCTTCCACCATTAAAGGCGCCTTCCAATTTGGTAGAACGTTGGTTGATTTTCCCACGGTAGACCTGGTGGTGGAAGGTTCCGTGGCAGTCGATCTTACTGGTGGGAGACTGGGAAAGGGCGGTGGATACGCAGACCAGGAGATAGAACACCTTTTAGGTGAAAAGGCTATTACCGGAAAAACACCAATAGTAACCACGGTCCATGAAGCTCAGATCGTAGAAAAAGTACCTCTGGAACCCCATGACCGAAAAATAAATATGATAATCACCCCGGAAAGGGTGGTAAGAATTGTTCGTGCCTAGAAGGATACAATAGGCGGCATCTAGAAGTATTCGAGTAAGTCGTTTAAGTCCAGATCCTGCACATCTTCCAGGTTTTCCAATCCATATTTACGAAACAGGACTTCTGTATCCTGTTCTTCCAGGATATCGATGAAAAATATTTTTTCATCTCTTTTGGTCCCTTTAAGTTCTTCAACCTCCAGGATACATGTTTTAAGAAAGTCAACAGAATCGTCCATATCAACAAGTTCTTCTATTAACTTGTTTTTATATTTATATGGCCTTACAAGGTTAGAGTCTTCAAAAAAGAATTTCTCGTATAACTTCTCCTGTGAAACGAATTTGTAGAGGAGTATGAGCTTTTCCTGTAACTCCTGTAGGTCTTTTTCTTCGATTTCCATGTGAATCTACTGTAATTGTCCGTGTATTTTTTTGAATTTAATCCAGATATCTTTTGAATTTTAGTCTAGATGTCTTTTGAAATTAGTCCAGGTATTTTTTGAAGTTGTAGAGCATCACCAGCAGGTTGTAGCCTTTCTTGGTTATCATGTAGTCTCCTCGTTCATGTCTCTGGATGATGAGACTGTTTTCCATTAGTTTCTGGATGTGGAAGAGCAGGTTCCCTCCGCGGAGTCCGGTTAGCTCGGATAGGGCGGTGAAGGTCTTGGTCTCTGAGGCCATGGATTTCAGAATTTGTAACCTTTGTTTATTAGAAATGGGTTCTAAGACAGTTTTAACCATGGTTTCTTCGGGTATGGATGCTATTTCCATTTTATCTTCCGGGTTGTCGTCGCTATAGATCTCCATGGAGCCAATCAGGTTCAGTTGCTTGTCGAAGAGTGATTTTACCTCGGAAAAACAGGCTTCACATTTGTCGTAGGGGGCTGTTTCCTTTATATCGTTTAATTCCTGCTTCTTTTTTTCTATGGCTTCTTTGGTTACGTTTGTCTCCTTTATTAGCTCGGCGTTATCTTCTAAGAATTTGTTAAACCTGGATTTGCAGGTTTCCCGCATATTACAGGGGTCCACCATGTTTCTCTCCAGGGTTCCCTGGATATCGTCGGTGATGTAAGTGGTGATGGAATCTATGATATCCTCTTTCATGTTGTTTAACATGATATTTAGGTAATCCTGGTTTGATTTTTCGATTAATCGTTTGATATCCTGGTGGATAGCTTCGAGTTTTGCTCTGGTGTCGTAGATCTCTGCTGTATCCAGCTTGTTTACATTTTCCATAGTATTCTGTTATATGTTTAGGTGTTATTAAAGGTTTCTTTCTTAACTTAAAAAGTTATACGAGTGTATTAAACTGTACCTTGTACATTCTAGTGACGGTTTAATATATATTTCTATTCAACACATGTAATAATTGTAAAAAAAACCTTTAGGAGATGAATAAAGATGGGAGTAAAAGAAGAAATACACGCACAGATCGTCGGAGCACTGGCCGGGGCAACTTTCCCAATTGAAACACCAGAAAAACTATTAGTCTCTTTCCCAGACGGAGCAGAAACCACCTGCCAAGCTGGAGATGTTAAGTTAAAAGCTGGAGACGCTGGCCAGGTCCTAAAAACTGATGATTTCCCCTTTAAATCAGCTAAAGAAGTAGCAGACGTAATTGTAGAAAGAGCAGGGTTATAGAGTAACCCTCCCTTTACATCTTTTTTTAAAAAGTAAATTAAACTGTATTAAAACAATTGAAAATGGCTTTAAATCAACTTATCAAGACTTTGCTTTTTCTGGTAGGCCAGTCCCTGGAACACCGCAGCCACTTCACCCTCCTCATTAAAAATATCGATGGTGTAGGTGGAAAGCTTGGGGTTCCTTGATATTTCCCGGGCCACGGCCGTGATTTTTCCCTTAGTTATAGCGGCCATATAAGTTATACTGACATTGATAGCCACCGTGGCTGCGCCGTAGGAGTTAGCAGCCGCTGCAAAGGTGAGATCGGCCAGGGTAAATATGGCTCCGCCGTGGACTGTGTTTAAACCGTTTAAATGTTCTTTTTTAATTTCCATTTCCGCCCGGGCACTTCCTGGTGAAACTTCAACCAGTTTGATACCGCAGTGCTCTGCGAACCTATCCCTTTTAAAGAATTCCTGAATATCAACCAACCAAATCACCTTTTTTTAGAATCTGCAGGTTTTCTGGCCCCGCTTTGCCAGGTACTGCTGATGGTAATCCTCCGCCTGGTAAAAAGTGGTGGCCGGTACAATCTCAGTAACTATCTCCCTATTGAAGCGTTTTTGCACTTTTTCCTTTGATTTCAGGGCCAACTCCTTCTGTTCATCATCATAGTAAAAGATCAAAGACCGGTATTGACTCCCCACATCAGGACCCTGTCGGTTGGGTGTGGTGGGGTCGTGGTTGTTCCAGAAAACAGCTAAAAGCTCGTTATAGGATATCAGGGAAGGATCGTAGACCACCTCCACAGTCTCTGCATGGCCGGTTTTTCCGGTGCAGACATCCTCATAGGTGGGGTTTTCAAATTCACCACCCATATACCCAACCGTAGTGGATACAACGCCATTAAGGCATCTGAATGCTTCTTCTACTCCCCAGAAACATCCGGCAGCGAAGCTCGCCCTTTTAAATTCTTTATTTTGCTCATCATCTGACATCTATTGTCCTCCTCAGTCTATTTGTTGTTTTTTAAAAAATAAATAATTTCCGAGAGTTTTTGGTAAATTTTCCCAAGCCTGTCAATCTCCCCATACTTCTCAAAGGGGTTCAATCATCTTCAATAATTTCTGATGGTACACCCTCCACATTGAGATGGCTCTTCTTCCTCCCATAGAAGTAGTAGATAACCAATCCAATGGCCAGCCAGACCACGAATCTTAGATGGGTGATGGTGGGAAGTTCCGCCACCAGGAACAGGCAGAAGATTATGGACAGGATTGGTACCAGGGGTACCAATGGGGTTTTGAAGGGACGTTCCAGATCCGGCCTCTGCCTTCTTAAAACGATTACCGAGGCAGACACTATGATGAAAGCAGCTAGTGTTCCTATGTTAACCAGTTCCGCTATATCCGTTATGGGAAAGAAAGCTGCTATTACCGTGGCAACTACTCCTACAATGATTATACTATTTATGGGGGTTTTGAAGTTTTTATGAAGCTTGGAAAAGAAAGGGGGAAGTAGGCCATCCCGGGACATGGCGAAAAATACCCTGGTCTGTCCGAAGTAACCCACCAGGAGGACTGAGGTAATTCCAGCTAAGGCACCTACTGATATCACTATATCCGCCCATTCTATCCCCACCCTTTGGAGTGCAAATGCCACTGGGGCTGCCGTTTCATTGAAAAGGTAGTAAGGGACCATCCCGTTTAAGATAAGGGTCACTGAAATATAGAGGATGGTGCTTATAATCAATGCCCCGATTATGGCGATGGGAAATGTTCTGCTTGGATTTTTAACTTCCTCAGCAGCGGTGGTTATGGCATCGAATCCTATGTAGGCGAAAAATATTATAGCTGCCCCCTTAAACACCCCTGTCCAACCATAGGGTAGGAAGGGATGGTAGTTTGCCGGGTTGATGTAGTTTACCCCTATACTTATGAAGATGAGGATAACCGCGAGTTTAATCATCACGATAACCGTGTTAAAGCGGGAACTTTCCTTAGTACCTTTAATCAATAACAACGATAAAAATCCGATGATTATAACCGCCGGTAAGTTAATAAGCCCTCCCTCTACTCCAGGAGGATTGATGAACTGTGCGGGTAGGTTCAGGCCCAGTGTGGTCAGCAAATTCACTATATAACCCGACCATCCCACTGCTATTGCCGCTACTATAACCAGATATTCCAGTATAAGGTCCCATCCTATGATCCAAGCCAGTAATTCCCCCAGAGTAACATAACTATAGGTGTAGGCACTGCCTGCCACCGGCACCATGGACGCAAACTCCGCATAACAGAGGGCTGTAAATAAACAGGCCGTCCCGGCAATAGCAAAGGAAATAACCAGGGCAGGCCCTGAATAATTGGCAGAAGCAATCCCGGTAAGTATGAAGATACCCGCCCCTATGATAACACCTAATCCCATTAAAAGCAGTGCAGGTGTTCCTAAAACCTTCTTAAGGCCTTTTTCACTTTTACTGATCTTTAAAAGATGGCTGATGGGTTTTTTTCGCAGAATTTTTTTCCAGGACATGAGTATCATCCCAAAGCTTAGTAAAAGAGGAGAGCGATCGATCTATACTTATGTCCTGTATGGAATTTTAATTTTCTGATAAATCGGTGATCAAACCATATCTTCCTGTAACTTAGATAATATCCTGGCCAGGGTGATAACATCTATTTTGTTGTGCTCTACTATGGGAACTAAAGGCCCTATGTTACCCGTCTTCATGTATGTCCTGTAGAAAGCCGGCACCTGGCTACTGGGGACGTCTTCGTGCCTGTGCAGGTCGAAAAGATGCTTCTCCAGTGTCTGCAATCGGCAGTTAGGTAGTGCACCGCCCCAGGTGCGCCGGGAGAAGTGTAGCAGATCCAGGTGGTGGTGTATTAATTTTTTACCGATGTCATGGTGATAGGCCCTATTTCTGATGAAGGGGAGGTCGAATCCGCGTCCGTTGAAGGATACAAACACCGTTTCTTTATTTAGATCCTCCAGGAAGTTGCCGATTACCGGTTTTTCATCATCTAATCCTGTTGCCAGGTACTGGGTGACTTTTATGTGGTCGTCTGTGATACGGGCCGTTCCGATGAGGATTAACGGCTCATTTCTAAGTCCCAATGTCTCTATATCAAAAAACAGGAAGTCATTTTCTTCCCGGAAAGAAGATGAATAGAGCTGTTTGGGGTTGCTGCCCGGGAAACATTCCCTTATACAGTCCATGGGAGATTCGTCGAGTCTGCACAGGAATTCCTCCGCCTTCCTGGCGTGGTTTGGATGATCCAGCAGGTCTTCTATGGTGGCATAACCCTTACTTTTCAGGTTCTGTTCTTTGTAATCTCCTATCCCGTGCAGGATTTTCAGATCACATAAGAGTGCCTTTTTAGCTTTATCCTTTTCTATGCGTTTGATCTTGAACTTCTCTGTTTCTTCTATTTTATAGCAGGACCCCTGTGGTGTTTCACAGGTTTCTCCCTTAAAGATCTCGTCCAGGTCCCTTCCTCTGTGCCTCTCCAGTAGCTCCTTTTCTAACTGGCGGGCATCTTCAACTTCATCGTGGTGCATGTAGTTGGAAATTAGATTTTAAAATAATATAATTTTATGGTTATTCCAGTGAAACTTATTAATAAATAGGTTTAAAAGGTTCTATTTTCAAAATAATATACTAATGTGGCGAAATTAAAAGTTTTACTTTAAAAAAGGAGGAATTCCATGAGAAAAACTTACCTTTATATGTTTATAGTAACCCTTCTGGCACTGGTTATATTTGCCTCGGGATGTACCAACCAGCAAGGCAACCAGACCAACCAGTCCACCACAGGATCTTATTCTGTTAATGGATTGAACTTCAATTACCCCCTCGATTGGGTTTTAATCGATCAAACCATTGGAAACACACACTTCATCAACCTGGCCGATCAAAGTTCCGTGGAATCGAACGGTACCAAGGGCAGTTCGGCTGTGATAAATAGCCTGCCAAAATCTGAAAATATAAGCTATGAAATTGTTAAAAATGACCTGACAAATTCTACAGGTATTGATTTCAATTCAACAAATGGTACAGTGGATATCGCAGGATTAAAAGCTAATATGACCACATTCACTGGGACGGATGGAAGTGGAAACCAAACCCAGGTAAAGTTGATATACTTTGAAAAGGATAACTTCGTCTACACCCTACACTTCATAGTCACCGGCGGAGTGGACCCTGCCAGCCAACAGCAGTACTTCGACACAATTATAAATAGTTTCCAGGTACCATAAAAACACATGTAAAAAAATAAATTTTTAAAATATTTTTTTTTGCTCCGTTAGTGTAGTCCGGCCAATCATTCCAGCCTCTCGAGCTGGGGACTCGGGTTCGAATCCCGGACGGAGCATTCTTCAAACGAAGAGGAGGAGGGGATTTAAATTTCCATGGGTGAATTCTTATTAACTGGAATTTCTCTAGCCTTTGCAATAATAGGTTCCATCATAATTATCTACGGGGGAATCAGAGCAACCGTTAATACAATTATCGGTGAAGTAAAAAGAACTAACTACTACGCCAACACCCGTATCGACTTCACCAGGAAAATCGCCTTAGGATTGGAATTTTTCATCGCCGGGGATTTAATCAAGACCATACTTGAACCCGCGTTCAACGAGGTTATCATCTTAGTGATAATCGTAAGCATACGTACCATAATCGGTTACACACTGAATAAAGAATCTGAAGAACTGGAAGAATCTATTCGGGAGGAATAATTCTTCAAATCCTTATTTTAACTTGTATATCCATTTCCTCTATCTTTCACCCTACTATATCTGATAAAAATTTTGTTCGCATTAAATGAAGATGAAAGGTAAATATCAAACCTTTATTATGCTGAATTAAAAAGGTAGATTCTCCTTGAATCCAAATAGCCCCTTTTGTTCGAATTTTACCTGCTCAATACCCTCTTCCTTGAATATTTCACCCAAGGTATCGAGTATCGTGTTGATATCATCCATGGACAGGTAATCATCAGATCTATGAAATTCTACCATTAAATTGGTAAGACGCTTAGATTCGGTTATATCATGTTTATATTTAAATTCAAATAAAAATTCGTCTTCTAACCTTTCAAAGATCTTTTTCCGGATGTTGTTGATGGTATCTATGTATGCGAAAATCAGTTCGTATTCCAATTTAAATATGTCATCTTCTACTTCGGCTTTAGTAATTTTTATTTGTAGATCTTCTTCTTGCTTTACTATTTTAGGCGTGTTATTCTTCCCAGCCATTAAAATCACCCATCTTAATTTTAAATAAAAGTTTTAAAATGTTTAAAGAGTTAACAAGTATTTATAGTATCTTGTTTAATCAAGATTTAGATTTTAATATGTAGATAGAAGAGAATTATAAATAAAAATTACTTTTTAAAACATAAATAACAATCTGCAAAAAACAAATAGGGAAAACCAAAAGCCTTAAAATATACCACTAAAAAGCTTAAATAGTACCCCCACACATGCAAGGATAGATTACATGAAAAAAATAAATAAAATTCTGACGATTATTATCGTTATCTTTGTTATAATAGCCGGCATTTTTATCGTACAGGAACTTGTTTTTAGTAAAAATACAGGCGACCAATCTAATAATTCCAGCTCTAACAATCACTCTGAAACCAGTTTCGAATCCAAAACTATAGGATCAGATGAACTGGGTAGTGTTACACTGGAAGGACCCTATGGAAATCCCAATTCCACCAATAAAATAGCCATCATTGTGGGGGTTCATCCATTTGAGTTTAAATCACACAACTCCTTTTTAAAATATTTGAAAAAATATAATAACTCTTTAAACAACTCCTATTATGTTTATATAGTTGATGTTACCCAGGATAAAGATGATTTTGACAAAAGCAGGATGAACGGCCAATTACTTGCCCAAAAATTTGCAGTGCCAGATATAAACAGTAAAAACTACACTTTCTGCGTAGATGTCCACGGACATAGAGACCAGTACGTATTAAATAATGCTATAGTCGCTCCCTTAAATGATGAAGAATCCACGAGAATTGGAAAAGAAATAATAAGGAAGACACCGAGCGTAGGAATCTTAAATTATGTTCCTGCAAGTGACGGGCATCCAACCAGCCCCGATTACGTGTCCATCCCCATTTTAAAAAATGGAACACCCACCATAATCTATGAAACTTCCATCTACCAATCCCAGGATATCATCGATAAATATATGGAAGAATTTTTGTTGAGTTTGGATAGTATGAGGTTTTAGGTTCCAATGCTGGCTGTATTAATCCCATTTATTACGGGTATTTGATTTGTTGAAAATCAGGTTTTTATGGTTGGTTTCTTTCTTTATGATTTGATGAAGCTTTTTTATTTGCCTTGTATTCTTTTTTCTTACTCCTACTTCAACAGGAATTACTTCCCCTTCTATATCACTTAATAGAAAGTCTACACCTTCCTTTTCAGGTGAATATAAATACTTACTCATAAAGATGAGTGATTATTTATAAGTGTTTACTCATCTTTATGAGTGAAAATTAAAAATTATACAAAAACATATTTACTTAAGATATTTTAAGAAAATTAGTCTTAATCTGAATACAATAAATCAAAAAAAATTTAAGCAACTGCTTTATCAAAATGAGCTTCTTGAGAAGGTATGTTAATACTATTTTCCCCTTCTATGTCTAAATCTAATGGAGTAGGTTTATTCCTCACCAATATTGTGAAATCCGCTTTAATACGAATACAGTCGTCACCAATTATAATTTCCATGTCCAGTCCCATTGGATTTCTTAAATCAAATCTATTAATATTAAATAATTTCGAAGCATGCAATATTTCTAATGCAACAGGAACTTTATTTTCATCGAAATCTAAAATAACATCTTTATCTAACCGCAAGGATTTATCATAAATATAATCATCAGTAATATACATAAATAATGAATCATTTTGAACATCATAATCATGATTCATTTTAAATGATTTTTTAGTATCCATATTACTCACTGTTATTCACCTTTCTATTCTGTATATATCGTTACAACTCTTATAGATTTTTTGATATCATTATTGGCTCTTACTATTATAATCAAAAATTTTTTTCCTTTTACAGGATTATTATAAGTTAATTCAAATTCCCCATCTTCATTTTTAATGACTTTATTGTAATGTTTCTCATATATTAAGTCTTTAATTTGCTCATCGGTAAAATGTTGCCTGCCTCTAATCCTTAAACTTCCGTGACCACGAATTTCTATCTTTTCTCGAGTGATTTCTTTTAATGAAGCTATATTCAAGATTAAAAAAATTCATTAAATAAGTAGGCTTTTGAGTTGTATGGGGTGGTTTAATGGGTGAAGTTGATGTTTATAAAGATATGCAAGATTTAATAAACGAAATGGAGTTGAAAAATACAGTTGAAAGGAGAACTGTAATTAAGCCTTTGTATGATTATTTTCAAAGATTATTAAGAGATATTGCAGTACGCAAGTGCGGATTAGACGAAAATACTATAAAAAATACGCATTTAAAAGTCAGATGGGCAAATGTTAAGGCATGTTTAGAGTGTATAGAAGATCCTACTGTGTGGGATGAGTTAATAAATCGCCTTCAGAAAATTCGTAGTAGCGTAGAACATGATGATTATGCAGACCCTAAAAAGAGAAATATAGAATTTATTAAAGAAAAAATACCTGAATTTACTAGATGGATAATTGATATATCTCATGAATATCATAAAAAATCGTTAAAATTTACATTTAAAGAATCATTTTACGCACGCCTACATCATAGTCTTAGAAAAGCAGAATCAATAATTTATGAATATTCCATGGATGATTCTGGAAGCCATCCTATAAATCTGAAAGATGATTATGCACAACTTAAGGATATAATTCAAGAATATGAAGATAAAATTGATAAATTTAATATTGAAAATGATTTAGACAAACATGATTTAGATACTTTAGTCAAATTAAATCAAATTTTATCAAGAATTGAAGCCGCTGAAGATACTTTATTAGAATTGAATATTTGTCCTAAATGTGGAGGAAAAATTGGGACTACTCAAAAAAATATTGGTGGAAACACAGAAGATGATCCAGAGCCTAGAGGCATATTCTATCGAGTAGGTTGTCAAAATTGTGATTATTTAATCGAAAGTGAATATATAGACATATAACTCTTCTTTCTAATTATCTAAACGATCGAATCCTTTATTTTAATTATTAAAGTCATATTAATCCTTTTTCAAACTCAATAGTCTAAAAAACTTCACAATAACTACATAAGACGTTCATATTTTCAAGTCGTTGATAATTAATAGAAACAAATGCATACTACTGAAATTCGGAATATTCTTTAGATTCAATAAAACTTTCAAATACAACAAAGAATAATTAAATAAACAGTCAAGTCTACGATGAACTTATGGACTATGAACCGTTTGAAAAATAGGCTATCTGGTTAAAATCTACTAAAATATAGCAACTAAAAAGGCAGATATATAATGCTGAATACTATGCAATCTAATCTCAATAAAGTTTGTTTGTTGAGTTTTCTTATATCGTTATTCTTTTAATGGGATATTTATGGAAGAATTAACAGGTGAAATATTAGAACAATGCTTGGATTACATAACCAATCCCCATACAGAAACTATACCTTATCATTTTCATATTGTTGAAGGTATTTTAAAAGAAGTATGGGAAATAGATTCAAAAATGGATTATGAAAACTATAAAAAAACCATTAAGTTCTTTTACAAAAATTTTCCTTCAATAGTTTCAGGTCTTCAATCCAATAATATTTCTATTAAAAAGCAATGTGCCGAATTTTTAGGATATATCTACGATTATAGATCTGTAGATCCTCTAATTACTTCTTTAAAACATCCAGATAGCGGATTCAGATCAATATGCATTAAAAGTTTGATTAAAATCAAAAAATGTTCCATAGAACCTTTGATAGAATCATTAAAAAATCCAGACAAAAATGTTAGAAGAAGTGCTATTAGAGCTTTAAATAAAATGCCTAATGAAAAATACTTTGATTTATATATTCAACTACTTGAAGACAAGGATGCATTTGTTAGATATTATGCAATTAATTTATTAATTCGAATAATTCCGCCTAATGCAATAGATTCTATTTCTAAATTAATAAAAGACAAGAGCCCCCTGGTAAGGACTAAAGTAGCATGGTCCGCTTGGTATCTATATCGACTTAATGAGATTTATAATATTGAAAAAAACCTTGATATTATAGAATTTATAAGATGTTACGAGTTGATTATTGACACTATTTTAAACGCATTAAATGACGAAAAAAGAAGCGTGAGAAAAAAGATGATAGATGTATTAATAAAATTTGACTTTGATATAACATCCTATTTTTATGATCATTTAGATAGGCTATTAAAAGAAATTAAAATCGAACAAGATCATGTTGATAATTTAGATGATGATATATTTGAATTTAGAATTCGTATTGAGCCTGAAAATTTCAGGTCAAATATGATCACAGGAAAATTTAAGCATATATTAGATGTGTGGATATTGAGAGATCATTTATTAAATTCTATCAAAAACAAACTCACTATCGCAGATATATCTTTAAAATTTATAAAAAAGTATAACAACGATCTATTATTAGTTAATATAAAAAATGCAATTAATGATGAAGATCCTAAAATAAGGGAACTTGCTATTCGTCTACTAGCTAGATTAGCTAAATATGATATAACTCCTATTTTAATTGAATCTTTCAATGATGAAGATCCAAATGTTAGGAAGGCTGCTATCCAAAAAATAGGACATAACAATGCTAAAAATTCGGTTCAATTTATTAAAACTGCACTAAACGATGATAGCAAACTTGTAAGGGAAGAAGCAGAGAGTATTCTTTATTTAAGAGGTGAATTAAAAAATTATAAACAAGAAGTATACCTACGGGAAGATGCCTCTCCTGAAGAAAGATCATTTTATGACCAATTGCTATCAAATTTATGTAAAAAAAATCCAGTGGACTTTGAAGACAATAAAAACTACATTTACATGTTCCTATACGAAACTGTGCGTAAATTCTCTGAAAACAAGGATATCAAAGATTTAATTACTAATTTTGAGTTAATTGAAAACAGTTATTCAAATTATGATTTGCTCCAAGATTTAAACCACTGGAAATCTGGAGCATATTTCCTAATTGATGAATTCGAAAAATCCTTTTATTATAAGAAAAAAGCAGGATTAGAATATTATGAAGACTTATTTATATTTGCCATGTTACTAGGCCCTTCAAAAAAAAGTTTGATTAATGGTGAGATTATTTTAAATTTAAGTGATGAAAATATTCTAACAGATTTTGGAAAAAACCATAAAGATGAGATCATACTTGTTATAGATGGAATACTAAATGAAAACTATGCAAAACACAATAAACATTTAATTTCCCATTTTATCCATGATCACATCTTTTATTCCTCCCAAAAAGATCCCAATTATGAAAATAAATATGGTGATTATTTTTGTGTTTCATTGAAAGATAAGGATTTAAATGCTTTAAGTAAATATTTTGACAATAAATACGAATTTGACGAGCTTAAATTTCATTATTCTCGTTATCAAAAAGGAATAGAATCTAGAAATCATTTTTCAAATGAGGAATATTTTGATTTCATACCTTTTCCAGATATTTTATCTAAAAAATATTTAAATGATGATTCTAATATGGAATTTATTGTACCGAATATAATCCTAAAGGCATTCCTCAATTATGTAAAAAAATTAGTTAGAAAAGCTGAAAATAGGGTTAGAAAAGACCATAATTTACCAGAAGTAGGTAAAAATTGGAATGAAATGTTATTATTTAATAAAATAAAACAATTGTTTCCAAATGAAATTATCATTCAACATGGCAGGCCATCCTGGTTAGGTCTACAACATCTAGATATCTTCTTTCCAAAGAGAAATATAGGTATAGAATATCAAGGGGAACAACATCAAAAACCTATACCACAATTTGGTGGAGAAAAAGGTTTTAAAAAACAAAAAGAACGAGACAAACGTAAAAAAAGATTATGCAAAGAAAATAATTGTAAGCTCATCTATGTCTATCCAGGCTACGAGATTCAAGATGTTAATAATCAAATAATTAATGCCATGAATTCTTTGTAATATCCATATTGTGATGACTCAGCACACATTCGTTAATTTCTCAAGTTTGATATCAATGAAAAGTTGGGAAATTTATTTATAATATCAAATTATCACCATTATACTATAAAATCTTTGATTATAATACTAAAAGATCATATTCATCCGGATCTCTATAATACCATCTAGATTCTTTCATACGCTTTAAAATATCTTTTTTATCTTTATTATTTTGTATTTTAAAATCTTGCAGGTAAACACTAACGCATCCTTTTGAAATATTAAATTTTCTACTTTCTACTTCAAAACAAAGTCCATTATCCTGTATTTCATCACCGGTATTTGGAAGAAAATCTAATTCTATTTCTTTTTCCACAAAGAATAGATCCCAAGAATCATCTTCCATTGCTAATCTTACATATAGTCCGACTTTCATGTACTTCACCTAATTTCTATTTATATTTCAATATATTTAATCATATATTGAGTATACACAAACTAAAGGAATTTAGAATTTAAATAATTATAGTGATATCATGTCTTCGGTGACAAAAGGGCCGTTAAAAGGTTATACATATCAACACTTAGTGTATCGATTATTGATATCAAAAATGGATGTTGATAGGGATATAGAATGTATAGAGGTTGAAAAAGATCTTTCTCATAACTTTGACGATTGTTATTTAGAATCAGAATCAAAAAAATATTATTTTCAAGTAAAAAATGAAAAAAATAAGAAGGGAGAGATGATATCTCTTGATGAGATTAAAATTGATGATGAAAAAGTTATCCTGCCTTCTTCTACCAAAATATATTATTAAAAAGAGAATATCAATATTCTGATTTTAAATACTAATAAAATAGGAACTAACACTGAAATATTAGGATTACCCGCTTATAAATTGGATAATATATACATCATTCCATTAACACCAATTAAAACTCAAGAAATTGTGGATGATATGTATGGTGATAATGGAAGAATAAAAGCCATATCTAATTTTGCCTATGAAACAACTATTAATAGTATTTTTAAAGTTAATCTTAGTGATTTACCCAAATTAACTAGATTTTCGACGAAACTAGATGATGATACTGTTATTTTAAGAAATATAGTTTCAGATATAAATCAGGGCTTATTATTGATAACTGGTAAACCTGGCGTAGGAAAAAGTCATTTTGTAAATGAAATAATTGATAAAGTCCATTATGATATAATATACAGGTTTTGGACAAGTTCTCAAGATGAAAATAGGAATTATAGATTAATATTCAATGAATTCCTTAGAGACATGGGAATTGGCGTATTTAACTCTCCTAAATCATTTGAATATGATGAATTAGTAGATAAAATCAATACTGAAAAATTAACTATTATAATTGATGGTTTAGATCATGTTGAAAATTATAATCCGCAAGAATTAGATAAATTCGTAAATTTTATCGAGGCTATTGACAAAGCAAACGTTTTAATATTATCAAGACCTTTGAAAAAGGATTTAAAATGGGAAAATAAGGTTATTGAAAATTGGGATAGGGATCAAACAGAGGAATATTTAAATGAAGCGCATAATATCCGTGACTATTCAATAATTGAAAATATTTACGAGATATCTGATGGATATCCTATAATAACTAATTTCCTAGCTGGTCATTATAATTTACAAGGTGAAATTCCTATTGATAAGAAGATTTCAGGTCTTGATGATTATTATGAACTTTTAATTAATGATGTAGAACTTAAAGCACTGAGTATTTTTCTTTTAAACGATTATTTCTTTTTAGAAAGTGAATTTGAAGATTTATTAGATGATTTTTCAACAGAACTAATTAAAGAATTCATTGAAAGACATCCTTATTTATTCCATAAGGAAATAAATAGGATTTCTTTGATACATGATAGTTTTAACACTTTTTTACGAGAGAAAGATCAGTATTATTTAAATTTAGGAAGTGAAATAATTCCTAAAATAGAAGATAGCATTGAAAATCATGATATTAGATTTTTATCAAGAATCGATGGTTTCGATTTCAACGATAACTTCATGGAAAAAATTCTGAAAAAATATTCGGATATGAACTTATTTAAATCTTTATGCACTGAGAATTCAGATTTAGAGTCTATAAAGGAGTTTTATCAAAAATTAAAGAAAATTTTGGAAAATTACCCTCATTTATTAAATATTTACCAATATTATTCTTTTATATTGATTTTGTTGATTGTTGAGAGAAATGATTTAGTTGGATATCAAGATATAATGTATCAGTCTTTTTTATATATTGATAATCATGGCATTGATGAAGAGTCTATTTTTAGTAATGGCATTTATTGGAAACTTTATCAATTTTACAAGTATCAGAACCCTAGACCGTATTTAAGATTTTTAAATGAACGGCATATTGGAAATCAAGAATTTTATGAATTAGGAGAAACAGTGCAAAAAGAAAATAAATTTTTTGATGTTATAAACAAAGATTTCGATGAAAATAAATTTTTTAAAAAATTAGAAAAAAATGATTATGGAGAATGGGATATAAGAGATAATCTCATCGAAGCTTTTTCTAGAATTAAAATAAATAATAATGAATCAAAATATTTAAAAATTATAAATAGATTTTTAGAGCACGATTTTGATTCAGAGGTTGAGAATGATGTTAAAAAAATATGTCGAGAATTGAGAATAAGTGAATTCTTTGGAAAATCAATCATGGTTAAGATGAAATACAGATTATCTGAATTAGGAGTAATAAGAACGATAATATTTTTTTAGAAAAAAGCTTAAAAGATATTATAGAGGACATAGCTCCTCAAGGTTCATTTGAAGTCCTTAACTATGTGCTAAGCTACTTAAGATTAGCTAATCATGAAAATAGGACTTTAAATATTACTGAATTAAATCAATTTTATTCTATGTATTATAATCGAAAAGATTACACCGTTTCTAACATAGATGATGCTTTAATGGTTTTTGAAGAAAAAACTAATTTAGACGAAATGGATTCTTTTAATTTAATAGAATCCGTCATGGAACAATCTGAAAAGGGAATTAGACACCTTTTGACGGATTATTTGAACGAAAAAGAACCAAATTTTATTGAAAGACTACTTAAAAAAAGAGAATTTAATCATGATATTGTTGATATTTTCGATTTAGCACCACATAAAATAGATCTTTTTTCTTTAGATGATATAGATCAAAGAATGACTAAAATTCTCGATTATCATGGTTATGATCAGAAGATAGGGTATCATGAGGTTTCTAATGGTTTAAAATCTAAATATGGAAATTCAATCAAAGATTTAATTGTGTTTTTAAAGTTTTCTTTAGAGGCTGTTCCAAAAAACGAAATTCATCTAGTAAACGGAGTCGAATACACATTACTGGAGGATGAAAAATCTGAAGATAAAAAAGCAAGAGTCCCATTTAAAGATGGACGTATATCACCCGATGATTTGCAATATATTGTTGATAATAAGATGGAATGCACTGAAATAGCTAAATATACAGATGGATGGAATTTTGCTTTTTCATATATGGAATTGTATGAACATTATGATTTTGATGAATTAAATGAAAAATGTTTGGCAATAATACACAATGCAATGTTTTCTAGAGTATATCTTGATTTTTTTGGAAGATGGGAGCTCTTTTTAGGAAATATTCCCTTATTTTTAAAAATGATCGATTATGATGTTGAATGGGATAAATTATACAATATTTTTATGGAATTTCTCAAACAATCAAGCATTGCCACATCCAAAAATTAATTTAGAAAATGTTTATTTTTTCATTATCTTTGTGTGATAAATGTATTCCCATCAACATCACATGAATTAGTTAGATTAAATTTCTAAATAGTATCAACTTCGTTATATAACGGTTATCGAACTAAAATACTAACGCCTTTATAACCTTTGTATTTATCTTTCAGGGAGTTATGAATAAAACTAGCACCAGAAATTTCGTCTTCTTTTTGGATTTCAATATATTCGTTAGACCAGTCAATCAGCGCGTATAAGACTGGAATTAATTTTGAACCTATCTCTGTTAAAGAGTATTCTACTCTAACCGGTACTTCCGGGTATATCTTTTTTTTAATTAATCCGGAATCTTCCAGTTCATGGAGTTTTCTGATGAACACACTTCGAGATGTATACCTAAAATAGCTATACAGCTCATTAAACCTTTTGGTACCCTTACCCAGGTACCACAATATGGAAAGCTTCCATTTACCCGCAATGAGATCTTGCCCGAGAGCTAAAGCACATGAATCATATCCAACCACCAAATCATCCACAATAAACCCTCCTGTACCTACTTTTTTTTAGTATTATTTTATACTATATGTCAGTTCCTTTTTAAGATCTTTGTGCTTGAAAAATCACTTCTCGTTTTATATATTTCAAATATCTATTGGAATACAGCCCTCCATAATATTATCTCCCATGTTATAGTAGTTAGATTCGGTGATAGGGTTTGGTAACAATTGGAGTGAACGATTAGAGGTTTGATAGGATGAAACTCGGAATTATAGGTGGAACAGGCGGTCAAGGATTAGGGATTGCCATAAGATTTGTGCAGGCTGGAGAAGATGTTATTATTGGTTCTCGTACCATGGAAAAAGCTCAGGCTGCAGTAGACAAGATGAAAGATTTATTGAAAGAGGATGTTCCAAATGTTAAGGCGGCTGAAAATCCTGATGCTGCTGCTGAAGGTGATGTTCTGATTTTAACTGTGCCTCTAGCTGCCCAGGTAGCAACATTAAAGTCCATTAAAGAATGTGCAGCTGGAAAAATATTAATAGACCCTACCGGGCCTTTAGAAACAGCAATAGGCGGATCACCCATGAAATGTCTTTATTTACCTGATGGTGCAGCTTCCGAAAAGACACAGAAGTTTTTACCCGAAGCTAAAGTAGTTTGCGCCTTCAACAATATAAGCAGCGGAGCTTTGATGAACTTCACCGAACCCATTGACTGTGATTGTCTCATAGCCGGTGATGATCCCGAAGCCAAAAAAACAGTGGGAAAGCTCATCGATAAGATACCCGACATCAGGACCGTTGACTGCGGACCTTTAGAGAGAGCCCAGATCATCGAAAAAATCACACCACTACTCATTGGACTCAACATCAAAAAAACCTGTAAAGACGCTGGAATTCGATTAACTGGTATAAATCCAGAATGCAGACTGTATTAGGCCAAAAAATTTTCTTTGATTTATAAAAATTAGAAAGAAATAGGAGAATTAAGAAAATGGGTAAATTAGAAGGAAAAGTTGCAATTGTGGTAGGTTCTACGTCAGGTATTGGAAAGACCATTGGTGAACGCTTTGCTGAAGAAGGAGCAACAGTCATCATCACCGGCCGTAGAGATGAAGTGGGAAAAAAGGTAGTCGATGAGATAACAAAGGCTGGGGGAAAGGCCGACTTCTATAAACTAGATGTTATGGATATCGATAACTGCAATGAAGTAATAGACGCTGTAATTGCCAAGTATGGGAAGCTGGATATTCTGGACTACAATGCAGGTATAGCCAACGTGAGCAGGTCAGCCCCACCAGGCTTAGGAGATATTACCGAAGAATTCTGGGATGCTATTTTAGATACCAACCTGAAATCTGCCTTCTTCATGGCACAAAAGGCCTTGCCTGAACTTATCAAAACAAAAGGTAATATTATTTTTACTGCTTCCCTGGCCGGTACTTCAGCTATGACGGGAAAAGACGGTATCCCCTATGGTACTTCAAAAGCAGCCATACTGCATATGATGAAGATGATGGCACTTAACGTGGCTGATAAGGGGGTTCGTGTCAATGCAGTCTCGCCGGGTATGACGCAAACGGATATTTTAGCTACGTGCACTCCGGAAATGCTCGAACAATTAACAGAAGCTATTCCACTGAAATGTATATCCCAGCCTCAAGACATTGCTAATGCCGCATTATTCCTCGCCTCTGATGATGCCAGTCAAATTACCGGGCAATACATTTCAGTATGCGGTGGCGCGAGTATCGGCTAATTATATCCGTGTTTTAAAATAGGGTTTTTGTGCTTGCCCCGGCTACACCCCCCCCCTGGCCGGGTTTTTTTATTTGTTGGAGGATCACACCGGTTTTTTATTTGTTAAGAAAACTCACCATGGCGCACACCTATTCCGGTCGGACCAGGTCACTTCTGCCATGTACGTTAAGTTTGAGGCCGGTTACAAACAAGTAAAAAAAAGATTAGGAGTTGAAAAAATGGGTAAATTAGAAAATAAAGTAGCACTGGTTACCGGTGCAAGTTCTGGAATGGGACATGCAATCGCCAAACTCTATGCAAAAGAAGGAGCATCAGTGGTTGTAATTGCCAGAAGAAAAGAGAAACTGGATGAACTGATAAAGGAAATAGAAAGTGGAAATGGGAAGGCTGTTGCTGTTGCTGGAGATGTTACCAGTAAAGAAGATGTTGAAAAAGTAGTAAAAACCACAGTGGATGAATTTGGGAAATTGAACATCGTGGTAAACAACGCAGGGTTAAATGATAAGATGACCCCCCTTACTGATATGGATGAAGATCTTTGGGATGCAGTAGTGGATGTTAACTTAAATGGACCAATGCGTATATTTAAAAGATCCCTCCCTGAAATGCTGAATAATGGTGGTGGCGCATTTGTAACCATAGCATCTGTCGGTGGTTTAAATGGGGCAAGAAGCGGACCAGCTTACACAGCATCGAAACATGGTGTTGTGGGACTAGCAAAAAATATTGCATACATGTACGCCAAAAAAAATATAAGATCTAACATTATTGCACCTGGTGGAGTAAAAACGGAAATGGCAGATCCAAAATTTCTGGCAACTCACCATAAAGAAGGGCTTCAAATATGTGCAGAAGGCACGTGCACAGCTCCAAGATCAGCAGAACCTGAAGAAATCGCCGAATTAGCCCTATTTTTAGCTTCAGATGATGCAAGTGCAATTAACGGAGCAACTGTCACCGCTGATTGTGGATGGACGGCTTATTAAGAGTAATTCATATAAAAATGAGGCATCTAAATACAATTTTGTCGCTCAAATGAACTTTAGATGCCTTATTTTTTAATATTTTTTAATTGTATGATCAAGGAATCTCATTTTAATATTTATGAAGAATTCATGCTTCTTGAGTATGAATGTCTCGTACAATTTAGAGTTTCAAAAAGAAGCATTTTTTTCAGTAAAAGAGGATGTTCTTACCATGATAGTTGGCCTATTAGGATGCGGCGCAATGGCTAAGCTCATCACTAAATGCGTGGTGGAAGGAGATATCTGTGCTGATCTAAAATTTTTTTATGACCGTAACTTAGAAAAAGCAGGGAAATTGGCCTCTCAATTAAATGGAACAGTAGTTACGGATATAAATGACATGTTAGATGGGATAGACCTGGTTGTTGAAGCTGCATCTCCACAGGCCGTCAGGGAGATAGTCCCTCAAGTCCTTGAAAATGGGAAAGATGTTATTTTGATGAGTGTAGAAGCATTATTAAACTCTGATTTAAGAAAAAAACTTAAAAAAATCGCTAGAAAAAATAATTCCAAGATTTACGTGCCATCCGGGGAGATTGCAGGCCTGGATGGTGTTAAAGCAGCATCAATAGGAAAGATCTACCAGGTGAATCTCATCACCCGTAAGCCCCCTAAATCCCTTGGCATCTCTGCAAAAACAGAAACAATAGTTTATGAAGGTAAAACTAAAGATACCACGCGTAAATTTCCCACGAATATGGATACAGCTGCAACACTAAGTATTACCTGCGATAAGGAAGTTGATGTTAAGATCATAGCAGACCCCCACGTGGACCACACCAGTCATGAGGTTCATATGGTGGGGGATTTTGGTGAGCTTAAAACCATAACCTACAATAAGGAATGCCCAGTAAATCCGAAAACAACTGTTTTAGCTGCTTATTCTGTGATCAAGCTACTTAAAAGTTTAAACACATACTAAAAATTGTCCATCAAATACAATCGGCGCCTAAGATAATATTAACGATACTTTGGGGCTTATATGGTTTAAATTAATAATTCATATACTTGGTAATTTTTTATAAAAATTTATCGTGGAAGGGTGACATACTATTATCAACAATTTTTTCTTTTTAAATCTGATTCATTTCTTTCAAAGGAGAGGGGATGTTTTTTATGTCATCGTCAAAAATCAAGCCGTTTAAAATTCAAATACCTGACAGCGACCTGGAAGACCTGAAGAGGAGATTGGAGCGCACCCGTTGGCCTAATGAACTTTTGGACGCCGGGGATGATTATGGGTTGACTGTGGATTACCTGAAACCTCTTTTTGACTACTGGAAAGAAAGTTACGACTGGCGCCAGGTTGAAGCTGAATTGAACAGGCTTCCCCAGTTCACCAGAGATCGATGGGCAGAGTATCCATTTTGTACACGTTATCTCAAAGGAACCAGACGCTACTCCTATTATTTTGACCCATGGGTGGCCAACCACCTTTGTGGAGTACACCACCATCATAGATAGACTGGTAAATCCCGTAGCATACGGTGGAAAATCCGAAGATGCGTTTCACGTGGTTATCCCGTCTCTTCCTGGTTTCGGGTTCTCCGAGAATGTCAAAACCCGGGGTTGGAACCGTTTCCGCACTGCGAAGGCATGGCGTGAACTCATGAAGCACTTAGGATACACTCACTATATCGCCGCCGGAAACGATCTAGGGTCCAATGTATCGCCTGAAGTGGGGCGTCTCGACCCCGAACATGTTTTAGGTGTTCATGTCACCCAGATCTTCTCTTTCCCATCCGGTGACCCCCTTGAATTCGAGGAATTAAGCCCTGAGGAAAAAAAGGCCCTGGAAGTTCTCCAGGATTTCACTCAAAACCTCAGTGCTTATTCTCAAATTCATGCCACCAAACCCAGGAACATCGGTTATGCACTGGCTGATTCTCCAATCGGTCTTCTGGCCTGGAACTGCCATCTTCTAAGTACCGGCGGTGATCTGGTAAGCAAGGAGTTTATAATAACCAATGTTATGATTTACTGGTTAACCAACACCGCGGCATCGGCAGCCCGGTTCTATTATGAGGATGCCCATGTCCTAGAGGTGCCAGAGGAACCTACAACCGTACCTATCGGACTGGCTAACTTTGCAGGTGATTTCCAGTCCTTTAAAACTTTCGCAAAACGAGACCATAAAAAAATAGTCTCCTGGAATGTCTACGATGAGGGAGGACACTTTCCCACTGAAATGACCCCTGATCTCTACGTAGAAGACCTGAGACAGTTTGCAGGTATGGTTCGTCAAAAATAGCAAATATTTTACCTAAAATATACTCATAAAAGGGCATTATATTAAGTGCTTCTAAATGGAAATACGCCTTTATCTTTATGTTCTTTTACAAGCCAGGCCTTCAGGATTGGTTCCGAGATTGCGTAAACTCCCTCCTGTGATTTGACTAATCTTCTTTCCTGTAATTTCTTAAATGGCGCTCCCAGGGATCCTGTGGTTACTCCTAACTTTTCTGCTATTTCTTTTCTCCGTAATGGCTTGTCAATGAGTATGGTTATAATTGTTTGCTCTTGCAGGGACAATCTGCCCCACTGATTTATTAAATCCACAGCAAGGAATGGTAATGTTCTGTAGAACTCATTTCTTACTTCTTCATCCCCTAATTGCACATCCTTTTTCAGCAATTTTGCAAAGGTATTGACATAGTAAGGTATTCCCCTGGTACACTCATAGAACCGGTGAAAACCGTCTTCTTTAAAGATCAAGGAGGGTAATTTTTCTTTTAGATAGTTTTTCACCGTTTCTCGAGTAAATGGTGTTATTTCTACGTTTAGCATTCTCCCTCCAAATGCACCTTCTCCACCGGCTATCTTACTTACAATGGAATCCGTGGAAGTTAAAGAGCCTGAAAATACGTAGGCAACGTTTTTCTGGTTTTGGATCACGCTTCGAAGAAACCATAGGAATGCTTCCAGTCTTCCACCCAAATCCTTAAGAACTTGAAACTCATCGATAATTAAGATAACCCCTTTTATTTTGTCTGAGTGCTCTTCGAAGGCTTTTTGTGGTAGGTCTAAAACGAATTTCGAAAGTTTTTTGTAGTCGTCCTCCGATTGGGGGATGGGAATAGGATATCCTCCTATATCAATTATTTCCTTTAACCCGTAATTTTTGGTGGTCAAAAGTTTTGAAAGCTTTTTATGAGTGGTTGGTAATTTTCTTCCTCGAAATTCCTTAACCCAACAGTCAAAGAGGTCTTCCATGATGCTTATTTCAGTTAATTTACCCATCTGATAACCAGATGTTGCAGATAAATCTGTGTAACAAATTAAATAATCACTTTCAAGCTCTTTTTTAATCTTCTTAAGCAGTACAGTTTTCCCTACCCCCCTAATACCTACAAGCATGATGGTAGGTGGAGATCCCTTCGAAGTGGTCTCTAAAATATTTTTGATCCATAAAATCTCCTCATCTCGATTATAAAACTGCTCATCCGTCAACTCAGCATCAGTTCCCCAGGCTATGTCATCCATCACACATTCCCCATATAACTACTCTTTACAAGATCAAGGATATTGAACTTTACATTATATAATTAAAAATTAATTAATATATATATGTATTGAATTTTACAATACATATTGAAAATTTAATTACACGAGGTGCGTGATAAAATTTACAACACCTATCGTGGCATTAAAATCTTCACCACATATCCAAAACACACCGTTGGTAATTTGATTTAATCTCTATAACGATCCCGTTTCTTTACATCATCCATATCCCCACAGAAATTGAATGGTTATTTATACAACCTAATTTGAAACTTTAATATTCGGTTTAAGCTAATTTTTCGCTGGATAATCGAAACCCACTTTTTTGGAGGCCCAGTACCATAAAACAGCCATGAATATTATACCAAAAGCCAATCCTAATAAGCCGCTTTCTGGAGAGAATATGTTGGTCATTTTAATTCCTAAAATACCAACGGTACTGCCGAAGCCAAACAAGATGTAGACTACGGTATTCCAGAGGGCGTGTGAGAATGATGATACGATTATGGAACCTGAAATGTACCGTAAGAGTCCGAAGGTCACTCCTCCAATAATTCCACCAGTGATGTATATGGGGAGCATACTCCATGTAAACGATGAATTCAGGAAGAATAAAGGTAAATGCCATGAGGCAAATGCTAACCCAGTAAGTAGAAGAATTAACTTAGGATTTAATTTTCCCCTTTCCAGTATCCCGAAAAGCCACCCTCTGAAAAATCCTTCTTCAGTGGTAAATGCTAATATAAGTGTATATACAAAAAGATAAGCAATCATTCCAGTCGTTTCGCCCGAATATTGGACCCCACCAATGTTTCCGGTTACCAAGGCTATAACTATGATCACTGAACAAATGCTTAAAGGGTACAGAATAGCCCATATATAATCTTTTAAACTTCCAAACTCCAAACCCAACTCTTTACCATTCATTTTAGTCCAGTAAGCTAAAATTAGTATTAGGGGGAATATTATCATTGCCTGAAGACTTTCATTATTAAATATTATTGGTGTAACTGTACTGCAGATCATCACCAAAACGTATCCAATTAAACCCATTTTGTAAGCTTCTTCCATTTCAACACGTTCCTTCTAATAAATAGTTGTAAAGACAAAAAATCCTTTTACAATCTCCATTTTCGTTAAATTACTTCCTCTTAACATCAATGCTAAAATAATGTGTTATTTATGAATCCTTTTAAAGATTACTATTTTAAAATTACAATATGCAATCATTTTTACGAAGTTCCAAAAAAAAATGAATATTATATCTAAAAAAATAAGATATCTAAAAAAAATTAAGCCACAACTAACTAAAAATCGATAAATTTAAGATGGAAAGAATTAGACGGCAATTTCTATCTTATCATAGCTCATTACCGGTATTTTTCTCCTTTTAGTACCTTCTTTTAATTCAATTAAGCCTTCCTCTTCTAATTTCTTTACTCTGGGGTGGACTATGCTGATATCTTTATGTATCATTTTGGCCAGGTCTCTTATGGACGTAGGATTGTTGTGTTTTATGAAGTCCAGTAATTCTAATTCCAATTTTCCTAACGTTAATTTTTCGGTGATAATATCCTTGGCATCTTCTATTATTTCATCGGGATGTTCCTTAAAGTATTTCCAATCATCCAGGTCACTGTATAGTTTCATATTTTCAGGATTTCGTTTATATAAGTTTTCAAGTCTTTTAAGAGAGCCATAGATTTGCTCAAACTCTCCAACTAGTTCTTTACCAGTTATTTGTCTGATAAGAGTTATCCTCATCTTACAAGCTCCTTTCTTAAATCTGTTAGGTTAATATCTTTTCCCCGGGCAATATACCCTCTGATTATCTCTAAGACCATTTCGTAATCATCGTAAATGATTTCTTCTACATCGTCGTTATTCCAATGTACATGGGGATATCCATGAAAATTGTCTAACCTTATACCATCGGGCATGATCACTATGGACCATCCTCTTTTGCTACGTTTTCGGTATATGGTTCTATCATGGACTTTATATTTTGTAGAAGCGTAGTCTTTCATATGTATTATGTTCCCTATCATTTATATATATTTGATGTTATTTTTACATCACTTCGCATGTGGTTCGCAAATCAGATTTAACTGATAATATTACTTATAATTTGTTTAGTATTAATATTTATCTGTGGAAAACCGACTTCGTTATAGCGATGTTTAGCGAAGTAAATTTTCATATTATCAGATCTAATTCTAATTTAAAAAAAAGTACTGTTTACTGTTCAAACCCTATCTATTCAAAAAAAAATTGTTATTTACTGTCGAAAAAGACGCATCTTTCTACTATGGTATCTGCTACTTCTTCTGCGTTGTTGAAGGGGAAGTCTGTTTCTTTGATGAATTTGTCCGCTGCTCCGGCAGTCATTACAATCCTATCTGCCGTATATACTGTGTTAATTCCTCTTGGTAGCGATTCTATTAATTCTTCGTGTGAATTTTTTGGAAAATCAGTATTTCTAAGGGTTTGTACAATTTGCGAGTGAATTTCATCTCGATCACACATAATATCCGGACCTTTTAAACTTTGAACATCCAAGCTATTACAACTTATTACACCTAATTACATATTGATTCAACTTAATCAATATACTTTTCGCTTGGAATACCGCCTGCATACCTTCGAGTGAAGTGATATACAATTAATATTATGTGGTAATTGTATAAATAATTTACCAAATAAGCCTTACTGTACATCTACAGGGGAAATTCACAATAATATAAGGTGAATGTACTTTTTCACCATTATATATCTATTATTTAAACTTTTTACCTATAGAAAAAGCCTGTCCCTTAAATTCACCTATCCCATAATAAGCTAAGCCTGCTGGATCGTATAGGATAGGATTTATCTTTTTAATATCTGGGTTCCCCCGGGAATCAGTGAGTTCTGAGTCTACTTTCACATCCAGGATCTCCCCGGTAAACTGGGTGTGGGCACCAAGATCCACTGTGTGGAGTAGTTTACACTCCAGGATCAGAGGAAATTCATGGATGTAAGGAGCGTTTACCAGGTCACTCTTCACCGGTGTAAGTCCGGTGGTGGCCAGTTTATCAGCATCCCTCCCGGAGATTATCCCAAAGTAGTCTGCTTCTACAACCTGCTCCTCAGTGGGGATGCTTATGGTAAAAGCTTCATTTTCTATTATATTATTGAAGGTGTACCTTGATTCCCTTACCGATACATAAACACAGGGCGGATCTGAACAGTTAATACCTCCCCAGGCAGCATTCATCACATTTGGCTTTCCAGATTTATCGTATGTTCCCACGATTAAAACCGGTGTGGGGTAGATGATTGTTTTTGCTCCTACAGATTTTTTCATCTTATTTATCCTCCGTAATTACCATTTTTCGTATCTAACCAGTTCTTCCAGGTTTTTCCTACCCATACCCCTTGGTCCGGCTTTTGGATACCCTAAAGGAGTAAAAAGCAGTGGCAGGGCGTGGTCAGGGATTTCGAGAACTTCACGTGCAGCTTCTAAATCGAACGCCGCTATCCAGCAGGTCCCCAATCCTAAACTGGTAGCAGCCAGTATTAAATGGTCAAAGGCAATGGCTGTATCCACTTCACAGTAGTTCTTACCATCTCCACGGACCCAGGCTTCACCAGGGATTGTAACTGCACAGATAACAATAGGTGCCTCCACAAACCAATCCGCCGGGTAGATGCGTTTCAGTTCTTCCTCCCGGCCATTAGTTTTAATGACGATGAACTGAAACGGTTGCTTATTTACTGCAGTAGGTGCTAGGCGTGCAGCTTCAAGGACTAAATTGAGTTTTTCTTCTTCAACTTCATCAGATTTATATCCACGGACACTGTACCTGTTTTTAACTACATCCAAGAATTCCATAGGCATATCCCCCATTTTTTTAAATTTCTGAACTTAAAATTGTAACAATCTAATTATATGTTCCACCACTTATTTTAAATTTCAAGTGGAATTTCAACCTTGCCCAACTAAAATCATGGAAAAATGCAGTAAATAAGTCGTCAGGTATAGGTTAAGTGATTTATTTACAGCAAGTTTGCCGATTTTCAGTTTGAGTTTTCTGAAAATTGATGATCATAAATAAAAAAAATTGGAATAAAAAAAAATAGATCACACTTATTCTTAAGATACTTTCACAGATGTTGAAAAAGGTGTATTTCACAGAGATGTTGTATCTACCTTTTGATCTCATGCATCATCTGTAGAGATTCTAAAGTCAAGGTCCTTAATGTTTCTCTTAATTTGGTTTTTTCACTGGGAGATAATGATCTAATTTTATCATCCCATTCTTCATCTAATTTCCTGATTTTATCTACAGCATCTCTTCCTTTTTCTGTAACAGTGATGATCTTCTTTCTACGGTTATTTTCATCAACTTCTCGGTGCACCATGCCCGCGTCTTCTAATTTCTTCAAAGCCCGGGTTATGGTGCTTTCATTCATGTGAACATTACTGGCCAGTTCTTCCTGGATAATTCCATCTTCGCGTATGAGGGCGTTTAAAAAGTAATACTGGCCCCCGGTGATCCCCAACTTTTCAATTCCACCGAACAGGTATGCTAGATGAGCTCTGCTTATGGCGCTTATTAGAGATCCAATGGGCATCTCTAGAATTTCATCCCTGGTGATTCGTTCTCTTTCTTTCATGTTTGGCCCACTCATGTTTTTATTTCTTTTTTAAATTAATTTATACTTGTTGTGTTCTCTACTTTTTTTAATTCCCTTAAAAACAACCTGAAATACAGGTAGCTTACAGCTGATCCTATTATCACACCAGAAACTATTCCCCAGTAAACTCCCAGTTCTCCTAAATGGAATATGAATCCCAATATATAGGCTACCACTAATGATAATATTAAATCTCTTATAATAACCAAAAATAGGGATGTTGTGCCTTTACCCGCTGCCTGGAATACTGCATTTGAAGCCAGTCCAAAGGGGATGGCCATGAAGAATACGCAGAAAATCCTCAAAAATTGAGCTATCATGGGTGCTATATCTCCACTGTTTGAAGAATAGGAGAATAACCATGCGATATTTGGGGCGAAGATGTAAATTACTAGGGATATGCCCAGTGATATAATCACTCCTAACTTTATCGCGTAATTAAAACTTAATTCTAAATTTTTGAAGTTTTTAGCACCATATGCTATTCCGGCAACTGTTAATAAAGCTCCTTCTATTCCGATTGCTGGTATAATTCCCAGAGATACAATTCTCCATCCTGCAGTGTAAACAGCCACTGCAGTCACTCCCGCTACAATGGATAGCATGGCATTGATACCGATTGTTAATACTGACAATATAGATTCTTCTAAAGTAGCTGGTAGGGCTACTGTAAATATTTCTTTTACAATGGTTAAATTAAAATGGAAATTACTCAATTTAAATGAGATATAAGTGTCTTTTTTTATTAAAATCCAGTAAAAAATGGCAACAGCTGCTACTAACGAAGATATTATGGTTGCTATTGCTGCTCCTTTGATTCCCATCTTCAACGTGTAGATGAATACTGGTGCTATAACCATGTTCAATATACTGCTTACTGCAATGGCATATGTAGCTCTTTTCATATCCCCTTCTGCACGTAAAATACTGGATCCAATTAAATTAAATAGTAATGCAAAGGATCCTATAAAAACTATTTGCCCATACTCCGTTGCCAGAGTTAACACGGATGCAGCGCCCATAGCATATAGTATATCCTTTAAAAACACCAGTAAAATAATTGGTATGACTATGGAAAGGATTAAAGTCAAGAGTATTGAGTGTATACCTGCATTGTTTGCTCTTTTTTTGTTTTCTGCTCCTATACAGCGGGCTATAAGTGACGTGGTCCCTGTACCTAATCCCTGACCTAATCCAACCATCACCATGTAGATGGGCATTATAAACCCTAAAGCAGCGAGTGCATCCGCCCCCCAAGTCCTGCGACCCATACACTATCCACTATTTGATATCCTATTATGAGTATCACGATCAACATCATGGGAAAAGATAGACTTCTGATGGCTCTTTCCGGGTCTCCGGTAATCATCTTAATTCTGTTATCTGAATCACTGTTTTGATTTGTCATATATGTCACACCTTCAATTCTTGCATAATGCAATTGTTGTGTACTTATGTTATACCCCATATATAAATACTTGCATAATGCAATTATTAAAAATTTGAAAAAGAGCATCACAAATCTAGAAATATAATAAAAAAAATTAAATCCGGGTTACCGGTAACTCCCTAAGCCAACCCAGGTCACTCTGGTAAAGCATCCGTATATCGGTTATTCCCAGCCGGATCATAGCCAGCCTCTCTATTCCCAGTCCAAAAGCTGCAACCGGGGTCTCCACACCCAGTGGCTCCAGTACCTCCGGCCGGAACATTCCTGATCCGCCCAGTTCTATCCAGCTTTCTTTTTCAGGCAGGTAGATCTCGCATTCAGTGGATAGATACGTGTATGGGAAGTATGCGGGGCGGAACCTCACTTCAAAGCCCAGTTTATGGTAGAATTCCTTGAGTATTCCCAGTAGATTTTCAAAATCAATATCTTCAGCCGCTACAATCCCTTCTACCTGGTGGAACTCAGGTAAATGCTTGTAAGTTATAGTCTCCCGTCTGAAGACCCGGCCCACTGAAAACATCTTGAGTGGTGGTTGATTATCCTCTAAGAAACGGGCTGATACACAGGTGGTATGTGTACGGAGTACCGATTGCCGGGCCACCTCTTCATCCCATTGGTATCCCCATCCTTCTGAACCGGTGCTTCCTCCACTTTCATGGACGCGTGAAACCTTACGTACCAGGTCTTCTCCAGGTAAACGGGTCATCTGAGGTATCTTTATGTAAAAGGTATCCTGCATCTCCCGGGCAGCGTGATCCTGGGGCTGGAAGAGGCAGTCAAAATTCCAAAAGGCAGATTCCAGGATGGTGCCCTTGGACTCGGTGAACCCTAACTTTATGAAGATGCTCCGGATCTCCTCTATGGTCCTCTGCAGGGGGTGGATCTTACCGGGATATACATCCGGATACTCGGCCTGTATATCGTATGGCCGGTATTCCAACTCCTTCCACCTTCCCGTCTTCAAATCAGAGTGGGTTAATTGTGTGGCCTGGTCCTTAATTACTATACCCATATCCAGCAGTTCTTTACCCTTATCTGTGAGTTCAAAGGTAAATTTATGCTGTTTTTTAATTTTAACGATATTCTTCCGCTTCTTAAGAAGATTTAGTCCTTCTTTTACTATCTTAGACGGATCCAGTAGTAATTTCTGGGTTTCAAAGAGCCTGTTCAGTAAAAGTTCATCTTCCGACTCCTTATGCAGGGCTTCTTTACCTTCCGGGGTTATTTTTATCTCACCCTTATCCATGGTGGCCCATTTCTTTTTAAAGAGCCAGCCAATGGCAATATTAACCTCTTTTGGTTTTAATCCGGTTTTATCTGCTGTGTCACTGATACGAATTGACTCTTCCTCCTCCAGAGCTTCCAAGATTTTCCTCTCCGGCAAACCGTATTTTGCATATTCCTTACCAGTGTCACTTAAACTCAGAACTTCCTTTACCTCTTTATCTATCTTAATAATATCTTTTGATTCTAATGAGTCTCCAGCACTCATAACCGCTTTGATGTCCATGTCTTGTAACTTTGAAATCTCCTCAGGTGTGGCTTTTCCCTTTTTCTTCTCTAAAGCCTTGAGAATTTTCTTCTCGTACAGGGTTAATTCTTCTATAACTTTTTTAAGCATGAAAGGTTCCTCATAATTGGTTTTTTTTCGAAAATATTGATCAAATGAAATTTTTATTAACTTTATATTTTTATTCCCAGTGCTCCTCCAGTAAGGCTATCATCAGTGAAGAGGCAGTTAAATCTGCCGTGGTCCCGGGGTTGCAGTTTTTGTTCATCAGGTCCTGGTCGAATTTCAGGAGTTTTGATCTACCCTCTTCAGTTAATATTCCCCCCCTATCTAATATAATTTTAGCATCTGCCCTCACCTGCTCTGCTATGGAGGCATCGTATTTGCGGGATATCAGTGTGTCCGGATTTTTTGATAATATGGTTAAGAAGGTCTGCACCGTGGCTTTGTTGATTCCATGAGTAGTTTTTAAATCTTTAAAGGTAGGATATCCTACCTCAAAGCTGACTGGCATCTTATGGATGAGTTCATAGGCCAGGGCATCCCAGGAAGAGGATATCTCTAAAACATCAAACATGTTTATCTCTTTTTCCAGAAGTTCTTCCTTGGCTTTCTCACTTCCCACGTCCAGGTCTTCTCTTTCACCCATTCCACCGGCATCCGCTATGTTTATGGCTTCGTAGAGATTAACCGCGTCTTGTGGTGTGGTGGCCAGCATCAGCTCATGAATCTTATCCCTTAAACCATTGAAATGGGAAATACTCCCCGCAGCTGCAGATATTGGGGTTAAAAGCATTATGATGCCCAGGTTGGTGTTATTTTCCACCCATCCATTGGTCTCCACCACAGCTTCCCGGATTAATTCTCCCAGACCTATTTTATGGAGCTCATTTTCATCAGTGTATCTTAGACCACGTCCAGCGGCCTTTTTCATAGTATTTCCAATGGCGATTCCACTGATTAGGAAATCTTCAAACACCATATCATCAAAGTCCTGGGTACGGTGCACGTTTCCTGGTTTGGGATGTCCGCTCACCTCCAGGACAGAAGCCATCTGGGCTATTTTTGCTATTAAATCTGATTCCACTTTGTATAACTCCTAAACACAGCATAAAAATGGTGATTATAAAGAATCTAGGAAAATTAGCATTTAAATTCAGTCCCTTCCGCTAATAACTTGGGGGTGAAGTGCGAGATTACTAGATCCGCCCCGGCCCGTTTAATGGATATCAGGGATTCATAGATGGATTCCTCGGTAAGGTATCCTGCCTCTATTCCTGCCATTAACATGGAATACTCCCCGCTTACCTGGTAGGCAGCTGTCGGTATTTTAAAGTCATTCTTCACTTCCCTTATGACATCCAGGTATGGTAAAGCTGGTTTAACCATCACTATATCAGCACCCTCCTTGATATCAAGCTCCACCTCCCTTATGGCCTCATCTGTATTGGCGGGATTCATCTGGTGGGTTTTACGGTCCCCGAACGAGGGTGCAGAACACACGGCATCCCGGAAGGGAGCGTAGAATGATGATGCATATTTGGCTGCATAGGACATTATCAATGTATCCTGGAATCCGTTTTCATCCAGGGTCTTCCTGATGGCTTCCACTCTTCCATCCATCATATCTGAAGGGGCCACTATATCTGCCCCTGCTTCGGCGTGGCTTAAGGCAATCTTGGAGAGGTAGTTCAGGGTTTCATCATTGAGGATTTCATCGTCTTCCACTATTCCACAGTGCCCGTGGGAGGTGTACTGGCACAGGCAGAGATCGGTTATAACCACCAGTTCTGTTTCTTCTTTTAGCCTGCGTATGGCCCTTTGAACTATGCCTTCCCTGTCATAGGCGGAGGATCCGGTTTCATCCTTTTTAACCGGCAGTCCAAAAAGGAGAACCGATGATAACCCTAATTTTTCGAGTCTTTTAGCTTCACCAACTGCATCATTTAAGGAATACCGGTACTGGCCAGGCATGGTGTCGATGTGCTCTTTTTGGCCTTCTTCTAACTCTTCTTTTATGTATAAGGGGTAAATTAAATCTTCCGGGTTTAATCTGGTTTCCTGGAGTATTTTCCTGATCTGGAAGTTTTTTCTAAGTCTGCGCATTCTGGTGGTGGGGAATTTCATCTATCATCACTTTTTATATCCTATTCTTCTAAAACATCTTTAATTAGTGGTTTTATCTCCACTATATCCTCGGTAGCTGTCAACCAGACAATTTCTAGATCAACACCAAAATAGAAATGAATTACTTTATCTCTCATTCCAGCCATATCCTTCCATGGAATTTCTGGATATTTACTCCTTGTAGAATTAGGTATTTGTTTTACAGCTTCTCCAATAATTTCTATACATTTTATAACCGCGTAATATGTTTTTTTATCATTAACAAAATCATCATAACTCATTTCATCCAGGAATATTTCAATTAATTCCATATTTTCAAGAATATCCTTTAAATAGATTGAAACATCCTTTTTCATATGTAACTTACCTCATTAAGGATATTTTTTCTTAACTCGGGTCGAATACTTCTTTCAGGGATGACATCGACCTTAATTCCGGTGAGATCTTGTAAATAATTCTCAAAGTTTACTAACTTCAATAAGCTAACGGGTTCCTCAAATGTGACCAGTATATCCACATCACTATCTTCTCTCTGCTCTCCCCTAACATAGGAGCCAAATATACCTAATTTTTTAACCTTATAGGTACCTTGTATTTTTTCCTTATTTTCAATCAGAATTTCCTTAATCTCTTGAAATGTTTTCATGAAAATCACATCGAAGTTCCTATTACTCTATTTATGTCCATTAATAAATAATTTTAAGTGAAAAATAAACATTTCATCCATTACGAACTAAAAGCGGATCCCCCACCCCATAGGGCTTCCTACTATAATATCTTTTGGCATGCTCCACAATCAGGGCATGATATTCCTGATATACCGGGATATCCCGGGGCAAACTGGTCTGGAAAAGGTTCTTGAGTTCCTGGTAGTTTATATTCTCACTTACCAGGTGCAGGTTGCTGAAAATCCGGCGGGTATAGGTGTCCACTACGAACTCCGGCTCTTTGTAGGCGTAGAGGAGGATGGAATCCGCTGTCTCATTACCCACACCTTTAACCTGGAGCAGTTCTTTTCTATCAGGAATCCGACCATCTAAATCAATATAAAATTCAGTAACAGCCCTTAAATATGCTGATTTCTGGTTTAGAAAGCCGGCACATCGTATGGCTGATTTAAGGGTTTCCTTATCTAACCTTAAGAGTTTCTCTGGGACCAGGGCACCTATCTTTTTGAGGTGGAGTACTGCCTGGCGGGCCTGGAGCCAGGATGTATTTTGTGTCAAAACAGCGCCCAGAATCACCTCATAAATCTCTCCCCGAGTTACCGGCAGATCATAGTTTAAAGGATGGTATCCCTCAATTGCCCCGGTCTTGTCGGGACTTGCACCTTCATGAGAGGTTAAAGGCCACCAACCCTGGGGTCCGTAAAGCTGGAAGAGTTTTTCATAAATTTCCCTGACCCGGTTGGACATTTTTTTCACATCGTACCCCCCAAGAATCTCATTAAAAAATAATGGTTTAGAATTGTTTTAACCTATTTTAGTTAAATTTAAATCGATATAATATTAAAATGTTGTTTAATAAAAAAAATTTCTAAGTGAAACCCTATTCAAATTAAAAAGGATAGATTTGATAAGAGGAATATTATGCAGTACCGGATGAAAAAACATCAGTTAACAGAAGAGCAAGTCACCGAAATCTTAAAAAAGGAACAGGTAGGTAACATCGCCACCATAAATCAGGACGGATACCCCTACGTTGTCCCGGTGCACTTCATTTATTTAGACGGGAAGATTTACATTCACGGCCTGCGGAGGGGACAGAAAATAAGTAATATCCTGGCTAATGAGAAGGTTTGCTTCGATGTCTACTCTATGAAAGGCCTTATTCTCGACGATGCACCCTGTGATGTGAACACAGAATATGAAAGCGTGGTTATTTTGGGAACAGCGAGTATAATTGAAGATGATGATTTAAAACAAGACGTGCTGGATAAGATCGTGGGAAAATATACACCGCACCTGGCGGGAATAGAGTTTCCAGACAACGTCATGCGGACCACCGGTATAATCCAAGTAACCGTGGAAGAGTGCACCGGTAAGTACTATAAATGATTTTAAGATCCAGGTAGTGGAGGGTGATATAAATGAGTAAAGCAGAACCAGAACAGTGGAGGATATACGTAACTATCTTCGTAGGCTTAGGATGGCTGGTTGCCATTGCATTATGGCTTATCTACTTAGCCGGTAGTTTAGGCATCTTAGAAAATATTGGAGTATTTATACTCAGCATAGCAATTGTTGCAATTATTTGCGTCCTGTTATGGGTTCCCTGGTCCTTTAAACAAGGTTAATATGGTGTAGATACATGGTCAGTAAAGCAAAACAGATGAAGATAATCATCGACCAGTACTTTAAAGCATATAATGAATTTGATGTGGATAAGATGGTTAAAAACATCCATCCCGATGTTGAATTTAAAAATATTGCTAATGGCGAAGTAAATATGCATATACAGGGACTTGAAACCTTTAAAAAGCAGGTGAAGGAGTCTACTAAGCTGTTGAAGAAGAGGGAGATGACCATCACCGAGCAGGCCATCGACGGTGACGTGGTAAAAAATAAAATAGATTTTAAGGCCGTGCTTAATGTTGATATTCCAGAAGGTCCTAAGTCAGGAGAGCTGGTGAAACTTAAAGGGGAATCAGTTTTTAAATTTAAAGGTGGGAAGATTATCTACATTGAAGATATCAGTTAACCACCGGAGGAATATGATAGAAAAAGTACGTGTAATAAAAGAAGATGAATTTAACTCCCTTCTATCACTTTACGCCTATTTGAATCTGGACGACCCGGTTTTAGAAGTTGATGAAACTCTTAAAAAACATTGGAATGAGATAATCTCCAACCCAGACTATTTCTATCTGGTTGCAGAGGAAGATGGGATTCTGGTCTCTACCTGTAACCTGACCGTCATCCGGAACCTTACCAGAGCGGCCAGGCCCTATGGACTGATAGAAAACGTGGTTACCCATCCAGACTACAGGAAAAGGGGTTATGGAACTGCTGTTTTAAAAAAGGCCGTGGAGATAGCCCGAGACCATGACTGTTATAAGGTGATGCTTCTAACCAGTCAAAAAGATGATGCCACACTGGATTTCTACCAGCACGCTGGTTTCAGCCAGGGAGAGAAAACCGGGTTTATAGTACGGATGTAAAATTTTTTTGATACCTATAAATTGAAGCTTAATAATAATATAACCAGGGAAAATATGTAATCAATGCTTTGATGTTATCAATCTAATATTTACCACGAATTTAATCTGAAATCTGATATTTATGATAAATTTAATCTGAAATCCAATATTACACATTAAAGAATGATAAGAGGTGACTCATTGTCAGGAAACACCACCGGAAAGGTATTCAAGGTTACCACCTTCGGCTCCAGCCATGGCATGGCCCTGGGAGCTGTAATTGACGGCTGTCCCGCCGGAATTAAGTTAAGCGAAGATGATATTCAAAGAGAACTTGATAAAAGGCGGCCGGGAACCAGTCCGGTTACCACCTCACGGGGTGAGACAGACCAGGCCCAGATCCTGTCCGGTGTATTCCAGGGTAAAACAGACGGCACCCCCATTGCAGCGGTGGTTAAAAACCGTGAATTTGACTCATCGGCATATGAAGCACTTAAAAACACCCCCCGCCCGGGACACGGGGATTTCACCTGGAAAAATAAATATTTAAACTATGATTACCGTGGCGGTGGCCGTGGAAGTGGTAGAATCACCATAGGCCATGTTATCGGCGGTGCGGTGGCCAAGAAGATCTTAGATCAACTGGGGATAAAAGTTGTCTCCCACGTAACTCAGATAGGGAATATCAAAGCGGGTACAGTTAACATCAACCAGATAGAATCCAAAATAAAAGAGAATCCAGTTAGATGTGCTGATCCTAAAGCTGCCCAGGAAATGGAAGAACTGATACTTAAGGTGAAGTCTAAAGGGGATTCTATAGGTGGTATTGTGGAAACTGTGGCCTTAAATGCCCCGGTAGGTTTGGGTGAGCCTGTCTTTGATAAGCTGGACGCGGATCTCGCCAAGGCCATGATGGGCATTGGCTCGGTTAAGGGTGTGGAGATCGGCGCTGGATTCGAAGTGGCCGAGCTTACCGGATACGGTACCAACGATGAATACTACGTTACGGCGGATGGTAAAATCAAAACCACCACCAACCAGGCAGGAGGGATCCTGGGGGGTATATCCAATGGCATGCCCATAGTGGTTAGGATAGCCGTTAAACCCACTCCATCCATTTCACAGGCCCAGAAAACAGTTGACCTAGAAGAGATGAAGGACGCGGAGATTGAGATAGAGGGAAGGCATGACCCCTGCATCTGCCCCCGGATAACAGCCGTGGCAGAGGCTTCTATGGCTATGGTACTGGCGGATCACCTGTTAAGGGGAGGGTTCATTCCCCCTTCTACTGTAGAAAAATCGGGGTAGACAAGAAAGATGAAAAAATCCAAACCCCGGGAGGTTTCCCTATGGACTGGTTTATAATTGCTCGTTGCAACCTATGCAATGCCGAGAAGACCTTTGAATTAGACTCAGATACTCCCCCCTATGAACTGGGAGATTTAGTTGAGGACTGCCCCTGCGGCGGGAAATACGTGGTGGAAGAGATAAGGGAAGTAGATTAAGATATTAGTTTCTAAAAAATAGTAAATTTAAGCCCCGGGCGGGAATTGAACCCGCGACCTCAGGATTACGAATCCCGCGCTATACCGGACTAAGCCACCGGGGCATTTTTAATCATTGAATCTATTATAATTCTTTACACTATGATATATTTAAAAATCTAAATTATTTGGGAAAAAATAGCAGACCGGACATCTATAATTCAAACAATTTCCTTAACTTTCGGTTAACTTCCTGCTTCAAATTATCATCAAGTTCTCCTAATTCACCCACTATCAACTCTTTTCAAAATAGTAGCTATTTTATCCAACTTTATAACTGAATCAACCTTTAATCCTGATTTTTTAAACCCCTCATGGTTTTTTTTCTTATTATAATATTGGCATCAGAAGGTTTAAAAATTTTAGATGATATAAATGACACAACTGCATCTTTCTCTCCTTCATATAGAACTAAAGCTGGTCTGAGTTTGGCTGCAGTTAAATCCGTAAAAGGAAATGGTAATAGAACTATTTTCCCTTTCATTTATATCTTACCTTAAGATCCTTCAAACTGTAAATGTCTGGTTCATCTTCTAAAAATTTAGATAATGATCTATCTGATAACCGCATAAATGAGGAAATCTCCTTTTCATACACAATTTCATCGATCTTCTTTGAAATCTCCCTCATCTGCTGTTTATATCCTTAATATCAGCTTCTATATCCGTCATGAAATCGTTCCCCACATTACTTCTCATCTACAAAAAAATTTATTTATTATCCTTAAGTCAAAATATTAATCCCTATCACTATCTTTTTAAATTTTAAATTATTTAAAGTTTAACAAGTACAGAAATCTTAAATTCAAGATTTAAACTCATCCAGTGTCTGCTGTTTCGGCCTGAACTCATCCAGATCTATCTCCATACCATCCCGGGCAGCTATTACCTGTGTTCCCGTGTTCTTTTTGATTCTTTCTGCTTCCTGGTCAGGATGGTTCATGATGAGCTTCATCCCCAGGTGGGTCATTATGGCCAGCTTAGGCGAAACTTCCTCCACCAGTTTCTGGAAATCATCTGCACAGAGATGCCCGTGCAGACGGTCACCATTGGGTCTTATTACACTGGCTATAATCACATCCGCATCTTTATGTTCCCTGGCAAGTTCTGGTATGTACCCTGTATCTGAGGTGTAGGAAATGATAAAATCATCTATCTGGAACTTGAACCCCACCGCTTTAGGGTCGCCGTGTTTGGTGCTGGTGGCGGTTACCCTTAGTTTATCTATTTTAACTGTTTCTCCAGCTTCCAATATGTTAACCCGGGGGATGTTCTTGTGATACTCGGATATGCAGGGTCCCCATCTTTCATATCCATCTATAACACTTTTACTACCCACCAGAAAGCCCTTTTTCCGAGTCATACCCCTGGTCATGGCCTCGATTAGGACCTCGGCATCGGTGTAGTGGTCGGTGTGGCTGTGGGAGACCAGCACCCCGTTTAACTTTAAGGGGCTCAGTCCAAACTGGTACGTCCGCACCAGCGCCCCGGGTCCTGGGTCTATGTGGATGTTCTTTCCATCGATGTCATCGATTCTGAAACCGCCGGTCATCCTCTTCTGGGTTATGGTGGCAAATCTTCCCCCGCCACTTCCTAAAAATGTCAGTTTCATTTATTCTCCCTAATTTAGTTTAGACCTTAAAATTTCTGAATTTGTTATTTATCTGTCTTACATAAAATGACTTCACATTTAAGTCCGCACTGGCTGGGCATGATACAGAGGTTTTCATCCTTGATCACGGCCATATCACCAATGGATATTTTGTCTGGCTCATCAACTTCCATGGCCACCACTTCCCCGGCTTCAGCCTGCAGGTTCCATTCCAGGTCCAGTGCTTCCACCCCTTCGGCCAGGGTGATTTCCACCTGGTGGCCCTCAACCTTACTTACTTTCCCCACCACTCCGTTGTCCAGGATTTTATTGGACATCTCGATTCCTTTAGCGGCTTTTATCATCTGTTCCTTTAGTTCTTCACGCCATTTCTCCAGTTCCTTAACATCCTGGAGTATGGTGGTTCTAAGGAGTTCTCTAGCCTGTTTCTTGTTTAAAGAGGGGTGTTTGATGATCAGATCATAGTTCGGGCTTACTGAAGGTGTTTGCCTGGAAACTTCGCCCATGGCCTTCTCAAGTATCTCCCCCACATCCTTCAGGGATACCTTTTTCTTCCAGTTATCCTGGATGGCTTTATTGGCTATTTCTTTGGTGTACTTATTTCCAAACACCACTATGGAAGTGTTTCCGCCTTCCATGTTCTTTATGGTCGAACCGGATAGTTCCACTAAACTGTAACTCCCGGTGGTTGCATATATTCTTTTTCTCTTTGTCTCAAAGGGAGTGGTGGTTTTCACTTCCCCGGTAATTACATCACCAATTTCCCTTATCTTCTCGGCATCATCGGTTATCTTAAGGGTTATTCCCAGTTCTTCAGCCCGTTTAAGCAGAGTCTCCTGGGTTTTAATGGATCCGGAGTAAAATTCTTCCTCCAAAAGTTCCCTTTTCTTTTCATTTCCGAAGAAACCTATTCTCCTTTTATCTCCTATTATAACGCTGCCGTTAGTTCCTGTGTAACAAATTATAAGGCTCAATTTTATTCCACCAATAAATAATTAGTTTTTCAACTAATATTAAGAGTATCTCCATTCTGGGTTTATAAAAATATTCATTTAAAGACAGTGCAAAATAGGATTTCTAATCCAAATGAAAACAGGATCTAACTGGTTAGAGTATAAAAAGAACCCAGGTTATCATCCCTGTTCTTCTAAAATAGAGTTTAAATCATCGGCAGCTTTCTGGCTTTCATCGGTAACTGGTATTAAATTAATTTTATCTGCAGATTCAACCCCAACATCCAGTTCTACCCCTCTTTTAATCTGTTCCTGCTGGAAGATCGGCCCACCAGAAACATCACCGGTGGTACCGTAATATCTTAATACGGCAACTCCCACCGCATCAATGGCCACCCTGTCGGTTGAAGCCAGTAAAAGATGGGGTTCGGCTAACTGGCCTCTTTCTGGTCCTTGGTCTAGGAAGGCTTTTATTCCATCCATTAAAACCAGGTCCACAGGGTAGTGTGGGTTTATCTCTGCGATCATCTTCCGCTGGTATGGGGACATATGTAACTCGGCCATGTAGTTGTAAACACTTCCCGGGACTTTTTTAGCCACCAGGCCCACCGAATTTTTAAGGGAAAGGGTGAAATGGCCTCCGAATCTATGGGTTTTCAGACAGCAGGTCTGCACCACCTTATCTGCCTCTTGAAATATTTTAGAAATATAAAAACCCCTAAGCCAGTGGTTTCCATCTCCCTTGATTTTAATCCAGCCTTCTTTTTCCTCTTCATCAAGGACCACCAGTTTAAAACCAAGTTCACGGGATAATTCATATACACCCATCTTCTCCAGTACTTCCCGGGTGGTTCCCATGCCACTGCGCTCGGCCATCACCAATTGAGATGCTCCGGCTTCCTGGAGATTCCTGACCAGCGCCTGCAAAGTCTGTAGGTGGGTGGATGCCGGGAAGGGATCGGCGCTGTTAAAATTGGCCTTTATAGCCACATTTTTCCCGGAAAATTCATTTAAACTAAATTTTTTAAGTAAAAGATCTATTCCCTCTGTCCTATCCTCGGTTTTAATGAGGTAAACATCACTTTGGCTCTGATTAACCATCCTGTCATCCCCAGTAAATTCAACTTTTTTTAGAAAGAAAATCTGCAATAAAATATATGGGGGTTTGAAAATAATAAAATTTTCTTGAAATAAAATAGAAAAGATGGTTTTTTATTTGTTGTTGTTGTTGCCTGTCTCACCAGGAACAGCTTCACTTCCACTTTCCAGGTTAGATAAAATATTATCCTCACTTAAGATATGTTCTAAAAATTCACCAGTGTAAGTTCCACTTGTTGCTATCTCTTCCGGCGTGCCCTGGGCAATGACCTTTCCACCATCGTCTCCACCTTCCGGTCCCAGGTCTATGATGTAGTCAGCGGTTTTTATGACGTCCAGATTATGTTCGATTACTATGATGGTGTTACCTGAGTCCCGGAGTCTCTCCAGGACGTGTAACAACTTCTTGATATCGGCGAAGTGCAGGCCGGTGGTTGGTTCATCCAGGATGTACAGGGTTTTACCGGTGCTTTGGCGGCTTAATTCCTTGGCCAGTTTAACTCTCTGGGCCTCTCCACCAGAAAGGGTGGTGGCGGGTTGTCCCAGTTTGATGTATCCCAGACCAACATCGTCCAGGGTCTGCAGCTTCTTCTTGATACGGGGAATGTTCTCGAAGAATTCTAAAGCCTCCTCTACCGTCATATCCAGGACTTCGGCTATGTTTTTACCTTTATAACGGACTTCCAGTGTTTCCCTGTTGTATCTTTTACCGTTACAGACTTCACAGGGCACGTAGACATCTGCCAGGAAGTGCATCTCGATCTTGATGATACCATCACCAGTACAGGCTTCACACCGCCCTCCCTTAACATTGAAACTGAACCTGCCCGGTTTGTATCCTCTCTGGTTAGCAGTTGGGGTCTGGGCGAAGAGTTCCCTGATGTAGGTGAACACTCCAGTGTAGGTGGCCGAGTTAGACCGGGGAGTACGCCCGATAGGTGACTGGTCGATGATTATGGCCTTATCAATCTGTTCTATTCCCTCTATGGACTGGTGTTTACCAGGGTTCATGTGTTTATGGTTTAAAATACCGTATAAACCATTATATAAGACGTCGTTTATGAGTGTGCTTTTGCCTGAACCTGAAACCCCGGTTATGCAGGTGAAAACACCCAAGGGGAAGTCCACATCGATGTTCTGCAGGTTATGCTCCTGAGCTCCCTTCACAGTTAAAAAACTATCATACCCCTTCCTTTCAGCAGGGACGGGTATGGTCTCCTGTCTGGAGAGGTACTTGCCGGTTATGGAGCCCGGATCCCGGGATATCTCCTGGGGTGTTCCGGCGGATATTATCTGTCCCCCGTGTTCCCCTGCCCCGGGTCCAATGTCTATCACATGGTCTGCGGAGACTATGGTCTCCTCGTCATGCTCCACTATGATTAGCGTGTTTCCTATGTCCCTTAGTTTCTTGAGCGTCTCTATCAGGCGGGCGTTGTCCCGCTGGTGCAGGCCTATACTGGGCTCATCCAGGATATACAGTACGCCTACCAGTCCTGAGCCGATCTGGGTGGCCAAACGGATACGCTGGGCTTCACCCCCAGATAAACTACCTGAAGAACGGTCCAGTGTGATGTAATCCAGCCCTACATCCTTCAAGAACCTTAACCTTTCTTTTATCTCTTTTAGCACTTCCTGGGCTATGTACTGTTCCCTTCCAGTAAGTTCCAGGCCTTCGAAGAATTTATAGGATTCCTTGATAGGCCATTCCACCACCTCTGTGATAGATTTATCCCCCACTGTTACCGAACGGCTCTCCGGGCGCAGCCTTGTCCCGCCACAGACCGGGCATTTCCGGTCGCTCATGAACTGGCCCATGTAACTGCGCATATAGTTGGATTTGGTCTCCATGTAGATCCGCTCCATACGGGTTATCACCCCTTCAAATCGGCGTTTAACCCGATGAAGTCTGTTTCTCCTCTGGAACTGGAATTCTATCCGGTCGGTTGAGCCGTAGAGTATTATATCCTGATGCTTGGGGGATAGGTCTTTGAAGGGTGTGTCCATACTGAATCCGTAGTGATCAGCGACTGCCCTTAGCATCTGACCGTAGTAATTATCCCGGTGTTTCGATCGACTCCATGGTAGGATGGCCCCCTCATTAAGGGACAGGCTGGGGTCAGGGATCACCAGGTCGGCATCTATCTCCATCTTACTTCCCAGTCCGTTACACTCTGGACAGGCCCCGTGGGGGTTGTTGAAGGAGAACATTCGGGGGCTTATCTCCTCGAAGTTGATTCCGCACTCGGTACAGGCGAAGTCCTCACTGAACAGCTTTTCGGTTGCATCTTCTCCAGTGCCGTATACCACTGTGAGTAGTCCTTCTCCCAGTTCCAGGGCGGTTTCCACTGAATCTGCCAGTCTGGCTTCAAAATCCCGATCGTATCGTATCTTCAGCCGGTCAACTAATACTTCGATGGTGTGTTTGAAGTTCTTCTCCAATTTGATCTCTGATTCCAGATTCTTTACTTCTCCGTCCACCCGCACCCGGACGAATCCCTTGCTGCGCAGGTCCTCGAATATTTTCTGGTGCTCTCCTTTTCTGTCGCGTACCAGGGGTGCTAATATCTGTATCTTGGTGTCTTCCGGCTCCTGGAGGATGTTGTCCACTATCTGGCCCGGTGTCTGCTGGCTGATCTCCTTACCACAAACGTGGCAGTGGGCGATTCCGATACGGGCAAATAATAATCGTAAATAGTCATATATTTCCGTTACAGTACCTACTGTGGAACGGGGGTTCATCCTGGTGGTTTTCTGGTCTATGGATATGGCTGGGGAGAGCCCCTCTATGTAGTCCGCCTCTGGTTTCTTCATCTGCCCCAGGAATTGCCGGGCGTAGGCGGATAATGATTCCACGTATCGCCTCTGTCCTTCGGCGTAGATGGTGTCGAATGCCAGGGATGATTTCCCGGAACCGCTTATACCGGTTATCACCACCATCTGGTCCCGGGGTATCTCCACGTCTATGTTTCTCAGGTTGTGCTCCCGGGCTCCCTTGATTATGATACTATCCTTCTTATTCATCTCTAACTTCCTCAAATATCAGTATTTTATCCCTGATCTTTGCTGCTTCTTCAAAGTCCAGTCTCTGGGCTGCTTTTTTCATGTCTTTCCTTAAATCCTGTATGAACAGGTGTAATTCGTCCTTGGGCATGTTTTCGATGTCATCGCGCAGGACCACATCCTTCTTCTGTGTTTTCTCCTTAAGTGAACGGGACGTGCTTTTGGGTGTGATGTCATGTTTCCTATTATATTCCATCTGTAAATGTCTTCTCCGGTTGGTGGTGTCCACTGCCTTGCGGATGGATTCCGTCACCTCATCGGCGTAGATCATCACCTGCCCCTCCACGTTCCGGGCGGCCCGGCCTATGGTCTGAATGAGTGACGGCTCGCTGCGGAGGAATCCCTCCTTATCAGCATCGAGTATGCCCACCAGGCCTACCTCTGGGAGGTCCAATCCTTCTCTTAAAAGGTTCACTCCCACCAGACAGTGGAAGTCTCCCCGGCGGAGGTCGTCGATGATATCTATCCTCTCCAGGGTGCTGATCTCCGAGTGGAGGTAACGTACCTTGAGACCGGTCCGGGCATAGTAGTCTGTGAGGTCCTCGGCCATCTTCTTGGTGAGGGTGGTTACCAGGATCCTCTGATCAATCTCCAACTTCTTGTTTATCTCTCCCAGGAGGTGTTCCACCTGTCCCTTCACCGGGTGAATCTGTATCTCCGGATCCACCAACCCAGTGGGCCTGATTATCTGTTCCACTATGTTTTTACTCAGTCCCAGCTCATACTTGGCTGGTGTGGCTGAAACGTAGATCACCTGGTTCTGCAGGGCTTCGAATTCCTGGAAGTTCAGGGGCCGATTCTCCCGGGCGCTGGGTAGTCTGAAACCGTACTCCACCAGGCTGTCCTTACGGGCTTTATCCCCGGCGTACATCCCACCTATCTGGGGTACGGTGACGTGAGATTCATCTATAATAGTTAAATAGTCCTTTGGGAAATATTTCAGGAGCGTGTAGGGTGTTTCCCCCCATTTCCGTCCGGAAAGGTGCATGGAGTAGTTCTCGATACCCGGGCAGTAGCCCATCTCCCGGAGCATCTCCATATCATACCGTGTCCTTTGCTCCAGCCTCTGGGCCTCTACCAGTTTGTTCTGGGCTTTAAGGATGGTGAGCCTGTCTTCCAGTTCCTCTTCAATGGCATTTAGTGCCTTCCTGAGTTTTGAATCAGCTATCACGAAGTGCTTGGCCGGGAAAATGGTTATCCGGTCCATATCTCTCCGGTGAGTCCTTAAAAGTGGATCGATGGTGGAGATGTTTTCTATCTCATCTCCAAAGAGCTCAATTCGCAATGCCACCTTTCCATGGGCAGGGTATACGTCGATTACATCTCCCCTGACCCGGAAGGTACCCCTGGTAAATTCTATGTCGTTGCGGTCGTACTGCATCTTAACCAGGCTGGCCAGTATGGCTTCCCGGTCCATGGTGTCCCCTACACTCAGGGGGAGCACCTGTTCACTGTAATCCTCCGGAGACCCTATACCGTAGATGCAGGAGACACTGGAGACCACTATGACATCGTCCCGGGAAAGCAGGGACTGGGTGGTGGAGTGGCGCATCATATCGATTTCATCGTTGATGGACGCCTCCTTATCTATGTAGGTGTCTGAGTGGGGGATGTAGGCCTCTGGCTGGTAGTAGTCGTAGTAGCTTACGAAGTACTCCACGGCGTTATCCGGGAAAAGCTCCCGGAACTCCTCGTATAGCTGGGCGGCCAGTGTTTTATTATGTGACATGACCAGGGTGGGTTTTTGAACCTCCTTTATAACATTGGCCATGGTGAAGGTCTTACCTGAGCCAGTCACCCCTAAGAGTGTCTGGTGTTTGAGTCCTCTTTGTATGCCTTCTGTGAGTGATTTTATGGCTTTAGGCTGGTCGCCTAGTGGTTTGTAGTTTGATACAAGTCTAAATTCGCTCATCTCTATCCTCGTCGAGAAAATAAATATGTAAAGGTTGTTTTAGGAAATCTAAAAATAGAATATATATAATATATATAATTAATTCCTTCATCTATTATATAAAGACTACTATCCCCCATATTTTTTATTGGATTAAGAATATCTAAATAGTCTAACCTAGAGTGTTTGAGAAGTACTATAGATTAAAAAAGGTTATATAAAAAAAAGGATAGTTCGACTTGATTATTTTTTATTTCCAATAAGACCTATCATTTGTCTAATCAATGGAACAACTTAGGATTTACATGACTCTAAACAACACCAGTAACCTACCAGACAAGCCAGGAGTATACATCTTCAAGGACGCCGAAGAGAAGATACTCTATGTGGGAAAGGCTAAATCCCTGAAGAAACGGGTTAAATCCTACTTCAAGGAGGAACTGGACTCGGATAAGACCAGGATCATGATGAAGCATTTCCACAGTCTGGAGTACATCGTAACCGACACCGAGAAAGAAGCCCTAATTTTAGAGTCAAATCTAATAAAAAAATATTTACCACGCTACAACATCCGTTTAAAGGATGATAAGAGATACCCCTACGTTAAAATAACCAACGAAGATTTCCCCCGGGTAATAATAACCCGTAGAATTACGGAAGACGGCTCCTATTATTATGGGCCCTTTACAGATGTAACCCCCCTCCGGAGGATGCTCCGGTTTATCAAGGCACTCTTCAAGATCAGGGACTGTAAGAACATGGACGGGCCCTGCCTGAACAGCCAGATGGAACTATGCGAGGCGCCCTGTGACGGCAGGATAAGTAAGGAGGACTATAATAAACTGATAGACAAGGCTAACCTGTTTTTCCAGGGGAAGTACAGTGAAATCATGGACATCCAAAAGAAGAACATGGAAGAAGCAGCGGCTAACCACGAGTATGAGAGGGCGGCGCTTTTAAGGGACCAAATAGCCTCCATCAAGGATATGGTGGAAAAGCAGAAAATAGAGTTCGATCGCAGCTTGGAACAGGATGTGATAGCCTGCTCTTTAGATGAGGAATTTGCATCAGTGGTCCTCTTCCGGGTGCGGAATGGTAAGATCATAGGTAAGGAGGAGTTCCTCATGAGCGGAGCCGAAGGAGGGGTAGGCACCCCACAGTCCGTACTATCTGCATTCCTGAAACAGTACTACAGCGGCCCCCAGCAGGTGCCCTCAGAGCTGATCCTGCAGTACCATGTGAACGAGGAAGACCTGATTACAGACTGGCTCCAGGAGAAATCAGGAAATGATATTACAATTAAAGTCCCTGAAGAAGGTCTGGAATATCGGCTGGTTAAGATGGTAGCTAAAAATGCCGATATAGCCCGTAACCAGCAGGAACAGGTGAAGGGAGCGCTTCTGGAGGTGAAGGATTACCTGGGAATTCCCAGGATACCCCGGTACATCGAGGCCTTCGACATCTCCAATATCAGCGGTAAACTGGCAGTGGGGTCCATGGTAGTCTTTGAAGATGGAAAACCTAAAAAGAGCAACTACCGGAGATATAAAATTGAAACACCAGGACCCGATGATTACGCCATGATGCGGGAGGTTTTAACCCGTAGATATAAGAAATTAATAAGTGCAGAGTTGACCCGTAAAGAAGATACCGGTGAGGTGAATGGAGACACCGGTAAAATGGAAGATCATGCCTTAAAAGAACATACCCGTCCAGACCTCATAGTCATAGACGGGGGTAAGGGACAGCTTAACACCACATTACAGGTTTTGAAATCTTTAAACCTCACCAGTATCCCGGTTATCGGTCTTGCCAAGGAATTTGAGCACATCTTCATTCCCGGTTTTCCCACTCCCATCATACTTCCCCGGAATTCTAAAGCGTTACACCTGCTTATGAGGGTGCGGGATGAAGCCCACCGGTTTGCAGTTACTTACCATAAAAAGCTCAGGTCCAAGGAGATAGAAGGCTCAGCACTTGATCATATCCCTGGGGTGGGTCCTAAGCGGAAGTTGAGGTTAATCAGACATTTTGGTAGTATGGAGAATATTCAAAAGGCCAGTCTTGAGGAAATTGCTGAAGTGGAGGGCATCAGCCAGAAACTAGCCCAAACAATCCGCCGAGAACTTCAGAATAAGTAAGTAAATAGTATCACTCATTAGATTTATCCATAAAAATTAATATAGAAGTTTAATTAGATTTATAACTGTATAGCGATAGATGTTATTTGGTTAATAACTGAATAGTTAATTAAAAAAATGAATGATGGTAATTTCAACCATCATCCTAAAATTCGATTCACATGTCTAAAATCAAGATACTAGTAGTGGAAGATGAAAGTATAGTGGCCATGGATATAAAGCACCGGGCCGAAGGCCTGGGCTACCAGGTCATCGGTGTCACTCCCTCGGGTGAAGAAGCCCTGGAGCTGGTCAGGGAGAATCCACCAGACTTAATTCTCATGGATATAGTGCTTAAAGGGAAAATAGACGGAATAGAAGCTGCACAGAGAATCCACGATGATTTTGATATCCCTGTTTTGTACTTAACTGCTTATTCTGACGAGGAAACCCTGAAAAGGGCCAAGATAACCGAACCATTCGGCTACATAATCAAACCATTCGAAGACAGAGAACTGCACAGCTCAGTGGAGATAGCCATCTACAAGCACGAGATGGACCGTAAACTTAAAGAAAGTGAAAAATGGCTCTCCACCACCCTGGAAAGTATCGGTGACGCGGTGATAGCCACCGATAAGGAGGGTGTGATCATCTTCATGAACCCGGTGGCCCGGAAGGTTACTGGCTGGGACCAGGAGGAAGCCATTGGTAAAACACTGGTAGACGTCTTCCAGATAATAAATGAACACACCGGAATCCCCCTGGAAGACCCGGTGACTAAGGTCCTTAAAAGGGACGCCGTAATAGAAATGAACGACCCTGCCTTACTCATCACCAAGGATGGGACCAGGTTACCCATAGATGATAGCAGCGCACCTATCCGGGATGAAAATGGGAGCGTAATAGGAGTAGCCCTTGTTTTTAGAGATATAACCGAGCGGAAAAGGGCGGAAAAGGAAAAAGAAGAATTGCTCAAGGATAAAGCCCGGGGAGAGCTTTCAAATTTTGTCTTAAGCGCGCTACCTGTTTTTGCATCCAACATACCGCCCCAGGTACGGAATAACATAGCCAGAAGCTTCTCGGACCGATTCGAGAAAAATACGAAGGCCCGGTTTTTGAAAGACCTTGAGATCTGCCTGGGAAAGGCGGCAAACACCCCAGAAAACATATTCCGATGTTATATTTCCTGGCTTAGGGATTTTTTCTCCAACCTGGGCATTGAAACAGAATTAACCGATGAAAACGGTCCTATACTATTTAAATTCCATAATTGTCCCTGGGTTGATGATACTGACGCCAGTCCCATGTTCTGTATGATATGCAGAGTCATAGTACTGCGCAGTTTCACCTGGACCAATTTACATGGTAACGTTGGGCAAACCCATTGCCTGGAGGATAGGGATAAGTACTGCAACTTTGAATTTGTGATTAATTATAATGAATAAGTTTTTAAATACAGATTGAAATATTATATGTATAGAACTTTCATTAATCATCAGTTAAAGGGAGTGGTAATATTGAAAAGGATAAATACAGGAATAGAAGGTATAGATAAATTCACCAACGGATTTCCAGAAGGAAGAACTCTTCTTATAACTGGTGATGCCGGATCTGGAAAGACCATCCTCGGACTCCAGTTTGCCTATAGTTGCTGTCTTCAAAACCTTAAAACTGCTTATATAACCACTGAAGAAGATGCTGAAGATTTATACATCCAGAGCGAAGCATTTAACTGGGATATTAAAGGCTGCACCGATAAAGGAATGTTGCAATTCGTAGAACTCGCGAAAATACGGGCAGAGGTAACCGAGGCAGAGGTGAAGATTGAAATAGATTCCATGAAGGGAAACTTCGCCAAACTCCTGGAAATAATACCCGATGACACCGAAGCCTTAATTATAGATAATATCGGCAGTTACACCGCTAAACTAACCCCCTATGACTTCCGCTCCCGACTGGACCTCCTGGTCTATGAACTCAAAAAACGGAACATAACTGCTTTAATCATATTAGACAGCGCCACCTCTGATGAATTCAATGAAATAGCATTATACTCTGTCTATGGCGCTATTAAATTAATGAAACGGGAAAACCCCTACACCGGCCGTAGAGAACGGGTGATGGACGTGGTGAAAGTGAGAAGCACCAAAACACCCACCCAGTTTTTAACCTATGAGATAGGCCCCACTGGAATCGAGATCAACTCGGCCATTAATTTAAAATAAGAATTAACCCTCAGGATTTAACTTCCTTTTAACTATTTTTCTTAGACTTCCACGTAAACAGTTTCATCTTCTACTGAGACCGGGTAACTCATTAAATCATGTGAACCACCGCCGGTGAGAACTCTCAAAACAGCGGGCACATCCTTAACCAGCTTTCCAGTGGTCACATCGTACTGGGAACCATGCACCGGACACTTTATTATGTTCCCTTCAAGGGTGCCTATGGGGAGGTATCCCCCCATATGCGGACATACAGCAGTTACCGCGTGAAAATTCCCATCAACGTTAGCCAGGAGGATATAAGCGTATTTAACAGTGAATCCCCTCATGGTTCCTGGGGGAACATCTGATACGTTACAAACTTTTTCCATTTTTTATTCACCCCATACTTTTTCATAGGAGTAAAATTCGTATTCTATATCAAATTCAATGATATTATTATGTTCAATTTTATTGATTAAGGTTACGAGTTTAGTAAAATCAGATCACAACAATGAGCTGCCCATCTTATTCTTCCTAGCGAACAACTCTTTATATACACTTATTCTTCCTAGCGAACAAGAATTTAAAAAAATCTTAGTAATAACCTGAAATTTTAATAAAGAATAATAAAAAATTTAAAATAAGAATTAAGTAAAAAAAATTAGTTTATACCTGGATCAAGCCTTAAATTTTCTTCAACACGGCTAAAATCAGCTTCACCGCGTTTTCCACATCATCCAGATTCACCACACTTACCGGGGTGTGTATGTACCTGCTGGCTGGTGAGATAACCCCTGTAGGTATCCCTGCACGGGTGAGGTGTATGGATGTGGCGTCGGTGGTTCCCCCGTCACTAACTTCCACCTGGTAGGGTATCTCTTCTTCTTTGGCCGTGGATATCAGGAGATCTTTTACCTTTGAAGGGGTTATGAGCCCCCGTCCGCTGGCATCGGTGAGTATTATGGCCGGGCCTTTACCAGCCATGGATGGTGCTTCGTCTTCCTTGATTCCGGGATGGTCTCCGGAGATGGTTACATCCAGGGCCAGGGCCATGTCCGGGTTTATGCTGAATGCACTGGTTTTAGCTCCTTTAAGGCCTACTTCTTCCTGGACGGTGCCCACACCATAGACCGTGGCGTCTGTTTCCGCTTTCTTTAATACTTCGATGAGTGTGGCGCAGCCCACCCGGTTGTCCAGTGCTTTACCCATAACCAGGCCGTTTCTCAGTTCTTCAAACTCCTGTTTGATTATTATGGGATCTCCCACACTGACCAGTTCTTCTGCCTCTTCCTTATCCTTGGCACCGATGTCGATGAACATGTTTTCATATTTCAGGATCTGCTTCTTTTCAGATTCCTTCATCTTATGTGGTGGTTTGGAACCTATAACCCCGGTTACATTTCCCTGGGATGACTGGATGTAAACCGACTGGTTTAGAAGCATCTGATCGTTTATTCCCCCGATTTTTGAAAACTTGATGAAACCCTTTTTGTCGATATACCTTACCATAAGCCCTATTTCATCCATATGAGCTGCTAACATTATCTTTCTGCCGTTGGGTTTGCCGTTCTTCCTGGCTATTAGGTTACCCAGCTGGTCTACCTCTATTTCATCTACATAGTCCTTTAATTCTGTTATCATTAGATCCCGTACTTCATCTTCAAAACCAGATATTCCTGGTGCGTTTGAGAGTTTTTCTAGTAAATCTTTCATGGTTTTAACCTCGATTTCCATAACAATTTAATTAAATTAAAAAATAATCCATTAAAAGAAATAAAATTTGATTAGAGGGATTTTATTAAAATTAGAAGACCGATGAGTATGATTATTATGGGCCCTGCCTGTTCCTGTATAATGGAGAAGGGTATAATTCCCACATTCACCCCGTACCATATCAGGCCAACAACCAGGAGGAGTATGCTGATGTATATTCCCCATTTATTCCTTTTTCTTTTGGGTTTATTGTAAGGGGTTTCTTCCATGTTTATACCTGTATCTTCTTTCATAACTGATCCCTTCAATATGCTTTTTAATCTCTAATCAATTTAACAACTCATATACTAGGAGTAACCCGGATTATAGTGTAGTTTAACAGAACTATGGTGTAGTGTTACCATTCGGTGTAGTTGTCATCAGGATCACGGTGTAGTTGTGACGGTTGGTTTGTAAATATAACTTTGATTCACTAAAACTAATTGCATTATAGCCACTGCCGGCTAGCGAGTTGTTTATACTTTTTAATATGGTTTCATTTATGGATTCAACAGAACTGGAGAATCTTACTTCTATAGTTACGTCGTCTTCACCGTTGATATCAACACCGGTGACTCTAACTGGCTGCATCTGTGGATTTATTATAGATGCGTAGGTGGTGCCGTTTTCTGCCCCCATTTTTACAGCCGAAGCTACTGAATTGAGTTCACTCTCATTGGCTACAACCCAACCAAATGCCATAACTATGAACATCACTATAGCTGCTATAAGAATGTATTCTACAGAAATTTGTCCTCTTTGATCCATTTTATCGATCATTCTTTGTATATACTCCTCTATATCTTTTTTGATTAAAACTGGATATTTCATACAAATCGATTATTAAGTAATACAGAGCTCTCAAAACCTATATATATTATTATAAAACAAAAGAAATTATATTACCAAATATTTTAGAAAATGGAAGGATTTGTCTTGGAAAATCAGTATGTTTAATGCGTGGGAAAAATTTAGAGGTAAAAAATATCATCCTGGAGATTAAGTATGGGGTTTTTGGATGATGATTCAAAGGGATTTATAATTTCTTTAGATCTTCTAATTGCATTAATACCTCTCACTATAATGATAGGTATGGTAGCTGCAGATATGGGAAATATAATGTTCCAAATGGAAGATACTATATTTAGAAGCTCAACTGATAGAGTTGCAGTTGATGCCATTAACACGTTACTTGAAACTTCCGGAACTCCCATAAAATGGGAAGACACTGGTAATGCACAAATAGTAGGACTTGCAAAATACGACAGTGATAAAATGGGGCCGACAGAAGGCACCATATCATCGCGTAAACTAGCTGCACTTAAAGAATCTGATATTGAGAAAATTGTGGGAGACCAATATGGGTTCTTTTTAAATATTACCAGAAAAGGAGATGGTGCTTTTATAAATAGTTCAGGTACCTATGATAGTAATGCTAAGGATATTGTGAAAATTGAACGTGTGGCTCTCTATTCACCGTTTGAAGTTGTTTCAAAAAGTGAAGGTCAAATTAGAGGAGCCGGTGCTGTTAGACCATATACTGACATACCTTCATTTGTAACTAACAATTATTATACACAAACCTTCGATTATTATATTTTAATAGAAACCGGAGGTTATACTTCTGCTAATGTAACTATTAATAATAATACAATCGTCTTTGATTCTTCAAACATTACTACACCTCATAAGATTAATTCAACATTTTTTTATTCAGATCCCGAGTTTAATAATAATACCGTTTCAATAATGGCTGAAAGTGTACCCTTAAACTGGATGAATTTTTATATAGTAGAGGTACCTAAAAACACGCCTGAAAGGCTTATTAATTTAGATAATATCAAACCTAAAGTTTGTGTAGTCGATTTATATTTATGGATTAAAGGGTAATGGTAAAATGGACGATAGAGGCTTCATATTTACAGCAGATGCTACATTAGGTTTAATAGTAATAGTGATATTTGCTACCTCTATTATGAGCTATTTAATGATTCCTGCGTATATGGGCGAGGACCATCAACACCTAGAAGCAATTGCTGACAGTGCACTGGAAACTATGGAGCAAGATGGTACATTAAGGAATGCCACAGTCCAAGCAGAGAATGGTAATGTTGCTGGTGCTGAACAAATTTTAAATAATAGACTCCAAACTTTGATACCGGGAGGAATCGGTTATAGATTAACATTAAGCTCAACAAATACCGTTACGGTACAAGATGAAAGAGGATTGTTAACCTCCAGAGATATAGTTACGAGAGTAAAGGTAATAACAGGACCACAGGAAGGCTGGATGGGAAGATCACAATATCTCCTAGAAGAAGTAAACTTCACAGACCAAGATATAACGGTTGTAAGCACCCTTTGGAATTTCCATAACTATTTATCAAATTACGATCCTTGGGATTATAATTATCAACTCCCACGTCGTACCAATCTCGTAGGAGCCCCTACTTGGGGAAGAGACGGTTCAACTTATCAGAATATAAATATTCCAGTCCCCAATGGAACATTAAATTCCGTAAATGTATTATTAGGATCAGTTGATCATAATTTTGGATCATCATATTCAGCTATCGTTTCAATAAACGGTCACAATTATAATATACCTCAAAGCGGATTTACACAGATCACTGATGTAACTATGGGTAGAATATATAATAATCGATTAACTATCAATCCAGGTGATTTAACACCTGCTAGTTCAAATCCACTTCACATAAATTTCAATAATGTTAACCAATATGATGATATGCCCTGGTTCTCTATTTTAGCAAACTACACCATGACCATAAAGGTTCCACAGGGTGTGAGCTCTCCTGTTTATACAACCTTTGATGATCAGGCAGGGTTAGCAACTAGATATACCCGAGATTATAATCCACATGATCCAATTACAACAACTTACGACTTAAGCACTGGATCTGTCCAGACCACAGCTGGTAGCAATAGAGTATCTTGGGACGAATTAACAGATGACATATCTGCTCTTAACCCAACTCAATTCAGTAATAGGGTTGGGAATAGACCTTTTGTTATAACCAACGTCCCTGATGTCACTGGCGCACATGATGGATCTGCTGTTAGCATTGTCAAAGATGTTTATGTACCAGAAGACACTAGGCTTCTGGATTCTTATCTAGTTGTCAATAGCTTTGCTGCTGCTGACGGTGTTCTTGTCCAGGTATGGGATGAAAACGATGACAGTTGGCTGACTGTTTTCGACTCATCAGAAGATACTGCAAGAAGTCATGGTTATGGAAATCAGCCAGGAATATTATTTTTAGGGGATGAAGATCATTCTATTTTACAGAAAGGACATAATACAGTTAGAATTGTCACCTGGGATGAAGTACCTTCATCTGACTACGACCTCGTGGGCCTGGTGAATTGTTATGCAAGTGTAACCACCACAAAACTGCCTATACGCTGGAATAACACTCCATTTGAGAATCATCAAAGCAGTTCTAATGTTGAACAACAATACAAAGACTTCCCAATAGGACCCAATGCAGAATCAGCCTTTTTATTTGTTGGTGTGGGAACAGATACAAATAACGTTAAAGTAGAAGTTTCAAATAACGGAGGAGGAACATATCGAGAACTCTATAATGGCCCTGTTACCTACGTGGTTGATCTTAAACAAGAGGATGCAGATAACACACAGCATATAATTACAGATGGTAATGATACTCTTTTACAAGGTAATTACAGGTTAAGAGTAACTGTAACAGCAGGTAAGGCTTGGGAGTCAGGAGATATGGGAGGAGGTTCAGATCCTTCTAATCCAATAAGTCAAAGTCGAGATGCCAATGCAGAGATGTTTTCGGGAACTAGGATAGCGATTTTATACCCAAAATTCCTGCAAAATTTATGGACAACCAGCTATGCTCCCACTGCTGATGAAGCTAGAACATTAGCCTATCAAAATTTAACACGCATACTCAGAGATTCTGGAATTCCTTATAGCGATAGTGATATACGGAATGAATCATTATACACTGGTGATTTACCAAATACAATCCCTGTTAGGCTTAGTTTATGGAAACAATAGGGGATAGATATGATGGATGATAAAGGATATGCTTTTACACCATTGGCATTTTTATTAATCATACCAGTGATGCTCATAGCAATTTCATATGGAAATATCGTGAATGAAATTAATATGATATCCACTATTGCTATCGGTGGTGATGTCACCCAGGCAACAGCCTCAAATATTATCAGTTCTTTAGATAAAGGAGCCTCAGATGCCGGAAGAAGGGCTTCATATAATGCAACTAGGCTTGTTATTGACATGAATGGAACATTCTTCGATACAGGGCAAAGTAAGAAGTATGTTGAAGATTATACCATTGATATAATGAATAACTATACATTGGAACTATGTCGAGGCTTACAAGAACAGAGTGGGAGGCAAATATATGTAAATGATATTCTAGTTACAAATAGTACAGATCAGATTTTTTTCCCGGGTGATGTTACAGTAGATCAAGAAGATCCCTTTGGTTTTTATGTAAATATTAAGGGAGGAATACCAATAAAGGTTGTGGAAAATAATCAAACCTTTGAAGGTACTATACCCACCATAAGAGCTTATGTTTCAATAGAAGGAATGGAAGACCCATATATTTGGGCAAACAACAAATTTAGGACTTCTACTATCATATATAAATTCCCAAATTATTACGTATCCAGTACAGGAAATCCTGAATATCATTTTGATGATAGTGTAGAGCCAGATAGGTTACTTTATCTATGGGACTGTTTGGCTGGTACAGGACATCCCAGTAACTTAATCAGATCCTACTATTTCTATGATCCATATGGATTAACATTCTTTGATCGCTTAGAAAACAATACCCCTGAAGAATCAGAGGGTCCAGACAGTGCCAAAATGAGTACCTTTATTTTAGATGATCCTCTATGGACTGAACATGGGGATAATGAAATGATATCATGTATAGATCATGAATATTTTGCTGGTGAACCGGGCATAGCTATAAAGATCAATAATGTCCCTATTAGAAAGCCGGATACGAATGGAAACCCATTTGGTACTATCTTCTATATCTCACCAGAATATATAAGTCGTCTTGGTCTTCAAGAAAATTACTAACACGTAAGGTGAAAAAAATTTTGAAACTTGATGAAAGAGGAGTTGGAAGTGCAGAATTTTTATTTGTTACTCTCATAGTCTTTATAATCATTGGTGGAATGATTGGTCTTATCAACAGTGAAATGAATCAAGTTCAAACTGCAAATCTTGCTCAAGCTAGAGTAACAGGGGAAAAACTTGCTGAAACAATAAATACAGTTTATATCAAGGGAAACAGCGTTAATGGAAATAAATATTATGCTAATATAACTATTCCTGATGATATTGATTTCACTGCTACAATAAATAAAGGTAATATAACAGTTTTATCTAACAATCAAAATATAACAATAAATATCATACCATTGGATGTTTCTGAGGGTTTTATTATGACTTCAGGCCATACCTACAGTGTAAATAATATAAATGGTACGATAACATTCACTGAATGGTAATTATCAGCAGAGCAATAACTTAGTGATTTCTATGAATTTACCTGAAGAATGGGAGAAAAAAGCTTTGATAGTAGTAGGAGCTATTTTCATCATCACAGTGGTCTACGCCTTCAACCCATTCCAGGACACTCCCACCAACAACACCACCATGGAACAAGCACCCTCTGAACCAACCATCATCCCCTTCCCTGAAAATGAAAAGAAAAATGACACCAACAACTCCACTAACCACACTAAGATAAACGAAGAAGATGCAAAAAGAATCGCATCTGAAGCAAATCCGGGTTACACTGTGGGGACGCCTATGCAGGGAAGTATAAACGTAAACAGCACCAACTATTTTGTTTGGATCGTGCCATTAACCAAAGAGAATACAGCGTCCAAAACCATATATATAGATGCCGACACAGGAAATATAGTAATGGAATCTTAAATGGTTAGGGTCTTCAAAAACTTTTATAAGTTCTAAAACTCTTAAATAACCGATTCCTTAAGCTTTTAATTGAAAATCCCATACACTCCCTAAAGATGATACCATGGATGTACTCGTTGTAACCATAATGCTGGTGCTTTTCATTTTCCTGATGGTGTTTATTTTCTCCACGGCACTTCTAACCCCACTAATCGGTAAAAGAAACCTTATATTCGTATTGTCCCTGGGATTCATAGTGGGCCTGGTTGGCGGAGCCTTCTTCATCGCCCCCCTATACGATGACATGCCCGACATGGCCCGGGCAGTTTTCACCTTCAGCTCGGGAAGTCCGGAAGTAATAACCGTTAACATGTCCACCATCAACGATGTGAACGCCTTTGTAGAGGATACCAAGAAGTTAAACGGGGTCAAGGATGTACAGTGTAACAAGATAACCATTAAAACCATGTCCTTTAATATGGATAACTGGAAGGGATCCATGGAAAAAAGGTTACCCGTCGTGGATGCTGATGTTAAAGAGGCCCAGGTCCCCGCCAATGATACCATAATTTTATATTTAAATGAGAACAGCAACCCCACCCAGCTGGTGGATAGCATTACTGAATGGCTGGGCCTGGTGGGTGGTATAGTTGTTGTAAGCCATCAAGCCGAGGTACTAATAACAGTGGAGCCCTCACAGGTTGATGCAGTTTCAGCGCAGCTTCCCCAGGATAGAGTGGTGATTGCCAACATAACTGGCCCTGTAGAGGATCAGATCACCGCCTTCAAGAAGAACCTGCCGGATCGAACCACCATCGTAATAATCTGTGGTTTTATAGGATTAATTGTAGGTGCCATCGGTTTATTTATAGACAGCATAACCCAGTTGTGGGATAAAATACGCGTATGGTTGGCTTTAAGGAGAAGGAAACTGAAATAATTTAAATTTTATGTAAAACCTGAAATAATTAGGGTTTATGAAAAGAATAATTAGTTTCATTAAAAAGGAACTAAATTAGAAAATGAAAGCTGCAGTTCTATTTTCTGGAGGTAAAGACAGTACCATGGCCACCTATAAGGCCATAGAAAGAGGTTGGAAAGTAGAATATCTGGTTTCCATGATATCAGATAATCCAGAGTCTTACATGTTCCACACCAGCAACATCCACCTCACAGAACTCGCTGCTCAGTCCATAGATATTCCCCTTTTACGTTACACCACCCATGGGATAAAAGAAAAGGAACTGGATGACCTGAAAATCGTTTTAACCGATCTTAAAAATGAGGGGGTGGAGGCGATTTTCTCCGGTGCCCTCCATTCAAGCTACCAGAAATCCAGGATAGATAAACTTTGCCAGGACCTTTCCCTGGAATCTATAGCCCCATTATGGCACAAAGATCCATATAAGTACATGGAAGAACTTATAGAGCTTAATTTTGAAACCATACTGGTCAGTGTATCAGCTGCTGGCCTGGATGAATCCTGGCTGGGCAGAAAAATAGACAGTGAACTATTAGATGAACTGATTACCATCCACGAGAAGTACGGTATCCACCTGGCCTTTGAAGGCGGTGAGGCAGAAACCCTGGTTTTGGACTGTCCACTCTTTAAAAAGAGAATTAAAATCCAGGAATCCGAGAAGGTCTGGGATAGGGACAGTGGACACGTCATTGTAAAGAAAGCTGTTTTAGAGGATAAATGATCTTTTTTTATATGGGATAAATTTTTTTAGGAGTATAATAATCCTTTCTACTGTAGAAAAGTACTGATTTTTACTCCTGTAAAGGAGCCAACCAGTCAATTAACCCTTCAACATCGTCAGTTTCTATTTTTACCTTTATTTCCCCCAGTGGTGAGAGATCGTCTTCTGCAAAGTTGACCACACCAGAGAAGGCCGCCTGTTTATTTAATTTAAAATGGATCACACCAGCATAGGCCCCTTTAATCAGTATCTTGCGGGCGGTGTTCCTGATCCTGCGAACTTCCAGTGCTTCCCTCAGCTTTATAAGGGAATCCTTCCCCCCACTCACGGAGATGTAATCTGCACCTATCTCCAGCTCGTCATAGTCGAACATGTTGGAGAGTGTTTTGATAACTTTATCTGCATCTTCAGTGGGGTTGATGGGGGTTTCAGCCGTAAATTCACATTTCATTGGTGAGTATGCTCCTTATAGTATTTTTAAACCGTTTTATAGAGCCTTCATTGGGTACCATGTAGTCTGCAGTGGCAATTACTTCCCCTATACCAAATTTAAGCTCCCTCTTATCTCTGTTTTCAAACTCAGATTTATCAAGGGAATCGTCCACACGTTTCCTATTCAACAACCTCCGAAACCTGGTCTCCGGGGAGGAATTAACAGATAATACCTTAAAACCTGGGAAATTCTCCCGGAACATCTCCACCTCAAAGGGGCTTCTTATCCCTTCGATGATGAAGAGATCGGAGTGATTACTGGAATCTTTAGATATATCTTTAATTTTCTGGATGCATCTTTCGGCCACCACAAATTCACCATAGTCTTTGCGAAGCTGGACAGCGATCTCTCCTATTTTGGCATTTCTTTTCCTGGCTTCTTCCCGGATAACATCACCCATCCTTATGATCTCGTAACCGAGATTTTTAGCCACACCAGCTACTATTCCCTTCCCTGAACCGGGCATTCCTGTAACTCCTATTACCTTCATGTCCATCTATACCATTCTTTTGTTTAGAGATATTTTATCTTTATCAGGTTAGCACTAATTATTTGCGAGAGTACGAACCTATCATCAGCTTCAATGAATCCTTCAGATTCTGCTGGTTATCGAAGTTACGGGTTATATCCTGAAGCGCAGATTTATCCATTCCTCGAAGTCTTTCCACTTCCCGGGTAAGAGAGGGGATGACCCTCACCAGATTATCAACTATCGTCACGGTAGCTGTTTTCGCTGTCCTGGAAAGGGGGTTAAGGTCAACAGTTACCACCTTCTTCCCATTTGAAACCAATGCTTCAGCCCGGTCACCATCCTCTAAAGGTACCAATACCACGTCTGCTTTATAAACCCCTTCCCGGCTGGCCCTTGAACGGGGGCTGTCCAGTCCCTTTATATGCTCCGGGTTTTCCTCGCTACCCAGCACTTCCAAAGCACCGGCATCCCTTAAAACCTTCTTTACAGCACGTACTCTTTCTGGTGTTCTGTAGAATAGGTTTATCTCTATTTTAGCATCTAAAGCACCGGCCAGGTCGACTATTTCTTCTGACACCAGCGCGGCGGTGTTACCGTTAACTGATATTACCGGGTGTTCTGCCAGTAAGAGGGTGGCTGCCGCTGTCTCTATGGCCTTCTTGGCAACCGTTGATGTCTTCTCACCTAAGAGGTAATCAAAAGCCTCCCCCCTCCCATGGGCTATTAAACCTGAATCTGCAAGGATCCCGGCCTTATAAGCATCCACTACTTTCGCCCTGAGCTTCAGGGATTCATAACGGGGGTGATCAGGGGGTATATCATGTGAATCTTTAGATTTCATATTAAAAACCTTAAGAAGTTGATTTAAAATAAAAATATGGGATTTCAGTTAAATAAAAGTTTAGGTCTTCTCATATACTTCCAGAATTTCCAGGGGTTTATTGCCACCAGTGCTTATGATTTTCTCTTCAATTTTAAGTTTCACGGTGTCACCAGTCACGGCTCCCGGTCTATTCTCCACCAGATAGATATCCGGTTTGACGTTGGACCTGATATCGTATTCCACCTTCACATGGGCCGTGTTTTCACCTGCTTCCAGTACAGTTCCAAAGGTGTAATTACGGTGATATTTTATCCTAAATATGAGGAACACTGCAACCACGGCTATTATGGCATAGATCAGTACTGATAGGGAGGGTAATGATTGGAAGGAGAAAGCCATTGTCAGATTGGGGTTGCTGCTCACCAGGACTATCACGATTCCCACCGCCAAGTACAGCAAAAAGAAATCACGGTAGGCATTGAAATCCCTCCTGTACATCTTCGTTACCCTGTTGTACAGCATATAAATCACGAAGGCACCGATAAGACCGCCCAGTATCAGGAAGAGAATTAAGGACAGAAAGTTGAACACGTAGAAAATTGAAACCACTATAAAGGCAGCTGAAGCAATCTGTAGAATTAAAATAGTTCTTTCCTTCTCCTCTGAAGTATAGGTCCCTGAAATTAAGATTACACCTGGATCTTCAAGGTCACCCGAATCTTCAAGGTGAGCTCCGGATTCCCCGGACGTTCTGGAATGTTCTGGTCTGGAATAGTTCCCTCTGGAATAGCTATCCTTCACACCACCTACTTCGTTTCTGATCCGGGATATGTTGCCCTTCACAGATTCTGTGTCGATTTTATCCCGGATCCCGCTGGTATTTATATTCCTTATTTTCTGTGGAATCTTGGGGATGGATAGAATGAGCATTCCCACGAAGGAAAATAGTTTGATTATAAAATCTCCGAATTTGGCGAATATACCCATTTAAGTACCCCTCAACATATACCACTTTTGTTAAATCAAAATTTGTGTTCCTAACGTAGTATAATGATTTTTTATAACTCAGTTAAGTAAATTATTTAATCTTAGAATGAAATTGGTATTTTAGAAGATAAAAAGTTATCGGTTATTTAAATTATAAAATGGTTAGTAAACACTAATGTTTGTAGGTTCTGTTTTATAATACTTCCTATTTGTTTATTATGATAAACTATATATTAATAATTAATAGTAACTAACACCATGAAACAGGGGGGGTCTCATGGCCAAAACTAAAAGAGTATTACCTTATCTATTTTCTCTAATTAGCTTTTTCTTTATTATATCATTTTTAATTGGTACGGCAGCGGCTGAAGATAATCTAACAGATACTGACGCATCAAATTGGGATGTTTATACTAATCAAACTATCCAAGAAGCCATTAATAGCGCTTCATCGGGAGATACAATTGTAGTGAATGAAGGAACTTACAATGAAAATATTCAGATAAATAAAACTAATTTAACCCTGATATCTAATGGTAGTGTAGTAATTAACGCTCTTGATCCCAATCAACCCTCTGTTTTTATAGATTCCTCTGGTAATTATTCTAAAATAAATGGTTTTACCATAACAAGCTCCTCTGTCGCCGGAATATATTTATCTCATGTCTCACATAGTACAATTTCCGGAAATACAATATCAAATAACCATTATGGGATCTACCTGGACTCTTCTTCCAACAATATAATTTCAGGGAATAGTATAACAAACACTGAGGGGATCTACCTAGACTCGTCTTCTAATAACACTCTTTCAGGGAATAATATAACAAATAATTATTATGGCGGAGTTCTATTAGTCAATTCCCCTGAAAATACCTTAAAAAATAATTTAATAACAGATAACGCGTATAATCTGGATGTTACAGGAGATAATATTTCAGATTACATACAAGATATCGATACCAGTAATACTATATATGGAGAACCCATTTACTACCTAGTAGGTCAAAATGAGTTAGTGTATGATGGAATTTCAACGGGATTTTTAATACTAATCTTATGCAACGATATACAGATAAAAAACTCTATTATTTCAAGCCAAGTTTCATTAATGAACTCGACAAATGTGGTAATTGAAAACTGTGATTTATCCGGGAATGAAATTCATCTAGTGAATTCTTCATACAATACCATCAAGGGAGTCTCAACAACAAGAATTAGCTTTGATTCATCTCATTTTAACGTGATTTCTGGAAACAATATATCCAGCGGTTCCAATGGTATATCCCTTACAAATTCTTCAAATAACAGTATTATAGGAAATACTATCTCTGTCTATGGAGGTGGTGAAGCTAGGGCTTCAATTGACATGGATAGTTCTAGTAATTTTAATGATTTTTATATTGATAATTATTATACTGGCATATATCTTGAGTCCTCTTCAAATAACATTATTTTCAATAATACTGTAAATTATGCTAGAGTTTCAGGAATATACCTCTATAATTCTCCAAATAACACAATTTCAAGTAATCTGCTGTTAAATAGCAATTATGGAATTGCTTTATACAATTCTCCAAATACTAGTATCACCGAAAACGAGCTAGATTCTAATGGATTTGGAATTTATATGATAGAATCTCCTGGAAACGTCCTCAGGAATAATATACTTACAAATAATGGCTATAATTTTAACATTTTAGGGGATGAAATTTCATGCTACATCCAGTATATTGATACTAGCAACACCATAAATGGAAACCCGATTTACTACCTTATAAATGAAAACGGACTTACTTTCGATGGCACTCCCATAGGATTTTTAGCTTTAATTTCATGTGACAATATTCAAGTAAGAAACGTTAACCTTACGGAAAACGGCATAGGAATTCTCCTTATAAACACTACCAACTCCTATATTGAAAACAATAACATAACAGACAATTATGAATATGGAATTAAACTGTGGAACTCATCAAATAACGCCATTTCAACAAATAATATAATAAATTATGATATTGGAATCTACCTTGAATCTTCTTCGAATAATAACATTTCTGGAAACACTATAAATAGTGGCGATTATAATTACGTAGAGTATCTAATTTTTCTTAATAATTCTTCCAATAACGAAATTAACGGGAATAATATAAATGGAGGGCTAGGCCTCGAGTCCTCATCAGAAAATAACATAAGTAACAATGAAGCACTGAAAATTGTTCTACAATTATCTCCCTATAATAACATTTCTACAAATCACGCCTCAAACATCTACCTTTTCTCCTCCCCAAATATCAATTTATCTCACAATATCATTTCATACAACAGTAGCACGGGAATATATCTTGAATCCTCTTCAAACTGTACAATCTTGGATAACAATATAACAGGAGATGCAAAAGATACCAACAACAATTATTACTATACTATTGGAATCCTTCTTGAAAACTCATCTAATAACATAATTTCCAATAACAACTTAGCAAGTTACTCCAGAGGAATAATCATCAGAAATTCAAACAACAACCTTATAACTGCAAATAATTGTATTAGTGATTTGAAAAGCTTTAACATTAATTTTGGAATTTCTTTTTATAATTCACAATCTTACGGTATCTCCCTTGATGAAATATCTTCTAACAACACCATTTCTGGAAACACATTAATAAATCATGCCTATGGAATTTATTTCCACTTAACTTCTAATAACATAGTTACAGACAACATTTTTGATGATAACAATATAGGAATTTTACTGGAGGACTCTTCAAAAAATACTATTTCTAACAACATCATATCTAATGGAACTTATGGAATTTTAACCTGGTATTCAGGTTATGATAGTCCTTCAGGTTCTAATAGCAATTTAATCTCTGAAAATAACATAACCAACCAAAGTTTTGCCGGGATTCGCATTAAGTCCTCCTCCTCTAATACAATTTTTAACAATAACCTGAGCAATAACTCTCAGGGATATAGCACGGGAATCTATCTAGACACATCCTCAAATAATAATACAATAACTGGGAACATAATATCTGGTTATGATGATGGAATTTACTTATCCAACTCTCATGAAAATACGATAAGTGGAAACAACCAAATCCAGGGTAGTAATAATGGAATTTATCTCGAATCATCTCCCAATAACACTATTTATGAGAATAATATCTCTAATAATGTGAATGGACTTCAAATCCACTCATCCAATGTTACCATAAATGAGTGTGTTATTTTAAATAATGCCACAGATATTTATCTTCACAACTCATCTATTTATGCTAATAAATCTACTTTTGATGAAAGTAAGGTAACTTTTGTAGATTCTAATTCTTCTTTAACAACGAATTGGGACTTTTATATTAAAGTTGTTGATGAAAATGGAATTCCTGTCAGGAACGTCAGTGTAATTGTAAGGAAAAATGATGGCACCTCACTCTCACTTCAAAATGGAACAAATGATATCAATAATCCTTTTCAATATGCGCTAACAGATACCTACGGCCTAGTCAAGGTAGAAGATATGAAATGGTATAATCACGTTTTGAATGCTCAAAACAAAAACAAGTTTACTCCTTATTCAGTGACCATTATTTACGGAACTCAGGAATATGTTATACAAAACAGTGTGACACAAAGATGTCCTGGTTATATTGGACCTTTACTATTCGTTCTTCCAGTTAATACTACAGTTGATAAAAAAATTGAAAATAATTTGTGGATAAGCGCAAGAGGGCCCGAAAAAATTAGACCTATTAGAAATACTAATTATTATATTGATATTTATAATTTAGGACCGTGGGATTCGGATCTTATACTAATAAATCTTGATGTAGATTCCATTTTTAAAATAATACGAGTTGAAGCAGCAGATGGTACTGTACTATGGGATGCAAACAACATAGAAAATCGTATACCCGAAATCGTTAGTGCATTTGAGGAACAGTACCCAGAAGAATTTAGTAACATCCCTCCAGATATCTTAAACGACTATATAAGAGATTATTTACAACGAAATGTTGTAGTTTTAATAAAAGACCTTAAAGTAGGAGAAATGGAAGAGTTAAAAATTATACTCACCGGAATTTTGGCTCTTAATAACGGAGAATTAAGATTTCAAGTCTTAGATGTACCATTGACATCGATGAACAACACTGAAAACGAAACCAGTGAAACCTCTTTAACGGGAACAAATAGCTTAGTGACTAATAAAATGATTAGTCCAATGTTGTTGAATCCGTTTGGTCCACTTATTGACTTTGTCTTTGAATTACTAATTCATATGGTAGCTGAAGAAGAAGCAAAAGAATATTTGGGTATATTTGATCAACAATGTAAAGATCTGATAAAGAAACTTCGTGGTGAAGGCGGAGGCTATTTAAACATAACAATATTAATGTCATATGATCCAAACGAAAAAATAGGACTTTCGGGCCATGGAGCACCAAATTTTATACCTTATATTCCAACAATTCCCTATACGATACATTTCGAAAATATCGAAAATGCTACAGCTGCAGCACAAAAAATAGTCATAACAGATTATTTGGATGAGGATTTAGATTGGGATACGTTCCGGTTCGGAGAAATTTCATTAGGAAATATTATTATTCCATCCTGGCAGAGTATAGTTGATTTAAGGCCCTACAAGAATCTTCTGGTGATAATTAGTAAAAAAATAGACTATACAACTGGCCTCGTAACATGGACATTTGAATCTATCGATCCGGTTACTGGTTTGCCTCCTGAAGATCCTTTAATTGGATTTTTACCACCTAATCAGAACCCACCTGACGGTGAAGGTTGGGTTAGTTATTTGATCAACCCTAAGTTAAACATTATTTCTGGTACAGAGATTCGCAACAAAGCAACTATAATCTTTGATAACAATCCACCAATAGACACAAATGAAATAATCAATACAATCGATTCACAGCCACCTATTAGTACTATAAATCCATTACAGACTCAAAATCCTTCAAAATTTCAGGTATCATGGACTGGAGATGATGGTTTAGGTTCCGGTATACTTAACTATGCTATTTATTATTCAGAAAATGAAGGTTCTTACCAACTTTGGTTAAAAACTAGTGAAACTTCAGCTACCTTCACAGGTACAATCGGAAGCACATACAAATTCTTCAGCATCGCTACTGATAATGTTGGGAATGTTGAAAATGCACCATTCACCCCTGATGCAATAACAACCATAAATATAATAACTAATCAACCTCCAGTTGCCAATGCTGGTAGCAATTACACCGGAGACGAAGGATCTACCATCACCCTTGATGCATCATCTTCATCTGACCCTGATGGAGATGTTCTCAAATATAGATGGGATTTCAACAATGATGGCATCTGGGACACTGAATGGCTTGATCAACCCACAACCACCTATATCTGGAACGATAACTATGACGGTGTAGTTAAATTAGAAGTAAGTGATGGTGAACTCAGTAATGAAACTACAGCACAAATAACCATCAACAATGTTGCACCAATAGTAAATGCTGGCCAGGATCAAGTGGTTGATGAAGGTGAAACCGTAAACTTCAATGGAAGCTTTACAGATCATGGAATAAATGATACCCACAATATTAAGTGGGACTTTGGGGATGGAACAATAGTCACAGGCAGCCTTAAGACCACTCACAGGTACGTAGATAATGGCATTTACAATGTTACACTAACAGTTACTGATAAAGACAACGCTGTTAGTACAGACAATTTAACGGTTACTGTAAATAATGTAGCACCAATAGTAAATGCAGGAGTAAATAGGATAATTACTTCTGGAGAAAAAGTTGAATTATCTGGTAGTTACATAGATCCCGGTATTTTAGACACCTTCACAGTAAAATGGGATTTCGGGGATGGTTCTGCACCTGTCTTCGGTACTTTAAATCCTTCACATAAATATTATAATAAAGGTAATTATACAGTAACCTTATCTGTTTTAGATAAAGATGGAGGAGTAGGAATGAACACCATAACAATTACTGTAAATCCAATTACTGCCTCCGTAGATATCTATCCAGAAAAATTGAACTTAAAAATGTGTGGACAATGGATAACGGCCATAATTAAGTTACCTAAAACTTATGATGCGTCCAAAGTAAAAGTTAACACCATTAAATTAGTATATGGTGGAATTAACATTGCCGCTAGTAATGTCATAATTATTAAAAACACTATAGTGGCTATATTTGATGCATCGAAATTAACAAAATTACTCAAAGGTAAATCAAATCCTATCACCATCACCATAAATGGTAAAATAAAATATAATGGTGGTAATGCTGAATTTGAAGGTTCTGATAATATTAAAATTAAAAAGAATTATGATCCCTGGAGTTCAAATTATTGGAAGAAATTTTTAAACTTTTTCAATTTTAGAATGAAACATACGAATTTTTTTAAATGGTAGAAAAAATTAGTATACAAAATGAGATCGTTCTATTAACTTATTCAATAGATTATAGAATTCAATATTTAAAAATAAGCATTAAAGGATTATAACTATTTTACAGATCCTTCCTACTTGCATAAAGCATTTCACTTTTTACGGGGATGGCCTGATTGAAACTGATATATGGGTACTTCCAATATCCCATGTGATTTCCACATCGTGCCAGCCTTTGGTAGCAGTACCATCTACTTCTACGGCATACGGTACAGTTGCGTTAACATTCGGTCTATCATTACCCTGAACACTGGCATTTACTGGAATATTTTGAAGACCCAAACTTAAAACCCCATCGTCATAGGACAACTCGGAATTATCCTGTGGGAAATACACATTCACAGTTCTTTTAGCACCGGGTCCATTGGAGTACACCACGTTAACCCCATTAGCTATGGTTGAAAGGGCTGTTTTAGCATCAGAAGTTACGGAGACATTTTGGGTGGCATTGATGGTCCGTCCAGCGAAGGGAACGGTAACTAGAGCTAGAACTATCAAGAAAATCAGTATAAGAAATATGTATTCTGCAGATGCCTGTCCCCTACTATCCATAACTCCTCACATCAATGTATGATATAAACTTGTTACCTTATAAATTTTGGTGTCACCGCTAGTTTATTTAGTACAACAACCAGTTCAACAGGTTGAAAAGTATGATGACCAGATCCCCTATTAAAAGGGAGATCACCAGACCAATTAAGATGGAAGGTGCAAAGGGAACACCCTTCTTCACCCTGAAGGTATCTGAGATTTTACCTTCACTGGAAAGCTTTTTTAAGAGTTCTATATCCTCATTTTTAAGACCGGCTGCCAGTGTGCTCACCAGTAATTTACCCTTGGGTGCGCTCAGCAGGAAGATGTCACCGGTTTTTACAGCTTCCCTTATTTTATCGAAAAAACTCTTATCATCATAATATGCCTCATCACCCTTCTGGTAAAGGTTGTAAGCAGATATCATACCCTCCTTGAGCTCGTTAATTTTATAATCATCCTGTAAGGCTTCCTTACTGGCTTTGGTCATTAATTTTCTTACAACTGCGGTTACCGTCATTATTATAAATAAGACTATAAATCCGAGGATTGTAACTTGTAAATTCTGTATTAAGGAAAAAATCATAACGACTGATACCAGGACGGCCTTGATCAGTTTGGGTAATCTGGAGATAACCAGTGATAATATAATTATCAGTACCATACTCACCAGGAGATTTTGGAAGGGCAAATGAAAGGTGATGAAATAGGCAATATACACTGCTGATGAGACCACCAGAGCCTGGACCATGTTCTTGCGATAATCCTTTAATGGGGCAGTTAATTCCTCCAGAACCTTTGGTTTATGCTTAAATCCTATATAAACCACATAGATTAAAAGGAAAGGCAACATGGAAAGGATACTGTTTATAATCAATGTAAATGGAAAGGGATAGGTGGAATAAAAGGGCATCTGATAGTTTAAAATATTGTAATTAATTATGGGAGGATAAACAGCAAGTAATGCCGCCAGGGCAGTGAATAGTTTGACATCCCCACCGGCCCAGGCACCCATCTTCCAGAACAGGTACCCTAAAGCAAAGATGACCGCGGTTATGATGGCTGCGCTTACAATAAGCAGTAAATTACCAATTAAAACTGCATATATAGCATTTAAAATTAATCCCACCCCTATCAGGGGGAAGGTAAGTTTGTTAGGTATGATGCCCCTCTTTAAATCGCTGTAACTGGCATATAGGGAGGCAGAAACTGCTATAATCGCTGCAATTAGAGGTATATAATTATAGACCATGATATCAGTTTAAATTATTAATTATATAAATACATACCTTCTAACTTAGCAAATGATTAATACATACTTTTTAACTTGGCAAATGATTGACACATACTAATCTTAAGCTCGAAGATGAAACAAAGAGAAGATGGTAAATTAAATAGAAAAATAAAGAAATAAAAGAATTACTTGGCCTTACTCTTCCGGTTGTCAATTGCAGCCTGTACAAATGACACAAACAGTGGATGAGCGTTGTTCGGTCGTGATTTGAACTCAGGATGGAACTGACAGCCTAAAAGCCAGGGATGACCCTTGAGTTCCACCATCTCCACCAGGAAGTCATCTGGGGAGATACCGGCGATTACCAGTCCCTTTTTCTCCAGTTCCTCCCGGTATTTGTTGTTGTACTCGTACCGGTGCCTGTGTCGTTCACTTATTAAGTCCTTTTTATAGGCTTCCCGGGCCAGGGTTCCCTCCTTGATCTTGCAGGGATAGGCTCCCAGCCTCATGGTCCCACCCATATTCTTTATCTTCTTCTGCTCCAGCATCATATCGATGACCGGGTGTTTAGCGTTAGTATCGAATTCTGTACTGTCTGCACCTTCAAATCCGTTCATCCTGGCAAACTCGATGACTATGGTATGCATTCCCAGGCAGATCCCGAATAGGGGTATGTCGTTTTCAATGGAGTAGCGCACGGCGTCCAGTTTTCCACTGATTCCCCTTTCACCGAAGCCACCGGGTATGAGCATGGCGTCGAAGTCCCGGATCCTCTCCATGTTTATGGTATCTTCGGCGTGCACCCATTCGATATCCACTTTGGTACCCAGTTGGGCCGCGGCGTGTTTTAACGCTTCCCTTATACTGATGTAGGCGTCCTCCAGTTCCACGTATTTGCCGATGATACCGATGGTGACCCGTGAGTTGTAGCTTTTAAGGGAGTCCACTATCCTGCTCCAGCCGTATAGGTCGGATTTATGTGCATTTATCTTAAGGCGGTTAAGGACGTATTCACCCATATCTTCACTGTTTAAGATGAGGGGGACCTCATAGATGGAATGAACATCTGGGGTGTTTATCACTGCATTTCTTTCCACGTCACAGAAGTGGGCTATTTTATCCTTGATATGGCTGTCGATGGGTAATTCGGACCGGCAAATTATAACATCCGGGTTTATACCGGTACTCCTTAATTCTTTGGTGCTGTGCTGGGTTGGTTTGGTCTTGAATTCTCCGGCAGCCTTCAGGTAGGGTACGTAGGTCACATGGACGAACATCACGTTGTCGTGACCTTCCTCGTTACGGAGTTGTCTTACTGCCTCCAGGAAGGGCTGGCTTTCGATGTCACCAACTGTTCCTCCTATCTCAACTAAGACCACTTCAGCCTGGGTTATATTTGAGATATCCCTGATCTTGGACTTTATCTCATCAGTTATGTGGGGGATGATCTGTACACAGGCCCCCAGGAAATCTCCCTTTCTTTCCTTATTTATCACGGCTGAGTAGACTTTCCCGGTGGTTATGTTGGATTCACCGGAAAGTTCCACGTCCAGGAATCTCTCGTAGTGTCCCAGATCAAGATCTGTTTCCATACCATCGTCGGTTACAAATACCTCCCCGTGTTGATAGGGGTTCAATGTTCCAGAATCCCAATTAAGGTATGGGTCAATTTTTATGGCGGTTACATCCACACCATAAGACCTTAAAATTCTACCGATGGATGCAGCGGTTATTCCCTTACCAATGGAACTCACCACACCCCCGGTTACCACTATATATTTTGACAGATTAATCAACTCCTACCTATACCCTTTAAAATATAGTATAGAATATTATCAATAAATACTATTCTATTTAACTAGATTTAAATAAGGATAAACAATGTAAATTTTAAAGTTAAAAAAACTCGTTTTTAATAAAGTTATCATTATAACTTTTTTTACTATAAAAAGATATCGAATTATCTAAAAAAGATTAGGGATTAGAATATTCTAATAGGTTGATTAGTATATTCAATCACGTTGAATTAGGGATTAGAATATTCAAGCAGGTTATCCATAAACCTGTATCCATCCCTTAAACCCTGGGAACCCTGTTTACCCCCTAATTCATCGTATGAGGTAACTTCATCACTCGTACCTTTAGTAGAATACATGGCGTAGGGCACGGGGTCTTTGATGTGGGTTTTGAGGGTGATTGGTGTGGGATGGTCTGGTAAAATAGAAAGAGAATAATCATCATCATATTCTGGCAGTTTGTCCAAGAGTTTCCCCAGGATCCTTTCATCTATCCTCTCTATGGCCTTTATCTTCTCCTCCACATCACCGGCGTGTGCCGCTTCATCAGGGGCTTCTACATGGATGAAGACCAGGTCATGGTCTTCCAGGGACTTAAGAGCGTACTTAGCCTTACCACAGTAATCAGTATCGTAGTAACCGGTGGCTCCCGGTACATAGACATTGGTCAGTCCCATATAAACACCCAGGCCCTTGATGAGATCTACTCCAGTGATGGTAGCTCCTTTAAGCCCGTATCTATCTACAAATGGGTCCAACTGTGGTTTAGGGCCCTGACCCCATAACCAGATCATGTTGGCTGGTTTTTTACCTTCTTCCATCCTTTTAAGGTTGACTGGATGGTTCTGGAGTATCTCCCGGGACTCATCCATTATCCGGTTAATCAGTTTGGCCCTTTCACGACTCGCTGGGCTTTCATCACTGGACTGGATGAGATGTTCCTTAATTGGTTCTCCCACGATATCATGGGGTGGGACGGCTTCCAGGGAGGCCATCTGATGATCTTCACTTACGAAGAGGTTCCGGTAACTGACACCCAGATAAAACTTCCCATATTCATAGAAGGACTGGTTCAGGGTTTCCACCAGTTCTGAGGACTCTTCGGTGGATACGTGGTCTGCGTTGAAGTTGGAAAGCAACCCATCCTCCTGGTAGATGAAGTTGCAGCGGAAGGCCACATCACCATCCCCCAGTTTTGCTCCGATGCTGGCCGCTTCTAGGGGGCCCCGGCCAGTGTAATACTTCTTTGGATCGTAGCCCATGATGGACATGTTGGCCACATCAGAACCAGGCTCCATACTATCCGGGATGGTCTTCAGGAGACCATTTACACCATTAGATGCTATGTAATCCATATTGGGGATTTGGGCTGTTTGTAAAGGTGTTTTACCCTTTAACTCTTCCAGGGGGTAGTCAGCCATTCCATCCCCTATTACTACTACGTATTTCATTTTTCTAATTCACCAGGTAAGCTCATTAATGTAAGATAGTTTTCTAATAATAAAAAAGTAAGTCTTCAATTTAAATAGATTTCCAGTGATTATTTAGTTTTCCAGATGCTTATCACATCACTTAAAATAGCGGAAGCGGTTTCTATAGAACCGGCTCCCTTACCCACCACGGTCACCTCATCGGCCAGGTCGGTTTTAAGGGTTGCCACATTGAGGGTTCCCTCCACAGCAAATGGAGAACCTTCCTTCACCAGTCGGGGTGATACTTCCAGGGAATCTGGTGAGACTTCACCGATGAGTTTGATCAGATACCCCTCTTTTTTTGCCAGGGAAATTGATTCGGGGGTTATCTGTGATATGCCATTCACTTCCACATCTGCATAGGTTACGTCCATCTTGAGAATGGAATTTGCAAGTATCACTACTTTACAGGCAGCGTCTTCTCCTTCAACATCCTGGGTAGGGTCGGTTTCTGCTATTCCCATCTCCTGGGCTTCATTTAATGTTTGTTCGTAGGATGATCCTTCCTTGGCCATTCTGGAGAGGATGTAATTGGTGGTACCGTTTAATATCCCGTAGATTGATTCTATTTTACATCCAGAGAGTGTTTCATGGGCGAAGTTTATAATGGGCATGGCCCCTCCTACAGATGCTTCATATTTAAATTCAACACGGTTATCCCTGGCTGTCTGGGCAAGTTCGCTGAATTTCAGTGCCAAAGGACCTTTATTGGATGTTACCACATCTTTACCATCACCCATGGCCTTCAGGATGTGTGATAGTGCTGGTTCTCCGTCTTCTATGTTGGTGGGGGTTACCTCTATCAGGCAATCGTATTCTACCCTATCCAGGACTTCCAGTCCAGGTACTCCTTCTTCACCATACTCGGGATATTTTGAAACTTTGCCTGTGAGTTTTTTAGTCTCCAGGAGCAGTTTTAAGTCCAGTCCTTCTGGATTGATTGTTGCACCACTCCGGTCCAGGGCGGCGACTAGTTCCAGGTCCAGTCCATATTCTTCCTTTATCTCGTGCTTTTTTATCTGGAATACACGGGCCACTCCCTGTCCCACGGAACCGAATCCCATTAAACATATTTTCAAAGAAATTCCTCCAGTAAAAATTAAATTAAGCCTATTAAACTTAAAATTAACCTGTTTTATACTTCGTTTATAACCAGGAATCCTTTTAAATTACCTATATCCTTTATTTTAGTCAGTACTTCCTTTTTTCTGCCCTGTTGGGCTTCAATCACTATTCGGGAGGCGGATTTCTCCGGATGATCCGACATCTTCAGGTCTAAATCGGCCACCATCACACCTTCTATTTTATTTAACAGGTTGACTGTGTCTTTGAGGTCCTGATCAACTATGTTACCCACCAGTATGGTGGTTATCTTCTCTTTGCGCAGGATTCCATCCACTTCTATGATCTCGATCCCGGTTTCTTCTATCAGGTTTAAAACTTCGTTGAGGGTATCTTTATCTCCTTCTATGGTTATCTGTACAGGGACGGTGCCTCTTTCTGTTTTAACATCCCTCTGGTGGATTACAGCAACTATGTTAGCTCCTAATCTCCCTATGGGATTTAATGCGTCCATGAGCTGTCCTGGAACGTCTAGAAGTTCTAATACCAGTTTTAACCTCATCTTATCTGACCCATTTTCCTTTTTCTGCTATGAGATTTCCTTCCTCATCAACATCAGCATTTCGAAGGATTTTCTCGGGATTTTTCTCCTGTGCCTTATCTTCACGTGATAAATTAACATTATCCACGATGTAATGGGTTTCTTCAAGATCTTTTATATTCTCCAGTACCTTGGAGAATTTCTCGAGGATTATCTCTGCTTCCTTTTCAATCTTCAATTTTAGAACACTCCTCTCTGCTTTTAGGGATTATCGTTAAATGTAAAACTTGATATCTTCGTTTTTAAGTACATCATCATCCTTAAGTACCCGGCGAAGCATCTTATCAATGCCAGAACCGTACTGGGCCGCCTTTTTGGGTCTTTTTACGTTTTCTTTTGGTACGCCCAGATCCCGGGCAACTTCCCGTAGGATGCACTTCCGGAGCTGGTCGTCTTCACCTTTGATCTTATATTCCATAGGTATATTCATGGCCATATTTATAACATCCAGATCGAGGTAGGGAACCCGTAGTTCCACTCCACTGGCCATGGTCACCGCGTCATCCCGCTGGAGGTTAACCTGGTACAGGTTATTTATATCTGTGTTAAGGTTTTTCTGGGCTTCTTCTCCCTGTTCCTGGTAGAATTTCAGGTAGCGGTGGTATCCGGCGAAGAGTTCATCGGCACCCTGGCCGGATAGCATGACCTTGATCCCATCTTCCCGGGCCATCTCCGCGGCCAGGTATGCTGGCATTGCCACCCCTAATTTCATTAGGTTGAACTCTTCTATAGCATTTAATACACGGGGGAGGTAATCTCTGACATCGTCCCTGGTCACCTTACCTAAACGGATGGGAAGACCCATATCTTCCGCACTTTTACGTGCAAATTTGAAGTCAGCTGAATCTTCACGTCCCACAGTGTACAGGATGGTTTCTACTCCCATCTCACGGGAGAGATGGGCCAGTATGGTGCTGTCTATCCCACCAGAAAACATAACACCTACCCGGGATAGGCCTCTGAGCCTTTTTTTCACCGAATCTATCAGTTTAGTTTCTAACTGGTTTTTTAAGTAGGGTTTAATGGCTGTTTTATCCTTTAAATAGGGTTTAACATCAGTTTTACCCCTTAAATCCTGGTTAAATTTGGTGTTGAATCTTTCTGCTATGGTTTTAAAGTTCTCTTCTAGTTCCTCCATCTCCCAGTTGTAGAGCATGTATCCTGGTTTTAGGGTTTCCACTTCCTGGATACCTATCTTCCACAGTGCTTTCCTCTCGGAGGCAAAGGCCTGTAGTTTTTGATCTATTCCATAACGGTTTTGATCGATCCCATAGTAGACTGGCTTTACACCTACCGGGTCCCTTATCACCGCCAGATCTACACCGTCATAGACTGCGAAGGCATAGTCACCTTCCAGGTATTTTATGGTTTCTTTTAGAGCTTCTCGAAGTGATCCGGTGTAGAATTTCTTGATTAGAGCGAGTATTACTTCACAGTCTGAGTCTGAATTCGTTTGTAGGTGGAAGTCTCTTTTAAGTTCTCTGAAATTGTATATCTCCCCATTACAAACTAATACTAATTTACCATCTGCCAGGGGCTGTACCACTTCTCTACCCACTATGGATAGGAGGTTATGTCCCAGTGCAAAGTTCCCTCGTGGGATCTCCATCTCGTCCAGAACTCCATATGAAAGTTTATCACCTGAAAAAACACCGCTCCCATCCTCTCCACGATGTTTCAAAGTTTCTAACATTTCACGTAATTGATTCGATATTTCTTCTCCCTGTATTCCGGCAATAGCACACATGGTAATCAGTTTATATCCATTTAAAAAATAGAATTGGTATTTATATTATTAAAAGTGGGAATTAAAAGTTCTTCTATGATTTGAAAATTCGTAGTAGATGAAAAAAAATAAAAAAATGTGGGAAATTTCATCCCAGATTTTTTACAGCCATTTCGATGTCCGATGCTTTAACTGTTTTTCTGCCAGCGTGTTTTGCAAATTTAACTGCTTGTATGGATACATCTTCCGCCCATGCTTCCAATGCTTTGTCTAATGCTTCTTCAGCATCCATACTGACTCTCTGTGCACCTGCATTTTTTATTAGTCTCCCAACTGGAGCTTTTGGTAATTCACCCATACTAATCACCTAGTATAATATTAATACTATATCTTATTTAAATATGCTGATTTTTATCAGGTTATTTATAAAATTAACCAGCAGTTGTATGTAAATTTCATGGTTCATAATGAAATATTTATGATATCCAGATTTACATTTAATTTAACTTGTAATTTTAAAATTAGATTATCTATCATAACTGGATGAAAATACCATTTAAGATAAAGGTAAATTTTAGAGTCTAATTAAAAATAAAAGCCAATTATACGGTATTTACATGTGATCCCATGCAGGCGTTACAGTTAATTGGTATATTATCTTTATCTTTATGTAACTGACAGACTACCTCTTCTGCCTTGATTTTCTTACATACCTCACACATCTTAGGTATGATATCCATCTGGCTGGCCTTTCCCTGCACCAGATCCATTGCAAATTCCCTGATCATGGCCTGAATTTCGGGTTCGAATTTAATACCGTGTCCTCTCTTATCACTGATATATTGAGAGACGGCTGGCTGGGTTATGTCCAGTACTTCTGATATTTCCTTCTGTTTCATGCCCAGGTTTAAGAGTTCTTTGGCCAGTTCTGATCTGATACTGGGAATCACATACCATACAATTATTTCACATGGTGGTCGCACTTTATATCACTCTCATCTTTATTTTTAATCCCATTTTTTATTATTTGAATTTATTATATATGTATAAGCTTTATTTGAACTATTAAATATATATAAAGATTTAATTAAGTTTATATCCCGGCCCCTTCAGCGAATATCTCTTCCATTTCAGTCTTCCTGGTCTTAATACCATTCATCTTGAGTATATCCGCGGATATGCCCAGTTCTCTTATCTGTTTTTCCATTTCATCCTGTCGCTCCAGTATCAACCTTATGGCTTCTGCCACGGGGTCTGGAAGTTTGCCATGGTCTAAATCAATGGCGCATTTACGCTGCTCCTGCACCACTCTTCCGGGTATTCCTACCACGGTGGATCCATCGGGGACGGATTTTAATACCACTGAGCCGGCTCCTACCTTTGAGCAGTTACCTATTTTGATGTTGCCTATTATTTTTGCTCCGGAGCCTATTACCACTCCACTTCCTATGGTGGGGTGTCTTTTTACTTTCTCCAGACTGGTACCGCCCAGAACCACGCCCTGATAGATCAGTACGTCGTCTCCTATTTCTGCGGTTTCACCGACTACCACTCCCATTCCATGGTCGATGAACACTCTTCTACCGATGGTTGCACCGGGGTGGATTTCAATTCCGGTGAACAATCGCCCCAAGGCTGAAAAGAATCTGCCTATAAACTGGTGGTTGCGGGTCCAGAACCAGTGGGCCAGTCTATGATACCAGATGGCATGTAATCCAGGGTAAAGGAAGAATACCTCTAAGGAACTTCTCGCTGCAGGGTCTCTGGCATGAACAGTCTGCATATCCTCTTTTATCCTTTCAAACATGTTTAAATTCTCCTTTTGAATTTAAAATTTATTTCATTTTTTTTGTAAAAATATGATATGTAAATTTTGATATATATAACAATTGTTTTATCTATAACAATTGTTTTATCGGTCATCCTGTGTTAGAATATCTGCTTTAGATGGATAGCCTGTTTCTAAGATGTTTTGTTCCTCTTTCGGTTAAAAATAAAATAAAATTTAATGCATCCTGTTGTGCATTAAATCCCATTCCATTTGGTTTATATCTGTGGTATGGTATCTGGATAGGCCTTGTAGATCTCTTCAAACACCCAGTCCACACTTAAGTATCTTTCTCCAGTATCCGGGAGTATGGCCACTATGAGTTTACCCTCGTTTTCTGGTCTTTTACCCAGTTGAAGCGCGGCGTAGGTTGCTGCTCCTGAGGATATGCCTGCGAGTATTCCTTCTTCTCTAGCGAGTCTCAGTAAGGTTGCACCTGCGTCTTCATCCGCTACTGGGAATATTTCATCGATTAAGTCTGGTTTGAAAACGTCTGGGACAAATCCGGCACCGATACCCTGTATTTTGTGGGGTCCTTTTTCTTTTCCAGCCAGTACTTGGGAAGTTTTAGGTTCTACGGCAACTGCCTTAAACTCTGGTTTTTTTGCTTTTATTGCTTCGGCAACACCGGTAACTGTTCCACCGGTACCCACACCAGATACGAAGATATCAATCTCCCCATCAGTATCTCTCCAAAGCTCTTCTGCAGTGGTTTCCCTGTGTATCTTGGGGTTTGCCGGGTTCTGGAACTGCTGTGGTTGTACAGCGTTTGGTGTTGATTCTACAAGCTCCTGTGCCTTTGCTATTGCACCGGGCATACCGTTTGCACCAGGTGTAAGAACTATCTCAGCCCCTAAGGTCGCCAGTAACTTTCTCCTTTCTAGGGACATGGTGTCGGGCATGGTTAGTATTAACCGGTATCCTTTGGCTGCGGCGACGAATGCCAGGGCAATTCCAGTGTTTCCACTGGTTGGTTCGATTATAATGGAGCCTTCCTTTAAAGCTCCGGCTTCTTCTGCAGCTTCTACCATGGATACTCCAATCCTGTCCTTTACACTTCCTAATGGATTGAAAGATTCTAACTTTGCTACGATATCTGCATTTACTCCTTCTGTTATTTTGTTAAGTCTTACCAGCGGAGTGTTTCCTATCAGTTCTGTGGAATCATTGGCGATTCCCCTTTTCAATTCTGGTATTTTCACCATATTTTCTCACCTTATATTCTATTAACTCACTACTATTTATAACTATAGTTATATAACGATTGTTATATTCTTTTCTTTTATAAAAGTTTCGATCAAAAAAGTGGATTACTACCCCCTGAAAACATATTTTAAACCAAAACAACTTCAATTATAAGAATATCCTATCCATTATAATTTCTAAGCTCATAATAGCTATACGGTGCGGTTTTCAGATTTAAACCATTATCGTTATAGAGTTCCTGAAGCTGTTCTGCATTGAAAAGTTCGTAGGATGCATAGGGACTGTTATAATAAGGGAACAGCATTCCAGAAAGTAGATAATAGTAAGCAGCCAGTCTTCCGTGCTTAAGCCAGACCATCTGATAGTACAGGGGAACTCCGTCCCCCAGCATTATATTCGGGTTTCCTCCCCGGGCAGTTCCATGGTAAACCACCACTATCTTACCTTCCTGTCCGTGCTGGGCAGCTACCTTATCCAGGTAGTCTAATGCATCAGTCAAATTGTAGAAGACATGTCCATTGGACACGTACCTGAATCTGTCATCAGGGACTCCAAAAAGGACCATGGTAAACGCACTGTTCATGAGCCAGTCCATGGAATTATTTAACTTGTAGTCTGTGGCACCATCCTGAAATCCCAGTTCCAGCACCAGAACATCACCCTCCAAGTAGTTGGGATAGCTTTGCCCACCGGTGTGACCGGCGAAATGGAGAAGTAAAACTGTATTTGATCCTCTTTCCTTCGCGTACTCTGCAGCAAGTCTCGAATGGGGGCTTCCCTCATATATATCTGGATTTGATATTTTAACGAAGCTGAGCCTGCCTAAAAATTCATATTCATCATCAGAAGCGGCGCTGCTCACATATATATAGGATGATACCATTATCAAAGCCAGAAAAATAGCGATTACTGGCCATTTCCATTTCATACCCACTTCACTCCCGGTTTGATGTAGGGTTTACACATAAATATCTGTTTGAATGTTATATTATTTCATTGCATTTATTTTTTTATACTGCAAATTTGTGGTTACTGTTATACTTATTTTGCCCATATTTCAAGCTTCAAACATCAAATCATCTTTAAGCAGGAGGAGTACTTGCACTGGACTCTGTAGGATTTAAATCAATCCCATCGTATAACTATCGTTATACAATCTTAATGATTGGCTGAAGGGATCAAATGAGTTATCCAAAGCTCCAAAATGAATAAAAAAACATTTCAAACAAGTGATATTTGCCGGGACCTTGCCAGAAAAGTCATTAAAAATAGGGAGGAATATGATGCCTGAACCCTTTGATGCAGATGAATTGATGAGTTGGGGTTCAACTTAGATGAATCATCTAATTGAAGAGCAAAGAATTACAGCTGAAGGGATACAAAACGATGAATGTGGTGTAATATAACCAGTTAACGTGTAATATAGCCCAGTTAACATTTTTGTAACCCACTTTTTTTACAAATAGCCATGTTAAATGGGAAATCAATTAGCTTAAATCCACATTTCCACATTTTAAATTCATTTTTTACCATTATATGGGAAAAATAGGGGTACTTTACGTTTGTATGACCTGTATTTTTTACCATACTTCTGTTCTAACTGTTTTTCTTCGGATTTGGCAACGATGAAGAATACTATAGAAAATAGTATGGTGCTGATTAATATGAAGGTGAATGCAGAAACCAGGAACCATCCCAGTATCAACAGGATTGCCCCGAAGTACATGGGGTTCCGGGTGTAGGCAAAAATTCCCGTGGTTACCAGGGTATCTCCCTGGTCACGTCCTGCAACACCATGACTTAACCTTAAACCCTTAATTCCACGAAATATAATCCATACACCCGTAATTATCAGAATAGCTCCAGGTAAAATTCCATAAGGAAATATAGGTGACAAACTCCATGGTAACTGGGCCAGATAAACAATTCCTATGGGTATTACAAGAAATAGTAGTATGAAGATCCCTATTATGGGGAGGATGGATAAAAATGAGCTCCCTGGTTTATCCTCTCCCTTATCCTCTTTATCACTTCTTATTACGATCATGATAAATCATTCCGTGATTAAATCTTAGCATAACTCATTCAAACATTTAATGTATACATTCAAATATTTAGAACTGGGACAGTACCCTTTCATATAACCTTTCTGCCTGTACCTGATATAAGAATATATTAGTTATCCATGGTAAATTAGATGCTATTAGTAATCCATGATAAATTAAATGCTAATTTAAAAAAAATTATTTTTTTTTATCCTAAAAATTCCTCTGGCCGCTGAAAATAAAAAATACAGAACATGTCGGCCATTGGCTTATTAAACCCACCTATAGCAACAACGGCCATGACTTTAAGTTCTACTTACCGTTTGTTTCCAAGATTACACGGCTGAATTTCGTTGAAATCAATAAAAATAATTCCAAATATAAAATTTTATGCCCCTTCAGGGACATAATTAAATATTAATTTTTCAGTTTAACTGAATCATCAAAAATTCAATTTATATCTCATACATAATCTGAAGGGGTGATAAAAATGGCTGAAGAAATAAAAATAGACGTAACAGGAGAAACATGCCCAGTACCCTTAGTGGAAGTGCGAAAAGCACTTAGAAAAGCATCTCCAGGGGATATCGTGGAAGTAACCGGCACTCATCCTGCTTCCAAAAAAGAGATACCCATGGCTGCAGAAGCCCTTGGCCTGGAAATAATAGATACCGAAGAAAAAGATGGAGTTTGGAAGATTAAAATCCGCAGATGATGATAGGAGGATATGATATGACAGAAAAAACCACCATAATAGTCCACAGCGGAGATATGGACAAAATATACAGTGCCCTCATAATAGGAAACGGGGCACTATCCATGGGAATGGAAGCATCGTTATACTTCACCTTCTGGGGTCTAGAACGTCTTAAAAAGGACGGGTTAGAGAAGGGTTCCCTCTCCAAGATGAACATGGGTGGACTGGGCAAGTCGATGATTAAAAGTAGAATGAAACAGGCCAACGTAGCATCACTGGAAAGACTCATGCGGGATTATAAAGAATTGGGTGGTAAGATCATAGCCTGCGAAATGACCATGGAAATAATGGGCGTCAAAAAAGAGGAGCTCCAAGAGGAACTCATAGATGAATACGGAGCAGTGGGCACCTACATCCATGAAGCCCGGGAATCAGAAATAACCCTCTTCATCTAGGTGAGACTGGTGTTTGAAAACTACACTTATCTGGATAACTCTTCCATAACCCGTCTGGATGAAAGAGTCTTTGAAGAGATGAAGCCATACTTTTTTGAAAAATACGCCATACCCACATCTGAAACCGGTTACTCCATGGGAATAGAAGCCCGTGAAGCATTGGAGAGAAGCAGAGAAACCATAGCTAGTGCTTTAGGAGCCTCACCTGCCGAATTCATATTCACCTCCGGATTTACCGAGTCCAGCAACTGGGCCTTGAAGGGCGTGGCCCAGGCTAAAAGTGGGAAAGGCAAGCATATAATCATCTCTAAAATAGAGGACTTCTCAGTCTTAAACTCTGCTAAAGCCCTGGAAAAACAAGGATTTAAAGTCACCTACTTGGACGTTGACGGCGATGGACTGGTTGATCCTGACCATTTAAAGGACTCCATCACCGATGAAACTATCCTGGTCTCTATACAGCACGCTAACCAGGAGATAGGTACTGTTCAGGATATCAAGTCCATAGGAGAAATCTGCCAGGAAAAGAAGGTACTTTTTCACACCGATGCCACCCACACCTTTACCAGGTTGCCCCTGGATGTGCAGGAAGTCCCGGTGGATCTGATATCCGTCTCCCCACACACTATACACGGTCCCAGTGGCATTGGAGGACTCTATATCCGTAAGGGGACAGCCATACGTAAATGGATGGATGGCGGATTCCAGGAATCAAACCGGCGTGGGGGACTGGAAAACGTACCTGGTGCAGTTGGCTTTGCCAAGGCAGTTGAACTGGTAACACCCGCTGAAAACAGGGAGCTTCAAAAATTACGGGACCACCTGATGGAGCGGCTTTTAAAGGAAGTGCCCAGAACTATCCTGAACGGTCACCGGGAGAAAAGGTTACCCCAAAATGTTAACATAACCTTTGAACTGGTGGAAGGTGAGTCCATAACCCTCCATCTGGATATGAGGGGTTTTGCAGTGAGTACCGGATCTGCCTGTTTCAGCCGTACCCTGGAAGCAAGTCATGTTATTCTAGGAATTGGTGGGGGACATGAGAGAGCCCATGGCTCAGTGCGTTTCACTTTCAGCCGGTATAACACCCTGGAGGATGTGGATAACGTGGCGGATGCCATGGTGGAAGTGGTGGAAAACTTGAGGAGAATAAGTGCGTTGAGCCAGTAAATAGATGATAACATTTATTTTATAATTTCTACCTCGATATTATCCACGATTCCCATTATTCTCACTGAAATCTCTGATTTTGGGTCTTTAGTTACGATGGGTGTTCCCTGGTCTGAGGCTTCCGCTGCTTCGGCAGTTAATGGTAGTTTCCCCAGGAAAGGCACACCTAATCTCTTTGCTACCTGTTCTCCGTTGCCCTTACCGAATATATCTACTTCTTTTTTACATTCGGGACATATAAATCCGGACATATTTTCGATGAGTCCGATTACCTTGATTTTCAGGTCCTTAACCATGTTTATGCTCCTTACCACGTCTTCCTGGACCACTGATTGGGGAGTGGTTACTAGGATGACACCGTCTAGGGGTATGTTCTGAAGGACGGTTAAGGGTTCATCCCCGGTGCCTGGTGGATCATCTATGATTAGCACGTCCAGATCACCCCAGATGACGTCTGCCAGGAACTGTTTCAATACACCGGTTTTGGCGGGGCCTCTCCAGATAAGGGGAATATCCTGGGAGTGCAGGAAAAATCCGACAGACATGACTTTCAGGCCATCTTCTGTTTGGACGGGTACTATCCCTTCTGGTCTGGACTTTAAAGCGGTCCCTTCCAGGTTTAGCATCTTGGGTACGTTGGGGCCGTGTAGATCAGCGTCCATGATACCGGTTTTATATCCCTTCTTTGCGAAGGCGGCGGCTAAGTTAACCGCGACTGTGGATTTGCCAACACCTCCTTTCCCGCTCATTATGGCGATTTTATGTTTGATCTTGCTCATATTCTTGATGATGTCGATTTCCTGCTGCATCATGGCCTTTTTATGTTCTTCCTCTTTAGATTCCATTTATTTATCTCTCCACCTTTTTTTTATAATCCTACTTTCTTACTGCGTCTTTCCAGGACCGTGACATCCCGCCACTGGTCATCCATTCTACCCAGTCTTTCATGGGTCCCCACGGTTCTGAAGGCGTGTTTTCTATGTAAGGCAATGCTTTCCCCATTTTCTGGAAATATCCTTGCCTGTAAGGTCCAGATACTTTTTTCCTCTGATAGTTCAATTAATTTTTCAAGCAGTATATTTCCTACTCCCTTTCTCCTATATTCTCTGGTTACGTATACGCTATCTTCGACCACTCCACTGTAGACCTCTCTTTCAGAGTATATGGCTAGAGATCCCCATCCTATAATATCACCACTATTAATAGCCACGATACTACATCCTGGCACCTGTTTCCGGATCCATTCATCCCATGGGGGTAGGGTGACCTCGAAGTTGGCATTTCCAGTATCTGTTCCTTCATCATATATCTTTGACACCGGATTCCAGTCATCGGGCTTCATTTTTCTAATTTCTACCTTCATTTTAATCTTGATGGTTTTAATTTAGACTTCATTAATCCTAATTCTCAATTTTCACTTCATTATTCCTGGTTTAGATTTAATCTGGCAATCACTGTACAGGGGGCGCTGTCTATTCCCTTAATTTGCCAGGGAACCACCATCACCCATTTTAATTCTTCAGTTTTTATGTTGCCCAGTTTCATATCTTCGATTAGAAGTAATGGTTCTCCCAGCTTTTCATTTTCTTTGAATGCGTTTACATGGGCCTGTCTGCCGGGTTCTGGGTTTTGGTAGCTGGACATGGATACGGTATCTATTCCCAGGCAGTGTATCCCGGGGTAATTCTCTCTTATCCAGCTCACGGTTTCCGGTGAAATGCCCGGGTTTTCTGTAAGATACTTCTCTGGATGCTTATCACGGTATGCTTCAAATCCAGTTCGGAAGAATAAACAGTCAACATCGCTAAGATTTACCTCACGAACATCCTGTAGATTGATTGTTTCATTTGGATCTTTGATCACGTCCAGAATCATTGGTTTGTTGAAGACGAGTTCATCTGGCCGGTACTGGGAGATGGTTTTACCGCCGTCTATGAAATGGCCCGGGGCATCGATGTGTGTTCCGGAATGATTTTCAGCCGTTATTATAAAACTGTTGTATCCGTCTCCCCTGGGAATCTGGGAGTTGTGGATAACTTCAGGTTTCTTTAAATTCATATGAACTGGGGAATTTTCTTCAAGTAGGTGGGAAAGTGTTGTATATTGCATATCATTCACTGGGTGACTGAATTTTAAATCTAAAATTTTTTTGGTGATTTTAATGTTTATTCTACCTTTAATTATGGTTTTCAACCAATAAATAGCTTATTTTATTCAGAGCTCTTCATCGGAAAAAATTGGTTGCAATGGAAAACTTTATATAGGAATATAACAATTGTTATATCAGGGGTTGATTATAACGATCGTTATATAATAGCGATGGTTAATTCACCCCCTCCTTCCATGTTGTCACCAATACCTAGAATTAAATGAAATAAAATTCTGGATTAAAACATCGAAGGAAGGAAGAAAATCAGCTCCATAGGAGTGTTGGAGATGTGTAGATAAATAAGTTAGTCCATAAAATCCGTGGTAATGTTCAATCAAGGCCTTATAATGAACCATAAACCTATCACCATCTTCTAAGGCCTTGATGAACAAAATGACCGGATAATAAAGGAAATCCTCGAGATCATCCTGTATTATCAGTGTCGTATTTTCTAACCAAAAAAAACAGAAATAGATCATCCTCTGCCACATGTATCACTCTGTAAACCGGTTAGAACCCCACATTTGTTATGTTTTAGACCTCCATAAAACATGAAAACTTAAAGACAACTCTGCCATAAAATATACTTCCACTAACCGAAGATCGACTTCATCTTCGGTTAGGGAGTATGTTAAGGTTCAAAGAAGCTTTTTTAAATTAATGTTAAAATTTCATCTTAAGTGGATGATAATTGAAATTCATTCCATTGAATTCACTCCTTATTGACACCCTTCTTCATAGAAGCAAGTTCTTTTAATGCTTCATCTATAAATGTAGGGGCCATATAAGGTTCTATTCCATTATCAACTAATACATCGACTGCTGCAGGGCCGATCTGGCTGGCTAAAACTGCATCACAGTCAGAGATTAATTTTACGCTACGGGTCATAGCATCTTCGGTGTGTCCTTCCACATCACAGGCCGGAGTATTCTCCCGTAACTCCAGGAACTTATATTCACCCTCATCATCAATCTCAAATATCATAAACTGCTGGGCCCAGCCAAAATGTTGATTTATGAATTTACCGTCACTGCTTGCAACAGCCACCTTATAAGACATGATGTATCCCTCTTCTTTACCAATTCTTGTATAAATCTGAAAGCTCCTTCAAGGCATCTTTTATAAACATAGGTTTAACTAAAGGCTTAGTTCCCTGAGCCATTAATTTTTTTGTAGCTCCTGGTCCGATCTGGGTTACCAGGAGGAATTTACAATCGGAAAGCATGTCCAGACTCTTTTTCTTTAAATCATCACTCCCTCCGCAGCGGGGAGAGGTTTCACGGAGCTCTGAAAACTCGTACTCTCCGTTTTCGTTAAATTCGAATATCAAAAAGTTCTGTGCCTTTCCGAAGTGTTGGTTTACATATTTACCGTCACTGCTTGCTACAGCCACTTTAAACGCCATTGTTATTTTTTCCTCTTAAATTTTTGATATCACGTTAGTATTTTGAATATCCTTAAGATATACTAAAATTATCCAACCATCTATAAATTATTTACAGCCTGCTCAATTCTTTTTAGTGCCTCCTTCAGGATGGGACGGGGACAGGCTATGTTCATCCTCATAAAGCCGTTTCCTGCTTTTCCAAATATAAATCCGTCTTCCAATGCCACTTTCGCTTTATCGAGCATGAATTTTCCTAAATCCACTGGATCCATTCCTAATCCCCTGAAATCCATCCATATCAGGTAGGTTCCCTGGGGCTCAATCACCTCTACTCCTGGAATATTCGCCTCGGTGTACTCCATTAGTAAGTCCAGATTTCCCTGCAGGTAATCCAAGACCTGGTCAAGCCATTCATCCCCATGGCGATAAGAGGCTTCCAGGGCTGTGAAACCGAATAAGTTTGGTTCAGACACGATACCGGATGCTATTTCTTTGAAACCCTCCCGGAATTTTTTGTTGGGTATTATGATGGAGCTGACTGCAAGTCCTGGTAGATTAAAAGTTTTACTGGGGGACATGCAGGTTATTGAGTTCTGTTCAAACTCCCCTGATATGGTGGCAAAGGGTGTATGTTTATGCCCCTTAAATAGTAGTTCACAGTGTATTTCATCGGAAATAACTGGAATACCATTATCCAGGGCTATCTCTCCTAATCTGGTTATCTCGTCCACATTCCACAGGCGTCCCACCGGGTTATGTGGGTTGCAAAATAGGATGGTTTTTATACGTGGGGAGCGGCGCAGGCGTCCGGTTGGGGGGAGGAATTTATTTTCCAGATCCTCAAAGTCCTGATAGTAACGGCCATCCACAAGTTTGAGGTTGTTGTTAACTATTTGACATCCACTTCCTGTTACTGCCGGGAAAAATGGATGATAAGCGGGTTCCTGGATTATAACCCCATCTCCAGGATGGGTTAAACTTCGGATGGCGGTGTGCAGGGCAGGGACCACTCCCGGGGTAAATACCACCCATTCTCCTTCAATTTCCCAGTTGAATTTTCTTTTCATGCGCTCCACTACAGAGTCCACAACACTGGGGCCAGGATGGGTGTAGCCGTAAAAAGGATGTTCAGCACGTTCTTTTAAAGCATCTACTATTGGTTGGGCTGTGGGGAAATCCATATCAGCCACCCACATGGGTATGACATCTTCATGTCCGAATATATGTGGAGCTAAGTCCCATTTGTAGCAGTCCGTCTTTTTCCTGTTATATACACAGTCAAAATCATATTTCACTCTATAATCTCCATTGTTCTCTATAAACTATTATCTAATTTATAAGTAAAAAAAAAGATGTTTAGGGTCTTAAATACTTGAATTTAATCTCATTTAGCTGTCTGCCTTTGCGGGTCCAGAACCGGAAGATTGATGAGGTTACTGGGTGCTTCTCCATTGAAGACCTTTTTTATCTCTTCAGCAACTATTATGGCCGCGTTCTGCTGCGCTTCCCTGGTGGATGCGCCGATATGTGGTGTGGCAACCACGTTGTCCAGATCTAAAAGGGGGTTGCCTGTGGGGGGTTCATTTTCATACACGTCCATACCAGCTCCAGCTATTTTGCCCTGAGATAGGGCATCATATAAGGCATGCTCGTCTACTATACCTCCCCGGGCGCAATTCACCAGATATGCAGTTTCCTTCATTAATTCCAGTTCCTTGCGGGCTATGAAATGCCTGGTCTGCGGGTTGAGGGGTACGTGTATGGTTACTATATCTGCTTCTTTAAGCAGGGTATCCAGTTCAACCAGGGTTACCCCTAATTTTGAAGCCGTGTCCTCGGATATATAGGGGTCGTAAGCCAGAATCTTCATCTCAAATCCTCTAAATCGGGCAGCGACTTGTTCACCTATCCTGCCCATTCCTATTATTCCCATGGTTTTACCAAAGAGTTCTACTCCCATGAATTTACTTTTCTCCCACTTTCCTTCCTTCACTGATTTATTAGCCCGGGATATCCTCCGGGCGAGAGAAATTATGATACCTAGGGTAAGTTCAGCCACGGTGACGGATGCTGATTCCGGGGCGTTGACCACCATTATTCCCCTTTCGGTGGCTGCTTCCACATCGATGTTGTCCACTCCTACACCGGCGCGGGCGATTACTTTAAGCCTGCTCGCGGATTCTATAACTTCCCTGGTGATTTTGGTCCTGCTTCGAACTACCACTGCATCGAATTCTCCTATGGACCGGATGAGTTTCTGGTTAGTGATGTCAGTTTGAACACTTACTTCTGCAATTTCTTCAAGTATACTTATTCCTTTCTCTTCTATCTTATCAGCGATAAGTACCTTCATGTTTATCTTCCTCTGAAATCATCCCTTAGGATCAAATTTTTTTTTTATCAATAGAATTTTTGAATATCCATAGAAATGTAACGATAGTAACTTATTTACCAAAAGCTATTTAAACTTAACGATCGTTATGAAAGTTGGAGTTTGAAAAATAGTAATAAATGGTTAGTCACTGCAAAATAGGTGTTAAAAAAAAATTAAAAATTAGAATACCCTATTTCCGGCATCAGGACCGGGTTGTACCGAGTAGATCTCCTCCACCTTAAATACGATGGCCGCTTTAGGGGAGAGTTTGCTCATTACACTGGTTGCCCAGTCAACTGCTTCATCAAAGAGTTCACCGGAAGTATGGATCTTAACAGTCCCTTTAAACTGGTAGGGACATTTTGAAGCATCTCTAATTACCAGTGCGGCTCTGGGGTTTTTCTCCAGGTTGTTACGGGTCTTTTTCATGAAATTATCCACCAGGAGGATTGTTTCATCATCTAAGGGCCTTGCAAATCCAATGGGAACCACGTTAGGTATATCATCTGAGCAGGTGGATAAAAACACCACGTTATCCTTTTCAATTGCATCCATCATATCTTCATTCATAGTCATAAAAACACACCACTTATTTTATAACAATCGTTAACCTATATATGTTATGGTTGACGACTATATTAGTATATTAACATAATTATAGAAAAATTACTCGATTTAAAAAAAATCTACAAAAAATTTGTAATTTAAGGAGACAGTTGAATATGGTGAATATAAAATTTCTAGCACGTTTTAAAGAGATAACAGGAGAAAAAACCCTAGAAATAGATTATACAGGAAATTTATCAGGTTTAATTGATTTACTAATAAACAAATACGGAAACGCTTTTAAAGAAGCGTTACTGGCAAAAAATGGAGAATTTAAAGACTACATTAAAATTCTAGTAAATGGAGAAGATGTTAATTCCCTGGAATCAGAGGATACCATTGGTGGGGATGATGAAATCGTGATCTTCCAGACCATCGCCGGTGGCTAACACCATCCAAGTGTTAAAATTTTTTTTTATAAATAGAATATAACAATTGTTAAATGGAGAACAGTATGCGTATCGGTTACCTGTCAACCCTGTACCACACCTCGTTTATACTGAAAAACAGGCCCTCAGATTATCTCGAAAACTATCCACTCCACTGGACCCTATATGCCACTGGCCCGGCCATGATGGAAGCATTCAGAAGGGGAGAAATCGATATGGGATACATGGGCCTGCCACCCGTGATGATGGGTATTGAAAACGGCCTGGAAATTAAATGTGTGGGCGGTGGACATGTAGAAGGCACTGTCATGATTGGATCACTCTCTTACCAGACTTATGATGAGTTAGGGGATGTGTCATCCGTTTTAGGTCAGTTTGAAGGTGAAAGTATCGGCACCCCCACCCGGGGCTCCATACATGATATCATCATACGACAGTTGACCGAAGGCCTGGATGTTGAGATAAAAAATTATAACTGGGCAGACTTTATACCGGAAGCAATGGAAGATGGTGAAATCGCCGCAGGAGTGGGCACACCATCCCTGGCAACGGCAGCCACCCAGCAAACCCACTCCCAGATTATCATTCCTCCTTACAAACTCTGGCCTTACAATCCAAGCTATGGGATAGTGGTGAAGGAGGAATTAATAGAAGAGAATCCTCATTACATCCTGGACTTCCTGAAGGCCCATGAAGATGCCTGCAACCTGATAAGGATCCGAACAGATACTGCAGCAGAAATAGTGCTCCAGGAGATGGGTGCAGTCAGTAAAGAATTCATACTCAACACCTTCCAGATCTCGCCCAGATACTGTGCCAGTCTCCCGGAAGAATACATCAAATCCACTCTCAAATTTATCCCGGTACTTAAAGACCTAGAATACATGCATGGCAGCTTAAATAGGAAGGAAATCTTCGAAACAAAATATATAGAGCAGGTCCATCCCCAACCAGCCCATTATTGAAGCTTTTCTGGAAAGATTTAAACCCTTCCCATGGATATTTAAAAGGCTTTCTATTTTGCGTTTTATAGAAATGTTATTATATTTATTCTAAAGGACATAGAATATAAAACACAGATTATTTTTATAAAAAGAAAGCTGGATAAAATGAAGGTTAAATATTTAAAAATCGAAGATATCAAATCTTTGATAATATTCATTATATGCGTGGGTATCCTGGTTAGCATACCAGTTTACTGGTTCGTTTTAGTCCCCCCTGCGTTGGAGTTACAGGAATTTAAGCAGGACTCCGCCACCGTAACTGGCTACCTTGCCCCGGGTGGATACTTTAGCGTGGAATTAGATCTGGGTAAGGACTCCATTCAGGGCCTGCATAACGGTGCATTATTTATAGCACCCCATATAACCAACTCCCAAAACATGTCCCTGTGGCAGCCCACGGATACTAGGGTGGATGAGTGGCCGGGTACCAAATCGGAGATCAAGTACAGCTCCAACGACCCCATAAATAAAAGGATGGTCTTGAACATCGATAGAATTAACATACCCAACAGTACCGAACTTAAAGGTAAAACAGTGCCCATCACCATTGATTATTCAGTTAACTATCCAGTCCAGATGGGTTTAACTGAGGTTTTAGGGGGTACAATAACCAATTTTGATGTTAAAACAGAGTTAATAGAGAAGAACATCTCCGTAGCCTTAAAAAATCAGGTTATAACCCAGAGGGACATGGATATCGTGGCCATGAATGAACCCTGGAAAAAGATAGTCTCCCTGGTGATATGGATCATCACCCTCATAATTGTCCTTCTGGTGTTTACCACCTTCAAGTTCGTTGAAAATTTCAAAAAGAACAGTCTGAATCTGTTTAAGAAACTAGTTGGTTTAGTTAAAAAGGTTATTAGAATTTAAAAAAGTAATTGGATATCCTTAAAGTCCAATAAATTAGATATTAAAGATCCTTAGAAGAAGCCTTAGACAGGATGGCCTCGTATTTATCCAGGGATTTATTCACCTGTCTGTTGAATTCTTCAAACTTGGCTGCCAGTCCCCGGTAGAAAGGTGCGTAAACCTTGTAATACATCAGTCTATCGGGATCTATACCGTTTTTAATCAGTTCGGCTTTAAACTCGTGCACTTTCTCTTGGATATCTGGATAGACCAGGTCGTCCGGATATTCTCCTAAAAATATTCCGTCAGCACCATTTTCAAAGGCATAGAGGATATGTTTAATCATCAAACGGTTGATAGATGTGACCCTGATGATTCGGATGGATTCTGGATAGGATATTCTGTTGATTCCAATGTTATCCGCGGCAACATAGCCTATGTAGTCCAGGAAGGCTAGTATTATCTTCTCGCCGTCCTTTTTATCCTTCAGCATACCGGAGATCATGGCGAAGATCTGGCTGTCGGTCTGGCCCATGATTTCAATGGCACCATCCTCGCAGCTGGAGACGCACATTCCACATCCAGTACAGGCGATTGGGTCAACAGATACACGTTCATCGTACATGTATATGGCCTTGTATTTACAGTCATCTATACATTTTCCGCACATGGTACACTTGGACTGGTCAATTTCAGCTATTATGGGCTCTATTTCCAGTCCACCGTTCATCATCTCTGAAACCTTTGAAGCTGCTGCGTTTGCCTGGGAAACACTGTCCGTGATATCTTTAGGTCCCTGCGCAGTTCCACAGACATAGATACCCTCCACGTCGGTGTTAACCGGTTTGATCTTGGGATGTTTCTCCTTGACGAACATATCCTCAGTAAGGCCCACATTCAATATGTCTGCAACCTTCAACGTACCTTCTGAGGGTTCCATTGCTTCAGACAGGACAACCATGTCCGTTTCTATTTCTAATTGCTCACCACGGAGGGTGTCCTCTACTCTGACCACCATTTTCCCGTCTTTTCTCACCACTTCTCCGGGCCGTCCTCTTATGAGTTTTATTCCCTTTGACTGTCCGTATCTGAAGTAGTTTTCATACATTCCCGGGGTTCTCATATCGGTGTAGCAGATTATTACCTCCGTATCTGGATAGTAGCGTTTTATGAAATTGGCATGCTTCATAGCCACCATACAGCAGACTTTAGAACAGTACCTTTTGCCTTCTGGTTTTTCATCCCTGGAACCGGCACACTGGACCATAACCACTCTTTTTGGGATTTTTCCAGTGGAGGGGGTGAGTAGTTTACCCTTGGTGGGTCCGTTTACTCCCATTATCCGCGCCAGTTCCATCTGGGTGATGACATCATCGTATCTCTCATGGCCATATTCTGGCCTGTTTTTAAGGTCAAAACCCTTATGTCCGGTGGCTATTACTATGGAACCGACGGTGAGGGGGATGAACTCCTTTTTCATCTTGAGGTCGATGGCATCCATCTTACAGACCTCTTCACACTTACCACATTTTATACAGTTCTCCTCATCTATGGTGTAAACGTCAGGGACGGACTGGGGGAATGGTTTGTAGATAGCTTTCCGGTACATTAGATTCTCATTCCACTGGTCAGGGACAGCTACCGGGCAAACTTCGGCACAGTTACCACATGCTGTACATTTATCCTCCTTCACGTAGCGTGGTTTCTTCTCTACCAGGAGGTCGAAGTTACCCGCCTTCCTCTCAGATGAGATAAGCTCCGCGGAGGTGATGATATCGATATTTCTATGCTCTAAAGCTTCATTTATCAGGGGGTTGAAGAGACATAGGGCACATTCCTCCACCATCTTTTCCGGGGAGAAAACTTTACCGATCTTTATCATGTTCCCGCCTACGGTGGGTTTTTCTTCGATTATATGGACTTTAACGCCCTGTTTTGCCAGGGAAAGCGCGGCGGTTATCCCGGAGATACCCCCGCCTATCACGGCTGCGCTGTCTTTGATCTTTCTAACCACGGTATCCAGGGGCTGGGCATATTTAACCCTTTCTACAGCGGCGTTGGTGAGTGTTATGGCTTTATCTGTGGCCTTCTCACCATCGGTGTGCACCCAGGAACACTGTTCCCTTAAATTGGCCATCTCTAATAGGTAGGGATTTAAGGGCGCTACATGGTTCTGGAAGGTTTTCTTATGGGTGATTGGTGAACAAGCTGCTATCACCACCCGGTCCAGGTTTTCTTCCAATATTATGTCCCGGATATTTTTCTGACATTTTACAGAACACAGATTCTCAAATTCCTTAACTACCTTAGCACCTTCTATGCTGGATTTGAGTTTTTCAATATCCACTGTGTCAGATATGTTCCCTCCGCACCGACATAGAAAGACACCTATATCGATGCTGCTTTTGGGGGCGTATCTGGAGAACGGGGAACTTTTCACTTTAAATTACCTCTTGTTAATATCTATCTTGTATATTATATAACAACTGGAGAAGCCTGGTTTATCCTTTCTAAAATATTATCCAGGGGAACGGTGTGGGTTTGAACTCCCACCACCTTATAAGGATCGGCACCCATGGCCAGTGCTAAAAACTGGGCTATGTTAAGATGGACCAGGTCGAATTTGGTGTTTAACTTCTTCTCTATTACTGGCTGGTACCGGTCGAACTGCATCTGGCAGTTGGGACACATATGTAACAGGATATCCACATCGTTTTCCTGCAAGCTCAGAAGTTTATCTGCAGTTACTGAAAGGGAAAGGTCTAAATTGGCAAAACGCTGCCTGAAGCCCGCGCCACAGGTCGTTCTTTTATGGTCGTACCAGTCTACGGTTTCCACTCCACAGGTCTTGGCCAGTTCCTCTATGATCATGGGATTTCTCATATTACCTATGGTTTCCTCTTTGTAATGGACCTTGCAGTAGTGGCAGGCGTGGTGGGAGGCTATTTTAAAGTTAGATAAATCTATTTTGGGGATTTCTTTAATTTCTGCAGTTTTATTCCATAGTATCTCTGCAGCGTGGAATATGTTACTGTGTGAATCGAAGTCACCTGGAGAATATTCCATATGATCCATTTTAGAATCTTTAAATATCTGGTTTATCCTATTTCTTACCGTGTCATTTTCATTTAGGATGTTACAGGCCTTTTTAAGTATGGCGTAGCATGTTGCACATAGTGTCGCTATATTTTTATGTTCAATCTCCCGGGCTATGGCGAAATTTCGAGCAGCCAGGGCGGTGGTGGAGAATTGGTCAAATAGATCAAAGTAGTATCCTAACCCTGTGCAGCATGATTGTCTTTCATCCAGAACATACTCAACACCCAGTTTATCAAATAGGTACTTGGTGGATGACTCCACTCCGGGGTATTCACCACTTACCAGGCAGCTTTTAAAGATTAGGATATCTTTATCTGGTATTTTTTTCATTGATTATCCCTTATGTTTTGAATTTTTATTTGATTCTTTGTAGGCCCTCAGTTTTTCTAATCTATTTGTGAAGCCTGTTTTCTCTAAAATAATTTTTATGTCTCTCGTATCATCATCAGGTAGGGTTAATTTTCCCAGTCCCAATTCTTCCCTTATATCATCCAGATTGATCTTTATATCCAAATATTCATCTCCGATGATTTCAATCAATATGTTGAAATATTCCAGAGGTATGGATCCTATCCCTAATTCCATTAAACTTTCACCGAAAGCCAGGAAAGTAACTACCTGTTCCAATTTCCCCTGGGCAATTGCCTTCTGTCTTAATATCTGAACTATTTCAGCTACACTGTTACCCACCGGACATATGCTATGACAGCTGTAACAGGAGAAACAGTTCCAGATGATATCATCACAAATTACACTTTCGTCTTCTTCAAGCACTCTTTTAGCTATTTCCCTGGAATCATAATCTGAATGTCTTGATGCGGGACAGACCGATGTGCACATCCCACATTGTATGCATTTATTTACACCTATATCCTCAGATGCTCTCAGATCATGGATTATGCTCTCGGTGAGTTTGTTGTTCTTTTTTCCGATTTTAAGGGTTTTAATCTCCATGTTATCTTAAATTCCAAAGTTTATGGACACGATTAACTTAAATAATTCTAAGGTTTTTGGACACAATTATCTTAAATTCCAAAGTTTATGGACACAAAATATATGGATTCATGTCCCAATATACCGGGCGTATAATGATCTGGCCACCTTTTCATCGTGGGTTCCTTTGATGATGGCCCTTCCATCTTTAAAGAGGGATATTTCCTCTTTTTCTGTTTTAAATATTAGTATGAATGGTGTGTTCTTCACTTCTCCCAATGGCTCCAGTTTCTCTGCCATTTCATCCAATGATAGTTCTTTAGGATCTGCTGGGGTTATCTGGATGGCGTTTCTTCCGCAGAGAGAGGTGATCACTTCCCTGTCTTCTGTATCCATGTATTCATAGTTTTTCTCCGCACAGCAGGGGCAATCCGGGTTCTTCCGAACCAGCACTTCATCCAATGAGTTATTCCAGGCGTCGTATACCCTTAGTTTGCTATCTGTACCCACGGGGATATGACCTAAGAGTATTTTCAGGGCTTCTGTGGTTTCCATGGAACCCATGATTACCGTTATGGTATTTAAAACTCCCATGGTGTCACAGGTGGGGAGGGATCCTATCTTGGGGATGGTGGGATAGAGACACCTTAAACAGGCCTTGCCGGGTAAGATGTTCATGGTCATGCCCGAGGTTCCGATGGCCCCGGTGTAAATCCAGGGTTTTTCCTGTTTAACACAGACATCGTTTACCAGCATACGGGTGAGTATGTTGTCGGTTCCGTCTAAGACCAGATCTGCTTTACTGAGAATGTCTTCCACGTTGGTGTGGTTTATATCCTTGACTACGGGTTCTATCTCTATATCAGAGTTTATGTTCTCTAATTTCCTGGCAGCGGCGATGGCTTTAGGTTCATCCACATCGTTTTCATCGTAGAGCATCTGCCTCTGCAGGTTGCTCAACTCCACGAAGTCGCGGTCTATGATTATTATTCTGCCCACTCCTGCCCGGGCCAGGTTGTTAGATGCTGCCGTTCCCAGTGCTCCGCATCCCACCACAGCAATGCTGCTTTGGGCTAGTTTCTCCTGCCCTTCTTCTCCAATGTTCTGCAGGATGGTCTGTCTGGAATACCGATTATACACTTATATTCTCCTTTAATGTTCGTTTTCCATCTTTGATAGTTAATATATGGTTGATATATCATAAATGATTGATAGGTCATGAATATATCATAATGTATTTAATTTTAGACCATGAATTCCAATAATAAATCAATATTTCAATGAACTTCGAAGTATCTTAAATGGTTAATGTATCATGATTAATAATGGTAAACCCTGGATTGATTGTAAAAAAACTCTAATTTTTCATCTGCCGGATTATAGTTTTGGCCACGTTTTTGGCTATGGCGGTTATGGTCAGTATTGGTGGTCTGCCTGGCGCCCGTTCAATAACACTGGCATCGGCTACAAACAAACCTTCTATCTGGGTTTCCAGTGATCTATTTACCACCCGTCCTATGGCTGCAGTTCCACCAGGATGTGCTCCTCTTATGGGTGTGGAAACTATGCTCTCCTCATCAACTCCTGCCTCTACCAGTATCTGGGCTGATTTAAGGTACCCTTCCTTCAACAGCTCCACATCGTTACTGGTCAACTGTTTCTCTATGGTTCCACCCTCCAGGAGTCTTCCATTGGCATCATCGGCTATCTTGGTCATGATCCCCAGAACATCCTGGCCACGGGCCGGGAATCCCTTCTCCTTTAAAAGTGTCACCAGTTGATTGGAGTAATGGGGTGACAGGAAATAAGGACCGAATTCTGATTTGATTCCCATGGGTATCTCCTTGTTTAAGCCGGCGTCCTTTGAGTATCCGCCTACTGTTATGAATAGATCCACGAAGAGTCCTTCACCCACTCCCTGGGTTATTCCTGAATTACGGAGTATGTGGGGTGTGTTAAGGGAGCCCGCAGATAATACAACTTTTTTGGCCTTGAGTTGCCTTATCTGGCCATCACTCGATCTGCCTTCCACACCAGTCACCTTTCCCTGGTGGTGAAGTACACGGATAACTTCGAAATCTTCTATCAATGTAGCTCCGCTCTCTGTAGCCTGTTCTACAAAGTGTTTAGCATCCCATTTAGCACCTAGTGGGCAGCCATCTATGCACAGCCCGCAGTTGTTGCATTTATCGAAGTCTATGAATTTGGGCATGGGTTCCACGATGTATCCCAGTTTTTCAGCGGCTTTGGCTATTTTTATGGTGGCTGGTCCCATGAATTCCTTGGGAAGAGGGCTTACCTTCAGATCTCCACTGGCTTCTATTAGTTCTTCAAATAAATTGAGATCATGAGATTTTAATTGGGAGATGGCGGAGTTATGGTAGCAGGCACTGCAGGAATAGCAGGCGTTGGCCAGGGATACGGTTGTGGTGCCACCTAAACCTTCAACGTGCAGTAATTCAGAAGGATAATTAAAGAAATCGTAATCTGGATTGATTTTTATCTTCTTATTCCTTGATACCTTGTTAATATCCAGTTCATCTGGTTTTAAATCGATGTTGGTTGTGGTTATGTGTTTGGTTGCTGTTCCTGCTTTATATGATCGTCCCTTCTCCAGTATCAGGACATTCAATCCTTCCTTTGAAAGTTCACGTGCGGCTGTGGAACCTCCAGCACCGGTACCAATAACTATTACGTCGTAAATCATGGATTTTCACTTAAAAACTGTGGTTCTTTTTTATCTTGGTTTTACAATCTATGGTTTGCAATTGTTTTGATATTTTATTACAATGGTTTTGGTTGTTTATATATTTTTGTCACTCCTGATTAATAAAGTAACCTATGGTTAATAAAATTAAATTGGAGTGATTTTAGGTTATGAGAGTTATTTATCTTCTAGAATGAAATCTAATTCCTTTAATTTGCTCCTTATGTGATCAGATAGTTCCCAGTCCTTCTTTTCCCTGAGTTTTTCCCTGACTTCCACTATAACTTCCAGGAGGTCTCTGGTTTTATCATCAGCACAGATCCTCCTCTTAAAATCAATACCTATAACAGCCCCAAATTCCATTAAAAAGTTTTTAATTCCTATTAAAATGGATTTAGATATGTTAGCCTCATCTAATTCCCGGTTTACATCTCTTATGTAATTGAAAACAACAGATAGTGCTTTTGGTGTATTAAAATCGTTGTCCATAGCCCCTATGAATTGTTTTTTAATTTCAGTTAGTTTGTCGTTTAAATCAGCGTCGTTATCATTGGATTGAGGTATATCGGATTCTAATGCCTCATCGATGGTTTCTATCAGTTTATATATCCTTTCTAAGCTGTTTTTAGACTGTTCCAGTGCAGTTTCACTGAAGTCGATGGGGCTGCGATAGTGGGTGGATAGTACGAAGAAGCGGAAGGTTTCCGGGTCGTGTTTTTCGAGCATATCCTGGATGGTGATGAAGTTACCCAGTGATTTGGACATCTTCTCTCCCTGGACATTTAAAAAGCCGGTGTGCATCCAGTAGCGGACCATGGGTGCTTTTCCGGAAACTGATTCCATCTGGGCGATTTCCGCCTCGTGGTGGGGGAAAATCAGGTCTAAGCCTCCGCCGTGGATATCGTATTGCTGTCCCAGATATTCCTCGGTGATGGCGGTGTCCTCTATGTGCCATCCTGGCCTACCATTTCCCCAGGGAGAATCCCAAAATGGTTCTTCATCCCTCTTTTTCCACAGGGCGAAATCTCCAGGATTCCTTTTTGTGTTGTCCGGGTTCACCCGGTGGATGTTTAAATCCTGGATGTTGCGGCGGGAAAGTTTCCCGAAATCTGGAAACTTCGATTCATCGAAGTAAACACCTGTATCCGTCTCATAGGCGAAACCCTTTTCTATTAAGGTTTCAATTTGAGCTATGATCTCGGGTATGTGTTCGGTGGCCCGGGCATGTAAATTCACGTGATCCACACCTAGAGCCCGCATATCTTCCAGGTATCTCTTCTCAAACTTCCGTGCCAGATCTAAGGGTGCGACGCCAAGCTCGGATGCTCGGTTTATGATTTTATCATCGATGTCGGTGATATTCTGGAGATAAAATACACTGTATCCCCTATATTGTAGATAACGGGCAATTATATCGAAGGATATGTAAGTCCTGGCGTGACCTATGTGTGAATCATCATAGACGGTAGGTCCGCAGACGAATAACTTAACCCGGTTTCCCTGCATGGGCTTGAATGTTTCCTTTTTCCTGCTCATGGTGCTGTAGATTTTCAACATAATAGGTCTCACAATTTTTTAAAATCAACATATAGGTCTCATATTTTTTAAAATGAATCAATTCTGGTAAGAAGGCCGAGATTGGGATTTGAACCCAAGTATCGTGGTCTGCAGCCACGCACCTAGCCACTCGGTCATCTCGGCATTTAATCATAAACTAGCATTACTAACTACGTTAACAATTGTTATATAAATATTTTCATATCTTATATATTATGTATATGGACTGAGTGAATATGTTAGTTTTGATTCACAGGTTTACAAAATTAATATTTCCAGGATCCAGTCACCATGGGGATAGATTTAAATACCATGATAATATAACAATTGTTATAATTTTTGTAATGGGGATTTCAAAGTATATCCAAATGATGATGGATATCGTATGATAAAAATCCATGTAAACAAAAAAACAGGGACAGAAACTAAAATTAATAAGGAGAAAAATAAAATGTCAGAAGAAAGAAAACCAGGATTAAGCACAATTGGATTACACATAGGACAGGAAGAACCTGATCCAGCAACAAACGCAAGGGCGGTACCCATCTACCAGACATCATCATATGTCTTCAATGACGCTGACCACGCAGCCAACCTCTTCGGTCTAAAGGAGCTGGGGAACATATACACCAGAATCATGAACCCCACCAACGACATCTTTGAGCAAAGAATAGCAGCCGTAGAAGGAGGTCGATCAGCTTTAGCCGTAGCATCTGGTCAAGCAGCCACCACCTATTCACTTTTAAACCTCAGCCTACCTGGTGAGGAAATATTATCTGCAGACAACCTGTACGGTGGAACCTACCAGCTTTTCAACTACACTTTCCCAGAACTGGGAAGGAAAGTAAACTTCATAGACTCATCCGAGCCAGAGAAATTTGAAGACGCCATCACCGATAAAACCAAGGCAATATTCGCCGAATCACTGGGTAACCCCAAACTGGATGTTCCTGATTTTGAAGTTATATCCCAGATAGCCCACAATGCTGGGATCCCCTTCGTAGTGGACAATACCTCAGGTGTAGGTCTGGTTAAACCCATAGAACACGGGGTGGACATACTGGCCAATTCAGCAACCAAATTCATCGGTGGACATGGAACATCCATTGGAGGAGTGATCATCGATTCTGGAAACTTCGAATGGAACAACGGTAAATTTCCACAGTACACCGAACCAGATCCCAGCTACCACGGCTTAGTCTATTGGGATACCTTCGGTGACTTCCCAGGAATGGGTAACGTGGCCTTCACCTTCAGAGCTAGAGTAAGACTCTTAAGAGATATAGGAGCACAGTTAAGTCCATTTAACTCTTTCCTGTTCCTTCAGGGCTTGGAAACCCTGGAGTTAAGGGTTCAAAAACATTCCGAGAACGCCTTTGCCGTGGCAAAATTTCTTAAAAAACACCCGGCAGTAAACTGGGTAAGCTACCCTGGACTTGAAGAGGACCCAGCCCATGCTGTAGCCTCCAAGTACCTGAAAAATGGATACGGTGCACTGGTAGGATTTGGAATCAAAGGAGGACTGGAAGCAGGTAAAAAGTTCATAAACAACGTGCAGCTCCTTTCACACCTGGCAAATATCGGAGATGCCAAGAGTCTGGTCATACACCCGGCATCCACCACACACCAACAGTTAACTCCAGAAGAACAAGCAACTACAGGAGTAACACCAGACTTCATCCGTCTATCCATTGGACTGGAAAATGTAGAGGACATCATCGCAGATATCGACCAGGCCCTTAAAAAATCAACTGGATAGTGACCGAAGAAGGAAAAATCTAGCCCCTATAAGTCGAAGGTTTTATAGGAGTTCAAAAAAATTTATAAATTAATCCTAGAATTATTTTATTTCAAACAAAGTAAAACCCAGGAGTAAAATGAAGAGAGAATCATTAGGAATAGTGAATACCCAGTACTACAGCCCCTCTCACGACCTCATACTCGAGGGAGGAGAAAAGCTTAAGAATATTACCATAGCCTATGAAACCTATGGTAAACTGAATAAGGAAAAAAGTAACGCCATAATGGTCTGCCATGCTCTATCAGGAGATGCACATGCGGCCGGATGGCATGAGGGAGATCGGAAGCCCGGCTGGTGGGACATCATCATAGGCCCGGGTAAAGCTTTAGACACCGATAAATACTTCATCATCTGCTCCAACGTTTTGGGAGGTTGTAAAGGGACCACCGGCCCCTCATCTTTAAACCCTGAAACAAGAAAGCCATATGGCTCGGATTTCCCCATCATCACCATAAAGGATATGGTGAACGTCCAGAAGATGCTGGTGGATCACCTGGATATCAAACAGTTATTTGCGGTAATCGGGGGTTCCATGGGAGGTATGCAGGTACTGCAATGGTGCATATCCTACCCAGATATGGTGCGAATGGCAATACCAATCGCCACCTCCGCCTACTCATCCCCGCAACAGATAGCCTTCAATGAAGTGGGTAGACAAGCAATTATCTCTGATCCAAAATGGAAAGATGGAACATACTATTCCCTTGAATTTCCAGATGAGGGTCTGGCCCTGGCCCGTATGATCGCTCATATCACCTATCTAAGCAACGAATCCATGTACGAAAAGTTTGGAAGGAGGCTGCAGGATAAAGACGAGTACAGCTTCGATTTCTCCACAGACTTCCAGGTGGAAAGCTACCTGCACTACCAGGGCAGTTCCTTCACCAAGAGATTCGATGCCAACACGTATCTCTACATAACCAAGGCCATAGACTACTTCGATTTAACAGAGAATGGCTCCCTGGCCGATGCATTTAAAAATATCAAAACCAAATTCCTGATAATCTCCGTTGATTCAGACTGGCTGTATCCTCCGTCCCAAAATAAGGAAATATTAATGGCTCTAAGTACCAACGACGTGGACGTCAGTTATATTGAGATTAAATCAAGCTATGGACACGACGCCTTTCTAATTGAAGGAGGACAGCTTAATTACATCATAGGGAATTTCTTCTCTGACACACTGGTCCGTGATGTGATGAGTCATGATATGACCTGGATAAGAAAAGACACCAGCATCGAAGATGCAGCTCAGCTTATGATCACTGAAAAAATCACCCACATCCCCGTGGTTTCAGACAACGACAAATTAATTGGTATCGTAACTGCCTGGGACATATCAAAGGCTGTGGCTTTGAATCTCAAGAATCTGGAAGAGATAATGACCAGGGATGTTATAACTGCCTGGCCTGATGATTCTATAGAGATATCTGCTCAGAAGATGAGAAAATATAACATATCCTCCCTGCCAGTTGTGGACGACACCGGCAGGGTCATTGGAATAATCACCACCGACCATATAAGCACCTTAATGGCCGGGAATTATTAACCATAAGTCATATCAATGATAATCAATTTTTTTTTCTTAAATTTAAAAACCTTAATTTAAGGGAAAAAATAAAATACTATGGTTAAGATTAATTTTCAAAACATGAGTAATCGATGAGGTAAGAAAATATGATTTACATGGACCATTCCGCCACATCCCCTGTGGACCCGGAAGTATTTAAAGCAATGGAACCCTACTTTGTAGACTCCTTTGGAAATGCATCGACACTGTATTCCCTGGGAAGAGAAGCCAGAAAAGCCATGGAAGACAGTAGAAAAAAGGTAGCCTCCCTTATAGGGGCTGATCCCACTGAAGTGATTTTCACCAGCGGAGGCACAGAATCAGACAACATAGCCATCAAGGGCACCGCCTACAGACTCCGGAAAAAAGGTAACCATATCATCACCAGTGACATCGAACACCCCGCCGTGGAGGAAACCTGTAAATATCTGGAGAAAAATGGCTTCCAGGTCACCTACCTGCCTGCTGGAGAGGAGGGGATCGTTAAAGTAGAGGATCTCAAGAACGCCATCACGGATAAAACCATTCTAATTACCATCATGCACGCCAACAACGAGATAGGAACCATACAACCCATAAAGGAAATAGGTGAAATCGCCCGTGAGCATAAGATCTACTTCCACACCGATGCCGTGCAGAGTGTGGGTAAGATACCTGTCGATGTTAAGGATTTAAATGTTGATATGCTCTCCCTGTCATCCCATAAACTCTACGGACCCAAGGGTATCGGGGCATTGTACATTAAAAAAGGCGTACGACTGGAACCCATCATACACGGTGGAGGCCATGAGAAAGGAATAAGGCCCGGGACAGAGAACGTGGCCGGCATCGTGGGGTTAGGCAAAGCCTGCGAGATTGCAGAACAGAATCTAGAGGAAAATTTCAAACGTTTAACAGCTATAAGGGATGAAATAATAGAGAAAGTTCTCTCCGGAATCGAACAATCCTATCTAAACGGACACCCTACGAAAAGACTGCCCAACAATATAAACTTCAGATTCACCAGTATCGAAGGGGAATCACTGGTTTTACACCTTGATGCTAAGGGAATAGCCTCATCTACTGGATCTGCATGTTCATCTAAGAAGTTAGAACCCTCTCATGTGTTGATGGCCCTGGGGCTTAAGGAAGTGGACGCCCATGGATCACTGCGTCTAACTTTGGGAAAAGAAAATAAGGAAGAAGAAATAGATTATGTAGTGGAATCAATAAAGGATGCCGTAGACACCCTCCGGAAATTATCTCCATTATGGTGTCAGGTTGATGAAGAATAATTTTAATCAAATTAACTCGGTGATAGTATGTATAGTGAAAAAGTAATGGAACACTTCTCCAATCCCAGAAACGTGGGTGAAATAGAAGACGCTGATGGTGTGGGAACCGTGGGAAACCCAGTCTGCGGAGATCTGATGACCATCTATATCAAAGTTAAAGATAACAGGATAGAAGATATTAAATTTAAAACTTTTGGTTGTGGTGCGGCCATAGCAACCAGCAGTATGGTAACCGAGATGGCCATGGGTAAAACCATAGAAGAAGCCCTGGAAATCACCAGGAACGACGTGGCCAACGAACTCGAGGGATTACCACCCGTTAAGATGCACTGCTCCAACCTGGCAGCCGATGCACTGCATGCCGCCATCGAGGATTACAAGAAGAAGCTGGCTGAAAAGGAAGCTTAGATTCCTTTTTTCCTAATTTTTTGTAAAATTCTTTTATTCTAAATTCCTTTTATATCCTTATTTTTAACCCTTTTCTAACCGTCTTAAAGCCTCATCAAACAGTATGATCGATTTTTCCAGTATCAGCATCACCGAGTAGTTGCAGGAATGACGGAGATTTATGATGTTGCGGGTCTTACCATTTGATTCAACCAGGACCAGTGGATAGCTCCGGCAGACCTGTGGCCTGGAATCATATATTGCACACCGGTTGGTCTCTGGATGGATATACTTGCATGGTCTGATGTCTTTAAGCTCGAAGTGTCCCGGATACTCTTTGTTTGGAATGATTCCATCTTTAAGCTGGGGATTTAAGGTGAGAAGGACATTCATTTCATCCCTATGAATAAATATCGATTCAGATTCCCTGCAGCATCTTCCACAGATGGTGCACCATTCCTGGTGATCATGGGCCAGCTCATAATTTGATGGACCCCCCAGCACGTCTAAGCCCACGATGTCTGCCAGTTCAATTATTTCCTTCAGGTCGGCTTTAGTAACTCCCAACTTTTTATACTTTTTAACTGATCTCTTCTTCTTCAATTTTTTAAAGACAGCCTTCTCCAGGAGTTCAATTTCTTCGGATGAGTTGTTCTCTCCATCTGACTCCAGTGCCTTTTTACGTATTTCCTCAAATAAGTCTTTGCTTATCAGCAGATCCCTTAACATAACCATCACTATAATGAAATTAATTAGAATAGAACTTCTATTTTATAAACATTTTTATATTACCCAATCTAAGTAAATAACCTTTAACCAAAACAAATTAGGAGTTTAAAATTTTGCTATATAGAAAACTGGGAAAAACAGGCCAGAAGGTTTCCATACTGGGCTTTGGATGTATGAGACTCCCGGTAACCGATGGTAACCCGGAACATATAGATAAAAAACAGGCCAACGAGATGCTCCATTACTCCCTAGATCATGGTGTTAACCTCTTTGACACCGCCTATTCCTACCACGGCCCCTCCGCAACTCAAAGCGGGCAAAGCGAGATCTGGCTGGGAGATGCACTGAAGGACGGTTGCCGGGAAGATGTATATATATCCACCAAGCTGCCCAGCTGGCTCATTGAAAAGAAGGAAGACCTGAACTACTACCTGGATAAACAGCTTGAGAAACTCCAGACAGATTACATCGATTTCTACCATTTACACGGCCTGGGCCAGGGTACATGGCCCAACCTAGAACGCCATGATGCGTTAGAGTTCCTGGACTCTGCATTGGAGGAAGGTAAAATCAGATACGCAGGCTTTTCATTCCACGATAAACTAGAGCTCTTCAAGGAAATCGTGGACTCTTACAACTGGGACTTCTCCCTCATCCAGTACAACTACATGGACCAGGACTTCCAGGCCGGGAAGGAGGGACTCCACTACCTAACAGAGCGAAATATGGGAGTTATGACCATGGAACCCCTCCGCGGGGGTTGCCTCACCAACAACGTACCCCAGGATATTCTGGCCATATGGGATAAAGCCGAGACTAAAAGGAGCCTGGCTGAATGGGCCCTGCGCTTCCTGTGGGACCAGGAGGAAATTAACGTGGTTTTAAGTGGTGCAAGTACCCTGGAACAGGTTAAAGAGAATGTTAAGATTGCAGAAGAAGGTTATGCTAACAGTCTCACCAGTGATGAGAAAAACTTGATTGAAGAAGTTAGGGAAGCTTACAGTGAAAGGGTGCATGCCATGTGCACCATATGTGGTTATTGCATGCCATGTCCTGTTGGTGTGGCTATTCCCCTTAATTTGAGCTTATTAAATGACTTATACGTCTACCAGAACATGGAAAAACCACTGGGAAACTATACATTCCTGACAGCTAAAAAGGAAAGCGCTACTTTCTGCACTGAATGCGGTGAATGTGAAGAGAAGTGCACGCAAAAATTACCGATCCAGAAACTTCTTAAGGAAGCATCGGATATCTTCGATAAAGAAATGAAAAAGAGATCTAGAAAAAAATGAAAAAGAAAAAGTAGATTAAGAAAAAGGAATAGTCATTTTAAAAAAATAATTACTTTTTAATTCCTTACCTGGTCTGCAGAATCTCATTTTCAGGTATCTGACCGATGTCCAGTCCAGGCATGGCTTTACCCAGGTCCCGACTCACTTTTGCGATTACCTCCGGCTCATTGAAGTGATGGGTAGCTTCTACTATGGCTTTAGCCACGATCTCAGGGTTTTCTGACTTGAATATTCCAGATCCTACGAAGACACCGTCAGCTCCAAGCTGCATCATGAGTGCAGCGTCTGCTGGGGTGGCCACTCCACCAGCGGCGAAGTTTACCACGGGAAGTCTCTGGAGTTTAGCAGTTTCTTTAACCAGTTCAATTGGTGATTCTAATTCCCGGGCCACACTCCATAGTTCTTCTTCATCCTTGTTCCGGATTTCCCTTATGGTGCCCTGGATTCTCCTCATGTGTCTGACTGCCTCAACGATGTTACCGGTTCCAGCCTCACCTTTGGTCCTGATCATAGCTGCACCTTCATCAATACGACGTAATGCCTCACCCAGGTCACGGGCGCCGCATACGAATGGTATGGTGAACTGTTTTTTGTCTATATGATATCTTTCATCGGCGGGGGTGAGTACCTCACTTTCATCGATCATATCCACTCCCAGGGTCTCTAAAACCTGTGCTTCCACGAAATGGCCTATCCTTACCTTGGCCATCACTGGAATAGACACCGCATCTATTATCTCCGTCACCTTGGAAGGGTCAGCCATCCTGGCCACTCCGCCAGTAGCCCTTATATCTGCAGGGACCTTTTCGAGGGCCATAACTGATACTGCTCCTGATTCTTCTGCTATCACTGCCTGTTCAGCGTTTACTACATCCATGATCACTCCGCCCTTGGTCATCTTGGCAAAGCCTTTCTTTAATACTTCAGTTCCATGTAATACCATTTTGTTATCTCCTACAATGTTTTAATAACCTTCCAATGTCCTAATAACCCTTCCATATGTTCATAAATGAAAATTAATTCTTTAGTACTTCTATTTTATCCCCTGCTTTGACTTCTCCACCCTTTATAACTCGGGCGAATATACCCTCAATGGGCATGACACATTTTCCCACTTCCCGGCCTATAGCACAGGGTTCGAGGCATTCTTTTCCAATCTGGGTGACCTCCAAAAGGATATCACCACCTACTGACAGCCGGGTGCCTACTGGAATAGAGGGGAGATCTATTCCCTTGGTGGTTATATTCTCTCCAAAATCACCTGGATTCACATTCAATCCAAGATCACGCATTTTACCTATACTTTCTATACTTAAAAGACTGATTTGCCGGTGAGTGTTGCTGTCACCATGCACATCACCTATAATACCGAAATTTTCCTTTAAAACTCCCTTATCTACGTTGATCTTTTTTTGATGCTTTACTTCACTTGTAGAAACTGCTATTACTTGTACAGAAGAATTCATATAAATCACTATTGACTATAGTTTCTCTAAAAATAAAAATTTTTCTCTAATTATCTCTTATAAAAAAAGTAAATGAAAAATTTTTATTTATATCTACATATCTTAGCTGACTTCATTTATATCCATTATCTTGGCCAACTTTTATTTAGACCCATTTATCTTAGCAGACTCTGACGCTTTTACTCCAATTTTAGATTTTAATTTATCAACAGCCACTTCTGCAGCTTTTTCTCCTGATAAGAGCATGCCACCGAAGGTGGGACCCATCCTGGGACTTCCGTAGGTGGTGGCCACTGCCATTCCAGTTACGATGAGTCCGGGGTATACTTCCTGGGTGTTTTCTACCACTGCATCCTCTGATTTTTCCACCCACATACCCTGGAATCCTGCGGTGTCAACTAAACCCCTTTCTTCAAGGGATTTGACCACTACAGCATCGTGGCCTGTGGCGTCTATCACCAGTTTGGATTCTATGGCCACCGGGTCGACGCAGGTTATGGCCCTTGGAAGTGCGGATACTGGAGTCCAGTTTATAACTACCCCTCCTACTCTGTCTTCCCTGATCACCACGTCATCGAATTTGGTCATGTTTATAACTTTTGCCCCGGCATCAAGGGCACTGGCTATGAGTTTTGAACATGCGTGGGGTCCGTCTGCTACGTAGAGTCCGTCCTGGACTTTTTCATAGGGGCAGCCTATCTCATCTAAGATCTTCTGACCTGGTTCTCTCACAGTGAGTTTGTTCATCAGGTAACCTCCTATCCAGAAACCCCCTCCCAGATAGTTGTTACTTTCGATGATCAACGTTTTAACTCCTTTTTCGGCCAGTCTTTTAGCCGCGATAAGGCCGCTGGGACCGGCTCCGATTATTATTACGTCACTTTCTATATAATCCAGGAATTCCTCTGCAAATCCAGATACTATGGCTTTAGTTACATCTTTTTCTGAGACTTTCGAAAATATCTCCATGTTCTATACCTCCTTCACTATATTATTTTTTTTTAACAATTGTTAATTAATATTTCAAAAAAATTATGAATTCGCTTCCAGTGTCTCGAAAACTTTCTCCAGCTCCTCACCCAAGTCGAGTTTTTCATGTGTCTCGAGAACCTTTTCTAACACGGCGTTGGTCTCTGGGTGTTTGGGTGCTGCAGAGCAGCCACTGTCTGGTAATATTGAAATCGGAAGCGTACCTATCTTCTCGGCTATGTTCTGTATCTCCACCTTATCCAGTCCTATCAGGGGACTTAACACCGGCATATCTGTACAGTGACGGGTGGCCAGGATGTTGGGTAATGTCTGGGATGCCACCTGACCCATACTGCTACCGTCAACGATGGCCAGGGCACCCTCCTTTTTGGCCAGTTTCTCAGCTACCTGGTACATTCCACTTTTACACAGTACACAGGTCATCCGGGGCGGTCCTTCCTCCACGGCTTTCTTCAGATATTCACCATAGTTAACGGTGTAGAAGTTCAATTTAGACCCAGAGGAATATTCTTTGAGTTTTCGAACTATTTTAGTGATCTTATCTAGCGATCCTCCGGTGTAGGGGTAGTTGTTGAAGTGTAGGATGGTCACTGCGCAGCCCCTCTTCATCATGAGGAACGTGGCGACTGGAGAGTCCTGACCCCCTGATACCAGGGCCACCACTCTTCCCTGGGTTCCAATGGGTAATCCTCCCAGTCCCGGGATTTTTTGGTGGAATATGTAGGTTTCATCATCCCTTACTTCTACAAATATCTTGAATTCTGGGTTTGACAGGTCTACCGGAGCACAGATCTCATCCACCACCACTGCACCACAGTAGGCAGCCATTTCCTGACTGGTGAAGTCGTGTTCACCTACTCTACGGCAGCGGATGGCGAAGCTTTGTTCTGGGGAAAATAGTTCTTCATGGACAAGTTCCTGGACGTAACTCTGGAGTGTCTCCTTTATGGAGTCATAATCGGTGGTTGTCTTCACTGTAGGACTGTAGGAAACCACTCCAAATATCTTTCCCAAGGATTCCAGTGCTTCATCGTGGTTTTCTGGAAATAGGAATATCCTTCCCTGTTTTATGGTTATATCTCCCGGGATAACATTTTTGATGTTGGAGATGAGTCTTCTCTCGAATCTGCTTCTAACTCGGGGGCTTTTTATTCCTATCTCCCCGTATCTTACTATGATGGGTCTTAGAGACACTGCTTCAGTCATTTTATACTCCTGATTTTAGAATTTGATCGTTGTTTTTTTATATCTGCCGGTTTTTTTATCATTTTCCCATTCCGTGGTGTTTTTACTTTCCCCATCAACTACATTAAATCAACTACTATCAACACATAAATTTGAATTAACAATTGTTATATAGATATTCATTTATAAATATTTACTTGATTGTTTAAGCCCGGAATTTAAATAGAATAATTGTTTATTAATTAATTACCTCTTCATATCCCATATTTCATCAATTCTTTTATGGGGAAACAGGCCCCACACCGGACACACCCAGCCAGTGCTTTAGAGGGGTTTAAACCGCACTCTCTGATTATATCCAGCCATTCCGTGTAAATCTTACCCGCATCCTCCACTGTAGGAGGTTTATGTTTCTCAAAATCAGCACCGTATAATGGACGGAAAGGCTTTGGCAGAGGGATAGCTCCTGCTTCTGCTATCTTCCGCATCCCCTCAATGGTCGAATCTGGCGGCTCCAGGCCGATCAGTATCCAGGAACTGACCTGATTATCACCCAGAATATCGGTAGCGGTTCGCATGGCCTTGAAATAATCCTCTAGTTTGTTTTCCCTTGCTTTACCTGGTATCACCTCTTTGCGAGCGGATCCCAAGTAAACTTCCAGGTTGAAGCTCATGGCATCGGTACCCACCGAATGGAGCCTTTCAATCTTGTCCTTACTCACCGGGCCGATCTCTATAAAGATAGGTAGTTTGCTCACCTCCCTTATCTGGGAAATGGTATCTTCATATAACCGGGATTCATCTGGAAGTTTTCCAGCGTTTATATTAATATCCCCAGGTTTTATTATCGTGCTTCTCCTTAAAAGATCTTTACTTTCGAGATCCGGGTTGTATTTATCCTCTATATCGATACATGTCCGCAGTCCAGGGTTTTTTTCTATGGTTTCTATTGATCGGGCGATTTCGGCGGGTTTCTGGAAAACCACATCTTTACCCACATCTATGATGCAGAATTTACAGCCCTGACCCTGCCCTTTATAAATACAGAAATTGGAAAGTGCGGTGGCCAGGCTATCCCCCCCATGTAGCTGAATTTTATCTCTTATGGGTGTGTTGAGCCATTGAGGCTCCCTCAACGTGGCCCTGGTAACCTTCCCACCATCTTTCAGGATCCATCCCTGGTTATCTATTATTTTAAATTCATAGGGCGACTCGGAAAGGTAGGGCTGGAGAACTCCGATGTTACAGGATTCTTCACCTTCTATTAGAAAAGATTTTCCACTGCCGGCTACTCCTGCCCGGGATTTACCGCCTTCGGCGTATTTTTCAGGCACTATCTCTCTAAAGTAGGGCTCATTTTCATCTACTCTTATTCCCCTGCAGAGTAACTCTATCTTATTTCTGGTTTTAGCCTTCAAAGTTGACATCACTTCTTTTAGATCTGTACTTAATCATTTATCCAGTTTTAGATCTACCCAACGCCTTCTCTAAATCCCCTATAAGGTCTTCAACATCCTCCAATCCTATAGATAGACGGATTAAATCATCGGTGATACCTGCTTTTATACGTGCTTCCTCGTTCATAGATGCATGGCTCATGGTGGCTGCGTGTTCTACCAGAGAATCAGCCCCTCCAAGGGACTCTGCCAGATAGAATATTTCCAGTTTCCTAAGGAATTCCGGGACTTCCCCCTCGATTCTAAATGAAACCACTCCACCGTATCCATCCATCTGTTTTTTTGCTATTTCATGGCCCGGGTGTGAAGTTAGCCCGGGATAGAAAACTTCCTTGACACGGGGATGCTCATCCAGGTATCGGGCTATTTTCATGGAACTTTCTGCGTGCCTGTCCATCCGTACTGGTAGGGTTTTAATACCCCTTAAAACCAGCCAGGAGTCAAAAGGTGAGGCGTTGGTGCCCATACCATTGAGCAGGAATTGGATTTCCTCGGAAAGTTTTTCTGTGGTGGTAACTATAGCCCCTCCTATAACGTCACAGTGCCCATTCAGGTATTTTGTGGTGGAGTGAAGCACCAGATCGATGCCGTATTCTATGGGCCTCAGGAAGTAGGGGGTGGAGAATGTGTTATCGCAGACAGTTAATATTTCATGCTCACTGGCAACCCGGGAGACCATTTCCAGGTCTGTAATATTTAAAAGGGGGTTGGATGGTGTTTCTATCCATATCATCTTTGTGTTGGGTTTTATGGCATCCCGTAGTTTTTGTTCCTCATCCAGCCTCAGGAAGGTAAATTCTATCCCAAATTTGGTTATTATCTCTGAGAAAAGTCTATGGGAACCCCCGTATAGATCGTCACAGGATATAACATGATCACCAGCTTTAAGTAGATGAATAGCTGTGGTTACTGCAGCCATACCACTGGCAAATATGAATCCCTGATGGCCTCCCTCTAAGTCGGCAATAGCTCTGCCCAGGGCTAGTCTATTTGGATTGTTAGTCCGGGAATAATCACATTCCCTTGGTTTGTCGAAATCTTCAAACAGAAAGGTAGAAGTCTGATATATGGGTGTGGAAATTGCTCCTGTAACAGGATCGGGCTTTCTTCCACTATGTACTGATTTTGTATTGAATCTCATGGTTAAAACTCCTGGATTTTTCTAAAATATAGAAATAGAAATTTGATGGTATTTATAAAATTAGACCACTTACCATATAAATATAACAATTGTGATGTTTAAATAAATTATGGTTACATAACCTTGGATGACCGGGAAATTGAAAAATAAATTAAATCAAATAAAAATAGAAAAAATAATAGATTAAATAGAAATTAATAAAAAATGAAATAAATTAAATCACGGAAAATTAAATAAATTAAAGGCCAGAATTCTATTTTCTAGCCCTGGCAACTTTCTTGGCTGTTACCAGTTGTCCTATTGCAATCAGTCCCACGAAAAATTTCTCCAGGCCACCAGTTGCCCAGATTGCCTCTCCAAAGGTTGCCTCTTTGATACGGAATTCATATTCTTCTGCGGTAACATTTTCTCCAGTTCTTCTGCGGGTGACGATGGCTGATGCCTCCATGAGTTCATCCCAGCTTACTCCCTTAAGTTCCTGTTCCATGGCCTTAAATATCTTATACACTTTAATTTCGTAGAGTTTAGAAAGGGTTTCCACTATATCGAATGACCGTACAACCCCTACCACCACCCCATCATCATTTAACACCGGGATGCTCACGAATTTATTGTGGGATGTCTCCAGAACCGCCAGTCGGGCGGGATTATTTTCATGGACGTGGACGATGCTATCCTTAGAATGCATAACTTCGCTTATCTTCTCATTTCCTTCTCGTAATCCTTTAGTCAATTCAAAAGATGTGATCCACCCTACCAGGTGCATATCTTCATCCACCACTGGTGTGGTGAATTTTTTCCCGTTTTCCATGATTATTGATACTTCTTCAATACTCTGATCCTGGGTTATGTAAATAAATTCTTCATCCATTATTTCTTTCACTTTCAATTAGGTCCCCTCCAGTTTCAATGCTCCAACTGGACATTTAGTTGAACAAACATTACATAATATACATTTATCCTCAGAAAGCACCACTTCATCGCCTTCCAGTTCTATGGCTTCCACCGGACAGTTCTCTTCACATACCTGGCACTGGACACAGGTTTCCTGATCTATCAGGAGTTTTTTGGTTTTAATTACCGGTCCTAACTCTCTTTCCAGTTCTATAGCATGTTCTGGACAGACATTAATGCAAGCACCACAACCTATACATAAACTGGTTTTTACCACGGCTTTCCCTTCTTTTATGGATATGGCGCCGGTGGGACAGAACTTAACACAAGCTCGGGATCCTTTACACTTTTCAGTATCCACAGTAATACTTTTAAGCTTTAATTTACGGTGAGGCACCTTTATTTCCTTCACACGGAATTTAACATCATCATTTACATCAGAAGTGGTTTCTAATATTTTGACAGCACCAACTGGGCAGGTTTCAGCGCATATATCACATTTAACACATTTATTAGTGATTCTTGCCTGTCTATCTGATCTGGCCCCGGCTATTGCATCCACCGGACACTCCTCTGCGCAGAGATTGCATCTTACACATTCTGGAGAGATGGTTATGAATTTCTGTTTCAAGGAGCATTCTTCAATTTCAGGCTGGAAATCCTCATCTATATGCTCCATTTCCATCGATTTAATCTTAACTTCTCCCTGAAGGTCTTTCCTATCTTTTTTGAAGGTTACGTCCATAATAACTCCATCACTTGACTGAATTTTTTTAGTCTTTTAATTTTTTTTGTTTGAATCGGTTAATATACCTTTTAACTTTGATGCGTCTGGTAGATTTGTGGTTCCACCGAAGTCTTCCACACACTGGGCAGCCACATAGTTTCCCATAACACAGGAATCTTCCAGATTTTCCCCTTTTAAGTATCCAAATATGAATCCAGCATTAAAGGCATCCCCAGCACCGGTGGTATCCTGGCAATTGGCCGGGAAAGTCTCTACAGAATATGAAGATTCCCCATCTACCGCATAACACCCTCTTTCTCCCAGTTTAACCACGATTATATCTATATCGAAGTTTTTCAAGGATTCTATTTCTTCTTCCATTGTTTTATGTATATTCCGGGTTAATAATTTAAGTTCCGTCCGGTTCAATAGTAGTATATCGGTTCTCTCCAGGATCTCAGAAAGATCTTCCAAGCCTTTTTCAGCGTAGATCCTTCCCGGGTCTAAACTGACCTTGACACTGGGTGGGAGTTTGTCTAAAAGTCCTTCCTGGGCATGGATGGAATCTCCCACAAAGGATGTAAGGTGCATTATCTTCGTATTGAAGGCCAGGTTGAGATCAATTTCTTCCAGTTTTATTTCATCGTTTACTCCAGAATCAACGTATAATGCTCTTTCTCCTTCTTCATCTACAAAGCCCATTACACTACCACTTCTCCCCTCTGGTGAGATGATAACTCCCTCTGTATTTACCCTTTCATCCTCCAGGTTGTGGAGTAAAATTTCCCCTTCCCTGTCACGTGCCACTTTACCAAGGAAGGCCGTCTTCAGGTTAAGTCTGGATAGTCCAATGAGGGTGTTGGCTGCACTACCACCGCAGGATACGTTCAAATCCTTTATGAAGGATTCATCATCTTCTCCTGCTATTTTATTCACCTGGTAGAGTTTATCCAGGTTCAATGCACCGAATCCCACCACATCAAAGGTCATTTATCTGCTCCTTATTCCTAAACTATTCCTTACCTGAACAGCTCCTTTATGTAAATCTTATGATCACCCAGCTGGCCCTGGTAGTTACCGGCTGAAACCCTTAAAACAGCCTCGTCATCGAGAACTGCCAGTATACCTGCCTTCATAGCTTCACGAACTGCTTCAGCGTTTACCCCGTTAATCACTATTTCCGGTATGTAGGCTACATCCACCGGGACTTTAGACTCCTCATCCAGTACCGATCTGAGGGATGGACAGTAGGGGTGGTTTGTGGTAGGGCCGATCCATGGATAGTTGGTCTCCGGCTTTGAAGCTGCAGAGCAGATATCGAATGGGGTGATAGCACCTTCGACTTTATCTATAGCTTTTAGAGCTTTCCTACCGGTATTTAAAACTGCATCTTTAGTTTTACACATGTACCAAAAATTAGCCCCCATTATTCCCGTTGAGTAGCCTAGTTTACGTTCGATCATGAAGTCAGGTATGGCTATGGGCACCACTATCATGTCCCGGCCGAACAATTTATCCATCCATTCAAAGCCATCTCCACAGTGGCCGACCTGTTTCATGGTGTCGATGTATCCTTCCGGATTTATTGATGCATCGAATACCCTGGTGAAAGGCTTAACCAGTATGTCCTGTCGGATGCGGTAGGATAACTCCACATCAAACTTCTCTATGTCCCGGTTATCATACCAGAACTGGACTATCACACCCTTCCTACTGTCAGGGGTTTCTTTTTCATCCAGCCAGGATTCTATACCCCCTTCTACCCTACCGATTACTGTACCTGGTGTGGCAGTAGCATCGTAGGCTGCTCTTTTCAGGGTTTCTTCATCATCGGCGGTGATCATCACCCGGCAGTATATCCCGGTGAATGCTTCGGCATAGGTATCTTCAAGCTTTGATTCATATTCTAACGTAACCATCTTATCCTAACCCCCCTATAGATTCTCCCCGAACATTTTTACGGTATTTAAGGCTTTCCTCTTTTATCTTCTCCCTGTTTTCATCGTCCACTATACTCATCTGGATATTGGACATCTTGGGATATTTACGGGCTAGCTGTGAATCCACAGGGTAATCATACAAAGCACGCTGTGGTTCTTCTTTAAATTGGTTTACAAATTCAATTACCTCTTCCCTACCTCCTTTGTTAAAGAGGTCTGCCAGGATAGATATAGGAAGAGTGTTATCGGCCATGATCGCTATTTTTGTCTCATCAATAGCGTATCCATTACCATTAAATGCTACTGATAATCCTCCTTTTTCTAAAGCATATCTTAACGGCTGGACATCGGTTATACTATCTCCCACATACATCAGATCAGATGCCTGAAACTGGAATCTTTCCATGATATCCTTTACAGTTTCCTTTTTTCCCTCTCCGCCAACCGGGTCTACATCTTCTATGATTTTACCTATTGACATTTGGGGTATTAATTCCCAGAATATCTTCTCCAGATTCTCGAAGCTTTGATCATTCAAGACATCTTCCCTTAGTTCCATCAATCTGGTTTCTTCTCTTGGGGTTAAAGAATATTTATCCATGTCTAACAGGGTGGAATAGGTATTTTCAAAGGGAAACCCTGTTAAATTGCACAGGGCCTGTATATACTGCTGGTAACTGGTGCTTACAATAAAGGAGGGCATGGTGCAGTACACGAACTGGAGGGTGTCCCGGGCCCCAGGGACCATGAGGATAGTTTCCTCGGAGAACCGGGTTATATCCTCATTGGTAGCGCCATACGCCTTTAGAAAGGGAAGAATCAATTTTAAAGTGCCACCGGCATTATATCCTGGTCTTTTGATTTCATCTGCCAGGATGTCATCGTATCTACTGACTATCTGGAAAAATTTTTCTCCATCATCTATGTATTTGCCTGAAAGTTCAAAGGCATTGTCATTTATAGATAGGGGACCTTCACAGTCGGAAACAAAAAATCTCCGGTTCAATTTTTGTTCCTCCCTTGTTAAAATTAAATTTGTATGACACTGGTTTTTCTTCCTAAGAATTACTAATTTTCTTTCTCAAAGAAATACTAGTTTTTTACATCCAATTTAATGGCGTTTAATGGACATATTCCTTCACACTCTGCACATAAGATACATTTGTCCTTGTCAACGACCAGTGTATCATCTTCAAAGCTTAAGGCATCTTCCGGGCATCTGTTTACGCACACACCACATTGCTGGCAGGCGGTATTATCTATCACTACTTCTCCTTCTCTGGGGCCTTTGATCTTCTCCCTGGTGAAGTATATCCTTCCATCCCGGGTAACGAAGTGTTCTTCAGTAATATTTATGGCATCGAATGGGCAGGCTGCAACGCAGCGTCCGCAGAAAACACATCCTTCTATTATATGGATGGGTAGTGGTGCGTGAAGCTTTATACAGTTTATGGGGCATTGATCTATGCAGACACCGCAGGCTATGCAGTTTTCATCTATAACTGTTTTTTCCCTTTTAGGATGGGTTTTCTCTATTATCTCACCGATGTCATCTATTTCCAGGCCTCCGTCCACCATGCCCTTGATTTCATCTTCTACCAGTTCGGTTACGTCTTCTTCAAATTCTTCTTCATCATGGCTGGCGCTTACTTCACGGGAAATTTTATTGAAGATGTAGTTTACACGGCTTGCGTTTTTTGAAAGTTTACTTGCGTCTTTTTCCAGGATTTCCGATACTATCTCCATGGTTTTAATCTTATTATACTCTTTATAGGCCCTCTTCCTGGAAGAATATTTTATGGCCGTGCTGGGGCAGACGTTCATGCATTCTTCGCATCTGGCACAGTATGCCGGGTTTATATAGGGTAGTTTACTTATCTCACCCACGTTTATAGCCCCTCTGGAGGGGCAGACCCGGGTGCAGGTCATGCAGCCTATACATTTTTTCTGGTTCACCACCACAGCCTTACCACCCACCACTGATCTGGGCAGTATTTCACCGTACTTTATGGCTTCTGTGGGGCAGACCCGGGCGCAGTAGCCACAGCGGACGCATTTATCTTCATCTATTACACTATGGGCCGCTTCGGTACCTGTGGATTCCAGGTGTATTGCTCCGGTTTTACAGGCCTGTACACATGCTCCGCACTGTCTGCACAGTTTTATATTAATGTTGGGGACGTTCTCCCTTATAGGCTCTGCCATGGTGGTCTTCATTTTTATAGCATCGTAGGGGCAGGCTTCCCGGCATAAAACACATCCTACACATCTGTCGTTGATTTCGATATGTTTATCTGGGGGTATCTCGGCAATGGCATTTACTGGACATGAAAGAAGACATGGTCGTTCAGTACACTGCTGACACTTACTTTTATCGACCTCATATTCTACATCCACTTCCCTGAGTGGTTTATTCAGTCTTCTGGAAGTCGTTTTAGTGTTTTTTACACTTGTTTGTGGAATTTTAATCAACTCCTATGGGTAACTGTGAAGGTTTCACGGTGATTTTTATTACACCATCTTCAAGGGCGGTCTCCGTTAGCAGGAATCTGGCCACGTAAAATCCGGCCACACCGAAGGGACAGGTCTGGTAACAGATACTGCATCTGAGACATTTATCCGGATTTCTCTGCACACCTTTTTCTTCGTCATAGGTTATGGCCCCGGACGGACATTCACCGACACATAAGCGGCAGTTGGTACATTTTTCATCATCCCAGGTTACTATTCTCATCTTCAGACGGTCGGTTACCTTTTCTATGCTATCTCTGATTAATTCATCGTTGGGGATGATCTTCCGGGCTTCATCTACAAGTTCCTGGGTGGGGAAATCTATTTTATAAATTTCTTCTGGTTCTAATTCCATTATTTTATCCTGATCGGCTTCTATCCTGGCTTCCAGGGCATCCACAACCATATTGATTATGGCCTTCTGTTCTTCCACATTTTCTATGAATATACCCTTTATAGCTCCTTTCACTGGACAGTTCTTGATGCACTCCCCACAACCAATACATTTGGATTGATCTATCACCGGTTTTTTATCCACTTCTGATATGGCACCGGCTATCTCGCTGCAGGTTTTTATACACTTTTTACAGCGTATGCACAAGTAATCATCGATTACGAACATCTTATCAACGGGTAGTATGGTGAATTTCTCCCGGATAAGATGGTTTTCACCGCAGAGCAGGGTTTTAGGATCGGTGGGGCATACTTCGGCGCAGAAACCGCATCTGATGCATCCCCTGGTGTTTATAATGGGATAGGTGATACCCTCTTCATGGGCGCTGTCACTGGTTCGCACCAGTTTAATGGCCATAGGTGCTGGACAGGCGGCCGTACAAGCCCCACAAGCGATACAGTACTCTTTCCTGACCTGGGGGAAGTCTCTGAACCTGGAAGGAGTTTCCATTATCTCCTGGTCAGTTCTGGCATTTGCAAATTTTTCTGCCCATGATTTTCTGGCAAATTCGTATAGATACCATATTACGGAAGACATAAGACATCAATTTGGGAATTTGATTAACTTCTTTTAATCCTCGTTTTTTGTTTTTGAAAGAATTAATCCTCGTTTTTATCTCCGAAGGAATTAATCATCTGTTTTATCTTTCAAGTAGGGAATATTATAATCTGGATAAACGTATTCCTGGCCTTTACCAGTTTCATCCACTATTACCACCCTCTCTGTACAGGCAATGCATGGATCTACACTGGCATAGGTGGCTAGTGCATCGGCAACAGTGGCTACATCCTTCAACATGTACTTGGCGCAGGCGTCTATGTTCATTATGCTGGGTGTTCTGATGGAAACGTTTTTTATGAGGTTTCCATTGGTTTCTATCATGTAGGTCACCTCTCCCCTTGGTGCTTCGCTTCTCCACTCACCGTATCCTGCTGGGATTTGTATCTGTTTTCTTACCTCTCCTTCAGGGAGGTTGTTTATGACCTGTTTTATGAGTTTTATGGATTCTGTTATTTCATCGAATCTGTTCATGGTCCTGGCGTAATTGTCCATATCCTTTCTCCAGATTACTTTCCAGTCGAAGTGGTCCTGGTAGGTATGGTGCTGTTCTCTCAGATCATGTTTTAGTCCGGAAGCTCTTCCTATTGGTCCCACTGCCCTGGCTTTTATGGCCTCTTCACGGGTCATTTTCCCCACATCATGGGATCTGAGGCCCATCATTGGTCCGTGGTCGAACATCTCCACGTATCTGTCAAATTCAGACTCTAAATTCAGGATTATCTTGAGTATGCTGTCCAGATGTGACTGGTTTGCATCCATCTTCACTCCGCCAACCACGTTCCAGCCCATGTTAACCCTGTTTCCAGTTAATAGTTCGATGGCATCCATTATCGGCTCTCGAAGGTATAACATGTACATGAAGAGGGTTTCGTGTTCTAAGATTTTGAAGTAGGTTGAGTTGGCCAGGAGGTGGCTTTGGATCCTGTCGAGTTCATTGGTAAGTACCCGCAGGAACTGGGCGCGTAGCGGTGCTCTTTCTCCTGCTATTTTCTCGAAAGTTTCGGCGAATGTCTGGGTGTGGATGTAGGAACAGATTCCACAAACCCTCTCAGAGAGGTATATTCCTTTCTGCCAGGTTTTACCTTTCATCACCCTTTCGATACCACGGTGAACGTATCCATAGTCAATTTCAGCTTCTAATACTTTTTCACCCCTGGTTTTAAGTTTCAATCGGAGGGGTTCCTTCAATGCAGGGTGGACCGGTCCTATGGGCAATATCATACTTTCTCCTCCCCTTCTTTCTGACTCGCTTCAGCTTTTTGATTCATTTCAGCTTCCTCGCTTGCTTCAGCTTTCTGGTCCCCCTTAGCTAGCCTTCCTTTAGCAGCTATGGCATCGGGTCCCACGGCTAAGATGGCTGCTAATATTTCTGATGGTCGGGGTGGGCATCCGGAGACTTCCGCATCCACCGGTATAAAGTCGCTGACTGGTGCGTAAACACTGGAGCCCTCCTGATTAAATACATCACCAGATAATGGACAGTTTCCTATAGCAACCACTACTTTAGGTTCAGGGGCTTTAGCGTATATTCTCTGCAATTTCTCTCTCCATTGTTCGGTCACTGCACCGGCGATGAGTATAACATCTGCTTCACGGGGGTTGTTATGAAAGTAAATTCCATACTGCTCTAGATCGTATCTTGGGGAAAGCAGTGCCACCACTTCTATGTCGCAGCCATTACACCCTCCGGTGCTTACTAAACAAGCGTGAATGGAACTTTTTCGTATGATGTCTTTAAGGGAATCCAACATTTTACCTTTACTACCTCAAATTTTTTTTCACATGATTGAATTGAATTTTTATTGGCAAATCTATTTCCATGATTAAATTTTTTATAAATTTTTTATTCGTAAATTTTTTAAGTGCAAAGCATCGTGTTCTTTAAGTGCAAACTATCGTTTCAAGTACTCTACCAGCTCTTTTCTACCTTCTTCCAGGGCTTCTTCGTAAGATTTATCTTCTTTGAAGATTTTGAAGGCTACTTTATTTTTCATCTGTTCTGTTTCCTCTTCTGTTAAAAGATCCATAACATCAGAAAGCCAGCAGAGCTTTAAATCGGAATGTATCTTTTCTTTGGTGCATCTTAGCCTGGATGATTCAAATCGGGGTTGTAATGCTTCCAGACTGGACATGTCCAGCCTTTTCATCAGGATCTCTTCCAGTTCTTCTGGTGAAATTTCAAGTTCCTTTGAAAAGGGGATTATTATATCTTCCTGCCATTTGTAACTTTTAAGTATCCTCATTTTCATTCTAAGGCGTAGTTCTTCTTCACTGGCTGCTGGTGCTTCCTTCTCGAATTTGATTTCTTCTTCAAATTCTTCCTCTATTTCTGGGGAAATTTCATCTACTGAGGAATCAGTTTCCTCTTCTGAGGTGTTCATTTCCACTTCTTTTGAGGAGACTTCTTGTTCTTCTGAAGTATTTGTTTCCTCATCAGTTTTCTTTATTTCCTCATCATGGGGATTCATGATAAAACCGTCCTCAGTATCCAGATTATTCCAGCTACTAGAAACCCGATTACAGTTTCATATCTTCCATATCCTGGTCTCATTCCTATAACCATGGCAAACAGGAACACTCCCACAGTTATAGAGATGTAGTCCGGAATTATGGGGATGAGTGCGAAATTCAAGGCCAGGACCCAGCCTATTATGGCCAGTACAAGGGCGGCAACATCTATATTTTTTCTAACAAACGGTTCTGTATACTTCTTATAACTGAGCACCAGTCCGACTATGGATCCTAGTACAAATGAAAGTATGTATACTAAATAAATCTGAGTTTCCATTGATTTTCACCTATGCTGGTCTGAAAAGATATATAAACGATATTATGAATGCTATTAGAGCCACTGCCATGGCCAGGGTTTCCAATTTCTCCGCCATATGGACTGTTTTCTTTCGGGTAAGCAGTGCTGTGAAGATCAAGATGAGAGTAATCGCTATGGTCAATGGCAACACTACTGTCCTCTGTATAATGACAGCTAAACTACTGGCCAGTATCGCTCCAACTATGGTTAACACCATTAAGAACAATAAATCATTTTCTCGTTCCATTTTCCATATTCTCCTTATAACTTTTATTTATAGTTCATTTAGATGTAAAACATCATGATTATAGATCCAACTATTCCTATAAAGGCCAGTGTAATTTCAGTCATTACAGAATGGTTGGGGTTCAGAATTGGTGTGAGTGCATTTACGGCACCTATAAGTGCGGTTAGTATCACCATTCCAATAAGGTACATAAGTGGACTTAAAGCTCCGAAGAACACCGTTAAAAATACCCATAAGAGCATGTACCAGGTGATGGCCTCTGAAATCATTATGAACCCACGAAGCATACCGAAGTGTTCTGTTTCAAATCCGGAGACAATATCCTTTGCCAGAGTAATATTTAAGGGGGAATAGTAGTAGGATTTGGATATTATAAGTGCGATGAACATCATAGCTGCCAGTGGCAGGGTGAAGATCAGTGCACCGTGCTCTGCCTGATAGGCTACTATAGTGCTCAGCTGCATGGTCCCAGTTTGAAGAAAGATGATAATTAAAACCGCAAACAGGGGTAACTCAGCTGCTGCTGAAAACACAGCCCTTACACAGCTAAGTTTACCATAGGGCGAACCAGATGAGGAGCCTGCGTTGTGTTCTACTATTTTATGAATGGCAAATATGGCAAAGAGCAGTAAAAGGGGTCCCTGGGTTACAGGACCTACAATCACTGCAGCAACCCATATTGCGCAGAGTATTACAGTTATAACCACGTAAAAGGGCATGGCTGCTGTCTTTGGAAATACTGTTTCTTTTATGAAAAATTTCATGGTGTGCAGCAGGTGCTGGATTATTGGCGGTCCTGGCCGGAGCTGTATCCTGGCCATGACCTTTCTTTGTATTCCGAAGAGGACGCTGCCTACAAGGAACGCTATAGTGACGTTCAATAGGATATCTGCCATCAAATTCATTCTTTTCACCAGTTAAACTTGAATTTTTAATTTAATCTAATAACCAATAAATGGTTCCTTTGTTTTATCTTCATCATCTTCTTTCTTGCCCTGGGCCATGGAAATTAATCCCAAGGAAAGGATGAATAGGGGTATAAATATCAGAGAAATTGCATAAACTATCCAAGCGGCTGGATTGAATATTAAAGCATACAGGATAGCTACTGCTGAAATTACAATAATAATCCAACCAATACTTTTTATTTTGTCCATCTATTTTCACCTTAGACTTAGATTCTTATTTCTTCTAAAACGGTTTGCTAATCAGTAGGATTACTTCTATAGCCCTTACAATAACCAGTAATGAGCTCAAATGTATTATCACTAGAAATGGTGACCCGGCAGTGCGGAACATTTCTGCTTTGGTTGCAAAAAACGGTGCCACGCCAGATTCACCAGCTACGCCTATAAATAACAGTATGGAGCCAAATATCATCATGGCCGTGCTGGGAATGTTTACAATTTCGAACATACTGAGTGTCCCTGTTGCAGCGAGTATCAAGGCCGCCCCTCCAAACAGGGGTAACGTGGCCAGCATAGCTATTATACCGTATTGAAATGCGGAGTCTAAAACATCCACCTCTTTTACAGCGGATACTATTCCAATGTTAACTATTCCAATTAAAGTCACGAAGAGTGTGAAGTTGAAGAGGTCTCCAGTTATCATGGCTCCCGCGGTGGCCAGACCACATATTATGGACAGGAACCTGCGGACTTTAAATTCATCTTTACCGACCTTTTTTTCTCTATCATTTAGAGTTCCAAATTCTGCCTCTACCTGTTTTTCCGTCTTGCTCATGGCAATGAGGACGGTGAAGACCAGTGCAGCGGCAAACATAAACAGGTTAAACGTGGTTACGTATAAAACAATATCTCCCAAGGGGATGATACCTAAAAGCTGTCCACCTAACGTTGTTATATCCATTTAATTACTCCTTCTCCCTTTTGAATTCTTCTCGGCCTATAACACCGATTAATCCTGCTTTGTACGCGACTTCTATAAATAGTCCGAATGCAGCCAGGAACAACCCAAGCATCCAGTAGTCGGGAGCGACGAAGAATATCAAGAATCCAATCAGCCACAGACACCATATGACACCGGCAGTTGCAGATAATCCTTCCCAAATATTTTGAGGAACTCCCCGGGTTACCTTAGAAAGTACGTAGAATAGTATACCTGCACCGGCAACAGCACCTCCGGTAAATCCACTCAGGAATGCACCGTAAATAACGAGTATTATGGCAAAAAATACTGGTGCTGTTTCTAATATTTCCATGTTCAAATTTATGGGGACGGGAATGAGTTCCACCGTTTCTGTTGTTTTATCCAGTTTTCTCATCTCCCTGCTCATAAGCAACTCGGAAATGGCCAGGATTTCAGCCAGTTCAACCACCAGTCCGGGAAGTATTAAAGCTTCTGCCAGGTCAGTTCCAACTGCTGCTACCATGACAAGCATTCCATAACCCACAATATCGGTAAGTATCAATATGTGAATATCCCTCTTCTGATAGGCTATGGCCATAAGTCCAATCAATCCCACGAGTAACCCAGTGAATATGGCTGGAATATAAAGGGATACAACAACTGGTGACACTACATCTGGAACAGGGACAACCATTAGTCTTCCTCCTCCTTTCTTCTCATTGTGAAGTGTAACGCCACCCAGGTAGCTATGACAGAGGCCATCAACATGATGCTGGACTCTAGTATGGTGTCAAATCCTCTGCTGAAGTAGAGTATTTCATCTATCACTCCTCCGGGAGAGGCTAAGATTGATGTTCCAAAGTACAGGGTGGTTTCACTCACACCGATGGCTATGGGGGATAAGTAACTGGTGATCATTCCTTGATGTTGTGCAAACTGTGGATACTGTGATATGTATGTGGCGGGCTCTTCCAGTGGTGATCCTCCCCGGTTGTATGGTGCAAAGGGATCTTGATCGTTGACCTGTGCTTGTGGTGCGGGTTTAAGGTATACCTGATGAACATCGTATGTTAAGGGCACCACAAAACCGGCCAATAGTACCACTGCCAATATTATGGAGAAAACTTTTGGTATCCTTTTAGGAGTGGCCAGTGAATTCCATAGTCTCCCTAATTTCATACGTCTGCCCCCATTTCTTCGAGTCTTACTATGGCTCTCAAGAGTATCATCATGATTATAACCGTTGCAGCTATGAAAGTTAAAAGGGCAACGGTATGGTTATAGGTCAGTAAAATTAATGAAATACCCACAGATGGTATTTCAGTGTTAAGACTCCTTATTATGGGATCCTTTACTCCGGGACCTATAACTGTGGCTATACTACCTACTATAAGCAGAAATACGCCGGTATAAAAGCATACGTAAACATCAAACAAGGAATCCATCCTCCTGGGATTTTTGTTTCTGTTTTTTCTTCCTTATTTCATCCAGTTTAATTATTCCAATTAAGAGTATAATTGTGGAGATGGGATCGAATATGGCCGCAGCCATGGCCACATCCAAATATTTTGCAGCAGCAATCATACCTATAAAACCGCCCTGGAGTAATGAAAACATTATAACCTTATCAATTGGTTTGGGAAGTGCTATTATACCTATAGAACCTATTATGGTGACAGCAGCCGAAACATAGGTCAAATTTATGAAATCTAATACTGGCATTGGTTTTACACCTTCATCTTATGGATACAAATTTACATCAAGTTAAAAAACGGGGAATAACTCCTTCCGATTGGCATCGATATTTATTCAGTCATCTAAAATAATTTCATCTTTAACTCTTCCAATGGAGTAGGCTATGGCGTTGGAACTCAGGGTAGATGTCACGAAGTAGACTATGGCGAGGATTGCTCCAAATGGTGTCTGTATATAGAGGGCAATTAATGCAGACAAACCAAAACCTATCACATTTATGTAAACCATTCTTTCCGATCTATCCTGTGCTATAAGCGTCCTTACTGCTGCAAACAAAATAATGATGCCTACTATTTCTGTTATCATGTATTTACCCTTAGAACTATTCTTTAAATTTGCCTTAAATTCTATTTAATAATTATGAATATATATTCTTTATTATTTTTGGATCTCCAGTATTTCTTGAATCTTCAGTATTTTTCGAACCTATTCTATTTCAGTATATCTTCCCATTTTTTGGGCTATTTTACCCAGTAATTTTGATGATGCGGGATGATGTAATCCCTGGATAGTGAGTATAGCTATCATCATTCCTGCAATAAACATCACGGGAGTTAAACCAATGTAGGATGCGGCAGCAATTATGATGGTAATGGTCAAGGCACCAGTAGTTCCAGCGTAGCCTGGATCAGCACAGATCCTGTTACCAAAGTACACTAACGCCGCTGCTATGAACCCTCCTTCAGGAGTTCCTATTGCAAAACATGCTATAGAAGCAAGTAAAGTCCCTGCTGATGCGTCGGGAGAGCAGACTATGTTTCCCTGGAAAAATCCGCCGGCCAGGTCTCCACCCCTCTTTTTGATGTCTCGGCCTATAGCTTCTGCACCCTTAACACCAGGAGCTTCAGGCAGACCCATCCAAGTATCAATAATTACGAAGTTGAACCAGGAGATTACTGCTGCTATGGCTATTCCCAGTATTTCATTCAATGGGATTCCTCCATAAATGCAGGAGCTTCTTCTCCAGAAGGTTTGGGAAGAAGTTTCTCCAGTATAAACTTGCAAAAGATGGCGGTGAGTATTCCTATCGCCAACGCTATCAGATAATCTATATTAGTGGAAGTCAGGTATCCTAACTTGGACACCATAGCTGTAAATCCAAGAGCCAGTACTGCCGTAGGAAATATCACACTGGTGGTCCAGGATTGTCTCATGGGTCGTTCAGGAAGTAGGGGAAGTTTTAATATTAGCCCTAAAATCATGGCAGACCCTATGGCTATGATATAAACGATGTAAAGCATAATATTACACACCTTTAGCATGAATAATCATGATAGATCAAATGGATATATAAATGTTTCCAATGAAAGTTCTTACAGTCATTTTTAGTTAACCACGATAACATATTTATTATTATTTGTAAATGATTAACTGTTAAGATATTAAAATTTATTGCGTAAATAAGAATAGGTAAAATAGGATATATATCATTTAATAAGGATTGTCCAAAAAAAAGAAGGTATTTCAATTTAAGATATAAACAAAAAGATATTTTAAGAATGAGTCCCATTACAATAAAAGTTCAAAGTGGTGCTTGAATGAAAATTGATAAAATAGTGTCCTACCTATTAATCGTTTTAATAGTTGCGGCCATTACAGCAGTGGTTTATATAACCCTTAACCCCTCCCCCGGTGAAAGATTCACGGAATTCTATATCCTGGGACCGGATGGAAAAGCCGGTGATTACCCCACCAATTTAACTATTGGGGAAAATGGAACGGTGATTATGGGAACAGTAAACCATGAGGGAAACGCTGCCGACTATGAGGTAGTTGTCCGGCTAGATAATGTTACACTTAAAAATGAAACATTTAAACTAGAAAATAAAGAAGAAAAGAGGATACCATTTACTTTTAGCTCCAACCAAAGTGGTGATGGACAAAGATTAGAGTTTTTCCTGTATAAACTACCCGACACCCAGCAGCCCTACAGGGCCCTTGAACTGCTAGTAAATGTGCATTAAACATTTGGTTTTAATTGTGAGACCGAATTATAGGAAATCTGAAAATGAACAAGTATGGGAAAGTCTGAAAATGAAGGATAAAAGGATAGTGGTGACTGGTGGCCTGGGTTTTATTGGATCAAACCTGGTGGAAGGACTAGTAGAAGATAATGAAGTCATAATAATCGATGATCTCTCCAGTGGAAAACTGGAGAACATTGAACATTTAAAAATGGAGAATTTAAACTTAATCAAAGGAAATATCACCGAATTAAACCTTAAAAAGATCTTTAAAGACGTGGATTATGTTTTCCATGAAGCAGCTTTAATCAGCGTCCCGGAAAGTGTTGAAAACCCCTTAATCTATAATGAAATCAATGTAAAAGGAACCCTCCAACTTTTAATAGCCGCAAGAGATGCTGGTGTAAAAAAAGTGGTTTTTGCATCTTCATCAGCCGTTTACGGAGATAACAAATCCTTACCCATCTCTGAAGACGCTTCTCTTCGACCATTATCCCCCTACGCAGTCAACAAGGCCACTGGTGAAATGTACTGCCAGGTGTTCACCGAGAACTACGATCTGCCCACTGTTTCCCTTCGCTACTTCAATGTATTCGGATCCCGTCAGGATCCTAATTCTGCCTATGCCGCGGTGATCCCCAACTTCATAAGTGCTATTTTAAAGGGTGAAAAACCGGTGATCTATGGGGATGGAGAGCAAAGCCGGGATTTTATCCCGGTTAAACAGGTGGTTAAGGCCAATATCCAGGCCTGTCAGTCTAATGAAACCGGGGTTTTCAACATCGCCCTGGGTAAAAGTACCACCATAAACCAGTTATGGGATATAATAAAGGAATTTATGGGTACAGACGTTGAACCAGTTTATATGGAGCCCCGGCCAGGAGACGTAAGGCACTCCCTGGCTGATGTTTCCCGGGCAAAATCCATTGGGTTCAAACCCAAATCAGACTTTAAAGAGGATCTGGGTGAAACCGTGGAATGGTTCACCAGCAAATTTAAATAGAATCAGATAAAATTAAATTTTCTATTTAAATATTATCTCTTTAAAGAAATCTCTTTTAATCTAAGGGTAAAATCATGAGCGACGCACGCACAATAGCTAAAAACACCTCTGTTCTTTACATAGCACAGATAATTACATACGTCTTAGGCTTCTTCATCACAATTTCTATAGCTAAATATTTATCTGTAGATGGATACGGAATCTTATCAACAGCTCTGGCATTGACTGGAATATATGTGGTATTCAGCGACCTCGGATTGAGCACTTTAACTGTCAGGGAAGTAGTCCGGGATAAATCGTTGACCCGGAAGTATGTGGGTAACACCACCATTATGAAACTGTTTTTAAGCCTATTCACATTCTTACTCACTGTATTAACCGTTTATATTCTCGGTTACAATGATATTACAATTATCGTAACCTATATTTTAACAGCCGCCTTTATTTTCAATGCCTTCTCCAGTATATTTTATTCAATCTTCCAGTCCTACCAGAAAATGGAGTATCAATCGGTTGCAACCATATTAAACAGTGTAGTGATGCTTATAGGTACTTTACTTGTCATTTATCTCGGCTTAGACGTGATTGCCTTTGCCTTAGTCTACCTGGTTGCTAATGCCATAAATTTCATTTACATACTGGTTACCTATGCCTGGAAATTTTACCTTCCTAACATAGAAATGGATTTAGAGTTCTGGAAACCTACCATAAAGGAAGCACTGCCCCTTTCCATCACCAGCTTATTTGCTGTGTTGGTTTTCAGGATAGACTCGGTAATGCTCTCTGTAATGAGTGGTATGGAGGCAGTAGGATTCTACAGCGCAGCATACAGACTTATGGAAGCCCTTATATTTTTCCCACAGGTGTATACCACCGCCATATTCCCGGTATTCTCCAAACTTTATGTTTCCTCCATAAATCCCCTGAAAGGAGCCTATATAAAATCATTTAAATATTTAACCATTCTCAGTTTACCGATAGCAGTAGGGATCACTCTACTTGCTGAACCGGTAATTCTACTGTTATTCAAGCCAGAGTATATACCCTCCATTTTAGCACTTCAAATCGTGGTATGGGTTCTTCCCTTCATATTCGTTAATTATATACAGGGTTCTTTACTTACCGCCATGAACAGACAGGTTACTTATCTTAAAATCACTGCCGCATCCCTGGTGTTGAATGTTGGAATGAATCTAGTACTCATACCCCTGTACAGTTATTTAGGGGCGGCATTTGTAACTGTGATCACCGAAATCTTTTCGGTGGCTTTAGGCTTTTATGTGCTATCCAAATTGTTAGCCAAGGTAAAAGTACATGAAATCATCTTTAAACCAGCAATAGCTTGTTTGGTAATGGCTCTATTCATCTTACTGGTTCAAACCAATCTATTTCTGGAAATAGCCATCTCTGCAGTTATCTACTTCGCAGTTTTAATTGCCTTGAAGGGATTTACACCAGATGACTACGATTTATTCCGGCAGATACTGAATATTAAAAAGGATAACTAAGGATTCATCCAAAAAGACTAGGGAATTCAATCTTATATTTGGCCTTAAAAATTCATTCTTCATATTCTGACCTGATTTCTAGGGCCACTCTATTATATTCCTTTTCTATTTCTGACGCAGGATTTTTCGAATGGTACTCTTTCATCAGCTTCAATTTGGCGTAAGTCACTAAACGATATGTACCCATTAGAAAACCCAGTGAAAATCCTCTAAAACCTTCTTTACGTCCTTGGAGTTTGAAATATCTATTTCTAAATTCACCCAAAATTTGATTAACCACACTTCGAAATCTAATGTCCTCATCTGCTTCATACAGTGCCTTTGCTTCTATAGTGGTGTACCTGTTCAATTTCTCCAGGAAATGCTCCACATCCACATAGTTAAAATGGATGATCCCCTCATCTTCATGGGTAATTTCGTATATCCTGGCTTCCTCACTTTCAACCAGGAGGGAGTGTATTTTATCGGTGATAAAAACGTATTCCTTCTTGAAAAAACGGTGCAGGGTATCCTGCAAGGGGCCCCAACCAGTGTGCCTCATCACCTTCCCGAAGAAATAGTTGTTACGGGGTATGGAGATTATATCCCCCAGATCTTCTTCTATTATGGTCTCCAATCTTTTCTTAAGTTTTAAAGGTACCAGTTCATCCGCATCTAGAATAAGTATCCATTCATTTGAGGCCTTTTCCAGGCCGAACTGTCTGGCCGGATCTGCGTAGCCCATTCTTTCATGGTAAAATATCTTATCTGTATATTCAGAGGCTATCTCGGTGGTTTTATCATCGCTGTACATGTCTACGATGATTATTTCATCAGCCCATTCTACAGTTTCCAGGCAGTTTCTGATGTTTTTCTCCTCATTAAGGGTGTGAACCAATACCGATACTGGTAATTTATCCATGAAATCATCCTCACATTAATAGTTGTTTTATGTACTCGCTGACCCGTCTTCCCCAGCTGTCCCAGTTGAGTTTATCCTCAAAGGTTCCCCTGCTGGACTTTACAAGCTGATAATATTTCTCTTCATCCTCATATAACTTCCTTATAAGATTCGCATATTGGTCTCCCCGTGCATCTAACGGCAACATGAACCCATTTTTCCCCTCTTCAACAACACCAGGTATCCCCCCAGTATCTGTGGTTATGGCAGGTAGGCCATAGGCATTTGCCTCGCAGAACACCACCCCATATGCCTCTGTCCTTGATGGTAGAATCAGGAAATCGTTTTTAAGAAATAGTTCCTGTAATTCTTTATAATCTTCGGGGTCATTTTTATCAAGGAATGGTATAACCTTCATATTCTCGTGTTTGAGTTCCTCTGGGGGTGTGGTTCCACAGACAGTTAATTCAACATCCACCCCTAATTTACCAAGTTCAACTAAGGTTTCAAAAGCTATTCCTCCACCTTTACGCTCCCAATCCACCCCTAAAAATAGTAACCTGCATTTATCTGACTTTTTCCTGTTAAGGACCGACTCCCGGGATGGAACATGGTCCATGTTGGCACCGAATGGAATAATCTTTACCTTATATTTATCCGCCTTATAATCATTTATCGCGGAATTTGCTGCCCAACTAGTTGGATATAGTAGTAGATCTGCCTTGTCTATGGCGGATTGTTCTATATAACTTCCTTCCTTCCCTGATATTTCCAGTTGCCCAGAGAAGTAGTCGGGGTAGTAATTGCTTATTAACTTGAAGGTGGCATCTGCAGTGTAGACGATGGGGATATCTGTAGATAGAGAGGCTAATTCTGTGGATGCTACCGGGGCAAAAATAACGTCAAAGTCTTCCTTTTTAAGTTTCTTACGGATTATTCCCGCATAACTCCGGGACAGTAAGATATTGTGTTCATATGCGTAGCTTTTTTTGAAGATGGCCAGTGAAGCGTTGTTGAAAAACCTGGTTACCTTTTCTATCCCAGAATCCAATGGCCCCAGATAATAAACATCTCCACAGTGTTTTTCGAGAGCTTTAGCCATATAATAAAGTGTTCCAGAACGTACTCTTTTATCTCTGGCATCAGTTGCCGTTAAAAAGGCTATTTTTAGAGGTTTACCCATAATTCCACTTTAATTAATTCCATTAATTTACACTATTTAATATATTCGATGTTACCAATATTAAATTTAGCAAAAAACATAATTAGAGGCCAGAATGAACCCCGAAGTTTGTATCATAATTTTAAACTGGAACGGATGGAAGGACACCATAGAATGCCTGGAATCACTTTACGGTAATAAATATGATAACTATAGGGTTATTCTAGTAGATAACGCTTCAGAAGACGATTCTGTGCAAAAAATAAAGGAATACTGTCAGGGTGAAGTTAAAATATCTTCAAATCTGATTAAATACCGGACTGATAATAAACCCATAGATTTTGTGCAAATAAATGAAGATGAACCGGATAAAAAATTATCTGAGCCAGATAAAAAATCCAATATACCTGACCATGAGCCTGATAAAGAATCCAAACCTAATTATGGACTGATACTCATAAGGAACTATGAAAACCAGGGTTTTGCCATAGGAAACAACACCGGGATGAGATTTGCCTTAAATAATTTTAATCCGGACTATTTCCTGCTTTTAAACAACGACACGGTGATGGATCCTGAATTTCTAACAGAACTGGTTAACACCGCTTCTTCAGATGAAAAGATCGGCTTTATAGGTCCGAAAACTTACCTGTATGATGATGAAGATGTTATACAAGCGGCTGGTGGGGGAAATATAGATTTTTCACGTGGAGAATCAAATGAAGTAGCCTTCATGGAAAAAGATACAGGAAAATTTGATAGGGACATGGAACTTGACTATGTGGGAGGATCCTGTCTTTTGGTTAAAAGAGAAGTGGTGGAAAAGGTCGGCCTCCTTGACGAGGAATATTACATGTACTGGGAAGATGTTGACTGGTGCTTCACTGGCCGGGAAGCTGGTTATAAATCTATTTATTCCTATAAATCAAAAATATGGCATAAGTATGGAACTTCCAGCCAAAGTTATTTTAAAACCTACTACCATAACCGGAACCGGTTATATTTCATGAAAAAACACGCCCCACCAGGAAGTTACCGCAAATTTATGGCCCATTACCTGCCGGAAATTTTAAAAGAAAGCGGATATCAATTAATTTACCAGAGAAACTGGGAATTATTCAAATCTCTCATAAAAGGGGCTGTTGATGGGTTGAAAATGAAAAAACCCCATGTATAAAAGATAAAAAATTTGATAACATGAAGATCGCAGTTTTCCATAATTTACCATCAGGCGGAGCAAAAAGAGCCTTACACGGCTACCTGGACTACCTCAATCAGCATAATCACACAGTAGATATATTTGCACCCTCCACTGCCAATGAAGAATTCCTGCCTCTTAAGGATGTAGCAAATAGTCTAACTGTATTTCCAGTGGGAAAGACATGGAAAGGTTCATTATATTCAACTTTTAGATATGTCCCACCCCTCATTAAAACCATATCCCTGCGGGACCTGGAGATAACTCAAAAAGAGATAGCTCAAACTATAAACTCAAGGGATTATGATGTGGTGTTCAGTGAACAGGACCAGTACACCATGACACCCTTCTTTTTAAAATACATCAAACATCCCACCGTCTATTACTGCCCGCAGCCACCCCGTAACGAGGCCATCCTCAAAACCATAGAAAACGATACTGATATAAACCCTTTAAAGAAGTTTATTTTTAACCAGGCAGATAACAGGGATTTGAAAATCGATACAGAAAATATCTCCTACGCCAAAAATATTTTAACCAACTCCTACTTCACCCGTGAATCCATATTGAGGGTTTATGGCCTTAATTCTTATGTATCCTATCTGGGAATAGATACCGATCTTTTCAAACCCCTTGAAGTTCCTGAAGAAGATTTTGTCCTATCTGTGGGGAGTTGCAGACCATCCAAGGGATACGACTTTATCATAAGGTCACTATCACTTATTGACATTGAAATTCGGCCAAAACTGGTAATAGTTTCCAATTTTTCCCTCCCGGAGTGGAAGGAATACCTAAAGAAACTGGCTTCCCAGTTGGATGTTGATTTAGAAATATTAGATCTTATAGATGATGAAAAGCTGGTTCTCCTTTATAATCAGGCTAAACTGGTCTTATATGCCCCTTATATGGAGCCTTTTGGTCTGGTGCCCCTGGAGGCCATGGGCTGCGGCACTCCGGTGGTGGGTGTGAAGGAAGGGGGTATCAGGGAATCTGTAATTCACAAAAAAACCGGACTGCACAGTGAACGTGACGAAGGTCTCTTTGCAGAAGCAACCACTGAACTCCTTTCCAAGGACCTGAAAAGATATAATATGTCTAAAAACTCCTTAAAGTATATCCAAGATTACTGGACCCTTGATCATGCCGGGAAACGGTTACTATGGCATCTGAACAGGGTTATCCATGCAAGAGATTAACTAAGTATTAGGGATTAAGTATTCTGGATTAAAACTGGTGATCACTATGAACCCCCTGGTTTCCATTATCATACTCAACTGGAACGGCTGGCAGGACACCCTGGAATGCCTGGAATCCCTCTACCAGATAGATTACCCTAATTACCGGGTGATACTGGTGGACAACCACTCACAGGACCAGTCCCTCGAGAAAATCAGGGAATACTGCCAGGGGAAAATAACCACCGAATCAAAATTCTACACCTACCACCCTGAAAACAAACCCCTAACACTAAATGAACTTAACAAAAAGGAAGCAGAAGAAGAAATAAGTAAAATTGAAATGCCAGATAACCACTTAACCCTTATAAAAAACGATGAAAACTATGGCTTTGCCAAAGGAAACAACATAGCCATAAAATACACCCAAAAAATCCACAACCCAGACTATATCCTCCTCCTAAATAATGATACGGTGGTAACCCCTGAATTTCTAACAGAAATGGTAAATGTTGCTGAATCAGATGAAAAAGTGGGAATTGTAGGATGTAAATTGCTGAACGCCGATAATCCCCCGATCATCGATTCCACCGGACATATAATTAGTTGGGGAAGAATTGTTGACCGCGGTCATGGGAAAGTTGATAAGGGACAGTACGACCATGAAATAGAAGTAATGGGTGCCATGGCTGCCTGTGCATTGTATAAAAAGGAAATGCTCAGGGAAACGGGCCTACTGGACACCAGTTACGTTACCCTGGGTGAAGATGCCGATCTATCCTGGAAAGCTCATAACCTGGGCTGGAAAGCATTATACACGCCAGATGCAGTTGTATATCATAAGAGGGGCAGGACAATAACTAAGAAATCTGTAATCCCTGAAATGACGGTTTTAAGTTTGAAAAACACTGTAGAATATATCATCCGGTATGGAAGTTCCTACAATAAACTCTTATTTCTATTCTTAATAACCAAAGAAGGGTTATTCGTTTTGACAGGAAGCATAATAGGTAGAAATGAAACTAACAAAGGTGAATACTTCAACACGCTGATGGAATCATATTTAAAGATATTTAAAAGCTTTTAAATTATTATAAGGAGAAAAATTTGATGAATCCCCTGGTTTCCATTATAATACTCAACTGGAACGGCTGGCAGGACACCCTGGAATGCCTGGAATCCCTCTACCAGATAAATTACCCTAATTACCGGGTGATACTGGTGGACAACCACTCACAAGACCAGTCCCTCGAGAAAATCAGGGAATATGCTAAGGGAAAAGTAAAGGTAACCTCCCCCTTCTTCAAATACAACCCTGAAAACAAGCCCATAACAATCACCGAACTCACCAACCAGGAAGCACAAGAACAAATGAATGATATTGAAATATCAAATAACCATCTGACTCTCATAAAAAACGATAGAAACTACGGCTTTGCAGCAGGAAACAACATCGCCATAACATACACCCGGAAAGCATACAACCCGGACTACATCCTACTTTTAAACAACGACACAGTGGTAGATCCTGAATTTTTAACCAAATTGATTCATGCTGCCAAAAAAGACCCTTACATCGGCATTTTGTCCCCTTTGATTTACTACTACGATTACGATGGTAGTCAGGAAGTGATTGCCAATTTAGGCGGAAAAGTGAATATAAAGAAGTATCCTGGTTACTATGATTTAACCGAAATTAGCAGTTTAGAGGATTATCAGGGAAACCTTATTGAATGTGATTGGGTTTCCGGAGCAGCGTTACTTTTAAAGTCTAAACTACCCATAAAGCAATTGAATGATGATCTATTTTTTGGATGTGAGGATATCGACCTGGCCCTCAAACTCAAAGAATATGGATATAAATCTGTGGTAGTCTTGGATTCATTTATATGGCATAAAGAAGCTGTATCCCGGAAAAAAAGGAGTTCAGGAGGAGCTAAAAGGGCTTTGATGGAGATCAGATCCAATTTAACCTTCTTAAAAGCCCATAACAATCATTATTACCTCTATTTACCCCTGTATCTACTCCAAATATTTGTTTTATATTTTAAAATAATAATTAAACGGAATTAACTATTCTGTAATCATGAACAGGTGAATATGCTCTTAAATTCTTTTATCATTTCTAATTGGAAATAATTGTTAGGCAAACTAGGCCTATTTTAACCGTAATAAAACCCGTAATCATTATTATTCTCTATTATATCTCTTTTTTCCTTGAAATTGCTTTAGAAGTGGTTTTATATTTAATTTAAAAAATTTTAAAACTTATTAAGTACATAATAATAACCACAAGGAGGTGCTGATTTATGGGTATGGTTCCAAAAAATGAAGAAACCATGATTAAATGCATCTGCAACGCCTGCCCCAGCTACAACGAATGCATGCAGACGGGGAAAATGGGCGTATTTTGTGCTATAGGTGACGAAATAAGATGCTTTGAAAATCCACAGGGATGTAAATGCCAGGAATGCAGTGTCTCATCTGATTTCAACTTCGATACAGTATACCACTGCAAAGACGGGTCACCAGAGATGCAGTCCAGTTCAATGAGGTAAATTCGATTTTCCTTTTTTTATTTCTTTTTAGATAACTGGTTTCTTTCATCTTCTTTTTATAAAGTTTATAGCCTGATTAAATCCTTCCACCATGTTATTATAGGTAAATCCCTCTTCAATAACTCTTTTAGATGCCTGGCCCATTTTCTCTTCAAGATCCGGGCCCATTAAAATTTTATATAGTGCTTGGTAGAGAGCATCACAATCTCTTTCCGGAACAACAAAACCATTTACCCCATCTTCAATCATGAAGGTGTTACCTACAGCGTCACTGGTTACCACTGGTTTTCCAAAGTACATGGCTTCATTGACCACCAAAGGACATGCATCGGCATGGTGGGTGGTGATGGAAGGCAGTACAAAAATATTGGCGAGGAGATAATAAGCCCCTAAAAAATCATTGGGCACGTTACCCTGGAAGTAAAGTAGATCCTCTATTTTTAAACTGTGCGCTAATTTTTCCAGTTCCCCACGGCACTCTCCATCCCCCGCAATAACTAACCTTACATCGCCTACTTTTTTATAGAGCTTTTTGAAGGCTTTAAGGAGGTATCGAAGTCCCTTTAACTTAATGAGACGCCCCACAAATAAGATAACCTTTTTATCTTCTAGTCCAAGCTCTTGGCGTATCTTCTCACAATTTCCATAATCATCTTCCTTTAAATGTAAATTACTGACGTTAGGCATGATGAAAATCTTATCAGACGATACCCCTAATCGTGTGAAGAATTCCCGGTGTCTAGTGCCCGGTACTAAAAGAGCATCGGCACTGCGAGAGAAAAATCCGGCCAAGAACTTGGCAAATTTCCTCTTAGTGGTTTTAACGTTCCAGTCCCAGTCTTCCCTCCATAGAATGAATGGTTTCCCCTTTATTTTCACTGTTAAAAAGTAGAGTAAGGTTTCAAATGCATCGGTGGGAGTATCCCAGCTACCGCCTACAAAGACATCGTATTCTCCCAGAGCCCTTTTTATAGCGCCCCAGGCTACTCCAAACTTGTTAGGGATTATACGATAGTTTATACCTTCCATCCCTGGAATTTCCTGGGATAAATCAGTACCGTAGGTTCGATTGTAGCCTTCCACATTGGTAAATAGAAACTCAACATCGTAGATCTCGCTCAATCTACGGAAGAATGGTTTACGGTACCACATTGCTGTGTGGTGTACGAATAATATTTTAAGACCCTCTTTACTTCCCTGATTTGGTTTGGAATCGTTTACCATAATATACGGGCCCCTCCATTATCGTAGATCCTGCTCTTTCCATCTATAAGGAATTGATATGGTTCCATATCCGCCCGGATAAAATCATCACCCATATCTATGATCAACCGGTCATGTATGTTAACGTATCCCAGATAGATATAACCCCTATCTATGGTTTTATTCCAGCCAAATAATGAGCTGTTGATGTTTTCATTTGAAACATTCGGTCCATATGCTGTTAAGAATCTGGCAACCTCTCTTCCATCTGAATATACTGTTAAGTTGTTTATCCTGTTTTGGGAGATCCATTGGGCTGCTATTATTTCACTGTCATAGATATAATTACCCTGTCTGACTGTGCCGTTCGTTTCATAGTCTGAAGAATAGGGCTGGCCCAAAGCACTGTACTGCAGATACGTTACACATGAAAACAGGAATATTAAAAGGAATAACAGGATATAAACATCCCATTTTGGTTTTTTAGTAATTCTGGCTATGAAAATACCGCCGATTACGAAGACTGGTGCTAAGAATATTATCAGCTGGAAAAACAGCCGGGCCACATCGTAGGCAATTGAGATGTAGGGCAGAGCCACGAATAAAACCAGTAAAACCAGGGATATGACTATTCCCAGTATAAATTCCGTGGTAAACTTCTCCTGATAATAGCGGAACCTCCGGACAATGGCGACTAAACCCATCAGTATGGTGGCGAATATCAGATCATGGGCTATGACACTCACCATATTGGGTAGTGACTTGAAAACCACCCCCAGGATGCCCAGGACATAGGCGCCCCTGGTTCCAACCAGAGCACTACTTATTCCCGCACCCGCGGTTAGTTCCACTGTTTTACCCAGAACCTGGGCCCCGCTTGCAAACTGGACCTTCGCCACGAAAAGGTACCAGATGGCAATGAGTACCAGTGAAATGATTATGACGTCGAAGTTGGTGAAGACCAGCTTCCTCTCCTTTATTAAGCTCCTGAAAAAGGGGTAGAGCAGTATGGGTAGTATAAGTACGAATGCCACGTAGGCCGTGGAATAGTGTGATATCAAAGTTGCAAATATAAAAAGGACTATAAGGAATTTTCTAAACCATTTATCCAGATTAAAGTCAAATACAACCATTATTGTGAGGAAGAAGAATATTATAGCTATCTCCTGTCTCACCGCCCCCAGAAGGTTCATGAAAAATAGCTGGAATATGAAAAGCAAAGCCGCTAGAAATGCATATTTACCCGCGATATATTTTTTTGCAACCAGGTAAACGATTAAGGGCAATATGGAACCTATGATGGCCATGAATAATTTGAAGATGTATTCTCCACCCATCCCCGATAGGACATGGTAGATCAGGGGGAGGATGGTTATGCTCATACAGGCGTTGTAGGCGTTGTAATAGGTATTCAGGTCCCAGTGATAGCTTAACTGAGTGAGTTGGAAGCTGTAATATTCCAGGTGAACATCTATTCCCAGGAGGTGGTTGGAGGTTAATCCGTGCATCAAGAGCAGGCTTAGGCCAATGAACCACAGTGCCAGGGGATAGGTAGCAGAATGGATCCTGTCCCGCAGATAAATCACAGCCACCAGATACAGGGGTATTAAAAGGAGCATGGTTAAAAGTAGAACGTTGTTCTGGGTGGTGTTCATAAGATAAGTCCCTAGTATAGCCAGGAGAGGGAATAAAAAGGGGAATATCAGTGGGGATCTTAGTTTATCCTTTAAATCTAATTTAAAACCAAAATCATCTTCTAAAACGTTCCGGTTACGCCAGTAGGCGGCCACAGACAGTAGAACGACGAAGAGGTTTAAGGTAACAAAAACCGGGGTGAAGGATAATGGCTGGTTTAACAGGGGATATAAACTGTTTAAAGCCAGGCCGATAATCATCAGGAAGGAAATACTCATTCCCACCGATAAAACTATCTTTTTAACTGGATCCATCCCTTTGAGATTCAATATTAGCATGACCAAAAAGCCAGGGACTACAGAAAAGAATATGAAGGAGAATACCTCTCTTAAAAAAGGTATATCTAAAATTATGGATAGATCAGTTAATATTAGGAAGAATATAACCGTGAATATCCAGTTTTTAATGTTAAAACCCTTCACTTGCTTATTTATATCCAGCATCCAAACCATCCGCACTCTTTATTAAATTTAATATTATATCCTATTTCCTTAAAATGTTCAATCCAAAAAAATAAGATGATGTGAATTTAGGATTTTGCCAGTATTTCCTTATATACTTTCTCCATACTACTGGCCACACCTTTCCAGGTATATTTTTCCTCCACCAGTTTCCTACCCCTTTGACCCATATCCCTTTGCATCTCAGCATCACTGAGTATCTGCGTTATAGCATCGGCCAGTTTCTGTGTGTCCCGGGGTGGTGTTACTATTCCACCTTGGATTTGTTTTAGATCCTGGGCCACGCCTACGATATCGGTGGTTACCACCGGTGTCTGACAGGCCAGTGCCTCCAGGGCCACTATTCCAAATCCTTCCTGGAGGGAAGAGATGGATGGTAGTACGAATACGCTTGCCTGGCTGTAATAATCTGCAATTTCATCGTCAGGGATAAACCCGGCGAACTTCACGTTATCTTTTAATCCCAGTGAAGCGGCCATTTCCTGATAATGATCAAATAAAACGCCTTTACCTCCCACGATTAATTTCACATCAGGTATTTTATTTTTAACTATTTTAAGAGCTTCTAAAAGATACTCCAGCCCTTTATATTTATGGAACTCATCCAGGACGCTTAAAAAGAAGATGGTGCTTTTATCTTCATTACCTGAAGCTTGTTTTGGCTGGAATTTTTCCACATCCACCCCATTAGGGATTACTTCTATTTTATCCCGGTATTTAGCCAGATAAGATGAGGATTGCAGGTAGCCGGGCTGGGTTATGATGATCTTATCTGCAGTTTTGAGCACGTAGTTTAGGCCTACTGAGTTATATATACGGGCTATCAGGCTTGCCAATCCCTGACCTACTATATCGTTATGATAAGTTACCACCAGGGGCTTGTTTTTACTATTTGCATAAAAGGCACTCCAATCAGCACTCCAGGGCGTGGGGATATGGGTGTGGATGATGTCGTAGTCACCATCTGATAACGCTCCGGGAAGTCCGGTGGTGATGTTGGTGTTGGCTATTTTACCCATATAGGGCAGTCTTTCTACTTCAATACCCTCCAGTATCTCCTTACTTTCTATATCTGGCTCGTTGGCACATACCACCTTCACCTGGTTTCCTGATTTCACCAGCTCCCGGGAAAGGTAGTAAACGTAGTTTTCCACACCGCCGGTGAAGGGATAAAACCTGACTGGTGTCTGTAATATCTTCATGTTTATTAATCCTTTATTTAAGCTGTAATCTAAGTTTAATCTACTATTTGAGTTATAATCTAAGTTTAATCTACTATTTGAGTTATAATCTAAGTTTAATCTATTATTTGAGCTGTAATATAGTTTAATCTGTTATTCAAAGTTATAATCTTTATTTAAACTTTTTATTTAAGTAAAAACTCCCAATAAGTTACCTCTAGCCGGGTGATTATATTATTCCAGTCGTAATCCTTGGCAAAATCTTTAGAATCTTCTACCATTTTTTTTCTTGATTCCATTGCTTCTATTATATTATTTGAAAGTGAATCTTCTGATACCTCAGCTATAAATCCATTTTCACCGGGAATTATCAGGTCTTTTGCTGCGTTCATAGGATGATCAACTACCACTACCGGCAGTCCGCAGGCATTGGCCTCCAGGACCACCATACCAAACCCTTCCCGTACAGATGGGAGGACCAGTACTTTAGAAGACTTCATATGAGCTATCACATCCTGATAATCCTCCAGAAATCCGGTGAAACTTACATCATCCTTGAGGCCTGATTGGTCGCTTAACTTTTCCAAGTTCTCTTTTTCGGGTCCTTCCCCGATGATGGTGCACTTTACATCTGGGAAAGTATTTTTTACTTTAACCAGGGATTTTATGAGTAGGTCGGCCTTTTTTTCTTTGATCAACCTACCCACGAATATGATATCTGATTTAGCCGGTGAAGGCTTTATCTGATTAATCTCCGCAAGATCGATTCCGTTGGGTATGACCACCGCTTTTTCCGATGATTTTATCTTCCGTAAATCATCTTTGGTCTTATCAGATACTGTTATAATCTTATCAGTTAATCTCACCATTAGTTTTTCAGTTAACTTACCAAAAAATCCTGCTTTTCCCAGATATTCATACCAGTAATCATTCCAGACTTCATGTAAGGTAATTACCATTGTGGATCTTCCAAAAAAGGAGTTGAATCCAACTGTAAAACAGGAAAAGAATGGAAATCCCTGGCAGTCAATGATATCATATTTTCCTGCCCTTAATTTAAAAAGGATCATCAAGGCAAAGTAGAGGGCTTCTTTAATGGATCTTTTATCGTCCCCGTAAAGTTCCACAGGTTTACATACTCCATGTAACTTTATACCGTCCATTTCCATGTCTTTTTTACCTGACTCGGGCCACCACCATCCCACACCATACCAGTGCACCTCATGGCCTTTATCTGCTAATCCTTTGGCCAGTTGGTAGATTCTCTTTTCGGCCCCTCCCTTTATCCAGGGGTAGACTGCATCGTAAATGAAGGCTATCTTCATCTTTTCGGGCCTCTTAAAAATAATTTAGATCCATAATTTATACAAAGAAAGTATTTCAATTTTCAGGGTAAATACTACTAACTTTCAGGGTCAGGACTGTTTAAGAGCATGAGACTGATGAATATCCCTGAGAAGATGGTCTGAATTCCCAGGATAAAGAATATCAAGGCCATCATGGCATTCAGGGTTTGGAACAGACCACCAAATCCTGCCTCACTCCAGCTATAGAGTACGTTGATACCTATGATCAGTCCTATCACCAGGAGAAACACACCCAGGAGCAATTCTCTTCCCAGGGAATGGTAGCTTAAATATTTATTCACCGTCCCTGAGCCTTTATTAACACCATAGGTCTCTCCGAAAGCACCGAAGTGTACCCAGGCCAGGAGCATCTGGTATCCGATTATCACCAGGAGACTTCCCAGGATAAGGGAGTGCATCCTGGATTGTCCCAGTAAAGATACTCCTATCACCAGGGATACACCCAGTAACAACACTACCAGACCCGGTCCCAGGAGAAATGGTGTGGGTCTGTAGAGCATCATGAATCTCAGGTGTCTCCATCCATCAGCGAATGAACTGAGCTTGGAATCACCCTCTCGAGGATAATAGGTTATGGGAATCTCTGCTATCTTCAACTTCTCCCGGGCGGCTTCGATGATCATCTCTGAAGCGAACTCCATTCCTGAGCTTTGAAGTTTCAATTTGTCCAGGGCTCCCCTTCGAATGGCCCTCATTCCACAGTGGGCGTCAGAAACTCCTGCTTTAAACAGGGCGTTCAGTAACCAGGTGAGGAATGGGTTGCCCACGTATCTGTGCAGGGCGGGCATGGCTCCCTTCTGTATATCTCCCTTGAGCCGGGAGCCCATCACCATATCGTAATCTCCAGTTAAAAGTGGCTGGACAAATTCGTAGGTGGTGTTCAGGGGATATGTACCGTCTGCATCACCCATTACAATTATATCTCCCTTGGCTTCTTTAAATCCCCTCAGATAAGCGTTTCCATACCCTCTTTTTTCTTCACGGACCACCCTTGCTCCGGCATCAGTTGCTTCCTGGGCGGTGTTATCGGTTGATGCGTTGTCAACCACCACTATCTCTGTTTCCAGTCCTTTTTCCTTTAATTCGGTAAGTGGTATTGATTTAACTGTTTTACCTACTATTCCTTCTTCGTTAAGTGCTGGGATTACAATTGAAATATCCATTTAATCATCGCTTCTACTTTTTGAGTTTCTGATTATGTACCGTGAAAATTCAGTAAATTTATCTGGTTAAGTCTTTTAAAGTGCTATTATTTAATCTATCCTATTTAATCATGCGCTCTTAAAATTAAAAAATAAGTATTAATCAATTTTATATGAATATTCTGATAGTTTCGATTAACAATTGGTCCCAACTAACTCTTCAATTCCCCTTACTTAAGCATTCTCTTAAATACTGTTTTAGCTCATCTTTTACATTATCATCCATTAAAGCTATTTCTATGGAGCTTTTGAGCCATTCGAAGGTGTTTCCGATGTCGTAGATTTTCCCGTCGAATAAGTAGCCATAAACTTCATCCAGTGATCTCATGGCATCGGTGAGCTGTATCTCTCCTCCCACCCCTGGTTTCACATTCTTTATATGGTCAAATATTTCCGGGACCAGGATGTATCTACCGGTTATGGCCAGGTTGGACGGTGCCTCCTGGGGGGATGGTTTCTCCACCATATCCTCTATTTTATAGACAGAATCAGAAAACTGGGTGCCCTTTATGATACCATATCTTTCGATTTTCTCATCAGGGACCCTCTCTATGGCGATGGTGCTGGCTTCGCATTTGTAGAAGGCATCCATGAGTTGTTTGGTGCAGGGAACTTTGGATTGGGCTATGGTGTCTCCCAGAAGAACAGCGAATGGTTCACCGTCGATATGGTTCTTGGCGGTTGAAATAGCGTCTCCTAGACCTTTCTGTTTCTTCTGCCTCACATAATATATGTCGGCCATATCAGAGATGGCTTCTATCTCCCTTAGGTTTTCTGTTTTCCCACTGTTTCGGAGGGAGTATTCCAGTTCAAAAGACCGGTCGAAGTGGTCCTCAATAGATCTTTTACCCTTTCCAGTTATGATCAGTATATCATCAATTCCAGAAGAAACCGCTTCTTCCACTACATACTGTATGGTTGGTTTATTAAAGACAGGGAGCATTTCCTTGGGCTGTGCCTTGGTGGCAGGTAAAAACCTGGTCCCCAAACCCGCAGCCGGTATTACAGCTTTCATTTTTTGATCACCTTTTAAGCACGTTTGCATAAAATTAGTATTTAATCACTAATTAACATTTCTATTCACTAACTAAAATATTCCACTTATTAATTGAACAGGATAATAATCTATTAATTTACAAATGCACCATTGAATTTTCCCCTATAATGAATCTATGGCCTTTAGGTAGGTTATTTTCCTTAGATTCTATATGGGAATGGTTACCTATCAGGCTGTCCACGATCCTTTCGTTACATTTAATAACCGCGTCACCCACCACGATGGAGGATTCTATTTCTCCACCAATTATTACGCTATTATCTCCAATAGATGTGTAAGGTCCTATATATGCCTCAATCTCACAGTTTTCACCTATGGTGACCGGTCCTCGAATCACACTGTTCTTCTTAACAATTGTGCCTTTGCCAATATAAACCCTACCACTGATTTTAGCACCTTCTTCAACTTCTCCATTATCCTCAGATTCCAGCACATCCAGTATTAAATGGTTAGCGTCCAGGACATCCTCTGGTTTACCAGTGTCCTTCCACCATCCCTTAACTATGTGGGAATCTACCTTAAGTTCTGTGTTTAAAAGCTCCTGGATGGCATCCGTGATCTCCAGTTCACCCCTCCAGGACGGTTTGATCCGGGATATAGCATCAAAAATTGAGGATTTAAAGAGGTAGATACCCACCAGGGCCAGGTCGCTTTTAGGATGCTCTGGTTTCTCCACCAGGTTTATAACGTTCCCCGCATCGTCCAGCTCTGCAACACCAAACTGACGTGGATTATCCACCGGCTGCAGGAGTATCCGGGCCTGGTAATCAGATTCTTCAAAACCTTCCACGAATTCCGTTATACCTGATTTTAGTATGTTATCTCCCAGGTACATGATGAACGGGTCTTCACCCACGAAATCCTGGGCAACAGCCACTGCATGGGCTAAACCCTTGGGTTCCCCCTGCATTATGTAAGTGATATTTACACCAAACTCTGACCCATTTCCCACTGCCTCTTTCACCTTTTCTGGCATGTTAGTTCCCAGTATAAGTCCTATATCTGTTACGCCGGCTTCTTTAAGATCCTCGATGGCATAGAAAAGTACTGGCTTATTTGCTACTGGTATAAGTTGTTTTGGTCCTGTATGTGTAAGTGGCCGTAGGCGGGTGCCGTGGCCTCCGGATAAGATTAATCCCTTCATTTCATCACCTTTTTCATTTCTTTTAATCCATCTGTTGTGTTCAATAATTTTATATCCAGATCATTTTGGGCTTTCCCCACGGATAATGAGGAATCCATGGGTCTTGGAGCCGACCTGATTAAATCTTCACTTAGTATAGGGTTTATAAGGGTTTCATCCAGTTCAAATACCAGGGCGATGTTAACTGCAAAGTCATATCTATTTATTCTTTCATCCCCGGCGATGTGATATACACCCTCTCTACCCTTAGAGTAAATATTTAAAATTGCTTCTGCTGCGTTATCTGCAAATGTGGGGGAGTTGTATTCATCAGTTACGATGTTTATATCGTTACCCTCTTTAAGTTCACTTATAACCCAGGTTACGAAGTTGAAGTTGGTATGCCAACCATACAGTACACTTACCCTGGAGATAGCATATTCTATATCAGAATTTTGGATATATTCCTCTCCTTTAAGTTTACTTTTAGCATAATAGCTTAAAGGATTGGTTTCATCATCTTCCTGGTACATCCCCTTTTTCCCATCGAAAACGAAGTCCGTAGAAACGTAAATCAATTTAGAATCTGTTTGATCACAGGCTTTTACCAGGTTCAATGTTCCCTGGACGTTTATCTTATCTGCTTCCTCCTGGTGGTCCTCACAGTAGTCAACGTTGGTGAGTGCTGCAGAATGAATAACCAAGTCAGGATTTAAAGATTCGATTTTACTTAAAACATCCTTTTCATCAGTTATATCCAGTTTAACTGCATCATCTCGGGGATTGGTGTTGTAGGTGGTAATTATTTCATAATCACTGTTAATGGTGGCAAACTTGCTTCCTAATAGTCCGCTTCCACCGGTTATAAATATTCGTTCCATGGTAATGTTTAATTAAGCATGAAATATATAAAATTTTTTGATAATCCAAATTATGTTAAGGTGTTTTTTTATGATTGATGGTGTTAAAACGAAAAAACTCAGGGTCATACCCGATGAAAGGGGCTGGCTCATGGAAATATTAAGGAATGATGATGATATTTACGAGGTATTCGGACAGGTTTACGTAACCACCGCCTATCCCGGGGTTACCAAGGCCTGGCACATGCACAAGAAACAGACTGATAACTTCACCTGCATCCATGGAATGATGAAAGTCGCTCTCTACGACGCCCGGGAAGACTCACCGACCTATGGGGAGTTGAATGAATTCTTCGTAGGGGAGAAAAATCCCCTGCTCATCAGCGTACCCCCATTCGTGTACCATGGCTTCAAGGGAATTGGTACTGAAACCGCATACTTTATAAGTGTGCCTACCTTGCCCTACAATTATGATGAACCTGATGAATTCCGCTTGCCACCAGATACCGATGAAATTCCCTATGACTGGTTGCTGGAGCCCGGAAAGAGCCACGGATAAAATTTAAATTAAGGTTTAAAATTTAATTGAAACTTAAAAATTAGGTGACTCAAATGAAAATACTCATAACCGGCGGGGCTGGATTTATCGGCACCAACTTCGTGCACTACATACACGAAAACTACGACTATGATATTGTAGTCCTGGATAAACTTACCTACGCTGGAAATAAAGATAATTTAAAGGATATACTGCCGGATATCCAGTTTATCAGGGGTGATATCGGTAACGAGGAAGATGTTAAGGTGGCCATGAAGGATTGTGATCTGGTGGTGAATTTCGCTGCTGAAACACATGTGGATAGATCGATTACAGACCCCAGCATCTTCGTTAAAACTGATGTACTTGGCACATACAATCTGTTGGAACACGTTAGAAAGTACGATGTAGAGAAGTACCTGCAGATCTCAACTGATGAAGTATATGGTAGTATAGAAGATGGATCATTTACCGAAGAAAGCAATATTGATCCCAGCAGTCCCTACTCTGCCAGTAAAGCAGGTGGCGATGTACTGGTAAGTGCCTACCATAAAACCTATGACCTACCAGTCATGATCACCAGGAGCAGTAACAACTACGGACCCTACCAGTACCCAGAAAAGTTAATACCCCTGTTTATCCTGAACGCCATGCAGGATAAACCTCTCCCGGTATATGGTACAGGAGAGAACGTGAGAGACTGGATATACGTAATGGACAACTGTTCCGGTATCGACAGCGTACTGAACAAGGGTAAATTTGGTGAGGTCTACAACATCGGCGGGGGAAACGAGAAAACCAACATCGAGATCACCCGTATGATACTGGACCTCCTGGGAAAACCAGAAATCCTGATAACCTACGTTGAAGACCGGTTAGGACACGACCTAAGGTACTCACTGGACTCCACTAAAACCAGGAAACTGGGTTGGAAGCCCGAGTGGAGCTTTGAAGATGGTTTGAAGCAGACGGTTGAGTGGTACAAAGATAACAGGGACTTGTTCATTTAGATCTGCATAAATAAAAATTTAATTTTTTTCTTATTTAAAATCAGGATAATTCTTACTTAAAATATCTAACAAACTCTGTTTAGATAGATCATATATTTTCAAAGTTTTATGCTGGCTTTTAAGTCCGGATACTATTTCCACATTTGAATTAGTTAGTTTACTAAATTCTTTAATGATTTCCTTGTTAGCTTTTCCTTTCTGAGGGAGGGATTTGATTTTAACCTGAATTTCGTTTCTCCACTCATCATAGCCCGAAATATTAAAACTAGCTGAATTTGGGGATACCTCAATATCCACCAACAACCCCTCTTCAATTTCTTTCACGGCTTCCATAACGAGAACTTCTCTTAAATTTGTTGATAATATTAATATAATCCTCAAATTCGGGAAATTTAGATTAAAGGAATATTATCTTGGTCTTAATACATCGATGATTTCTTTATTAATAATTTTATAATACACGATATAAATTTATGATTAAGGTTATATTAAAAATAAGATAAAAGGGCGCAATTTACAGATCAAGTGTTAAATTTTAATTTATTTCATTGTTCGTATTTTTAGAGTTTTTATACGCCTATTTAAACTTGGAATAGGCCAGTTTTCTTCAATCTTTCTTCTGTTTTCGTAGTGCCTCTATTCAGTTTTCCTTTCAGTAATAAAGTTAAAATGAAGGCTGAAATTGTAAATACCGCAAGGATTTCAATACAATACCAGTAATTGCTCCATAAGACTCCTGAAATTACCTCACGCAGTGCTCCGATGGCATATGTGAATGTTAAATAGGTATGTACATCTCTAAAAAGAGGAGAAAGAAGTTCTGGTGGAAAAGTTCCTCCTGTCGTTGATATTTGTAAGAGCAGGAGTAATATTACAAAGATTTTTCCAATATTACCAAAGGTAGAGGTTAATGAATATGCAATTATCATAAAACACAACCCAATAAATACCGTGGTTAGTATAAACAGTGTTGAAGATGAAGTCTGGATGTTAAGAATTAAAATCAAGCCTAATGATGTTATCAATGTCTGTGAAAATGTTATAATTAAAAATAACCCCATCCTCCCCAAATAGACACTGGTACTTTGATATTTTTTCTCTGATTTTACTCGTATGGTGATAAAGGCAACCGACATAATACCTCCTATCCATAGGGCTATAGCAATATAAAATGGAGCAAGCGTGGATCCGTAGTTATCCGTAGAATATACATGTTCCTTTTCCAGTTCAACAGTACCCTCTTCAACTCCGTTTTGATCCATACTGGAAAATTTGATTTTAGATTGTACCGCATCCACACCAGATGTGATTATTGCGTCCACACCGGTGGTGGTGATCCTTGGAGCGATTGGACCCAATTTATCGTTTACCATCAGTTCAACTGTAGGAGGATCTGATGCCGTGAAAAGTTCCTGACTGAAATTATCGGGAAAGATTACTGCAGCGTAATATTTCCCATTTTTAACCCCCTCAATGGCAGTTTCTCTGTCTACAAATTGCCAGTTAAAATCGGCATTATTTTTCAACTGGTCAGATAAAGTACCCCCTAAATCATAATGAATTCCATAATCAAAGCCTAAATCATCATCAACCACAGCAACTCCAATATTCGAAGTTTTAGAGTAAGGATCCCATGTAGCCTGGAGGTTAACCAGTGCGTAAAGTGAAGGCACGCAAATAATTACCAGCAAAACAGCTATAGCTATAGGATTTCTCTTAACGGTCTTAATATCATTTTTAAAGATTTCATATATTCCTTTGATCACATAAATCACCATATCGTAAAGTATAACTAGTAGTTATGTACAAAACTACTAATTTGATTAGGTAACATGTGATATATAAAAGTTTCGATAAGTAGTTGTGTTAAAAACTACTCATATAATTAGATAAAAATAAGACTCAAATTCTTTAAAACAAGGAAAAATGAACCATAAAAATTCAAAAATATGACTCAACAAAAAAATTAAGATGTAAATTTATCTTAGTTTAAGGTCATTTCAGGTGTATGTTCCCATATTGCATCGAATATTACATTCACGAGACTGATCAGATAGGGATTTTTCGAAGTGATACCCGATTTAGTCTTTCCAGGAAAAGAAGGTACATACATATACTCTTCATCATCAACGGATACCAGTATAAATTTAGAATATTCTTCAAAAGACAGGGCGTGTCTATCTAAATATTTAGAAAGACTACCAAAATCTGAAAGATCTATCTTATACCCATCATGCACAATTAAATTTTTTAATCCATAACGGCTTGCTATGGCTATATCTTCTCCAAAAAATAGTAATTCAACTTTTAACTCTTTATCACTGATAAAAGAAAGATAATCCATGTATTCTAAAGGAAGAATAAGTTTCATTGACTTTTTAGCTTTAAGTATTAACTCTTCCATACTGTGTTCCACATTATTTTCACCAAAAAGAGTCCAGATAACATCATCACTTTCAGTTTCTATACTACTCTTTTCAAGATGTTCCAACTCTCCAAGTGCACTCTCTTCCGCATTCCTGTGGATTTCTGTAAGGTGTCTTAGGGCAGTTTTCGGAGGAACAGCCCGATAAATTGCAGGCTTTGAATTAACTATCATTACCAGACCTTTATTCATCAAACCCTTTAAACTCTGATACACACTGGGTTTAGGCACATCCAAATACTCGTAGATCTGTTTAACCTTTGCCCGCTTAAACAAAACCAAAGCAGAGTATACCTTAGCCTCATATTCCGTCAAACCCATGGTCTTCAAAGACTCAATAAGATGGGATGATAGTTCGCTCATAGTGATCTAATAGTAGTTTCTAACTAAACTAATATAAGTGTAGTCACAAGATATAAAATTCTGCTTCAAACTTTAAACTCAATGCTAAAATTTTTGGATATTTCAACATTGTTTCATTTCAAATAAGTATTATAAAAATCGATACAAATTCAATGGATAAGATTTAAATAGGGATAGTTAAAGATGAATGTATGCTCAAACCGTAATTTTCGAATGCTGTTTAGCAACCAGCAGGGGTGGTCGAGCGGTCAAAGGCGCTAGGTTGAGGGCCTAGTGGGGTAGTCCCTTCGCGGGTTCGAATCCCGTCCCCTGCACTTTCTACTTTTCGAAAAACACTGGTTAAAATATTTAAAAATTAATTCAATCTTGATTAATAATTATAGTTACTTTTAAATTTTTACCATGTTTTAAATCATCTATTAACTCTTTTTTAAGGTCACATGCTGCTTTATCTGCCTTTACCATCAACGTCCGGCTGCACCGGTAATTACTCTTACGGCAGACCATGTCTGTGGGGTGTTTTAGGGTTAAATCAGGGTGTCCATATCCCACTATCTCGTCTTCTGCATTTTCAGTTTCCAGGCGGACCCTTATTAAAGAGTTTTCATCCCTTATGGCTTTTTTAAGTTCCAGGGGAAGATCTTCAAGTTTAGTATCCGATTGAACACCTATGATGCAGTCTCCTGCTTTACTTAGTTTTTCATCCGTGGTGACTTCGAAGGTTGATTTATGGGTGGAGGTGACATTTTCATGTCCCTTTGCATGAAAGACGTATTCCATTTGTATCACTTCAATTAATTTGTGTAAAAATTCTCAAAACGAGTTATATAGACTTTGGGAGTCAATTTAAGTTAAATATATTTATTTTAACTCTTATAATATTACTAGATCCCTGATATTAAATATAGTTTCCACCGGGGGAGGTGTTTTTATTTGGCCCTTGAATTTACCGCGGCACAGGAGTTATTTATACTGATCTTCGCTATCCACTTCACCCTGATAATCGAACGGGTCCATTCTACATATAATCCATATGACACCTATAGCGCGTGGAAGGGCGTGCCACATGCAATTAAACGGCTGGTGGTGTCCTGGGTAATACTGTACATATTGCCCCTCCTGCATTTTGCCATTTTCTTCGTCATCATAGGAACATATAATATAAACTTTGATATGACCCTGCGTGGAGTATTCAGTATTGTTTTAGTGGGCCTTCTATCCTTCTTTGACTTTGGTTACTACCGGATATTTGAAGCCGCCCTCTACTACTCCCCAGATACCTTCTTCACCAAAAAAGAGCAGGAGGAAATACTTGAAAAGGAGCGTGGCGAGGTCCGGGCACACCTTATTCCTGGTATCTGCTACGTGGTGGCTACCATCATGATGCTTTTAATACTGATTGCTTGGAATACGATATAGTATGGTGAAAACGATCTTAAAGGGCACCTACTGTCTCCTGATAAATCTGGAAAATGACTCTAAGATTAGGGTTGGGAAACTTGGTGAGCTGGACTTCAAAAAGGGGGGATACGTATACGTAGGTTCTGCCCTTAACAGCCTGGAGGGAAGGATTAAGAGACACCTTTCACATGATAAGAAGTTACACTGGCACGTGGACTATCTCCTAACCCATAAAGACACGAAAATCATGGATGTTATATACACAGTTAACGATTCCAAGATTGAATGTGAACTAGCCCGGATAATTGCAAAAATGGGTGTTGGAGTAGATAATTTCGGCTGTTCTGATTGTAAATGCCATTCCCATCTCTTCTATTTCGAAAATATTGATGATTTAGAGAAATATTGCTTAGAAAGCTATGAAAAATTAGGTTTGTCCCCACGAAAATTCAAAAAAAATTAAGCCTAATTTACCTAGTAATTAAAACAAATAAATTAGGGTATGTTTTCCTATAAACCCGTTTATGGTGGTCATAATAATAAACAATCATCAATCTATTCTTTTTATCACTTAGAAAACTAAAACATACGATCTGTTAACATGAACCCTTTTATATTTCTGTAATGATGTCTTAAGTTTTACAATGATCAGGACACTTAAACAAAGAGGTACACAACATGATTATTATTTAATACAAAAATAGTATTAAAACTTATCTATTCAAATTCCTAAGAACTTGATAAATAATAAATTTCAAATGCTTTGAAATCCCCTGAAAAATTCGTCGAATTCATCTGGATCCATGGGCTCGGGGACGACAAAGTCCTTATTTTCAAAAATAGTTTGTGCCAGTTCCCGGTAGAGTTCTGCCTGTTTTGAATCTGGAAATTTCTCCACCACGGTTTTGGCTTCTATTTCGCTTTGCTGCACCAGTTCACTGCGGGGGATGACCCCTATCACCTTACTCCCGATTCTCTCGGCGAATGCGTTTACGATTTCCAGTTCATTTTCTATACCGCGACGGTTGCAGATTATACCGCCGAAGTTGCTTTTAAGCTTTTTTATACCTTTACAGATATTGTTAGCTGCATAGAGGGACATGTATTCCCCAGATGTTACTATGTAAACTTCATCGGCGAAGTCTTCCCTGAGGGGGACTGCGAATCCGCCGCAGACCACGTCGCCCAGCACATCGTAGATGATCACGTCGTCCTGGGAGAAGGTTTCCAGTTTCCCCAGGAGTTTCATGGCCACTATAACTCCCCGGCCAGCACAGCCGACACCTGGTTCCGGGCCGCCACTTTCCACACATTTTACATCTTTATAACCCTTGAAAAGGATTTCTTCTTTGGATGCGTCTTTCTTCTCTCGAACCACGTCCAGGATGGTGGGAATTCTACGGCCCACCAGAGTGCGGGTGGTGTCTGCCTTGGGGTCGCAGCCTATAACCAGCACGTCACAGTCTTCTGCGTAGGCTGCGGCTATGTTGGAGACTATGGTGGATTTACCAATACCTCCCTTGCCGTAGATGGCGATGCGCTTGGTTTTACCCTTGGTTTCATCCATTTGGTTGATATCGCCCTTGATTTTACTCATCTGATCAGTTTACCTTGATTTCATTCATCTGATTTAGTTTCACTCATTCCATTCTCACCATGGCGCTTATAAGGTCGCCCCGGGTGATTATGCCTATGAGTTTGCCGTCGTCATCGACTACGGGGAGTCTGTTCACGCTGTGGGTGTCCATAAACTGGGCTGCGTCGGATATATCGTCTTCTTCCTTGACGGTGTACACCCTTTTGGTCATTATCTCCCCGATATGTACGGATGCTGCCCGGTTCATGTCCTCGGCAATTTCATCCAGTTCATGTTTCATGCGGATGGGGAGTTCGATCACGTCAAGTGGTGATGGTAATATAAGGTTTAGGCGGGGTGAGTGGACCTCGAGGAGCCTCATGATGTCCCCTTCACTTATTATGCCTATCACTTTTAGATCTTCATCAACTATGGGAGCTCCGCTGATCTTGTTATCCCTTAATTTCTGCGATACATCACTTATTTTATCTTCTGCATGAAATTTAATCACATTTCTCTCCATTGCATCTTTGACTTTTATCATTTTACCACCTCTTTAAACATTATCTTTATTTAAAGCACCTTTTATCAATGTACCAATAGCTCCACCAATAAGGCCGAATACTGCAAATATGACTATATATATTATTGCATCCAGCGCTCCAGCAGTTATTCCTGCTCCTATGGGTAAACTTGATGCTGATGCTTGGAAACCTAATATTATTATGGCTATGATTCCCACAATTATTCCACCCAGGAATCCTGAAGCAAGTCCGTGAACTGCTCCATTTTTGAAATCACCACCAACCTTGTAACCAGTTATTATCCCTGCTATTATTACCAATAAACTTATAAAAATACCTAATATAACAGCTAAAACTGCCCCAATTCCAACCCATTTCCAATCAAGCTCAACGTCCATCATATTTTCATCTCCTATTGATATGTAATTTTTATTCCTTTTAATTAAAGAAGGTTTTCTGTAACCTAGGTTTATCGTTTACAATACATTTTTAAAAAAAATTACTCCTTTTTTATTCTTTTATAAACAACATCTTTGGGCCTAACTTTGTTTTCAACCAGTACGGCCACGTTTTGATCCCTAGTGACCTTATATACATTTTTACCCTGGATCTGCATGGATTCCACCCTTTGGATTAGGCTACCAGTTGTCTTACCCTCGATTATGATCTCATCTCCCACCTGGAGGTCATCCCAGATTCTTATCTCTGCTGCAGAGACGTTACCGTAATAGTTTACTACTTCACCAATGTCCTTTTTTATATGGGTTGATTCATTGGATCTGCTGGTTTCATATGGTGTCCTGTAGTAGAAGCCAGTGTCAAATCCCCGGTTGAATACTTTCCGTAGTTCTTCCAGCCACTGTGGGTTGAATTTCCATTCACCCTTTTCGTATAAGTCTATTGCTTCTCTGTACGTTCTGGTCACCGTCCCCACGTAATCGGCTGGTCTAGCTCTTCCCTCAATTTTGAAGGCGTCGATGCCGGCCTCCATGAGTTCTGGTATGTGTTCAACCATACACAGGTCTTTAGGGCTTAACAGGTTGGTGATGTTGTTTTCCTGGGTGATTACCAGTTCTTTATTAACATTTGCATCTTGTTGATCCTCACCCACCAGTTTCCAGTTTTCCCGGCAGGGCTGTATGCATTCTCCACTGTTGGCGCTTTTACCATAGAGATGAGAACTTAAAAAGCACCTCCCGGATAGGGCCATGCACATAGCCCCGTGGATGAAGACTTCAATCTCCACCGGACTTCCTGCCTTTATCTTCCTTATCTCATCAAGGGAAAGCTCACGGGAGAGGATTACCCGGTTTACACCCAACTCTTCCAGGAGTTTTACTGATTCCAGATTGGATATGTTGGCCTGGACACTCATATGCACCTTTAAATCATTCTCCCGGGCTAACTTAAGAACCCCCAGATCAGAGGCTATGATGGCATCTGCCCCGGCTGATTTTATCTCCGGCAGGATTTTCTTCAGGGATTCCAGGTCTCTATCCTTCATGATGGTATTGATGGATACATACACGTTCACACCATTCTTATGACTGGTTTCTACCGCTTCCTCTAGATCTTCCAGAAGAAACTGGTTGGTATGCGCCCTTAAATTGTATCCGGGAATACCCAGATAAACTGAGTCTGCGCCGTTACTGATAGCGGCGTTTAGGGATGCGAAGTCCCGGGCAGGGGATAGTAATTCCACTATTTCAATCACCTATTCCATATATCCATCATGTCTTGAGAATTAATAAAAAAAAATTTACATCATCTGATAAAAAAGATATAAACCAATAAAAGGAGTAATTACCCTAACAGCAGTGGTCTGCTTCGTATTCTTCAATATTTTCCGGTAAATCGGTGGGATATTCACCGGTTAGGCAGCCCGTGCATAACTGTTCCTTTTCTATTCCTATACATTTAATCAGGGACTCTATACTTAGATACCCAAGAGAATCAACGCCAAGTACACGTTCTATCTCTTTAACATCCTTATCTGAGGCTATCAATTCCTTTTTGGTGGCCATGGCTATACCATAGTAACAGGGGGATATTATCGGTGGACAGCCCACCCTTAGGTGTATTTCTCTGGCTCCGGCTTTCCTTAAAACATCCACCAGGGCCTTGGAGGTGGTGCCTCTCACCACGCTGTCATCTACCAGTATGATCCTTTTACCTTCCAGTTCTGATCTTATGGGGTTCATTTTAAGCTTTACCGAGGTCTCCCGATCTTCCTGAGTGGGCATGATGAAAGTTCGACCAACATATCGGTTCTTTATAAGCCCCTCTCCATAGAGTAGGCCGGATTCCCTTGAATATCCTATTGCAGCAGTGATGGCGGAGTCGGGTACAGGCATGACCATATCTGCCTCTACATCATGCTCTCGGTACAGGTACTTTCCAATGTTCAGTCTCACATCGTAGACATTTCTTCCGTCCAGTATACTATCTGGACGTGCGAAATAGACATATTCAAACATGCAATGGGATCTGGGGGTGTTTCCCTTCCCGGGCATGCTGTAACTCTTCAGTTCATCATTGATAAATAATATTTCCCCGGGTTCCACGTCCCGGATTTTTTCTGCACCGATTACATCGAAGGCCACCGATTCTGATGCGGCTATGGTAGTGTCGTCTGTTTTACCCAGTGCAAGGGGTTTTATCCCCATGGGATCTCTTACCACGATTAAATCATCATTTATGAGTATGGCCAGTGAATAGGAGCCTTTAAGTTTCTCTGAAATATTCTGGATGGACTTAACTATGTCACCGGTTTTAGAGTATTCCTTGATCAAGAGGTGACATATCACCTCAGAATCAGTGGTGGAATAGAATATCCTGCCTTCACTCTCCAGTTCCTTTCTAAGCTGCGTGGAATTTAGGATATCCCCATTATGGGCAATGGCAATATGTCCAGATTCATATTCACTTATAAATGGCTGGGAATTTTCAATTAAAGACTTACCAGTGGTTGAATACCTCACATGGCCGATGCCTTTATTTCCCTTAAGCCCTTCAAAGTTACCATCGTTAAAGACATCACAAACCAGGCCCATGCCCTTGTAAGTGGACATATCCTTACCATCGTACGTTGAAATACCTGCTGATTCCTGGCCTCTATGCTGTAGAGCATATAAGCCGTAATATATTTGTCCGGAAACTTCTCCATTTTCCGAATAAGCACCTACAATACCACATTTATCCTGCAATTACGATTCTCCCCTATCAATATATCCATAGAGTTTAAAAATAGGAATTATAATGTTAAATGGAATTTCTATGGTAGACATATCGATCTTAAAATGTTTTTATTAAAATATTTTTCAAATTATTAGATTTCAAATATTTAGAAGCTTATAATTTAAGATTCCTTAAAGTACATTTAAGATTATTTAATCAAATTATTCATTCTTTAAGTAAGCTGGAACTGATACCATTATTATTATCTATTTCTTCCTTTAAGACTTCAATTTTAGAATCATAGAAAATAAGTACAGTTCTGATAATTTTTAACCAATCTGCCGCATCTTTTCTAGTGGGTGCCGCTATAAATCCCTGACCAGTGATTATGTTTTCTGGTTTAAATTCATTGGTTATAAAATAAACATGTTCTTCATCTAAATCTTCATTAAAAGTATCCTTCCATAGATCTGTAAGAGAAAAAGTTTCAAATAAGTTTTTATTCCTTAAAAGTCCGTATTCATTTTTGATATCTGCGTAACTCTGTTTTATTCTCTTTATTTCATCGTTGAGTTCTGTGACTTTCTTGTTAATTATCTCTTTTTCATCAGAAAGTCGCTGATTTTCTGAAAATAGTTTCTCATTTAGGGTGGAATTTTTCTCAAGCTCCAGGAGAAGATCCTTAATTTCCTCTTCCTGCTCAACTAACTCTTCTTCCATTTCCTGGAATTTCTTTATGTTAGCGATGGAAATAAGGCCAGAACGGATTATGGCATTTTTTATTTCAGCCCTAATTATGGCCGGGTCCAGGTATTCCACGTCGTGGCCGAAGGGAAGTTTCACGCGTTCGATATGGCCCACCTCATCCTTTAAAATTTTGGTGAACTTTTCAGCGAGTTCTCGGCCAGGAGCGTCCACGTCAGTGGCGATTAAAAGAATATCCGCGCCACTGGTGACTTTTTTAGCTATTTCAGTATTGGTGGTTGGTATAATGGAGGATATGGTGATGTGGTACTCAGCACCCAGGGCGATGTTCTGCATGGCCCGGGAGATGTTCTCCACATCAGACGCCCCTTCAACGATAATCCGCACATCGATGGGGCCTTTAACTTCCATTATCAATCTCACCTATAATCTTATCTTAATCTAAATCCGTTGATCTTTTTATTCTGCCAGCTGTATGTTCGGATTCGTTTAGATCTTCCAAATCCACAGGCAGCACAGTATTTCTTTCTGGCATTGTAAGAATTTTTCCCACACCTTCTACAACGAATGTGGGTCTTTTTATTACGTTTACCAAATGATGGTGTACCTTTACTCATTGATATCCTCCTTATGTAAAATTGAATTCTTCTATTCTTAATTTAAAATCTAGCCGGGAGATATGTAAACTATATTATCCCCTCTTATGAGGACGATACCTAATCTTCGGGCGGTTTCTCCGCCTTCTAATTCTTCGGCATCGTTTAAAACTAAGTTCATGTGCATGTCAAAACTTCTCAGGCTTCCTCGAAACTCTCTTCCGCCTTTGAGCTTTATCAGTACTTGGGAATCCAATGCTTTACCTAATACATCCAATGGACGTGATGTATTCACATTCTTCTGTGTATTCAAAATTATCACCTTTCCTATAACTTTTCTGTTGGTGGGGTTTATATTTAAATGTATGGTTGATATTCCTAACTCCTCTAAACTTACCAAAAAGCTTATTGGGCCCACCAAATTTGATGAAGAAAAGAGTGTATGGAATTATTTATGGATGGAAGATATATTAATATTGATCTTCTCAGTCGAATTGGTATTGGATTTTTTTAATTTAAATTGGTTTTTAAAATATAGTCAATCCCTTTTAATTTATACTATTAATTGTGATATATAATGTTATTTGTCAATTGATTTTTTAGTGAATTTACTCGTGAAAAAAAATTTTGTTGATAGCAAAAAAACTAAGGTGTGATTTTATTAAAGTCAGGAAAAGGTACCATCTTAAAAAGAAGAAGATCCGGAAAGTTCAGGAAAGCCTGGGCGATTTTTCCCCTTTGATACCGGACGGTTCAACAGTAGAGATAATTAAAAGCGACCTCCCGGATATGATACTGGTGGACAACGAGCCACTCCTGATGTTCGTGGATGAAACACCCTTCCCCACCCTTAAGGGGGCTTTAAAGGCGAATATTAAATCCAAATATGTGGTGGTGGATATGGGTGCTGTTAAATTCATGGCTAAGGGAGCCGATGTCATGTCACCAGGAATAACAGAAGCAGACCCGGACATCAAGGAGGGGGACCTGGTTATAATCATAGATGAAACCCACCACAAGCCACTGGCCACAGGAAGGAGTTTAATCTCCGGCGCCGAAATGGTTGAAAATAGCAAGGGAAAAGCTGTTAAGACGTTACACTTCATCGGCGATGAAATATGGAATCTGGAGATTTAAGTTAACTAATACTG
>DAGC01000004.1:0-57512 GCA_002495625.1 Methanobacterium sp. UBA375 | reverse complement strand
GGATTTAAGTTAACTAATACTGGAGATTTTAATTTAAACTATTTAATTTAAACTGCCAATTACAAAGGAGTAACCATGATACAACTTAGATATTCCTCTGGTAAGGTGATGTCAGAAGACGTGCATAAAGTGGGTTTGCTGGCCCTGGGATCTCACCTGGAAAACCATGGCGCTGCTCTACCCATAGACACCGACTCTAAAATAGCAGCCCACCTGGCCCTGCAGGCATCTTTAAGAACCGGTGCCAAATTTTTAGGTATCCTCTACGCCGCTGCAGAGTACAGTTACGTAAAACACGGCAAACACGTTACACCTCCTGATCTAGTGGAGAAGAGATTGAAACCCACCCTGCAAGCTGCCAAAACCTGCCTGAATCTGGAGAAAATCGTGCTGGTAAACGGCCACGGTGGCAACGTCCCCATCAAGGAATATCTATCCAACCTTGAAGAGGAGTTAGGCCTTAAAATCTTATTCAACAACAAAATCGTGGAGATAGAAGGCCCCCATGCAGGTACAGGGGAGCTATCCATAGGGGCTGTTCTGGGTATATTAGATGATAAGAAGCTGGAAGAGCACTGTAACTTCAAAGAATATCCGGAAGTGGGTATGGTCGGCCTTAAAGAAGCCCGGGAGAAATCTGAGGGAATAGAAGCCGGGGCCCGGGAAATATTAGATTCCGGGGTATGTGTCGATGAGGAATTAGGGGAATATCTGCTGGAGGAAGCCATCGAAGACGTGGTTAAGGATGTTATCGCCCTGTTAGATTTGACGTTTGAAAAATAGGAAAATTAAATATTATGACTGCCAATTTTAGAAAAGATTTTAATACTCACAAATTAAGGCATAATTAGGTAAATTCTGGTGTTCTGTTTATGTGGAAATTTATAGGGTTCATACTGGTTGTTCTGTCCATCGCCATTCTAGGCGCCGTGGTAGTCGGATTTTATTACAATCTGGCCAAGTTTAGAAGGGAAGTAGAAGATTCCTGGTCATACATAGACGATGAACTAGAAAATAAAATCAACCTGGTAGATAAACTGGTTGAAACTGCTAAAAAGGATGTAGTACACGGAAACATCGTCTTAAAAAATTTGGTTGAAGCCCAATCCTGGTTAGCATATGCAGAAACAGTGAAAGAAACCAGGGAAGCCAATAACAATTTGACTGTGGCCATTGAAGATCTTTTTGTAGTATTAGAGGACTATCCTGATCTAGTCAGCCCTGAAAGATTGGGAGAATTAATGGAACAACTGGAAGAAAATGAGTATCTAATAGAGGAATACGGTTACCTCTACAATGAGATGGCTTACGTTTACAACAACAAACTCCAGACCTTCCCAAGCAACGTGGTGGCTAATTACTTCGGCTTGGAATATGCTGAATATTTCGAACCCGGTGGAGAAGCGAGTGTTGGTAAGGAGTTAGATTCAGATTCGTAAAGGGCAGGAGAATAATCAGGTCAAATTTGTGCTTTTCAATTCCTATTAATCTTCAATTTCTATTAATTTTCATTTCCTACTAATTTTCAATTACTTTAATTAACTGTTTAAACTCATGAACAAGCTTCTTCTTATTAAAAGCCAATGCTATCCTGCCCATAGCCTCCAGTAACCTTATTACCGAGTCCAGCCAGTTGAATATATCCCCAGGGTAAATATGGATATCATAGTCCCTGAGGAGTCTTCTGCTTATCTCCACGGGGTCCTTCTTCTGCATACGATATTTTAGGATCCTGCGGGATAAACCCGCCTGGAAACAGGTGCAGAAGGGTTTTTCTTTACATTTACAGGTGAAAAACTCCAGCTGGAGGTTTACGATCTTCTCCTGGAAGGCGGGATCGAACTTCACCAGGTTATCTGAACTGGATATGATATCCAGGGTTGAATCTGCAAACAAACGCGGGGATACATTGATTTTCAGGACCTTACTCATATGGGCGCTTAGCCTTGCCGATAGGTACGCATTTTCCAGGGGTTCCAGGTTAAGCACCAATTCCAGGGGGTTCCGACGGGCCATATTCTTACGGATGTACTCCGCATCTTCATGGTGAAGGAAAGAAACTGAAACCGCCTTTCCGTACGGTGTAGCTTTAAGATTTTCTCCCTCTTCTTTAACCAATTTATAATCGGTTATTATATTTAGGGTCGTGTCAAATTCCATGGGCAGATCCTGGTCTTTATAAGCATCCTGAAGCGTGGAAACATCACCAACCCGGCCAGAGCACACATCGGCCAGTAACTGTTCCACCAGTTCATCCTCGCCATACTTCACATTTATGGTTTCCACATCACTTTCCAGGAGATCAAGAGCCACTGTTTCCTCGGTTTCATCATCAAACTCGCGGCCTACCTCGGGTAGAAGATAAACTTTACCTATATCATGATAGGAGGGTCGGCCGGCCCTACCCAGCATCTGGTGGAACTCATTGGAGGTTAACCATTTATTTCCCATGGTAAGGCTTTCAAAGATAACCTGTGAAGCGGGAAAATCCACTCCCGCCGCCAGGGCCGCGGTGGTGACCACGGTTGATATTTCCTGGCTTAAAAATTTCTTTTCTATAGAGATCTTCTTGGAATAGGAGAGCCCGGCATGATAGGCGGCTGCTTTTACTTTTTTCTGGTTCAGGTAGGTGGCTATTTCATGGGTTTTTCTCCGGGAATTGGTGAATATGATGGTGGAACCATGGAAACCCTTCCGGGAGATGTTCCGGTGCTCATTTCTGCATAGTTTCACCAGTAAGTCCACTTTATCATACTCGGATCGGACGAAGACCAGGTGGCGTTCCAGTGGCACTGGCCGCTGGTTGTACTCCACCAGTTTCATCTGGAATTCATCGGCAATTTCCCGGGGGTTTTTCACGGTGGCAGACAGTCCGAGCATCTGTACATCTGGAAATATCGTCTCCAATCTCTTAATGAGTCCGTTTAATCGGGACCCCCTTTCGAGGTCGTCCAGGGTGTGTATTTCATCAATTACCACCGTACCTATTTCGCCCAGTTCCCTTGCTCTACCCGAGCGTAGAATAAAATCCAATCCCTCGTAGGTACCTACGATGATATCTGCATCCTGGAAAGATTCATCTTTGATAACTAACTCGTCTTTTGCTTTGATCCTGCTCATACCCACCCTAATAGAGACTTTAAGGCCTAATTGTTCGTATCGCTTCTTGAAGTCTCGGTATTTCTGGTTGGCCAGGGCCACCAAGGGTGTCAGGTAGATGAACTTACCACCATTTAATGCCCGTGGAATCCCAGCGAGCTCACCAATAAGGGTTTTACCGCTGGCAGTAGCCGCCACCACCAACTGGCTTTCTCCCTTTAAAAGCCCGGCCTTCAGGGATAAAATCTGCACTGGTAACAGTTTTTCGGCCTGTTTGCTTAGTATTTCCCTGAATCGGGGATCTATTTTCAGTTTTTTGACTTTAACTTCCGGCAGGTTGTGTTTATCAGTGGTGGTTATCCTATCGAATAGGGTTAGTTCCGGGTTCTTGACGGGGTTGAAGTGGGGGTTGAAGATCTTCAAGACCTCTTCCAGGTTACCGGTTCGCTTTAACAACTTTTTAAAGTTTTTGAAGGTGCTTGAATCAAATCCTCTGCTTTCAAGTTCCCTTTTAATCTCCTCTTCAGCGCAGATACGGCAGATATATTCGTTATGGAAGAGGTAGGATTTATCCCTTTTAATTAATGTGATGTAGCCTTCGAAGGTGCAGTGCCTGCAGATCCTGGTTTTACGGTAGCCGATATTCAGTGAGTCCAACATTTCCTCTGTTTCCCGGTCATCACCCACCAGGAACACCTGCTGTTTCCTTAAAATTTTTATAGCTTCACTGGGTGGAAGAAGGTTTTCTTTATCATCCTTCTTCACTGTGAATTTGTATGGTCTGATCTGGTCTCCTGTGGCTTTGATTTTGAGGTAACCATAAAAAATAGGTTTTCTACGCTGGTTCACCGCGCCTTTAGAACTGCCTATGGGATATAGTTCCAAGATCTTCTTATTTTTTCTTAAAATTATCATTTCTTGATTCAATATTTTGATTTTTAAATATAAAAAACTTTAAAAATAAAAAAATTGTTTAAGAAAAAGAGAAGTCGTTCAAATGTCTTCTTCGGCATCATCTTCCGCTTCAATAAGTTCAACTGCCTGTTCCCTCAGTTTAAATTTCTGGATCTTACCACTGGCCGTCAATGGGAATTCATCTACAAAGAAAACCTTTTTAGGGACTTTATACCGGGCTATCTTAGTCATTGAGTAATCCCGGACGTCTTCCTCGCATATGTCTGCGCCTTCTTCCAGTATGATGAAAGCACCTACTATTTCACCGTATTTCTCATCGGGTATGCCTATTACCTGCACGTCCTGGATGCCGGGCATGGTGTAGAGAAATTCCTCTATCTCCCGGGGGTAGATGTTCTCCCCGCCTCTGATGATCATGTCCTTTATCCGACCGACGATGGAGTAGTATCCTTCCTCATCCACTGTGGCCAGATCACCACTGTGCAGCCAGCCGTCTTCGTCGATAACTTCCCGGGTTTTTTCGGGCATTTTATAGTAGCCCTTCATCACGTTGTACCCTTTGCAGCATATTTCCCCGGTTTGATGTGGTCCCAGGGTTTCACCAGTTTCCGGGTCTACAATTTTTACTTCGCACTCTGGTAATGGTTTCCCCACGGTTTCCACCCTCTTCTCCAGGGGGTCGTCGACGCTGGTCTGGGTAAATCCGGGTGAACCTTCCGTGAGGCCGTATACACTGGTTATCTCCGTCATGTTCATGTCGTTAACCACCCTTTTCATGGCTTCGATGGGAGGGGTGGAACCGGCCATGATACCTGTGCGTAAACTGGTAAGATCGAACATCTCAAACATGGGATGGCTGTACTCGGCTATGAACATGGTTGGCACTCCGTAGAGCGCTGTACAGCGTTCTTTTTGAACTGCTGCCAGCACCATCAGGGGATCGAAGACCTCCACCATAACCATAGTGGCTCCATGGCTATAAGCAGCCATCACTGCCAGTACAATACCAAAACAGTGAAATAGGGGTACTGTGATACATAACCTGTCTTTTTCTGTGAATTTCTGTCTTTCCCCTATGTAGTATCCGTTGTTCAGGATGTTTCTATGGGTTAGCATTACGCCTTTGGGAAATCCGGTGGTTCCGGAGGTGTACTGCATGTTGACCACTTCGTTGTTTCGTACCGTCGCTTTGATCTCCTGGAATAACTCCTCATTTCCATGTTTTCCAAGTAGCAGGATTTCGTTGGTGTTGTACATTCCCCTGTGTTTTTCCTGGCCCAGGTAGATGATGCTTTCCAGGAAGGGGAACTTTTCACTCTTTAATTTACCCCTTTCATGGGATTTTAATTCAGGGATAAGTTCGTAAAGGGTTTGAATGTAATCCACATCTTGAAATCCGTCTATTATTGCCAGTGCCTTCATATCTGACTGTTCCAGTACGTAGGCAAGTTCATGGCTTTTATAGGCTGTGTTGACTGTGACCAGCACCACTCCTATTTTGGCGGTGGCGAACATATAAGTGAGCCAGTCGGGTACGTTTTTCGCCCATATACCCACATGATCTCCCTTTTTTATTCCAATCTCCAGAAGACCTCTGGCCATTTGATTCGCTCTTTCATCAAATTCCTTGTAGGTGAAGCGTAAGTCCCGGTCAGGGTAGACCATGAATTCCTGATCAGGATTCTTCTCTACCATGGCCTCCAGGAAGTTCCCCAGAGTTTCTTCAGTAAAAACCATTTTTAAACCTTCTATCCCTTTTTACCTGTTTGTAACTCTCTTTTATTAAAGTGAGTAATCTGTTGTTATCTCCAGGGTTCTTATCATCTTTAGGTTCTTGTTATTTTAATTTTCAGGGGTGCCGGCCAGCTCATCCTCTTTAACTAAATGTTTTTCCAGGGATTTGCGGATGGAATCTGATATTGGTTTTGATTTCCCTTCGATGAAATCGTAGTGAACGAGTACTGCCTTTCCACGTGCTTTTAGCTCGTCGTGTTGCCAGGCCTCGTGTCCGATGGTGAAGGAGGTGTTGCCGATCTTGGTTATGTAGCTTCTGATCTCCACATCTTCACCGTAGTACATCTGGCCTATGTAATCAAATTCTGTTCTTACCAGTATCAGTCTCCATTTCTCATGGCTTAAATCCAGATCTGGAGTGAATATACGGAATATTGGATTTCTACCTACTTCAAACCATTCTACCAGTGCTATGTTGTTGATGTGGCGCAGGCCATCGGCATCTCCAAATCGGGGTGTAACCTTTATGGTGAACATTTTATTCCTCTTTAATTATAGTTTAATCCATGAAATCTTTCTTTTTATGATCATAATGGCGCGTAGACCACGGCCAGTATTCTGGCGTCCTTCTGGTAGGCGTGTAGATCGTGTGGTATAACTGAATCGTAGTATATGCTGTCCCCCGTACCTAACACATACTTTTCCTGGCCGTAGCAAAGTTCTATCTCGCCGCCCATGACGTAAATAAATTCTTCACCTTCATGGGATGATAACTCGTATTTATCAGCATTTTTTGGATGTAGATCCACTATGAAGGGCTCCATATGTCTGTCACCCTTTCCGTATGCCAGGGAATAAAGATCAAGGGTACTTTCTTCCAGGTTGCTGATGCTCCCTGTGAAGTGAATCACCTCCTCCGACTGTCCCGACTTCACCACGAAAGGTCCGGTTTGGGGCATGTCATCCAGAAAAGTTCCCAGGCGCACCCCTAATGCCCTTGCTATCTTGAATAAGGGGGTCATGGAGGGGATATATGACCCGTCTTCCAGGCTTTCTATAAGTTCCACACTGTTTCCACTGGCCTTTGCCAGTTCCTCTACTGACATCTCCTTACGTTCTCTTACCTGGCGAATTTTCTCACCAATTTTATTATCCTCTGCCATCGAATCACTGTTTATATTTTTAAATGATTAATTAAATGGTTAATCTTTAATGATTAATTTTTTTATAAAATTGTTAAATATCAGATTATTCCATTAAATTCTGTAAATAGACCTACCTCTCCTAATAAAAATATTCTAAAAAAGTATCCTATTTTTATTATCCTGTATTTTGATTGGTTCCATTGGTAGTAGTATTATTATTAATGGGGGTGGTGTTGGTGTTGTTTTCCACAACATGAGTGGTTAACGGTACTGGTTTAAATGAGGGATCATCGATCTGGGTTATCTGTTGCTGGTTTATTGAGGTGAAGTTATCTGGAATTAAGTTCACTATGGCATCTCCATCTAAATTCAGAGCATCGGCAATGGATCCGGTTCCAAATGCAACGAAGGCTATCATGAGCACGATGAAGATTGTCCCGCTTTTTTTAGGATTCATAGTTTATCACCCATTCATTGAAATATCCTGTAAATTTTAGTAAATTATATGTCTATTATAATATTCTTGGTTATTATAATTTCCATAGTTGAGTTTGAACCCCTTTTGAAACTGTTTCATTATTCTACAGTAACGCATTTAGCCAGGTTTTTTGGTTTATCTGGATCGAGACCTCTTTCCACACTGATGTAGTAGGATAGAAGCTGCATCGGAATCACGTAGGGTAGGGGAGAAAACATTTCATTGATTTCATCTGGAAAACCTATAAACTCATCTGAATCCGACTTTAAAACATCATCATCATGGGAACCCAGTGCTATCACATGGGCAAACCTGGCTTTAACTTCTTCCACGTTGCTTAAGGTCTTATCATGACTACTGCCAGGAGGTGTAACTGCAACTACCGGTACCTCCTCATCTATCAGGGCCAGTGGGCCGTGTTTTAGTTCTCCGGCGGCGTACCCCTCACCGTGGATGTAAGTAATTTCTTTTAGTTTAAGAGCCCCTTCCATGGCAGTAGGGTACGAGAAGCCCCTGCCAATGAAGAAGAAATCAGTGGTGTCCTTGTACTTCCCGGCAATTTCCTTTATCTGTTCCTCACTCTTTAAGGCTTCCTCCATATAATCCGGCATCTTTTCCAGTGTTTGGAGAAGCTCTTCTTTACCGCTCATCAGTATGGCCATGAGATAGATGGCAGTTAACTGGCTAACATAGGTTTTAGTAGCAGCTACGCCTATTTCAGGCCCTGCTCTAGTGAATATTACATGTTCAGCCTCTCTGGTAGCGGTGCTTCCCACCACATTTACTATGGCCAGGGTATGTGATTTACGATTGGCAATCTTCAGGGCCTTGAGGGTATCGGCCGTCTCACCTGATTGGGAGATGAATATTACCAGCGTATCCTTATCTAAAGCTCCCGATGTATATTCAAACTCCGATGCCAGTATCACATCTGTAGGTATGCCTACCAGTGTTTCAAAGAGGTATTTACCCACCAGAGAAGCATGATATGATGTTCCGCAGGCCACGAAGCATATCTTGCTGAATTTGGGGAACTTCTCTATCACGTTTCTAATTTCTTTTTCTTCCATGAGGGTGTTTTTCACCGCATCTGGCTGTTCATGTATCTCTTTAAGCATGAAATGATTATATCCTGTTTTTTCAGCCATATCCGGTGTCCATTCAATGGTGTGGACTTCCTTAGATATTACATCTCCATCTAAATTTTTAATGATGACATCATTACCATCCAGAATTGCCATTTCCTTGTTATCAAGGTAGATCACCTGATTGGTGTGGTTTAAGACTGCCGGAACATCAGATGCTAAGAAATATTCATCTTCTCCTAACCCCACGATAAGTGGGCTTTCTTTCCTAACACCAATTATCTTGCCTGGTTCATCTGTGGACATGACTGCCAGGGCATAGGAACCAATTAATCTCCGGGTGACTGAACGGATGGCTCCCTCCAGATCCTGTCCCTCATCCATATATTCCTCAATTAGGTGGGGTATAATCTCAGTGTCAGTTTGCGAAGTAAATTTATGGCCTGAGTTTAGAAGCTCCGTCTTTAATTCCTTGAAATTTTCAATGATCCCGTTATGTACCACGGCTATCCTGTTTTTACAATCTGTGTGGGGGTGTGCGTTTTCCTTGGTGGGACTGCCATGGGTGGCCCATCTCACATGGGCAATGCCTGATTTGCCGGGTAGCTCTTTTAAATCCAGGTTTTCCTTGTATTTATCGATTTTACCTTGATCCTTTATGATTTTAATATCACTGGCCGAGGTGGCGATACCCACCGAATCATAGCCTCTATATTCTAATTTTCCTACACACTCTAGAAGTACTGGTGCGGCTTCATCATCCTTAAGTACGCATCCTACGATACCACACATATTTTTTCACCAAAGATTGCAAATAAATTTGAACAAATAATATTTATATTTCCATTTAACCTAGGTCAATATCACTAATTGTAAATTAAGAAGTATATAAATATTTGATAATGAGTAAATTAAATATTGTAGTTTAAAAGTTCCACAATTTAAAGCCCAAATAGATTACTTTTTGGATAAAAAAACTTATCATGAAATAATGGAGTATCGCAAATGAATCCACAAGATCATCAGTTAATATACCAAGGAAAAGCCAAGAGTGTGTACGAAACAGACGATCCTGAAGTGGTCATAGTTAAATTCAGGGATGATATAACGGCAGGAGATGGTGAAAAAAAGGATACGCTAGCGGATAAAGGTCATTTCAACTCCGTAATTTCAGCGAAGTTTTTCGAGGTCCTGGAGGAAGCAGGGATTAAAACCCAGTACATCGAACTACTGGAACCAGGAGTTATGCTCTCACACCACCTGGAAATGATACCATTAGAGGTTATAACCAGGAACATCGCCGCCGGAAGCCTGCTTAGAAAGTTCCCCTTCCAGGAACGGCAGGAATTCGACCCACCCATTATACAGATGGACTATAAGAGCGATGAATTCCACGACCCCATGGTAAACGACGACATAGCCGTGGCCCTGGGCTTCGTCACCAGGGAGGAACTGGATGAAATCCGAAAGATAACCCTGAAGATCAACCAGGTACTTAAAGACTTCCTACTAGAGAAGGGGATCACCTTCCCTGACTTTAAAATCGAGTTCGGCAGGAACCATAAGGGTGAAATAATCCTGGGAGATGAGATCAGCCCTGATTCCTGCAGATTCTGGGACAGTGAAACCTGCGAGGTACTGGATAAGGACCTGTTTAGAAAGGGAGAAACCGGTGTGATGGACGCCTACCAGGAAGTAGCATCCCGGATACTGAACATGGAAGACAGGAAAAAATGGAATATTAAGGACATCACAAATTGATTAAGAGTATAATAATTATCTGGCAATTGTATAATAATTATCTGGTTATGAATATTAGGCGAAAGGCTACGAATATAGGTGAAAGAAGATGAAGTATGATGCAGAGGTCAAAATAAGTTTAAAAAAAGGCATACTGAACCCGGAAGCAGCCACCATCCAAAGGGCACTGGCGCTCCTGAAGTACCAGGTAGAAAACACCAAAACCCTTCAAATAATTAAATTCTCCATAGAAGGGGATAGTGAAGATAGTGTCCGCCAGAAGGTGGATGAGATGTGTCAAAAACTGCTCTGCAACCCGGTGATCCATAACTACGAGATAGGAATAACTCCGGAGGATTAAAATGAAAGTGGCCATTATAAGGTTTCCCGGTACCAACTGTGACCGGGATGTGTACCACGCCCTTGAACTAGCCGGGGGCGAACCTGAATATGCCTGGTGGAACCAGAGGGACCTCTCATCATTTGATGGTATAATAATTCCTGGAGGATTCTCCTACGGTGATTATTTAAGGGCTGGAGCCATCGCAGCCATCACCCCCGTCATCAATGGAATTAAAGACGCTGTTGAAGCAGGGAAACCTGTCCTGGGAATATGTAACGGGGCTCAGATCCTGGCAGAGATAGGCCTGGTTCCGGGAGTGTTCACCAACAACAGCCACGCAAAATTCCTGTGCAGATGGACCGAATTGAAGGTTAAAACCACCAGAACACCCTTCACCAGCATGTACAGTACTGGTGACATCATAAGAATGCCCATAGCCCATGCAGAAGGACGTTACTACAACGATGAAATACAGAAACTGAAGGATCAGGACCAGGTGGTGCTGGCCTTCGAAGGCGAAAACCCCAACGGCTCCATGGAAGCAATTACCGGAGTGTGTGATGAGGATGGGCTGGTATGCGCAGTGATGCCCCATCCAGAGAGAGCCTCCGAAGTAATCCTGGGTTCAGATGATGGTTTGAAGTTCTTCAAGGGAATGGTCGATTATTAAACCCCCATCTCCTTTTTATAAGAATATTATTTCTTTTTCATTTAATCAAAAGGTGTAAAATATTATGACAGTGTATCTAGTAGGCGCAGGACCTGGTGATCCAGATCTCCTCACATTAAAGGCAGTGAACGTCCTTAAAAAGGCAGATGTGGTTTTATACGACTACCTATCCAATGAGAAAATACTCGAACACGCCGGAGATGCCGAGTTGATCTACGTAGGTAAAAAGGCCGGCCAGCACTACAAAAAACAAGAAGAAATAAACCAGATCCTCATTGATAAGGCCAAAATCAACGACCTGGTGGTAAGGCTTAAAGGAGGAGACCCCTTCGTATTTGGAAGGGGCGGTGAGGAGATGCTGGCCCTCCTGGAAGAAGGAATCCCCTTCGAGATAATCCCCGGCGTAACCTCGGCTATAGGAGTTCCCACAACTATAGGACTACCAGTAACCCACAGGGGAGTTGCCACATCACTGACCATTGTAACTGGACATGAAGACCCCACCAAAAGTGAACAACAGGTTAAATGGGATTTTAAAGCAGATACCATCGTGATCTTGATGGGTGTGGGGAAATTAGAAGACAACACCAGGGAATTAATGAAATATAGAGATCCCCAAACCCCGGTGTGTGTAATAGAAAGCGGTACCCTACCTGAACAAAGGATCATCACTGGTACTCTGGAAGATATACACACTAAGGATATTAAACCTCCAGCACTGGTTGTCATCGGACGAGTGGTGGATGTATTTAAGAAGGTACGGTTACAATAACAGGAAACTTATAATAAGAAGGTACTCTTATGAACGATTTTAAAGGAAAAAAGATCGCAATAACCCGGCCTATAGAGAGGAGCCAGGAAGCAATTGAGATAATCGAAGACTACAGTGGAACAGTACTGGTTGCACCTACACTGGAATTGGTCATCACCAACACCCAGCCCCTGAAAGACTTGTGTAAAAATGCAGGTAAGCTGGACTGGCTGATCTTCACCTCACCTACTGCAATTTTATCCCTGTTTAAACACTGCAAAGACCTTAAAGACAGGTTGAACCCTGATTGTCGGATCGCGGTTATCGGACCACGCACCGGGAAAAACTTAAGTGAATACGGCTTGGAAGCGGATGTTATCCCTGATGACTACACGGCTGAGGGTCTATTGGAAATATTTGAAGATGTGGATGTTGAAAATAAGAACATAGGCCTCCCCCGGACTCTGGCAGCCCGTGACGTGCTACCTGATGGATTGAAAGATAAGGGTGCTAACGTTTTCCTGGTGGAAGCCTACAAGTCAGACCTTCCCGGGGATCGCAGCAAGGTCAATGAACTGGTTCAGGGCATCATAAATAGGAAAGTTGATGCAGTCACCTTCACCAGCACACTCACCGTCAGCAACCTGTTTAAAATGGTTGAAGGGGAAGATAAGGAGAGATTACTGGAAACACTCCGCAGTGGTGAGGTCCTGGTGGCAGCTATAGGCCCGGTCACTGCCAGAGCCTTGGAAAAATATGATATACCCACCATAACCCCTGACGAGTATACAGTTAAAGCTATGTTAGACAGGTTAAGGGAAGAAATGGATTAAGTAAATAATAGGTAAAATAAAAAACATTCACTGGTGAAATAATGAAAGTTACTATCTGGCCGGCCAACATCGACTCGAAAAAGACGGTGAAAGAGGGGAGGAAGATCTCTAAAAAGTATGCTGTAAGCACACCAAAACTCAGGGAGATATCCCGGGCAGCGGGTAAACTGGGCCTCAATCCTGAGGTGGAAAAGGATAAATCTTACCCTAAATCCTGGTGGGAAAATTCAGGAAGGGTAACCGTCGATAAAAACCAGCCTAAAAGGGAAATTCTAATTAAAATTAGCAACACCATCCGGGGTTTGCGGAAATAAATCTTGTTTAGTTTGATATGTGGCTTATTTTTTAGACCATATCATTATTACTATTCCCATATGTTTATTACCATATTCCAAGTAATTAACTCATTTAGAAACCTATTTAAGTTAATAAAATCAATAATAAGTTTAATTGTTGGTTTAATCATTTATTTTTATGGTGAAATCTTTATTATAACAGGAGCTTGTTCAAGGTGAAACATCCAAAATCCACGATGATGAAAGGATTCGATAAAGCACACAACATGGTCAAAAACGCTGAAGATGTGAAAATATACAGTCACATCGATTGTGACGGTTTATCAGCAGGTGCAATTCTCTCTTCAACACTGGATGAGCTTGAAATAGACCATGAAATCGAATTTATAAGTTTAGACCGGATAGAGGATTTACGCCCGGAAAATGAGCTCACCATCTTTTCTGACCTGGCATCCGGGCAGAACCTGGATAAATTTACAACCTCAAACTCCAAAGTCCTGATTTTAGACCACCACCCACCCCTCCGGAGCCATAACCAGTTTAACGGAAGTTTCCTGGAACTTAACCCCCATCATTACGGTATCGATGGATCTTACCAAATATCCGGAGGCGGAATGTCCTATTTACTGGCTAAAACCTTCGGGTTCTACAAACTAAGCTGGATGGGTGTTTTAAGTGCTGTAGGTGATATGCAGGACAGTCATAACGGTAAACTACAGGGTTTAAACCAGGAAATACTCCAGGATGCCGTAAAACTCGGCCTGGTGAATTCCAGCTACGACCTGTCCATCTATGGAAGACAGACCAGACCACTCTTCGTTGCACTTTCTTACTTCGGAGATGTTAACCTCCCCATAACCAACAATCGTAATGAGTGTATGTTACTCCTGAGGAAACTGGAAATCCCCACTACGAAAGACGGTAAACAAAGGACTCTCTATGACTTAAGCATGGATGAGAAGCAGAGGATATTCTCTGAACTGGTGAGGTTGTTAAGCAGGGAGGTCCCCCATAGATACGTCAAGCACATCCCCAAACTGGTCTCTGGAGATGCCTACGAATTCTTAAACGAAAAGTTATACACCCCACTACGGGATGCCAGTGAATTTTCCACTGCCGTAAACGCCTGCAGCCGAAACAAAAGACATGAAATCGCCCTTAACGTATTAAAAGGTGATAGAGAGTCTGCATTAAAGGATATGGAGAAGTTGGCCCGGCAACACCGGAGGTACCTTGCCCAGAAGATGGAATGGGTGAGGGAAGAGGATCGGATCAACAAACTGGACAACCTCCAGTACTTCGAGGGAAACGGGATAAAAAGTGAAGTCATCGGGACTATAACCGGGATGCTTCTAAGTTACGGTGACTGGAGGAAACCCATCATAGGCCTTACAGATATAAGTGACCAGAAAGACGGTATCAAGGTGTCGCTGCGTTGTTCACGCCTTTTAGCTTACGATGGCATCCACTTCGGAAACATGATCAAGAAGGTGGCCGAAAAAGTGGGAGGCAGTGGCGGAGGGCATTCAGTAGCCTGTGGTGCTTATGTTCCAGAATCAAAAGTGGGTGATTTCCTGCAGAAATTTGATACTGCTTTAAATGGTGTGGTATGAATAAATCCCTATCCAAGCAATTTTATTATTTCCTCCATTGCTTCGTCACGGGTGTTCATGAAATATTCCACCTGTTTTCTGGCAGTTTTAATTCCTCCAACCAGTTCATCTTCTAAATAGTCCATTCCTACTAAATCACCGTATATTTTTGTCAACGGCTGCTTATCACTCGAAGATTCGTAATAATCTTCAACTTGCTGGACGATGTTTTCTTCCAAAGGAAGTATTAACCTCAAATTCTTATTATGCCGGAATGGAATCCTCATTCCTGGTAAAAATTCTTTAGGGATACCTGCTTCCATCAATGCTACATTTCTAAATCGCATCTGCTCTAGGTGGACGTCTGTTTTTATTTTGGAATATATCCTGGTTATTCCTCTTTTTTCTTTAAGAGGGATGTGTGTCTCGTCTTTTCCATACCATTTACTCCAGAAATCATCAGCCAAACTTTTATCTGCTCCTTTGACAATATCATAGTGTATACTGGCATGAATCATATCCAGTTTCTTTGTAACTGGTGTAGAATCCCCCATGATATCATCTACACGTGTACCGGCACTATCGAAAATAACAGGTATAGTTAATTTAGAGGAATCTGAAAAATAGTAATTGAATATCGCCTGAAAAGTTGGGCTGCGCTGAATATTTCCCCAATCAACTGCTCTTATTATCCATGTCACCATATAGTTAAATAATGAATGAAAAGTTAATAATACTATGTAAATAAATTTAATTGGTGTAACATGAAGGTCTTTAAAAAGAAGGGTGAACTCACCCGTTTCCAGATACTGGCAGAAATAGCCAAGCAGGAGCCTCATCTGCGTCAGAAAGACATTGCAGAGGAGCTGGGAATAACAGTCCAGGCCGTCTCAGAAAATATCAAAAGTTTAGTCGATGAAGGTCTGGTTGAAACTGGTAAGGGACACGTCCACTACAAGATCACCAAGAGGGGTATTGAAAGGGTTAAGCGTGAGGCCATGGACCTTAGAAAGTATTCAGAACAGGTCCTGGATACCATGAATGCTTATAAATCCATATGGCCAGCCATAGCCCGGGAAGAACTTAAATCTGGTGATGAAGTCTGGATGGAGATGGACAAAGGAGTTCTCTATGCCACCACTAGTGAAACACCCGCCCATGCAGAAGTGCTGAGCGATGCCAGGAAAGGTGAAGACGTGGCACTCACCAAATTAAGTGGACTTATAGAACTTGATCCAGGATATGTAATTATAATTAAGCTTCCAACCATCAGTCAGGGCGGTTCAAGTGCCTCTGATCTGGAAAAAATTAAAGATATCCTGAAGGATAGGAAGGAAGAAATCGACCGCATGGGAATCATGGGAACCGTGTCCCGGGTGGTTGCGAAAAAATTAGGTATACAGGCTGATTTTGAATTTGCAACCCCGGAGGCAGCCGTGGCCGCCGCCAAAAGGGGCCTCAACGTACTGGTCTTTGCCGTGGGTAAGATGACAAATATCATAACCCGTAAACTGGACGATGAAGATATTAAATATGTGGTTGAGGATGTTAAGAAATAAACTTATTTTTAAATAATTTTAAAGGAACCTGCAACCCATATCATCAATTTTAGAGATTATAACATCATCTAAACTTGTATCTGGTATTTCAGAGAGTGCAAATGCCGTGTTTCCCAGCATAGCCATACTGGCCCCCAGGGTCTCTTCTTCCAGTATGTCTACCACTTCTTTAAGCTGTGAATTCATGAGTGAGGTTTCCTCTGCAAATCTCCGGGATAGTTTAAAGAAGTTATGAATATCTGGCTTTTCCAGAAGTTCACCCAGCAGGGTTTCACCGGTTTGGTTGATTTTCTTCTGCCAGTAGGGATCTTCGATTATGGTGGATGTTTCAATTTCTCCCAGGGTCTTGCTGATGATGTAATATCCATCACCACCCTCACTTCGACCGGGAAGGATCCTATCTGTTCTACCGTATACTGGGGCGCCTTCTTTAAGCCTTAAGACCAGTCCGCCGGTGATCTCTGCTATGACATCACCTAAACCACTTTTCATTTCAATCTCCGCCAGATGGGCTATGGATGCCGCCCTATTATAGGTTAAAGGGAGTTTAAGGGCTTTTACAATTCCCAGCGATGTTCCCAGGGCACAGGCGGCTGAAACCCCGAATCCACTGCCCACCGGGACTTGAAACTCATGGTTGATGATAATTTTCCCATCAACAATTGGAAATCGCTCTTTAATTAAATCTATAGTCTTGTAGGTTATAGAAGAAAGTTTAGAATCTGATTCACCGTTAATTATAACATCTACACCATCACCATCTTCAATGGATACATCGGTTATTACCCCTTTATCCAGGACTATCCCTGCACCCCGGGAACCCTTTCTCAGTGGATCTAAGTCAGGTATAATCTGGAAAAACCCGGTTATATGTGAAGGAACGAATAAGGAACTTTTCAATCAAAATCACCATTATTATTTATGCCAAGAATACCATATAACAATAAGCACGATTAAGGTAATTATTAAAATATAGCTAATAATAAATTTGAGCTGATTCTCATGAGTAAAAGAATAGATTTACATACCCACAGCATATTCAGTGATGGTGAACTGCTCCCATCTGAAATAGCCAGACGCGCCCAGGTCCTGGATCATGAGGCCGTGGCCATAACCGACCACGTCGACGCGTCCAACATCGACAGTGTGGGAAAAATAATAAACGCGATTAATGATATCCGGGATAACTGGGATATCAACGTTATTCCTGGGGCTGAAATAACCCATGCACCAGTTGAAGTAATTGATAAACTGGCCGTCCAAGCCAGGAAGTTAGGTGCAGAAATTATCGTAGCCCACGGAGAGACTCTGGTGGAACCAGTCCTGGAGGGCACGAATTTCACCGCGGTTAACATTCCAGAAATTGATATACTGGCCCATCCAGGACTTATAACCGTTGAAGAAGCTGAAATTGCCCGTGATAATGATATCGCACTGGAGATAAGTTCCAGAAGGGGGCACTGCCTTGCCAACGGATATGTAGCCAAGGTGGCAATGGAGGTAGGAGCCAACCTGGTGATGGACACCGATACACACGCCCCAGAAGACTTAATATCCTATGAAACCGCACGTAAGATAATTAAAGGTGCTGGGATTCCAGATAAAGAAGTTCATAAAATTTTAAGAACCAACCCCCTGAATATATTGGGTAAAAATGGATATTAAACACTTCACGAAAATAGTAAGTTTAATTAAGGTCAGGGAACTAATTAAATAATATGAGGTGTGTTAAATGAACGATAAAATAATGGGTATAATATATCTGATTCTTGGAATTTTAATCATAGTGGTATGGTTCACTGCCATATGGTTCTTCGGTTATCTCTTATGGATAATCGCTATAGTCGCCATCTTAGCTGGAATATATCTGCTGTTTTTGAAAAAAAACTAACCAACCTTTTTTTTATTTTAAGACTTCATATTCCAGTATAAAATCTTTCCCTAATTTATAACTCTTTTTAAGCTCTAATTTAAAGGCGTCCTTCATGTAATCCACGCCCTCACCCCCTGCCAGAGTCTTAGCACCTACTCCCCCGGCTATCATGGGTGCGATACATACTCTGACTTCATCCACCAGACCGGCCTGGAGCATGGAGAAGTTTAAGGTCGAACCGCCCTCCAGGAGTAATGACCGTACTCCTCTTTGGGCCAGTTCATCCATTAAGGTGATGAGATCCACCCTGGCCTCACCAGCCAGTATTACATCTATATTTTCCCCCTTATCCCTCAATGCTTTGACTCTTTCTCCTGGTGCTTTCTGGGAAACAGCTATTAAAGTCTCGGCTTCCTGGTTAAACACGCGTGAATTTAAGGGAGTTCTGGCTTTACTATCTGTTACCACCCTTAACGGGTTATCAGATTCCATTAATGAACTATCAGATTCATCTGATTGGAATTTATGAACGGTTAACCTTGGATCGTCTTCTAAGACCGTGTTGACCCCTACCATTATGGCGTCCAGTTTCCTTCTAAGCTGGTGCACCCTTAGAAGATCTTCCTGGCCGGAAATTTCTGAACTACCAGTTCTGGTGGCTATTTTCCCGTCCAGGGTCATGGCAGAATTTAATATAACATGGGGCTTCATTTTTTAACCTGTAAAAGATTTTTAAGTGGATTAATTACCTAACCGGGTGTTTACTTATAAAAATATTTATAAATATAATTCCTATTATAATTAGTTAAACTTAAGTTTTTATTGTTTTATGTAGTTTTAGTTGAAGGAGAACACAGAAATGGATAACAAACGCTATCAAAGGGGTTTAAAACATCTCGAAGAGCATAACAGTGAAAATTATAGAAAATTAAGGGAAAACTTGGGGGATATTGCACCGGATCTGGCACGATACGTTGCTGAATTTGCCTACGGCGACATCTACAGCAGGCCTGGTCTTGATCTGAAGTCCCGGGAGATAGCCACGGTGGCTGCACTCACTGCCCTGGGCAATGCACCCCTGCAACTCCAGAGTCACATAGAAGGTGCTTTAAACAGTGGATGCACCCGTGAAGAGATTGTGGAAGTAATAATACAGATGGCGGTTTATGCCGGTTTTCCTGCAGCCATCAACGGTATAAATGCTGCAAAAGAGGTTTTCACCAAGTTAGATGAGTAAGGAAAGTACAGTGGGGGGTAATGTACTTCCAGCGGGAGGGTTAATATACTTCTAAAGCTTTCCAATATCAATGATACCCAGTCCATTTTCTATGGTCATGTTGATGTTTGATTTGTCTTTTATACTTTTTAAAAAGACATTAGCACTCTGATCATCCATGATGTGGGGGGCATAATTATAAACAAGGATGGGGTGTATTATTGCCTGTGCAGTTCCGTTTGTGACCTTATATTCTACAATGATGTTATTTGGACTTCCTGCGGTAAGATCGTAGAACACAGTGTTACCTAGGCTGTAGAAGATCAGCTTTCCCTTGTACATCTCTATTTCCTGTGTTACATGGGGATGGTTGCCTATGATGAGATCAGCACCCTCATCTATGCTTTTTCTGGAAAATTCCTCCTGCCTTTCATCATGCCAGAGTGAATACTCGACTCCATAGTGGAAACACACCACCACCAGGTCAGAATTATTTCGAGCAGTGGCTATACTCTTCTTAATCAGATCCCAGTTCATAGGAGCATATCCTGGCCGTGAATCTGTGGCTGCCTGGACCTGTGTTGTGGGATCAAAGGGGAAAGTGGTGTTGTCATAGAAACTTAAAATGGCGATGGTTACATTGTTCACTTTATAATAGAATGGCTGGCTGGCTTCATCAATATTCTCCCCTGCCCCCACGTATGAGACGTTATTCTCCTTTAAAGCGGTTATGGTATCATGTAATCCTGTGGGCCCGTAATCCATGATATGGTTATTGGCCAGGGTAGCCACATCGATGGAGTTATCCTTTAAGTAGTGTGCAAATTGGGGGTTCGCCTTAAATGGTATGACTTGCTTCCAGTTTTGATTGGAATTGGTAAATGGAGCTTCTAAGTTTACGACGACCAGATCTGATTTTTCAAACATCGGTTTTAGATCTGCAAACACGTTCTGACCAGCGGCCAGGGCTGTTCCCACCCTTGGTCCCAGCATCACATCTCCAGTGAAGCTGATGGACATATTTGCTTCCTGTAACCTTGAATTCTGTTTTTGGCTGTTGTTGAAGCTTGGATTAATATATAATATCGAAAAAATTAGTGCAACTGCCAAAATTAAAACTACCACTACTACATACGATCTGCGAGCCATTCACTTACAACCTGAAAATTTTTTCTGCATTTTTTTGGGTTACCCGGTCAACTTCCTCCCTGCTTGTATCCTTTACCTGGGCAACGGCCTTCACCACTTCTTCCACGTATGCTGGTTCATTACGGCCTTTAAATGGGGATAGGTAGGGACTGTCAGTTTCTGTGAGCATGCTAGAGAGGGGGATTTCCCTTGCCAGTTCCTGATGGTGGTCGGAAAAGCTGATGATGGTTGATAAGGATAGGTAGTACCCTTCATCTATTATTGCACTGGCTGTCCGGGCGTCGCCTCCATAGCAGTGAAATATAACTTGGGGTACGGTGTTTTTTACCATGTTCAGGACGGTTTCCTCAGCATCACGGGCGTGTATCACCAGGGGCTTTTCAAACTCAACCGCCAAATCTATAAATCTTTTAAACAAATCCATCTGTCTCTTTTTTTGTTCTTCACCCTTTATCTGGTGGAAATCAAGACCTGTCTCTCCTAAGGCTACTGTTTTATCTATATTATCAACAATTTCCCCTAGGGCCTGGTCTATAATCGTTGAATCTGCCTTCGCTGCATTGTGTGGGTGGAAACCAAGAGTGGCATATAGAAATCCGGGATATTCTTCTTGCAGTTTTAATGTGCGCCGGTTACCACCTAGACTTGCTCCGGAGTTGATGATGGCCCGTAATTTCTCCTGGGCCCTTTGCATTACTTCCCCTCGATTTTTGTTGTATTCCTTGAAGTCTACGTGGCAGTGTGCGTCGATCATCTTCCTAACTCCCGATTATACGATATGAAAAATTTATGTATTAAAATTTTTAACCCCCACTCTGAATGAAAATGAAAGTCCTATTTTTATCTGAATTCTAAACCCCCCTTAAATGAAAATAAAAGAAAATTCTATCTGTATCTAATAATTATCCACCTTATGGAAAATAAAAAATTACAACTCCTAATTATACCCCAAACCTTCTTTCCCTCTGTTGATAATCTCTTAAAGCCCTTAGGAAATCCACTTTCCTGAGTTGTGGCCATAAACTGTCACAGAAATAGAGTTCACTGTAGGATGATTGCCAGAGTAAGAATCCGCTGAGTCTTTCTTCGCCACTGGTTCGAATGATCAAGTTGGGGTCCACCAGTCCAGCCGTGTAAAGGTTTTCATTTACCACCTTTTCATCTATGTCTTTCGGGTCGAGTTTACCATCTTTAACTTGATTTGCAATCTTTTGCATGGCATCGACTATCTCTAAACGTCCGTCATAGCCTATGGCAATATTTACCTGCCTTTTATTGTATTTACTGGTGGATTCTTCGGCGACTCTTATGGCTTCTCTTACATCATCTGGTAAGAGTTCCAGTTTACCCACCGCCTTTAGCTTTACTTCGTTTTTATGGATCCTTTTATTTTGGGCTATGGACTCGAAGTTGTACTTGAATAGTTCCATTAACCCCTTTACTTCCTCTGGTGGTCGTTTAAAGTTTTCTATGGAAAATGCGTAGACAGTGACTATTTCTAATCCTAAATCTATACACCAATCAAGTACCTTTTCCAGGGTGTTGACTCCGCGTTTGTGACCTTCAATTGGATCCATGTCCCCCTGTATTTTGGAGTATCTTCTGTTGCCGTCCATTATTAGGGCTACGTGTCTGGGCATGTTTTCTGGACGTAGATTTCGAGAGATGTACCATTCGTATACTGTATATAGTGGTTTTAAAAGTGACATTGTTACTCCCCAGCATCTTAGTATATCTAGATTTATAAGTGATCCTATAAAAAATAAACTATCATAATCAGATATAAAAAAAGATGCCTATTGACCTATTATTTATTTAAATCAGTGCTTTTTTTTCTTTTTAATCTTATTTCCATTTCAAATAATTGCTAAATTTTATTTTTAAGGCTTATTAATCTTTGAATCTATCAGGTATTTGGCGAATTTCAACGCCCGGGTATAACCTTCCACTGTGAGGGATCGTGAAGTATCGATTAATATCACGTCCATTCCCAGGGTTACAGCGCCATGGCTTTCTCCACATCCTGATAAAACAAGAGATCTGAATATTAAATTCCCGGTGATACCATCTGGTGCCAGTATAAAATTTGAATTATCATGAATTGCTTCTTCAATCAATATATGATGATGTTTAACTGGATATTTATTCCTTATGATCTCTGTTAACAACTCCCCCTCTGCAATGGATTTATCGATCTTCTGGCTTCTCCCAAGATCCTGGACTCTGCCACCGGAAAGTATGGCTATTTTAGGTTTAATATTAATTTTTTCCAGGAATCGTGCCCCGAACTCTATTATCTGCAGTTTCTGTTCCAGATGGTCCCCTTCATCGATGCCCACCGGTGCCAGGAAAAATTTATGCCCCTTAATTTCTATAAAAGACGCACGATAGAATTCCTTATACCTGTTTTTCAGTCCAGCCATAATCTGGGAAGCACCCAGGGACCCCCTTACATAGGCCTGAGCTTTATTACCTATTATGGACTCTACAAATTCTTCTGGAGAATCCACCAGTTGCACAGGGAAATCTACCCTCTGTGAGGCGGTTATTATATTTTTATTTCCCCCTACACCAGCAATTATCGTCATTTAATACCCTTCCATAACTTTTTAACCGAGCCAAGTTTGATCTCTATTAATATATGATTTTACCTAATAAAAAAAGGTAATATATATAGGCAATAAGTTACTAATCATTAACAACGAGATATAAGGTTTGTAAAATGACCACACCTAGAGATACTACCAAACAACAACCCCCACTTGAATCTAATGGGTATTTATATTGCAGAAAATGTCAGGGTTACTACCGTCTTCAGGATGGTGAGAGTAAGGATGATTTTGTCTCATGTGAATGTGGATGGGAGTTGGAGTTCTTCGAAAGCCTGCCCACCCCGTCTTCCAATGATGATTCCACATTTGATGAATTGGACGATACAGAAGAAATAGAACAGTTACTGACCTTGCTTAAGAGTAAATCAGAAAAAAGGAAGGCCATAATTAGGAATCTTTCCAACCATATACATATCCAGGAAGAGCTCTTGAACGAGATCAAAGAGGAAAGATGGACCCTGTGGGATGTTTTAAACGAAAGAAATCTACAGACCGATATTAAAAATCAAAAAAGACTTCTGGATGATATTTCAGAAAATGAAGATAGATTGATGTCCATCGTAAGAGAACAGCGCACCAAAGCCCATGAAAGTGACAAACTCACATTTACTGATTTCCTTAGGACTCCCTTATTTATTATTCTGGTAGTTATCGTGGTAGTAGTGGTTTTACTGTTTTTATTTATTTAAAGTGGGCGGTTTTACTACTTTTATTATTTAAAAAGGGAATCCCATTGATTGATTTAAAAAGGGATTTAATAGATTAATTTAAAAAAAGGAGTTTAGTAAATTTATCCCTTCAACGCTTCTCCAACGGCCTCTAAGGTATGTTCTAAGTCATCTTCAGAGTGTTTTAAGGAAATAAAGCAGCATTCAAACTGAGATGGGGGAATAAACACCCCTTTTTCCAGGAGTTTATGGAAATATTTGTCGAACTTCTCAGTATCGGCTGTTTTTGCATCCTGGTAATCGTACACATCCTTACCAGTGAAGTATATCTGGAACATGGAGCTTAATCCAGCGACCTTATAATCCAAATCCTGTTCTTCTAAAATATCTCCAATACCCTTTCGCAGGTACTGGCCTTTCTTCTCCAGCTGGGTGTAGAAGTTTCTATCGAGAAGTTTCAGTGTGATGAGACCGGCTGTGATTGATATAGGATTTCCATTAAAGGTACCTGCCTGGTAAACATCCCCCTGCGGGGCCACTTTCTCCATGTACTCTCGTTTTCCAGATATTGCCCCTATAGGGAATCCACCGCCTAATATTTTCCCAAAAGTTACCAGGTCGGGTGTTACACCGTAATATTCCTGAGCACCTCCCTCTGCCAGTCTAAAACCAGTTATCACCTCGTCGAAGATGAGTATGATGCCGTTTTCACTGGTGATCTGGCGTAGAAATTCAAGGTAACCCTCTCTTGGTGGGATGCAGCCCACGTTGCCCATCACCGGTTCAACTATTATGGTGGCTATCTCCTCCCCTTCTTCTCGGATTAAATCCTCCACTGCCTCAATATCATTAAATGGAATCAGTATGGTATTTTTAGTGGTTTCCTCTGGTACTCCTGGTGAATCGGGCAACCCCATGGCCCCTGATCCGGATTTCACCAGCACATAATCGTGAGCTCCGTGGTAGGATCCTTCAAATTTAACGATCTTCTTCCTGCCGGTTACGGCTCTCGCTAGTCTTATAGCGCTCATGGTGGCCTCTGTACCGGAATTTACAAATCTCACCATATCGGCACAGGGCACCCTACCAGTAACCAACTTAGCTAATTCTATCTCATTCTGAGTGGGCACACCGTAGGCTGTACCCAGTTCAAGCTGTTCTTTCACTTTTTTAACTATGTCTGGGTGGGAATGTCCTAGAACCAGGGGACCGTAGGCCAGGCAATAATCTATATAATCTTTACCATCCACATCCTTTAGATGTGAGCCGGAAGCACATTCAGCAAAGAAAGGGTAGGGTTTGAAGGCCCTTACCGGGGAATCAACCCCTCCAGGTAGATATTTTTTAGCTTCGTTAAATAGATCTTCTGATTTCATGGTGCATTCTCCTTTAAATCCATAGAATTTTTAATTATCCTTATAAATCCCTTCATAAATCCCCTTATTAAATAAAACAAGTCATCTCGATGCTTTATCAAGATTGATCAGGGCATTTACAGCCGCAACCGCCACGGGAGTCCCGCCTTTAGGCCCCCTGGTTATTAGATGGGGGATGTCAGTTTCATCAAGTGCTTTTTTTGCCTCAGCAGCCCCTACAAATCCTACGGGGACACCTATTACTGATTTTACCTTCATCAGGTCCTTCCGGGTTAACTCCAGGACTTCGAGCAGGGCGGTTGGTGAGTTTCCTATGGCCACTATACCGTCGAATCCATCCTCTGCAGCGACCTGTATGGCGGCAGCTGCCCGGGTTATTCCTTCCCTTTTTGCAATTTCCAGGGTCTTTTCATGGTTGATGTAGCACCTGACCTTACCGGGATATTTATTTATACCCACTTTCACCATGTTTATATCGGTCAATATATCCTTACCGGCCGGGATTGATTTTAAGCTTTCATCTACAAAATCAGGGCTCATCCTGATGATCTCCGCATATTCTGGGTCGGCTGTGGAGTGCACTATCCTCTCCACTATGGATCTCTCTTCCGGTTTCAGGTGCCTGGTTTTATCATCTATCAGGGATTTCACTATTTTCCTGCTTTCTGTGGCAATTTCATGGCCCTGTTTGGTTGAAGCACCCATGAACATGCTGGTTGAGATAAAATTTTTTATATTTCTCATGGTATCCTTTATTGGAGTTTTAGTTTTTATTTTTAATTCATCAATTGATGTTTTTTAATTAACCTATTATTTTAATTTTTTTAAACAAATTCATTGAATTTAAACCATTCAACCTGAAAATTAGGTGAACTTACTTTAATAAGTTTTAACAGAATAGTAACATAGTTGATTGGAGGTAAACTGATGAAAGAGGATGTAAAAGATATAAAAGGTCAGGTATCTCAAACAATTGCCACTTTGATGACCACCGCATTTGGATTAATAGCGGCACTTGCCTGGAATGAAGCTATTAAGGCAATAATACTCCAGTACTTCCAGGCAGACAGCGGTATTACAGGATTGTTAATATACGCTATTTTGATAACCATAATAGCAGTGGTAGCCACCCTGGTAATTGCCAGAGTTATAGCCAAACCATCGGTGCAGGAAGTTAGAATAGTGGAATAAAAAAAGAAACAAGGTTTTTTAAAAAAATTTAATCAGATGAGGTGGATTGTTCCAGATTTTTCTGTGGATCTTCCACTTCCTCTGTTTTAACCACTTCTGTTTTAGCCAGGCGATCCAAGTATCTTTCCCTGGGTTTTCCCATGGCGAAGCCCACTATAACATCCACTACCAGTGGGAACCATAAAATCTTGGATAAATTCCGTATTAATGTCTTTTTATAACCTATTTCCCCCTTGATTGCCCTGACTTTTAATTTCATAACGTTCTTTCCTGGTGTGGTACTGTATTTACCTTCAAAGTAAGTGAAATAGGCCACGATCACTACTGCGGCAAGTGGAACCCAGATATTAAAAAGTACAAGTAGATTAAGTAATACAATCACGGGATAGATAACAGCTACTATAACCCATAATAACAGTGTGATAATTAAAGCATCGATAATCAAAGCTACAAGTCGCTTTCCCCATAAACCTGGCATGGGATCCTCTCCTTCTCAATTAATTGTTAATACTATTTTATGTTTAAATAAGTTTATAAATGTATTTAATGAACTAGACTAAATTGTTTAACAGACCCTGGGCACTGGATCAGCTATTGGCTCTTCCAGAATCCTTTTGCCCCCGAGGGTGGTTATCATAATCACGTGTTCATCCTCGGTGACCTCACCAATAATCTGGGCTTCCTTTCCATACTTGGTCTTTCGAATGGCCTCTAAAATTTCCTGGGCCTTCTCTTTTTCTGCCCCCAATATGACCTTTCCTTCATTTGCAACTTCATAAGGGTCTATTCCCAGCATTTCAGAGGCAGCATTGACTTCCTTTTTAAAGGGTATCTTCTCCTCGTCGATGAGCATTCCCACTCCAGATTTAGAGGCCAGTTCATTCAGGGCGTTGGCAATACCTCCCCTGGTAGGGTCCTTCATGGCGGTGACACCCCCAATTTCCAGGGCGGCTTTAACCATTCCCCATACTGGGGCGACATCGGATTTAAGGTCTGTATCAAATCCAAACCCTTCCCTAAAGGACATGAGGGATATCCCATGGTCACCCACACTCCCGGTGAGGATTATCTTATCGCCGACCTTTAAGTCTGAATCCCTTTTAATTTCTCCTTTTCGGGCGATTCCTATGCCTGTGGTGGTTATTATTATTTTATCCAGTTTATCTTTCTCCATGACCTTGGTATCACCGGTTACTATGGCTACTCCTGCTTCAGTAGCCACTGCATCCATGGATTTCACTATCTTCTCCAGGTCTTCACTGGAAAAACCTTCACTGATAACCATGGCACTGGCTATGGCCAGTGGCTTAGCACCCATGACTGATACGTCATTCACAGTCCCAGCTATGGATATTTTTCCTATATCTCCTCCCGGAAAGAAGATTGGATCGATGGTATGGCTGTCTGTGCTTATTACAATTTCATATTCATCCAGGGGGATGGTGGCCCCGTCATCCAGTTCCTCTAATCCTATTCCCCCGTTTACACTTTTATTTTTGATATTTTCCAGTATGATTCCTGATATCAGGCCCTGCATTATTTCTCCGCCGGCCCCATGTGACATCCCGATTTTCATTTTAATCTCACCTTTACTTGAAAATTTAGATTATTATCTCTTAAATTTCAACGTATCAATTGATTAATAAAAAATATAATTAATATTGAAAATAGTTTTGATTTACTAGATAACTAATTTCATTTCATCTTACACATATTTAAGTATAGTCATATATATTCAGTACAAACATCACTAAAGGTTTATCCATCAAAAAATTAAATAACTTGTAATGTAACTATGTTTTAATTTAATGAAAGTATAAATTTAGATGGAAATTAATTTAAGATAACAAAAGTGATTGAATGCTTTCATTTTTATGATTTGTTATTTGAGGTGAAATAATGGCAATATGGCAAGGAAAATCATTGAGAAAACACACCGGCGGACGGAGTAAATCTAATCGAAATAAAAGAAAGATCGAATTTGGAAGGGACCCAGCAGAGACCAAGATTGGTGAACGTAAGATCAAGAAGATCCGCGCTAAAGGGGGGAATGAAAAGATCCGCCTTACTAATGAAAACAAGATAAACGTGGTGGACCCTAAAAACAACAAAGTCCAGGTAACTGAGATTCTAAACGTCATCGAAAATGCAGCCAACATCCAATTTGTAAGAAGGAACATTATAAACAAAGGTGCCGTGGTGGAAACCAGTCTGGGTAAAGTAAAGGTAACATCCCGGCCCGGTCAACACGGCATCATAAATGGTGTACTGGTTGAATGATAACAGCCGATTTTTAGAGATCAAAGATAAAGCACAAAGCTTCACTTCCCAGGTTAATCAGGACCTTCCAGAAGGTATGGAGCTTGAGTTTGAGGGTTTTTTCCAGAGGGGCTTCTTCGTAACCAAGAAACGGTACGCCCTGATACAGGACGGCAACATCGTGGTAAAGGGCCTGGAACTTGTCAGGCGAGACTGGGCCCCTGTAGCTAAAAAAACCCAGGAAAAAGTATTAAGGGCCTTATTAGAGGAAGGATCACCCCAGAAGGCCGTGAGAATCGTTCAAGATACTATGCAGGAGATAAAGGATGGAAAGATCTCCCTGGAAGACCTGGTGATCCACACCCAGCTAACCAAAAACCCCGAAGAATACGTTCAAAGCGCACCACATGTGATGGCTGCTAAAAAGGCCATGGCGAAGGGTAGGAAGGTTGGTCCCGGTACCATCATCAGATACGTGGTGGTAAGGGGGAGGGAAGCCATCAGTCAAAGGGCGGTTCCCCTGGAAGATGCCGATGTCTCCCAGTACGATCCATCATACTACATTGATAATCAGGTTTTACCGGCTGTTACCCGAATTATAGAGGCGGTAGGTTATCCTAAGGGAGATATTATTCATAAGGAAAAACAGAGCAGCCTGGATGCATTTTTTTAGGCGAAATGCATTGTGTAAATTTCTTTTTATAAATAAATTTTTTTTTAATGTAATTTTCTAATAGAATTTTATAAAAGGTTTAATAGTATTTCTGCTAAAGAGTATGTACATGAGCAAAGCTGTCTTCTTTGATATTGATGATACTTTATACGACACATCTGGTTTTGCCAAGTTAGCTAGAAAGGCAGCCATTGGTGTGATGATAGATGCCGGGTTACCCTTGTCCTCAGATGAGGCCTATAAATTACTCCGGGAGATAATCAAGGAGAAAGGCTCCAACTATGATAAGCATTTCAACGTCTTGACCAAACAGGTATTTGGTGAGGAAAAACCCCTGTTAATTGCCCTGGGAATGATAACCTACCATAACGTTAAATTCGCTCTTTTAAGACTGTTTCCAGAGACCATACCCACTTTGATCTACTTGAAAAGTCAGGGCTACCATTTAGGGGTTATATCCAATGGAATTACCATTAAACAATGGGAGAAGCTTATAAGACTTGGTCTGCACCATTTTTTCGATGAAGTAATAACTTCTGAAGAGGTAGGTGCGGAGAAACCAGATAAGAAAATATTCCAGCAGGCCCTGGATAGGATGGAATGTAAAGCAGAAAATTCCATTATGATCGGTAATAAATTCAGCGAAGATATCCTGGGGGCTATTGATATTGGAATGGATGCTATCCTGGTTAATTCTGAGTTAAGTCAAGAGGAGAAGTTATTCTTGAAGGAGAGGAATATTGAACTGGAAGTTCTACCCAACCTTCAGGACATTAAGAAGATACTTTAACCCAACATTATTTTTGCAAACCCTGATTTTTTTAAAAAAAAGCACCCATAGATTTTACATAAACCACCTATCATCAATTTCTCAGTGATCTTTACTGGTTTCTAGTTTTTATATGAAGAGGGATAATATATTACAACATATTTAATTTGAAAGAGATTAAACATTGTAGGGGATGTATTATTATGGATTATTATCACGGTCCTAAGATGGAAAAACTATTTAAATATCTTGAACAACCCAGAACCCTGGAAGAACTTAATTTGTCTGAATCTTTTATAAAAGATTTGATTTTAAAAATTGTCTCTAGTTTTGGTACCGTTAAAACCAGCGTGATCAATGAGATTACCGGGATACACTGGGATATAATGGAAAAAGTATTAAATGACCTGGAAAAAGGAGGTTTTTGCGCTCCTACCAGTGGAGGGTTCTTATTTTCCAGTATACAATTCACCATAACCCAGAAAGGCCGTGAAAAAGCCCGTGGTGTTACTGAAGAAAATCCCTACATCGGAATCGCCCCGGTGGCCTATGAAGATTACTATACTGTAATGGAATTACAAATGAAAGACCGTTATCCCATAAAAATCCCCAGTGATGTGGTAGAATATGCATTTAAAGATATAGTGGGAGTTAATTACGCTAAAGAGTGTATGATGGAGTCATGTACCATTGGTAAGGGCATATTTGTCTACGGTTCCCCCGGAACTGGTAAAACATTTATTATAAGTAAAATGCCGGAATTACTACCCCCACTCGTAATTCCCAAATTTATAGAGTTCAGTGGTAGGGTGATACAGCTTTACGATCAGGATTTCCATAAAAAATGTGAAGAACAACCCCAGGATCCACGTTGGGTGAAAATATACGCCCCATTTGTTATAACTGGTGCTGAATTGAGCTTAAATAAATTAGAAACCAATTATGATGCCAATAAAGGCGTGTATGAAACCTCACCCATAATAAAGGCAAATGGTGGGATACTACTTATAGACGACTTAGGAAGACAGAGGGATGACCATGAGATGATCTTAAACCGTCTCATCGTTCCCATGGAAAATAAAAAAGACGCCATCTATGTGAGAGGGATACCGGTCATTGTACATACTCATTTCATTCCAGCGTTCTCCACCAACTTGGATATAAGTATCATGGACGAAGCCCACCTTAGAAGAGCTCCTCTACACATTTTTCTAATGAATCCCAACCTTGACGATGTTGTAGAGGTCTTCAGACGAAACATGGATCTCCTTGATGAAGATTATGATAAAGGGGTGCTGGAACGGTTCAGGAAAGTTTATGAAACTCGTAAAAAAGGAGGGGAAGGTCTGGAACCCAGCTTCGCCCATGCCAGGGATGTGGCTCAAATTGCCCAGTCCGTCCGTATAATTCAAAATAAAGATTTAATCGACACCCCCATCCTTGAAGAAGCCTTAAATAAGCATGTTTTAATTGTTCTGCAGAGAATGAACATCGACATTGCCCAAATATCCAACAAAATACGCACCTACCGGGTGAAAACAGGTGCTGTTGATGATGCATATCAGGCCCTGGAAGATTATTCACCTATAAAAATATCCTCTGAATCAAATTCAGTGGTGATAGACTTAGAAGAAAGCAAAACCCCGACTGAACTCTTAGAATATCTTAAAGAACAGGATATTCCAGTAGATAATGTAGAAATAATAGCTGAATCTGAAAAGGAGTTACGTAGAACCATACTGGAACACTATGAATAAACTTTATATGTAGCTAAACTTTAATCATATCTTTAATAAAAGATTTTTTTTATGTGTCTAAATTTTTATATGTAGAATTGAGCTTTTATTTAAAAAATTCTTTTATGTACAGTAGAAGTCTATTTAACAAAACATAGAGTCTATTTAAATAAAAAAATACCCAGAAAATGTTGATTTAATGAAAAAACAGTTATCCCTGATTGTATTATCTTTAATAATCATATCAGCAGCTTACCTTGGCTTCAACTTTGGACTGACCAAACACTATGATGATGGGGAAATTTCCTTTGATTATCCCCAGGGTTGGGATGTGAAACCAGGCTCTAACCCATCGCAGGTGGTATCCTTCCAACCATCGCCTAATTTGAACATAACCATCAACAAACAGGTTATCCCACCGGGTTATCAATCACCAGAAGATTACATCCTTAACTCCACCACAGCATACGATTCCGGATTCAGGTTGATTTCCTCTAACAGGAAAACCATTAATATGGATGTTACCTACGAAAATACCTATAACATCGAAAGAGACGGAAATATCTACCTGCAAAAGGAGGTGTGGATACCTAAAAATGGTAATCTATACACCATCATTTACACCCAAAAGGTGATCTCAGGTGACCCCCTGGATTTTCTTGGTTCCACCTCCAATATGGAAATCTTAACTGCCCAGTATGGCTTTGAGGTCATCACGAATAATTTTAAAGTGAATTCCGTTTTAATACCCGCGAAAACTCCCTTCTGGGGCAGTGTATCAATCCCAACACTCCATGTAAACTGGGGAATTCGTTCAGATACAGTAAATGGATACAATTCAGTTTACTATTACGGTGAAAGTTTCTATCCCGATCAAAACGGCACCATGGGTTTGTTAGGTCATCGTACCAGTTTTTCAGCCCCATTCAGAGACATCGACCAGCTCAAGCCAGGAGATGAAGTGGTGATAAATGACTACCTTACCCAGAGGAAATATATTTATCAGGTGGTGTCCAATGGAGATATTAAATGGGACTATAAAACCGACCCCATAAAATTCCCACCGGGAGACAACAACCTTACCCTGGTAACCTGTTATCCTCCAGGCACAACACAAGCAGCCTGGATGGTACACTGTAAATTGATTAGAATAGAAACTATAAATTGATTAGAATAAAACCGTTAAATTAATAAATTTTACCAATCAAATAAAAGTTAGGTGATCAAAATAGCATACAGTCCACTGGTAGAAAGTTCACTCATATTCTCCCATATAATCCCCCCTATACTGGCATTTACAGGGATAATAATTATAACTACAGGAATAATGGATTCCAATAACCGTCGAACTCTAATTGGCGCTTTAATATTTTTAATAGCAGGATTATCTCCCTTCGTAATTTTACCGTTACTGCTGGGATAATAAATAATTCATCTCAAAGGAAACCAGTATAAAAAAACCGGGATAATAATTTATTTTAAGGAAACCAGGATAAAAAGAAAGTTTATTTTCTAGAAATCCTTAAAAATCTTTATTTTCTTTTTATTTCAAATAAAGCTCCCTTCTGTCCCATCTTAAGTGATGAGATATGGGCTGCGAACCTTCCACATTCTACAGGATCGGGAGTTTCCAGTTTTTTTACTGCATAGGCGGCCATGAAGGTGTCGCCCAGTCCAGTGGGGTCAACTATCTCTTCTGGTGGAAAGGAGGGTATATCGTGGATATTTTTATTTTCGGCTATTATTTGGGAATATATAACGGCACCACGGTCGCCCCTGGTAATGATCACCTCTTCCGGCCCAAAATTGGATAATACCTGGGCGATTTCTGCGCAGTTATCACTGGAATTTCCCAGTATCACCCGGGCTTCCAGTTCGTCTAAAAACAGGAAATCAATCAGTTTGAGGAATCTTTTATAGTCTTTCCAGGGTTTTAAAACCACATTACCACTTTCAACATGCCTTAAATATCCCTGAGCACCCAGGTAGATAGGTATGTCCTGTTTACTTAGATATTGCACCGTTTCCAGGGGAATGTCATAGGGAGATAATGGGGACAAGAGTAGAGCATCGTAGGCTTTGAGGTTTAAATCTTTAAAATTAGCGGGTTTTATTGGATTTACCGGGATTTGTGTTTTTTGTATTCTGTGATTGGGATTATCATCCGGGTAGATATTCTCAAATTCCATGGTTTTCCCGGTATATATGGGAATTATCTGTGTGGCTCCGGGGAATTGTTTCATCAAACCTTTATCCATCTTTGACATGGCGGTAATGACGGTGTTACCCATTCCCAACCCTGAAAGAACTGCTGATTGGTAGTAAACACCCCCACCAACTGTGTTACAAACGTTGCCCTTCTTTACAATTCGGTCTTTGGTTAAAGGGCCGATGATCATGAACTTTGGCATGGTTAAATCTATAAACAGGATATCAGATAAGTTTAGGGATTTTTTGGGTTTTGGACCTGCTCATTTTTTCTACTGTAGACCAACTTTACCGGAATGCAAAGCAGTGCCCATTAAGAATTTATTCACCCCTCGATCATTCAGGTTCTGCACCTCTTCAGGAGTGATCCCCCCGCCAAGTATCAAAGCATCTTCCATCCCCCTGAAATTATTCAGGAGGTCCAAGTTAAATCCACTTAAAGTTCCCACACCAGAGATATCAAGTAAAATAATTTCTTCCAGTTTCAGTTTTTCCAGTTTAGATTTAACCTCACCGAAAGTGAGAGATGGATCTCTGCTTAGTATCTGTCCATCTTTTACATCAATACTAACCATCATCCTCTGCTGGGAGAATTTATGGAATATTTCCCCTAAATCTGCCCAACTTGTAAGGGTTTCCGTGGCGATTATGATTTTATCTGCAAAATCCAGGGCAAAAGCAAAGCTCTCAATATCTTTAACCCCCCAGTCCAGCATAACCGGCAGTACATGGTTAATTTTCCGGACGATTTCCAGGTTAGAACCTCTCCCCTCAATGGCATCCAGGTCAGCCACGTAGATACGTTTAAATCCCTCTCTTTTAAGGGATATGGCTATGTCAACTGGATCTGGAGTTCCAGAATAAACAGTGTGGAGTGGTTTATAGGTGTCTCTCTGGCCTGATTTACCGGATACGGCAATTCCGGACATTAAATCCAGGACAGGTATTAACTCGGTCAAAAGATACCCCACTTTCGTTTTTAAATAAAAAAAAAATTAATTAATTAAGAAGAAAATTGTTCACCTAAAATTTTCATCGATAAAAACATCTAATTCTTTTAAAGCTGCATCCACTGCACTTTCTGCTATTTCATTTTCATCAGCAGCAGATAACTCATCCAAATCAATATCTACCGTTATATCCACGTTCAATACATCTTCGTATGTGATATCAGCGTTTATATCCAGGTCCAGGATCTCTTTTTTGGAAACCCTGGAAAGTATATAGTTTTCTGCAGCTTCCACAGCTACCTCTGAGACCTTATCCAGTTCCTCGTCGGTTAGCCTTCTCAAGTGCCTAACCCCGGCTGTCCTGGCCCCTGCATGGCTTCCTGTAAGGAGGTCTGCATTTCCTGCAGCTTCTTCATTATCCTTTCTTCCTGTCGGCCTACAGTTTTCTCTCGTAACTTCAATGTCTCCAGTTTATCTTCGAGTTCTGTGACCATCTCATCCTTTTTAACTTTTATAAGAAGATTACCCGCTGTTTTGTAGACATCTGAATCTTCTTCCACTTTTTTCAGTTCTTCTAAAGCCTTATCAGTTTCTCTGATCTGCATCTCCACGCTCTGCTTCTGCATGGTTATGGCCTGGGCCTGTTGCTGCATCTGCTGGAACTGGGCTATCTGATGCTGTACATTTTTAGGAACTTCCATTTCATTCACCTCTAAATTAAAATTTAACGTTTAATTAAAGTTTTAATCTTTATTACATCGATTTATTCACATTCAATACATCCAGGGAAAGCATTATCCACCTTAGATAGGAGTTCACCGACGCCCTTAAAGATGTGGCGTCTGAAGCGGTGATGTTTACATCCAGTACCTTACCGGTTAAGTTCAACTCTACCGTGGCTCTTTCAGATGGGGAAGAATCTACCTCAGGCTCCAGTGCTTTCATGATAATTTCTGCCTGATTTTTATCCTCAAATTCTATCTGAAACTCCATGTCCACCCCGTGAAGTGTCATTTAATCACCAGTTCTACACTTATGTATGTAAATTCGGGGACCTGTTATCTGTCCCTCCTGGTCATGGAACTCCATCAATGGTTTACCATCTTCACCCTTAACCAGTATCAGGTTGGAACTTGAATACTGCCTCAGTTCATCCCTAATGGAATCTGTCTTAATTAAGTCAACTGGATCTTCTGGAACTCCTATTGTGGAGATGACCTTATCCTTGAGGTCTGTCTTATCCTTTAAATTAGACTCATCCAGATCCCATCTGAGCTTTAACTCTTTTTTTCGAATTCTGCCCTTTCCAAGAGAATTAGAGACAGTTATATCCATACTAAGGATTAAATCACCTTCAGGATCGAAGAACTCTATCCTGCTGGGATTTCCCTTCATCTCGGATATAACCGCTACCTTAGTATGGTCCGATGCCCTTAATTTAAGGAGTACATCTCGCATACTCATCTTGCCCCGGTTTATGTATTTAGAGTTAAAAACTCTTTCCAGGCTTCCGGCAAAGGACCGGGTTCGGGGAGATGGTTTTCTGGATGTGGTTATTAACATTGGACTATATCCGGATTTACGGGTAAAATATTGATTACTGGTTTATCTGGTAGATTACTGGTTTTACCTAGTTATCCGGTCTATCTGGATTTTAACACCCTTCTTACCGGAGGTACTTCCTTAAAGAGGATTCTGTACCGGCAGCTGGGACATTTTGATTCGGTGTATCCCTTGATATCTACCAGGACACCGCATTTAGCACACTTATACAAATTATGTTCCTCCTACAATCCTCTTGATGTTCCTGGCTGCGGTTTTACCCATTGGTGTTCGTGGAACGTATGCTCCACCAGTAAATACAGTGTTACATTTACGGCACTTCCATATGCCAGTGGAAACTCTCTTTACACCGGGCCTGTCACACTGAGGGCAGGTATGGTACTTTTTCATGTTTTCTTCGATCTTCTTTACGGTTCTCTTTGCTTTCCTACCGTATCGGGCACCGAATCTTCCGGTTACCCCTACTTTCTTTGTTCTTGCCATGTTTATCACCTTGAATATTTTAATTTAATATTTTGAGTTTGTTGTCTTAATTTTGAAGTAATGATTTTATTGATTGTTCTGCGGCAGATGTTCCATGAGTTTCTTGGTTATCTCCCCGGTCCTTTCCACGGCTTTTAAGATCTCATCCTTGGTTAAGGGCTGCATACCGCCTTTCTGCATGGCACAGATACTGCCGTCTGCTCTCATGCCTATGGAGATGCGGGCGTCCATGACCTGTTCCTCTTCTAAAGAAGGGTCAACTATTAATTCGCCACCTATCTTGGCGAAGGTGCACATCAGCGCCTTTTCTTTTATAGGAAGGGGTACCTTCTTTTCTGGGTCAATAACCACTTCATCATCTACCACTTTGGCCTCTTGGATTTTGGTGTCCATGAGGGCCGCCATACTTCCCAGTACTGCTGCATCCATGAGGTTTCCATCGTAGTCTATTATATGGAGATCCAGGAAGATCATCCACACCTTCTTTCCCTCTATGATACACAGTTTCTCCAGATCAACCACTCCTGCTTCTCTCATGCAGCGATCAGTTACCCGTGCCAGTTCTACAGAACGTTCATCCGGGGGTCCTGGCTCGAAATCTGGAGAGGCCATGGGTATCAACTCTGAGTTGGTCATTAGAACACCCACGTTGGGTGTGTCAGAGAATGGTTCGCCGATCTGGGGTTTGGCACCCACCATTATCTGGGTTTTACCGATTTTAACCCGGGCAGATCCTTCAGCCTTACTTATCACTCCTGTTTCCAGGTAAATATCCCGGTAATCATCAAATGAACGGTCATCGGACCTTTCACCATTCTTTACCAGGTTGTTTAAGCTTTCTCTTATTATTTCAGGAATAATTGTAACTCCCATTTTAATCACCGTACCTCTTTATTATAGCTTCTTTCTGTGCTTCGGATAATTTCATGCACCCCTCTATGGCTAAATTCAGGGTTTTTTCGAATTCTTCAGGTGTTAGATTTCCATCACTCTGCAGCAGGGTTACCTCTCCTGTGCGGGGCATGATGGCTACTGGTACATCTGCTTCACCATCTTTATCTTCAGCTTCTGAAAGGTCCAGTACGACTTCACCCTCGGATTTTCCAGCGGCACAGGCTACCACCAGGTCACGCATGGGGACTCCGGCATCGGCTAATGCCACGGATGCCGCGGTTATACCGGCACATCTAGTCCCCCCCTCGGCTTCTAAAACTTCTATGAATACGTCGATGGTTGATCTGGGGAATTTTTCCAGGAATACTGCGGGCATCAGTGCTTCTGAAGTTATCTTGGATATCTCCACGGATCTGCGGTCTGGTCCCGGTCTTTTCCGGTCATCTACAGAGAAGGGCGCCATGTTGTATCTACACCTGAGCACCGCTCTGTCTGGCTGCATCAATCTTCTTATGTGCAGCTCCCGGGGACCGTACACCGCCACCATAACCTTGTTTCCTCCCAGTTCCAGATAGGCTGATCCGTCAGCCCTCTCTAAAACTCCTGCCTCAATCTTAAATGGTCTTAATTCATCAGAAGCCCGTCCATCGGCTCTTTTACTGGACGTAGAATCTTTACCTAAAATTTTATTGGTTATAATTGTAATCACCTTACTTTAATTTTGTTTAATTCCAATTCTATTGAATTAAATCTTCTCCGTTTTCTTCCTCTTCATCGGTTGCTTCCTGAGTTTCTTCTGGTTTTTCCTCTTTTTCTGGAATTTCTTTACCCAGAAGTTCGAAAAGCATGTTCCTTACCCGGTCGGTTAATCCTGAGGTATGGGCCTGTTCCTCGATCATGTTTATGACTTTTTCTGCCACCCTCTCCATGGAGGGGTCGCCTTTTACCCATACTACTCCGTTTTGTCCTACTACCACTTCACATTTGGTTTCATCCTTGATCATGTTGATCATGGACCCTTTTTTACCGATCAGTCGGGGTACTTTGGTGGGTGTTATGTAGATGAGTATTCCGTCCCTGAATTTCCCCAGGCCCCGTCCCTTAAGGCCCAATTTAACCTTTTTTACTTCGTCGACATCGACTACCCGTAAAAATAAGACATCTCCCACATTAAATGCTTTGTTTAAATCTCTTTTTTCTTTTCCGAAAACATCTGATGCAGGTAAAATTCCAGAATAAGGTGAGTTTATATTCAGATTCCACATGGAAAATCTGATGTCTGTGATTTCTCCAATTACCACGTCTCCCCTTTTAGGGATATATTTACTTTGCAGGGGTATGACGCTGATCTTTTTATCTCTTATGGCCACCAGACCCACCAGTGAGGAACATATCTTATCATCCTCCTTGAAAGTTCCTCTTCCTGACTGGTACTCCTTGTCTGCCAGCACATCTCCTGGTATTACCATCTGTTTATCTTCTATAAATATCACTGAAAATCCTCCTATTTTAAGAAAAAATAAGAATAAGTCTCCTATAGTACTCTGTTTGGTATCGTTATTAATAACATTGGTTATGTATTATAATATTGATATTGGTTTATGGGTGATTTTTATAATAGTTTGGTCTCCAACTGTCCGTGGGTTAACTCGTTCAACCTTTGATAGAAGTTGTCCTGCATACCGCCGGGTATTTCCACCACAGCTATCCATGAACCATCCCGCTGCCATTCCTCGTTTTTAGTGGTCCCAAATTCGGGGATGATGTTGTACACTTTCCCCTGGACGTCTCCCGGTATCTTTATGGCTACCTGGACCTTTTCAAATTTGATGGGTATCTTGGTACGGATGGCTTTTAAGGTCTCTGTAACCTGCTCATCAACGCTCTTAAATGGGTCTACGTGTATTTTGGCTTCTTCCATGGCTATTTCTATTCTTCTTGCTGGGTGGGGAAGTTTTGTCTGAGGATTTATTGCTTCTCTGGTTATGGTGGCTACGATCATCTTCCTCTTTTCTTCCTGCATCTCTTTACGTTGCTGGGCAGTTAACTGCACCTGTCCTTTTTTTATTATAAAGGCAGCGACTTCAGCTGGGTCGGTGGTTTCAAAAGCCTTTAACATGGCCTCTTCGGATGCTTTATCTCCTTTCTTGGCATCCTTGAATATCTCTTCCACGGCCAGTATGTCTTCCAGTTCTATCTCTTTACCCCTCTTGAAATCAGCAGCCAGGTCTGGGTCTACCAGAATTTCAAAGTGTTCGCCGTAATATTCCAGTCGGGCTATTACTGCGTCTTCAAGAGTTACCATTATCTTATTCCTCTTCTTCTCCTTCTGTTTCTTTAGGTTTTCTTAAAAGTAATTCTTCAACGTGTTCGGCTATCTCGTCGTCGGTTAGTTTTCTGAATTTCTTGGTGGCACTTTCCACTACCGCTATCTCCACGCTTTCTACTGTGGTTTTCCCTTCAGTTGCTTCATATACAGCATCGAGTGCCAGTTCCATGGCTTCTTCCAGGTTCATGTCTTCCCTATATTTTTTCTCAAATTCATCCATGGCATTGGTCCTTCCTGAACCTATAGCGGTGGCCTTGTACTCTATCAGCGCCCCGCTGGGGTCGGTTTCAAATAACCGGCAGCCAGTATCGTTTACTCCGCCTATTATCAGGGCTGAACCGAATGGCCTTACCCCTCCGTGCTGGGTGTACATCTGTTTCAGGTCACATATCTTCTTGGCCAGTGCTTCTACACGTATGGGCTCGTTATAGGTTATTCTGTTGATCTGGGATTCCATCCTGGCCTTCTCGATCAAGTTTCTGGCATCTGCCACCAGACCTGACGTTGCTGCGCCTATATGCTCATCGATCTTGAATATCTTTTCAATTGATTTGGGCTCTACCAGTTTGCTGGTTGGTCTTTTATCTACCACCAGCACCACTCCTTCCGTTGATTTAACGCCCAATGAAGTTGTACCTCGCTTTACGGCTTCTCTTGCATATTCAACTTGGAAAAGCCTTCCATCGGGGCTAAATATGGATATACCCTTATCATATCCTGCTGCTGGAAACGGTTGCATATAATATACCTCTCATTTTTTTTAATTACGAAATGAACGTACTGTTTAAACCTTCTTTATGATTTAGTTAATTATCAGATATTTTTGGTATCAAGAAAATAACAATAATATCTTATAATAATTTTACTATAAAAAAGATTCGAATTAAAAATTAATCAATAATTAAAATAAACTTTGTGAACCCTCTTTAATAAATTTACGTCTCGCTGATTTAATTGTCCCAGAAACACCTAATGTATGGAATACTACTCTTTTACCTTTAAAACGATTTATAACCGGGAAAACCGATCTTACCCTGTCGACCTCCTCCCTCCTGCAGCGGAGAATTCCCTTAGTAATGTTCTGCCCGGATGAATTACATTTCCATACCTTAACCACCCACAGATCAAAGCGGCTGACACCACAGGAGCCGTATAAACCTCCTGCAGCCCCCCATATGAGTGATATTACCTCATCACGGGTGAGGGGATTTTGCGACCGGACTTCAAATGCCAGGTATCTCTTCTTATTCCTGAGATGCGGGGGTAATATTTTAAGCTTCATTTAAACCACAGTAAAATTGGCAATCTTATGATATTCCTACTCCTATAATGTCAATAATCTTACTCGATAATCTTAACTCCATCTACAACGACTTTATCTCTAGTTTCACTCCTTTCAATAATTTTCTGCGGAGTTTTAGACAGTGCAGCTTCTGCTTCCTCCCGATCCATTCCAAAACATCCCGATAATGCAATTAGATCCTGGGGTGTGTGCAGGCCGTAGATGGACTCTGCATCGCTGGTGATGATGAGGGGGAAGCCGTATTTCCTTTTCAATTTAATTATCTCTCTAAAATGGGATAATACCTTGTAATGTAGATAAGAATTAGTTTTAGTCAGGTATTTAATGTTTAATTCAACTGCCACTTCGTTAAGCGCTGCTTTTTTGGCCATGACATGGTTGATGCCACAGTCTCTCCGTTTGAGGTAGGGTGCTGATAGTATATCTACCTGGGGATCTTCACAGGCTGCTCTGTTTATCTTCTGGTCACCACCACGCACCATGATAACATCGGCATTTTTCCTGGACTTTTTGACCTTCTGCCTCATGCTTTCTGGGTTTCTCGCGGAAATGAAGACTCCTTTATAAGTTTTGATGGGATTTTCTTTCTTGGTGGAATTTTCCGGGTTTATGGTTTCTCCACTTGCCACTTCTACTTTATTCTCATTTCCACTTGAATTATTCCCATTTCCATTCGAAAACAGTGCTAAACCAGCATATCCTAATCTATCAGCTTCTTTAACCAGTTCAGGGTCATCTTTTACATGGAAATCAAAAAATAAAATTATCTTCACCCCCAAATTTGCCTGGCGAGTTTCATGGCAACTTCTTTTCGGGCTGGGTATGCTGCGATTTTGATCTTAACATGGATGGAGTCACCATGTTCCACTATTTCCAGTTCATCAAGATAGGCTTTTTGTTTATCAAAACGGAGAAATAGGTTGCCTTTATCATCCATCTTCCTGTCTAGATCCTTCCGGATTTTATCTGCAGTAGATGTATCTTGGAGTGTACCGATAAAATCTCTGATCTCCTTCTTTTTTTCGATTTTATCGTGTAGAATTAGTACTGGGTTTTTATAATAACCTTCAGTGTATTCTTTTTGGGGTGAGGAGTTGGGAAAAAGAGTTTTAACTGCTTTTTTCACTTTTTCCTCGTTTTCTGTTCCATAAACAAAGGTTCGATAAGAGACGTTATGGATCATTATTTACCGGACCTTCTCAGCTCCCTTACCTTTATTTCGAAGGCCTCTGGTCTTTTGACCTTCACTGGTAAGGCCTCTGAAAACCCGGTTGGTGTGCTGTTTTTCCCCTATCCAGTTAATGTTTGAGTCATTTTTAATGGAGGGGTGGTGGGGATCTACCAGTATGACTTCGAAGAACTTAAATTTACCGTCTTCCCATACCCAGTAGGAATTTAAAACCTCTAAATTGGGGTATTTCCTGGCCACTCTTTCCTCAGCTATCCTTTTTATGGATTTTTGGGGGGTGATCTTGGTTACACCCATTCTTTTAGGCCTTCTACCGGCTGTGAATCGGGTTTTTCTCCTTCCACCCCTGCGGACACGGGTCCTTACCAGCACATATCCTTTTTTGGCTTTATAGCCTAAGGATCTGGCCCGGTCAAGTCGGGTGGGTCGGTCAATTCTCGTAATTACGTTTTCTTTTCTCCACTCAGGAGCTCTCTTCTGCATTAACTCCTTGATATAGGAGTCGTCAGTATTTTTCCAAGCTTGTCTAATATATTTATACAATTAAAACACCTCTTTTTGTTCAGCTTTCGCCACATCCATGGGACTGTGTCCCCTAAAAAAAGTAGGTTATACTTTAAATTTACAGTAACCAAGTGTTGGTCATAACACCTTAAAAAGGTTTTGGGCCCGGACAGGAATTACATGAGTTTGAACCCGTGAATATTCATAATGGAAGAAACCGATTTCATAATGGAAGAAACCTGACTTTATTCAACTTAGGAAGAAACTTCCTCTTTATAGGTGTCCTGGAGTCTTTTTATATAGAAACGCGCCCAGACATAGGCAACTATACCTCCTGCAATGTCTCCTGCTACAATACCCCACCACACTCCCCTTTCGCCCATATTAAGGGGTATGGCCAGAATATATGCGAAGATGATCACCAGTATCATGTTTCTGAGTATGGCCAGGGTCAATGAAGACATTCCTTTACCTGTTCCCTGGAAAATGGAACCGGACATAACCCCCGGAGGCATGAAGATATAGAAGAAACACATCACCTGGAGGAAAGCAGCGATGGTCGGTGCTAAATAAGCACTCTGTGGGGTGTAGGCAAATAACATCGCCATGTACGGTGCGAATATGAAGGTTAAAATAGCCAATATTAAAGCTGTAAGAGATCCTATTTTTACAGAGTAGTTATGGGTGATAGAAAGGTTTTCAAATTTTCTGGATCCGAATGAGACCCCAGCAACGGTAATAACAGACGTTCCAATGGCTACTATTGGCAGTATTGCCATCATAACCACTCTCCATCCTGCAGAATAAACTGCAACTGCATCTGTCCCGGCAACTAAAACCAGTAATCCATTAAGGATACCAACGTTTATGGAAATTATGAGAAATTCCGCACTGGCTGGTAAACCTACACCCAGGACATCCTTAACCACTTTAAAATCAGGCAAGAAGTCTTTAAGTGAGAATGATACGTAGGTGTCCTTCTTCAGGAAGAACCAGTATAGGATTACCACTGACACCATGGCCATGGATATCACCGTACCCCATGCCGCTCCGGAAATTCCTAACCCCGCTGAATATATGAGTAGGGGATCTAAGACCATGTTTAAAACTGATGAAACTACCATGGCATACATGGTCCTTTTCGTATCACCCTCTGCCCGGAGAATACCATAAGCTGCACCGGTAAACAACATGAGGATGGTACCGGCGAAGGTCACCCTACCGAATTGCACCGCCAGATCCAGGGTACCACCGGCCCCTAAGAAAACCAAGATAGGTTCCAAGAATATCAAAAGTAGAAAGGTCATGATAACTGAAATGACGATAGTAATCAGCAGGGAATGAATAGCAGCATTATTGGCACTTCTTTTATCACCGGCACCGATAAAACGCGCTACAGATGAAGCGGCACCGGCACCCAGACCGTTACTTAGACCTACCATTATCATAAAGAGGGGTGTGACAAATCCTACAGCTGCCAGGGCTTCTCCCCCAAGACCAGCAACCCAGATAGCGTTAACAAGGTTATAAGTGGTTTGGAGAATCATGGCAATGATCATCGGCCCGGAAAGTTTGATAACCGCCTTTTTAGGGTCTCCTAGAATCAGGTTGACTCCTTCTGTTCTCTCTCCCCGTTCATGTAACTCAGAAGATGTATGATCAGATTCTGATGATGACTTATCATTTTTCACTGTATTCCACTGTTCCTTTAGTTTATTAATCAATTTGAAACTGTCCCTTTAATTTATTACCACATTGAAAAATTAATATCCTCCCATTTTTCACTGGCATAGAGAATTTCAGGTAAATATACTAGGTTTTAGATATGGATTTAAATATAATATAATGGAGTACCAAATAAAATATATGGCCCCAATCAAAATTGCCTGATCTAAAAAAATTATTTTTTAAAAAAAGAATATTTCTAAAAAAAAGAAGACTTAAAAAAAGTTAAAAACTATTTTTCAATTTTATACAGGATATTAACTGCCTTCATAAAGGCTGGTTTACCTGCAATCAGCAGGACCACCCTCAGGACATCCATTATTTCATCCTTGGTCGCGCCGAATTCCTGCATGTTACTGAGTATCTGTTTTTTAGTAGCCCTATCATCAGAATTTGCTGCGGTTATACCCAGGGCTATCAGCTTCTGAGTTTTATAGTCAAGAACCTTTCCAGTGTAGGCTGCTTCATTTAAATCCACGCTTGCCTGGTAAAGATCCGGGTAGTCCTCTTTAATCTTCTTCATTCCTGTGCTGTAAAATACCTCTTCCTTCATGATATCACCCCTTATTATCCTCACTATTATACTATGTAGATGGGCGGTAATTAATCTATCTTAAATTACAAAATAGAAAAAATAATTTATTTAAACCGGACCAACATCCGGTCTTCCCTCTCTCATGCCCTTACCTGCTTCTTTGCGTAATTGTTCAGGGCCCCTGAGCATTTTAACAAGGTTCTGGGCGTGTTCTGTTGCCCTGTTTATGGCCAGTGTTTTCAGGTCTTTAGGATCCAGCCCCTCATCTTCGTGGACGAATACCTCTAATATATGGGTGTTGGTCATTAGCTGAGCAGCAATGAGACCGGTGGATGCTTCATGGGCGCATTGTTTATCTATCGCCTCGGGTCCGGGCATCCCCAATGCCATGACCATCTGGCAGCCTTCTTCTTCTATCAATTTCTTACAGGCCACTGGTAAATCCTTAACACCCGGCACAGTCCTCCTTATGATCTCTACGTTGGCCAGATTTTGTTTAATTTCATTTACGGCATATTCTGCCATGTCTACCCGGGCAAATGTCGTATCACAAATACCTATCTTCATGTTCTATCCCCAAATTACATTTAAAATCAAGGAAAAGGAAAAAATTAAAAATTTATTAAATAATTCAAGGGGTTCTGAGGGTTTTTATAACCCAAAGGACTTCTGGAGGAGTTCGCTGTTTACGTATCCTGCTTTGAAGATTTCCCCAGTACGTAAGTCGTTTATCACCACTTCAGCAGGGGCGAACATGCCTTTGTCTATCTTGTAGAAGTCGAACTCTGCTTCTTTGAAGACGTCGAAGAATGGTTTGCCGTAGCCATCAGAGGCTGATGATGGCAGCTTTTCGGCCACCGATTTTATGTCGTCTCCTTCCTCAGATTCCACATAGTAGTAGGTTCTTCCACCGAATAGTACTGCGTCGTTGGTTTTTCCCATGGCTTTCAGTCCGTCGGGGTCGACTGGTGCAATGGGTGCTATACCTGCTGCGTGTTTTACCTTATTCACATCGAAGTGGAGGAATTCCAGCATCTTATAGGTTCCATTTTCCACTACCCTTCCGGATATCTGTATAGAGCCTACCAGGGATGATGTAGGTGCTACCAGTACGTAGACGTTTTCTGGTGACACTCCGCTGTCTTTAGCTATGGCTTCTGTGACATCTGTTCCGGGTAGCTGGTCTGCTTCCAGGGTCAGTATGGCTATGTCTGCGTCGTCCTTGTATCCTATCTCTTCGTAGGTTTCTGCAGGCTTTAATGCCAGTGCACGGGCTGGTCCGCTTCCCAGTGCGAAGAAGTCTCCTACACTTACTGACCATCCTGCCTTCTGGGAACCCAGGGTGGATATGGATGGGAAATCTGTTTTGATCTTCACCGATGGTAGGGCGAATTTCTCTGATAGGTCTCCGGGTATTGAAATTCCCACATCGGCCAGTCCACCTAAACAAACCTTAGTGTAAAGTTCCCCTGCTTTAAAGCTTCCTGATACGTTTACACCAGCATCTATCACGGTTGACCCGTTACCTAAGACATCCACAGCTATGTGAAGTTCGTCTGCCTTTTTAATCATTAAATCCACGGTTTTTTTCGCTTCCACATTGACACTTACCATTCTTACACCTCATAAATCTAAATTATATTCCGTCTTTTGAAATCATTTCATCTTTGAATTTAAAAATTCATTTTCCAATTCTCTTTTTAAATCCCCACTGGTTTTAAGTTTTTTTATTTAATTTTTAAGGATAAAAAATAAAAAATAAAACTCTGCTTTACCTTAAAATTGGCTTAAAATAGAAAATTAAAACCTGTTTGCCTCATCGAAGTTAACTTCATAGATGTGGGCGCTGATGGAGTGTATGGTAAGGGTTCCCACCTGCACACCCAGTTCTCCTGCAGCGTACTGGGCTAAATTAGCAAGGCCGACGGCGTTGGGGAACCAAGCCCCATAGATGTCGTGTGAACGCCAGAGACCGGTGACGTTGAGTTTTCTATCACGGATCTTCAGGTCGACCAGCATCATACAGGGTACCTCATCATTTTCTGTGTCCATCATCGGATCCCAGGTTACTGAAATTGCCCGGCGGGATTCTTCACAGTTTCTAAGCCTATTTATAGCTTCCTGTATCTGGTCGACTTCCTGGAAATGTTCACGGAGTCTGTTTCCATAGGTGTAGACAAATCCCTGCCTGTCTTTGCTTAAAAATTGCTGGGAATAAATTTCCAGTTTCTCCCCGCTCCAGAAGTATCCCTTTGGTATCCTGATATTCTTTAACCTCGCTATATTACTCAGATAATAGTCTGCATTTTTACCCAGGGGTTTTTTAACATGGACCAAGATATTCAGGAGTTCCTTGGTTAAAGAACCTCTTTCATCTTTTATCTCCTTTCCTTCCTTCATTATCTTTCTAACCAGTTCTTCCCATCCGTCTGCTATTTCATCTGCTTCAATTAAGAGAGCCATTTCACCGTCCCCACCATAACTTTTAGTTTCAAGTAAGCCGCTTCCCGCGAGCGTAGACGCATTCCACAGTCCGGGTCAGCTATTATATTCTCTTTTCCAAGGTTTTCTATACCCTTCTTTATTACTTCTGCAATCTGCTCTTTGCTTTCGATTTCATCGGTTTTGTTGTTCACGCAGCCCAGTCCCAGCTTTTTACCTCTTAAACTGGTATCCTCGAGTATCTGCAGGTTTTTCGGCTGGCCTGCGAATTCACCATCAAGGATATCAACTTTAAACCTTAAAAGTTCATCCCAAATATCAACCAACTCCCCACAAACATGCATGGTCACTGGGATCGATAAATTTTGGGTTATAATATCCACCGCCTTTTTGGCCGTCTTTAAATCTGCAATGCCAGTGGAGAGATACGGTTCATCTATCTGGATGGTGGCTGCCCCGGCATCCTGAAGAAATCCTGCTTCCTTCTTCAGGGCCCAGGCGAGATCAATGACTATCTCTTCCCTCTTATCTTTACTGTAGAACCCTTCAATAAGGCTGGAAAGTGCTAAGGTGGTTGGTCCGGTTATGATCCCTTTGATCCCTTTAAAACCTTCATTAAAATCCTTACCATGGAATAGATCTAAATTCTTTCCAAAATCAGGGTTGATCTTCTTGGCAGTGTTCAGGGCTGATTTAATATCCGATGCTCCAATGGAATATGGTGCTGGGTTAATCTTTCCCGTGATAACCGGTTTATTATCATCCACAGACATTCCGGGAATGTGACTGGCGAATATCTGCAGCATGCCTTCCCTCACCTGTCCATCGGATATGAGGTCTACCCCGGCATTTACCTGATCGGTGACTGCCGCATCCAGAGCATGCTGGTATGGATCGTAACTTCCTATTGTTGACTTGATTTTCTCGCTGAAGGATTCTGGTTTCCCCATAACTACAGGATAACTTCCTACTACAGTGGTCAGCATTTTTATTACCGGATTTAAATTGGTTCTTTTAAATTCAGGAATTTGATTGAATTTTCAGTTTAAAGTAAGTTAGGATTTTAGAATAAATAATTTTTATGATTAAAAAAATTTGGGAATTGGAATTAATTAAAAAAGGAATTTTAGTTTAAAAGTGTGCTTACTCTTCGATATCCAAGGCTTTAATATTGTCGATTTCCTCTTTATCCACGGGTAATTCGACCACTGAAGTACCATAGCATGGTTTTGTGTATGGCAGAGTTATCGTGCCCTTATTTTCATCTATTCCTATGGCTATGGGGGGTATTCCTATTATCCTAACCCCTAATATTTTTTCTCCAGCCTTGACATGGATGGTTTCTGGAGCGTGTTCTTCTATTAATTGTTTACATTCCTTGAAACCCGCTCTAGAGATGAGTATTTCATAATTTTCAGATTCCTGCAGGTAGGTATCCAGACAAAAGGTCACTGTTAATCCTCCAATTTCTTTAATGCCCGGTCAAATTTAACCCTCAGGGGTGTGGGATTATGATACGCCCGGGCAGATACTATGGTGGCATCTGTACTTTCTTCTATCGATTCAATGTAGTTTTCCAATAACTCGGGATCTCTTTCAAATACCACTGCAATGGATGAGGTGTTTAAAATGGAGTAAAAGGTTACGAAATAGGAAACTGCAGCGTCTTTATGCACGAATCCTACCAGTAAATCAAAGATACCTTCCTCTAAATTCTCCAGACATGATTCTATGTCGATTTTATTTTTTACATATAACTCCTCGGGATCTGAAACCTCTAAAAGCTTCAAAGCTGATGGAGTACTGGCCACGGTAACCTGGTAGCCCAGACTGGTAAGTTTGTAGACAGAATAGACTGCCATGGGGGTTTGCGATGGAGCCTCCGGGCATCCCAGTAGAATTAAAGCTTTTTTCAATTTTACACTCCCTGTGAGGTGTCAACTCTTTTTAACCATCAACACATGTCCCAGTACCATAGCGCCTAGGAATAAAAAGGTTACCAGTGCAGTTCCATTTATATCACGGTTGATTATGAAAAATCCTACCCAGGCCTGGCCCATGAAGGCGGTTAAAGAACCTATCAACAGTGCCTCTCTACCCAGTAATGTTTTATTGCCTCTTTCCCTTTTCTCCTTGTACACCTTCATTATTTTAAGCCCTATAATTATTACACCCAGAACGGCTAAAAGAACCAGGATGAGGATGATGTAACCAAATTCATATCCCCATGCAAAAATTCCCGGGGTGAAATAATCTATCACATCTTTCTGATTGGTCAGGACCCCATAAAACACGGGTAAAGCTAATCCGAAGGTGGTTATTAAAGTTATGGGAAGGGTTACGTATCCGTCGGCGAATCCAGATGATTCAGCCCCCCAAAAGGATGTGGCCGGGTTGTGTCCTATTAGATAGGTGTTCTGTATTACCATTTTTATGCTGGGCAGTGAGTTGTCCAGAATTCTCTCTATCCTGGAGATGGGGCTTATCAAGGGCATGTTCAGTAATCTGGATAAAACCTCCATGAAACCGAAGGCAACTAACACGACAACCGTTACCATAACCACCCTTTTAACGGTTAACACTGATTTACGTCGGAAGGATTTAGAGAGAATGAAGAATGCTATAAAGAGTCCCACAATCCACATGAGAAGGAAATCTCGATGCACCATTCCACCAAATAGTGGAATGGCTACTATGATAAGTAGTAAGAATGTTTTAAGACTCCTGGTGTTTATCCCCACATCATCCATGATATAAATTGCAGCCAGGGATGTGGCCACTGCAAACAGGGCGATAGCCCCATAGGGGTGGGTAAATTCGTGGTAGCCGATGCCTGGTAGTAATAGTGAAATTGCATCGAATCCAAATAGTAAGGCCATTCCCACACTGATGATCAGACCTGCCAAAAGCACTGCACTTAGTGACAAGGGTACTATGTTAATTAAGAAACTGACACCTAGTAGTAGCATCAATCCAAATTCTATAATAAGTTGTAAATGATTTTGAGCGATTAAAGGCATTGAATTCTCCCTATTTTGAAAGTTTTAAGAATTTAATGTAAGATTTTAAGAATATAATTTTAGAATTTATCTATTTAATTTTTTTCCTCTTAAATATAACTATAAGCCCCAGTTAATCTAGTAGTTTGGTACATATCAATTTATGCTCTCCGGGTCCATTATAATTTTTACTGGTTTTAACACCATTTATTACTATTTCTTCTCCTTCATTACTGATTTTAAATTCCATTTTCTCATAGAAGCTCAGCGCCTTCCTATTTCCCGGGCTGGTTATAAGATGAACCCTCTGGCATCCCTCTTTCCTTAAGATATCCAGAAATTCCTCTACAAGGCCCTGGGCCAGGCCTTTATTTCTCCACGGAGGCATTACACATAGGAGATGTATGTATCCTTCCTGGGGATCGTCCTGGGATATGAATCCCAGTAGAAAGCCTATGATCTTTTTATTTTCATGTTCAATAACCAGGGATGTGGTTTTAAAGAATTTAGTAAAGATATGGTAGATGGAATTCCTCTCAGTAACCATGGGAGGGCAGTATGCGGCTATTTCTGCAATGGCCCGGAAGTCCTCTTCTACAGCATTTCTGATATTATATTTATTCATGTTTATACCAGGTTTCAGGTTCAATTTATCTAGAATTTTTACAGGTACGTTACATTTAAAACCAATGCATTACATTTAAATATAATTGCATATAATCTTGTATAAGGGCTGGTAGCTCAGGTTGGTAGAGCGTCGCCTTGGCATGGCGGAGGCCCCGGGTTCAAATCCCGGTCAGTCCATCCTTATTTTTTCAAGTTAAATGGATAAGAGTTAGACAATTTTTTAAATCAAATAGGATTAACTTTAAATCAGGTGGGATTAACTTTCCATAGGTGATAGGATTAACTTTCCACCGCACCATATATGTTATCTATCATGATCTGGAGGAGATCATCGGTTTTAAGCTGTTTTTTTACCTTATGTTCCATCATGAGTTCCAGTGCCAGGTCAACTATTTCACCTATATCCTGTGATCTCTTCATAAGATCTTTTTCGATGTAGAATCCGTCCACGGCGAGTAATTTCCCGGGGTAACAGGATATGACTGGGGTTCCTAAAAGGGCCGCCTCCCGGTTCATGGTACCCCCGGCACCAATCACCAGATCACACCTTTTCATCAGGCTGAATGTGTCCACTGGTGGTTTGATTATGGTTACATTCTCGTTGCCAGCGAATATTTCCTGCTGTTGTTTAAATCGGGGGATGACCAGGATATTTGCATATTCACCAATATTCTCCACGATTGGAGACAAAACAGATTCATGACAGTCAGCGTCAAGGTAGGATGCCAGGGCAGGTTCCGGCCTCATCAGTATGGTCTTATCCTTATTTAAATCCAAATTCAAATCTTCGAAGATGTTCGGGTTATACTGGAAATCCACGAAGTGTATAACCTCCGATGTTCCATTGTAACGTACCAATGCATTGGGATCTGCACCGATTTTCAGCACATCCCATACGCTCATGGCCTTTGGTACTACAATCTTATTACAGAGGGGTAAAGTGAGTCTATTTGCTGCTATGGCATGTTCATTATCCAGCACATACACACTGGGTATTCTAAGTCCGAAAGACACCCTGGGAAGTTCAATTGAATGTTTAGACACCGCTACATCTGGTTTTTCTTTTTCGATGATCTTAGATAGGTTGTAAACCCTTTCTGTGCTCCGCAGAAGCTTCTGTTCCAGGGTGGCGCCGTGCCTGCCCACCGAAGTGTAGGGGATTTCAAATAAGTCCAGAAGCTGGTGGACATCGCCAAACTTACGGGCGGTGATGAACACCTCTTCACCCTCATCTTCCAGATATTTGATTATGTTCTTAAAGAACCAAACATGCGGCGCGTTTACTATGTCTATCCATACTTTCAATGAATCACCAGCGTGTTAAATGAATTATAATTGATCCAATTAATTAGATATTATCCCTGAATTCTTTTATAGCCTTAATAATTTCATCTAATCCTTCTTCTGTTTTAAGGCTGCTTTTTATTATTTTAACATCAGGGTTGAGGTATTTAGCATCTTTTACCATCTTTTCGGCGTCTGCACCCACTGCATCTGCGATGTCTATCTTGTTTATGACTACCAGGTCGGCGTCCTTGAAGATCAGGGGGTGTTTTTCCACGGTATCATCTCCCTCACTGACACTGATCACCACCATGCGCATGTGGCTTCCTAAGTCGAAGTCAACGGGACAGATGAGGTTTCCCACGTTTTCAATATAGAGTGTGTCTATTTCGTCTAAGGGCATGTCTTCTATGGCGTGTTCCACCAGATGGGCGTCCAGGTGGCATTCTTTACCAGTGTTTAAACCTACCACTGGTATGTCATATTGCTGGAACCGGCCGGCGTCGAATTTGCTGATGACGTCACCGGCTATGACACCTACCTTTTCATCAGATTTTTTAATTAAAAGTTCGATGAGTGATGTTTTACCTGAACCTATGGCTCCTAAAACATCCACTGAAAATACGTTGGCTTTATCTAGGATTCTCTGATTTCTCTGGGCGAGCTTTTTATTGGCCACCATTATGTCGTGCTGTATCTCTACATCTGCGATTTTATGCATATCTATTCACTTCCAAAGTTGGGTAATATTCTTTTAAAATCAATTTTATTAGAATTTTATAATATTGGAACTATCAGAATTTATAATATTTTGGTATTATTAGAATTTTATAATAATTGAACAATCAGAATTTATAATATTGGAATTTTATATTTTTTATTCCGGCTTTTCAATACGGATGTTTTTTACGTTACATTCCTGTCCAGTAACTATCTCCAGGTTTCTTTCATCACACTCCGGACATTTGACTATCATCAAATAGTGATCAGAATCATCAAGATTGGTCGATCCAGCATAACCACAGGAGAGACATTTAATTTCCACTGGTATCTCTTCTATTATTATTTCAGCCCCTTCCAGTAACGTGTTTTCTTTTAAAACATCTAAAAGGAATCTTAATTGCTCAGGATTGAGCATGGTAAGTTTGCCTACCTCTATGGTTACTTCCAGTATTTCTTCTGCTTGATTTTTCTCTGCAACATCTAGTACGGTCTTCACTATGGCATCAGCCATGGATAATTCGTGCATCAGGCCACCTTCTTATCTTCTATGATGTATTAAATAGTGATAAGCTTGAATAAAAACATTATCCCCTAACTCAGGGAAAACTTCGGAAAAACTAGGAAAAATTCAAATTTTGTAATTTAAAAAAAGAAAGAAAAAATGGATGTTTTTAGTCTTCCTTCTGGAGTACGTTCATTATTCCCACGATGAGCAGCCAGAAACCGATTAATACGCCGAGATAGAATGGATCTGATACGAAGTATCCCAGTATCAGGTATATGAGACCGATTATCAGGGTTACTACTCCGTTCCATCTGGCGCCTGCTGCAGCGAATATGGCGATCAGACCGACTATAACTAGGAAAATACCAGCGAAATATATCAAGAATCCGGCTACAAAGGCGAATAATGCCGGAGAGACTATAAATCCAATACCAAATATTATGGCTATTATTCCCAGGATAATCTCTATTACGCCTAGAGCAGTGCTTTCTTTGGTGTCACCGTATCCGAATACTAAAAGTCCAATTCCCAAAAGGGCAAGAGCAAAGCCTGTGAGCCAACTCACGGCAATTAATCCTGCTAGTGGGAGGGCCAAAACAATTAAACCCAAAATTATCAACAATATACCGGTTGAAGTTTTTGCCATACCTTACACCTCCTCTTACTTAATTTAATATTTATTTTTATGTCAATATGCCTTAAAAAATGTTTCTATTTAACTTTAAACAAAACATGAACAGTGAATTTTTCTTTAAATTAGATATGCTATAAAAAGAAAAAGAAAATACTTTTTATAGATGTTTAAGCAGAGTTTAATAATGAGAAGTTAATCTGGAACGTGTTTCTACTGTAGAAATTTTTGATTTCTTAACGGCAGAGTAGGGGATGAAAAAATGTCAGTAAATATAAAGGAAGCAAATTTAGAAGCAATAACCCATAGTATAGCCTTCATGGAGAAAGATGAAAACTGTGATAAGGAACTTCTAAAAAAATTGAAGGAAGAACGAGACAAGCTTTTAAAGGAATTGAATGTGTCCATATAAAAGTTTATTAAAGTATTTCCATTAAATTAAATCCATACTCATAAAAAATGTTGGTGATGTATATTGATGATAATAGGAGGATCTGCATCTCAGAAACTGGCGGCATTAATTTCAAAAGAACTAGATGAAACATTATGTCCCCTGGAGACCAGAAAATTTCCTGACGGTGAACGATACATTAGAATAGGAGGTAACCTGGAATCAGATGCAGTAGTCATCCAGTCAACTGGATATCCTCAGGACCAGAACCTACTAGAACTATTTTTAATCCTCAAAACCCTTAAAAGTTTAGACGTAGAAAACATAAAGGTGGTAATACCCTACTTCGGTTACGCAAGACAGGAAAAACGTTTCAAAACTGGGGAGGCCATCTCTGCCCAGGTGGTATCTGAACTCCTGGAAGCGTGCGGGGCTTCTGAGATTTTCTCCATCAACCTCCACGAAGACGGACTACGTAATCTGTTCAACATCCCCGCCCACAACCTATCTGCCATGCCCCTCATCGCTGAATATATAGGGGAACATTTAGATGATCCAGTGATAGTTGCTCCAGATAAGGGTGCCCTGGGATTTGCCAGTGAAATAGCTGGTATACTGGGATGTGACTCGGACCATCTGGAAAAAACCCGCATATCACCAGATAAGGTGGAAACTCGAACCAAAGACCTGGATGTCCAGGGTAGGGAAGCGGTGATAATAGACGATATAATAAGCACCGGGGGAACCATAATAAACGCCTCCCATATCCTACGTCAACATGGCGCAAGTAAAATAGTGGTGTCCTGCGTCCATCCCGTCCTGGTGGAAGATGCACTGCTTAGAATATTCGCTTCAGGTGTAGATGATGTCATCGCCACCGACACACTCCAGTCAGATGCAAGTACCATCTCCGTTGCTCCCTTGATTGCTGATTTTATTGGGAAATAAACCCTTATTTTCCAGTAATAGTTGATCTACTCTGATTATTTGTAACTTATTACGATTTTAATAGTTAATTTTTAAAAAAAACCAAGGGCAAAGGATAAGTTATCGTGATAAAATAATGAAAATTAAAAAAAACTAAAGGTTTTTATTTGGTAAACAATTTAAAAGGGGGTGAAAAATATGGTCGATTGGAAAGCAGTCATCATCGGTTTCATTTTAACAATCGTTTTAGGTTTACTCCTGGGAATATTCGTCGGAAATATTGCAAGCTCTATAGGATTCTTTATTGCCACTATCATTACAGGTTATCTGGCCGGTGGCGGCCCATCTAATGGTGCACTTCATGGAGCTTTAACAGCAATTCTGGGTGGAATCATTGTAGCCATTATAGCCGCTCTAATTGGAAGTACCTTAGTTACTATTACTGCTGGAGCTGCACTTGGAATTGCCACTGGTATCATTGCCATCATAATCGTTATTGTCGCATACGCAATAGTAGGCGCTATCGGCGGTGCTATCGGCGGATTGTTAAACCGGACACCCTAAGAACCAGCTGCTGAACCAGAATAAAATTTTTCAATTTCCTTATTTATTTTCTTTTGTAGTAGTGATAAGGACCAAATTCTAATTATTATAACGAATTTTATAAAAATTCAACAAAGATAAATGCCATTATATACAAATATATTCTCAAGATAAAGGAACTATCAGTTTCTTAATCTTATAACAATCTAAAAGGGGGGTGAAAAACATGGTCGACTGGAAATGGGCAGGCATTGGCGCAGTATTAATTATAATTTTAGCTATAGTATTCGGACTAGCAGGTTTTGATTGGCTCGGTGTTTTAATTGCAGGTATAATCGTAGGATATCTGGTTGGTGGTCCATCAAATGGTGCAGTACATGGAGCAGTAGCCGGAGTAATTGGAGGAATAATCATAGGCATACTTGCAGCTTTAGGTGTAAGCATAATAGCAGGAGTCGCAGCAGGTGTACTAGGCGGAGCACTGGTAGCTATAGTTTTCATAATTGTATATGCAATACTAGGCGCTATCGGCGGTGCCATCGGTGGATTATTAAACAGGAACCCAGTAGAACCAGCTGCTTAACCAGAATAAAAAGTTCTTTTTTTTATTTTCTTTTTTTTCAATATCTATTTAGTCCAACGTTTGTGAGGAAATAAAATGAACAAAGAAAAGTTTGAAATCCCATACATAAAAGAAAACATCATCAGATGCCTGTGTCCAACCTGTCCTGTGCAGGAAAATAGTACGTGCGCCAAGGAAAAGATGATGAATTTCCAGGAACTCTTGCAAAGTGAGGATGACCCTAAACCAGAGGATTACCCTGGCATGTACTGCACTAACGGAAAAGCAGAATGTAAAGATATTGAAACAGAAAAAAACTGCTTATGTAACGAATGCATGGTCTATAAAGAATTCGGCCTGGAGAATGCTAAACCCGACTTTCTCTACTGCAGCGATGGGAAAGCAATGAAAAAATAGGGGGTGTAAAGTTTTT
>DAGC01000007.1:119807-151598 GCA_002495625.1 Methanobacterium sp. UBA375 | reverse complement strand
AACTTTACAGACCCCTTGATTAGAAAATTTTATATATTAAGAAAGATTTAGGAATACCTAACAGATTAAACTTGAAGTCAATAAAATGACTTAAAGTTTAGTTAAAAATTTAACTTAACAGGGTGATCCTATGCCTAAAGTGGTTCCTGAATATAAAAAAATGGCTAAATTGAAAATTATCCAAGCTGCCTACCAAGTTTTTTCTCAAAAGGGGTATCATCCATCTAAAATGGATGAAATCGCCAGTGAAGTGGGGGTGAGTAAAGCAACTTTATACTCCTATTTCGAAAGCAAAGAAGACCTTCTCAAGATGATCTCCGTATCAACCAGTCAGCGTCTAACTGAAATTTTTCAAAAACCGTTAAAAGGACAGGATTCACTGGAACCGTTTGAAGAACTTTACAATAAAATGGAAGAATTCCAGGGATCTCTGCATCTAAATTTTGAGATACTATCACTATCCTCGCATGATAAAAACATCAGAGAAATAGGTAAAAACATCTATGATGAAAAAATGGATGTATTTCAGGTGTTTCTAGAGAATTTACAGAACAAGGGAATGATCAGAGATGACGTTGATCCACGTATTTTGGCTCGGCTTGTAACAGCGCTTTACACGGACATAGCAATGCAATTGATAATGGGATTCAATAAATCAGAGGTTCATGAGGCCTGGAACGAATCACTGTCTGCCATACTGGAAAAATGATGTATAATCAATGAACTTAGAGGACGATACAGGAAGGTGATATGATGAACAATCGATTCTTTGGAATGACGTTCAAGGGCGTCTTTAGAAGGAAAACAAGAAGTGTGTTAACCATTCTTAGTATAGTTGTTGGTATTATGTTGGTGACTGCTCTTTTGATGGTGGCTAATGGATTGAATACTCAGTTTCAGCAGTTGAGTGGAGGATCAGGGGCTGATTTTGTGGTAATCGAAAATTCATCTGATCTTTCTGCAAGTCGGGTAAATGCGTCTGTAGGGAATGATTTGGAGAATATGGATGGTATTTCCTGGGTTTCAGGGATGGTTATTTCTACAGCTAATATAGGTGATAGGCCTTTTGCCTATGTGATGGGTGTGGAGCTTGATGAAAGGTCTATTGGGCAGTTTCGTATCGTTGATGGGAGAACCCTGCAATCGGGTGATGCTGGAAAAGTTATAATTGGACGGATTATGGCTACTCAGGAGGGTTTGAATATAGGGGATACGTTGACTGTAAAGGATAGATCATTTGAGGTGGTTGGTATTTACGAAACTGGCGTCTCTACTGAGGATGGTGGTGTTGTGGTTCCTTTAAGTGAGGCTCAGTCCCTCTTCGACTTGGGGGATCAGGTTTCTATGTTGCAAGTCAAGGTTGAAAATCTTGATCAGGTTGATGAGATACAAACCCAGATAGAGAGTCGGTATCCTCAACTTCTGGCCCTTAAAGATTCAGAAGTGGCATCCCAGCAGGAAGATCTTCAGTTGATCAGTGGTATTTCTTCACTCATAGCATTGATCGCCATCTTCGTGGGGAGCATAGTGGTTATGAACACCATGATTATGTCTGTAATGGAAAGAACACGAGAAATTGGCGTGTTACGGGCAATCGGATGGAAAAGAAGAAAGATCCTATCACTTATCTTGAAGGAATCCTTCACCATCAGTATCCTTGGTGGTATCATTGGCATCGTACTGGGTATTGTTTTGGTAAATGTGCTGAATGACTTGGCTAAAATTTCCCTTAATCTACCCGTTACCTTAGATTTAGTGGTAGGTGTTTTTCTCATTACCATAATCCTCGGTATTCTGGGGGGATTTTATCCGGCATGGAGAGCTTCAAAGATGAGCCCTATGGAGGCGTTATCCCGAGAGTAAGTGGTGATATTCATGTTTCTTAAAACAACTAATGTAAAAAAACATTTTGGAGAAGTAAAAGCGGTAGACGGAGTTAATTTAGAGATTGAGAAGGGTGAATTTGTATCCATTATGGGCCCTTCCGGTTCTGGAAAAACCACACTTCTAACGCTGCTTGGAACACTGGACTCTCTTACATCAGGAGATATCATTATCGATGGTGAAGATTTTTCTTCCATTAGAGATGTGGATACCTTCAGGTCAAAGAAGATAGGCTTTATCTTCCAGTTTCACAACCTCATCGGTTACCTCACTGCACTGGAAAATGTGGAACTACCCTTACATGGATTGATGCCGATAGCTAAACGACGGGATAAAGCTACAGAATTACTAGATCTTGTGGGGCTGAAAAACAGGATGCATCATATTCCTTCACAGCTTTCAGGAGGGGAACGACAGAGGGTGGCAATAGCCAGAGCCTTAGTAAATGATCCTCTTCTGGTTCTGGCAGATGAACCTACAGGAGAACTAGACTCCAGTACTACACAGGAGATCATGAATTTAATGAAGAAAATCAACCAAGAAAAAAACACCACCTTCCTTGTGGTCACACATGACCCGGAGGTGGCCAAAAGAACAGAAAGGATCATAGTATTAAGAGATGGTGAGATCTCAAGGGAAGAACTCGTAAAAAGCGCTTCTATTGAAGATATAATGACCTTAAAAAATTCAACCTTAGGACATCAACTACTTCAAAAAGAATCCACCGACCCCTATCTGGAAAAACTGGGATTGTTCAAGGAAGGAAAATTAACCAGAGCAGGAGAACTACTCCTTTCATTATTTGAAAAAGTAGAGGACTTATAACCAACTAAAATGAGTTTGTTGAGAGACTGAAATAAAGATTTTAATTAAGTGGGAAGTTTATTGTATGGAAATGGTTTACTATAACCTTAAATTTCTTTTACTGCTAACGGTAATTGTGGCTGTTTTGAATTTGTTTTTAAGTAAAGTACCAAAAACAAAAAATAGGGTATTTGAATTGTTTCTTCTATGGTTTTTGGTAATAACAGTTGGAGTTGGGGGAATATGGAATTTTATTGATGCTGTTTTCGTTGCGGACATGACAGCAGCTTTGATAGAGAATCCTTTCCAGTTTGAAGTTGGTATTGCTAATCTTTCCCTTGGAATTTTAGGGCTTTTATGCTGGAAATTAAGGAATAATTTCTGGACAGCCACTGCAATAGCATTTCTTACCTTCTATGTGGGTGTTGCTTATGGACACATAGTTACGATACTGCAGACAGGACAACTTGAAAACGCTGGTTTGGATATTTGGATGTGGGATATTATAATTCCTATCCTGATTCCAATTGCATTAGCACGGCTTTTAATTGCTTATAAAATTACTAAAAAGTTGATTGATTTAAAAATTTGATCCTAGAAGTTATAGAAAGAATATAATCAGAAACCTAAATCAACACATAATGAATACTTCTACCTTGCCCTTTCCTTTGAATAACACCTAACTCTATTAACTTTGAAATTTCACGTTGCGCAGAAGTATGAGAAAAACCAAACATCTTTCTAATATCTTTATTTTTAATTTTTTCATTTTCTACCATGAACTCAACGATCTTCATCTGCCTCTCATTCAACGCAACCTGACCACGTTCTTTGAGGGATCTTCACATCTTTACTCAAACCTAATACTTTTTCTCTTACCGCCTTCATGCTGTCGGAGACACCATCCGTGAAGTATTCCAACCATTCAGTTACATCAATAGTTTCCGGGTCAACAGCTTGTAGAGCGGCATAATAAGCTGGCCTGTCATGGTCGTAGTAATCATCTAAAGCAAAAAATCTCTTCAAATCAAAACCGCGTTTATAAAGTATTAATGTGGCCATGATACGTGCTGTTCTACCATTTCCGTCGATAAATGGGTGTATCCTGACCATCTCATAATGGGTTAAACCGGCTACAATAACAGAATCAATCTCGTCAATATCAGGAGAATTAAACCATTCCAAAAATTCATCGATAAGTTCAGTAACATCTTCAGTTAAGGGTGGCATAAATACGGTTTCTCCGAAACCATTAATCACTCTAACTTGCCTGTCTCTAAGAACACCCTCGTCCTGGGGATTATCCAGGGTTTCTTTGGTCACGATACCATGAATTTCCAGTAGGTCATCCACAGTAAATGGCTCACGGTTAGCGAACTCTGTGACCCTGTCCAAAGTTTCGAGATAATTTAAAACCTCTTGACGATCTTTTCGCCTAGCCATAACCTCTCGACCATCAGCCAGGGCACTGACCTCTTCAAAGGAGAGAGGGTTGCCTTCTATTGCTGTTGAAGAGTGAGCACTCCTCAAGATAGCATCTCTGCGAAGAGAAACTTCCCACTCAGGAACAAGAGGAGCGTTTAGTATGAATGCCCGGAACTCTGCAATATAAGTGAGATTTTTAACTATCCTGTTTGTAAATTTGAATTTTGGTTGAAACATTTTCACAGTAGAAAGTTTGTATTATTTAATATATTAATATTATTAATCTCAAACACGATGAGGACCATAAGTCAGGTGATTTTCCTTCTTAATAACAGATAAGAAAACACCATAACCCACACCAAAAATGTGAAGATGGTTATCCGCTCCAACAAACCTCCGTATGGTGAATTATTTGCAATTGAAGCTGCAGTCATCCCTCCAGATATCAAGATCACCAGGACTGAGAGATACGAATACCATACAAATGGCTTATTTTTCCTCTCTTTTCTGAATGAAAATCCGGCCAGGAATACGGCTAATATAGTTAAGGGGGACGTGATACCAGCTAATATCAGGTGGATGGTGCCGGCTAGAGTTGCTGGTGCTCCGCGAGGGTCCTGTGGGAAGAAGATAAACAGGAGACCCAGAATACCAATTAAGGCAATCATCACCGCCGCGACTTTTAAACTTTTACCTTTGACTAGTTCAGGGTCCTGAAATATTCCATAACTGAATAAAATTAACGATACGTTGTATATGGCGAATAGAATACTCAACACCAATAAATTTGGTGACCCTGGTATGAGGAGTTCGCTTATGGAATTATAAAAGGGGTTGTAATCCCCGCGTAAGGCGCCACCTATAAAAACTGCCATGATGTAGATCAAAGGGCCAATTATGCCCAGTAGGGGATAAATTTTTTTCATTTCAATTCTTCATCTGTTAGTTTTCACTGCTTGAATATCAAAAACCCCTTATACTCTTAATTGTCTCCCTGGGGTCTACATTTTCCATTTGGAACATGGTGGTTTTGTATCCCAGTTCTCCCAGTATCTTGTTGGATTTGGTACCCATCTCTTCAAATTCTGTGGGGAGCTGGCTGATTTGATCCACATACTGGTAGACCTTATCAGCTATGGATTCTCCTTCGAGTTTGTTTACCATTTTAAAGGCTAAAAGATATAAATAATATTCATAGAATGCTTTTAGAGATATGTAAAGGATCAGATCGCTCTTGGTAAAGCCGTATATACTTATTACTCGTTTTTGTTCCTTTAAAATGCTGTAGAGCAGGTTGTTGTAATTGTCGAGTAGTAGGGACCTGTTTTCGTCCAGGAGTTTCATGAGTTTCTGGGTGGTCTGGCTGGTGAATTCAACATCCTTCCGGTATATCAATAGTTCCACGTCGGTTGGTATGAACTCCACAATCTTGTTTTTGTACCGGTCGTAGTGTTCCCATATCATGATGTGATTGTAATCATCCGATAGGGAGTTTGAAAGATCCCTGATAAATTTTTCCCCGGCATCCATGCATCCGTTTAACCGTACCGGGTCTTCTTCCCTTATTTCTATGAATTCCTGGGATATTTCCTTGATCAGGTAACCTATGATCATCAGGTCCTTTTCCTCACCTAAAAAGAGGTTGGTCATTATCCTGGCCCCCATCTCTCCCAGTGATTCAAAATTTTTCAGTCGGAAGTACTTTCTGGCCACGTTTAAATCCTGTTTAATTATATTGACTGTGGATTCCATCTAACACACCTTTAAAATACTTCAATAGATTACATTTATGTTATCTTCCATTAATCAAACCTTCCAACCTTCTAATAGCGTTATATTTATCCTTCCTTCCGAGTTTAGCCCCTTCAAGGGCTTCTTTAAGGGTCTGTATGGAGTGGTCGTAGACTTCACGGTCCACAGGGTAGGGGTAACCGTCTTTTCCTCCATGGGTGAAGCTGTACTTCACCGGGTCCTTCCAACTCGGAGAGGAGCCGTACACCAGATCAGAGATCAAAGCTAAAGCCCTTATTTTCTTTGGTCCCATACCCTCCAGGGAGAGCATATCCTCATAGTTGGACGGCTGTAACTCATAAGCCTTTTTTAGAACCTCAAATTCCCTATCGGATAGGTCCATGTCCAGGACGGGGTGATGTCTGGGCATCTTGAATTCTGTGACGTACTCGTCCAGCCGGGTCTGGCTTTCACTTTTAAGGGGTGTTTTATCCTTGAAATATTTTCTTAAGTGCTCTGGGTTGTCGCATAGAAGGTCCACACTGATTTTCCGGCTGTCTTCACTTTCAGAAGCGGTCATGTTCAGTGATTCTGCCTCTATTTTATCGCAGCATATTCCCTGGTGGGGTTCCTCCACATATTCAGCGACTTCTTCTGACAGCCAGTGGTATCTGCGGGCGTACCTGTTTTCATCGTTCATACCCTGCTGTATCACTGCCCAGTCCCCCTTCTCATCCAGGAGGAAGGAGTGGTGGTAGAGCTGGTATCCGTCCTGGATGCAGGAGTTATCTATCTTTGCCGATATCTTACTGGCGTAGACCAGTTCATCAATTTTTGCTGATGACAGGGAGAAGATATCCCCCGCCCTTTCAATATCAGAGGGTGTTTTCCTGGATGCACGGCCTTTGCCACCGGCCACTATTATACCATGTTCCTGTGGGTCGATGGCCATCTTCATAGCCCCACAGGTAGTGGTGGTGGTTCCGGAGGAGTGCCAGTCAAACCCGATGACACAGGATAAAGCCTGGAACCAGTAAGGGTCGGATATGCGCCTTAAAAATTCAGCAGTGTCGTATTCGTAGAGTAGGGTCTCAGTTATCCCCCTGGTTAACTTAACCATCCGGTGGAACAGCCATTTCGGTGCGTGTCCCCCGTGTAAAGGAAGGTTGACCACTTTTCTCTGGGAAGGCATCTCTACTATCCCCCATATATCTCCATTTTCTTTAAGAATAAATTCAGGATAATTCCTCTTTCAGGATAATTCCTCATTCAAGTTACTCCTCTTTCAGGTTAACTCCTCTATTATCTCATCTAAACTGTTGAATATGGCCTGGTTACGGTCGTGTTTAAATCCGGATTGTATTTTTTCCCGGTAGTATTCCTGGTTGGAGAGGAATTTCTCTATACTTTCCTTATCCAATTCCAGGTGGAATTCCCCATACTCCAGTTTATCCAGGTACATGGCATTCAGGATCTGTTCGAATTGTCTCTTCACTGGAATGCTGTAGATGGGTTTTTTAAGGTACAGTGCTTCAGATATTAGACTGAATCCTCCGTTGGTTATTACTGCCCGGGCTGATGCCAGGTCATCGAAGAATTCGTCTTCGTTAAAGCTTTTGAAGGTTAAATTCCCTATTTTTTCATCTTTGTGGAAGCCGTAGATTATAAATTCATCATCTATCTCTTCGAGTAATTCTAATAGCTTTATATTAGAGTCACTGGTCTGGTAGACCAGGATATGATCCCCTATGGTGGGTTCGAGTTCCATAACCTTTTCCCGTAGGATGGGTGGGAACATCTTTACCTTATCTGGATTTTTTATTGGTGGGAAGAAGTAGCTGGTTATCAGGTAATAGCGGGGACGTTGAATAAAGGACCTCACTACACTGGCTGCCCGGAAGCGGTCCCTTTTGAATTCTTCTGGCACGTCGGTGTAACACTGGGTTATCACGTGCATGTTGTCCAGGCTTACCAGTGGTATTCGCAGTATCTTGTTCAGGATGTTGGAGTAGAATTCGAAGTCAGATATTATAAGGTCTGGTTTGAAGGCTTTTGCCACATTGTACATCAGGCGGATGTTATGTGGCAGGTCCAGGGGGACCCACTTAATATTTTTTGTAAATGTCCGTCGATATTGTACCTCATTTTCTTCATATACCGTGTTAAAGCCCTCTATTTCATATACATCGTCATATTTCCTGGAGAGGTACTGGTAGGCCCGGTCACTGGCGAAGATGGTTACATCATTTTTCTCCAGCAGGTGGTCTATTATCACTCCGCTGCGTATGGCGTGTCCCATCCCCTCACCACAAACTCCGTATAGAATCCTTTTTCTCCCTTCACTGTGTCCGAAGTGGTAGTTCAATTGGTCGGCGCTTATTTTTCTACCGGTGAACTGGTACCAGGTGCTCTTTGCATATTTAAGGGCTATTCCTGTCTTTCCTTCTTCCTGGGTTCTTCTGGTGGAAACGAAGAGTGTGGCGTCTCTTAAAACCTTAAATGAGGTGAGGTATCCGATTTTTTCTATGTAATCTGTGTCTTCTCCAAAGTCCAGATTTTCATCAAATCCGCCTATCGCTTCGTGGAGTTTTTTCCGGGTTAATATACCATAGCATCCTGCTCCGTGGGGTTTTAATGTTTCCACGTACTTCATGAAGAAGTTGGCGAAGTCATGGGATATGATGTCGAACATGTTATCACTTAATGGGTATATCTGACTGATGGAAATCCCCAATCCTTCCTCTACAAATTCCTGCAGGGCACTTTCCAGGTATCCCCTGGTCATGATGACGTCGGCATCTAAAAACAGGAGAAATTCTCCCTGTGCTGCTTTCACTCCCTTGTTCCTACCCACAGAAGGCAGTCCACCATCGACTATTTTTGCCCCGAAGCTCTTTGCTATCTCCCGGGTTTTATCCGTGGAGTGTGCATCGGCAACTATGACTTCGTAGTCGGTGAAGTCCTGTCTTTTTATGCTTTCCAGTAGGTAGGGGAGGTATTCTTCTTCATTGTAGGTGGGAATTATTATGCTGATTTTCATGTTTAATAATCACCAATTAATGGATTTATGTACCCATAAACTGATTAGAGACTAATTTAGAATTTGTTGTTAAAGTATATGCAGTTAATGGATTATCTTATAAGTGCAGATCGAATTTTTATGTGTATGAATAGATTAAGTGTATGAATAGAAATTCCAGGTGATGAAGAAGGCATCCGTTTTATCCTTCAAGGTAGAAAACAGGCTTATTAAGTTTGTTTTGTCATTCTGGGTACTGGTAAGTTTAACTGTACCATTTTCTTCACTTATTACATCATATCCGTTCCAGTCCACCGGTTGGGTCTGATTTATCAGGGTTATCTGGTGGTAATCCTGGTTTGATCCGGCTACTTCTACCGATAGTCCTAAAATTATGATTACCAGTACAATTATGGCCGGTTTTATAAGCTCCCTGGGTTTGAAGGGTTTACTTACAAATAACATCCCTATTAACCCCCCTAAACCTATTATCCCTGGGTTTGAGAATAATCCGCCGTCTATCATTCCGATCATGGCCAGTGAGGCGGCGAAGGCTATGATGATCCTGTTATGTTCCAGCCGGTTGTCCATGGAAATTAAACTGGTGAGATAGACCAGAGGTAGAGTAAAGACGATGAGATAAGCCACGGGTGAGATGTATTTAGAGAGAGATTCACCGGTATGTATATTGGAGGGTAATACCGTGCCCAGTGTGTTAAGGATGGAGCCTAAGGCCGATTTAAATACATGGCTGTGTATGATGCTGGTGGAACTTACGTCTGGATTTAAGGATACGAATACTGTAAATAGTGACACACCAAAGTTGATCCTCAACCATATTTCTATAAGAATACCGACCAGATATGTGATTAAAACCAGGGCAATGGCATACTTTAAATATCTTCTACTTTCCCATATGTCCAAGAGGGCAAATTTACCCTTGATTTTACCAGAAGTAATCACCCCATTTAAAAGGAGTAAACTACCCATAAAAATAAAAAATAAAATGACCTTTCCTTCCGATGAACCTAGAAGTAGGGGATAGAACAGATAAGTGGCAGGGCCCTTTAAAAATTCCAAGCCATAGATCAGTATGGCCAGCAGGATTAATAAGGCCCCAATCAGGGTAAAACGATTTAAATACCATTTATCCAAACACATCACCATTAAATAGAATATTTTAGGATACCTGGAGCATTCGCTCCACGGCTTTCCTGGCTTTATCTGCTATCTCTTTATCCACAGACACCACATACGTCTCGTTTAGGAGGGAGTTTTTAACCTTCTCCAGGGTATGTAGCTTCATATTTTCACAGATGGCTTCACTTAAAAGTGGCACTATGGTTTTATCCGGGTTTTCCCGTCTCAGGCGAGTCACCAGGTCCACCTCGGTGCCTATAATAAAAGTCTGCCTGTCTGATTCGGACACATATCGCATCATTCCCCCAGTGCTTAACACTTCATCTGCCTCATCTTGAACTTCCAGATCACATTCTGGATGGACCACCAGCACTGCATCAGGATACTTCTCCCTGGCAAATGCTACGTCTCCCGTGTGGAACATCTTATGCACGTAGCAATGGCCTTCTTCCGGTATGGGGATTATCTCCTTATCCACCTGGCGGGCAACGAAGCCCGCCAGATTCATATCCGGACCAAAGAGGATCCGATCTTCAGATAGGCTTTCCACCACAACCACTGCATTGGAGGATGTGCACAGTATATCCGCTTCTGCTTTAGCTTCAGCCAGGGTATTAACATACAGGACAACTGCTGCATCAGGATACTTTTCTTTAGCCTTCCTTACTTCCTCTGCCGGGAGCATGTGGGCCATGGGGCATTCCGCTTCCCTATCAGGCGTGACAATTTTCTTTTCTGGATTCAAGATGGCCGCTGTTTCCGCCATAAAATCCACTCCACAGAAGACCACCAGGTCAGAGTCGGTTATCTCCGATGCCTTAATACACAGCTCCAGTGAATCGCCGATAAAATCAGCGATTTCCTGTATATCTCCTGTTTGATAGTTATGGGCCAGGATAATGGCATTTTTATCCTTTTTAAGTTGTATTATTTCCTTTTGTAATTCATTCAACATGGATAGTCCCTCAAAAAAATTAATTTCAAATTAACTTGAAAACTCCTTTAGACTAATATCTCTTTATGAATTATAAATCTTCAGATTCAAGTGAAGGTTTTACTTCTGCCCCATCCAGTGCATCTCCACAGGGACAGGAACAGTTTTCCGGGATATTGGAAATGGAATTAGAGATAAGTTCTATTAAAACCGGCCTCTTCTTCTCCACTTCCTCAAAAACCTCATCTATGGTCAGTTTATCTGGTGATATGGAGGCTCCGTAATTGGACACCGTACATATACTGGCATAACACATTTCTAACTCTCTGGCAAGTACAGCTTCCGGCAGACCAGTCATACCCACCACGGTCCCCCCTAAACGGCGGTACATCTGTATTTCTGCGGCCGTCTCGAAACGTGGGCCTTCCGTACATATGTAGATACCCTCCCCTACAACCTGGCCCGAGGAGATTAAAATATCCCTTAACTCGGGGCAGTAGGGCTCTGTAACATCCACATGAACCACTCGATCATCGTAGAACGTGCTTTTCCTCATCCGGGTGAAGTCTAAAAAATCATGGGGCACCACCAGATCTCCGGGTCTAATGGATAAATCCAGAGAACCCACGGCATTGGTGGCCAATATCCTTTCTACGCCCATCTCTTTCAGGGCCCAGATATTCGCCCGGTAATTTATCATATGGGGCGGGTTGGCATGTCCCACTTCATGTCTGGACATGAACACCACCTCCCTATCATGTAATTTGAAAAGAGTCATCTCGGGTGAGGGTCCATAGGGGGTTTCCACCACCTTCTTTTCTACATCTTCCCCCAGTTCTACTATCTCGTATATCCCGGTTCCACCGATTATTCCGATTGTCAAAGTAAAGTTCTCCCTCTAATGGATTCTATTAAATTTTAATTTGATTATTTTCTATTAAATAGATTAACTATCCTTTGGCTAGTTCATCCCTTGGCCACGCCTAAAGGCACCATCCTAGCAACCAGCAAAGATATACCGGCGTCATGGGCTGTTTTAACCACTTCGTCAACATCTTTATATGCCCCAGGGGCTTCTTCTGCAACTATGGGCATGGATGTGGCTTTGATAACAATTCCCCTGCTTTCCAGTGATTTTTTAACTTCTTCTCCACTGTAGGTTCTTTTAGCCCCCGCCCGGCTCATTTTACGGCCGGCGCCGTGTGCTGTGGAGCCGAAGGTCTCCTCCATAGCCGTGTCAGTTCCCCGTAGAATATAGGAGGATGTGCCCATGGTACCGGGTATGAGTACTGGCTGTCCTGCTGCCCGGTACTCTTGGGGTATCTCTTTGCGGCCCGGTCCGAAGGCACGGGTAGCGCCTTTACGGTGGACGAAAACTTCAGTGTCTCTTCCCTTTATATTATGAACTTCCTTCTTAGCTATGTTGTGAGCCACATCATAGACTATGTTCATGTCCATATTCTCGGCAGTCTGTTTAAACACCTGTTCGAAGGATTCCCGCACCCAGTGGACTATCATCTGCCGGTTGGTCCAGGCGAAGTTGGCACCGGCGGCCATGGCCTGGAAGTAGTCCTGGGCCTCTGGTGAGTCTACCGGTGCGCAGGCAAGCTGTCTGTCTGGTAGGTCGATTTTGTATCTTTTTGCTGATTTATCCATCACCCGGAGGTAGTCGGAGCAGATCTGATGGCCGCATCCCCGGGAACCGGTGTGGATCATCACCGTTACTTCACATTCGTCCAGTCCGAAGGTGCGGGCTGTTTCCTCATCGAATATTTCGTCTATTCGCTGCACCTCCAGGAAGTGGTTTCCAGATCCAAGTGAGCCTAACTGGGGTATCCCCCTCTTTTTAGCTTTATCAGACACCTTATCCGCATTAGCTGCTTCCATTCGGCCTCCTTCTTCCAGGTGTTCCAGATCTTTCTCCCAACCATAATCATTTTCCACGGCCCACTGGGCGCCTAAATTCAGTACTTCATCGATTTCACCTGGTTTGAGCCTTATCTTTCCTTTACTTCCCAGTCCAGATGGTACATTCTTAAAAAGAACATCTACCAGTTCTTTGATCTTTGGCTTCACCTCGGATTCAGTCAGGTTGGTCTTTAAAAAACGGACACCACAGTTGATGTCGAATCCAACCCCACCGGGACTTATTACACCTGTCCGGGTGCTGAATGCAGCCACTCCCCCAATGCTGAACCCGTATCCGAAGTGTATATCTGGAAGTCCTATGGAAAATTTCTGTATTCCTGGTAGGCAGGCCACGTTGGCCACCTGATCCAGTGCTCCTTTCTCTACAGTCTTGATTGATTTATCATCCAGATAGACTCTTCCGGGGACACGCATACCCTTCTTATAATTGGTAGGTATCTCCCATACACATTCTCTTACCTTATTTAATTCATATTCATTTCCCATAATTGGTCACTCCAGTAAATCAGGATTTCAATTTATAAAAAGAACATCTAAATATTAAACATTAAATTTGTGCCATTATCAGCCATATCATTATTTTGTTAAATTTGGACTTATTATTTTCTATTGAATGAAAATTAAATTATTAGTTTGTCTAAACCTGACCTTTCAGGTATCCAGGATAACCTGCAACATGAAACCGTTTTCTTCCCTGATATCCATGAGATGGTAGGTTACGGCCTTCACATCCTCCCTGCTTTCATGTTTATCCAGATTGAAGGCTTCACCCTGTACCGATCCCTTCAGTAGATAGGTATCTCCCCTCCGGGATATGCGGATTTCAAACCGGGAGAATATGAGGTTTTCTGAGTCATGGAGGAATATCAACTCGGATAACCAGTCATAAAGGAGTGCAGATGTATCTTCAGATTCAATTTCTATATATTTCCGGGTTGACGGGTTGATACGTGACGTGTCTGTCACTACTTCAAACATGGCCAGGGCTGCATTCTCAAAGGCCTCTTCCAGGGTTTTTCCATAGGCACGGATGCCGACATCGGCAGTTACATCGAAGAATTCGAATTTTTTCTCCATATTCATGGTTTCTTTTCTATAATTCATGGTTTCAATTTTGTAAATTTTTTTTATTCCATCACTTTGTACTGTCTGTAAATATTAGATAAAAAACCTAGTGATGTCTCTGATTACTTCTCAAATGCTCTCTAACTTTTTTTTTAAATAGTTTTATGGGACTTTTATAATTAGGAGGCAAAAAAATGCAAAACAGAAATTCTATCCCAGATCTTCGAAAGAAACCAGAAGAACTGAACTACTTGAACTTTCATAGATATTTTGATATTAAGTCCTGTGTCTTTATCGGGTTAATCATCCTGGTACTGGTCTTCAGTGTACTTGGTGTGGCTGCACTTCCCAATTCCAACTTCCCAGCCACCATCTAAGACTTAAAACATTCCCCTGTGAAACTAAACTTAAGGTAATCCCCAAGAGACCATTTACTTACCCCCAAGCCATATTATCCCTAAACCATGCATTTATTTATTTCTTGGGGATGGAACCTTAACACGATAACCCGCGCATTGCCCTTACTGCCTTTACCGGTGAATTTAATATCTATGAGTCGTAAGAATTCCAGTTTATTAAGTAAACGGTCGAATGAAGCATAGCTTAAGGGTTTTTTATCATTTAAATTCTTGTAGAGGTTTCCGGCAATTAACTGCTGGTCTTCTGATTCTATTATGAGTTCCAGGAGTGTTCTTTCCTTTTCTGATAAGTTTTCCAGGGTGTTTTTCAGGCTGATGGAACTGCTACTTTCGAGTGCAGTTTTAAGATGCCTTTCTTCTATGGTCCTTGATGCGTCTGCCTCTGCAATATTACCCAGGAGCCCTAAAAGGTCTATTCCCACCCTTAAATCCCCAATGGAACTGGTTTCTTCTGTAACTTCGTCCAGGATTTCCTCTGAAATTACGTCTGGATAGAATCCCGCTTTAACTCTCTCTTTTAATATATCCCTCATCTCATTGTAGGTGTAGGGATTGAAGACTATCTCCTTGGGGATGAAGATAGAGTTAACATTCTTATCCAAGATGTATCTGAATTCTATATCTGATATAACGGCAAATAGGCCGGTTCTAACGCCTTCAAATTCTTCATAGGCCCGTAAGATATCATAGAATATTTTATTAGCGTTTTTACTGTGGAAGAGGTGGTCGACATCGTCCAGGGCGACCATCAGTGCCTGGTCGTTGTTTTTAAGGTGTTTCATGATCTTCTCGTAGATCCGGGATACGGGAATGCCTGTCTCCGGGGGCAGGTGTCCGAACATCTTCTGGTAGATCTGTGAAAATATGTTGTAACGGGTGGTATGCAGCTGGCAGTTGATGTATACGCATATAATTTTATCTGAATACTCCTCAATCTTCTCGAAAAGTTTTTTTATCGCCGTGGTTTTTCCTGTTGCACATGAGCCAACCACCACAGCGTTCATCAATTTCCCACCCCTTAATGCCGGTCTTAGACAAAGGGTGAGTGCTTCCATCTGGGATTCCCTGTGTAAAAATTTATCCGGCACATAATCCGGGTTAAAGACCCTGATGTCCCGGAAGATGGTTTCATCATGCATTAAAATATCATCTATAGACATTGGAGTATCTCCCACCATTACTCATTAAAAAACCTTTTGTTGGAGATTATATATATAATTTGAACCTCCCGATGCAGATAAATTTTATTCAACTGCAGTAAGCATTATCAGCTAAAACGAACAGCCAGAACACCCTCTAACTTTTCACCATGGGAGAGGTTTAAGAGGGTCACATCCTCGTTTTCCGCCACCCACTCCACCAAATTCTTGGCGTATTTAAGCTTCAACTCTTTAATTTCATCAGCCTGGCCTTCCGGTTCAGTCATGGCTGGTCTGGAATATCTGGTAACCTCCTTGCCAAAATCCATACCCGCTAAGATTATGTACTCGGCTCCTAATTCAACTGCCAAAAATATGGCCCGATCCCCATCTGTAAAACCACCAAAATTATAAACGTTATTCAGGGGTGTGCTCTGTGTGGTACCTAACATACGATTTAGGCTAGGTACATACTCTTTCAGTTTCTCCATATTATCTCCATGAGCATGCACCACCAGGAATGCACCTTCATGGTTGGCGCAGATGATATCATCCATATCACCATCCAAATCTGTAACGATGATATCAGGAACTATATCTTCCTCTAACAGTGCTGTGGTGGCCCCATCAGCAGATATCAGGGTGTATTCAGATAGGTTTAAATTTTTAATCTCTTTAATGTTACTTTTAATGGACGGTCCCGCTCCAAAGACAATAACTTCCTTTTGCATGGGAATATCTTCCGGTTTGAGTCCCCCGTAGGAATCTAAAAGTCTGTTGAGTAATTTAGCAGATTTTTCATCCTGTGATCTGCTGAAACCAAAATCTTCAAGCACATCTTCGTACCACGATAACCATATAGCAAGGTTCATAAGTTAGGATAATAATATCCAAATTAATAAAGTTTTTTAAGTTACATAAGTTGGAGGTTTTTTATAATGAATGAGACGTTGCTCATGATACCGGGACCTACCAGAGTGGCTCCCCGGGTCTTAAAAGCTATGTCTGAGAATATAGTGAATCACAGAAGCGCAGTGTTCGGTGAAATAATAACCGAAACCACAGAAATGATGTCTGAAGTTTTCCAGACCGAAAATCAATCCTACATTTTGACTGGTTCTGGAACTGCGGCCATGGAAGCAGCGCTGGCCAGTGTACTGGATAAAGGCGATAAAGTCCTGAACATCGTTGGTGGAAAGTTCGGCCAGAGATTTATGCAGATAGCCGAAGTCCACGGAGCAGTACCAACAGAACTTGAGGTGGAATGGGGACATGGTGTGGATCCTGAAGATGTGAAGTACATCCTGGAAGAGGAAGATGACATCAAGGCAGTGACCATAGTCCACAACGAGACCTCAACTGGAGTTACCAATCCCATAGAAGAAGTGGGAAAGATCGTTAATGATTTTGATGCCCTCTACGTGGTGGACACTGTTTCCTCCCTAGGGGGAGATGATGTCTTTGTAGATGGTTATAACATCGATATCTGTGTTACCGGCTCCCAGAAATGTCTGGCCGCCCCACCGGGCATGGCCGCTATAACATTAAGCGAGGACGCCTGGAAAGTGGTGGATAAAACCCCAACCAGCACCTATTATCTTGATATGAAAAGGTACCGTAAGAGTGGATCGGGCACACCCCCAGAGACACCCTACACACCATCCGTGTCATTGATGTACGCCATGCGCGAAGCTTTATACGCAGTGATGGAAGAAGGACTGGAAAGCCGGGTGAAAAGACACCAGTTAGCTGCCCTGGCCACCAGAAATGCCATTAAAGCCATGGGTCTGGAACTATTCGCCCAGCCCGAAGTCTCCTCAAACACGGTAACCGCCATTAAGATGCCGGAAGGTGTAACTGACAAAGAGTTACGGGGTACCATGCGGGATAAATACCGGATAGAGATGGCCGGAGGCCAGGACCACCTGAAAGGTAACGTGTTCCGTATAGGCCACATGGGTAACATCACAGAAAGGGAGATCATAACCACCATAGCCGCCCTAGAGATGACCCTCAAAGGGCTTGAACTGGACATCTGCCTGGGTGAAGGTGTGGCAGCAGCAGAAGAGGCTTATTTGATTGATTAAGCTTCTATTTTTACTATTTTTTAATAAATTTTTTTCATTTTAATCAAGAAATCATATGGGGGATTTTTTTATGAATGAGTTGGGATTAAATTTCCTGGACTTAGGAGATCCAGATAAACTGTCCATAATTTTAATCCATGGCATGGCTCTGGACCAGACCATGTGGACTCCTCAAATCCCGGTTCTTAAAGAGCATTATCGTGTGTTGACCTACGATATACGGGGCCACGGCCTCAGTGAAGTTGGTGACGCTCAGTACACCTATAAAATGTTCGCCGATGATCTTAAGAGCTTAATGGATTACCTGGAGATCGACCAGGCCGTCCTGTGCGGACTTTCCATGGGAGGAGCCATAGCTCTACGTGCCTATGACATGTATCCCCATAGAATCAAGGCGCTGATACTATCTGACGCCAGGAGTGAAGCTGATTCCAACGAAACCAAGTACTGGAGAGAGAACAGCATTGAATCCATTAAAAAAGATGGGCTGGAGAACTTTGCAGATGAATTTGTAGAGACCATATTTGCCAGTTCCAGTTTCAAAAGGCATCCGGAAGCGGTGGAGTTAATTCGAAACATCGTATTATCATCTTCACCAGAGGCTGTCTGTGGAGTACTCCTTGCCCAGGCGGCCAGGACGGATATGAAGCACGTCCTCGGTAAAATCACAGTCCCTACACTTATAATGGTTGGAGAACATGATGATTTCACACCCTTCTCCTCATCACAGATGATGCATGATAAAATAGTAAATTCTGAGTTTAAAATCATCCCTAAAGCCGGCCACATGAGCAACCTGGAAAACCCTGAAATATTTAACCATAATCTCCTGGAATTTCTGGAAAAAATAGGATTTTAATATTCTTTTTGGAAATATAAATTTAGATATTCCCCAGTTAAATATCCTTCAAAATAGCCAGGGCTGTTTTAAAGAGTATCGGTCCATCCATCCAGGTTTGCCTTAAAAGATACATTGGCCGGGCATAGAATTCTTTAAAAGCCCTTTTTTGCAGCTTTCTAAGTTCGTCCAGTGAGCAATCCACAGTTTCAATAACCGGGGTTAGCAGGTTGAATTTGGACCAGTCTGTGGTTTTTATTAATCGTTCATCCCTGGATTTCATATAGAAATCAGTGCCGGGATAGGGGGTGGCCAGTGAGAATATGGCGTAGTTTGGCTCTAATTTCTTTACAAAATTTATGGTGTTTTCTATGCTTTTCCTGGTGTCCCCGGGCATGCCCAGGACCACGGATGCTATAGTTCTAACACCAAGCTTCCTGGTGAGCTCGAAGGTCCTTTTTATCTTGCTGATGGTGATGTTCTTATTTAACTCATTCAGGTTCTGCTGATCTGCAGATTCAACCCCTAGAAATAGGGTTATACAACCGGCGTCCTTCATCTTGGTGAGCAGTTCCTCAGATATGGTGTCCACCCGGGCGGTGCATCCCCAGTAGTTTTCGAATTTACGCTCCTTAATCTCATTACAGATATCTTCTATTCTCTTCTTGTTGAGGCAGAAGGTGTCGTCCATGAAGGCCAGCATCTCTGCATCATGATCATTTACCAGGTGCTCCATCTCATCTACCACACCAGTAGATGACCTTAACCTTAGCTTATTTCCATGCATAGCAGAGGACGCGCAGAATGAACACTGATAGGGGCATCCCCTTCCAGAAATCAGAGTCCCAATGGGCAGCTTCATGTTCATGATTTTGTAGTCTTCCATGGGGAGCAGGTGTCTGGCTGGGTAGGGTAGGCTGTCCAGATCATCTATCACTGGACGGAGGGGTGTGGTGAATTCTCGAGTAGCGATTCCCTTTACTTTGCTTAGATCTCCACCGTTTTCGAGGGTCTGCACCACTTCCAGCATGGTGTATTCCCCTTCACCACGTACTATCAGGTCTATGAAATCATATTTTAGAAGTTCCGGGTAGGTGAAGGTGGGATGATATCCCCCTAAAACAATGAATGCAGAAGGGCAGGTTTCCTTCGACATGCGCGCCACCTGGAGGGCGCTTTCAAGTGTGGGGGTTACTGAGGTGATGGCCACTACATCAGGGGAATAACCCGCAACTTCCCTTTGGATGGTTTCGTAATCCATTCCTACTGCAGGGGCATCGATTATCTTAACTTCAACTCCACCGGTCTCCAGCACGGCAGCTATATAGGCTATACCTAAAGGCGGTGCCACCAGTCCTATGAACTTGTATTTCGATGAACTGTAAGGGGGGTTGATCATCAGTACTTTCATTATGTTTTCACCTTCCAGGATATTATTTCTGTTTAACTATTTATAAATGTAAATTTTGGTTAATTAGGGGGTATTTAATTCTTGGAATTTAATATTAAGATAAATTCTAGATTTTATATTAAAAATATTGTGGAATCATTTGATAAACCAGGAGGGTAGTGGTACTTCCTCATCCTTATCAACCACCACTTCAATGAAGTATGGTTTTCCCAATTCCACGGCCTTTTTTACTGCAGGGTATATTTCTCCGGGTGAATTTAAACGTATGGCCTTTATACCGTATGATTCTGCCAGTTTAGTGAAGTCTGGATTTTGAAGCTCCACTTGATAGGTGTCACCGTAGTGCATCTTCTGCCACTGTTTTATGATTCCCAGGGAGCTGTTATTTAAAAGACAGACGGTTACCGGGAGTTTTAGCTCGCTGATGGTGGCCAGTTCCTGGAGGGTCATCTGGAAACCACCGTCCCCCACTATAACCACCACCGTCTTTCCTGGTTTGGCAAGTGCCGCACCCACCGATGCTGGTATAGCGTATCCCATAGGGGCGAATCCACCTGAGAATATGAATGTGCCGGGTTCTTTTATCTTCTGAAGTAATGTGACCCAGGTTGTATGGGATCCCGCGTCATCTACTACTATTGAATCTTCTGTTGCATCCAGTATCTCTTTTATGGCTCTTTGTGGTTTTACCGGTATATCATCGAAACTGGTGTCTATCTCATAGTACCTTGCATATTCAGCCAGTTCATCCAGCCAGTTACTTGAATCTCTAACATTTAAGTCTACCATTCTATCGAGGAATGCCCCAACATCCTCTTCAATATTTATATCTCCCTTAAGACTCTTCTTATCAAGATTAACCTGTATTATCCGGCAGGGCCCCACACCAGTCATGGTCCTCTCGGAGAGTCGAGCACCGAGTGCAAGGATGACGTCCGCGTTTTTACCGGCGAACTGGGATGCTTCTGTACCTCTCACCCCTATCATCCCCAGAAACAGGGGGTTATCATCTGGAAATATCCCCCGGGCATGGTAAGTGGTTGATACTGGAATTTTATTTTTATTTGCAAAATTTAAAAGTTTTTTTAAAGATTTAGACCAGAATATTCCTGCCCCTGCAATTATAAGGGGTCTTTGAGCTTTCTCTAGAAGTTTTATTGCCTGGCCTATATTCTCATTCAACTCTTCTGCATCCATCTGGTCGGGCAAACTAACTTCTTTAACCTTGGAGTAGTCTATTTCTTCATCCCAAACATCCCGGGGAATACTCAGGTGTACCGGTCCGGTTTTATTCTGCCTGATCAGTTCTATGGCTTCTTTTAATTTTAATATGCCCTCTTCTGGGTTTTTTATGTTAGAGCTGCGGATGGTTATGGGTTCAAATACTGTGGAGGTGTCCACTTCCTGGAACGCATCACAACCTTTCATAGCAGAGGGTACATCCCCCGTGATTACCAGGAGGGGTACCGAATCTTTATAGGCAGTTGCAACTCCCATGGTAAGATTTAAAGCCCCGGGACCTGCAGATGCAATGCAAACCCCGAATTTTCCGGAAATCCGTGCATATGCATCGGCTGCGTGGGCTGCCCCCTGTTCATGGCGCATGAGGATGTGTTTTATGTTAGATCTTCTTAGAGCTTCATAGAAGGGTAGAATTTGCTCCCCTGGATGTCCGAATATGTATTTAACACCCTCTAACTCGAGTACCTCTACCACTGCCCCGGCGAATTTCTTACCACCCTCTGTAACCTTACCATCCTTCATGTAAACCACTATCTATTCTTCCTGATAACTACCATTATATTCTCCAGAACCAGTCACTGGGAACACCACTGCCTGGGCAATCCTTTCACCCTGCTTTATGGTGTAATCAAATTCCCCATAATTATACAGTAGAAATTGCAGGGTTCCGTAGAAGCCAGGATCGCCCACCGCGGTGTGTACCGAGATAAAAGACCGGTTGAGTGTAGAACGGGGCAGGTAAAGCTGGGCATAACCCTTTGGTATCTTCATCTTGGGCTCTATAGTAACTGAATATGCTGTTTTAGGCTTCAAAGTATAGATGGGAGGCTCTAATTTCTCCAGTTCCGGGAGGTTTTTCTGGTTATCCATTAAAGACCCTGCACTTTTTTGTATAAACACGTTTTCTAATCTTAAATCAATTCCTGATGGCTGTACCAGATCTTTAAAGTCTGGAAATAGTTTTATAAGTTCCTTTTCTCCCAGCATCAATATAAAATTCCTCCTTACCACACAATTTATCTATTTGATATATGTATTTAAAAAAATTGATGTATCTATCTGAAAATTAGGTTAATAATCCTTTAAGTTAAAGTCCTTTAAAATACCTATTACTTCCTCCTCTTCCACATCATACCAGGTTTGATAGGCATCGGCAACTGCAAAAGCCGGACCTCCACGTATGTTGGCACAGTAAATACTTTCCACCATTGGAGATACCTTCTCAAGTGCCTGTAAGTGGGCGGTAGGCACGGCTATAATCACTTCTCTTGCTCCCTTACTTTTGATTGCCTCTACAGCCACCAGCATGGTGAAACCTGAGGCTATACCATCGTCCACCAGAATTGCCGGGCGTTTTTCCAGATCCGGGAAGGGTTTGTCTCCCCTGAATTGCTTAAAACGTCTTTTCACCTTTCGAGTGGTTTGAACAATGTCCTTTTCAATTTCTTCCTGGGTAAGACCCATCTGGGCTTTCAAAACCGGATTTATTTTCACGGTACCGTCAAATGCCACTGCACCGTATCCCACTTCTGTATTCCAGGGTAGGGTTATTTTACTGACAACCACCACATCCAGGGTTAGGTTTAATTGCTGTGCAAGAGGGGCTGCAACCGGCACACCACCGGCGGGTATCCCAAAGACCACCGCATCACTACTATCAAAATCAACAAGCATCTCGGATAATTTAAGTCCAGCATCTGGCCTATCACGAAAAATTCCGGTACAGTTTCGAAGCTCGGGAAGGTCAAATACGTTACCACAAAATTCACATTTCAATTCATCGGTGGTCATATCCCCATACCAGTTTATTATCTATCGTCCTGTTTATTTATTTTATCAAATGGAAATTTATTTTTTAATGGGAATTTACTTATTGGGAATTATTCATCAACTGGTGCAAATTCATCAAGGGATGCCGCTATACCGGTGGCGTTGTTGAAGAAAATAGAAGCTAAGATTCCCACCACTTTATCCCCCTGGATTATGGGAGAACCACTGTCTCCGGGAAGCGGCATATCACCCATGGGAAATGAAAGGTAATGATAAGTTTTCCCCACGGTTATCACGTTACAGTTTATCTGTTTGGTACCGTTAAGGGAATATGCGGGGCCTATCTCTGGTTCAGCGATGTTTGAGATTTCAATCTCTTCTTCTGGTGCATCTACTTCTATAACTGCCAGGTCGTGGTACCAATGGACTTCCACCACCCTACCAGAGTAACCGTTTAAATGGACAGTACTGCCTAAACCACATTTTCCTACTTTAAGTACGTGGTAAACGGTTAAAACATAGTATTTACCATGACTTTCAATTACCGCACCTATCACACCGTCCTTTTTATTGCAGACAATTTTCCCACCGGCAGCAATCATGGTTTAACTCTCCTCATATCATCTATTTGATATGAACACAGACTTATTTTTTTCCCTGTATCTTCACGGAATCATTTAATGATTGCTGTATTTTCAGATGTTTTTTAGCTACTGTTATTGCCAAGTAACTGCCTATTACGATCACATTAAGGTCAGATAGGTTTGATAGGGTATCAAAACTCTTTTAAAGCAAATCTTTTGATTTTTATGCTATAGATTCTTTGAATTAAGGAGATTATTCTTGCTGTAATTTGTAGTTGCTTGTGTAGCTTTCGCTGCCCCAATAACTCTTAATTGCAGAATTATAGATTAACGCGGTTGATCTTGAAAGAAATATAAAGAGATATGGAAGTAAAACTAATGATAGTATTAGAATTCGTAAAATATTGTAATTTGAAAGCGAAAATAACTCCAATCCGTTCAAGATTAAATTTGAAGTGATATTAGCCACAAAGTATCCGCCAAAAATTAAGATTAAAGCAATGATGCCTGTTGCAAAATACCACATTATGAGCTTTTTCCATCCTACACTATAGATTCTTTCAAGAATTTCATCGAATATAAAGAATCCTATAATAATCGGGACCTCACCGTAAAAAGCCAGCCCATACCATGTGATCCCGTCCCAGGATAATTTTGAGACATTAACAAATATTTCCCCAAATTTAAAAGCTTCACTCAGTTTGCCATCATTATAAGCCATATTGGCAATTGACATCAATATTACTGGAATAATCAATATCAGATATAAAAATGCAATTATTACGGGAATAAAATGAGTAAAACCAACGTATAATAGATCTAAATTTAAATCAGGTAAACTGGTTAATATAATTCTTAAATCTGTTCCAGAAGATAATAATGAAAGAGTAATCAAAATAAAAGGAAATAAATAAATAATATTAACTATAAGCACTTTTATGCCATCAATAAATATATTAATCCAATCATTAAATCCAGGAAGCTCATTAATACCCGTTAAGGACTTATTTATAATTTTAAATAAGTATCCCCTTGCAAATGATCCTACAAATAAGAATCCAATAATATCTAAACAAATAAATAACAGAAAATTTATCTTAACCAAATATAAAACAGTATATTGTGAGAAACTAATCAATACAACGATTCCCAAAAACAAAAATCTCATCCAATTAGAAAAGGGATAACTCAAAGAATCAATTATTATCCCCCTAATACTCATAAAATCATCGATCCTATTCCCATTTTTAAATCAATTCAATACGTAATACCCGTCCTAATTTGAATATATTGTTCTTTAGAATTAATTAAGAACTTATTTTTTGGTGATGGTATATTCGACCAGTGACAAATTATAGTGTGCGACATTAAAAATTTAGCATTAACAGTTTTTTCGAATACTGTCCTGATATTCTTATTTTAAGAATTGACAGTTCTACATCCTTTTTTATAACTGTCAGATATTATTTCATGTTAAGTTTTCCATGACGACTACTATATTTAATGTTTAATGTGTTTTTTTGATGCTTAGCTACTAATATTGCCATGTAACTACCGATAACTGCAGAAATGACGTATATTGCTATTGCCACACCATGAATGACAGGTAGTTATAATGATGTTATATATTTCCATAAAAATTTCAGCTTCTTATTAATTAAGCTCTTTATATCTACGAATATAAAATACACCAAAACGGATCAAGAGAAATATAAAAAGTCCAACTAGAATATAAAATATATAAATACTTCTTAAATATTCATTATTTCTAAATAAAAAGATATAAAGTAACATTAATCCCCATAACGCAATTAAGCCAAAAATAGCCATATAATAAGTTTTATTAAAATAACCTTTGTTCTTAAATAAACCCCATACAATCCAGAAAATCCCCATCAACACAAGAAATATGTGAGGTAACAATTTACCATATAACAAAAATAATGGTAATCCTGTAATTATAAGAATACAACCAATTATAATTATTTTTGACCCTGTCTTCATTAAAACCACCCCTAGCCAAACAGTGTTTAAATTTACTCAAATATAGCTTTATCTGAAGAGGTTTATGCTGCTACTCCCATACTACCTAAAATTATTCCTGCTATAGTAATACCTACTATACCGGCTGCCACGGCAACTTCTTCCGGAGATGGTACATTATATTCTTTAAAGATGTCATCAATATCATTTAATTCTAATGGGGCCTTTGAAGGATCATTGAATGGTGGACTGGACATATCCCATGGGTATGGAACTGGAAGAGCATCAGGTGCCGGAATTGGGAACGTCAGTGGAGGTTTCTTTTCTATGTTAAGGTAATAGTGTGCGATTGCCCATAGCCATGAATTACCTATTGTATCGCCAGAACTATTGATAACGACTGTGATGGTATTAACTCCTATATGTAAGAAGCTAGTAATATCTATGTCGTCGTGGTAAACTACACCTCCATCAGAATCACCAAAAGTATAAACTTCAATACCATTCACCAATAAAACAAATTCGCCCGCAGCCCATATCTGGTCATTTATAGGGTCATGATTACCATAGAACCAGTAACCGTTAGCAATATAAACCTTATCTGCTAAACCATCCCAATAGAGATCAACCGGCCCATAAACAAGCTGATGCCCAAAAATACTAGTTGGCCCATTTGGCGTAAAGTGAGCAATGGCTTTAAGATCCACAATAAGGTTTACACCACAGAAATTGTTAATTGTGTTTATATCCCTTACAATACCAGTTTCAAGGTCGATCACTATAAACATACCATTATTGAATTCAGAACTAATTATGATGAAGCCATTCTGCACAGAAATGTCTAAAGACTCGGGATCAAATAAATAATCATTGACCAGATCCACCATCACAGAACTAAAATTAACATTAGGAGAAGACAGATATAAATAGTCTCTCATACTGTTCATTATAACAAATTCTATTACTGAAATATTACTAGAAGTGACAAAATTAAATTCTCTTACATTTTCGGGCGTGCCTACAACGGTCATTCCCATGCTATGATCACTTTCCAAAGTCAGATATGTTTCAAAAAAGTCATCACCAAAAGAGACTATAATGGGACTGGTGCGGGCCCATGTGACATTTAAATCGGCTGCAATATTATCTCCTATTTGATCATGAGAATATTCTACCAATAAAGCTGTATAAAACGCAACAAAGGCAGCATAATCAGGAGATTGATAAAGAGAGTATTGACTCCACCAGTAATTTACTACATCATTGGTTACTTTAGTGGTGGCAATCGCAAAACTCTTTAAACCTTCATATGGAGAACCACCATATATAATTTGGCTTGTTCTGTGGATAACATTTCCAGGGAAGTTTAAATTTGTCACAATATTACTTTCTGGATCTGTTACAGTCAGATTTAATCCAGATATACCAGGATATTCAATGTTGAATATCATGTTGTCTATGAAATCAAGACGATGATTTTGAACAAATGAAAGTTCTGTGGCATTTAGATTGTATGTTGTCGCCAGATTATTCCAGAATGCTGTTAATACATTTCCATTACCAAATTGTAAATTAGTATCCAAAATAGCATCAAATACTGATGGTGAATAACTGTTCATCCATGTTATGTAAGCTAAATTATGAAAAAATTTATCCTCTACTACTGTTTCATCTACTATTATTTTTAATTCATCAGAAAACATGCCCGTAGGGATCCAAATAACACTAAGCCAAGTAACAGAGCTATTTAATGGAATGTTATAAGTGATGTTAAGTGGCTGGCCAGTAGAATTGTCTATGGCTGTACTTATAATGTTTAACACTGCTGTTCCAGTTGCTATAAGTCCTGTTGTAGAAGCAGATTGATGATCAGCCGATGCTTCAGCTGTAACTGTTGCATTTTGTGTGCTGCCCAGATTTAAGATAGTTGTTGCTTTGCCTTTAATTGTGTAACTTGAACTGATTATGTTTCCAAAGTTAGTTGTGAAATTAACGGGTATACCATCAGGATTGGTTTAAACAATCCACTTAAATTTAATGCTGGTCCCCAAACCCCTCTCAGAGGGGTTTCCATTAAAGTAGTATACCTTTTGTACCTTTGACTTTAAATGCACCAAGTACAGCAATTCTTCAAGATATGGATTACTACATAGAACTTGTTAAGAAAATTTATACCTTCCCTTCCCACTTGAAAGTTACTGTATATTTTATACATGGATTGCTAAACTAGGAAGTTGTTTTGCCATCCTACATTAAGATTCACCACAGTTGTTGTCTCAAAAAACATTTAAACCGACAACAAGGAATGGGGAATATCTTTATATTACTTCTCTTATTTGTGTGAGTTCTTTTTTCATTTTTGAGCTGATTCACAGTCTGGTTCTAGCATTTAAAGCCTTGTTAAATGAATCTAATGAATCATCATATCTTTTAAGTTCTTTCAATACTTCTCCCCTATTAAACCATAGCTCTGCATCTTCATTGTCAATATCCAGAGCTTCATCATTAACACTCCAATGCTCCTTTGTAGTTTCCAAGTTCTCTAAAGGCATCAGCAATGCCCTCCAATGCATCGATATTTCCAAGATCTTTCTCCAATGCTTTATCATAAAAATTAATTGCATCATCAAATTTCCCAGCATCAAACAAAACATCACCCTCCTCAAGCCATATTAAACAATTATCAGAGTCGAATCTCAAATATTTTATCAATACACCTAAAACACTCCCTACACCTCCAATTAATGCAAATACAAAAATAAGTGTAATAATATATGAATAATGAATAGAGAATGTTCCGGATATGATGAAAATACTAAAATAACAGAAAATTCCAACTATTAACCCACAGACAAAACCCAACAATAAATTTTTTAAAACTCCATTTCTAAACCTAAACATCAAATAACCAATGATTAACCCAAAAATTAAAGAACAAATCAAAATAATATCGAATAATATAGAAACACAAATTAAAGATATCCCAACCAGACCTATTACAAGAACATACATCCCTATCTACTATTTCTATTTCAACACACCCTTTTCAGAAAAACACACACCAAAATCCCGTTTATTCCTTAATAAATGAACCAATACACCCACCAAAAGCATATAAAATTGCAAAAAAATTGTACCAATGGTTTAAATTTTAACGAATATTACCCATATTTGTAACTGTGAGTGTGCCTTTGCACCAAACTATTCTTATATTCTTACTATGATAAAACTTCCTGAAATATCAAAAATTTGAAGGATTAAATTTCGTTCTTATCAAAGAGCCAATAATTCCACCAATTAAACCCAAAACTGCACCACCAATGCCACTGAAAAAACCCAAACCTAATGATATTAGAACTGTTTTCATTGAAAGTGGTGTAGCAATAAATAAAACAAATAAACTTCCATATATTAATTCACCGATGAATCCTGTTATTAACCCATTTTTAGCCCCATTTTTATATCCTTTATTTACTAGATACCCCACAACAACACAGGAAATTAAAACACCAAGTAAAATACCACCAATCACTATTTTAAACAATATTCCAAGTATTAGGAGCAAAACCACCCCAATAATTACAAATTTCCAATTGATCATATTCTCAACTCCTTGTGCCAAATAAAGCACCTATAACTTTATCCAATCCCTTACCAAACGAATCTACGGCTTTGTTCGACATTTTAATATTTTTTCCTTCTTCCGTTATACCTATAGTTTCATCTTCAACATTAATTGCCCTATTATAATATACGCCGGCTCCAATAAAATCTAATGCAGCGTGGATAAGATCATATTGTTCTTCTTCTGGAGTATATTCGTCCTCTGGATTTATTATGTCGTCTATACTTGTCATGTTTATGGGTAGATTTGGTAGTTCAGGGGTTGCTTGTACTAGCCATAAACTAGATAATCCATAAGTTTGACCTATTAAAGTATCGTTATCAGGCGGAGTTAGTGTAAGACTTATCGTATTATCCGGTATTGGTTCAAACAATCCAGTTATATCTAATGCTGGTCCCCAAACCCATTCTTCAGAGGGGTTTCCATTAAAAGTAGTACTACCTTTTGTACCTGTGACTTTTAATGTACCCAATGCACCAATTTGATCGATGTATGGATTGGCATATCCCCCTGATGTTAAGAAAATTTTTCCTTTTCCATCCCATCCGAAAGTTTCCGTAAATCTTTCCCACGGATCGCCAAACCAAGAGACTGGATAACCAATATTAGGATCACCGTATGAATTAAAGCATATGATAGGCTGTACTTCATATGTTATAGTTGACCCGCAAAAATTGCTAATAGTGTTTATATCCCTTACAATACCGGTTTTAAGATCTATAACTATATAATTATAGTTATTTTCTGATTTTATTATAAGATAATTGTCTTGTAAGTATGATTTTAATGACTCGTTGTTAACTTCATAAATTCCGAGCATATCTACAAGTACAGAGCCAAATGCATCATCAACACCAAAATACTGATAAGATGAATTTGTCACACTATTCATTACGATGTATTCAATAAATGATATTGATGAAGAGGTAAGGTAATTAAAGATCCATAACTCATCAGATGTGCCAACAGCTGTCATTCCCATAGTGTGATCAGTATCTAGGGTTAGGTATACTTCTTTTGCATCTTGATGCGTAGAAACTACAACAGGACGTGTACGACTCCATGTAATATTTAAATCAGATGATACACTTTCTGCCATTACATCATTGGCATATTCCACCATTAAAGATGTCATAAAAGTAGCATAAGCATCGCTTAAACCACCAGGGGACTGGTAAAGTGAAGATTTATTTAACCAGTGATTAAATAACTCCGTTGATATTTTTGTTGTGGCTATTGCAAAGCTATGCACACCTTCATAAGGAGTACCATTATACACGATTGTGCTTGTTTTATTAATATTATTTCCTGGGAAATTTAAAGTCTTCATGCTAGAATCATCGGGGTCTGTAAATGTGATGTTAAATCCAGAAAATCCAGGATATACTAAGTTAAATGTTAAAGTATCTGTGTTGAGTCCATTATTATTATAGATGAGTTTGTCTAGTACAATGTTTCCGTTTACAATTACTTGTAATTCTTCTGCTGGGTTTGTTATTCCATTGATTGTTGTTGGTATCCAGACAATACTAAGCCAAGTTACAGATTCATTTAATGGGATATTGTATGTGATATTTAATGTTTGGCTTGTGGAATTGTCTATAGCTGTACTGGTAATATTCAATACTGCTACTCCTGTGGTTATAAATCTAGTTGTGGAGACAGTTTGATTGTCAAGTGATGTGGAAACTGTAACGTTATTAGGTTGTATGGTATTTAAATTTAAAATAGTGGAAGCACGGCCACCAAGAGTATAAGCTTGACTAATAATGGTTCCATTATTTGTAATAAAGTTTATCGGCACTCCATCTGGTATCGAAGCTTGTGATGATGTATCTTCACCCTGGTTATTGTGGGTTAAATCTGCTGTTACACTTGAATTCCCACCCGAATTGGTTGGTGAAGCATTTATGGTTAAAACTAGCCATTTAGTATGGTCAACACTTCCACTTACGACCCAAATGTCACCAGGACTAGTTGGATTATTAGTGCCCCACCAGTTATTATTTGCATTTATTGTGCCTATTTCATTTTTAAGTCCGTATGTATTCTCTGTTATTCTGTTGAAATGGATTGTATCTGTAGAATTATAAGTACAAATTCCATTATAATTATTGATGATATTATTACCTATTATGGTGTTATTTGAGTTTTCTGAATAAATTCCAGTTATACAACCATGAATAGTATTATAACTAATATTATTAGAACTAGAATTACTTTGGATTCCATTAAAACCATTGCTGGTAATGTCATTATATGCTATTTTGTTATTAATTGAATTAGAAGCGATAATTCCAGAAGTTCCATTTCCAATTATAATATTATCTATTATAGTACAATTATTGGCATTTAAATTGATGTTACCATTTATTGTTAATCCTTGTATTTTTGTGCCGCTTCCGCCAGAATTAATTGTTATTGTGCCTATTATGGATGGGTTTGCATCATCATCTGCTTTTACGTTAATTTTTTTATTGATAATGATATTTTCATTATAAGTTCTATTGTTTAGTAGTATAGTGTCGCCGGGAGAAGTTGTGGAATCGTTTATTGCTTCTTGTATGGTTGTAAATAGCAGTTGGGTGTTTTCATTAGCTATTATATAGGCATTTGCATTTTGAAGTAACCATGGTTCTATAGGACATGACACTCCGTTATTATAATAATCTTTTCCGTCGGTAGACCCTTGGGTTGGAGCGCTATTATGGCCCCACCAGTTATGTGTTGCATCTGATGTTCCTCCACCATTATTAATAAGT
>DAGC01000007.1:43479-119694 GCA_002495625.1 Methanobacterium sp. UBA375 | reverse complement strand
CATTATTAATAAGTCCAATCTTACTGTTACTGTAAATATTGTTATAATTTATTTTATCTGAAGAATTCATTATGTAGATGCCATGTCCATTATTGGTTATCGTATTTTTTCTTACTGTGTTATTTGAACTATGACCAAGATATAATCCAAAACCATTATATTTTAGAATATTATTCAAAACTGAATTATAAGAGCTACTATAAACACTAATCCCTGCATTACCGAAGTCATTATTTTGATACATTGCAGTATTATTCAGAATATTATTGTAATTAGAATAGTAAATATAAATTCCATCTCCTTTATTATAAGATGCTATATTATCCTGTACAGTATTTTTATTTGAGTTATCAATTTGAATTCCATTAAAATTGTTGTAGGTTAAAGAATTATGTTGAATATTATTACTAGTTGAATTATATGTTAACCAAATGCCCATACCGTTATGATTTATATCATTTTCACTAATAGTACAATTTATTGCTCTATATGATGTAACACCATTTGCATTATTATTACTTACATCATTATTTATAGTATTACCAGTTATAACACAATCTGAAACATTATGTAAAAATATTCCGGTTGTACTTGTGGATCCATTTATAATAAAACCTCGGATTGTGGTACCATTTCCAGGTGAATTTATAGTTATAATAGGACCGTATGAATTTGGGGATTGGAGTATTATATTTTCGCCTGTAGCGGCCATTAGTGTAAGTTTTTTAGTAATTAGAATATTTTCTGTAAATGTACCTGCATGTACTTGAATAGTATCTCCAATTAAGGTTGAAGAATCGTCTATTGCACTTTGTATCGATGTATAAATATTACCAGTTCTAATGTTTTTTACTAGTTTTAATGTGTAAGTCATGGTTTGAACTGCCGCTTGATTACCTGATGCATCTCTAGCCATGAACTTCAAAATTGTGTTACCGGGAGTATTGATATTAATTGGGTTTGTATATCTCGTGCTTGAGGTTGTAGGTGTTGAACCATCAAGGGTATAATAAATAGATGGATGGAGGTCACGATTATCAGTTGCTGTTAACGTAACAATTCTTGCAGAATTATATACTCCACCTACAGGATTGGCAGTTACTATTGGGGGTGCATAATCCTGAGGCGGAATAACTACACCACTAGTTCTTACACCTACAACATATACTACTGAAACTGTATTTGGTAACCTACCATTTGATTTATAAAAGTCTAAAACCTTGGAATACGTATATACTAAAGATTCGTATCGTATATTTCCAAGAGAACTACTTGCATAATTAGGTGCCCGACCATTAGAAGCAATGAAATTTTTTACATTAGTTGCAACTGTTAAATATTCTGATTTAGATAAAGTACCAGTAGCTGATCCAGAAGGGCCTGTAGGAGCATTTACACTACTTATTGTTACTGGTGTAGTTGCACCGTTGTTAAGTTGGATAGTCCATGTAGTAGCTGTTTTTAAAAAGGAAGGTGAAGAACTATTCTTATTATTTACAACCACATACCCGGGTACATCATTATATGTTTCCGTAAAATTTTTAACTCCTGATGCAGCTAATTCTGCTTCAGTAGCATTCAAAGTAGCTGCTGAAACAACTCCAGAAAACATGAAAATTGAAAAAACAAACCCTATTATAAATAAAAGTATCTTAGCATTTGATTTTGTAAACACCCACTCACCCCATAAACATTAGTAAATGGTTAATAACTAATATATAATGTTATTGGTTATAATATTTCAAAAATTTAATATTCCTAAAAAAATGAACTAATAAACATATAAAAATAGAGGTTTCTATATTGAACTCCGGAAGCTGCATATTACCCAAGGAATGAAAGGTAATGATAAGTTTTCCGTGGTCATCACATTACATTTTTATACGTTTGGTACCGTTAAGGGGATATGTAGACCATTTACTATAATTTAAACATGGAAACTGAATTTCATTTACAGGAGACATAAACCTTGAAAGATGTTAAAAACCATTTTGAAGAAGAAGCAGAAGAATATGACGGTTTAATATTGAAGTTAATCCCTGGCTACCAGGAGATGATAGATTCCCTAATTAGAAGTATTCCCTTCGAAAGTTCCAAGCCCATTAAAGTCCTGGATCTGGGATGTGGAACTGGTAACATAACCAGTGAAGTTAAAAAAAGATATCCCCAGGCACGGGTTACCTGTGTCGACCTGGCAGAGAACATGATCGAAATATCCCAGTATAAACTGGCTCGATATGATGATATAGAGTATCAGGTGGCTGATCTGCGTGATTTCCAGTATGGTGAAGATAACTACGACCTCATCATATCTTCCCTGGCCATGCATCACCTGCGAACTGACGAAGAAAAGATAGCCATCTACCAGAGGATATACAACGCCCTCACAGAGGGAGGAGTTTTCCTCAATGCAGACCAGGTTCTGACCTCCAGCGAACACTTGGAAAAGGTGAACCATGAACAGTGGAAAGCGTTCATGCTTAAAACCCTGCCTTTAGATGAAGTTGAAGAGAAATGGGTACCCACCGCTTATAATGAGGATCATCCCGCACCTTTAGTGGACCATCTGGACTGGCTGCGTGATGTTGGGTTTAAAGAGGTTGATGTTATGTGGAAATATGTTAAGGGGGCTGTTTTTGGTGGTAGAAAGTAAAAAAGGATTTTTGATTTTTAAAATAAATTCTATTCCCCAAACACCTGTTCCACCATCCACTCCGGTTTAAATTCCATGATATCGGAGTAGGATTGTCCTGTACCTAAAAAGAGTATTGGCTTATTTATCACGTGTCCGATGGATAATGCTGCTCCGCCTTTTGCATCTGCATCTGCTTTGGTGAGTACTATTCCATCTACACCAACCGCATCATCGAATTTTCTGGCCTGTTCCACGGCATCGTTACCGGTTAACGCATCACCCACAAATAAGATTAGATCGGGTTTTATTACCCTCTGGATCTTCTTCATCTCGTCCATAAGGTTAACGTTGGTCTGCATCCTGCCGGCGGTATCCACCAGGACCAGTTCTTTACCATGGGCCCGGGCGTGTTCCACGGCATCGAAGGCCACCGCCGCGGGGTCGGCGCCCTTTTTATGTTTTATGATTTTAACACCGATTTTATCGGCGTGATGGGTTAACTGTTCAATAGCCCCCGCCCGGAATGTATCGGAGGCAGCGATTACCGGTTTGTAACCTTTCGCCATGAAATGGGTGGCTACCTTGGCTATGGTGGTGGTTTTCCCGGTGCCATTTATACCTACAAACATGATCTTAAGTGGTTCACCCTGTTTACGCTTCAAGGCAATGAGGCTTTCTATATCCTGACTGTCAACTTCCAGTATCTTAGAGATTGCCTTTTTAAGGGCTTCTTTGGTGAATTCTGATACGTCACTTCTTCGCTTTATCTTGCGACCTACCAGGTCTTCTTTTACAGAGTTTATAATCTCTTCAGCCACTTCCAGGGCCACATCCCCTTCCAGGAGGGACATCTCCAGTTCAAAGAGAATGTCGTCCACATCCTTCTCGGATATGGTTTTATGGCGGACGAAGGAAAATATACCTTTCTTTTCCTTTTCAGAGGGTTCTAGCTCTTCATTTATAGTTTTTTCCTGTTCTGACTCTGAGGTATCAGACTTTTCCTTCTTTTTATCTGATTTATCCTTTTTGGTGGCAGACTTTCCTTTCTTCTTGTCCGATTTTCCTGCCTTGGTATCAGATTCATCAGCTTTCTTATCAGCTTTTAGAACCTTCTCAGTATCAGCTTTTTCAGGCTTTTCGGCATCAATTTTCCCAGGTTCACCCTGAACCTCGCTCTTTTGAGCTTCTTCTTCCTCTCGGGATAGCTTATCTGTTATTTTACCAACGGTGCCAGAAAGTTTCTTTTTTAGGGATTCAAACAAAGAAGTTCACCCTCCATCTATCCTAAAATTTATTTTATCTTAAAAATTTTCTTATGCTTATCTTAAAATTTAAAAAAAGTAGTTTATTGGATCTGATCTTTTTTATTGGAGCTGGTTTCCATTTCCTTCCAGTTTCTGTATGAGTGCTTCAGCTTCCGGTGTCTTTTTTATGATGAAATCGGTGATCTTATTAAGCTGATCTGTAATTTTAGCTGAAACTGCCTCTAAGTCCTTTTTCTGTTCCTCGATGCTTTCTTCTGCTTCAGTTATTTTCTTTTTAACTGCTGCTCCAGCACCTAAACCGACTATTACTTCATCGGTGTTTTTGATCTCGGTTATGATGAAGGAACCGGCACCGATGGGGACCAAAGTTTCCGCGTCCTTTCTATCCTTAATGGTCTGCAGAGTTTCCTGGGCAATGGTGAGATCGGCTATGTTGGCCTGTACAGTTTCCATCTGCTGGTTTAGAATATCTGCCTGTCCCTGGTACATGTTAAGTTCGTTTACAAGCTGATTCAGGCGTTCTCTATCATCCACTTTAATCACTCCTTAAGGAGGGCTTTAACTACTGGATCCAGCACGTCCTTTTCGGAAATTTCTTTGATATCTTCTATTTTAATCTTGCTTCTTTTGATATGGTGTTTGCTTCCGAATTCTGAATAAATCCTTTCTTTGATTTCTTCTTCATTGGTTGCTTTTAACTCTCTGGTGAAGGGTTTCAAACTGTTACCCGTCTCAAATTTACCCTGAATTCTAAATATCCTTGTTTTCATAAATATCCCTCTAGAAAACCAAATGTTTCTTCTATTCTTGCCAGTTCCGGCCCGGTGGTATTGGAACTTACTATGACTCCCTTTGAATTGGCCACTGTGCACGCTCCAACCAGTGATGTGCCGTTGTTAACTGTTCCTACATCTGCCGGTGCTTTTAGTATTTTCTCTACCAGTTCAATATCTTGTGAGCTTGCGGAAGGATGTAGTAACACCCCTTTGTTGGTGGCGGCTGCCACAGACCCGGTGATCTTGAATTTGGCTATAGTTCCCCTGACTACGTCTACATCTAAAACCTGGGATACCAGTTCCACTGCTTCATCGGAAAGCAGGGAATTTACTATGGCTCCAGAATCATTGGCCAGTACGATGTTACCCACCGCGGTTAGCCTGTCTGGTATTCTCTCCACTTCAACACCAGTGTCTTTTATGGCTTCTATTTCCCGGTCAAAGGCATATTTGGAAACTACAAATCCCTTGGAATTGCCGCAGGTTAGCGCGCCGGCCAGACTACTGCCGCTTATCAGGGTTTCGACTGTTTCCACTTCCAGTGATTCTTCTATTAAAGCCACGGTTTCCGGTGTTAAGTTAGGAGGTATTATGGCCAATTTTTCGGTGGTTGCTATGGAAACACCCAGGTTGGGGTTTCCGCCCAGATTTAATCTTTTAATCATCAAATCCACCTATTCTACCAAGGTGACTGATACGGTACCATCCTCGTCCTTAACGGCCTTTACCTTTATCTTTGGTGGTGTTTTCTGGATACCTCTTTCCCAAATTTTCTCATTTACAGATGAGTCTATTATTATATCATTAGATTTCATGTGTCTTTCCATGAACTCTCGAACGAGGCGTATTGCTTTGGGTGACCGGATGGTCCTGGGCACTTTTTTAACATCCCTTAATGGTATGGTGTAAATTCTTTCCATGATCGATTCTCCTTAAATGAGGCATTCTTATGCCTTGATCTTACTTCTTCTCCATTGCCTCATCTTAGGGTGGGTCCTTACTTTTCTTGATGTTTTAAGCATTACCCAGAGAGGCACTCTTCTATTTTGTTTGTTGGCCTTGGCCAGTCTTAATTTTTTGCCTAATGGCTTATTTCTACTCATATTTCTCTCCATCCTATTACTCTTGATTGTATGTGTTCTGGAAATATCTCGAGGGCAGTTCCATCTCCCCTCAACTCATCTATAAGGTATCTTATTTCTATCTCATAATCAGAATTATTATGTCTGGTGGTTTGCTCCTTTCGAATTTCGAAGAGGTTACTTGAAAGACCATCGATGGTTTTATGTCCAAACCCGGTTAGGTTCAGGTACTGAACATCTTTTGAGTCTTCAAGGCTCCTGATCTGGTTTATATCCAGTTTTGGTGTCCGGTCATCCCTACGTGTTCCATCGGCAACCACAGGGTAGTTCTCTGCTGCTACGAGCAGAACTTCCCGGTGCAGGTAGTTGAGTCCGTTGTTGGGATACCCGTCATCCAGGATAATTTCAGCAGCCTTCTCCAGTATCTCACGGTCTGGCTGAATTACTCGATGTAGAAATCCCAGATTCCCCGCCGACACTGTCGCCGGCTTAAATGAGGGGTAGACACCAAAGTTTATAGTTACCAGTTCTACCTCGTATCCTAATTTTTGGAGTATCACCGCCATGAGGGAGCTATCTTTTCCCCCACTATAGAGTACGCATGCTTTCATCTTATTAATATTAATGGGATAAATTTTCTATTTCCAGGTGATTTTCATCTCTCTTTTTTGGCCTGATAACCTCTTGAGGAGCACCTTGAGCTGTTCATCCGTTATCTTTGATTTTATCCTTCCCATCTGGGCTAACTGGATTAGCTGTAGTTCGATCTGATCAACGAATTCCGGCTTGGTCAGGCGGAGGTTGGCCAGCCTACTTCGTGCTTCCGGGGTTAAAATCTGCATCATGGCCTGTCTTTTTTGAGCTTCAAGTTCACGTCGCATTCTCTCCTGCTCTGCTGCATCATTTTGTTGCTGTGCAGCCTGCTGAGCAGCCTGTTGTTGTAACTGTTCCATTTTCCTGCGGCGTATCTCTTCAATGTCGCTCATGAACTACCTCCCCATCAGTACTTGGCCAGTTCTGGAATGTCTTTTTTAAGCTGGTGGGATGTTTTATCCAGGAAGGATCTGCCTTTAGGAGTTACCTGTCTGCCTTCACCGATTTTCTCGATGTATCCGGCAGCTTCAAGCTGGTGTAGTGCTCCTCTTATTACCGCGCCACTCCCTGGTCGGAATTTCTCTGCCTTGGAGCCTCTGTCTTTTTTACCACCGTAGTATGATTTGAGACTGTTTATTCCTACGGGTCCGTCGATGTAGACTCTTCTGAGGATGGATGCGCATCGCACATACCACCAGTCAGGGTCTTCCGGTCTTCTTTCTTTGTGAACGCCTGTTTTAACAAATTGCGCCCATTCTGGGGCTTCTATATTCTTGTTTGCCTTTAATTCCTTTGCAAGTTCACTGATAAGTGAATCTGCAGGTACGTCATAAATTGTAGTCATATTTATCCTCCAAAATTATCTTTTTTTGTCAAATTAATCATTTTTTATCCAAATTATCTTTTCTTCTTAAAGATTATCATCTTTTCTTCTTAAATAGTACGGCAACGTTACCTCTAAGATCAACGAGTTTTGAATTGGTTTTTTCTATGATCTCCTTAATATGATTTTTCTTATCCTCTGACATGGACCTGGAGAATCTGATCTTCACCACTTCCCGGGCCTTGAGCTGTCGTTTTATCTCATCTATAACACTCTCTTTTACCCCGGATTTACCGATGCTGATGGTGATGGTGGAAAGTGACCTATTCATTATTTCCTTTTTTGATGGTGTGGAACTCAATTTTTTTTCTCCGTTTCTCTTTCTTTTCTCTGGTGTAGGGTATTCTTCTTATATCGCCACATTCCAGGCATTTAATTTCAACTGAGGAATTTTTTAATCTTACCTGGGAGTTGGTTCCTGGCTGGAGGAATTTGTGGCAGTTTTTACAGTACCTCCGGTTCCAGGTGGGCTCGATTTTCAGGTTGTACTTCTGGGCTATGTCACGGGCCATCTTTACATGCCGGTGTGATCTCTCCCTATTTTGGAAAAATTCTTCTTGAGCACGATTAAAAAGGATGTTAACTCGTTCTTCTGCTATTTTTATCATCCATTTCTGTCTTCTTCCCCTGCGCAATGTTTAACCCTCTGTGAGCTTTCCCTGTAAGTTTGATGGTGGTGTCTTAAGTTTTTGGGGTTGAATCTCAATTAAGGACGAAATAAGTTTCAAATCCAGATATATGTACTTAAGAATAATAACATGATTTATCTACCTTACCCTTTAAAAAGGTTTCTTATCCCCCATCTCCTGGAGAAAAAATTTCAAAAAATATAGCCTAGAAATTTCCCTAATCGTTCAAGAACCCAGGTAACCTGAAAAATCGACTCCTCCCACCGGAGAGGTTTCTTCTCCATCAATTATCATTTTAATTATATCTACCACTTCCTCTGGATTTTTACCTGTGGTGTCTACCTCACTGGCCCTATCCCCATATTCCTGGTATGCCTCGAATGCACAGACATCCAGGGCCTCTGCCTCAACGTTCTCGGCGATCTTGGCATCTTTAAACCCTTTATCATGCAGCCGATCACCTAATGTATCAGGATGGGCACGTAAAACGATTACCCGGTCTGCTCCACCACAAAAATGGGATAAGTGACCCTCAACCAGCAGATCTTCTCCATCCTCTAAATTACTGATAATATCATCTAATTTAGAACATAATGCTGGTATGTCCACTATTTTATACCCCTTTTTGTGGATGCCGGTGTAGAGTTTTTCATCCTCTACCAGCCCGTTGATATCCACCAGGGTAAAGGAAAACTGTTCCTTGAACAGTTTAGAGACTGTGGTTTTACCTGTTCCCGGGGTTCCGGTTATAAAGAGAATCATGGTTCTGTTTCAAGGATTTTAAAGAGGAAAGTTCATGGAACCTTTTAAATTAATCCTGGTTATTTTAACTTTTCAATCAACATCTGGGCGACTTTTTCCCCGGAGAGGAGCATTCCTCCGAATATGGGTCCCATCCTTGGCGCCCCGTACACTGCGTTTGCAGCCATTCCCGCCACATATAAGCCGGGATATACTTCGGCCGTGTTGTCGGTGACTATGTTTTCAGCCGCTTCAGCCCACATGGACTTTTCTCCTATGATCTTACCGGTGGAGGTGTTGAGTTTGTGACCCATCTTCTGCTCGATTATCTTAACTATCTCGATGGGGTGTCCGGTGGCGTCGATCACCGCCCGGGACCGGACGGTGAGTGGGTCTACGTGCAGTCCTGCTATTTCAACTGCACTCCAGTTTAATACCAGTCCTTCCACTCCCTTCTCTTTTATCATCAGATCCTCGATTTCTATCAGGTTGAAGATCTTTAAACCCGCCTGGCAGGCCTTGGAGCAAAGGGTGGATGTGCATTCTATGGAATCTGCCACGTAGTACTGGTCCTCGTATTCGGTGGATCTGATGCCGAATTCATCCAGTATTCTCTTTCCTTCCTCCTGGACAACGATCTTGTTGAACATCATTCCACCACCCCACATTCCACCACCTATACTGAGTTTACGCTCAAACAGGGCGACTTTGTATCCTGCTTTAGCCAGGTAGTATCCGGCGGTGAGTCCGGCCGGTCCACCCCCACCTATTGCCACGTCCATATCTGTATAATCTAATAGGTCATCCATGTATCCTTCTATGATTGCCTTTGAGATTTTTATATCATCTAATTTCATTTTTGCACCTTAATTTCTTATCAATTAAATAGTTATCTTGTTAATGACTTTTAACAATTTTTATTTATTGGAGATTGTAACTGATGTTTACATACGATACAAAATAAATAAGAACCCAGACCCAGTGGAAAATCAGTGCCCCCATATGATAATAATATCCACTGGAATCTAAAATTCTGAACTTTCATACAAATAAACATTAAAAAGTAAGTTCATCGAAAACAATAGGTTTTCAACAAATAATAGAAGATGAGGGATCTAAATTAAAAATTTTTTTTTATCTAAAGTTAATTATCTCCAAAAAATCTAAGGGGGCTAAAATGTTGTATTCAATTTATTTGTTCTAAAACATGATTATACTAGGGTATCCACCAGACTCCAGTTACCTGCACGGTTTTGTTCTTCCCAAAGACGGGTATAAATACCTTTATGTTCTAAAAGTGTGTCATGGGTCCCTCTTTCTTTTATTTCTCCTTTATCCAGCACGATGATTTGATCAGCATTGCTGATGGATTGGAGACGGTGAGCAATGATAATCACCGTTTTATCTGCTACAAGGGCGCTGATGGCCTGTTGAATAAGTACCTCATTTTCAGGATCAAGGAATGCGGTCGCCTCGTCTAAGAGGACAATTGGTGCGTTTTTAAGCAATGCTCTTGCAATGGAAATCCGCTGTTTTTCACCGCCAGATAGGGTAGAACCGCCTTCACCAACTATGGTATTGTATCCATCAGGTAAAGTGGAGATAAAATCGTGGCATGCCGCAGTTTTTGCCGCGGTAATAATTTCTTCCATGGTCGCGTCTGGTTTGCCCATCCGGATGTTCTCCTCAATGGTATCATGGAATAAATATACATCCTGAAACACCATGCTGATTTTAGAAAGGAGGGTATCAGTTTTCATTTGGGTAATTGGTACTCCTCCCAAAAGTATTTCACCATAATTTACATCCCAAAATCTTGCTGCAAGCCTTGTAATAGTAGATTTACCCGAACCAGAGGGTCCGACCAGTGCGGTCATGCTTTTGGTCGGGAAGTTCAGGGAGATGTTGTGCAGTACATCCTTACCACCGTAGCTGAAATAGACATCCTTAAATACGATTTCCATGCTCTGGGGTTGGTGGCTTTTTTCAGGCTCTGACAGGGGTTTTTTATGGCTTAACTCATAAATACGCTGAGCCGAGTGATCGGTCCGAGCATAATCGGAGATAAAGGAGAATACGGTCATAACCGGCTCATAAACATTCAGGGAAATCAAGAGGAAAACAAGGTAGTACAATGGTGATAGCCCCCCACTTGTCAGTAACCAGGCTCCGCATAACATCACCACTCCCACTCCGCAGTTGAGGACAAATCGTCCTATCATTCCGATGGGAGCCGCGGCTAATCCTATACGTATCGAATGCTTGCGCTGGTTATCAAAGGTTTCCTTCAATGTACGGAAATGCTCACCTGCCTGATTAAATGATTTCAGCGTTTGGATCCCTCCCACGTATTCTAAAGTAAGGGATATTGATTCCTGCTGGGATTTTAAAAGTGCGTCGCTTACATTGTCCATGCGTTTGTAGCTCAGTATGGCAAATGGCAGTGAGAGCGGAATTACCAAAATCAGCGCCAGCATCATGCGCCAGTCCAATACAGACAGTACAATAATAGAAAGGGTAAGTCTCACTAAAATTACGGAGATTTGTGGAACAAGAGCCGATGCCAAAGTTTCCACCTCACTGTAATCCCGTAACAGAACAGTAGATAAATCACCAGCATCCCTTTTATTAAAAAATCCCATTGATAACGTTTTTAGATGTTCTCCCATGGTGATACGGGCTTTTTTTGTGGTCTGTGCAAAGCCGATGCAAATTTTGATATAGGTCTGCTTGCTGATGAAGTAGTAAACGATGATCTGGGCCAAAAGTACACCGCATAAAATCCAAAGAGGAGTTAGAGGTAGAGGTTCAGAAGGACTGGCCACCGGAATTAAAAGCAGGTAGATGGCGATGAGCATGACCCCATAAGGAATTGTCACCACGAAACTGTCTAAGAAATTCCATAGGACAAGTTTTTCGTATTTTTTGGTTTCACCAAAGGTTACGGTGTTGAACCATTTTTTAAAATCTTTCATACTGGTAACACTCCTTTCTTGATGGTCCAACGGTCTCGACGCTCGTTTGCATCCACCATATCACGATACAAATCACATTGCTCTAAAAGGGTTTCATGCTTTCCAAAACTCTGTAATTCTCCGTGTTGCAGTACCAGAATCTGGTCTGCGTTTTCTATGGATTTTACGCGGTGAGCAATAATTAGTACCGTTTTGTTGGTGGCAAGTCGAGCAAATGCCTGCTGTATTTTGCTTTCGTTTTCCGCATCGGCATAGGAGGTGGCTTCATCCAAAATTACAATGGGAGTATCCTTTAAAAATACTCTGGCAATTGTAATACGCTGTTTCTCACCACCAGAAAGGTAGGAATCATCTTCTCCAATGATAGTGTCGTAACCATTAGGTAGATTCATAATCACGTCATGGATATTGGCTCTCCTCGCCGCTTTCATCACTTCCTCGTTAAAAGCCTTTTCATTGCCCATGCGAATGTTATTTTCAATGGTGTCATGGAACAGGAAGGAATCCTGAAACACATATGATACCATATCTGTCAGCCTTTGGGGTGGAATGTCACGAATATCAATCCCCCCTATTTTTATGTTACCCTGCTGTGGCTCATAGAATCGCAGTAAAAGCTGTGCTACAGTTGATTTACCTCCACCAGATGGGCCTACCAGGCCGTTGATGCTACCTTCCTTAAGTACAAAGCTTACATTCTTTATCGCCTGGATATCATCATCATAGGAAAAAGAAACATTTTCAAAGGTAATATCATAGGTAGATGGATTTCCATTCCCAGTAGTCGTAAACTCTGGCTGATAAAGAATTTTATCGATACGTGCCACGCCTTCAGTGATTTTTCCACTTTGAAGCACCATTTCCATCATTCTTTCTAAGGGTTCCTTCAATCCACTACCCACAAGGAAAAACAGTAAAAGGATGGGCAGAAAATCCATATAAGAGGTGGCATAAGTGGCAATCAGCAGTCCGGCAGGTAACAGGAACAGTAGTTGGGCCCCGAAAAAAGCGTAGTAAGCGCCCATGCGGGAAGCAAAATGGTAAGTGGTATGTTCAACACTGTCCACAAAAGCCGACACGTTGTTCTCGAATTGTTTAAAGGCGCTGAGGGTGCGGTTAAAAATTTTGATGACTGGCATTCCGTTTATGTATTCCACAATGGTGCCTTCCATCTTTTCTTTGGTGTCGTGCATATCTATTTGGGTCTGCGCCCCCTTGGGATCTTTCAAGCCACTACCCAAAAGGAACAGTGAGATAATGATGGGGACGAGGGTTACAATTGCCAACCGCCAGTCCATAATGAACAGATAAAGCATGGTGAACAATGGTGTGGCTATTGCGGCGGCAACGTCTACGATATGATGGGCGATGAACATCTCCATCTGCTCAACATCATCGAAGATCACCTTCTTAATTGCGCCCTGTGTCGTACCGGTGAAAAAACCGGAGGGTATGCGTCCCAGTTTACCCATTATCTGTACCCGCAGCTCGTAGAGAATGTCATATGCTGCACCGTGGGCCAGTACCGAGGATGAAAAGGCACAGACACCGTATACCAATGCTGCGCCAAAGGTGATGGAGACCAGCGTGTAAATTGTTTCGACGTTGATACCGGAAGGATCAGCATAATGAGCCAGCAATTCGAGTATCACACCATAAATCGTGAAAAAGGGAACCAGCCGTGCCGCTGATGAGAATACTGACAACAGGCAGGCAACTATGAGTTTTCCCTTCTTCGGTCCTGCGAGTTCCAGAAGGCGGGTTATGCCTGTTTTTTTCTTCGAATCTGCGTTTTTTTTATCCATAAACTGTTATTCCTCTTTAAAAATAGCTTGATAATTGATTTGAAATAATTTAGTTCGCTTTAACTACCCTTCCATTTTAAAAGGCTTAAAGTAACAATAATTAACAAACCCTTAATATTTTTAGGTATGCCTAAAAATTACTATTTAGACCTAAATATTTAACAGCATATAAAGTTTCCGGTTAATACTTCACTAATTAACAAGCGATGAAAAAAGATCAAACTAAAAAAAAAATTGCCCTTAAAAACTGTTTTAAAAATAATAAAAAGGAGTTTATGATGTAGACGGTGCTTCTAAACAGGGCCTTGTACTCAATGCACCTATAACCACTGTGGATAAATTATGAAACAGTGATGATGTGGAAGGACTGATAACCCCGGCTGCCCCTAAACCAATCAAGGATGTGTTTATAAACACTATGGCCCGGTAGTTATTGTTAATTTTATCCAGCATCTTTTGGCTCAGTACTCTGATGGTGACAAGTTCATCTAAATCAGCAGAAAGTAGGGATATATCGGCAACTTCCCGGGCAATATCCGATGAATCCCTCATGGCAACGGAAACATCGGCTGAAGATAATGCAGGGGAATCGTTGATCCCATCTCCCACCATAATAACCTTTCTACCTTCCCTTTTAATCTCCTCAATGATTCTGACCTTATCCTCTGGAAGTACTTGGGACCGGTATTCTGTTATGCCCAACCGTTTCGAAACAGAGCTAGCCGCATTTTCACTGTCCCCTGTTAACATCACCACATTTCCAATACTCAGATCTTTCAATTTAGTAATCACGTCCTTTGCCTCGGGACGGACAGGGTCTCTTATACAGATGATTCCCTCCAGCTTTCCAGCCATAGCCAGGTAAATGGTGGAATATTCCCTGGTATTTTCTTCGATGATCTTTTCCTGTTCTCTACTTAGTGGAATTTTTTCATCGTCAAATATGAAATGTCCACTTCCAATCATCGCTCTTTTATTGCGAAATGTGGTGGATATTCCATGTGCCAGGATATACTCTACCTCAGCATGTTCCTCGGCATGTTTAAGATCCTCAAGTTCCGCCTGTCTTACTATCGACCGTGCTACACTATGGGCAAAATGCTCCTCTAAACAGGCTGCAACCTTCAAAACTTCTTCTCGGGTGTATTTCCCACAGGGAATTATTTTAGCTACTTCAGGACAGGCCCTGGTCAACGTTCCTGTTTTGTCGAATACTATTGTGTCTGCCTGTGCATATGCCTCTAAGTATTTCCCGCCCTTAATCATTATCTTATGATTCGATGCTTCCTGCATGGCAGATATGACTGAAAGTGGTGTGGATAACTTTATTGCACAGGAATAATCCACCATAAGTACCGATAACGCCTTCGTTGAATTTCTGGTTAATATATATGTTAAAATAGTCGCGGCCAGGCTTAATGGGACTATGGAATCTGCTAAAGTCTCTGCTTTACTTTGTATTCCTGCTTTTAATGATTCAGACTTTTCTATTAACTCTATTATCTTGTTGATCCTGGTCTCTTCATCAACCGCCCTAACTTCAATTACTATGGCTCCTTCCTCTACCACTGTACCGGCATGAACTGTTTTCCCCCTATTTTTATTTACGGATAATGGCTCTCCAGTCATGGAAGCCTCATTCACCATTGCTTCACCACTAGTTACAGTCCCATCAACTGGTATAAGACCACCAGTACGTATTTTTATCCTGTCACCAGGGGTTACTTTGGATAGTGGTACTGATATTTCTTTATTTTCATCATTTACCAACCAAACTGTGTCTACATTGATAGCCAAACTGGTTTTTAATGTACTTTTGGTTCTTTGAACTGTATAATCCTCTAATATTCTGGATAATGATAGTAAAAACATTAAGGATCCTGCAGACTTGAAGGATCTCTTGTAAATGGCCCCGCCTATGGCAACTGCATCGAGCAATGATACATCCATATCCAATCTCAGCAAACTGTTTAATCCCTCTTTAAAATAGGGTAAGGCGCAACAACATACATATACCGTTTTAAGCGGAATAGGTACGAATATCTCATATAATAATCTTCTCAGTATCTTCTTTGCTATTTTCAAGTAAAATTCATTTTCAATACTGCAGATAACATCTTTCTCTGTGGGTTCTGCTTCTTTAACATCGTTTCTTTTAAGGTTTTTAATGAAAATTAAAATATCGTTCTTCTTGTTTATATCATCGTATTTAATCAACAGACTCCCATTTCTGTATGATGTGATTATCTCTGTGATGTAATCCTTTTTGAGGAGTAATTCTGCTATTCCGTATCCTTCCCTTTCTGTGAATGCATATTTACCACATCGAATTCTAAGTCTAGTTCCAGTATCATATACTAATTCGTATCTCATAGAGATCCCTTTGATAGGTTAATTACGAAAAGATGTCTCATATTAATAACACTTAGATATTGATTATAACAATTAATTTTTTTTGGAATAATGATTTTCCATCCATAGCCTTAACGTATTGATTATATCAAGTTCACAGTACCCATTAATACAGTGAAAGGATATATTATTTAACTTACATCTAAATCAGCCTATTCTAAGACACAATATAAGGGGACACTAGAGAATATAAGTTAAAATAAGTAATAACCTGCATTTGATTCTGCAAAATTCATCGATTTAATGCACTGCTTACTGAATTTAATTGTATAAAATTTTCCAATACATTCCTGTCACAGCAATTTCATGTTTTCTGGATCTTATCCCCAATTTCATCAGCGTATATCTCTTTTTTAGTTTTTTCCTTAGCATCGTGATGTATGTCTTCGGCATTCTCTTTGACATTTTGTAACATCTCTTCTGCTTCATCCCTCATTTGCATTATTTTCACGGCAGTGTTTATGCAGAATTTTTTGGTTGCTTCACTTTCTATTATTTGTTTAGCTACGATTGCGGCTACTGCCCCTCCAGCAAAAAGTAATAGGCTTTTATGTTCTACAATTCTGTCCAAAGTGGTTTTCATGTTTACACTCTCCCTTATTTTATTTTAGGTACACCTAAATAAAATTTTTAGGTATTCCTAAATATAATCATAGACCTATTTAAATGTTTCAAAAGAAGAATTGTAAAAAATAATTTAGTTTTAGTTATGTCCGGAATTAGGCCTAATGATATTATATTATATCTGACAAATCCAAATAATTGTAGGGGAAGGGAATTGCAAGGTAATAATTTAGGTATTATGATGTTTTTAGTTTTTCTATTGGTATGGATGGTTTATCCATTCATTGTAATGAGCCTAAGACCAAACATCTTTAAATTAAATAAAAATTGGGAATATTCAGCTTACACGCCTAACTTTTTTTGGCTTTATTCTTTTACAACAGGTTTCTGCACGACATTGGGAAGTTTAATTATTTCCTGCTTGACAAGTGGTTATATCACGGATTTGGGAGTAGTAATTAGTATTTTACTGGGGGTTATATCGGAAACAATTATTTTATTGCCAGATAAATTGGAAAAAATATTTAAAGTGAATTTAAAACATGGTGAAGGCATAAATTTAATGACGAAATTCGTTAAGTACTACACAACCTCATTTTTAGCCATAATGGTTCTAATTAGATTCCTATTTCATCTGTAATAAATACGTTATTTTTTTATTATGATTCTGAGCACGTCCTGATCCTGCAGGTGGTGTTCCAGTCCCACTTTCTGGCCTGGGAACTTCACTGAGGACCCCCACACCCGTGCCTGGCGAAAGTTCCGCACGAAGTCACGGTGTAACCTCAAGGCCACCTCTTCCACCGTGGAATCCTTTCTAACAATCAGCGGTTCTTCGAGGTCTGCCTTGCGCCCCTGTGGCTTAAGGTATATTCTTATCAGTTCCAGTTGCTGGAATATTTCCTCCCTTAGGAGATCCATGTGGTACCCCTGGTCTGCGGCAACGTATATGGCATTTGGTAATTCAGATTTCAATTTTTGAAGGTATTCGGCATCTGCCAGGTCTATCTTATTTACCACCAGTAACATGGGGATGTACCGGCAGTTGGTGTCCAGTGAATCGATGAACTGGTCGATGTTTACATCATCCCGGATGAGTACATCGGCACTGTGTATCCCATATTCATTAAGGATGGATCTTATGGTTCTATCATCTATTTTAGTCAGAGGAATGGTTGATGATAGGTTGATTCCACCCATCTTCCTCTTTTTTACTGTGACATCCGGTACTGATTCGTTGGGTCTTATCCCTATATTTCTAAGTTCATCAAGTATTACCTGCATGTGCTGGGGGTTGAACACGTCTAAGACCACCACTACCAAATCTGCATTCCGGGATACGGAGAGTATCTCCTTTCCCCTTCCTTTACCTTTGGAAGCGCCGGTGATTATCCCGGGGATATCGAAGATCTGTATTTTAGCCCCTTTATACTCCATGATGCCTGGGATGATCTCCAGGGTGGTGAATTCGTATTCACCGATCTTCGACTCGGCATTGGTAAGCTGGTTTAGTATGGTGGATTTACCCACGGAAGGGAACCCTACCAGAACTACGGTGGAGTCTCCACTCTTTTTAATATGGAAACCCTTACCTTTAGCCCCGGAACTGCTCCTTTGAAGTGATTCCTCCTTCAGTCGGGACAGTTTAGCTTTAAGCTTCCCTATATGGTGGGATGTTGCTTTGTTGTAAGGGGTTTTCTGGATTTCTTCCTCTATCTTCTTTATTCTATCATCTACAGCCATAAAATTCACATAAAACCGGATTTAATTGAAATTTTGGAGTTAGAATGTATTTTTATATGTATCTATTTTAATTTACATAAAAAAATTACTAGGAAATACTATCTAAGGAAATTTCGAATATAAAAATTTAAGGAATATTTTGAGTTTATATAACCTTCCAGACCATTACTCCTGATTGTTCAAAATCTAAGGTAAATAGACTCATACCCTGTCCTTTTAGGATGTGGAGTCTGGTGAAGATGGAATCTTCCAGTTCCTTATTCATCACATAGGTCATGTAGGTTCCATTATTATTTACGATTATTATGGAGTATGCGCTTTCGTTGGACACGATACTATCCTGGGTGATGTTATTGTTCACCACAATTAATCTGTGAGGTTTCATGATCAAAGAACTATTACCCTCTAATCCTGTTGAAAGCTCATTGACTAGTTGGGAAGTACTCATATTCTGGCTTTGTAATTGATTTACATCTATTATACCTGCATTTACATTTTCATTGGTTATCTGTGCAAATACTGCATTATTGGCAATAATGATCACTGTATCATTGCCCAGTCCTGTCTCATTGTTAGGGACGACCATTCCTTGACCTTCCAAGTAACTGTATCCGGTACTGTTGTTGGTCTGGAAATTCCAGTTACCAAAGTATGACCATGCGCCAGCCTTACCCGGCATATCAGAACTGGTTATAAGCACATTTGGTACTGGATTATCTGGATGGGTGTATTGGGTTATGTTCTGGGCCTGTTCAGCAGTTAAACCATAGTTTGCAGTTAATATGGTTGTCGCCGTAGCTTTATCCACGCCTAAAATGCTGGTCAGTATTTCAACACTCTTACCAGTGTCTTTGGTGTAAAGTTCCACAGTATTAGGGCCTGAATCACCACTGGTACTCAGCATTCTTAGTATACCCGCGGATAAAGTTTCATTTGTGGTGGTAAGCGACTTCCCTACCCAGTAAGCCCTGAGGTTATTCTGGGTCGATCCATCAAAGGTCACCGGCCGATCAGCTATAGTGGCGAAGAGGTGGCCGTAATCCCACCAGGATGTTATCACCGTATCTGTAGAAGTGTTATCTTTTATCCATTCAAGAGAGGATACCATAGAATCATCAGCACCTGGAACTACACTGTAAGATATAGCAAATCCCATGTAAACCGGGGCAAATATAACTGCCAGAACTAACACCATCATCGCTGTAGTCTGTAAACTGGTATTTTTGATGTACCCCCTTACGTATTCCAACATCAGCCCTACGAAGATACCTGCTGATAAAGCTACAGGGAGTGCAAACATTTCTGCAAATCTTATTCCCTTAGTAAGAGTATAAGCGGTTGTTAAAAGCCATATTGATAGGAGTATGACATATAAAATGTAATTTTTCTTCTCCGATTCTTTTAAATCAGGAATTATAAATTTTTTCTGGGTTTGTATGGTTTTTTTATCCTTTAAACCACCTTTCTGTCTTCGTCTTTTTCTTTTCTTCTTGTTACTATGTTTTTTCTTCCCTTCCTTTTCTTGAGCAGTGTTTTGGACTTCGTCCGTTCTTTGTTTTAAAAGAGGTAATAATAATCGTGATAACAATAAAAAAACACCCAGTAAACTGAATACAAAGACAACGAGTCCACCCACATTATTTATAGCACTCCATGCATCAGGTACCTCAAGTTCCCTTACAGTAACAAATACGTTAGGATAGGCTGATGCCACCGGAACTGATGATTGAATCTGGGTGAATCCTAAAGGTCCCAGAAGAGATGATGCGAAACCAGCCGGCCCACTGGTAACTATCACCAGTATTGAACTTAAAACAACAAATACAACCAGTGCAAAAATTAATGGCTGATGGGTGAACCATTCCTTTATACCATCATAATCTCCGGGTTTATTAAAGGTTTCATAACCAAACAGAAACTTGGAAACCAGCAAATAAACAACGACAGTCACGATAAGTAAGTAGAAGATGTAGATCCATCCCTGCCATGCCAGTGAGAATAATAGCATTGAAACTGCAGATAAAACAGCGAAAATAGACCTATTTTTCAAATTATCTGCTCTTAAGCTTTCTATAAAGAACCATACCGTCAGTATAGGCAGTAACATGTTGAACATGTCCGTGTCGAAAAATCCGGCGAAGGTGTGTGAGAAATAGAAAGGCGCCAGCCCAACCAGTAAACCAGCCGTTATTCCACCATAATCATTGGTGATCCTCCTTATGAAAAGGTAGGCCGGTATAACAGCCAGTGACGCTACAAAAGCACCTGTCCAAAATGCCACACTAGTTAATGGCACATTAGAGAATAGATTAACTAATAGGTAGATAAACGCCGTAAGATACACGATTAAAGGGGTATAAGACACTTCTTTACCAGGGGGGAAGTAGGAATGCAGATCCCAGCTGGTACCATTTATCTTGACATCACCCATATAGCCATGATCAAGAAAATCCTGCGTCATCCGGTAGTTAAAATAGGAGTCCATTTCACTAAAATAGGGCAGTCCACTGTCATCCTGATAAAGAGCTTTCATATCATCCGGGATGGCTGATAAGTTCACTGCTTCTGCTCTCAAGGAAAAAACCAGTAGAAATAATACTATAACGATGATTAATGGTTTATATTTAGCTAGAATTTCATTTAAGTTCATGAAATGGGGCCTCGGGTAAATTTTGTGGTATAACTTATTTTATAACAAATATTAACTTATATCTATTGATTTTCTAAATCTATATCCCCTGATAAATCACCATATCATTTCATTTAAAAACGGAATATCATCTGAAGTTTTTATTTAGAAAAATTTCAAAATAAAAAAAAAATAAGGGGGGGGGTAGTATTTGGGTTTTATACTACGTTCCAGACCATTACTCCTGGCTGCTCATAGGCTAAATTGAACTGGGTCAAGTTCTGTCCCCTGAATATGTATAGTTTGGTGAACATGGAATCTTCCAGCTCCTTGCTATATATATAAGTCATTAAGGTTCCTTTGTCATTTACCAGGGCAATGGAGTAAATTGCATCCTCATTTACAATATCATTCTGGACAATGGTGTCGTTCACCATCACGGTCAACCTGTGGGGTTTTACGATAAGGGTACTGTTACCCTGCAACCCGGTTATAAGATCGTTTACGAGCTGTTGGGTGCTTTTATTCTGACTCTGTAATTCATTTACGTTAATAATACCCGCAGATATGTTGTTACCAGTTATATGTGCAAACACTGCATTGTTGGCGATGAGGACGGTGGTATCGTTGCCCAGTCCAGTTTCATTGTTAGGAATGACCATGGCCTGACCTTCCAAGTAACTGTATCCGGTACTGTTGTTGGTCTGGAAATTCCAGTTAGCAAAGTACGACCACCAGACAGCCTTACCCAGCATATCGGAACTGGTTATGAGCACATTTGGTACTGGATTGTCTGGATGGGTGTACTGGGTTATGTTCTGGGCCTGTTCGGCAGTTAAACCATAATTTGTAGTTAAAATGGCCGTCGCTGTAGCTCTATCCACGCCTAAAATGCTGGTCAGTATTTCAACGCTCTTACCAGTGTCGTTGGTGTAAAGTTCCACAGTATTAGGGCCTGAATCACCACTGGTACTCAGCATTTTTAGTATACCCGCAGATAAGGTTTCATTATTGGTGGTAAGCGACTTCCCTACCCAGTAAGCCCTGAGGTTATTCTGGGTCGATCCATCAAAGGTCACCGGCCGATCAGCTACGGCGGTAAAGAGGTGGCCGTAATCCCACCAGGATGTTATCACCGTATCTGGAGAGGTGTTGTTTTGTATCCAGTTCAGGGACAGCACCATAGGATCATTGGTTCCCGGAACCACACTAGTGGATATGGCGTATCCACTGGAAATTGGGGCAAACACAGCTGCTGCAATTAATACTACCATCACTACAGTCTGTAATTTGTTATTTGGCACGTAGGCTTTTATGTATTCCAGCATAAGCCCTACAAATATACCTGCTGATAAGGCTACAGGCAGTGCAAAGAGTTCTGAAAATCTCACACCCTTAGTAAGGAGATATGCAGTTGTTATAATCCATATAAACATGAGTACAGCATAAAAGAGGTAATTTTTCTTCTCGAACTCATTTAACTGTGTGATTATGTATTTTTTCTGGGTTTCCTTGGCTTTTTCCTGGGCTTTTGGTTTACTCTTCCGTCTTCGTTTTTTCCTTTTTTTGCGGGTTTTGGTTGTTTTCTCACTTTCGACTTCTTTGGCCTTGGTTTGAACTTCCTTCTTCCCTATCATTAAACGCAGGAATAGCAAGAAAACAGCCAGTAAACCGAATATAAAGACGACTAGTCCGCCAGCATTATTTATAGCACTCAGGGCACTATCGGGTACCTGAAGTTCCTGTACAGAAACATAGACGTTAGGATAGGCTGATGCCACCTGAACTGATGATTGAATCTGGGTGAATCCTAAAGGTCCCAGAAGAGATGATGCGAAACTGGCTGGTCCGCTGGTAATTATCACCAGTATTGAACTTAAAACGATGAATACAACCAGTGCAAAAATTACTGGTTGATGAGTAAACCATTCCTTTATACCATCATAATCTCCGGGTTTATTAAAGGTTTTATAACCAAACAGAAACTTGGAAACCAGCAAATAAACAACGACAGTCACGATAAGTAAGTAGAAGATGTAGATCCATCCCTGCCATGCCAGTGAGAATAATAGCATTGAAACTGCAGATAATACGGCGAAAATAGACCTGTTTTTCAAATTATCTGCTCTGAGACTTTCTACGAAGAACCATACCGTCAGTATAGGCAGTAACATGTTGAACATGTCCGTGTCGAAAAATCCGGCGAAGGTGTGAGAGAAATAGAAAGGAGCCAATCCAACCAGTACACCTGCTGTTATTCCACCATAATCATTGGTGATCCTCCTTATGAAAAGATAGGCAGGTATAACAGCCAATGAAGCTACAAAAGCACCTGTCCAAAATGCCACACTAGTTAATGGCACATTAGAGAATACATTAACCAATAGGTAGATAAACGCCGTAAGATACACGATTAAAGGGGTATAAGACACTTCTTTACCAGGGGGGAAGTAGGAATGCAGATCCCAGCTGGTACCATTTATCTTGGTATCACCCATATAGCCATGATCCAGTACATCTTCCGTCATCCGGTAGTTAAAATAAGAGTCCATTTCACTGAAATAGGGCAGTCCACTGTCATCCTGATAGAGAGCTTTATAATCATCCGGGATGGCTGATAAGTTCACTGCTTCTGCTCTCAAGGAAAAGACCAGAATAAATAGTACTATAACGATGATTAATGGTTTAATTTTTGGTAGGATTTGACTTCGATTCATGAATTGGCCTCAGGATTTTTTATAGTCATCATTTGATTTTTATAATTCTTAATTTGATTATACCTAATATGAACTTATATTTATGGATTTTCCAAATTTAAACCCCAATGTAAATCACCATATTACAAAATCACCCAAATAGTCGGAAAAATGAGTTTGATACTTAAATAGGTATGATTATCTTCTAGTTTAATATCAGAATTTCCCCTTCTATTTAAGTATGAGCTTTCATCTCTTTAGTATCAGATTTTCTTCTATTAATCAGACATCTTCTTAATCAAATATTTTCCTCTAAACCAGACATTCTCTTCTATCAGACATTCTCTTCTATCAGACATTCTCTTCTATCAGACATTCTCTTCTATCGATCTGGTGTAACGACATTTGGGGAATCCTTTACAGCCTATAAATTCTCCGAAGCGTCCTGATCTTTTTATTAGTTCACTGCCACATTCCGGGCATTCACCCACCACTTCGTTGGATGGCTCCTGATCCTCTTTACCGCATTTAGGATCCAGACAGGCCCTCTGTCTGGGTTTTCCAAAGGATATCATGGGGAGTCCACACTTCTCGCATTTGGTCTTGAGAATAGTTGTTCCTCTTGGTAGTGAATAGGTATTTTTACATTCTGGATATCCCGAGCAGCCAACGAAGGGGTTTCCCTGGCGTGAACTGATGAGGATCAGGTTTTTACCGCATTTACACTCACCGACTATCATACTCTCCCGGTAAGCTTTATATAATTCTTGACCGATTTTGAGCTTGTTTTCCTCAATATCATCCAGAATAGAGCTTATTTCTGTTTTATATTCCTCTATAATATTTTCTTTCTGGGTTTTACCCTTCTGTATATTTTCGAGTTTGGTTTCAAACTCCCTGGTTAATTCTTCACTGGTTATCTTCTGGGAATACTTCACCAGGGTGTCTATCAGCTGTTCGCCCAGTACGTTAACCTCTATCTTCTTTCCTTCCACATACTTCCTATCGTAAAGGATGGATATGATATTAGCCCGGGTGGATTTAGTTCCCAGTCCCCTTTTTTCTAATTCCCGTATTAAAGAAGCCTGATTATAACGTGCTGGGGGTTTGGTTTCTTTTTCCTCATCTTTAACCTCACCCGCGAGCTTATCGCCTTCCTGGATGTCAGGGAATGCATCGTTTTCCACGCTCCTGAAGGGGTACTGCTCCTGCCATCCCAATTTAGCAGTTCTCTTCCTGGTGAAGGTGAAGGGTTGCTTTCCTATCTCCAGGTTCGTCTTCATGGTCTCTACCAGCGCGTCTTCACCGAAAACACTTATAAACCGGTAGGCTATGAGTTCATAAAGTTTCTGATAATCTCTACCCAGCTTTTTAGGCAGAACTCCGGTGGGGTGTATGGAGGGGTGTGCTTCATCCTTTTTCTTACCTTCACGTGGCTTGTAAGGTTTCTTGAGTTTCTGGATGGATTTTCTAAAGGCGGCGTTGCCTGAGAGTTTTTTAAGTATCTTATCGTAACCTATGCTTTTGGGAAGTTTCTGGGAAGATGTACGTGGATAAGAAGTATAACCCTCTGAATATAGGTTCTGGGCTATCTGCTGGGTCTTTTTAGGGCTGAAACCGAATAGGGAGTAGGCCTCTGACTGCAGGGATCCCAGATCGAAGGGGAATGGTGGGATCTTTTTGGAAGTTTTAAGTTCAATCTTGGAAACCTGGGCGTCTTTATCCTTACAATCTGCCAGAATTTCATCTACATCCTCTCTTTTGAAGATCTTACCCTTCTTATGGTCGGCGATGATGTCTCCTTCCAGATATGCTTTGATGTTCCAGTAGGGCTCTGGGATAAATAAACCGATTTCCTTCTCCCGGTCGACCAGTATGGTCAGTGTAGGTGTCTGTACTCTGCCGGCAGATAACTGGATGTACCTCTTGGTGGATTTCATAACTGCATCGGTGAGGTACTTGGAAATGTTCACTCCAAAAATAAAGTCAAGTACGTGCCGGGCAATTCCACTGTCCACCTGGTTGATGTCCAGGTCGATGGGATTTTCGTAGGCCTCCAGTATATCCTCATCGGTGAGGGTGGAGAACTTCATCCTCACCGTGTTGTCCAGACTATCCTGGCCGCAGGCATATTTCAGTACGTTGTAACCAATGAGTGTTCCTTCTATATCGTAATCGCAGGCATGTACAAATCTATCAGCGTCTTTGGAAAGCTTCTTTATGGCGTCCACGTAACTTTTGATGTACTTCTTTGATTTATCCCTTTCATAAAGGGGCACCCATTCCAGGTCGAACTTCTTTTTCTTCCTGTTTTTAGGTGCTAAAGAGTATAGATGGCCAACTGCAGCCAGGACTGTGGTTTTTTTCCCGTTATTTTCCACTTCATAGTAAGGGATCCTTCTGTAGTTCTTTTTTTCTACTTTACCAGGCAGAGCAGCTGATATCCTCTCGGACGTCCTTGGTTTTTCGCATATGATTACCTCATGCATGATGATCACTCATAATGATAAAATTTTTTTTATAAAAACTTGAAGTTCAATAAAATTGATATTTCGATAATCTTTACAATATTATCAATGATGTATATAAAATATGTATATTATATGAAGGATATCTCAATTAAAGATATATTTCAATATTTAAAAGAGGAGTATCAAATTAGATGTTAATAGGAGTAATATCAGACACCCACATACCTGAAAGGGCCAGTAAAATACCAGATATAGTTTTTGAGATGTTTAAAGACGTTGATCTTATTTTACATGCCGGAGATCTGGTATCTTTAGATGTGCTTGACGAGCTGGAAGAAGTGGCCCCCACCCGTTGCGTGCAGGGAAACATGGACCGATATTATGGTTTAAAGCTTCCTAAAAATGATATCATCACGGCCAGAGGCCATAAAATAGGTTTAAACCACGGGGAAGTTTACCCCAGGGGTGACACCCAGCAACTTAAATACATCGCCCTGGAGTTAGGGGTTGATATTCTAATCACCGGACACACCCACTGGGCATTCATCAAGGAGTTTGATGATATTATCCTTTTAAACCCGGGAAGTCCTACTGTGCCCCGGATGTCTGATCCATCTGTTATGTTCCTGGAAGTAGATGAAAGTAGTATAGAAAGCAGGATAGTAAAGATCGGAGATCCCATCTGTAAATCTCTCAATTTCAAAGGACCTGGTACCCATGGGTAAAAAGTGGAACAAAGAGAGAAAGGAGGAACCCTATTATAAGATGGCTAAAAAGGAGAGTTACCACTCCCGGGCCTCGTATAAACTGCTCCAACTCAACAATAAATTCAAGATCATCCAGAAAGGAGATATTGTCCTTGATCTGGGAGCCGCTCCAGGAGGATGGTCCCAGGTAGCCCTGGAAAAGGTAGGGGAAGAAGGCCTGGTGGTGGGAGTTGACCTGCAGAGGATCAAACCCATAGAAGGCGATAACTTCATCGGGATCATGGGAGACTTTACTCAAGAAGAAACCTTAGACCAGATACTTGAAATTACAGGCAAGAAAGTTGACGTCATCCTTTCAGATGCCTCTCCCCAGCTCAGCGGAGTGAAGGACGTGGATCAAGTACGAGCCCTGGATCTGGCCCTGGGTGTGCTTAGAATTTCAGGGTCGATTTTAAAGCCCCACGGCAGTTTAATAATGAAGGCCTTCCAGGGAGAAGAATTTGAAAACCTCTTGAAAGAGATTAAAAAGGAATTTAAAACGGTTAAAACCACCAAACCACCCTCCTCCCGGAAGAAGAGTGTGGAGATGTACGTTATAGCCAGAAGATAGTGGATAATCTTAATTCTGCAGGGATTCAATTCAGTAAGAAATAATTTTTAATTCTGTTTTTTCAGACTTCTACCACTGGTTAAATCTGAATCTTCCTTTTTTATCCGGAACAGTCGATCCAGTAGGTTGTCGAAGACGTATTCATATTTATAGAACAGAGCCCCCAGAGGTAGGGTCACTGCTAGGCTTACCACTATGGATATTATTCCACTGGTCACTGGATCGAACAATCCAGACTGGGAAATCGTGGCATAGGGATTGTAGAATACAGCGAAAAACAGTATCTGAACCAGGAATACATGGTAAGAAGCTTTCCCCACATAGGCAATGAATTTAACGATTTTATTTTCAGAATTAGATGGTAAAATCCTGTAGGCCAGCATGTAAAGTACTAATGGATAAAAGGCCACTATAACCACGTAGGATCCTAGTGTGGGGTATTCAGTGCCCCAGAAGGTGTTGAAAAATGGAACTTCCCAGTGGAAAATTCCAAAGGCAACCATATAGATAACCCCTACCACCAGTCCAATCAATACTATAGCTGATTCCAGGTTTGATCTGATTCTCTTTGTTGGTTCAAAGGCTTCCAGGACCCATAATCCTAAAGTAATCACGAACAGGTACCTTAAAATGTTAGCGTAGTATATGTATGCATCTGCATTTAATGCGCTGATATATGGGGATATTAACTCAAATAGTAAACTTATAGCAAAGGTTGCAATTAAGGTTAACCGTGGATATCGCTTGTAAGCCAGGTATAATAGTGGGAATATTATTATAAACTGTAAGAGCACCGTTACGAAGTAGTTACCTGGCCCGGGCAGTGGAAGGTATCCTACCAGAGTATAAAGTCCGAAATAAAGATCCTGGTTAGTTAACAATCCCAGAATAATGGAAATCACAAATACAGGGATGAATGGGTATAAAAATCGTACCAACCGGTTTTTTAAGTAACTGAGTGCATGAAAACCATTCTCCATGTAATTATGTTTTTCAAAGGATGCGTACATATTACGGCCCATAAGCAGCATGAAAATCAAAAGAGCCATGGAAAAGGTGAACATCCTTAATGTCATGAAAGCATCATTGTAGGGAAGACAGTGGACCAGTACAACAGATATTATGGCCAGACCCTTTATCAGGTCTACTTCCATGAGATGCTTTTTCGTAACAGTCATACAACACCATATGTTAATTCGCTATATATAAATTAAATCGAAAAATGTGAAGAAATCTTGATTACGAGTTTTTTTAACTACCCACGTTGCTTATGATACAATATTACTGCCTTCATATTTAGCCTACTGCCCTTCAATATTTAGCCTGCAGATCTCGGAGCGCCTGATTAGCAACTCCCAGCTGATCCTGTGCGAGTTTTATCCTATTTTTCACTTCATCAGATGATTTCCTGGAATTAATAGCACTTTCCACATCACTTATATCTGATTGAGCCCGGATCAATTCCAACTCTGCTTTATCATAGGCCATGGTGGCATTTACGTTGTTCATCCTCTCGATTTGCAACTTGGTTTCCACAAACTGATTATTGAGGTTATTATAATCTGATTTCAAGGCAGCTAATTTGTCATAATCCGAACCACTACCCACATCAGTTGAAATGGTCGATGATAAAACATCAAAAACCAGATAACCTATTATTCCGATGGTGATGATTACCATGATAATCCCCAGAACAGATATGGTCATGGATGTTGCCTTAAATAAATTCAAACGTGATCTTCTCAATTTACTACCTCAAATAATTATACATATACTTTAATAAGATAAAAAACTTATTACTATTTGTAATCATGCAATATAAGATTTTCTAGATATATTATTTTGGTTCTAGATATATTATTTTGATGATCTACATAGAAGTACTTAAAAGTCACCATTACATTTATTGTTTAGTGACCCCTATATTTTTGTAGGAGAATCTTTTTTATGCCAACATCAGCCGAAATTGCAACCGATAAAACCAAAACTTCCGTAGCCAAGTTCGAGGATTTTTTTTCCAGCGATAAATATAAGGATAAAATCTTTGAAGCCCTGGAGAAATACCCCGATGAAAGATCCATAGTAGTAGACTATACAGATCTGGAAATGTTCTACGCAGATCTTGCCGACCTTCTGATAGAAAAGCCTGAAGAGGTTATAAAGGCGGCACAAAAAGCTATACGCAACATCGACCCCTTAAAGAAAAATGCCGACTTAAACATCAGATTTGAGAAAATACGAAACAACATACAATTAAAAGATTTAAGAAGCAAATATATCGGTAAATTCGTTGCCGTAGATGGCATAGTACGTAAAACAGACGAAATTCGTCCCAGAATTATAAACGCTACTTTTGAATGTCGAAGCTGTATGAGATTACACGAGGTTAAACAACAGACCAGTTTAATAAATGAACCAGCCATCTGTCAGGAGTGCGGCGGGCGATCATTCCGGCTCTTACAGGAAGAGTCTGAGTTCATGGACATCCAATACACCAAAATGCAGGAACCACTGGAAAACCTTTCCGGAGGGGAACAACCTAGACAAATATCGATTATACTAGAAGATGACTTGGTGGATTCATTAGTACCTGGAGATGTTGTAAGGATAACAGGAAGTTATAAAACAGTAAGAGACGAGAAAACTAAACGTTTTATTACTTACATATACGGAAATTATATAGAACCCTTAGAACAGGAATTTGAAGAACTGAACATAACACCTGAAGATGAAAAAGAGATAAGACAATTAGCTAAGGATCCAGAAATATATAATAAAATAATAAATTCTACCGCACCTTCAATACAAGGTTATCGGGAAGTTAAAGAGGCTATTGCTTTACAACTTTTTGGTGGATCTGCAAAAGAACTAGAAGATAAGACACGAATCAGAGGAGACATTCACATTCTTATAGTAGGTGATCCTGGTATAGGTAAATCACAAATGCTTAAATTCGTGTCTAAATTAGCACCAAGAGGCATATATACAAGTGGGAAAGGTACTAGTGGAGTAGGATTAACTGCTGCTGCAGTGAGAGATGAATTTGGAGGATGGTCACTTGAAGCAGGAGCATTAGTTTTAGGTGATCGGGGTAATGTTTGTGTTGATGAACTGGATAAAATGAGGGCAGAAGACCGATCAGCTATACACGAAGCCCTGGAACAGCAGACCATCAGCATAGCCAAAGCAGGTATCATGGCCACCCTTAACTCAAGGTGTTCAGTTCTCGCGGCTGCCAACCCAAAATATGGAAGATTTGATCAATATAAATCAATTGCAGAACAAATAGAGCTTCCATCAACGATACTATCAAGATTTGATCTAACATTCGTAGTTGAAGATAAACCTAATATTGAAAATGATAAAAAATTGGCTAGCCATATTTTAAAGATACATAAAGATCATTCTATTCATTTTGAAATTGAAGCTGAACTTTTAAGGAAATATATAGCTTATGCAAGACGTGACATTCATCCCAAATTAACAGATGAAGCTATATCTGTTTTACAAGAGTTTTATGTGGGTATGAGAAAAGGAGGTGCTGAAGATGAGGATTCACCAGTACCTATAACGGCACGACAGCTTGAAGCTCTTGTTAGATTATCAGAAGCTCACGCAAGAATAAGATTATCTGAGCTGGTAACTTATGATGATGCTACTAGAGCTATTAACTTACAGCAAAAATGTCTCAAACAAGTTGGTCTTGATCCAGAAACAGGTAAAATTGATATCGACAAGGTTGAAGGTAGAACTCCAAAATCTGATCGTGAAAAAATGAGATTAATACCACAAGTTATTAAAGAATTACAAGATGAATACGGTGATCAAGCACCCAAGAGTATTATATTAACCGAACTTAAGGAAAGACTTAATATGGATGAAGAAAAAGCAGAAAGCATGCTAGACCAATTGAGAAGAGCAGGAGTTATTTACGCACCTAAACAGGGTTACTACAAGGTTGTATAAATATTCATTTTTTTTAATCTAAATTTTCCAATTTTTTAAGGTTAACACTTTTTAAACAAGGGAAATAATATATATAGCCAGAAGTTAAATTATTAATATCTAAATTTATCTCACTACTAAACAGTTTATTTTTATTTACAGGAGGTTTTTTACCATGAGCGATTATAACGAATTATTAGACCGGGCCATAGACCAACTGCCCCAGAAAGTACTGGAAACTAAGAGATTCCAGGTTCCTAAAGCATACTCCATGATACAGGGTAATCGGACCATTATCCAGAATTTTTCAGAGATCGCTGACGCCCTTAACAGGGACCCCCAGCACATACTGAAGTTCCTTCTAAGGGAGCTGGGTACTGCAGGAAACCTGGAGGGCAGCCGGGCCATAATGCAGGGAAAATTCACCCACTATCTCATAAACGACAGGATAGATGATTACGTGCAAAGATTCATCATGTGTCATGAATGCAACCGGCCGGACACCCGCATAATAAGGGAAGACCGCATATTCATACTTAAATGTGAAGCCTGCGGTGCTAAAGCCCCCCTTAAAACCCTTTAAATTTGGGATTTACCCCCAATGATATTACTTATGGGGTTAAGGAAATAGAATTTTTTTAATAAAAATTTTTTGAGTAGAGATGAGATTGAAAGGTAAAGCATTCTGCCCCCGCTGTGGAAAGACAGATGAAGAACTTTTCAATGGTCTCTGCCGCTCTTGTTTTATTGAAGATTTCAGTTTAATCACCGTACCCGATGAAATAAATCTAACCACCTGCACACAATGTGGATCAGTCCAGAAAAAAGGCAGATGGTACGATTCAAACCTGGTCATTGAAGACCAAGCAGCAGAAACTATCCTGGAACATATCGAAGTTTCTGAATTAGCATCAGACGCCAATATAGTGCCTGAACTTGGAACTGTCCGTGGTTCAATCCTTGAATTTCTAATTAAAGTAACTGGACATGTTTTAGGTGGAGAAGTTTCCCAGGAATTCCTGGTGAAGGTTAAAGTAGATAAGACCGTGTGCAGCGAGTGCAGCAAGTACGCATCAGGATACTATGAGGCGGTTATACAGTTAAGGGCAGATGACAGGAGCCTTTCTGCAGAGGAAATTGAAGCTGCCGATGAGGATTTAAGGACACGGCTGGGAAAGCTTTCCCAGGAAAACAGGATGGCCTACATCTCCCAGAGGGCCCAGATAAAAGAGGGAATAGACTACTACATCGGCTCATACAAGGCCGCCCGGAAACTCACCGAATCACTTAAAAACAAGTTGGGAGGGATGATTAACGAATCGCCCCGATTAATGGGCCGTGATAAAAACGCGGGAAAGGATCTCTACCGGATCTGGATACTGTTAAGACTCCCCCACTTTCTGAAGGGTGATTTCGTTAAATACCATGATTTACCGAATCAGGTAACCGGTTACGACGGGAGTAAAATTTACTTAAAGGATTTAGAATCCTCAGAGAGGATATCGATACCATGGAAGTCCGCTGGGAAACTGGAAGTGGTGGCCAGGAAAGACAAAGTCAGATCAGTCCTAGTCTCATCTAAAACACCAGAATCCATCCAGATTCTACACCCCGAAACTTACCAACCTGTAGATATCGCCATCCACAAGGACTCTCCCCCCATCACCATTGGAGAAGAGGTAAAAGTGGTGGAGATAGGTAACGTTTTTTATTTATTAGATTAAACTAATAGATGCGAATAAGGTAAATTTTTCATATTCAAACTAATAGTGATAGAATGGAATTAGAATCTAAAATAGAACTGATAAGTAGAGGCACTCTGGAAATAGTAACCCCAGATGAACTTGAGGATAAAATTAAAAAGGAGACGAAAACCGCCTACATCGGCTTTGAACCCTCTGGTAAAATCCACTTAGGACATGCCATCACCATCCGGAAGATGATGGACCTCCAGGAAGCTGGTTTTAAAATCAAAATCCTCCTGGCCGACCTCCATGCCTACTTAAATGGCAAGGGAAGTCTGGAGGAGATCAAAGAAATCTCAGACTATAACATAAGGTGTTTCCGTGCCCTGGGTTTAGGCGAGGATACCGAGTTCATTTTAGGCTCCACCTTCCAGACAGGGGAGGATTACACCTACAAGGTATACGAATTAGCCCTATCAACTACCCTGGCCCGGGCTAAAAGGAGCATGGCCCAGATAACCAGGGAAAGCAAGGACCATAAGGTGGCCGAGGTCATCTACCCCCTCATGCAGGTTATAGACATGATGTTCCTGGAAACAGACCTGGCACTGGGGGGAATGGAGCAGCGTAAGATACACATGCTCGCCCGGGAGAACCTGCCCAAAATGGGGTATGAACCCCCCGTCTGCATACATACGCCCCTGTTACATGGAACTGATGGATCAGATAAGATGTCTTCCTCTAAGGAGAATTTCATAGCCATCGATGATACACCTGATGAAATAAAAGCAAAAATTAAGAAAAGCTACTGTCCACAGGGCCAAGTAGAAGGTAATCCCATCATAGAGATAGCAGAACACTTTATTTTCACTGAAACTGATACTCTGCTTATAGAAAGACCACCTAAATTCGGGGGGAACCTGGAATTAACCCAGGAGCAGTTGAAGGACACCTACCAGAAGGAGGAATTGCATCCTCTGGACCTTAAAAATGCGGTGGCTGGTAAGCTTACCCAGATATTTGAACCTGTACGGGAATATTTAAAGGATAATTAACCAGGAATGTAATATTTAAACATAATTAGATAATTTATATTAAAAAAGAGTTGATTTCCATGGAAGAAGAAGTTACCAAGTACGAAATGATGATCCCCCGGGGAGTACACGGACAGATCCTGGCCAAGTTACTGGAAGAATATCCAGAAATTACCGTCAAACAAACCGAAGACGGTCCCTACCTATTAGGAGAAAAAGAAAAGCTGGAAGAAGCCAGGGACTATATCGTCAAGGCATTAAATGAAAGGATTAAGGAATTAAGTGGTCCTTAACTCTTTTTTTTGAAAATAAAAATAAGTGATTTGTTCGTTTATCATTAAAGTATTCGTTTATCAATCGTTAAAGGATCCGTTTATCATTTACTGATTTATTTAATAAAGGATCCGTTTTATCATTAAATGTACTATATTTTTTTCAATCCTTCTCCAGCCAGTCGGTGATTTCATCGGCTATATCTGGAGCTATATCCTCTATATGGTTCTGGTCGCTGAAGGTACATATCTTTGAGCTGGATAGATCACCGATCTCCTCGAAGGTGCTTTCATCACTCCAGGGCTCCTTCTGTGAAGGTGTACAGAAAGTCAAGTCGCCATCGCGGTTTTCCTGTATAAGATCCCAGCTGTCTGAGTTACGAAGTTCCCAGTACCAGGAATAGGTCACCACACATTCCTCATCAGATTCATCACAGAAATCTTCCTCTCCTTTATATCCAACCACCAGTGTTTTATCATCTTCAAGGTCTATATGTGCTTCCCAGACATCCTCAGGACCTTCAATCTTCTCTATAGGCGTGGTTACTATCATATCTATGAGTTCATCCTTGTCCATCATCTAAAAGAACACTCCCCTTTCTTGATCATGTGTATTACCTTTAAATATTCCATATCTCTTGATATTCCAATTTTTTCCTATTTAAGCCTAATTAAAGATTATTATGGTGAAAATAGTACTTAAATTTTTTTTTATGGTGGTTAAATTTTTTTGATACTATTTTTAAAACGAAGGTAATTTAGATACAGACTCCAAATTTAGGTGAGAGAACCCTCTTTATATCATCATGTACCTTGTTTACACCATTACCCGCATTTATAACGTAGAAATCTTCTTTTTCTGCCAGTTCCAGGTATTTATCTCTGACATTCTTTAGAAAATCGATATTTTCGAAGTGATCCTTGCCCTCACATCTTTTAAATGCAGTTTCAGTCTCCATATCAAGCAGTATGGTTATATCCGGCCTTTTTGCGTATTTGTTTATCTGGGATATCCATTCTACATCGTTTTGATACACCATACTGGAATAGAAGCATCGATCACTTATCACCACTTTACCTGCAGATTTTGCTTCCTCTATTTCATTCATTAAAACGGTTCGATCCGCTGCAAAAAGCAGGGCCAGGGTTCTCTGGACGTTTTCCTCTGTCGCCCGGGAACTGGCCAGCATCTTTCGGAGCAAAACCCCCACATCAGATTGTGTAGGTTCCCGGACTTGTAGGACCTCCTGGCCAATATCGTTAAGCCATTTCTCAAGCAACGTAATCTGGGTGGATTTACCAGAACCATCGATACCTTCTAAACAGATGTACATGTTTTTAACCTTTATTCTTAATATCTCGAAGGGTTACTTAAAAGTTATCTGAGTCACCTTCCACGTGGACCACCACATCCTCAATTTCAGGGATGGAACTTTTCAATTTATCCTCAACTATATGCGCTACTTCATGGGCTTCTGAAAGGGATGATGAGGATTCCAGAGTCACATGGAGGTCTACAAATATGTGGGAAGGCGGACCTCGGGAGCGTATCCGGTGGCATTCTTTAACTTTCGGAACTTTACTGACTATGCTCCTAATTGTCTCCTCATCCAGGGGTGCAGTGTCTAGGAGGATACTGGAACTGCTTTTGATTATCTGGATTCCCATCTTAGCAATTAGTACTGCTATTATAACTGCGATGATGGGATCAACTATGCTGAAACCCATTTGAATGGCAATAAATCCTAAAATAACAGCTATCGAAACATATACGTCGCTCCTGGTGTGTTTGGCATCAGCTACCAGTATGGTGCTTTTTAATTTCTCCCCCTCTCTGTTTTCATACCAGGATACAACCAGGTTTATGATGAGGGTTATTCCCATGATGAGGAAGCTCAATATGGTGATGTCAGGGATTTCCGGGTGGTAAAACCGGCCAACGGCAGATTGTAAAATCTCAAAACAGGTTATAAATAATAAAAATGCAATTCCCAGGGAGGCGAAGGTTTCGAATTTTTCATGGCCATAGGTGTGGATCTTATCCGGGGGACGGGAAGCTATGGTGATGCCTATGATTCCGATGACATTCGATGTGCCATCAAACAGGGAGTGGAATCCGTCTGAGATTATGCTTAAGGAATTGGTCCAGTATCCGTAGATTATCTTGGCCAGGGCAACTCCGATGTTAAGGACGAGTACTATGATTAGGATTCTTTTAACACTGGCATAGTAAGACTGGTGATTCATGCTTATACCTTCTATCCTTATTACTCTTTATCTCTATTCTCTTTACCATTGCCTCTTTTTTTCATAACTACAAACCAAATAATGAGAAAGACGATACAAAGTACTGAAACATTACCTAACAAGTATACTGTATCCTCTAGTGTTTGGTAGACGCTTCCGAACAACCATGCCACGATCCCCCAACCTAACATCTGCACTACTGACCCAAAAAAGATGGTTATAACATATTTCTTTAGATCGTATCTTACCAGGCCACAGAACAGGTTTAAAGCTATACTGGGTATCACTGGGAAGCACCGGGCTAAGAACATGAAGATATCTTCGTATCTGCTTTCCTTAAACTGCCTTTCAACGTTCTCCACATCTTCTACAGTGACTCCTAAAAAGCGGCTGGTTTTTCCAATGAACGGTTTCCCAAACCTGTAAGCTAATAGGTAGTAGAAAAATGACCCTAAAGTCATGCCCAGCGATGCGGGGATTACAATTTTAACTATTAAAGTCGCGAGAGATGCTAAGGAAAAGGCAGCCCCCTGCATGACCAGGAATGTGGCGGTTAAAACTATGAGACTGGCCGGTATAGGAGCTATTACCTGTTCTACTATGCATCCTAAAAATACTGCCCATGGTGCATTGTTTACAATAAAGGGCGTATTAACTTCAATTAAAGACTCGAAGTAACCGAGTATAGAAGATAGGTCCATATTTTCTCTAATTTTTTATATTATTTATAGATGTAATTCAGTCGGTCTTTCTGTCGAGTCCCCACTTCTTCTGGAACTTAAGCTTCTCTTCGGCGTTCATCCAGTGGCTACCATCACAGTATGGCTTGTTTTCTGATTTACCACAGCGGCACAGGGTTATCCTGTTACGTTTTTCATATTCGCTGCCATCAGAGGATTCAATGGGTATCTTCCCCCTTACCCATAGTGGCCCTTCACATTTCTTCTGTTCATCATGAACCAGGACTATGGACTGTTCATATTCCTTTTCAAAGGGTTCACCTGTTTTTTTATCCCATAGAACCAGTCTTCCAGAGGGACATATCATGGCTTCTTCTATGGCGGTTTGCCTGGCCTCGGGGTCATTTGAATCTTCTATGAGTTTCCTGATTCCCCCAGCCCGCATGCAGAATCTTGAATGGTCACAGAATTCATATACATCGGTTAATCTTAACTCGGGCCCTTCAAAAATATCTGCTTTCTCCACGTACGGTTTTCTGCTTGCTACTTCAGTACCGTCAAAATCAATATGGTTATGTGTACCATCACAGTAGGGTTTGTTCTTTGATTCACCACAGCGGCAGAGGATATAAGTTTCTTTTTCTGGATATTGCTTTTCATCCTTAAATTCCTTGGTATGGCCTGCCTCATCAGTTACTATTATCTGCTTATAAAGCGGGACATTGCCTTTAACAAGATATGGTCCGTTTTCTACTACTTTTATTCGTTTTTCAGACATTTTTTTATCCTCCATATTATAGGCTAGTGGACTGGGCGGGATTTGAACCCGCGGCCTCTGCCTTGCGAAGGCAACGCTCTACCACCTGAGCTACCAGCCCTAAGTTTGTTTGCAGATGCTGGAATAAATTTTTTTAAACTTTAAATTACACTAATTTTTTTAAGCCCTTCGAATTTCACTATTAATTTAATATTATTTGTACGTTCTTCGATTTAATTTAACCCTTGAGCATTTTTAATGGAAGATCAGGTATTATTTTCTATCTATAATTTCAAAATATTTTTTTAAACCAACGACCAATTATATTTATTATTTTCAATCTAGATTTAATTTTCAATAAAAGGGAGTTAACTTCATGGAAGAATCAAAAACAGGCTGGTTAACGTTAATAGTGGTTACTCTCTCTATGTTCATCATCGTCATCGATAAAACTTTTTTAAATGTGGCCATTTCCACCTTAATAACGGATTTACATACGGACATCGTTACTATCCAGTCAATAATCGCCATTTATTCTTTGATCATGGCTTCTTTAATGATACCCGGCGGTAAGCTCCAGGATGTTCTGGGACGGAGGAAAACCTTCCTGTTAGGTGCATTTATTTACGGTGTGGGGGCTGTTATTGCCTCTTTAAGTATCAACAGTTCTATGCTTCTTTTAGGGTGGTCTGTACTGGAGGGTATGGGGGCGGCTTTCATGATGCCTGCTACCACCTCCATCATTTCTGGAACCTATAGTGGTGAAAGAAGAGCCTTTGCACTGGGTATAATCAGTTCCATGGCGTCAGGAGCCGGTACCATAGGCCCTATCATCGGTGGTTTTTTAACCACGTATTATAGCTGGCGTTATGCCTTTGCACTGGAACTGGTGGTTATCCTGGCTATATTTTTGCTCTCCCGGGAGATATCCTCATTCCCGACTACCATCAAATGGTCTGATTTTGATGTGGCCGGTGCTTTATATTCTGCCTCGGGGATTTTCCTCCTGGTTGAGGGAATCTTACTCCTCAACGATCCCCAAACATGGAACATTTCACTGCCCATGATGCTTGCTGGTTTGATCCTTTTATCCTTTTTCTATTTCCATCAGAAGAGGAAAATCAGTAAAGGTGAATCAGCTCTGCTGGATATCGCCCTGTTCAATAACCGGGCTTTTAGTTTTGGTAACATAGCCCGGTTGATAATGAACTTCGTAATTGGGGGTGTGCTTTTTGTTATCCCCGTATTTATTCAACTAATTTTAGGTATTGATCCGCTGACCACTGGTTTAACGTTAATTCCCATGAGCCTTGGAATATTCGTCCTTTCTTTTACTGCCGGTAAGGTATCTTCCAGGTTCCAGGCCCGTTACATTCTTTCTGTAGGATTTTTGGTGGCCATGGCTGGAAGCATATATCTAAGTTTAACTTTCAGTCCCCACACTACCATTCTGGATATGATGCCTGGAATTCTACTTTTAGGTGTTGGTATGGGTATCGTTTTCCCTCACTCTGCCAACGTGATATTTGCCACGGCCCGTCAGGATCAGCAGCCTGATGCCTCCGGTATAATGAACACCGGAATAAATCTGGGTTCTGCAATGGGAACCGCTGTTCTGGGTGTTATATTAATACTTGGCGGGTTTGGTAGCCTGGAAATGGGTAACACAGGTCACACCACTGATTACCCGGTTCAACTTAAAGATATACCGGGAAAGCTGGGAATTGGTTCGGGTTCGGCTGAAGTAAATTCAGTAGTTACTCCGGTAGATTCAGGTAAGATAAACACCATGAAATATGCCTTTGACGTGATAAGCCTGGTGCTTTTACTGGGAATGGTATTTTCCTTATTGATACCACTGCGTAAAAGGACTCCACATGCAAGATACCCATGGAATCAATAGCTTTTATAGTAATCCTCTCTATAAAAATCTAAGAGGTTCAGAATTTGATTAATTTTATAGGTATAATCCTGCCCCTGATGGTTGCTATAATCATAATCATCGCCATTTCAATCATGTGGCCCCTTATTATAGGTGCTGCCTGGTCACCATCCTCTAAAAGGGTGGTAAATAAGATGCTGGATATGGCGAAGGTGGACTCCCGGGATGTAATCTACGATCTGGGATCAGGAGATGGGAGGATAGTTGCCGAGGCAGCCCGTAACTATCATGCCATAGGAATTGGTATAGAAGCTGACCCACTCCGGGTTCTCTGGTCCAGAGTGAAACTCAGACTACTGGGCCTTAACCGGCGGACACAAATCATCTGGGGAGATATCTTCAACCAGGACATAAACGACGCTACGGTGGTAACTGTTTTTCTCTGGCAGAAGACCAACGAAAAATTAAAGGAAAAACTCCAAAGGGAGCTTAAACCCGGCACCCGGGTGGTCTCCCATATATGGACATTCAGTGGATGGACACCCCTTGAAGTTGACCGGAAAGACCGTGTTTACCTGTACGTGATTGGGAAGAGTGATTATTGATTTTTAAATCCGTTAATTTATGATTAAGAATTTAAAGCAAGGAAAGCAAGAAGGGTGAACCAGCCGCATAGGCAATAAGGGTGACCACCATACCAATTTTAACCCTCCCGGATATTCTACGGGCATTTTCAGTTGACCGGTCCCTTAATATGGACACTGCAGATGATAAGAATATCAAAATGGCGACCAACAGAACGGGTAGGTACCATATGGTTAATATTCCCAGGAAGTACAGGACGGGGCTGGTGAGGCTGGCGAAGATCATGAATGACGCACCCAGGATAGACGATGCCTTCATACCATAAACTATGGGCAGTGTACCCGCCCCTTCCATCTCATCTCCCTTAACATCCTCCATATCCTTAACTATCTCCCGCATCATGGTGGATAGGAAGGCGAAAAAGCCCAGATAAATGGAATCAATGGTTGCCCCCACTACAACACCCCCGAATACAAAACTAAGCCCAGTTAAAAATGAAATACTAAAATTGCCAATTAACAGTTTCTTTTTAAGGGTGTGGGCGTAATAAAACATGAGCAAGGTGCTGGCCAGTACAATTAATTCCGGTACCAGACCAAGGAATAAAACTGCCAGGATATTGGCTAATAAGGCCAGTGCCAGTGAATAATATCCAGCCCTCTTCAAGGACATCCGGCCAGAGGGAATGGGCCTTTCCGGTTTATTAACCGCGTCGATCTTATGATCGAAATAATCATTCACCGCGTTACCAAAGCCCGTAGCCATAAAAACCACGACACATGCTATTAAAACATCTATGGTAAAAACTCCACTTATAAATGCCACAAGCAAGACTGCTATAACCGCTAAAATAGCATTTCCAGGCCGTATTATTTCTACATAGGGATTCATACTATTTTTCCTGTAAAAAGGCTGTGTTAAATTTTTTTTTGATTAATATGGATTTATTTTTTTAGTATAAAAAAATTGATATGATTTTCCTGGTTTTATTAAAAAATTTTAATCGAATCGGGTTTTTAACGTAAAAATTTAAAGTATAGCAAATACTATATATTATCACGTAGAATATTAAAAATTCATTTACTAATAATATAGAAAAAATATTCTGTAGATGAGAAAAGTGGAACCCATTAAAATCCTGATGGTAGAAGACAATCCCGGAGATGCACGTCTGATCATAGAAATGTTAAAGGAAACCGATGAACTCGATTTCGACGTGTCACATGTGGTTAGATTGGATGAAGGACTAAAATATCTGGTTACCAAGGAATTTGATGTGATATTCCTGGATCTCTGCCTACCAGACAGCAAGGGAATCGAAACATTTAATGTTATGAATTATAATGCCATGGATACCCCAATCATCGTACTCAGCGGCCTGGAAGATGAAATATTCGCTGAAAGTGCAGTGGGAAAAGGTGCAGACGAATACCTGGTGAAGGGAGAGATCGACAGCCACATCCTGGTTGAATCTGTAAAACATACCCTTGAAATTGGATGAATTAACCACTCTTTTTTAATCTTATTTTAAATATATAGTAGTAGCATGGATAAAAGATCGATACCAGAACTACTGGCACCTGCCGGTTCAATGGACGCATTGAAAGCCGCGGTTAATGCCGGGGCCGACGCAGTATACCTTTCCGGGAAAAACTTCGGAGCCCGATACTACGCAGACAACTTCAACGAAGCCCAGATGGAAGAAGCTATAGATTATGCTCATTTAAGGAATAAGAAGGTATACGTCACTGTTAACACCCTCATCTTCGATGATGAACTGGAGGAAGTGGCAGATTATCTTTTCTGGCTTTACAAAGTCGGTGCCGATGCGGTGATCCTGCAGGATGTGGGGGTTGCCTCCCTCTGCCGGGAGCTGGTTCCCGATCTGGATATGCACGCTTCCACCCAGATGACCATAAACAACCGGGAAGGGGTCAGATGGGCCTCTGAGTTTGGTTTTAAACGGGTGATCCTCGCCCGGGAGTTAAGTCTCCCTGAGGTAGAGGAAATAGTGGATGAGATGGGTGGAGAAATTGAACTGGAAATATTTGCCCACGGAGCCCTATGTTACTGTTATTCAGGACAATGTCTTCTTTCATCTGTGATTGGTGGGCGTAGTGGCAACCGGGGCCGGTGTGCCCAGCCCTGCAGGAAGCCCTACCATTTACTGCAGGGGAATAGAGGCAGGTATGGTAAACTGGTGGATTCCATCCCTATCCCTACCGATGCAGATTATCTTCTTTCAACCAGGGATCTGGCATTATATCCCGAACTGGATAAAATCTCCAAAATACCCCTGGCCTCCCTTAAGATAGAAGGAAGGATGCGTTCGCCTGAATACGTGGCATTAGTGGTTTCAATTTACAGGAAAGCGTTAGATAAACTGTCTGATGATAACTGGACTCCCGATGAAGTCGAATTATCCAAACTAAAGCTAGCTTTTAATCGCGGATTTACCCGTGGACATCTACTGGAAGCCAGTAAAGAATCGGTGATGGGCTGGGAAGCCCCTGGAAATAGGGGACTTTACCTGGGGGAGGTAGTGCGGGAGAATAAAAAGAAGAAATTAGCCAATAAAATAGCAATACGAATTGATTCTAATCTACCAGAGTTTATGCTGGAGAAGGGTGACGGTGTCGTATTTCAGCATCCCGATACACATCAAAGATATGGGATGGCCCTAGAACAAGACCCAGAATATCTAAACACCCATAAACTACTTTTAAAGACTATAAGGCAGATCCCACCCGGGTCAGAAGTCTATCTAACCCGTGATGTTTCCCTAACCAGGGAAGCCAAGAACATCATCAAAGGACCAGGAGAAGAGACGGGCATCCCCTTGGATATAACCATGAGATGGGACCAGAATACTCCCATTTTAGAGGGTAAAATTTTAGAGGATAAATTTACTGGAAAAGATAACAGAGAACTCCATTTCAAATATAAGGCAGATTTTAAGATGGAAGCCGCTCGAAAAAGCCCCATCAGTAAGGAACAAATCCTGAATCAGCTTATAAAAACAGGAAGAACCCCCTTCATTGTTAAAGATATTGAAATAGAGTATCCCGGTAATCTATTCATCCCATTGGGCAAATTGAATAGTTTCAGACGGGAATTTATAGAAAAAGCAGAATCAGAACTCTTGAAGGCTAATAAACCTCCAAATGAATCTGTTGAGTCTGCAGGAAATCGTTTAGAAAGCATCAGGCAAGAATTGAAATCTCTCTCCTCCCTACCTGATTCAAAAATTAAACACCATATGAACATTGCAATTTACACCAGTAGCATAGAGGCCTTAACTGGAGCTATTGAAGGTGGTTGCAAACGGATCTATTTTGAACCGTTTTTATGGGAAAAATTCAGCCGAAAGCATCCCTGTGAGGCCACCGATTGGGCAGTCTACTGCGAAGAAATTCAGGAACTCATCCGGGATGCCCAGGAGCTGTGCACAGCGAGTGGATCTATCCTAATCTGGAAATGGCCGTCCATCACCCCCAATGTATCTCTAAAATATTTATCAAATCTGGTCGGCCCTCTTTTTGATGAAGGTCTCAAGGAAATTATGGTGGGTAATATGGGGCCTTTTAAGGCTATTAGAAAATTAAACATACCAGTTGAGATTTCTGGTTCGGCAGCATTGAACATCTGGAACCACTGCTCTCTCGGGGAATTTTCAAAGGATCTAAACAGGGTAACGTTATCAAATGAGCTTTCCAGGAAAGAATTAACCTCCCTAGCAGCCCATAACAGGAATATTCCCCTGGAATATGTTGTCCAGGGAAATCTGGAATCCCTGGTTTCTGAAGACTGCCTGCTGGGAGGGGTAGATATGCCTGGCAATTATTTAAATCCTCCCTGGGGTATTGAAGATGGGAAGGGCAGAATTTTCCCCTTGATAGTTGACGACTATGCCAGAACCCATATACTGAACTCGGTTGAACTGTGTTTAATGGATTACATCCCTGCTTTGTATAAAATAGGCATTCAAAATTTAGTTATAGATGCACGGGGTAAAACCAGCGAGTACGCAGAGTCCATGGTCACCAGCTACAGACAGGGGTTGAATTATAAAGATAAAACACCAGAAAACAATACAAAATTAAATAAACTCAAAGTCAAAGTAAAGAAAATATCACAGGGCGGTATAACCACCGGGAATTTCCTGGATAGGCCCGATTAATATATTTATTGATCTTTTAACCCCCTCAAATAACAGATGTATCCCAGATTTGCATAGATTTATAAAAAGTTTCACATAGTAAAATATAGCAGTTTCTTTGGGAATGTACACAGGATGATATTTTTATGAGTGATAATATCGGGGATATCAGAAACATCCGTGGGGTGGGTGACCGTCTTTTCGATAAGATAATGAACCATTTCGGGGGAGAGGAAGAGTTTCTACTGGCAGCTCGAAACTATGAAGTGGACCGCATCGCAAATATAGAGGGTGTAAGCCAGCGGAAAGCAATAGAAATAGTAAATGTTGTTTTAGGTAATCCTTCCCAGGAATTTTTAAAAACAGACACCTGTTTTGAGATTTACCAGGACATATTAGGGAAAATCCTCCAGTTCGCCAGTACACAGTATGGTAAAAACAGGATACTGCTTCTGAACCCTGGTAAGAGTGAAGAAGAGATTAAAACTAGTATTGATTTTGTAATGGAAATGAAAGACTCAGTACAAAAGCTACCTATAGATGAAATAAAAAGTTTACTTAGAAAAATAGGCCCTGTAAATAACCCTAAACCCAAATATAACCCTTCACAGGCCATACTCGTAGAAAACAGGGAAGATTATAACAACTTAATGGACCTTGGATTGAACAGTTACCTGCCCATAATAAGTGGGGATGAACTCGGCAATCAGGATGATTTTGAATTCATCATCTACCTTTACAGTGACGGACTGATGGATTTAGGCGACGCAGCCAATGTGGCCATGGTGAACAACGAAGCACAGGACTATGAAATAGTGCCCGATACTGTCTTATCATTTTTCAGTGAAAATTATTCCCTTTTATCAAATATTTTAAAGATTAAAGAGATATTAGGTCGGAATTCAGATATTAAATATGTCCTGGATATCTTAGATTCCCTGGAATCCGGAAAATTCGATGAAAAAGTCTTCGATACAGCCATAAATGATGCAAAAAATAAAGCTGATTTAAAGCTTAAAACGGCCATAAAAAATGTGGACCTCAAGGGAGAAGAAATCTTAGACCTTTTAAATAAAGGTATGCCGGGGAAGATACAGAAAATATTCGACGGAGTTATTAAAGAAGCCCGTGATGAGATAAAGGAAAAGACCGGTTGTTCCTTCGACCCTTTCATCCAGAAATATCCCCTGGAAGTGGATGAAGCAGAACTTGAAAGGGTGAAAAAACAGGAGATAGCCAGGCAGAATGTGGCTATCTTTGAAGATAAGGTTAAAGCTGCCTCTCAGCTATCCAAGCTTAAAGGTAGTGTGGAGGAAGAAATAAGGGAAATTTTCCAGTTCGACTACGAATTCGCCCTGGGATGCTTCGCCCATTACTATGATTTAAACCCACCTGAAATCGGTGATGGATTCAGTTTCAAAGATGGGATACACCTTAACCTGGCAACCAGCATCAGCCCAGACATCCAAAAAATTGACTACGACCTTAAACTACCGGATAACGTAGTCCTCTTAACCGGGGCTAACAGTGGGGGTAAAACCACCCTCCTGGAAACCCTGGCCCAGATTTGCATCATGACCCACATCGGCCTGCCGGTGTGCGCCCGGGAGGCACAGGTGCAGCTTATCGATGAGATATATTTCTTCTCCAAAAAGAGGGCTATGGACGCCGGTGCCTTTGAATCATTCCTGAACACCTTCATGCCCATCGTAACCCGGGACAACCAGAAACTGATCTTACTCGATGAATTAGAAGCTATAACAGAACTGGAAGCGGCGGTGAAGATCATAGCCAGTTTCCTAGATTATATCAGAGATTCAGACTCTTACGCCATAATCGTAACCCACATGGCCCGTGAGATCCTGAAGTACAGCGATGTAAGGGTGGACGGTATTGAAGCCCAGGGACTCGACAAGGATTATAACCTGATAGTGGATAGAACACCAAAAATTAACTATTTTGCCAAGAGTACCCCTGAGTTAATTTTAAAGCGGATGTATGAGAAGTCGGATGGAAAGTTGAAGGAGATCTACGGTGAGATGCTGGAGAAGTTCAATAATTAAATGGATCATAAAGGTGAGGTTATAATGGAACTTAGGCTTGGTTTGACAGAACTTGTTATGGGTGTTTTGTTCTTGATTTTGGCTATTTTGTATCTTAATTATCCACAAAATGTTCTATTATCGTTATTTTGCTTGATACCCATAATTACCGGTATATTTGGCCTTAAAGGATATTACCATAAAATTATTTATCTAGCGATCATAACTGTAATTTTAGTGGTAATGGGGATAGTAGCTTATTACAATCAAGTATATGTTTCCAACATCGATAAAACAGAGTACTATGTACAAATAGGATTCGGAATACTAATAATTGCTTCATTCGTCATCAGTACACTCAGAGAATGGGACAAATTTCAGGCCCTGGAATATTATGATAAATTACTGGCAATTAATCCAAATGATACAATAGCATTAAACAATAAAGGCGTTGAGCTAACAAGCCAGAAAAAATATGAAAAGGCAGCGAAATGTTTTGATAAAGTCCTGGAATTAGATCCCGAAGATACTGCAGCACTGCATAACAAAAATTTTATAGAAAAATATCATAAAAATCGCACCTTTGCCGATAAATTTGAGATCGGTCCCAAATTAGAAATCACTGATAAGGCAGGGAGCCTATTCTTAGGTAGGAAATAACTAATTTTGATTAATTAATACAATTATATCTTAAAAATATTATATCTTAAAAATGTAATTAGGGGTGAGATGATATGCCGGCAAGGCCTGGTTTGTGGGAAATCATATGATGCGTTTGGTTTTTGTTTTTTTCTATAATATTAAATCTGGATAGTCCTCCAATATTTGTTTCAACGATAGCTCTTAGCCTTGTATTCCTAATTACAGGTATATTTGATCTTAGGGATATTACAATAAAACACTTTATTTAACTATCATAGCTATAATTGCAGTAACAACGGGGATATTAAGCTTTCAACTGGTTCCTCTTTATCCAAACATGGATAAAACTGTGGACAGCATATTTATTGTAATATTTATACTATTATACATTGGGTTTGGCATATTTAAAATTAAAGAATGGAGCAAATTTCAAAAAACCCTGGAATATTATGATAAATTACTGGCAATTAATCCAAATGATATCACAGCATTAAACAATAAAGGTGTTGAGTTAACAAGCCAGAGAAGATATGAAAAGGCAATAGAATGTTTTGATAAAGTACTGGAATTAGATCCCGAAGATTCTGCAGCATTGCATAACCAAAATTTCTTAGAGAAATATGGGAAAAATCGCACTGTTTCAGATAAACTGGAGAAAGGTCCCGAATTAGAAATCACTGATAAGGCAGGAAAACTATTTTTAGAAATTAAAAGAACGAAAAGGAAAAGAAGAAAAACTAAATAGTTAATTTCTCTGCTTTTCGAATTTAATTTTAAGCGTGTTGCTTAACTGCGATTCAAATCCGCTTTCTATTATCAGTGATATTTCGGAGTCCCCTGATATGATGAAATTAAATTCAGCTGTGGCTTCCTCCATTTCTAAAGATATTCCATCCTGACTATTTGCTGCTTTAACCCCTTCGATGATGCTGGAAATGCTCTGGGCGAGTGTTTCTTCCATGTCAATTAATTTCACTCCCTGTACCATTTTACCCTGTATGGGTGGTTTCAGGGTTAAACTGGTGGTCTGCAGGGATTTTTCAGATATCTCGGAACCAAACTCGACCTTCCCCAGTATAGGGATCTGTAAACTTATCCCTGCCCCTGTATTGGAGGTTGCCAGGGTTTTCAGGGTTAACTGTATATTCCTGATGCCGATACCGTGTTCCTGCATCTCTGCCTGTTTATAAACAAGGGCCCTTTTTATGCTGTTCACCAGATCAGCTATGGGTAAACTTTCCACATAGAATCCATTACCATTCTGTCCTTTATTTATCATCACTTTATCCATTGTATCCCCTTCAAGGTATGTTATTATTTAATAACATATAAATGTTGTTCTCCATTAATTATCAACTTGAAAGCCCCAATCAAAAAATTATTAAATCAAAAGGGATAAGGTTATTCTATGTCAGATGATGTCCCTCCAGAGACCGTGGAAAGTAAGATGTGCACCAGATTTCCCCGTGTAAAAATGGGAGATAGTGTAGGAGATATAGAAGAAATGCTATCCCAGCACACCAACCAATTTGACAGCATCGATTACATCTACGTGGTTGATGACGAAAATATTTTAGAAGGTGTAATTTCTATTAAAAAGGTTTTCAGCACCCAGGATAATGAAACCAAAGTAGAAAACATCATGAAAAAAGATCTGGTCAAAGTAACACCCCCCACCGGCCAGGATAGGATAGTGTATCTGGCACTTTCCCATGGACTTAAAGCTTTACCCGTGGTTGATGATGAAGACCATCTACTGGGAATCGTTCCCTACGATGAAATACTTAAAACCTTCAATCAGGAAGTTAAAAAGGATATCTTCCGGTTTGGAGGATTATTCCACCGGGTGGGTGAGGAATATACCTCAATCACTTCATCGGCATGGGTGATGATAAGGTCAAGATTGCCCTGGCTTATAGTCGGGGTTCTGGGCGGTACTGCAGCTGCTTCGGTGGTCACCAGTTTTGAAGAACTCTTAAGCAAATTTCTAGTTTTAGCCGCCTTCATACCGGTCCTGGTCTATATGAGTGATGCGGTGGGGACACAGTCAGAAGCGTTGATTATCAGGAGTGTTGCCCTGGATCCGGAGCTTCCCCTGAGCAGTTACATTATCCGGGAATTTAAAGTTGCAGCCATGCTCGCCGTTGTCTGCGGATTTTTAATCAGTATCGTTGCTGTCGTTGGATGGGGCGAGTACTTTTTAGGTGCCGTAGTTGGGCTTTCCATGCTCGTAAGCATCATTGCCGCGGTATGTATATCCACTTTCCTTCCCCTGGTGTTTAGACGTTTCAACTACGACCCGGCAGTTGCAACCGGCCCCTTAGCTACTATAATCAGCGATATAACCACCCTGGGCATTTATTTCTCCGTGGCCATACTATTACTGGACTTTTTGAACCTGATATAAATGAAGATTGTAGGAATAGACCTGGCAGGTAAACAAGAAAATCCCAGCGGATTCTGTGTATTAAAGGGCGAACATCTTATTTTGAAGACCCTATACAGTGATGAAGACCTAATAGAAAATGTTAAGAAGGTAAATCCGGCAGTAATAGCTATCGACGCTCCCTTATCCCTCCCAAAAGGCCGATGCTGTCTGGAGAAGGATTGTAAGTGTGCTGTGGGCGGACATTTCCGCCAGGCAGAACGAGATATACGCCCTTACGGCCGGGTGCTCCCACTCACTTTCCAGGGGATGAAGATGCTCACCTTAAGGGGAATAAGACTTGCTAAGGAGTTTAGAAAGGATTTTGAAGTTATAGAAACCCATCCCCGCACCAGCCAGAAGATGCTGGGTTTTAAGGATTTAAAGGATGATTTAAACCAGATTTATAACCTGCCGGACGAGCCCACAGAGCACGAGTTAGACGGGGTATTAGCCGCTATAACCGGTTATTTATACCTTATAGGGCGTGTTTTAGAGTTAGGTGACCCTGAAGAAGGGATTGTCGTTATTCCAGGAGATGAAAGTTTTTAAAAAATTACTTAAACTAATACTTTTTGTATAATAATTAAAAGGAATATATAGAACTGTCAGCTTATCACAAGGTGGAACAAAAAAATGTATGAATATATTATACTGGGAATAATAATTTTAATCGTTGCCTACATTGTTTATAGTTATAACCGCCTTATTTCAATGCGAAATATGGTCGATACAGCCTACTCCAATATCGACACCCTCTTACAGAAGCGATTTGACCTGGTTCCCAATCTGGTAAGTACGGTCAAAGGGTATATGACACACGAACGAGAACTCCTCGAAGCTGTAACCAGGGCCAGGAGTGACTGGATGAATGCTTCAACTATACAGGAAAACGCAGGAGCAGATAATCTCGCTGCGCAAGCTCTGAAATCCATTTTTGCAGTGGCAGAAAATTATCCTAACCTTAAAGCTAATGAAAATTTCTTATTGCTCCAGGAAGAACTGGTTGGTATCGAGAATAAGATAGCATATGCCAGACAACGCTATAACCGGACAGTTCTGGATTTAAACAATGCAGTACAGCAGTTTCCAACTAATCTGATAGCCCAGCTTTTCAGATTCCAGACCAGAGAATTTTTTGAGGTTGAATCTGAACAGGCACGGGAAGTTCCTTTAGTAAACTATGGTGAAGAATAATGGACCCTATTTACAAGAACATAGCAGCCAATAAAAGATGGACCTACCTTTTCTTTGCCCTTTACGCGGTTCTAATTGGGATGATAGGATATTTAATCGGATTATACATTGGTTCTACTATTCTTGGCCTGGTTATTGGTGTTATAATTTTTGTTATGGCTTTTCTCGTCAGTTACTACGGAGGCCAATCGTTGGTGACATCCATGGCCGGTGCACGGGAGGTATCCAAACAAGAAGAGCCTTATCTTTATAACACGGTAGACGCTTTGAGTATAGCCGCGGGCCTGCCAATGCCCAAGTTATACATTATAGATACAGATGTGCCCAACGCCTTTGCCGCTGGTCGTAACCCTGAAAATGCCAGCATTACAGTTACCAGGGGTTTACTGGATCGTCTGGATCGTCTGGAGCTGGAAGGTGTTATCGCCCATGAGATGTCACATATCAAAAATTATGATGTTCTGCTTGCCACAGTAGCGGTTGTTCTAGCCGGGGTTATTGTATTTTTAGGAGTTATGGCTCGTTACTCAGCTTGGGGAGGAGTATTTCGAGGAGGAGGGCGACAAGGTGGCCCAGCTGCGATAATCCTTTTAATCCTTCTTGTTGTACTAATTGTCCTGGCTCCATTATTTGCACAGCTTCTCAAATTCGCAATTTCCAGGAAACGGGAGTTCCTGGCAGATGCTTCAGGAGCTGATCTCACCGGATACCCCGAGGGACTGGCCAGTGCCCTGGAGAAAATCAGTGGTATGCAGAAATCAAAGAGTAAAATTCAAAACACAGCTCTTAACGGTATTTACATTATAAACCCGGCGGTTGGAGCTGATCGTGACAGTACTGGCAGTAGCCTCTTTTCTACCCATCCCCCAACAGATGAAAGAGTTAGGAGATTACGTGAAATGGAGTTTATCGATCAAAAACACGTAAAGCCTTCAAACACTGATATGAACCAATCCAACCTAGAAACCACTCCGGGTAACATGAAACTTGTAGAAGAAACGATTCCTGATAAAAGAAAACATGTAGGGAAGGGTTATCTGGTCTGTGATAAATGCAACAGATACTATGAACTCCAGGCCGGTGAATCACCAGAAGACTTTGCAGGTAAATGTGAATGCGGTGGGAACCTTGAATACCGTGATAGGATATGACTAAACCTTGAACAATGCTATGATATTAAAAATTTTAGTTGAGAACACCTTTTTGGATGAGCTTTAAATTAACATCACCTAATCAGGCCAATTTGAACCCTTTTCCAATAGCCCCAAATCCTTTAATCGTTAAAATTATTAATCTCTAAGTTCATATAGATATAAGATGAAATTTATTAAGAGGTAATTATGAAAGAAAATAATTCTCAATCAACAAAAGCGCCTCTCACGAGTGCAGAGCGCATATTGGCTGTCTTGTTTGGGGTTGGCTTCATTTTGGGAATTCTGTTGAGTCCACTGGGAGTCGAGCCTCGTATGCCTGAACTACGAACCCTGGCTTTTGCAGGATTCTTCATAATCGTGGGAATGTTGCTTCCCCTTATAGGGCTGGTTTCGGTGTGGTTACGGAGACCGAGACTTGCGGGCGTCCTGGCGGTTATCGATGCAGTACTACTCTTCCTCACCGCACCCGCCGATCAGGCCCTGTTCTTCTTCACAGTTGCCCCTCCACCTGCTGTTACCATAGGTGAGTACATTTTGATCTTCGTGGGCGTCGGATACATGCTTTACGGACCACGAGTCTATGAGAACAGAACATAGGCTGCGAATTTCTGAGAACTGAACGAATAGCTCTAACTAGATTTACGAGATGAATTAATAAAGGAATTTTGAAAATAAGCTTTTACTATACAACATATGATTCAGGTGTTTTATGCTAAGAAAAAGTAGAATAAACAGTAGATACATCGATAATTGAATTTACACTCATAGAAGATTCAAAGAATTCTGGGAATAAATATCTTAATTGTTTAAAAGGGTCTAATATAAATAGAATTTTTGCCCGACTTCACCAATAAAAACTTTTGCTAAATTTCCTATTGTTTTTTTTCATTTTTGCTCTACAACAACCATTATCGTTTTATATCTTATTTTTTCCTCCTCATTAAGGATGCGTCCTATTTCTGCCAAATGTTTTTTGATTTTATCGTTTTTAATATCTTTAATTTTCCCATCTGGTTCTGCTAAGTTTATATGGGGTTCGGAGTTCATTTCGTAACGAATTTCACCCTTATAGTGGAAACTTCTTATAATGCCCAATTCAACCAGTAATTTTAGGTTTTCATGAACAGTCGAACTACTTATGTTGGGATATGTAGCTTTAACTGCCTTGTAAACATCGTTAAATGAAGGGTGGGAATTTTCTAACTCTTTTAGCCTTTTAATTAATTCCCGCCTTTGAGGAGTAATCTTAATTCCGTGTTCCCGAAATTTCTCTTCCATATTTTATAATTGATGTTTTAAAATAAAAATGTATCGAAGAAAAACTTATATAGAACCAAGTTCTATATAGAATTTGATACATTTAGGATAATTAAATTATATCTACTAATGAACGCTATAAATAGTAATCAAGCTCTAAAACACAGGATTCACAGTTTTGAAAATTAAAATAAATGAATTAAATTGGGAAAAGTGGGTGAAATTATGGATGAAAATAAAAAACAAAATGTTAGCCGTCCTATGGCTAACCTTGAATGGTGGCCTGACAGGCTGAATCTCGACATTCTACGCCAACATTGTCTGAAGTCCAATCCTATGGGTGAGGATTTCAACTACGCCGAAGAATTCAAGAGTCTTGATTACTATGCCTTGAAAAAGGATCTCAAAGAACTGATGACAGATTCACAGGACTGGTGGCCCGCGGACTTTGGCCACTATGGACCGTTATTCATTCGTATGGCATGGCACAGCGCTGGTACGTACCGGACTGGAGACGGTCGCGGTGGTGGGGGCAGCGGCAACCAGCGCTTCCCGCCTCTAAGCAGCTGGCCCGACAATGCTAACTTAGACAAGGCACGCCGTCTGCTCTGGCCTATCAAACAGAAATACGGCCGGAAAATTTCATGGGCCGACCTGTTGATTCTAACCGGTAATGTCGCCCTGGAATCCATGGGCTTTAAAACCTTCGGTTTCGGTGGCGGGCGTGAGGACATATGGGAACCCGAAAAAGACGTATATTGGGGTTCCGAGAAAGAGTGGCTTGCAGATGATCGCTATTCCGGTGAACGGGAACTAGAAAAACCCCTCGCCGCTGTTCAAATGGGTCTGATTTATGTAAACCCACAGGGCCCGGACGGCAACCCGGACCCACTCCTTGCGGCAGAAGATATCCGTGAGATCTTCGCCCGTATGGCCATGAACGATGAGGAGACGGTGGCCCTCATAGCGGGTGGTCACGCCTTTGGTAAAACTCACGGTGCAGGCCCCCTAAGTCATAAAGGGCCAGAGCCAGAAGCAGCACCAATCGAGGAGCAGGGCCTGGGCTGGAAGAGCAATTTCGGCACGGGCAAAGGAAACGACACCATTACCGATGGTGAGGAAATAATCTGGACCAACACTCCAACCAAGTGGGACAACAGCTTCCTGGAGATCCTATACAAATTCGAATGGGAGCTGGAGAAGAGCCCGGCCGGTAACTACCAGTGGAAGCCGAAGGATGATGCAGGTGCCGGTACCGTGCCTGATCCCCACGACCCATCCAAAAAACGTTCCCCTGGTATGCTGACCACGGACCTTGCCCTGAGGTTCGACCCTATCTATGGAAAGATCACGCGGCGTTTCCTGGAAAACCCGGATGAACTGGCCGATGCATTCGCCCGGGCCTGGTTCAAACTGATCCACCGTGACATGGGACCCATTACACGCTATCTCGGTCCAGAGGTGCCTGATGAGGAGCTCATCTGGCAGGACCCCATCCCTGCAGTGGATCATGAACTGATTGATGAATATGATATCTCCGCCCTTAAGGAGAAGATACTGGCTTCTGGCCTCTCAGTATCAGAGCTGGTTCAAACAGCCTGGGCCTCAGCATCCACGTTCCGTGGCTCTGATTATCGTGGTGGTGCCAATGGTGCACGTATTAAACTGGAACCACAAAAGGACTGGGAAGTCAACCAACCAGACCAGCTGGCTAAAGTTCTCGAGGTTCTTGAGGGCATCCAGAGCGAATTTAACACCCAGTCAGATGGCAAGAAGGTCTCACTGGCTGATCTCATCGTCTTAGGTGGTTGTGCTGGTGTTGAGCAGGCCGCTAAAAATGCTGGCCATGATGTAACTGTTCCATTTGCACCGGGACGAATGGACGCCCTGCAGGAGCAGACCGATATAGAATCCTTCGGATATCTCGAACCCTTTGCAGACGGCTTCCGTAACTATCAGAAGGCACCAAGCCCCATGAAACCAGAAGAGTTGCTGGTGGACAAGGCACAACTCTTAACACTCTCTGTTCCTGAGATGACGGTTCTCGTTGGTGGAATGCGTGTCCTGGATACCAACTACGGAGGGTCAAAGCACGGCGTCTTCACTGAACGGCCCGAAGCACTCACCAATGACTTCTTCGTGAACCTGCTTGATATGAGCACAGAATGGAAAGCATCCCCAGAAGACGATAATGTATATGAGGGAGTAGATCGGGCAACAGGCGAATTCAAGTGGACCGGTACACGCTGTGACCTCATATTCGGTTCAAATTCCGAATTACGGGCACTAACAGAAGTCTATGCCAGTGACGATTCATCTGAGAAGTTCGTACAGGACTTTATAGCGGCGTGGGATAAGGTCATGACCCTGGATCGGTTCGACCTGGCCTAATCAAAAAACAACGTTTGAATATCCATCTTGAGTATTCAAAATAATTTTCTTTTAATCTATTTCTTTTTTTTATTTAAAATACGGAATTTTTTAATAAGAGAGATGCTGCAAGTGAACCTATTTACTGAATAATATCACTAGGTTTACTGAATAGGGTTAATACTCATTTATTTAGGGATTGTGAAATAGAAGGTTGATCCTTGGCCAGGTTCTGATTCTACCCAAATTTTACCACCATGCCTTTCTACTATTCTTTTGGTAATGGCAAGTCCGATGCCGGTTCCTTCGTATTCATCGTTGGTGTGTAGTCTTCTGAATATATCGAATATTTTATCGGTGAATTCTGGTTCTATTCCTATTCCATTATCCTTAACAGAAAAAAGCCAATAATTATCTTTCGCCCCTATAGAAATGTGTATATTCGGCGTTTTTTCACTTCTATATTTAACAGCGTTACCAATGAGGTTCTGGAATATCTGTACCATCTGCGAATAATCAGCGAAAATAACTGGTAAGGGGTCTCTGATGATGACTGCATCATTTTCTTCGATAACTATTTCCAGGTTAAATAGAACCTCATCATACACCTTACACATATCCGCTGGTTTGAATCCATCAGTTTTACTGGTTACTCGGGAGAAAACTAAAAGGTCATTGATGAGCTCCTGCATCCTCTTAGCACCGTCCACCGCAAATGCAATATACTCAAGACCTCTGTCGTCCAACTTATCCTTATATTGCATTTCTAATAATTGGGTGAAACTAGCAACCATACGAAGAGGCTCCTGTAAATCATGGGAAGCCACATAGGCAAACTGTTCCAATTCCTTGTTTGAACTTTTTAATTCATCGGTAAGTCGTTTTTGTTCCTCATACAGGGAGTGGAAACGGCCTTCACTTTCCTTGAGTTTTTCTTCGGCTTTCTTCCGCTCGGTGATATCGGTATGCATCGCCAGATAACCAATGAAATTTCCTGCGCTATCCCGTCGCGGAGTAAGGTTGGTCAGTGTCCACAGAGTCGAACCATCCTTACAGGACATCTTCCTTTCCCTGGTAAAACTGCCATCATATTTTAAGTCCTTGCGCGTCTGAATAACTAATTTCTTTTCTTCATCATCAACAAAATCAGTGCTTAAGCTTCCTATCAGCTCCTCGCGCGAGTAACCAAGCATATCAACCATGCGCTGGTTAACGTAGGTAATGGTTCCATCCGGTTCATGGACAGCAATACCCTCTTCAGCTGTCTCCACAATTTCGCTGTAATGTTTTTCACTTTCCTGGAGCGCCTTTTCAGCTTTCTTCCGCTCGGTGATGTCGGTGTGCATGCCGATATTCGCGATGTGCCTCCCCTCTTCATCATACACTGTAGTCGAATTGTATGCTGTCCACAGTGCAGAGCCATCCTTACGGCGGTACTTGAACTCGCCCTGGATGGAGTGGCCTTCCACTAGTCCCGTGCGGATCTCCTGGACAACTGGTAAAAAATCGTCAAAAATGAAATCATTACCTGACTTTCCAAGGATCTCATCGATGGAGTAGCCCAGCATGTCGGCCATGCGCTGGTTGACGTAGGTGTAGGTACCGTCTGGGTCTGCAATCACTATGCCTTCGTATGCCGTGTCAACGATCAACCGGTACTTCTCCTCACTCTCCCTTAATGCATCTTCAGTATTTTTACGCTTGGTTATATCCTGGAAAGAAGTTACGCTGCCTTTAAATTTGCCGTTTATGTCTTTTAGGACTGTAGAACAAACATGGGTTAGGATATAGTTTCCATTTTTGTGTTTATAATATACTTCACCATCGTAATGATCTTCTTTTAACATCTTTTTTATAGCTTCTTCTCGTGATGAGTCGGGTACTTTGGTTTGGAATATGCCTTTGGAGTGTTTACCCATTACTTCTTCTTTACTCCAGCCAAATAGCTGCTCAGCCGCATTATTCCAATAGGTTACAATGTAATTTTCATCTACCGCTGTCAATGCACTATTAACATTGGTTAAAAGATCAGCCTGAAACTCTAATTCTTCTTCATCCTTTTTTTGCTCTGTTATATCCCTTGCAGTTCCAAACCATTCCATAATTTCACCATTTTCATCCAAAACCGGAACTGCTCGTGAATGTATCCATCCTATGGTGCCATCCGCTTGCAGGATACGATGTTCCATCTCAAAGACAGTTTTATTATGAATAGCTTTCTTAATGACTTCTTGGATATGAGCCTGGTCATCTGGATGAATATATTTATCCATCCAAGTCTCACTTGGGTTCCAGGTATCTGGGATAAATTCCCGGCCGTGCAATTGATGCATCTCGGTCCAATCAGGACTCATACAATACACTACATCTAAACTGGCATCCACAAATAGACGAAAATACTCTTTATTTTCCCTTAAAGCTTCTTCAAACACCTTCATCCTGAATTGATTATCAGAATCCATTTCAAAAACACACGAAAATTTTTGTATATATTTTTGATTTTAAAGAATAAATATTTCCTTAAAGAATAGGATTGATTAAATATTTGTTAATATTCTATTTTCTTGATTAATCACTTATAAAATGAATAAAAATTAAAAATTGGTTTCGCTGCATAAACTCATTAGTTCACTGGTAGTTACCCTTTATCCCCCGAGTAAACTTGCAGAAGGTAGTCTATCCGGGTGACGGGTTTCTCCCAGTCATTGAAGCTTAGTTAAGTCTTTTAGAGGACCTAGCACCAGTCAAATGATGATATAGTATTATAAATAGTCTGGGAGATTGAACATTTTTCATGGAAAATGATAAGTATAAAAAATGTCATTGACCGCGGAATCCACGTCTCTTTTCATAACAGTTTTCCTACCAGAGTGCTTGGCTAACCGAATGGCATCTGTAGCAACTTCTAAACCTTTATCTTCTAAAATTTTAGCTAGAGCAACTTTAGCATCTTTACTTATTCTGGGAGCACCGGCATTTTTTATTATCCTTCCCACCGGAGCAATAGGTAATTCCAAGATAAATACCCCCTCTTAATTTTGTTAGATGATGAAAAATCCAACTATTAATAGTCATCCAATATAAATTAACATCAATACTGGTTTATTCAAGTAGGAATGGTTGCATTGGTGCCCATTTATCTTTCCATTCTATGGGTATTAGTTGTTTCATTACCATATCTGGTAATCCCTGGGCAGCTATTGCACGATCTTCGGGTGATAAGTTGTATAAAACGAATGGTCCCATCAAGTATTCAGGGCCGGTGTGCTCTTGAAAAAATTCTACTAACTCTTTTTGTAGCCTGATCATCTCTTCGGGATCGATTTTCAAACTCCCTACTCGTCCATATAACTGTGTATTCTCAATCTCAATATGTGGATACCAGATCTGATCTATCTTATCAAAACCTGATTTTAGAAGTTTTAATGAGTTCAGATCGTCATTTCCTGCCCTTAAATTGTCAAGTCCAGTATTTATTTCCTGCAATCCACCTTTTAATATGTTGTGTTCAGATATCAACCGTTCATACGGTACTTCCGGTAATTTGTCCCTGAAGTAAGGGAATATCTTCTCATCTTCAACTAGATGATGCCCATGTGAGACCGATGAAAAGCACTGAACATATTTAAGGAAACCATCACGATATAATACCTCCACTGCACCGATCTTCAAAAACTCATTAATATTCTGAATGGACACGGCCAGACCACGAGTCATAGCCCTGTGAAAACGGATATAGTCCTCCCCTATGTTAGGTCGATTTTCATTAGACATTCAAGACCTCCTATTATTTCCAGATTATGTACTAAATATTTGTTAAAATAAAAATTTATAATTTTTATAAACAGAGGGTTATAAAAACAGCTTATGCGGTAAAAGATAAAAAGGGGAAGATGTTTATTGTGGATTAAATATTTTTTATTTATTTATGATCTCTTTGTAGTGAGGATTATACATTAATCCAATGGTATTTCCAAATGGGTCTTCTAAAATCGCCGTGACAAAATCATGTCCCCTCTCAACCGGTTCTTCGATTAGAACAGCATTTTCAGATACAAATTTCTCTATGGTTTTATCTAAATCATCCACGTGCCAGTAAATGACTGCGCCACCTTTGACATTTTTAACTGGTGCGAATTTCTTATCCATGATCCCCCATTCTGTTTCAGAGTCACCTACTCTGATTCAGTATATGCCAACTTACCATCTTCACCTTTACTATCAAAGTACGGCTCAAAACCCAATACCTTTGAATACCACTCTTTTGCTTTCTCCACATCTTCTGACCAAATATTGACAGTCGCAATTCCTCTTAAACCATCCATGTTACTCACCCCCTATATGGTATTTAATAATTATGTTCAATATGATGCTAATAATTTTTGGAGTATACCCTTTCCTCCCCGAGCAAACCAAAAACAGGCAGTCTGTCCGGTGCTGGGCTTTTTCTATTCATTGAAAGTCTCAGCCATGGATCAGCTACATCCGCTTACATTTCAAGAATGGTGCTCTAATTCTTCATTTAAAAAAAAGAAAAATAATTGTCTTTTTTACATTAATTTATTTAATTCTTTGATGACTGATGTAATTGTTTTAAGGAATAGATCCCATCCATAAATGCCTGGCGTAAAATGTAAACCCGGTCTTAGGTAAAAATTGATGAATGCTTTTATTACGCAAGTTTCTAAGCTCATCTAAAGATAATTCCATTGTTTCAAGTACAATTCTTAAATTAGGGTTCTTTTTAATATTGGTAAATTTGGTATAATTTACCACAAATTTTACAAAAATTTTGAAATAACTACTTATATATTCTCTTTTTATAATAGAACCTTGATTTGAACAATTTCACGTTCAATGAAAGGAGAACTAAAAAAAATGGATTACATCCAGGAACCGATCCATTGTAGGAAAATTTCTTTTTTTATAATGAGTTTATTCAAAGAGGGAAGATTATATGGAAACGTTTAAAAAATTGGAATCAGAAGTTAGGAGTTATGTACGTAGTTTTCCTGCGGTATTTAAAACTGCTAAGGGATCGAAATTATATGATGAACATGGAAATGAATACATAGATTTTTTTGCAGGTGCCGGAACCTTAAATTATGGGCACAACAACCCGGTTGTGTCAAAGGCCCTGATTAAATATTTAAAGGAGGATGGACTGGTACATGGACTGGACATTGCTACCACGGCCAAAAGGGAATTCATTGAAAGCTTCAATGACACCATCCTCGAACCACGCCACATGGAATATAAGTTCCAGTTCTGCGGACCAACAGGTACCGATGCAGTTGAAACAGCATTGAAACTTGCCAGGATGGTCAAAGGCAGGTCGAATGTAATTGCATTCACCAACGCCTTTCATGGTATGACCATGGGTTCCATGTCTGCCACCGCCAACCAATTCTACAGAGAGGAGTCTTTCATCAACCGGACCGACGTGACATTCGTCCCCTTCGATAGCTACTTCGGTGATGAAGTGGACACCGCCGGTTACCTGAGACAGCTGCTGGAGGATAAAAGCAGTGGACTGGATCTCCCGGCAGCCATAATCATGGAGACGGTGCAAGCAGAAGGAGGTGTCAACGTTGCCTCCAAAAGGTGGCTTAAGGAGATAGAGAAGCTATGCCGTGAATACGATATATTACTTATCGTTGATGATATCCAGGTGGGTAATGGCCGTACGGGATCATTCTTCAGTTTTGAAGATGCAGGGATAAGTCCAGACATCATCACCCTATCTAAATCCATTGGAGGAGGCCTACCACTCTCGGTGGTACTCATGAAATCAGAACTGGACCAATGGAAGCCAGGACAGCATTCAGGAACCTTCCGAGGAAATAACCTGGCCTTTATCGCAGCTTCCAATCTATTAAAGAGTTATTGGGAAGATGATAACCTGTCCCGGGAGATATATAACAAAGAAGAATTAATCAGGGACAGACTTAAAGTTATTTCGAAGGAGTACAACTCTCTAGATATGGATATACGTGGCCGTGGCCTGATATATGGATTACAAATTTCTGAACCCAATATCTGCCGTGATATATCTGCTGAAGCCTTCTCACAGGGATTGGTAATTGAACTATCCGGTGCTGACTCTGATGTTATTAAGTTCCTTCCACCATTAGTAATAGAGGAGGAAATACTCGAAGAGGGACTGGACATAGTAGAAGAAGCTATATACAAGGTCTACAACCGAAAAGAATTCATCAACCAGATACTCAATCACGACCAGGTTTACCATAGGGAATCCATCAACCAGGAACTGGAACAAAAAGACACAATAAACCAGAGGTTGAATCAGAGGGAATCCATCAGATCTTGAACCAGAAAGAGTCCATCAATCAGTCGATTGAATTCTAAGTAAGTCCCTTAATCATGTTAACACATGAACCATTGTAGCCCAATAGGGTAGATAGAATTATAACTGTACTTGATGGGAAAACAAAAAGAGGAAGTAATATTGATTTTTTTTTGATTCAAGCTACTAGGGGTGGTGTGGTGGGAGCCGCCTCCATTCAAAGCTATTCCAGGGAGGGCTAAAATCAATAAAATTCATTATTTTTCCTAAAAAATTTAAATATGAGTAACAGAAGAGATAATAAACCTTAAATTAGATTTTGTGGTCTATTATTAAATTTACAGGTGTTTATGTGGGATATTTAATTTGTGGTAAATGCAGAAGATACTACCAACTGCAATCAGGTGAGTCTCCAAAGGATTTCATAAATGAATGTGATTGTGGTGGTAAAGTAAGGTACGTGAAAAATTTAGACATCGTTGATCCCAGCTGGAAGCCCATCACCATAAAGAGAAAACCAACAAAAAGCGAGGTACTGAAAGACAAGACACGAAGCGTTTTCTCCATTACAGGGGATATAAAAAACCGGTTAAGCCAGTTTTTCCATAAACACTTCGGGAACTTGTTGTACAATATAAGAAACCGGAACCAAGTTTATAGAAACCCACATAGAAATCCTCAAGGTACACCTTATGGTATGGGGCCTGAATTTATAAATTCCATAATGAATGAGCTTAACTTACGTAACATTCGATGGATTATCGTGATTCCGTTTGCATTAGCGATAACTCTAATTTTGTTATTTACCCAGGGCATCTTTTACCTATTAACTTTTGTACTACTTATGGCTGTTGGCTACCTATTTGAAGACAAAATAATCGGAACAAAAAATGCGGTAATTACCGGTGCCATTTCCTTCTTTTTTGGAAGCATCACCACAAGTTCATTTCTCCTTTTAATACCCTTTACCCTATTGGGAGTTATCAATGGGGCTGTCTGCGGATGGATAGGTGGGTATATAAGAACGAGAATAGTACGGAGATAATCAAATTGCCAAAAAGATAAATTAAATGATTTAGATAATTAAAATCAGAAAATATTGCCTTTGCATTATTAATGGATGAATTCAAGGCCAATAAAATACCAAAAGTGCAAAATACGTTTATTAAGCAAGAAACTAGTCCAAAAGGATTGGGGAGAGGATGCTGCACCTTATTCAGGACCTCTGGATAACCCTGATTCATACACCTCCAGAGAAAACTTAAAAGATCCTGGAGAAATGCCTAGAGCAGGGATTATTCGTTGATTTTATTGGATAAAATAAAGTATTAGATCTATTAGATATTAAAACTGATAAAGAATTTTACATCAATAGTGGTTCGTATGGATAAGGTGTTATGGTGGTTAATTCTCGGTACAAAGGGAGGGTTAAATCGTGCTAAAATTATTAAAAAACTTAATGAGAGACCATATAACGCTAATCAGCTTACAGAAGAGTTAAATTTAAGTTATAGAACTATCAGACACCACATCAAGATTTTAGAAGATTCTAAGTTAATAAAATCAGCTGGCCAAAAATATGGTAAGATGTATTTCCTCTCAGATAACATGGAAAAAGATTACCCTGATTTTGAAAAAATATGGAAACAGTTAAAAGAAGAAAAAAATAATTGAATGTGATTAAAATGGCATTAGAAATATTCGGATATACAGGAATTAAAATTTTAGCCATAATCTTAGAAGTAGTAAACATAGGGTTATTATCTGGGCTGTTGTATCTCTACATTAAAAGTTACAGGCAGATAAAAATAGGATTTACAGTCGGACTTATACTATTCGCGTTGATGCTTTTATTAAAAAGTTTTGTCGCTATTGGATTTATCATTCTCACCAATACCCAAATAGACGTTTCCTTCGTTACAGGCAGTGTAATTCAAGTAGTTGCACTTATTATACTATTGAAAATTACTTGGGATTACTAAATTCAAAATATTTTGGATTTATATTTTTAGATGATTAAAAATTAAAAAATTTAATTTTTTTTACAATTTCAATGCATTTTATTTTAAACAAACGGATACTCACCAAATCACAAAATAAATATTTGCCTGGACACCTATACAATATGATAAGTTTTCTATACTTAAACGGATGCTAGAAATAATATTCTCGTTCAAATATTTATCAAAAATATGATTCGAATCTTTAGTTTTATAACCGCTCCTTTTTTCTATTATTAAAGTACTCTATCTGATTGTGAGTCTCATTTTTTTTAAATCACCAATTTTATATATCTAAAGATAAATCAGGAGGCATGAATTAAACTCCTGAAAATGATTATAATGGTTTTTTAAATGAAAAAATTGGAAAAAATCAATAAAATTGTTAATTCTACAATAATTACTTTATATGCTTTAAAAAACAAATATTAACTTGGTCAATTTAATTATTGGGCGCAATTTGGAAGTGATAAATTTGTTTGGAAATAACTATGGAAGAGATAATAGAGGAAATTCCGCTCCTGTTAATGAAGGAGAGGAATATGACGTGAAAATTGAGGATACAGGTAGAGATGGAGATGGAATTACCAAGATAGAAGGTTTTGTTATTTTTGTATCAGGTGCCAAAGTAGGCGATGAAGTTAAAATTAGAATTACTTCTACCAGACGAAATTTTGCATTTGCAGAAGTAGTGGATTAATTCAAATTATTCTAATTTTTCTTAGAAAATTCATCTGAAGCTATTTTTTCTATTTCTAAAATAAATTTTCTTAAATTTTAAATTTATTATAAAACTGTATTTAAATGGAGGTAAATGAATGTCAGAGGAAAACACAGTATACATTGGTAATAAACCACTTATGAATTATGTATTAGCTGTAGTGACACAAATGAACAGCGGAACATCTGAAGTAATGCTAAAGGCCAGAGGAAGATCTATTAGTAGAGCTGTTGATGTTGCTGAAGTTGTAAGAAATAAGTTTATTCTAGAAGCAGAAGTTGAAAAAATTGAAATCAGCACAGAAGAGTTAGCCAACAGAGAAGGATCAAACACTAATGTTTCAGCTATTGAAATACAGTTAAAAAATAAATAGATTCAGTAAAAGCTATACCTTTAAAATAAGGTTTTCAAAATTTAAATCTGATTCTATTGGAAATACTATTTTTTTCTAATAAAGACTACTCATTAAAAAAATTCAATTCTTAATATTTCGAATCCAGATTAGGATTGATTTGTTATTTTTTATTCAGACTTAGTATCCAGTTTAAATAAATGACTCTTTCCATTTTGATTTACCATTAATTCAGCGGCTTCCTTTTGATGTAGTAATTCCATTATTTTGTCGGAGTTATCTTGGTGCTGTAGTGAGTCGCCGCATTCTGGACATATAAAATTGAATTCGGATGCGTTTTCAAATTTGTATCGGTGGCCGTTAGCTTTGCATGCGAAGAACATGTTTGATTCTTCATATTTGATAGATTTTTCAATTTCTTCTTTTAACTTCTCGGATTCATTTGCTAGCATATTAAATACAACTTCTTGGTGAAATTTCCAATAATAAATTAGCGATTTATTTTTGGGCTCTATTTTCTTCTTGTAAGTTGTTATCCCTGCTTCGTTTAGTTTATATAGGACTTTTCTTACTGTTGTCAGCTTTATTTCAGTTTCTTCAGCAATATCTATGTCAGATTTTTTACCTTTTAGTATACTTTCAATTATTGAAACACTGCCTTCTTCATCAGTTATATCCATTAAAATATCCTGAACCGTATGAACAATTAACATAAACTAAGCACCTCCGACTCAAATTATTTTTGCTAAAAACAAAGAATCTTTCCCCCAAATTCAAATGCATCTTATTGAATAATTTGGGACAGCCTTTAAGTTAAAAACCTAAAAGAAAGAAAGTTTTACAAATATTATATTTGTAATTAAACGAATATAAAAATACAGGTTAAAATAAAAGTAATTAGATAGATTCACCTATATCTACCATTATTTATCCAATTTATTCAAAATTTATCAAAATGTGGTTTTGCCCACGTATGAACATAATATAAACGGTAAATTAATTAGTTTGAATTTCTTTGAGGACGCAAATCTTAGATGCGCACGTATGCGCTTAAAGAATGAAATTATGGATGATTTGATTTTATAAAAATTTATTTTAACACCCCGAGCAACCCAAGAGCAAGCAGTCAGATAAATAACGTCTTAATGTTCTTTCACTTATACCCGCAGAAATCTGAGAGAATCGGACATAGTAATGAATTTATGCTTTTTTAAGTAAAGAAATTGCTTCTATTTGACTATCATTAAGCCCCAAATCTTTTAAATATTCGTTCGATAAATGTCCTTACGCATATAAACAGAAAACCCACCAAATTCTTCCTTAAATTCAGTTTCAGGGAGTCCGACATTTTTAAAAGATTTTAAAATTCGATTCAACAACTTTATAAACCTTTAAACATAACAGTACAAACAGGACAATCATTCAAAAAAAGTATGTTTAGCATGTTTTAGAAGTGAAATGAAAAACAGTACAAACAGGACAATCATTCAAAAAAAGTATGTTTAGCATTTTCATACTAATAAATAGTCGTAGTTACTATTAATAATTTAACATAACTGGTGGTATCATGAATCCATTCAAAAAAAGAACGGGAGTTCTTCCTTCATATTTTACGGGAAGAAGTGATGAGCTCAAAGAATTGAGAAGGATATATTATTCAACCAAAAACGGTGATGCTGGCCATATTATTCTATATGGACCAAAAGGTATTGGTAAAACATGCTTACTTTTTAAATTCCAGGAAGAAATGGAAGGTTTAGAAGATACTTATTCTGTAAGAATTCCACTGGTTGAAGGAAGTTTTTTTGACATTTATAGTTTAATCGTTGATTCATCGGCTGAATCTTTAGGAATCAAAGTAAGCAGTGTTTGGGATACTATAAAAGGAATAGGAATTAACATACCCTTTGCGGGCGGATTCACGGTATCAAGGGAAATTCCACCAACATCTCCATCTGTGGCAATAAGAAAAATCTTAGAAACCATATACCATAAACTAAAGGGAGAAAATCCCGTTTTAATACTCTTATTCGATGATCTACAGAGAATAATAATGAACGAAGATACTCAGAGAGTTTTAAGCATACTTCAAAGTGCGTTGGTAGAACTTAATCTTAAGGAATTTAAAATAATGTTTGTAGCTACCGGTTCCTTCGATATTTTCTCAAAAATACAGGATCATACCGATTCAGCCATCAGAACTTTTGATCCCTATGAATTGAAACCATTGTCACTGGCCGAAGTTAGAGATGCAATTAACATTCCCTCAAGTAAAGAAGGGATAATATTTGATGAAGATGTCTTGGAAAGAATATATAGTGTTTGTGAAGGTAATCCGTATTACTTACAGGTTATTGCCCATAATTGTTTTGAAGAAGCAACAAATGGAAGAGTTACTACGATAGAATTTGAAAAATCATTCCCCAATGCTTTAAATTTCTTGGCACAAAGGGAATTCAGGCACATGTATGAAAAATCTCCAATTCAAGAAAGAAAATTACTGGCAATATTTGCAGAAAGCAATTCAGATGTTTTGGCCTACACAGAAATAAAGGGAAACAAAAATGTTAAATCGGAACCATCAAAAGTCTTAAGGAATATGACCCGAAAGAATCTTATCGTAAAAGAGTCTCGAGGAAAATACAAACTACGGGATAAAATGTTCAAAGAGTATCTGAGGACGGATAAACCATATGAAATAAATGGGACTCTTCTAAACTAGAATAGGGATGTAATGCATTTAATACCAAATATATGCGAAATATATGGATACATAGGGTAAATCTCATAATTTTAAGAAATTTAGAGGGTTAAAAATGGATTTAAATATTTTATGGTTGGTACCGGTAGCCTATTTCGTACATATTTTAGAAGAATCACCACGATTCGTGCCTTGGGCGCTCGAACATTTTGGAGCACCTGAAACATTTGGCCAGTTCGTTTTTGGAAATGTTATATTGATGGCTTACGTTATCATAGCAACATCTCTTGCAATCTTTTATACCAACGAATTGACACTTATAATCGGATTATCTGCCGCTGCATGGATATTTTCAAACTTCTTAATCCACGCATACTACACACTACGTACCGGCATATATTCTCCCGGTGTTGTAACTGGCGGCGCCGTATATGTGCCGGTTTCTCTTTATATATACTCTAATTTTTTGGCATCTGGACTATTAAGCACTTTAGACATCCTACTGTCCATTATCATTGGTTTTGCAGTGATGTATGTACCAACACTGATACAGATGAGGAGAAAGGGGAAAATATAGAAAATATTGACTCTTAATTTTTTTTTTAATCTAATGAATTTAATTATCTTATTTAATTAAGAGATTTCTTCTTAAATAATTAAAAAAACCTAATTGGTCAATCCACTCGCGTCCCATCATCCAGTTTCACATCTAACGCTGAATATATTACAAAAAATGTGATTTTTGCCCGCGTAACTCACGGGTTTACAGGTAGCTATTATATACCATAGTAATATTATTATATCTAGTTGCAAAAAACGCATAAAATATATCAGGATCCTATTTTTATGAATAAAAGAAATTATAGCATATTATCTGAGAAATACAATGAATTCTTTATCTCTGCTTTGTTAATGTCAATAACTATGAACGTATCAAGCATAGTTGACAGTATAATCATCGGTGTAATATTAGGGCCGACTAATCTTGCAGCAATGGCGCTTATAAATCCCTTATTCGTGTTTTTTGCGGTTCTCAATAGGTTAATAGCATTTGGAGGATCTATCCTGGTATCTACTTCGAAAGCAGAACGTAAAGAAGAACAAGCAAATATGTATTTCACAATGTCTACACTGATGATGTTAACCATTGGAGTGGTAATCAGTCTTCTTAGTATTATTGTGATTAACAATCTTGATGGAGTACTTAAGATTGATGCATCACTTTTGGTATTATTTAAGAATTTTGCAACCATATTTTTACTTGCAAGCCCTCTTCTTTTAGTCATATTTGGCATGCCCTTTTTCATGCGGGTAGATAACAGACCAAGATTGGCAATAATTGTGGTGGTAGTATTAAATATAGTGAATATAGTAATGGACCTGGTCTACATCGTGATCTTTAAGATGGGTATTGCTGGATCGGCGCTTGCCTTCATAACAGGGACGATTGCAGGATTAATCGTGATAATTTATTATTTAACTTCTAAGGATACCACTCTACATTTTATATCATTAAATAAATGTAAATGGTCATCCATTCGCGATATATTTTCATCAGGGCTTTCATCTGCATCTGGTTCGTTTTTCTATTTATTAAAGTTAAATTTAGTTAATTTATTTTTATATTGGATTACTGGGTCATTTGGATTAGCTGTATTTGCGGTGTGCAATCAATGTGCCCATATTGTATCTATATTTACATCCGGTATTGCTCAATCAATGGCACCCATGGTTTCAATATTTTATGGTGAGAAAGATTATTCCGCGGCTAAATTTACTATTAGAAGATCTTTGCAGATTATGATAATCGCTAGCACCGGTTTTGTAATAGTATTCGAATTATTCCCGGTTACTATCTTAAATATCTTCGGAATAAATGACCCTGCATATTTGGCCTTTGGGATAAATGCAGTTAGGATATTCTCCTTAAGTCTAATTGGCAATGGTGTAACTTATTTAATGCTTTTATATACTCGAGCGATAGAGCAAAAAGGATTATCTTTTATGATCGCACTTACACAAAATTTGTTATTTATGATTCCTAGCGTTTATTTCCTGTCCAATATTTGGGGTGTAAATGGTATATGGATTTCTTTTTTAGTAGCAGAAGCCGGTACAATTCTAATGATTTATTTAGCAACTAAGTATATATATCAAAAAATTTAAAGGACGGATATTCCGGATTTTTTTTATCAGGGCGTAATAAGAATACCCCTGTTTTTGAGGTGGCCATTCACAGTACTCTTGATGAAGTAGTGGGCTTATCAAAAAAATTGATGAATTTCTTGAGAGAAAACAATGCACAGAAGGATATGGCATTAAGTATTGGTATGGCTATTGAAGAGATGGCGGTAAATACCGTAAAACATGAAGGTGATAAAACACGCAACATTGATATTTTAGCTAAAATAGAGGAGAATGAAATCATCATTGCTTTTAGAGATTCTGGTACCCAATTCAACCCAACTTATTCATCTAGAGAGGAAGAATCATCTGGAAATATTGAAGTATGCAGGAGATAGCTGACAATATAAGCTATGCAAGAATTATAGGGTTAAATAGCACTATAATAACCATAAAAGAAGATAGATAGGAGATTAAAACTTATAAATTGGATATTGTCTGTGAACTAACTCATACTAACAAATCAATCAAAATTGGAATAAATTAGCTCATATATTTAATATATCTTAGAATAATATTAATTAGATTTAAATTTTTTTAGGTTTAGTTCTAATGGTGGTGTCATGCAAAAACGGAAGAAATATGGAATTGAACGTCTTGTTGGTCAAAATATAGATGAAATGATCTGGTTGAGACTTAATCGACTCAAAAGCGTGGGTCTTTGTAGAAAAATATTGAAAAAACGTAATGAAAAATTAAGGGCACCATTAGATAATGAAATTATCGAAAAGAAAGCAATAGGTATGTCTTCTGCTATTGAAAGCGCGATTGGGTATTTAGATGGTCAAACAACAAATTTGAATTCACGAATTTTATCAAGATATTATGAATTATTACAAATGACTATTGCCGAACAAGTGAGTGCAGTTGATAATGACAAAGATTTAGAGAAAATACAGAAATACACAGAATTGGGGCACGGAATTAGTACTATTCAGGATCCGAACGGGGAATTCCCTAACAATTATTATATCTATATTTTAAACTCTGGCTACTTTTATTCTTATGCTAAACATTTAGGTTATCGTAGAGCTATAAGAGATATCGCTTTTCAACAAAAGATTAAAAAGTTTGAAGATTTAGATGATGAAGACAAAGCAAAATTAATTCCTTTAACATCATTATTTAGGAGAATATCTGAATTACGGCCAATAGTATATGAATATTTAGATCAAAATCCCCTTACCTTCCATATAGTACATTCCCCGCTCAATGAGCCTCAAGTAGTTGCAGAAAATAAAGTTACCAAGTTGGGTCTTTTCCCAGAAAATGGAAAAATTTCAGATTATGCCCATGATTCATTTAATTGGCCTTTTGAAATTATAGAAATAACTGAAAAACAGTTCAAAGTCGAATTTACACATCCAAATGAAGGTTACTGGCATGAGTACTTGAACATTTATAAATCAGATTATTGCGGGAGTTCTTATATAATTCCACTATTAGGTAAAATTGAAGATCCGATTTTAATAAATCTATTATTAATGTATAGTTTGAGTATTATAGTCAGGTACCAGCCTAATTTATGGTATAGAATAAGTCAAGGCGATTTAAATCATATAGGGTCATTAATTGATTATTATATTTCAATTTTTGACCACATTATCCCCCTAAATATGTTAGAGAGAATAACTCAAAAACGTATTGAAATATTTTCTCCTGGAAGTCTTTATGCCCCAATTTAATTAATCAAATCATTAAATTTTCAAAGAGATAGTTACAAAAATTACTATATCAAAGTAGATATTGCCAAAATTCATAAAGAAATATTGTCCGCGTTCTAATTCACTGGTTCACTGGTAGCTTACCCTTTCCTCCCGAGCAACCCTCGCAGCAGCAATATCCGGTGAGTAATTCATTTCATCGGGTTCGATTAAATTAAAATAAACCATATTTATAACTATGTTTGAAATATTAAAGTTCTATAATAACCTAATAAAAAATGCATGAATTAATTAGGTGATTTATATGCCAAGACAAGGTCGAACTACAGAGTTGATAGTTGAAGAGCTAGAAAAGTTAAAATTAGATGAAAAATATTGTGAGGTTAGTTCTCCTGGACGGGTTCCTGATGTTATTACAGGTAGGAAAAGAGAGGTTGATGTAGCAATAAAATGTGAATTAGGAACTTTAAAATTTTTAACTATAATAGAATGTAGAAATCGAGATAAAGTGGATGATACTACTTGGGTTGAGCAAGTTAAGACCAAAAAAGATGATTTAAAGGCAAATAAAGCAATCATGGTTTCTACTTCAGGTTTTACCAAACCTGCGAGAGAAAAAGCAGAACATTATGGGATCATTTTAAGGACTCTTAGTGAATTTAAATCTGAAGATGCAATTGATTGGAACATTCCCATTCTAGAGTTTGAGAGGGAGGATTATGGAATAACTGAGTGTACTTTTATAACAAAGGATGATTTATCTGAGAAAACCTTAGATGACATAATAGAGAAGATAAAATCTGATGAAAAAATCATCAAGGAAATATCAACCGGTAATCACATTAGTTTCTTAGAAATTGTTAGATCTATTGACAAAACGAACCATGAATATTTATTTGGTGATGTAAAGGCGAATGAACCACCTAAAAAGAAACGAATTAAGATAGATCTTTCAAATAATGAATGTTTAATTGAGATAAATAATAAGGAATATTATTTTAATGGTTTGGAGCTTGAATTTGAATGTTGGAAAACTTTAGAAACTATTCCATTTGATAAAATTATTAAGTATGAAGAAGATCATTCTACTCTTTTACATAAAGTTGATTATTCTCTAAAACTTCATAATGATGAAGAAGTCATCGTTTCTATATCACGGGACAAAAATGGATGGTTAAAATTGACTGAAAAAAAAGTTAATAAAGATTAATAATTATATCATTTTTATATGAAAGAATTAATGATAAAATGAAAACCCGTGAAGAGTTAAAGAAAGTAGTGAATTACTATGTAGAAAATAGGGATTTTGAAACAGCAAGAAACTATATAAAATCCTGGGGCGAGCATATAAAAGACTTCAATATAGAAGAAGAGCTTAACAAGTTTGAAGAAGGGATAAAATTGGTTCAGGTTTTTGTTTCTCATACAAAAAAAGATAAAGAATTTTGTGATACGTTTGATACTGTTTGTGCAAGAGTTGGTATTAAAGCATTTCGCTCAGAATTTGAAGATATTCCCAAACCAGGATGGGAAAAGATAAAGGATGAAATGAATAAATCTGCTGCTTTATTCTTTTTGATTGGTAACGAATTAGTAGAAAATCAAACAAAGAATGAAAATGATTGGAAATATACACAAAATTGGATTGCTTATGAGATAGGATTGGCATGTCAAAGAGGAATTGATGTATGGGTTATCATTGATGATGTAAAGATTAATTTTCCAATCCCATATTTCAATAATTATCTCCCTGTCAGTATAAAAAATGAAGAATCTTTTAAATATCTCAAAGGTGTTTTAGAACATTATTTATATAAATATAGGGATAGAGAACAAAATCATCCTCTTCCTGTCAATGCCAATTGTAACCATTGTAATATGGAATTTAAACTACATGCAAATTGTCCTAAGGGCGGGAAATTTCAATGCCCACAATGTTTAGAAAATATATATTTCCCCAATGGTTTTAACCCCTATTAATTCTAATTTTTAATTTAAATTCAAGGCTTAGTAAATTGAACATAAGCTAAAAGAGCTTGAATAATAGTTAAAACCAATACAATGATTGACAGCCAAATTACATTATTTTGAACTTTATCATTATGTTCTACACTTGCTAAGTTAAAATTATAATCAGAATGTTTATAGGAATATTTAATATAATTATCGAGAATTAATAATCTATTTTTTATGTTGTTTTGAATAGTAGAAAAAAATTGTGTTCTATTCGTAATTGAAGAAAATTCACAATAATCCACATATTCCCAATATTGGTTTATTTCTGTTTTAAATCTTTCAAAATGAAATATTTCATTAAATATATTCTTTCTAGTTTCAATTAGTTCTTCAAATTCATTTTCTTTTAGTTTTGTAATTTCATTTGATAGAATGGAATGAATATCACCAAAAATTAATTCCATTTGAGTTGTAAATCTTTCAATTCCAAGTAAACTAAAAGAACAATATGTAAAACTATCTAATTCATCTTCAGTTGCTTTAGAGAGAATGAAATAATTATTAATTTTTCCACCATAATGGAATTCTTTTTGACCAATAATGAAATTTTCATTCTTGAAAATATTATTCCATAGTGAAATAGATATGCAGTAAAGAAAATCATTATTTTCTCTTGCCCATTTCATTAATTCTTCATTGTTTTCTGGAAAAGAAAGGGAATATAGATCAATACAAGGAATAATCTTAATATTTTCATTAATCTTAAGGTCTTCATTATCTTTCATCCATAGATTAAGGAAAAAACCGTCAAAAAATTTGGCTATAAACCCCAATAAGCTACCTTTAATTTCTCCTTTTAATTTAGAAATCTCAAAGTACTTTATGTTACTCGGCCCAAAATGTTCTTCATAAGCTCCTCTTTCTGTTTCAACCAATTCGAAATCAGAATCATGATATTTGCAAAGAATATCATTTAGTTTTTCTGTCGCAACATCTTTAAGATCAGCCCTAATACTTAAAATGATCATTGAGGGTGAGACTCCTTCTAACCCCAAATTCACAAATTTAAAAAATTCTCCCAAATCATGAGAAACCATATTAGGAGTAGTATTTCCAATATCACTAATAGTTGGTAGAAATAGTTTCCAAGCAGAGGTAAATAATTTATTTTTTTGATTTTGAATGGTGTTAATGGCAATTTCAACATTATTATAGTCAATTACGTTTGAGTCTTTATATAAACTTTTTAATCCTTGAATTAAATTATCAAAATTATCTGATTCGATTAATTCTACTAAAATAATTGAATGGTAATTTAATGTATCATTATTCGGAGGAAAACATCGTTCATTTTTTTCCTTATCATCCTTTCTTAAATGCCTAAGCTTTTCATCAGAATTAATTTTTTTTGAGGAGTTCATTTAGAATAAATTTAAAATGAATACCATATATAATTCCCCATAATTTAGTATCGTAAGAAAAATTACGATAAAACAACTATTTTCATTAAAATATGTTTATACAATTTCTATCATTCCCAGTCTAATTCTATTTGTTAGAATCGCACTAAGGGATACTTACCACTTATAAAAAGAAATATTGCCTGCGTACTAACTCACTGGTTCACTGGTAGTTTACCCTTTCCTCCCCGAGCAACCCTCGCAGCAGGCAGTCTGTCCGGTGCTGGGTTTCTCCTAGTCATAGTTGGCTCAGCCGTGTCTCTTAAGAGGACCGTAGGCACCAGTCATATGATGATATGACAATAATATTTATGATTTAATTATAATATATACTTCAAAATTTAATCACGGAAAATATTTAATCAGAATTTTTGGCTTTATTTATTATAAAGCTTCGTTAAACTCTTCAACCGATATGCCGGCGTGTTTTAAAATTTTTCTTAAGGTTCCTTTTTTGAGTGTTTTGTGTAATGGAACAGAAAGCACTACATGATTTTTCTGTAACACTACATGGTCTCCTTTACCTAATCGAGCGGTGAAACCTAATTTCACTAATGTTCGAACTGTCTGTTTCCCTGAAATGACAGGCAGCTTTTTAGACACTTACTTCCACCTTAGAGATCTCGATTTTTTTACTCAATCTATCTGCTTCCTGATTGAGCACCTCTAAGACAACTTCTATAGCTATTTTCACATTTTCAATTGCTTCTTCCTTTGATTCTCCCTGACTAATTGCACCGGGCAATTCGAGGCATTGTGCAGAGTAACCGCCTTCTTCTTCCTTCTCCAGGATTATCGTATACTTCATGACTAAATTTATGTCGTTTTTTAATATAAATAAATAACAAATTTTAGAATTTAAAGAAAATTTACAATATATTTTAAGATCACCCCTACACCCACTTTCGTGAAATTATTACGATATTAAAAACTACCATTAATCAAAATAAGGGGGGGGGTGCCGCAACATAGCCACCGCTAAGGGCAGACTATGATGCGGATGATAGGTTTATCACCTAATAAGGGGTGAATGTAAATATAAAATGAGTATGATGGCCGGCAACGTCTTGAAGTTCCCATAAGCCCGCGCCTATAGTACAATCCAAATCGCTGGAGGACTTTACTTCTGGGTTCGAGATGGGTCCAGGTGTGGCCCCTCCGCTATGGTCGCCGTACCAATGAGTGTATAAATTTAATTCTATTTAAAATTTTCACTTGGATTATTTAACACCGTACACTTTCACCCTTACTGAATACACCTAACTAGACGTTCAAAAACATAGCCGCTAGAAATTCGAAAACATGCGTGATCGGACGTTG
>DAGC01000007.1:0-37500 GCA_002495625.1 Methanobacterium sp. UBA375 | reverse complement strand
GGTGCTTTAATCAACGCATCAAACCCAAAAGACTTTGAAGCAGCAGTTCCACTCATAAAAGAAGGAGCAGAAGCCGCTGGAAAATCAATCGCAGATGTAGATGTAGCAGCATACACCTGCTGTTCCATAGACGACGACCAGGCCAAAGCAATAGGCGCAGCAAAAATAGTTGTAGCATTCATTGCAGCCGGTTCCCCACCACCAGTATTCGAAAGACACGGCCTAGCCCCAGACACCGGTGCTAAATTCGGAGAATTCCTGGGTAAAGGTGACTTCGGTGGAGCCATAGGTGCTGTAACCGACGAACTCATGGACGCATTCTCTGTAGTCGGAACCCCAGCAGACTTCGTACCAAAAATCGAAGCTCTCGGAGAAATGGGCGTAACCCAGTACGTAGCTGGTTCCCCAATCGGTCCTGACAAAGAAAAATCCATCAAACTCTTAGGAGAAGTTATAGACAGCTTCTAAACACTTCTTCTCTTTTTTCTTTTTATTTTTAAAATCAATAGCTAATTTTTAATTAAATTCAGAATTTTTCCATCATACCTTATCAATCCATATTTTTTTATATTATTCCTAACTGGGTTGATAACAGGTAAATTCCTGCAATTACAATTATAATACCGGCTAACATCCTTATCCCTGATGAATATTTTATTATTTTTTCTAAATTCATTTTTGATAGTACAAATGCCAAGATCAGCAGGGTAAATGAGAATCCAAGGGAGAATAACAGCATATTAACAATACTGTAAATTATATCACCAGTAGATGCACTGTAAGCTGCAACTGCCACTATATAAGGTCCAAAACAGGGAGACCAGGCTAAACATGTCATTAATCCTATGATAAATGAGCTTGAAACATTTTTATCCACATGGGTGGAATGGCCGACGCTAAATCGGTTGGGATATGAAAGGATGACTACTCCCAGGATAATCAGGAAGATCGAGGCTAATATTCTAAAGTAGAACAAGTAATGATTTATTGCCGCAGTAAAAAGTACCGTCAAGATGGTTATGATGGCAAATAACAAAAAAAATCCACCGACAAAGGAAATGGTGTAACTGAACTCCTTTCTTAAAAGAGAATGCCCCACTACTATTGGGATCAGTGGTAAAACACAGGGAGATAGCACTGATACTATTCCTGCAGAGAAAGAAATTAAATAACCAAGCATCTTTTTAATCCTATATTATGTTTACTTAGCTTATATCATGTTTACGAAGTTTTCCGGACTTTGATATCCAGAAATGGTTTTTACTAGGTTTCCACTGGAGTCTAAGATCAGTATAGTGGGATAGCTGTAGATCTGATATCTTTTCATGAATTCTGGATTTTCATCACCGTTGATTTTCAAAAGCACATAGTTTGAAAGTTTCTGTGTTACCCTGGCATCCTGTAGGGTGTTTTTATCCATCTCCTTGCAGTAACCGCACCATGGAGCATGGACATCTACCAGAATCAATTTATTGGTATTTTGGGCTGTATTTAAAGCCGAATTGAAATCTGTTTCCCATTTAAGGCCGTCTGATGATGATGCATCATTATCAGTTGACGTCAACAGGTAAGCTCCAAGTACACCAGCCAGAATCACTGCAATTATGATAGCAACAAATCCAATCTTCATGATATCTCATTTAAAAATTAGTTTATAATATAGTTACTCTAATCATCTCTACTTTTTTATATCTATCACTTTAATCTAGATTATTTTACTTTTAATATCGTATTTCCTACATATCCTCTCAGATCTTTTGTGGAGAGCTGCTTGATAATCCCTGGGAGGGGCAAACGAATCCTTGAACATCCGTTTTGTCTTTTCTAAAACTTCAGGGAAGTATTCTTCCAGGATTTTGTAGTAGCGAACCTTACAGTCGTTTGGTTTGTCCCCGAATAATGTTAAACCAGCAACCAATACAAAATCAGCCCCATATTCCTTTATCTTACCAATCGCTTCATCCAGGTGTTTTTCTGAATCCGATAAAAATGGGAGCACTGGCATGAGATTGGCACCAACCAGGAACCCCTCATCACTGAACTTCTTCATGGCCCCGAACCTTTCTTCTACAGTAGAAGCCCCTGGTTCGAAGATATCAGCCAGAACCGGATCTACCGTAGAAAATGAGAAGGAAACTATCATCCCGTGGTCCAATTTACCCTGGAATCTCTTAGGCAGAACTGCCTTTTCATCTATCTTTTTTAACAGTTCCACATCCCTTAAAATCAGGGCGGATTTGGTGTTGACGTTTACTGGAAACTTGAAACGGTAAATTATCTTCAAAAGCTCCCGGGTAATCCCCAGTTCCTCTTCAATGGGAGGATAAGGATCAGTAGAGGATCCTAAACCTATAAAGCCATACTCCCCCTTACGGGCCCGGTTTTTAAGCTGTTTATATAGAACCTCCGGTGCATTGGTCTTCACCTGCAGAACACTGGTCTCCTCACCACCATATACACTACCATGGATATAGCAATAGGTACAGTTTAAAGCACAGCCCATGAAAGGATTCACAGTATAATCTACTAAAAACCAGTCATCATGACTTTTAAGCTTGTTTAGAACGAATTTAACCTTCACTTCCCTGACCAAATGAACCCACCCGTGAGATTTCCATTACTAATTATTTAATTGAACTCGATGGTTAATTAATCTTAAACTAACACTATTATAGTGAAACTGAATCCCATTAGTGAAACTCCCTTAGTAAAACTAACTTCCACTTAGTAAATGCATCCTGTCACCATTTAGTATAATATGCATCCTGTTCACAAAAGAATGATTTTTAATTTGTACCATCTCAAGATTACATAATCATAATTTAATTGCTCTTTTAAGTAAATAATCACCAGGTTAATTAAGGATTAATCACGTGATTGTTACGATTATCACAAAAGAATGAAATACAAAGGCATAAATATCACAAAAAATGTAGATATTATCACCTAAAGTAATATCAATAAATGAAAAAGATAAAGATGAGGGGTGTGCAAATGAAAAAGCTTCAAATAGCTTTACTAGTTTTTGTTATGGTCTTTATTGTGGCTGTATCTGGATGTACTTCAACGACTTCCAATACATCGAATTCATCCAGTTCCCAGAACACATCAAGTTCAAATGCTTCCGCTTCCAACGATATTAGCATCGTGATAAATTATTCTGGTAGCTGGGCATGTGATGTAAGCGGTCCGTTCGGATATCGTTCATTATCAGGAACTGGAAATCAAACAACGAATATAGGCGCTGTAACTGAATCTGTAACTGCAGCTGCTCGGAAAACAGATGGTGGTACCGAAACTCTAACAGTTACCATCAAAAAAGGCGATCAAGTACTCGCTTCACAGAGTACCAATGCGCCGTATGGAGGGGCCAGTGCAACCGCTGTAGGGTTTTAAATAAACCCTAACTTTTTTTAAAAATCTAAGAATTTGGAGAAAAACAGTTTAAGAATCTTTAGAATTTGGAGAAAACCGATTTAAGAATTGGGAAAAACTATTTAATACTCACTTGTCTTTCTATAAGTGGGGGTGAAAATTTATGAAAAAAAGGACATCAAACAGATCCTTTGCAGCTATATTTCTTATTTTGCTTCTGTTTTTGAGCTTTAGCCATGTTTCAGCAGCCAGTGGAATGTTGGACCCGGACAGAACTACACCAACATTCAGGATGCCATAGATAATGCAAATACTGCTGATGGGGATGTTATAAACGTTTTTAATGGAACATATGAAGAAGATGTTGTGGTGAATAAAAATTTGACCATCAAAGTAAACAACAACGATACCGTTACCTTAAAACCAGTAGACGTTGGTTTCAACGTGGTAAATGATGTGACCGGCAATGGCGGCGGAACAAACATAATTGGATTCATCATCAACTTATTATCCGGCGGGACCGGGATAAATATCACAGCAAACGATGTTACAATTGATAATAACATCATCAAAGGAGGGGCAAATGGAATAATAACCTTTGGTAACCATACCGTGATAATAAACAACCAAATATCCGGTGTATCAAATACCAGCATCCGTGGAGGAGACTTTATAATAAAAAACGAATCAGACAACGTCACCATTGAAAGTCAAACAGTAAACAACACTCTGGTAAAGAACAACCAGATCACCGGAGGACTGGCTGGGATAGTAATCTATGGAGATTACAGTACGATAACCAACAATGCAATATCCAATGTCTTAAACGTGGGGATTGGTGCTGTAGGAAGTTACCCCATCATCTCCGGAAACAGGATAACAGATATGGTGGGCGGTGGATCAAAGATGGGGATAACCATAGGTTCCCTAAACTTAAACGGCACCACCGGCCTCACACTAAAGGATAACACCATATTAAACATTCAAAGTACAGACAACAAAACCACGGGTATCGACATATTCGCCATGAGCATGGGTTCACCACTGGACGATATCCTCGTATTTGGAAATAAGATCGCAGATATCATAGGAGCCGGTGAAAGCACAGGTATGTCAGTGGTTGCCCTGGCATTAAATGGGACCATCACCAGCATGAAAGTTGCAGAGAACACCATCAGCAACGTGGTGAGTCAGGGCATAAACAGCACCAGCACAGGCCTTAGCATTCTACCAATGGGCCTTATGGGTAACAACACCACCAAAGCAGACGATTTACAAGTCTCTAAAAACAAAATAACCGGCATTATCAGTGTTGAAGAGGGAAGTCACGGCGTAGGAATCTCATATATCCAGATAAGTGAGGGAAACTCTTCAATTTCTGAAAATAAAATATCTGATATTGAAGCAGATAGTCTGGCCGTTGGACTTTTAGCAGTAGGGGTAGATTACACCAAATTTGAATCCAACATGACCATCAACAAAAACAACATCACCGATATCTCATCCAACACCACATCAGGAATCCTAGCAGTAAACATGGGAAATATCTTCATCTTACATAACAACATCTTCCAGTTAGAAGGTGATAAGACCAGATACATAACAGCCCAGCCCGTCTTCGTAGGAAACACCACAATCATGGGTAATAACCTGGAAGGAAGCGGGAAAGAAATAGGTATCGGAGTCAATGGGAACAACACGACCATAAGGTACAACCGGATTGTGAACTTCAACTATTACATTAAAAACACCTACTTCTTTGAGATCTTCGAAATGAACCCCATCACCGATGAACAGCTCCGGGAATACCTCCGTTCCGAGTACGGACAAAACATCACCGATGAACAGATAAATGAGATAATAGCCGCCTACCATAAATGGGAGGACTACGAACACAGCATCCCCAGCTACACCGACGCCCGTTACAACTGGTTTGGAACCAACAGCGACCCGGGAAGTGATAACTTCCTACCAGGAAATGGAACCATCGACTACGACCCCTGGCTTATTTTAAGCATACACGCCAACCCATCCACCATACACGTGGGTGAAAAATCAGTTATAACCGCCGATGTATACCGGGATTCAGCAGGCGGTGACCACGGTGCCAATGCAACCCAGTACTTCAGCGGACCACGGGTGACCTTCACCACCAACCTGGGTAATATAGGGAGTAAAATAATCACAGTCGACTGGATTAACGGTCTGGCCACGGCCATCTTAAGGGGTGATGAAGGACCAGGCATAGCCACGGTAACCGCCTCAGATTACCAGACAGTACAGACTTTCGTAACCATCCTGGGAGCACCTGAACCAGTGAATCCAGATGTCATAGATATGGAAGATACAGGGATACCCATAACCTACTTATTAACAGCTTTAATACTGCTTATAGGGGGGTTAGGACTGGCGAGTAGGAAATAATCTCCTATTCTTTATTTTTTCAAAGTGATCTTAAAAGAGGATAATATGACCAATTCAGAATATTATAAAGACAAGATTTGTATAGTAACCGGTGCTAATTCCGGTATAGGATATTCACTAACCGAAGAACTCTTAAAAAGGGGAGCCATAGTATACATGGCCGGGCGCAACCCGGAAAAGGTTGAAAAAGCTGCCGAACAACTCTCCCAATACAGTGACAGGATCCACACCATCATCATGGATGTAACAATCCAGGAACAGGTACAAAAGGCCATCGAAGATACAGCAGAGGAAGCAGGTAGGCTGGACTTCTTATTTAACAACGCAGGAATAGGCGGTACCATGCCATTTGAGACAGCTACTCTGGATGATTGGAAAAGGATCATCGACATCAACCTGTGGAGTGTTATCTACGGAGTACACACCGCCGTGCCCATCATGCTCAAACAGGGATATGGACATATAGTTAACACCAGCTCCGCTGCCGGGATCTATCCAAATTCCTTCCAGTCACTCTACGGTCTCACCAAGTACGGTGTCACCGGATTTACTGAAAGTCTGAGATACGAATATGCAGAAATGGGCATTCATTTTTCAACCATCTGTCCCGGAAATATCGCCACACCCATCTTTAAAAAATCGTTTGATGGTTCGGTTATTGACGAGTTACCAATCCCAGATGATGCAATTCCTGCAGACCAGGCAGCAGAATTTGTTCTGGATCGTGTAGCAGAACACGAAGGGGTTATAATCATTCCTGAAGAACTTAGAAAGTTATGGCAGGCCTATGTCATTGGAGTGGCAGACGATATGTTCCTACAGATGGCACATGAACGTAGGCAATCTTACAAGAAAAAAGGCACTTATTTCTGATGAGATTACAAAAAAGGCACTTATTTCTAATGAAAAGGAAATTCATACCATTCTAATGGGAGAAAATCTATACAATTAAGAAGGGAGAAATTTCATGTTCAAATTGGAAAAAGATTTCACATATTCAATGCCCGCCCATTTCGGGGGAAGTAAGTTCGACCCAGAGGTCAAACTAACCCAGAAAGCAACGACCATACTAATAAGTTACGAAACTGAAGAAAAACTTTTAGAAAATTACATTCCAGAAGTATTTGAACTACTGGCTCCGGAGGTTCAGGTGATTTTCAGCGAATTTAGAGAGATCAACTGGATGCTGGGCGGACACTACAACCTCATCGATGTCTCAGTGCCAGTGAGATTTAATGGAAAAAAGGACAAGGTGGACGGAAAGTACTCCCTGGTGGTCTGGGAGAACAACACCACACCCATCCTGGGAGGACGGGAACAAACCGGAATTCCCAAGATCTACGCAGATATCGAAGACATGCATATACTAAAGCCCCACTACGCCACCACAGCTAGTTTTGACGGGAACACCTTTTTGAACATGAACTTCGAAGCCACCGGCGAGCTTACCGGTGATGAATTTGAACAGGTTAAAGCACTGTCCCTAAATTTAGACACCATTGGATGGAGATATATTCCCAAAGTCGGTGCTCCCGGGGCAGAATTAAGCCAGTTTATCCTTTATCCCCAAGGTATGGAGGTAGAAAAGGTACAGGTAGGAAATGGCGGACTTAAATGGACTGAATTAACTCCGATGCAGAACCCATCTCAGTCCCATATCATCAACAGTCTCGCCGCCCTACCTGTAAAAAATATAACCGGTGCCATGTTGTCGGAGGGAATGGCTGCTCTTCGAGCGTTTGGAGCCCGTGTTTTAGAATAATCCTACGAGATGTTAGTATGGTTGATTTAGAGTATTACCAGGATAAAATCTGTATAGTAACTGGTGGAAACTCCGGCATAGGTTATGCACTGTGTGAGGAGCTCCTAAAAAGAGGTGCTGTTGTCTATATGGCGGGACGTAACCCTGAAAAAGTAAAAAAATCTGCAGAACAACTCTCAGATTATGGAAACCAAATCAAAACACTGATCATGGATGTGACCGATGAAAAACAGGTGAAAAATGCCATCGAGGACACGGCAGCCAGGAAAGGTAGGCTGGACTTCTTATTCAACAATGCAGGGATCTTCAAGCCCATGCTCTTTGAAACTGCCACCCGGGAAGACTGGAGATACATGATAGACACCAACCTGTGGAGTGTTATCTACGGTGTGCACGCTGCTTTACCCATCATGCTCAAACAGGGATCAGGACACATCGTAAACACTTCATCACTGGCGGGTCTGGTTCCCTATCCCATGCAGGTTATCTACGAAGCCACCAAGTATGCTGTGGTAGGGCTTTCTGAAAGCTTACGATACGAATATGCCGAGAAAGGGATCAGGTTTTCCGTGATATGCCCTGGTGACATCGCCACCCCCATATTCAGCAAGATATTTGATAGTGAGGGTAGTGGTGCGGAAATCCCGGAAAGTGCATATCCCGTGGATGAGGCAGTAGTCTACAGTCTAGATAAAGTTAGCGAAGGTCACGGGCGGATAATAGTACCCGAACAACCCAATAGCGATATATATGGGGGATACATCCTGGGAAATCAGCAAGTGGAAGAATTCCTCCTAAAACATGCCCACGACCACCGGATAAAATTTGAAAAAGAGGGACGTTTTATTTAATTTCCTAAATTCATTTAATCTAACGAAAAATACATTAAAATAAAGATAATTGATTAAAAAGACTTAAGTTGCCGGTAGTAAAGAAATTATATAAGGGGATAATTCTATGGAAAGTTTAGAAGTAGTGAAGATATTATTCAGGGATTGGAAGGGATCCTACAAGTGGCTGGGTTTATCACTGTTTTTAGTAGTGATAAGTGTCTCCGGAACACTCCTAATACCCTTTTTTAGCTCATTTTTGATAAATGATGGTATAACGGCAGGCAACAGCGATGTCATGGTAAGATATGGCATTTACATGCTTATCATGGCGGTTATCGTAGGAATCTGTGAGTTTTTAAATGTAGCCATTGCCGTTTCCTTTTCAGAGAAAAGCTGCCATGGACTGCGAAGTGGAGCATTTGCCCATATCCAATCATTCTCCTTCGGTGGTCTGGATAAATACAGTTCCAGTGACCTTCTGGTACGTTTAACCACCGATATCCAGAACATTAAAATCGGAATCCAGCAGACATTACTGAACGTATTTAAGTCCCCTCTAACACTTATTGTGTCCCTATTTTTCCTTTATATTACAGCTCCCGGGCTTATGTGGGTAGCTGCAGTTTTAGTAGTTGTAGAATGTTTGATACTCGTAGTATACTTATGGTTTTCCACTAAGGCCTATGATAAAAAGCAGGTTAAATATGATAAGCTCAACGAGGTTCTCAAAGAAAGTATGTCTGGTGTAAGGGTGGTGAAGGCCTTTGTAAGACAGGACCTTGAAAATCAGCGTTTCCAAGATGCATCAGAAGAACTTCGTGAAGCTGCCTTAAAACCTCAATACTACTTTGCCTTCATCACTCCCACTCTCACGATGCTGGTTTACCTGGGTAGTGCAGGGATATTATACGTTGGAGGAGCAGGATTGTTAGAAGGCACTGGTTTAACACTGGGTGGTGTAACCGCCGCCATGTCATATCTAATTATGGCACTGCTTCCCATTACAACTTTAGGATACATGATACCATTTGTCACCTCTGCTATATCTTCTCTACGACGTGTTTACGAAATAATACATGAAGAAACTGATGTTATAAACTCAGAAAACGTAAAACCAGTTGACACCGATAAGATGAAGGGTGGTGTGACCTTTAAAAATGTGAGTTTTGGATATCCAGTTAAAGATGAAAAACAACCAACCATGGCCTTAAAAAATATAAATCTTAACATCGAACCGGGAGAGGTTGTTGGAATTTTAGGGGCGACTGGTTCAGGGAAATCAACACTGGTAAATCTTATACCACGTTTCTATGATGTAACCGAGGGTGAAATAACAATAGATGGGATTGATATACGTGAAATGCCACTGGAAACCCTCCGTTATGTAGCCGCTGTTTGTCTCCAGGGTAGTAACTTTTTCTCGGGCACCATTCGTGATAACCTGGTTTCAGGAGTTCCTGATTCTGTTTACGACGCCATGGTACAAACTGCTAAAGATGTAGGTGTCCATGAAATTACCAGCCGTGATATGCTATCAGGACCTATAGATACCAGTTACGATGCCATGGTAAGAGCTGCTAAAGCTGCAGATGCCCATGGATTTGTAAGTGCCATGCCACAAAAATATGATAGCCTAATAGCTCGAGGAGGATCCGATTTATCGGGTGGACAACGTCAAAGACTCTCCATAGCCCGGACCCTTATGTTAAATCCTAAAATTCTCATCCTAGATGATTCTACCAGCGCCGTTGATGTGGCCACCGAAGCCCGTATCCAGGACTCTGTACAGGACTTAATGCAGGGAGTTACCCAGATCATAGTGGCTCAGCGTATAAGTGCAGTAATCACCGCAGACAAAATAGTTCTAATGGATAACGGTGAAATAATCGCCGTAGGAAGCCATGAAGAACTATTAGAGTCTAATAAACTCTACCAAGACATATATACTTCACAGTTTGGTGTTGAAACCCCAAAACAGGGGGTGGTAGAATGAGCAACAACAAAGAAGCAAAACCCCAAGGCATGATGACCAATTTAAGAAGACTTCTAGGTTATCTCACCCGCTACAAGGTCCGTTTCACCCTGATGATCGCCATCATGCTGGGATATTCAATCATGCTAGCCATCATCCCCACCATCTCCGGAGTAATTATGACCACTCTCTCTGAAAGTTCAGGGTCGCTTGCCGAGTACCAGAATATTATCATCGTCTTAGTTGTCGTTGTACTATTGTTCTGGGTTTTTGGAAACATATCACAGAGACTATTGGCCGGTATAGCCCAGAAGGCACTATATAATTTAAGAACGGAACTTTTCAGTAAGATACAAAAATCCTCCCTCAACTTTTTCGATAAACGACCCATAGGGGAGTTAATGAGCAATGTAACCAACGATTTAGATGTTGTGGATCAGTTCCTGAGTGTAAGTTTCATGACCGTGATTCAGGCCATCATCACCGTGGCCATAGCCACCATCTTCATGATATTAATCAACCCCTACTTCACCATCCTAACCTATATAACTATCCTGGGAATGCTGGCCATTTCAGGGCTTCTGGCCAGGATAGCTGGAGAGGCCTTCGGACTCTTACAGGAACAGATGGCTGAAATTAACGGATATGCTGAGGAAAGGATGTCCGGCCAGAAAACAGTGGTGGCCTCCAATCAACAGTGGCCATTCATACAAAAATTTGATAAGATGAGTCAGAAAGCTGATGAATTCGGAGAAAAAGCACAGCTTTCTTCCATGGCCAACACAGCGGTTGCACTGGTTTTCCAAAACCTGCAAAACATCATAATATTCGTGGTAGGTGGATACCTGGTGCTTCAGCAACAGGCCGCCTTCGGGGATCTAGTGGCCTTTATTGGTTTTAGCTCAGTGTTGATGGCGCCTTTAACTCAGATATTCGCCTTCTACAACCAGATCATATCAGCATCAGTGGGTGCCGGCAGGGTTTTCCAGATAATGGATGAGGAAACAGAATTACCCGATAGAGAAGACGCCCCACCAATGCCTCCAGTGAAAGGCCATGTGGAATTCGATGACGTTGATTTCAGCTACGTGCCCGGCCATAAGATACTTAAAAACAACAGCTTCACTGCCAACCCAGGCCAGATCATAGGCCTCTGCGGACCCACCGGAGCAGGAAAAAGTACCATCATGAACATCCTCACTCGCTACTACGACATAGATTCAGGTGAAATAAGAGTAGACGACCACCGCGTCGATGAAGTCCAGCAGAACACCCTCCGGATCCAGATAGCACAGGTACTCCAGGAACCATTCCTCTTCACCGACACCATCATGAACAACCTCAGATATGCCAGAGAAAGAGCCACAGAAGAGGAATGTATCCATGCGGCAAAGCAGGCCAACGCCCACGACTTCATAATGAGACAGCCCGAAGGATACGATACCATATTACGGGCTGGCGGGGCTGATTTAAGCCAGGGCCAACGGCAGATGCTCACCATCGCCCGGGCAATGGTGGCCGACCCAGGCATGCTTATCTTAGACGAGGCCACGAGTAACGTGGACACCAGGACCGAGAAACTCATCCAGGAAGGCCTACTCAAACTGCAGGAAGGGAAAACATCGTTTATAATCGCCCACCGACTCTCAACCATACAGAATTCTGACCAGATACTCGTGATCAATGACGGAGAGATAATAGAAAGGGGCACTCACCAGGAACTGCTGGATATGAAGGGATTCTATTATAACCTCTACATGAGCCAGTTCCGAGGTAAAATTGATGATGTCATTGCAGGGAAATAAGAAATAATTTGTTTATATTTATTTTCCCCCTATTTTTTTATTTTAAAAACTAGATATAATATATTATAATATACAAAACTCATTTTTACAAAAATATATTTGGAATATTATCATGGAAATCCAGGATCTAAACCAAGAAATAAGGAACAGGTACCTAGAAAGGATGGAACCCAAATCTCCCCAGGAACTCCCGGCCAGCTGGTACGGCGAAGACCTACTCTATTCTGGAAAGGGTAATGCTATATTTATAATTTTACCCACTCCAGGGTGTGCCCACGCACTTTCTGCGTCCGGTGGGTGTACCATGTGCAGTTATATTGCAGATTCACCATTGGAGGCTGTTTCTCCCGATGAACTGGTTGATATATTTAAAAATAGCCTTAACAGATTTGATATCAAACCCAAAACAGTGGTTAAAATCTTCGTCTCCGGGAGTTTCCTCAACGAAGATGAAATTCCCAGGGAAGCCCGGGATGAAATCTTGAAGCTCTTAAACAAGGAAAAAAATGTGGAAGAAGTGGTAGTTGAATCCCGGCCAGAATATGTAACAGAAGAGATACTAAAGGCCTGCTGCAGTCTGATACCCGATAAGATATTTGAGGTAAGCATCGGGCTTGAAACAAGCAGCGACTACATCAAGGAATATAAGATAAACAAGGGATTTACCAATGAAGACTTTGAAAGGGCCGTCAGTGTGGTTAAAAATTTAAAATCAGATTATAAAATCGCATCTAAAGCTTATTTATTTGTAAAACCCATTTTAACCTCTGAAAAAGAAGCCATTGAAGACGCAGTTGCCTCTGCTATATATGCTGAAGAAGTTGGTGTTGACCGGATATCCTTTTGCCCTGCAACCATCCATAAAGGAACTTTGATGGAAGTTCTCTGGAGGAGAGGTTCTTATCAGCCGCCGTGGATTTGGAGTATTCTGGAGATAATTAAAAGAGTTCGCAGTTTAGTTAAAATCCCTGTGATAATGGATACTTCTGGTTTTGGGACAAGGAGAGGGCCTTTTAACTGCAAAAAGTGCAACAAGAAACTTAAAAACCTAATAATTCAATCTAACCTAGATCAGTCCATTCCTGAAGAGTTTGATTGTGAATGTAAGGATAGGTGGGTAGCGGATGTTGAATTTTCCAATATTACTAGATCAAATACAAATTTAAATTTATGATTTCTAGGTATTTGATTTTAGATATTAGAAGTTGCTTTGGATTATAACTTAATTTGCTATTTCTTCAAATTCTTCCTCAAATAATCATTAATTATATTGATTGTTTTTTTACACTTTGCCTCTTCGACACTATTTTTTGGTAATTCACGACAAACTCCATCAACATCGCTATCAAAAAAAATTTAACTATAACTGTTTAATCATTGTTAACTTTCTTTTTATAAAATTTGAGTTTATGATCTTCTCTCTTCTTCTTTAACTTGTCAACTGTTTCTTGATCAATTCCTTCATCCTTTAATTTATCCAAATCATTTTTGTTGCGAATTTTTATATTCTTTAAAGCATTTTCAAGCTTTTTGTACACTTTTTCATCTAAACCAGGTATAGATTTTGCCAATTCTTGAGCATCTGTCTGTTTTAATATAATTACTTTCTCTTCAGGGGTTGATTCATCATTTTTTAGACAATCTGATGTAATTGGTGGTTTATCTATTTTTTTATGGTTTTCAACTGTAATTATATCAGCATGGGGAGTGACACAATGCGGTCGGTAGTATTTATACACTTCATTTTTATTAGTTGATGAATAATTAGGTTGTATTTTTACATTTATAAGAGCAGGAATTTTATTTACTTCATATTCTTTATATTTTTCAGCGACTTCATTTTCGAACGATTTAAATGTACTTAAATTAAGGGTTGGGTGCATAGGAACTAAATTCTTTCTTTCCCCGGCACCTCCAAATCTGTCTCCAATTAAATGTCCCCTGTGATCTCCTTTATAATAACCAGGCCCTTTAGGTGGCAATCTTTTTCTTTCTTCTCCACCAACACGTTTTATTGTGCCATATGCTTTGGTTGCACGGTCATCCACATAATCATATTTATATTCCTTCGTAAGTCCTTTCAATAACTTATCATCTGAGTCATCCACCTGTTCAACTGTGGTTACTGGTTTTGAAGGACTCATTTCCCCATAAATAACCCATGGTTTCTGTTTAGTGATAAGACTTAATTTTGTAAAACCAAACTCAGTTTCCCATCTTGGAAATTGGTCCTTGATAGTTTTCTCAGATACATCGTGCTTAACTAATTTAGAAATATATTTTTCTACTCCTTTTTTACCAATTTCCCAGCGTTTATCTTTATCAATGATTTTTCCTGTCTTAAAATATTTTACAGATGTTATTGTTGTATATTTTCCTTTTTCTTTAACTTTCACCTTGAAACCCATTGCTCCTTCATTTTTTGGTTTGCCAGGCAATATTTCCTCAGCAATAGGATTAGTATATAACGGCTTAAGTTTGCTGGAAACACTTGATAGTACTTTATTTATATCTGCAACTTGACTAGCTCCTTTTGGAAGTTGTTGATTAATAGTATTATCTATAACAGCTTTTGCACCCTTAAGATCCTTAATCGCGCCAGTTGGTGGTTTTTCTTTTGCCTTTTTTACTTTTTCTTTTTCATCTTTTCGATCTTTTCTATATTTGTCTTTTCTTCTCCCAGCATCTCCTCTTCGTTTTTTAGATCCCAAACCTTTTCTCCTAGCTTCTTGTTCATATTGTCCTACCGTTTTGCCAGTAGCAGTCTTCGCATTTGGATTAATAGACTTTTTAACCGGTCTTGTCTGTCCTGCTCTAACTCTTGGTTTGGCTGGAGGCAATTCTGTTATTTGACTAGGTCTCACATCACCTTTTATGGAACCTTTTGGAGGGTCAGCATCTTTACTATTCCTTTCCTTCCATGTGCCTGGTTTTTCTTTAGCTCCTGACTTTTCTTTGGCTTTATCACTGTATAGATCTGTAAGGAATTTATCTGCTGAAAATTCTACTGGCTTAAATTCTATATTTGGCCATTGATTAGACCCAAAAACATAATCTACAGAAGCATTTATACCAAAACTGCCACCAATAGGCCATTCTTTACCTGCTAAAGGCCATGTCCATTTTTTATCCGGTACTGGTGACCAGAATGGTGCATCAATCTCAACGAAAAGATCACCACTTAAACCAAGGAAAGGTTGTGCTGCAATTTCAAGATCACCACTGATGAAGAATTCTCCTTTCTTATCTTCACCTTCAATTGCTTTTTCACGGTACCCAACAACAGGTGTTGCCTCAGCATATCCTCTAATACCAGCAAGTCCATTAATTCCTGCACCAGCTTTTATATCATGGGCCAAAATTTCTAGCCCTGCACCAGCTTCGCCTCTGAGTCTTAAACCTGCTGCAGCAGAAACATTTAAACTACCTCTAATTTTGAAATCTTTGCTCTTTAGAGGATCTGTAGAATAAGTACCCTCTGCAACAATTTTATAGAATTTTGCAGGTCCTACTTTGGCAAAAGCATCCACACCGACGTTTGCAAAAATAAAGATGTTCCCTACTACAGGAATACCATATGAAGCTCTAGCTTCGACTTTGAAGAGTTTTTTCTCGTAATCTTTTTGAGGGAATAGTTCAATCTCCTTTTGAGGAGTTATCTGACCGATTATAGTCACATTTCCTTTTGAATCTAAAATAACGTTTGCATTACCATTAAGCCAGTTTGTAAAAGCAAATGTTAATTCTCCACTACCAAATACAACATACTTTGGTTTTCCTGTCTTTTTTGGAATATTAACAACATCTTCTTTAGAAGGTGGCTGGTTACCTTGTTCTAATTGGGTTGCTTTACTTTCTTCCATCACATTTACAGTCAGATTTCCTGATAGCTTCTCTCCCTGATAACCAATAACACCTATTCCTGTGATTGTCTGCCCATCCCAACCCACTTCAACATTCCCAGCTAGTTTCTTAAGGTTAAGTGGGGCAGACACTTTACCAGAAACTACTCCTTCAGGAGAACGAGCTAATTCAAGGGTTGCGTTTGCCAATCCCTTCACGTTAATTTGAGCAGTTCCTTTAAAGGAGGTTATACGTTCTCCATCAGTTTCAATTGAAACAAATCCTGAAAAACCTCCTAAAACTATTGGAGAACTCTTAATTCCAAAATAAAGACTTCCACCTTTAAGTTCATTTGTTATTGAGGGAACTTTATTGAAACTGATACCTTTTAGACCAATAATTTCTGGCATGTCATTTAATTTTTGAGCTAGTCCATCTTTCCCGGGTATTTTGTCTCCGGATGCTAAAGTAATATAACCTGTTATATTTTGAGTTTCAGCATTTAAAATCAGGCTTGGTTGGAGTCCGGAGGCTACTTCACCTGTTCCAGTGAAGATAGGATGAAAAAGGGGAATTTTCTGTTTTTTAATTCTATAATTATTATCTACTTTCTGAACTTCAATAGGGCCATGGGCAATCTTTCCAAAGGCTACATTAACCGTTCCAGTTTTGCTTACTTGTTCATCAAGCCATTTTGCAATTTCTGTCGGGGGATCAAAGATGGGTTTCCCTTTTAAATCTATAATACCCCTATTTTTTCCTATTGTTGGCCTTTTTACTGGTGTAACAGTTTTAACTTCTGGCATGACTGCCTTTCTTTGAATTACTTTACCCTTATTTTCACTTTGTTGGATAACATGGGTAAGTTCATGAGCTAATAAGCTTTTTCCTGAATGTGTACCTGGTTGATATTTTCCTTGTCCAAAAACAATGTTGTTTCCTTTAGTAAAGGCTTGGGCATTTATTTTACTTGTCGAAACGGAATCATTATGAATTCTTACTTGACTAAAGTCTCGCCCAAAGCGTGATTCCATATAAGAAAGTGTACTTGAATCAAGTGGCTGACCTTGAGAATGAATTGAATTTTGTATACTGGAAGGTGTATTGTTTATACCTTCTTGGCTTGGGGAATAAGGCATAATAGAAGGCATTACTTCGTTTTTAGCCAAATTTTCACTGGATTTTGGTATTTTGTTTGATTGGGTCACTTCTACAGGATCAGGCATTCTTAAAATTCTTTCCGCCATCCTATCAGCTTCCTGTTCATAAATATCTCTAGGCTGGCTGATTTTTAACTTTGCCTGAATTCCCGCAGCTAATTTTTGCACATACTGATTACCATGAGTTTTTTGAAGATCCATTAATGCAGAATTACGATCTGCAGTATCCAACTTGCTGAAATCATCTGCTACTGCATCAAAAGATAGAGCATCAATGCTAGTTATATTATTTGGAGTCCTCTTTAAGTGGCCAATATTTGATTTTGGCTTCATTGAAGAGTTTCTAGAATTTTTTGCAGGCAAAACTCCATTGGTTTTTTTTGCATGTACTGCAGATTTCAATGTTTTTTCCTTCTTATGTTTTATTTATCAACTTAAAATAGTCCCCAAATTCAGCCTGCGAACAAACTTTTCCAATTTTTTGGTATTCTCTTTTAGTAGAGAGGATCATATGTTCCATATTAATAATTCCCGAATCAGCGGCGGCATAAAATGCAGCATTGACTATTATATTTTTGATGTTTCCTCCTGCAAGCTGAAAATTCTTCGCCAGAAAATTAAAATCTATATCATCCGAAAATGGTGCTCCTTGAGGTTTGAGTGTCTTCCATATTTTAAGTCTACATTTTTCACTTGGAAATGGGAATTCAATGGTGAAATGCATCCGTCTCAAAAATGCTTCATCAATATTCTGACTTAAATTTGTGGCTAGAATGACCATCCCTTCATTTTCTTCTAGTTTCTGGAGTAAATAACTTATTTCTATATTTGCATAGCGGTCATGAGAGTCCCGTACTTCACTTCTCTTTCCAAACAGTGCATCAGCTTCATCAAAAAATAGTATTGCATTGCTTTCTTCTGCTGCATCAAAGATCTTATTGAGATTTTTTTCAGTCTCCCCAATGTATTTACTAACCACCATAGAGAGGTCCACTTTGTAGAGGTCCAAATTAAGCTTAGATGCGATAACTTCCGCAGCCATTGTTTTTCCCGTACCAGATATTCCTGAAAATGATATATTTAGGCCTTTTCCAAGCGATAATCTTTTATCAAATCCCCAATCTTGATATACAATGCCTTTATTTTTTATATAATTTATTAATTCATTTAACTGCTCTTTTTTATCATCTGGAAGGATTAAATCCTTCCATTTATAATTCGGCTTTATCTTTTTCGCCAGCGAAGACAGTTTTTGGCTTGATTGATCTTTGCATCCTTGATTTAGATCTTCGGGTGTTAATTTTTGGCGTCCTTCAAGGGCTGCAAATCTTTTTCCACTTTCTACAGCGTCCTTCATTTGCCCTGGAGTGAATTTAAATTTGTTTGAAAGTGATATGATGTCTTTTTGGCTGATTTCTTCGTCCAAGATGTTTTCCCAGAGTTCTTTACGCGCATTGTAATCGGGACTTTCTATTTCTATTTTAAATAAATTATTCTGTCCACCTGCAAATTCCACTATTTCTTTACTAGCAATAAAAGAAATTACTTTAAATTCTTCTAAGTTATTGAATAGAATATTCCTGTAAAAGACATTCTTTTCATCATTAGCATTCAAAATTTCAAAATTATCAAAATATACTGTTGTATCCTGTAGTAAAGCTTCTCTAAACACTAATGAGATTATCTCCTTGAAATTATCTTCACTATTTACCAAAGTTTCCATATTCAAAGTTAGAATTTTTTTATCCCATTCCTTACAGATAGTTTGAGCAATTGTTTTTTTGCCCGCACCATAAGAGCCCTTTAGTATACATGTAAAATCGGATTTTCCACCCAAATATGATTGAATTATGTTTTCTACCTGAGTTTTAAGGGTATCTAACAATATTAGATCATCTAATTCTTCTTGTGGTGTTGTAAGTTCACAATATGGTTCTATTCTCGTAGCAATAAAATCAATGCCCAGGATATAGTTAATTATCCTGTCGTCGACTTTTATAAATCGTGACAGAATGTTTCCTGTATCTTCACCCACAAATGAAACTAAATTGTATTTAAAAAGAGGTTCTGAAGCGTCAAAGTGCCTTCTGCAGTGAATTTTATCTTCAATGGAACTGCAAAGTAAATTTAAAACTAAATCAACTGTAGGATGTTTTTTGGTGACATCATCATTCAAGTATGCATAGAACTTTTCATACTTTTTATCCATCGCTGGGGCTAAACAGACTATAATACAATCTATTTCAAAGGGTGAAAGGTCGAAGATGTTTGCAAGGGATGAAAGTCTGAGTTTAACTCCCTTTTAAAGAATTTACTTTTTTCTGTGCAATTTGTGACTCTAGTTGGATTAAACGGGTTTTTAAAGTGTTTATAGTATGATGTTCTTTATTTGAAGCAGGTTGACTACTCGGATCTAACAGAGAATCTACTTCTTCATCTGAGATGTAAATTCCCTGAAATTCGTTCATAATTTTGTTTTCGTATCTGAATTTTTCAACCTGCAGATTAACTAAAATATCTATTCTTTTAAGTTCTTCTTGGACGTGTTGCAGGTTATTTCTGTAAATTTTAATCATTTCTTTCAGCTAATTTGGTCCAGTATAAACAAATTCCATTAATGATGCATAAAAACATACTTCGTCTTGAGCTATGGCTATTTCAAGTATGTCGGAGTTTTCCATTTCTCCTAATCGTTTAACTGCATCTTTGAAGTCTAAGAAACCATCAATTTCATAATTCTCTATATCTGAAAGAACTTCTACAAAATGATCTTCAATTGGAGATATTCCCACACATGCTCGTTTTTTTCCTAACGAGAGATAACTAATCTTTCGATCTCTAATTTCATATCCCTTCTCAGTTTTAGAAATAGAGTAAAATGGAGAAAGATGAGTGCCATCTTCATCTAGTAATTTTAATGTGTTTTCTGACAAAGATCTGTTTTCGAACTCACTTACTTTCTTATATAAATTTAGTTTTTTATCCCCTTTAGTTAATTTCAATTCTTTTGTATTTTTCTCCAAATCATACACTTGTTCTTCATCTATTAACCACGTATCTTCATCTAACTTAACAATTTCTGCATTAGATGAATAATAAATCTCATTTTCCTCTAAAGCTTTTCTTAAAGGTTTTGTAATTTTACCAGGGTTCAAATCATCTAATGGGAGTGGTAAGGGATCTATGCATGTACGTATAGCACTTTTAAAGCTATTTTCATCCACGAACCCCGAGTTACTCACAAATTTTAACGCCAATTCCCATATATTTTTGCATGTTTCGTAATCCATCGTTCCTTCTTCAATTCCACTATCTTCCAGTTTAAGTTGAATTGATTTAAATGCAGTAATAGTGGCTTTTAAAGTCCTTTCGAAGATGTACTGTGATAATAATTTTATTTTATTTTGATCAACATCGATTTTTGAGTCAATTAAAATAGTGTTTGGTTCAGCTTCACTATGTGCAATTGTAATATTTGAAGAGCCAGGTTTCAAAGAAATATTTCCATTAGAACCTCCTAAAATCTTATTTATAGATTTTAATGCCCCTAGTTTTTCGGCTGTTACAGTTTCCTTTATAATTATCTTTGGATCTTTATTTGCTGGGTTTTCTGTTTTAATTTCAATATAATTTTCCCCCAATAAATCAATATTACCACCAGGATTAGATAAACCTTTAACACTAACCAAAGCTCCTATCTGTTTCGCTTTTACTTTATGTGGATTTTCAAAATCAGACACATGCTCATTGAAATCAGTTATAATGGCCCTCATAAGATCGTATAACATTGGATTGTTGTATACAATTGATCGATAATCATCGATTTTGTCTTTATTAATTTCCAATGATCCATTGCTTTCTTTAAAAACACCAAGAAATACTTTGGCATCATCACATTTTGGGCATTCTAAAAGATTTTCCTCATAATAATTCTGGGCAATATTTTCCTTTGATTCAGATATTGGTATATCCGTTTTCTTTTCATCTTCAGGCAAAGGTCCCCACTTTAATGTAAAAGTTTCACCAATCCTTGATGGGCAGCATTCTTCTTCACAGTTAGATATATTAGATAGTCCAAGAACAGTATCTTTCTGGCATTCATCATATTTTAGATACAAGGCATTAGATTCATTTTTAAATTCTTCGTTAACTTTATATTGACCTCGTTTACTTACAACAATTTCCTGCCCGCAGCAATCAATGGCTACTCCGGGATTTAGCCACACATACCAGGAACCATCTTTTTTTTCTGGTTTATCTCCATTGTCATCCCCCGCATCTTCAACCTCCAATCCACAAACAATTCCAATTCCATGTATCAGGCGATTTATTAAGTGTCTTTTGTCATTGAAGTAATCTTGTTCAGCTTCGAAATCCCTGACTGTCATTAATTTCCCATAGAAATAATTATTCCTTTCAAACTGCTTTAAATCACATCCTAATTCCTTATCTTCCTTATCACAAGCCATTTAAATCCCCTCCTTTCAATTAACTCTAATTAATTTTTTTTAGGAACTTTATGTTAATTTAGTATCTATTTCAATCCGGGATCGAACGTTAAGTTGTCCTGAACTTTCATTATCCCCTAAAACCGTGTCTCTGTTAATGGCAGAACCTGTTCCCAGACGCATTTGGGGGGGTTTGGACAAGAATGAGTTTACCCCCAGATAAGTGTGCATACCTAAGTAAGTCCATGGTTGTATAATCACCGCACCCGCAGTAGTGTGAGCTGGTTTTTCAACTTCTATTAATCTCATAAATGTCTTTTGCAAACTTCCAATATCAATTAAAGGTTTATTATAGATTTTAATGTTATTCTCGAACTCCATGGCCAGTAAATTTTCTTTATCTTTTATTATCCATTCGTTATCTTTCATAGGGTGTATTTCAGCATCATTTGAAATATTTATACCCTTTTTCAGCAGTCGCTCCTTTAATTTTTCAGATAATTGTCCCTCTGTTAACTTATCGAGACCTTTTGTATCAATAGTGAAAATATAAGGTATAAAAATCACGCAAAAATGATACGGAGCCTGTTTTCCTAATAATTCTTTTAGAGACTGTGATTTTTCACATTTCAATCGAGATTGGCAATTGGTGTCTTTACCATATAACTGCCAGTTCTCCACAATTAAAGGTTCATTACCTGTGTATATCTTTATAAGTTCTTCTAATCCCTCTCTGGTCCCTCTTTTCTTGTAGAGGTTCACGGCATTTTTTAGGAACGTTCGTTTCTTACTTTCTGACCAGCTCTCATCAAAAACTGTGGAGGTCCAAGTGGCAAGCCAATCTAGAAACTCTCGAGGAGTAGAATCGGCATCAAAATAGCTGGATATATCATCGATTTGTTCCTCCTTTTTCCACATAAAAGTCTCAAAAAGGGACATGAAACGTTCCAAAAACTCTCTACTGATTTCGTTTTCCTGGTAAACTGCTGGTAAATATCTAAGATAAGAAATTCGTGGGAAGTATGCTTTAATTAGCCGTATTGTAGGGGTGCTGAATTCGTCTGTAGAAATTAAATCCAGTTTAATATGGAGGAATCTGCCTGGAATATTAGGAAGAAGCACGTCATATATATCGGCTTCTGACTGGAAAGTGGTTAGTTTCATCCAGGGAACATTATTATTTGGCGTGTCTTTGTCAGAAATAAAGTAATATACATCTACATGGGTTTTTGGAGGGATATCCGCATCTAATTCCAGCCGATGCCATTTGCAACTTGTTTCGTAACTGTCAAATTGTTCGGATACGTATACACTACTTGTTATATCATATCTATCTTCCTTGTATTTTCGGCGTGTTACCTCGTTATCCTTGGTTATTTTGTATAAATTACCATCCAAACCATGGATTTCTGCAGGATTGTTTTCATTTTCATCATTTATTGCGGTAATATTCCTTAACTGCCCATTTACTCTGGCAAAAGTTACTTTAATCTTATTATCTCGAACACATAATGTATCATGGCTGATATCTACTGTTTCAGGTATTTCGAATTCCTTTATTGAGTCTAATTCTTTATTTAAACATTTTAATGGATCAATCACTTTGTTTAGGATATTGTATAATAAAATCTGCTCTGAAATACCGTCTATCAGGTAGATATTACCACATTCATCAACTGCTATGTCTTTAATTTTAATTTCAGTATCCTGTTTTTCATCTATTAGTTGTCCTGTTTTTCCACATTCATCTACGGCGGTATCTATAATTTTAAATTCATCCAGAGGTAGAATTTCATCAATTATGTGTCCTGGATTCTTTTTAAGTTTAATTTCGTCTTTATAGACTTCTACCAGCCATTTAAATTCTGTGGTCACTGGTATTTCCCCCTTCCACATTCTTCTCCAGGACCTAGAATAGTTATATTGTGCTTTCCAGAGTAAACAAGTTCGTTTTCATCGATTACCAGTTTTTCACCATCAATTTTATGGCCGGAGTTCGTTAAGTTGACATTGAAAACACAGTCTACACCTTCAACTTCATCCAGAACTTCATAGATTTCCGATCGGAACACATTCCTTCCAAAAGGCCAACCATCTCCAGTGTATCCTGTGAAAGGATTTAAAAATTTATTCAGAGTTTCCACAGCTCTTTTATTCATTATTTTTTCATCATATCCAGTTTGAGGTTTTATGGTGGCGTTGACTGTTATTTTAACGTATTTAGGGTTTTCTGTTTTAATTTGGGTTGTTATAAGGCGATGTTTATCCAGATGATTGCATACTGTCTTTAAAAATCCATCGCTAGCCCCGGGTTTTGATGAGGTATTTTCAGGAATGCTCTCCGGAACCACTAACACTGTGACTGTGTTGTAATTCTTGTCAGCCAGTGCCTTTGCTCTTCTAACCCGTAGCCCGGGTGTGGATTTAGCCAGTTCTTCATAGTCATGGGAAGTTACTGCGGTGTATGGAGTTCTTAAATCTTTTCTGACTCTAATTATGGCATCTTCGATTGTTTCACTATTAAAACCGCCAGAGGCTGGTTTCTCATTGGTTAGTTCTATATTTTCAATATCATCATCTAAAATCAGATTGATTTGTTTGGCTGCTACATTCCCTTTTTCGCCATCAATATGGGTGTAAGTGGTAGTTATTTGATGTTCAGCTGGCGGAATCATTCCATGGATCCCATCTCCAAATCGGATTATCCCATTATCGAGATCCACCATAAAATGAAGGTCATTTTCTTTAGAAGCAGCAAAATCAGGGACTTCAACCCACTCAAATTTCTGATCGTTATAAATAGTACAGATTCTCGTGCTTTTTTCCATCACAAGATTTTCAGTTATTTGAGTTGTACACCATTCTTCCCCTTTTAGAGTTTTTGATGATTTTGAGGGTGGTGGTGGCAGGCAAAATGTTTGGTTGGGTAATCCATTACTGACGCCCACATCCAAGCCATTACCATTTTCCCCTTTAACCTGCTCTTTTTGTATGGCTTTAACTGTGTTCAGACTGATTGACTCTATACGTGGAGGAATTTCGTAACCTTCTTCCTCTACACGGCATCGGATTTCAGACGGAGAGCCCCGTATCTGTAGTGAAACCGAACCACTGAATGTGAATTGGAATGTTTCATCTTCTTCCTTTAATTTAACCCATTTACCATTCTTATTCTTGTACTCCCATTTCAACTTAGTTGAAGGGTAAATTTCTGGAAGTTCTTCACCATGGCTACCTCTTTCTATCAGATCCTTTTCATGAAGATTAACCATGATATCTAATTTAACAGGCAGTAATTTATCATTGAACTCCAACGTCAAAGTACTATCCTTTCCAGCGGTTTTTCCAAAGGCGTAGTAGTAATGGCCTTCCATTCCATTTGCAAAAGTATTATCCGTGATTTCATAACTGTCTTGGCTTTCGATCTTGATTATTTCTTGCGGAATCACATTTATTTCCTTCAAAGTTTCAAAAATAATTTCTGATGGTTGTTCTGGTGTTATCGTTGCCAATTGGGTATTTTGAGGTATGATTATGGGAGATTTACTTTTATTGGAAAATGTAACATCAGTAATGGCAGGAGTTGCTGGTTTTGTTCTTTCTCCCAACATCTTGAGAAATTTAAGCCTATTTTTTTCAGATACCAGGTCCAGGCGATATATTTGCATTTCTACTAGCCATGCAAAGAGTTCAATAAACGTTATTCCAGGATCATGAATATTATAATCAGTCCATTCTGGATCATAAATAGGAATTAGCTTTTTAGCATCTTCTAATAATTCCTGGAAGTTTTTATCATCCAATCTTGGCTGAGGGAGTGACATTCTATACATCCTCCATATTTATACCCACATTAACCGTGTGTGTGGAACTGTAAATCATAGAATAAGGTGTAAGACGGACTTCAACGTTTTTATCTGGAGTTAAAATGTATTCTTGTCCACTACTAACCATTAAGGTTACCGATATGTCTTTTACATAATTTACATTATCCATATTCTCTAACAAATTATAGAAATCAGATATACAAGGCATTCGACCAAATGCCCAGCCATTACCATCAAATCCTCCTATTAAAGGATTTAAAAACCTTTTTAGTTGTTCATGTGCCTCTTTTTCAACATAGGAAATTGCGTTGGCAGTAAGTGCAATGATGTGTAGATTTACAGAAACACCGACATAAACTGGCTCTGAAACCTCAAGAATCATGGTATTAGGGGAACGATTATACAAATAATTTTCTACCTGTTTTTTCAGCTCCAGAGATAATTTTGGCCTATCATCTAAGCTCTGTGGGATGATTAGTGCTGTTACATGTCCAGGGTTGTTTTGACCTTTTTCATCAAAATTGGGGAGGCATTTAACCCGGGCTATAGATTGTGAAGCTTCCTTTGCTACCTCTTCATAGTCCTCTATAGTGATAGCCCGGTTACGATTTTTCAACCTTTTAGAACCGCGATCAATGAGTTTATTTATATTTTCAACATTTGACCCCCCCTCAGAAGGTAAGGGATTGTAAACTTTATCTACGGAGGCTATTGTGCTTTTAAGACTCTTAATTTCATTAGCAGGAAGATTTCCATTAGACCCACCACCAGTGTGGTAGTTGATTTTTATGTTGTCACTACCGATAGGGGGTATTCTGCCATGGTTTCCATTTCCAAATTTCAATTCACCAGAATAATGGTCTATCTCGTAACATCGTTCGTCTGCAGCAAATAATATATCTTCTTCTGCCTTCCATCTAACCCAGAACTCAATTAGATTTCCTCTCAAATCATGGACTTCATTGACTTCGAATTCTTTGTCATTAATAATTTCCTCAATTTCGGACTCTAAAATAGTATTAAACTCATTTACCCATACTTCTTCTGATACAACTGGACTTTTAAGGGTTTTAAAACTTTGTAAAGCTGTACCATCACTAGATCCCATCACTTCATCCTTAATGCTCTCCCATTGAACTCCCCACGTGGTATTAAGATATATTCCACGCAATAATGGGCCATGTGCCTTCCATTGAGTAGAATCAGGAAAGCTCCATCTCGGGTTAAATAACTCAATTAAACTGGGGCAGGGTTTGACCCCAACATCTCCTTTATTCTGCTTTCTTAAATAAGACTGACCAGACCCTCCATTGGTTTGGAGTTTAAGTCTGTTTTCCACATCAACGGCCTTTATCCAGAAAAGGTCTTTACCAAACTTTTTAATTCTCTTGAAATCAGAAGGCAAGACAAATTCAACAACATCGCTTCTGGTTAAACCCTGAATTTTGTCTATTACATCCAAACTGGCCCATTCATCATTTTCATTATAATAATACCATTTAACACGCGGTAAATTATTTTCTGGCCAAGGATATTCATCTATAGATAAAAATAAACATATAGGCCCTTTTTCGAGTTTTTGATCGAATCCAAAAAAGATGGTTTGTTTTTCATCTTCTAAAGGATTGAATAATTTAAATGTTTTAGAATTTTGTCTTTTATTTATAGTGGTTATATCTTTAAATTCCAGAGCATTGAATGCTAATAATTTGTCTAAAAATCGCCCCTCAGAGTTTTTAATTTCAATTTTTATATCCGTTATTTTTGGAGGTAATATATTACTTATGGTGAAATAATTTTTATTAGAATTTATCTCCATCCGACAGGCCACAGATACTGATTTATCATCTAGAAGATATTTTACTTCTCCATATCCACCATCGAGTATTTTTATTTTTAGCCAATAATTCATTTCCCCATTAACTTCATTGGGTTCAATATCTTCAGGGCAGGTAAAACTAATAGGATCTGAGGTTTTGAATTTATAGTCCAAATCTTCAATGGCCATCCAGCTCTTCCCATTCCAATACTCCCATGAGAGAAAAACATTTTGTGTTGTCCCTATTGTATTGAGGGTGAATGTCATACTGATCTTTTCACCTTTTTTTGAAAAACACTCTTGACTTGCAATATAAAATGTATCATAGACTTTAGGGGTTTTACCAAAAGGCAGAATGTCGGATTCAAGATTAAGAGGTGTGTCATTATGAAAACACATGTCAGGACCATTGAGGCTATCAATAGAAAGACTTATTCCTTCAAGAGGCGGCAGCTTAGAATGATTACTGAAACCTATACATCTAATCCAAAACGTGTTTATTCCATTGATCTCCCTTTTTTGACTGGGTGCTTTATAGGTTTTTTTAATGATATTTTAACAGGTTCATCTTTAAATTGGGAATGTTTAATCCTTCTTATTAGCCGTTGCCACTTATCACCAGTCCAATATTCCCATTCTAAGGAACTTAACGTTTCAAATTGATCAGATCGCCACTGAGACAGACCCTCAAAGAGAATATCTATATAAATATGACAATCTTTGCTAACACCTTTCCTGAAATTAAAGAGATTATCATGCCCTAAGTACAGAATATGTTCTTGGAAGTTTTTTCCATTAAATAATTCAAAGTACGTAACTTTTTTAACTTCAGCTCCAGAGTAATGCGCATAAATAAGTTGATCTTTAAGGGTCACTTTGCCATCAGATACATCGGAAACTATGACATAATCATTATCATCAATATTTAAGGTGTCTCCCTCATTCAAACCCTCAGTTTTATCCAGAAAAATTTCTGAATCCTTTTTTTTAGTATTGTAACGTAATTTAGTATGGAATGGAATCTCTGATTGTCCTGAAGTTACATTGGATGGACTTCTGTAAATTTTATCTTCTGTAACATCCACACAAAATGCTTCCACCAGTTTAGCTGGTGTAGCCAGCATATTTTCTTCTGTCTCAAAGATGATTTCATCCGCAGCTATCTGACTTCCTTCAGGTACCAGTACATGTTCTGGGGTTCCATCGGAGAGTTTGAAGGTGATAGGTGCTCTTGCCGGGAATGCTGGTAGTAGTTTTAGTCCTAAAATGTCTAAAAAGGCTATTAAATTTTTATCAGGGGTTCTGTTCAATCTATCTATGATTTCCTTAAGGAAATAGATGAATATCCTAGTCAAAGCAATTTCTGGACCTCTATCTCCACTTAAACTCAGTTCTGGGATATAGTTAGGAGAAATTGCTTTAAATTCTTCCCATATCTCTTCAGAAGTTCTTGGATCTATTGCTGGAGCTTTCGTTTTATCCTCCCTCCATCAAATAGAATGGATAAACCAGGTTAAACTGGTTATTAGTTGATCGGACTAAATAATCTACGCTGATAATGATTTTCCCTTCATCCACTTTTTCTGTAGACGCCTGGACATTTATGACTTTGATACGGGGTTCCCATAGGATCAGGGCTTCCTCAACAGTATCTTCCATCATCTTTATGGTTGTGATACTAAGGTGTTCAAATACATAATCGTGAACACCACAACCAAATGTTGGCCTCATTAACCTTTCACCTTTGGAGGTTGTCAGGATGATCCAAATGGCTTCTTTGATATCCTCTTCATACTCTGACATTCTTATTTTCCCATTGGGATCTGAATTAACTGGGAATTTCCAACCTTTACCTAAAAAATCCCTGACCATCTTTATTTCCACCTTATCCTATGATTACAGTGGGGCTACCCATAACTATGGAGTTGGGTGGTCCACTTTCAGTTATAATATCGCCCTGACGGGCTGCAGGTAGATTATTTATCAAGACAGTAGCACTTCCCATACTTACCACACCACCTACATGAGGCGTTGGGCCTGGAGATACTAATGGACATGTATGGAAGTCCGAAGTTGCCCTCCAAGCGGGCATTCCTCCTATCAATACGTTGGCGCTACCTGGTCCTGGGCTTAATGGTGTTCCGTGACTGGTTGAATCTCCTACTCTTGCTGCTGGTGGCGCAAAATATTCACCTTGTAATTATTAATTTATTTTAACCAGGGCTCCCTGAATGGTTAAGTTACCAGTGGCCTTTATGGTCATCATTCCATCTGATTCTATAGTTACATCTTTAGATTTTATGCTGAGCTTCATCTGGCTGGATATGTTAACTGAATTTTGTGTAGAATCAATTACAATTGAATTATTCCCTGATTTATCTTTAATCTCTATTTTTTCCCCACCTGATGAATCATCCAGTAAAATTGTGTGACCAGCATTGGTTTTGATTTCTAATTTTTCATTTTTCCCATCTTTATCATCATCAAAGATTATTTCATGTCCACTTCGAGATTTAATCTTTCTTATATTGTTTTTTTGATTAGAATTTGGCTCTGGTGCTTTATCTACACCATTCCAGAGTGATCCTATTACGTAAGGATGATTTATATCACCATGTTCAAAGGCTATGATCACTTCATCACCTACTTCTGGAAGGAAAAATGCTCCCCGATCTCCTCCAGACATAAAAGTGGATACTCGTGCCCAACCACTCTCATATTGCTGATTAAACCAAGGAAATTTAACTTTAACCTTCATACCACTGCTATCATCATTCTTGGTTACTAAACCTAATACAATTCCACCAATCTTGCTCCTTGAGTCATATCCACTACTACTATCTACCAGATCCGATATCGCCAACAGCACCCCTCCTAACTTCAAAAGACATGGTATACCCATCTCCAATTGTATGTTTAACACTTTTAACGTAATATTTACCTTTAAATCTATTTCCTACTCCCTCAATCATAACATTAACTCCCGGTCTTAGGTAAGGAATTCCAATACATTCACAACTACCTTCAATTAAGTTATTATTCGATTTTTTAAGGACTGCGATGGCCATGGCCTTCGCTTCTTTTTCGTTGCATATTGGCAGGTTCAGTTCAACTTTTGCCTCTGTTTTCAGGCAGTTTTTGATGAATTCTACACCAGATTTAGATTTAGTTTCTTTAGATTCGAGATCAGCGAGAGTTGCTGTAGCTTTTATTGGATCGTTTGGTTTTTGAGGATTATGTCCAGTTACTGTAACTTCTTTGACTATGTTAGCCGTGGTTAATCGCGGACTGAAACTTAGAAGTTCTTTCCCCCAAGTAAGGGTCATCATGATGTTGTCTTCAGAATCCCTTGGTTTTCTGAAATAAAGTTTTTTATCACGAATAAAGAATTCAAAGTCCAGTTTTTTAGCAAGCTCTGAAAGATATTGATAGTCTGTGGTTTCTGATTCCTGAGTAATGTTTTCGCAGGGTTTTATAGAGGTTTTTTCAATTTTATCGATTTCTAATCCATGTTTACGGGCAATTTCTTCTGCTACCTCACTAAAATCCTCCTTCTGATTTATTTTACTATCTAGGGACATTTTCGATTTTTGAAGACAGCTGCCATAGTCATAGGCCTGCACTTGAAGCGTGGGGATCCCACTGGAAGGGAAACTTGGGTTTAGGGCCGTGATTCTACCTACAAATAAAGGTGTTTTAAATTTATTGGGCTCATTAGCATATCCCATGTAGAGTTTTATCTCTTCTCCTCTTTCTGGCCCTATCAATGGGTTGTCTAACCATTCATAAGTTTGATTGTCAATTTTTAATCCTTCACGAAGGTTCATATCTAGTATGCTGGGATTTTCCAGATTTTCATCTATTGTTAAACTTATAACAGCATTATTTAATTCTCTATGACGTTTTCCCCCTATTTCTATCAAAAATTCAGGTTTATAATAGTCAATGTTAACTATTTGCATGTTATCATTCCTCTGACGGTGGAAGAGCTATTTCCTGACCAACTTTAGGTAGTCTGGGATTTTCTATGTGGTTATGATCTGCTATGACTCTCCAAAAACTCGGATCACCATATTCTTCGGCTGCTATAGCCCATAAGCTGTCGCCTTCTTTTATGGTATAAAGCTTGGTTCTATCTGATGATTCCAATGGCCTTTCTTTCATGCTGATTTCGGTTTTGTATTCGTTGAACGTTACGTTTAAAGTTGCTCTGAGAGGAATACCTTCCGGACTGAAGAGGGTGAATTTTTTGGTGGCTCTGGCCAAAACACATGTGAATGTAAAGGTTCCCCAAACAAACATGAGAATGGGTGGAGCATGAATCTCTGGGTCGATCTTCATCAGATCAGTGACCCTGGAGGTATATGTTCTCACATCAATGTTTTTCTCGTACGTGTCAAAGAATAGATCCATAGATAAAGTTTCCAGATTTCCACGGCTGAATTGGAGTAAAGGTGATTCTAAACCAGGGATATTTATGCTGGCAAATTCATTGCTTTTTTCCAGGGAATACTCAGTGGGGTTGAAAAGAACCGTAACCATATCCTTGATTATTAACCTCTTATCAAGAACCAAAATGAAGGCCTTATTCAACTCTGATAAAATTGATGAACTAGGCAGATAAACCCCTCCTCTCCCTTTCAATCTTTATCCTCCTTTCAATAATAGAATAAACTTGATCCGCCATTTTATTAACATCTATATTTGAAAGTGAAGTTTCAGAAACTGTAAATTCTGAATCAAGTTCTTTTCCCATAGTTTTTTCTTTGACAACTTCTTTTTGGGAGGTCTTAAGATGTGCTATCTCTGGATAATTATAGAACAAACTTTTATGGGAAATTTTAGGATTATAATCGTCGAATTCTCTATTAGACACATAATTATCAATATAATCATTATCAAACAGCTTTTTATTATCTTTAAAAGCATTATATTTGTTTAATATTAAATTTGTCGCAAAAAAGGAGTTTTTAATATATGGTGTGAATGCATCTTCAATTTCTAAAAAATGTCTATTTATTTGTCGTTCATCTCTTCCCATCTGATCAAATCTAGTTAAAATATTTGTTGCGAATATGGGCCGTTTGCCGTTGCAAATGGTTTTAAAAACCTTATTAAAATTTAAAAACCCCAATTCCCTGTGTTTTCCAGATTTTTGTATGTCTAATAGTTTAGTTAAGTATGTGGTAAACAGTAAACTAAAGTTTGGTGAAAATAATTCATTAATAAAGAACTGACCCTTTTGAATGTTTTGTGTGTTTTTAGTTAAACTAACATCAAATACATTTTTCTCTCCAGATAAAGGTAGATTGAGATTCAAATTAATCGGAATATTATGGGATAAAATATTTGAAGTAGATTTAGATGATATCATTTTAAGGTATTTATTCAAAACTGAACGTTTCAGAATGAATGGGAGAGCGTAGATGAGATCTGGTGATCGATGAGAATAGCTATGTAATTTCTTGAATAATTTTGTAATAAAGTCAGAGTTACTTAAAGACAAATCTCCATGTTTAAACATTATTTTTTCTGAAAAATGTAGGTTAATCAACCCCATATTTGGATAACTAATCATTTTACGCCTTCCTGATTCCATTATGTGCCAATTCTAATGTTTCCACCGCAACAGTGCTGCTATCAGTTTTAAGATCTGGTCCAGTCCATTTGACTGGGTAAGCATCACTGAAGAACCAACGCCATTTTTCATCACCTACACTGTCCAGTAGTACGATGAAACCGTCTTTTCTTTTGAAATGACCACTTACCACTTCCTGATGCCATTTCCATAAAACATCAGAATCTGTGATACCTCTTTTCAGGGTTATATTGGGATACTTGGTTAATTTTGGGAGTTTATGTATGTGATCATTAACTCCTCCTTCTTTTATCTCTTCAAACTCAGTCTCTGCCTGTAAACCAGTAACTTCTGTAAAACCGGCAACTATAAGCCCCTGAATTTCTACCAGGAATCGAAATCCCATATAGGGATCTACTCTCTGGGCCAAAGTCAATTTACTAACCTCTAAACTTCATTCAAGATTCTGGGATGTTTGATTTAATTTCTGATTGATTTTTGATATCTCATCGCACCATTTTCGCCTTTCACTGTGTTCCATGTTCAATACATTTTCATGATTCCAGTGGAAGTGATATGCAATAAAGGCTACCTCTTCATATATTTTTTCAAGGGGGTAGCCCGTCATTCCCCCGGGCCGATATCCACCTCAAAGTTATATCCACAATCTGGACATTTTGCTTTAATTTTGGGAATACCGTCTTCATTCACCTGATTATAAAATTCTTGTAAATAGACTAAATCAGATGCAAAAAGTTTTTCCACTACACCAGGAGTAATATTCTCATTGTTAAGCTGTCCTAACTTAGTCAATACCCTTGAAAAAAGTATAACTGACAGATAAGCTGGGTTTTGCTGTACTCGTGGGTCTTTGAGGGGTAATATTTCATCTGCCGCTGTTGCGAGCCTCATAACACCTTTCCGGTGGAGGTTACCATCATCATCAATGTAGCCTTTGGGAAGTTTGAACTCGTACTCTGTTTGAAACAATTCTCCACCACCTTAAGGCTTTACCCTTTTCATTCCTTCATGGACAACTTCCAAGGTTTCCACTGCAACATCCGTTCCTTTAGCATTGAGATCTGGCGCGTCATATTTGCTGGGCCATGCATTTGCAAATTCCCAGCGAGCTGCAGGATTTCCAAGCTCATCTAATAGGATGATGGCCACTCCTTTACGTGCATCTTTGATTTTACCGTCTTCCACTGGTTTACGCCATTTTTCATAAATTTCCAAGGAATCTGTTATACCCCATTTCAAGGTTACATTTCCATATTTATTTAGTCCAGGTATCTTTCTGGCGTTTGGTGGTTCATTCCCCTCCCTATACTCAACCACATCACTGGTTGTATCCGGGATGGTGACTTCACTAAATCCTGCTTGAACAATTCCATCTATCTCCAATAAAAATCTGAAGTTCCTGAAAGGATCTTTTCTTTCTCCTACTGGCATTTTATTAACCCCCTTTAACTTTTAGCACCCGCAGTCCACTGAGCTATACGGAAAATTACAAATTCAGCAGGTTTGACGGGTGAAACTCCAATAATAACAATTAGCTTGCCATTATCAATATCGTTTTGAGTCATAGTAGTTCGATCACATTTAACGAAAAATGCTTCCTCTGGCGTATTGCCCATTAAAGCTCCATCTTTCCAGACCTGGGTTAAAAACTGATTGATGGTCTGTCTTACACGTGCCCATAGTTTTTCATCATTTGGTTCGAATACTACCCATTGTGTGCCTTCATCTATTGATTCTTCAAGGTAAATGAATAATCTACGAACATTTATGTATTTCCAGAGAGAATCACTTGATAAAGTACGAGCTCCCCATACTCGAATTCCTCTTCCCTGAAATGAGCGTATTACGTTGACACTTCGAGGATTTAATGTTCCCTGCTCATTTTTAGTGATCTGTAGTTTAAGACCTTCTATCCCTCTAACGACTTCATTTGCAGGTGCTTTGAAGACTCCTCTTTCGGTATCACTACGAGCATATATCCCAGCCACATGTCCACTTGGAGGAATTGAGATTAATTTACCATCGGCAGGGTTTATAATGTTTAGCCAAGGGTAATAATAAGCGGCATATTTACTATCAAGTTTATCTCGAGGTCTTAAAGTACCAATATCAGTAGCATTGCTTGGTGAATCTATTAAAGCAAAACGATCCTTGAGATTTTCACAATGATCAATAACTGCACGTGTTAAACCAAGGTCACTGATATTTTCTGAAGCCGGTGCATAAACAAGTGATATTTCATCAACTTCTTCAAAACCATTTAACCCTCTCTTATTTTCAGGATCTGGAATTCCACCATCCGAATTTAAGCCTTTAAAATCGTTTAAAGAGAGTTTATTTTTGGTGATGAAATATATGTTATAGTTAACATCATTTGAAGGAGTAGTTTCCCAACTACTGGAAACAGTAACTGTTTTGCTAGATCCATCATAATCTACTATTTTTCTTGGAGTTTGTTCACCTATCTGAATCAGTTGACCATTATAAAAATCATTCTCTGCAGATGCCTCGTTAGCAAGAATAAGTTTTGTATTAGCATCAGATCCTGATGCTGGAGTTCCAGTTCCTGTAACTTTATAGTTAAAACCATCTTTCAGTTTTACAAATAAGTTTATTTTGTAATGAGAAGTGTCGTCAGGAATAGATTCATCATTATTCCAAGGAGGATCTATGGTGGCTACCTTACTTAGTCCATTATATCCTGTTATCGTTCTTATTTGTCCTTTACCCTTACCATCTGTAATTTCAATGGTCATTCCATTGTAAACATCATTTGTTGTACTGGTTGTGTTTAGCTTGACCTTATAACTTTTTTCTAAATCATTTACTATATCTGGCTGAGTTAAATTCTTCACAGAATCCTTTAATCCTTTAGCTAATGTAATTAACTCGGTTGTGATGTTTGGTTTTATTTCTACTTTAACAAGGTTGGAAATATCATTAACCCGTTTTTTAATGAAGTCTGGTGAACTTTGATCGACTTCTAAATTATCAAACACCTCAATATCAGTTGGTTTTTCTGATTTGGCAGTCTTTGGTTGTGGTATTGATTTCAAATTTATTTCAGGATCTAATAAAATAGAATCTGAAAGGTCTTTAAAGTAGTACACTGTTAATTTAAGCCCATCTGTAGTACTTTCAGAAATTTTGATCGCAATGTTGTTACCCCAAGTTCCAGGTCCAATGGAAGTGATATCCAATAATTCTGTTGAAAAGTTATTTATATCCTTAATGGTCAAAGAAGCAGCTTCAGAGTTGCTATTAACAATTCTTGCTATGTAACAGCTTTTACCTCCATTTTCGAAGAATCCTTGAACTGCAAAAGGCATATATTTATCTTCATCAAAGTAACTACCGAAGATACGTTGGTATTGAAGCCAACTAGTAACCAGTTTCGGCTTAATTGGTCCTCTTTCAGTTTCTCCTAAAAATCCAGCAACGCTAGTTGAGACTCCCTCAATTGGTTTGGATCCCATCTCAATTTCTTCTACATAAACTCCTGGTGCTAAATATTCTGGCATTCTATTCCCCCATTTTTTTTGTAATTAATTTTTATGAAACTATTCCATCTCAGGACAAGGACCTGGTGATTTTGGTATAAGAAATGTGGGGACTGGAGGTAATTTGCTGACCTTCCCCCCTACTTTAATTGGAATCTTCAAGAAACAATAATATTCAGCTCTTACTTGGAGCGTGTAATCACCATCAGGAACGTTGAGGAATAAATAATAGGAATCATGATTTTTTATTGGTTTTATACTAGTTTCTTTCAACGAAACATCCAAATCACCAATGGGTAACTCATCAGAGTCATTAACTAATAAATAGAAAGCATAAGAGAGTTTATTACAATGACTTTCAAGGGGAATTTCATCAATTTTCGTCATCCTTTTTCCTCCTTATTTCATGTTCTTTAAACTCTATTTCAGTAACTCTGGTAATCTTTTCTTTACGTAATGAATCTATCTTGACCGGTGAAACTTCAATAGAGATGGATAGCTTGTATTTTTCAGAGCCTAAAACGATGGTCCATATCTTATTTAGATCATCGATAGACAGGGGATTTAAAAGAAGCCTTAATTTTTGACCTGTTAAACTTCCATAGAGATCAGAACCATTAATTTCTTGATTCTCATGGATTATTTGAATTATTTTACCTAACAAAACATGTGGAGAAACAGAAGGAGCGGGAGGGGGTGTTAGATGAGGAGTAAGTAAATAAAATAAATTTAGGTACTTAGGAGGATATTTACGTTCTTCTTTGTTGTCAGAAATTGAATATTCATAATCGTTTTGATTTCTTAAATATACATTTTCAGTGACTTGATATAAAAATATGGTTAGTTTTTCATTTTTTACGTCACTAGGAGAAGAAGTGGTAATATCATTTTCACCAAATAATCCATCGGAATTATTTTTAAAAATATTCTTCAGTGATTCTCCTACTTCATAAATGGCTTCATAAGTAGCCATTGAACAATTCCCCCCCAAATATAATAAATCTTTTATTTAGTTATCACTTACTAGTAGTCCGTCACAAGTATATTAATGTTTCGTTTATACGGGTCTGTAAAGTTATTGGGTGGTGGTATTTTTAATGTGTTTTTTTGTCCATTTTTTCATTTGTTTTTGT
>DAGC01000011.1:87369-136110 GCA_002495625.1 Methanobacterium sp. UBA375 | reverse complement strand
CACCCAAAAACTTTACACCCCCGTTTATACATAGTGAAAACTTCTCATGTTAAGAAAAAATTTTAGGGATTCCATAGTGAAATACGGATATTTTATTAAGGCTTCCTGAACAATGTTAATTCAATGAACAAAACATCCTATGGGAAAGATATAGGGATCAGCGCAGATTTCGACCCGGTCCATGAAGGTCATGTGAAGTTAATTGAAAAAGCCCGGGAATTAGCTGATAAGAAGGGAAGTGAGGTTGTAATCTATCTAAACAAAGGGTACAGTGCCAACCATGCTCCGTTCTTTTCTAGTTTTGAGGCCAGGTCCAGGATGGCCCTGGAAGCTGGTGCTGATAGGATAGTTTCCATTGAAGGACTGCACCACAGATTAACCTTGGCATACACTGTCCCTATCCGAATTGCCATGATGATCGAAGATGGTGTGGTGGATTACGTTGATGCCGCTGATATTTCAACCCCTAAGGTGGAGAAGCTCTCTGCAGAATTCGCACGGAAGGGTATATTCAGTGGTATTCCCCGTAACCTGCCCAACAGGAATGTGATCCGCTGGTTTGCAGTGAACGATTTTCTCTATAGGAAGTATCACCGGAAGATGAAGTTCCATATCATCCCCGAGTACAAGATGGATGGGGAGAAGATTTCGGGACGAATTATCCGCCAGGAGATACTTAAAAATCAGTTGGAGATACCAGGGCGTATTAAGAAACTCCTGCCTTCTTCTACTGTAGAAATTTTGGAGGAAGAATTTGAAAACCACCACCTACCTGCCAAAAGAGATATAGATACCATTACACAGAGGTTAAACAATTATTCAAGGTCCAAACTCCTGAACATTGCCCATATCAATGCCGATGCAGCGGATGAACTGGTTAAAGGCCGGAGATACAGGCTGGAAAACCAGATCTGGGCATCCTTAAGGAAAGCCGGTTATGGTCCTGTCCTGAGCAGGCTGGCCATAAGTGCCGTGGAAGAGGATGTGACCAAACAGGAAGTCTTCCAGTTAATCAGGGATTACGAGGATAAAGGGATCATCCCTCCAGACATGACCACTGCCAAGGTCACAGAAAGGGCCTGGTTCGTCGCTTCAAAGGCGGATCAGGGGGTTCCATCTTCAGAGGCTCATAAGATGTTCCGGAAGGGTGAAAAGATCAAAGAACCCCCAATCTACTCTTTAGATGCTGGCCTGCACCTTAGAACCTTCGAGGTGGATTCTCTGAAAACAGGTATGGAGGCCGAATTATTCGTGGATAAGAGGGGTGTGATCGCCTGCCAGATCCGGGCCCCTGACCGTAAAATAAAGAGCCCCCTTAAGTTACCGGCTAAACAGGCCACCTATCTAAGATTGTTGATTGATTCCCATTTCATACCCCTGCAGGCCCAAGTGGTTGAGAAAAAAGAAGGTTTTAGAATCAGAGTTTGTATAGAAAAGTGAATAATAGAGAATAATAAATAGAATTCGTGTCAAAAGTGAATAACTAAAAAAAACCTAAATTCTATTTTGGTTTCCTGTATTCAACTACGGGGCATTTCCAGTCCCTGCAGAAGGTCATGACTATCTTTCCCTTATCTGTATCTATATGCATCCTCCAGCAATCATCATCATAAGATTTAAAACTCACATCGACGATTTTTTTATCAATCAGTTTCTCTAAATCTTCTTGACAGATTTTCTCCAGGTCAGGTTTAGCCATTGGTATCCTCCTTAACAAATCCCATATATAATTTGGTTTACCAACAGATAATTCTTACTGAATTTAGAAAAAATAGGTTAATTTTTACTTTTAAATGATTCAAAAAGCTCTTTATAATTTGGCCTTTCATCCAGTTCAATTTTGTTAGAAATATATTTAAAGAATTCACCGGTGGCTTTAATCATGGAAAGACATTCATCTTCATCTGTTAACTCTAATTTGCTGTAATCTTCGATGAATTTTAGAACTTCTTCCATTTCCTGTGATTTTCTCTGGGCATGATAGGCGCTGTTTTTAATCCGGGAAAGGGCGGATTCTCTAAACCCGGGGCATTCTGTGGCCTCTAAACACCTTAAAAATTCATTATCCAGTCCCATCTCATTGGCCAGGTAGAGTGTTTCCAGTAACAGTGCAGAGACGCCTTTAGTATAGGAACTTCTAAGCATCTTCAGGGCTTTGGCCTTACCTATTTCTGGGGCTATAACTTTTATGTTCAGACCGTACTGGTTCAGTCTGGAAAATTGTTCCGCGTGGCTTCCTGATACCAAAATCAGCACCTTGATTCCTTCCTTCTTTATACCGCCTATTATGGCTGCGTCTGCAGTTTTTCCATTCTCAATGCAGTCCAGTGCCTCTTTAGCTGTCTGTGGTGAGATGTTATTTACATCGACATAGATTCCCCGGGTATATTTACCCACATCTTTAGCTATGTTTACAGCTTCAGCAGGGGTAACAGCTGATATCAAAATATCAGAAATCTCTGCCAGGCTTTTGTTGTCTTTACAAACTTTTACACCGTAATTTTTTGCCCTGGCCCGTGTCTTATCACTTCTACCTTCAAGGGAGGTGTAAACTTCCACCCCTGCATCTTTAAGCCATCCAGAAAGGGCCGATGCCACTTCTCCGAAACCTAAAAACCCTACTTTCATATTTCACCCACCATTTGTTTAGATTAAAGTTTTAACACAACGTTATCCCCAACTTTTACGCCAATATTCAGGGCGATTGGCCGGCATTTAGCATTTAAAAGGCAGAATATTGGCTTATCACCGGGTACTATTTCATCCAGCCCTTCGTAGTTACCCAGTCCCTTGGCAATTACCAGGTCCGTTTCCTGGAATCTCTCCACAAATTCTGGTGAAAAGTCCTCGTAAATAACTCCTATGGAGTCTGTACCAATGGTTGTTAACTCAGCAACTTTATCTAAACCTATCTCCAGGGCGTCGGGGATGCAGGCGTCGTTGAGTATGGGTTTTTCCTTGACCGCTACCGTAACTTCCACCTGATAGTCTTCCCTGAGTTTTTCGATTAGTAACTTGTCAAAGACTATTTCTCCAATGTTATCCACTAAGTACAGGACCTTCTCTGCTTTCTGTAATTCTTCTTCCAGTAGATCTGAGTGGTCCACTGCCAGGTCCTTCTGCATGGTCTCGGTGATCAGGGCTTCTATATCCCTGTCGAGTCCTAATGCTCCGAAATCTATTATATTACCAGTGATAGCTGCTTTAAGATAGTTTTTAAGGGAGTTATCTTCTTCCAGGAGCTTTTCGATTGCTGGTAAGAATTGCTGGGCTATCTGGTTACATTTTTCCTTCTGGATCAGGTAGGGATCCTCATTTCCAGTCCTCTCCTTTATGGTCCGGTGGACTCTGGTCCCTATCTTATTGGAAACTGCTCCTTTACGGAAATTTTCCCCTACCATACTGGTTAGCTCTTCCATTATCTCCAATTTCAGTTTATCATCTGTTGTCGCCATATCCAGGGCCTCCCGGGCCTGCCGGAGGAAACAAGGTGCGCATTCGTAGTAAACTTTCATTAAAACGTGCCTCTATTAACTTTTTAAACAATTTTTTTAAGATTTCAAATTTTAAATTGACTCTACCATATATTATATATAGGAAGGGGCCGGTGCCAGGCATAACAGTAACACCACCACCAGTGCCACAGATAATATTTTACGGTTTCTGCTTAATTTTCCCACGTTGTCCATGGCTCCGGGGTGTTCCCGGGACAGGAACAATATGATGGCCATTAGGACGGCCATGGGTATCCAGCCTAAAATCACAGTCACTATTATGCCTGCAATGGAGACGATTTTATGGAATTTCCGTTTGAAAATCGAACGGGAGATGTGTCCACCGTCTAAGAAGGAGACTGGCATCAGGTTGAGCATGGTAACCACTATACCCACCCAGCCGGCGAAGGCCACTGGATGGATGCTGAGCATGTACCCTTCAGGGACCACCGGGGCGGCGATGTAAGCGATGATGCTCATTAGCAATGGTGGGTTGAATATGACCGACCCGGCCTGTAAGGGCTCCACTGTGGAGAGGTATATCCCAATAAATAATACAGGGATGGTGATGATAAGCCCTGCCAGGGGACCGCTGGCCCCCAGGTCAAAGAGGGCGTTTTTATTGGGTATGGGTGATTTAACATTTATCACCGCCCCGAAGGTCCCGATGAGTGTGGGTGCCGGTATGAAGTAGGGTAGAGTGGCTTCTACATCATATTTCCTGGCGGCGAAGTAATGGGCGAGCTCATGGGTACCGAGTATGGCCATGATGGCAGCTGAGAAGGCTATTCCGTCTATGATACTTCCACTACCGAAGAAATACCCCGCGAAAATGGTGGTTGCTATGGTGACGATGAAGAGTATGATCTGGACATGGTACCTTGATTTCCCCCTGGGGGGTGATTCACCTAACCGGAGATAGTAGTTTCCTTCAATTTCCTCCAGCCATGGTGTGTATCCTATCCCTTCCAGTTCCCTGGTTAGCTGGGCGAATCTGTCTGTATCATAATCTCCCAGTATAAAATAAGGATTTTCAGGGTCTGTTGAGTAGTTTATTATGGTGAAATACCGGGATATGTGTTCTTCTAAGATTTCTGTGTTTTCCATTTACGCTCTACCCTATGTTTTCATCTGCGGTTATTTCAGCCACTGTATCCCCGGGCTTTCAACCACCGAATATAACCTTTATAATCTCCAGGGTGTCTCCTTCCTGGATCAATTCTTCCTCGATTATTATCGCTTCATTTTTCTTAACCACCACTGTTTCTGATGGTATTCCTAATTTCTTCAGGAGCTCTTTTATGGTGTAATCTTCAGGAACGTCTTCTGTTAAGTTTTCTTCTCCAAATATTACCTTGACCTGCATATTATTGTCCTCAAATTTACCAAATCCTATCCTTAATTTATAATATTTATTATAATTTTATTCCCATCCCTCTAAGAAACTGCACGCTTTACACAGTTCTCCTGCTGCGGGCTCTCCGCATCTCCTGCATTCACCCGTGTTTCCTTTGGGAGTTAATTCCTTCTTTAGGATAGGTTTTATCTTATCGAATCCCCGTAGAGTGGAATACATGATGGTGGGATGATCTCGAGACAGTTCCTTTATAAACTCACCTATTTCTCTCCGGAATGACTCGCCGGCATAGGGACATCCGGCAAGGTGCACATTTAAGTCGGCTGCTATGGCATAAAGTCCTATCTCTTTTTCAGGTATCTCCCGTAGTGGTTTGATTTTCACGGTGAACCTTTCATCCCGGGACTCTGATTTGGGTCCGATGCGGATGAGGTTGTTGATGTTCCCCTCCAGGTAGTTCATGAGTATGGACTGGGTCTCATCGTCTAGGTTATGACCGGTTGCTATCTTGGTGGCCCCTTCTTCCTGGGCCACCCGGTTTAAGATCCACCGGCGGAATACTCCGCAGTAGGTGCAGGCGTGCCTTGGCTCAGTATTACCCCGGTGACTTTTATCATCCTTGCCTGCATCACCATGGCCTGTACCATCCTGGAGTCTTATATCATCCTGGCCCATCATCTCATCCAAGGTCCGGCCGAAGTATTCCTTGAAACTCACAACTCTATGCTCTATTCCCAGTGCTCTGGTATTGGCTTTGGCGATTTCTACTCCTTCCTTACGGTAACCCTTTATTCCTTCGTCTATGGTTACCGCGACTATGTCGATGATGTTCTTCTCTCGGAGGGAGTTCAGGATATGTAAAGCTATGACACTGTCCTTTCCACCGGATAGGGCCATTAAAACCTTGTCGCCTTTTTCTAGAAGCTTGTACTTGCGGGTGTCTTTTAGAACCTTTTCGTTGATGGATTTTATGAAGCATTCCTGGCACAGGCTCTGGCCGGAATGTTTTTTTCGGATTATGATCTGCTGGTTACCGCATTTACTGCATGTATTCATTTTATTCTCCGATATAGTGTATTTAGGATGGCTAACCTGTTAAAAATTTGATTCTATATGGAATTAATTTAAATAAAAGTAAGGATGTTTTTGTAGGTTTTTACATCTATATATTATTATATATAGGTAATTTTAATTTTCACTTCAAAACAGGGGAAAGTCCTGGGTATAATTTTTACCTAGTTTGGCTGCTATCTCGGCCTTCTGGAGTTCTGCCCCCAGGTAGGTGGCGTGTTCTATTCTGCTGATTAATCCCTGTTTTATGATCATGTCATATAGGGCCTTTGCTGTTTTTCCCTGGACAGATACAGTTGGCTTCATTTTCTTGTAGTGGACTGCGTTTATCATGCCGTCTTTTACTATTATCTTGAAGCTGCCCAGGGGATCCTGGGTGAATGCGTAGTCTTCCTCCCCACCGATTATGGGTACGTCAATGTCTTCCTCCACCATTTCGCCCTTCCGCTTATCCTTCAGTACCAGTAAGTTGATCCCCAGATCCTTGGGGATGGAACCTCTGCTTTTGGCGAGGAACATCATCTTGGAGGAGACGTTGAGTTCATGCACACTTCCCAGTGTCTTCCCGCTTTCTTCAACGGTGAACAGTACGCTTGCTCCTAATTCCATGGCTATTCCAGATAGTAGTGCGTTTGCCCCTACTGAATCTGTGTCCAGGAGTTCTGTGACGTTGCCCACTCCCATGAAGAGGGGTATCCTGTTCCTTTTTTTGAAGTCGTGGCAGGCTATCACGGAATCCACTATGCTTTTACTGTTTATGGGGTCCAGTATTAAGTCGGCTATGACATCGATGCCCTTACATTTTATCATCAGGTTTTCCAGGGAGTTTATCCTCTCTTCAATGGTGGCTGGTGTCCAGTTTCTGCTGAAATCCGTGGGTAGTATCACCGCGGGTATTTTATAATCCTGTATTAAAGGTAAAACCTCGTATAAGTTACCGTGGTCTAAGCTTAAAACCAGGTCAACCCCGGATTCAATGGCCACTTTTAACTCTTCAGAGTTCAGGCTGTCTATGCTAACCGGTACGTCTCCCAGGTTGTCCTTCAACAGCTTAACCATGCCTGGGATCTTGTCTTCCAGGGATTCTCCGGCTATCATCCCGATGTCGATCATGTGTGCCCCGTTTTCCAGGTAGTACTGGGCCCGTTTGAGGAGTTCCTCATCTGTTAGCAGGGGGGCGTTGGCTATCTCGGCGAGCACCCTCATGGGGAAGTCTTCCCCCACGGGCAGGTTTCCCACCAGGATATTTTCCGGCTTTTTTAAGAGCTTCTTAACATTACTTTTATCATTTTCGAAGTCTTCTATAAATTGTAAAGCCCTTTTTCTAAGTTCATCCTCGATGAGTTTGTCAGCGGGGATTTTTGGACTTAATTCCAGTTTTTCAATCATCTCCAGGACCACCGGGAGATCTGCAGCGTCTTTAGGACCTTTATATGTGGGAATACCTGTTTTCTCCTCCACGGGACTTACATCTTTTCTTATAAGCCCGGGGGTGATTATCATTTCAAAGGAGGTTAGATATTCCAGTTCGAGCTTTTCCAGTTCCTGGATGATTCTTCTGGGTGTTAGAAAGGCAGCTATGGGTGTGTTTATGGTCAGTGTATGGACCTGGTGTTCAGATTCAGATGTTACTCTCTCCACTATTCCGCTTGCCAGTTTTCCAGTGAGAATTAAGATTTTCATCTTTTTACCTCTGATCTTTACATTGACCATCACGTATAAATTAAGATTTTCATCTTTTTACCTTAAACTTCACATTGACCATCACGTATATATATTACAATTTATAATGATTAAATATGATTACTATTTATAATGATTAACTATGAGGAATGAGTTGATCGTACTATAATATATAGATCAGTATAGGAATGGAGGAATAAAAAAAATGATCGAAATTCGTTTTCACGGACGTGGCGGACAAGGTGCCGTAACAGCTGCTGAGATACTTGCAAAAGCAGCTTTTGAAGATGGAAAATACTGCCAAGCATTCCCATTCTTCGGTGCTGAGCGAAAAGGCGCCCCAGTTATGGCCTTCTCAAGAATATCTGATAAACCCATAAGAAGAAGGTATCAAGTTTATAATCCCGATTATGTTGTTGTTTTAGATGAAACACTTCTAGAAGCTGTAGATGTATTATCTGGACTTAAAGAAGATGGAAAAGTGATAATAAATTCCACCGATGATGTTGATCTTATAAAAGACGTGGAATCCTATAACATCGATGCCACTGGAATTGCCCTGGACATACTGGGCGTGCCCATAGTAAACACGGTTATGTTAGGGGCGCTTGCCGGTGTCAGCGGTATAGTTTCAGTGGATTCCATTGAAAAGGTTACTAAAGAAACATTCCCTGGTAAGATAGGTGAAAAGAACGCCAAAGCCGTCCAAGTTGCCTATGAAAAAGTTAAAGAGTAAGGTGATCACATGACATCCGTAGGAGCTACTGTTAAAGAACCTGGAAGCAGCGTGAAAAATAAAACAGGTAGCTGGAGAACATTCAAACCAGTTTTAGACAAAGAAAAATGTATAGATTGTGGAAATTGTATTTTATTTTGTCCAGAAGGCTGCATAAATAAAGATTACGATATAGACTATGATTACTGTAAAGGCTGCGGTATCTGTGCCGAAGAATGCCCGGTAGAAGCGATTAAAATGGAGAGGGAATGAGTATGATTAAGGTTATCTCTGCAAACAGGGCCATTGCCGAAGCAGTTAAAATGTGCAAACCGGAAGTAGTCCCGGTTTTCCCCATAACACCCCAAACAACCATCTCAGAATACCTGGCCCAGTTTGTGGCCGACGGAGATCTTAGAGCCGAGTATATAATGGTCGAATCAGAGCACAGCTCCATAAGTGCCGCGGTAGGCGCCTCAGGAGCTGGAGTGCGAACCTTCACCGCCACATCATCCCAGGGCCTGGCCCTGATGCATGAAATATTATTCGTGGCCGCCGGTATGAGAACACCCATAGTAATGGGAAACGCTAACCGAGCACTATCTGCACCGTTAAGTATCTGGAACGACCAGCAGGATTCCATCTCTGAAAGAGACACTGGTTGGATGCAGTTTTTCGCTGAAAATGCCCAGGAAGCCCTGGACTTCGTAATTCAAGCGTATAAAATATCTGAAGACCATGAAGTACTCCTTCCCAGTATGGTCTGTGTAGACGGTTTCATATTAACCCATACGGTCGAACCGGTGGACATCCCCTCACAGGAAGATGTGGATAAATTTTTACCACCATACGAACCGATATCCTACCTGGATCCCAAGGACCCCATGTCCCTGGGAACCTTCACCGACCCGGACTACTACATGGAAGCCAGACACGACATGGAAGTGGCCATGGAAGGAGCTAAAGACATTATTAGAAGAGTTAATAAAGAATTTGAAGAAGTTTTCGGACGAAAATACGACCTGGTTGAAAAGTACAAGACTGAAGACGCTGAAATCATCCTGATAGCCATGGGATCCATCTGCGGAACCATAAAAACAGTGATAGACCGCCTCAGGGAAAAGGGAGAAAAAGTAGGTCTCCTAAAGGTTATCTCCTACCGGCCCTTCCCCCAGGAGGATATATACGAAGCAGTTAAAGGAGCCCGTAGAATAGCCGTTTTAGATAAAAACATCTCCTTCGGAATTGGAGGAGTCTTATTCAATGAGATTAAAGCCAAGATGGATGTAGATGCATCTGGATTCATACTGGGACTGGGAGGACGTGAAGTCTCCCCCGACGATATAATCGGCATAGTCGAGAAAACCAGAAATCCAACGACCGAGACTAATCAGATCAACTGGATCGGATTAAAGGAGGAGGAATAAACATGGATATACCAGAAAAAGAATTTCTAGCACCAGGACACAGAGCATGCGCTGGATGCGGTGCCACCATAGGGGTCAGACTGGCCCTGAAGATGCTGGGAGAAAACACCGTAGCCGTATCAGCCACTGGTTGCCTGGAAGTTATAACCACCCCCTATCCAGAAACTTCCTGGAAGATTCCCTGGATACACGTTGCCTTTGAAAACGCCGGTGCAGTAGCCAGCGGAGTTGAAAGAGCTCTTAAAGCACAGGGAAAAGATGATGTTACCGTGGTGGCCTTTGCCGGAGACGGTGGAACCGCGGATATCGGATTACAATCCCTCTCAGGAGCCATGGAGCGGGGTCATAATTTAATTTACATTTGTTACGATAACGAAGCATACATGAACACCGGGGTCCAGAGAAGTGGAGCCACCCCCTATGGTGCGTCAACCACCACATCACCCCATGGAAAAGAAAGTTTCGGTGAAAACAAACCGAAAAAGAACATACCCATGATCATGGCCGCCCATGGAGTACCCTACGTGGCCACGGCATCCATCTCCTACCCAGAGGACTTCATGAAAAAGGTCCAGAAGGCCAAGGAGATAGAAGGACCGGCATATATCCACCTCCACCAGCCATGTACCACTGGATGGGGATACGACCCCTCAAAAACCATAGAACTCGGGAGACTAGCCGTGGAAACTGGTTCATGGTTACTCTATGAAATTGAAGAAGGAGAATTTAAGATAACCTACCGACCTTTAGAGCGAAAACCAGTTAACGTTTACCTGGAGGCACAGAAAAGGTTCAAACACCTGGCCGATGAAGAGAAGGAGAAAATCCAGAACTACGTGGACCAGGTTTGTGCGGAGCTCAAAATATAAAATGGGGATACAGTTTTGAAGAAGATACTAACTCAACCAGATGTCTGTGACGGCTGTCTGGATTGTGAAAAGGCCTGCGCCGGATTATACGGCACTTCCCGGATAACCATCAGGGAAGTCGATGATTCATACTATCCCATAGTCTGTCAGCACTGTGAAGATGCGCCCTGCGAGCTTATCTGCCCCACAGAAGCCATCAATGAAGAAGAAATCACAGAGAGTAAGTGTATCGGCTGTGGCCTATGTATGATGGTCTGCCCCTTCGGAAGCATCACCATCCATGAAAGGAAAGCCCACCGATGTAATCAGTGCCCTGACCTGGACACTCCAGCCTGTATTAAGGCCTGCTCAAAACGGGCCATAGCACTGGTGGACACTGAAAAACTTAAACTGGAAAAACAGAAACAGCATATCGAGAAACTCACCGGACTGGGTAAGAAGAGGAAGAAAACCCAATTCGTCAACATACTAACCTCTAAAACCCGGGCGAGGAAGGCACTGCACAGGGAGGAGTCAAAATGAAATTACACAGGGAGGAATCCAAATGAAGGAACTGATATCCACCCCAGAACTATGCGAGGAATGTTCCCGGTGTGAGAGGACCTGCCCCCAGAACGCCATCCGGGTTATAAATGGAGTGCCCATATTCTGTCTGCACTGTTCACCAGAGAGAGCACCCTGTCTCACGGTTTGCCCAGAAGACGCTATAGAGGAGATGGACGGTGCCATAATAATAGATGAGGAAGTATGCATTGGCTGTGGCCTCTGCAGAGATGCCTGCCCCATAGGAGCCATCCATATCAATGAATCAGGGGTAGCTAAAAAATGCAACCTGTGCATAGACCGTGAAACCCCCATCTGTGTGTTAACCTGTCCTACAGAAGCTCTTAAAATGGACTCTGAGGACCTATTATCTGAAAAACGGGATAAAATTGCTAAAGAACTAGAGAAAATTAAGATGATTATGAAATAGTAAGCATTGGTTTTTAGGTTAATTTCTGCATAGTTTTTAAGTAAAATCCCTAGCTTAGCTGATTTTTTACTTCACATGCATCAGGATGTCTAATTTATAAGATGTCATATTAACAATTAATAATATATGGTGATTGATCTTGGAAAACAAATCAAAAGCAAAGGAACTCAAGGATGATTTCTGGAAATCAAAGAAGCTTCTAGTGACAACTGGAAAGATAGCCGATGATATCCAGGAAGACTCTTCCGAGTCCAAGGGACCGACTTTGAAACCCTCCGTGACTGATCTACGGGAATGGGATATGAAGTTACTGGAAAGGTACACGCCTTTCTATGCGCCGTTTTGTGACATGTGCTGTTTATGCACCTATGGGAAATGTGACCTGACTGGAGGTAAAAAGGGAGCCTGTGGTATAGATATAGAAGCCCAGCAGGCGAGATTTGTACTTCTGGCATGTTGTATAGGTTCAGCCGCACATTCCGGGCATGCCCGGCACCTCCTGGAATACCTCATCGAAAAGAAGGGTGAAAACTTCCCCATAGACATGGGAACCAACATCGATATCGAAGCACCCATCATGAGGGTGGTCATGGGTAAAAAACCTAAAACACTGGGAGATTTAAAGGACGCCCTTGACTACTTAGAAGAACAGATGATGCACCTGTTATCAGCCTGCCATACTGGACAGGAAGGTAAAAGTATTGATTTTGAATCAAAAGCTCTGCACGCAGGACTTATGGATAACTTAGGCAAAGAAATCGGTGACCTGGCACAGATCGCCGCTTTAAACATGCCTAAAGGAGAAGACGCTCCCTTGGTGGAACTCGGTATGGGAACCATCGACAAGGAAAAGCCAGTCGTTCTCTGCATAGGCCATAACGTAGCCCCTGGTGCCGGTATCGTGGATTACCTGGAAGACCAGGAGTTAGAGGACGATGTGGAAGTATGCGGTATATGCTGCGCAGCCCTGGACATCACCAGGTACAACCCCGGGGCAAAGGTGGTAGGACCCATCTCCAAGCAGCTTAAATTCGTCCGAAGCGGTGTGGCAGATGTGGTGGTGGTTGATGAGCAGTGTGTAAGGACCGATGTCCTGGAAGAAGCCAGGAAGAACCAGGCCTGTGTGATCGCCACTACAGATAAGATTTGCTTGGGACTTCCAGATCTCACCGATGAAGACGCTGATAAGATCGTGAAACAACTGGTCAACGATGAAATAGAAGGAGCCTTAATCCTTGACCCGGATAAAGTCGGAGAAGTAGCCACCCGGGTAGCCCTGAAAATCTCAAAGGACAGGGAAGCACTTAAGAAACTACCCGACCTTCAGGAAATACAGGAGATGGCCAAAGAGTGTAATGAATGTGGTTGGTGTGTACGGGTATGCCCCAACAACCAGCCCATGATGGAAGCAGTTACCAGTGCCGTGGAAGGCGACTTTTCAAAGTTCCAGGAATTGTATGAAAACGATGTCTGCTACACCTGCGGCCGGTGTGAACAGGAATGTGAAGTGAACTTGCCTTTAATCTCCATGCTCACCAAGGTGGGTGAACACTACACCAAAGATGAGAAATTCAATGTCCGGGCCGGCAGAGGGCCAGTACAGGATGTTGAAATCAGGAAAGTAGGTGCACCTATCGTTTTAGGTGATATACCCGGAGTTATAGCCTTCGTGGGATGTACCAACTACCCGGAAGGAGGAGAAGATGTGGCTAAGATGGCAGAGGAGTTCCTGGAGAGGAACTACATAGTGGTGACCAGTGGATGCGGAGCCATGAGCATAGGAGAATACCGTGACCAGGAAGGCAACACACTCTATGAGAGGTACAGTGGTGACTTCGATGCCAAGGGACTGGTGAACGTGGGTTCCTGTGTCTCCAACGCCCATATCCCCGGTGCATGTATCAAGATCGCCAACATATTTGCTAAAAAACCATTAGAGGGCAACTTCGAAGAGATAGCCGATTACATCCTCAACCGGGTTGGGGCCTGCGGAGTGGCCTGGGGTGCCTATTCACAGAAAGCAGCAGCAATAGCCACCGGAATTAACCGGTGGGGAATACCAGTGGTGGTAGGTCCTCATGGTACCAAATACAGGAGATTATTCCTGGGCAGGACTGACCAGCCAGAGAAATGGAAGATAAATGACCTGCGTGTCGGAGAAGTGATTGACGGGGAACCAGCACCGGAACACTTACTCTACGCTGCTGAAAACCGGGAAGAAGCAACGGTAGTAATTGCCAAACTCTGCATCAGACCTAACGACACTTCAAAGGGCAGGCAGATTAAGTTAAACCATTACCTGGACCTCCATAAGAAATACTTCGGCACCCTACCAGATGATGTTGTTAAATTCGTAAGGACAGAAAAGGACATCCCCATTACCTACAAGAAAGAGGTTTTAAAACTCTTAGAAGAGGTTGGATGGGAGCCCAGGGCACTTCCCCAGGAGCCGTCCTTGATGAAATTTAGAGAAGAAAAAGCAAGTGATAAGGGTGATTCAAAATGAATGAAAGGGTAACCCCCTGGCAGCCAACGGTGATAGCCGGGCCAAAACAGGCACTACTGGTTACACCAGAGACAGCGGAGATGATGATAGTAAAAGCAAAAAGACCCCTAATGGTGGTGGGCCCTCTAATTAACGACAACCCGGCACAGGTTTTAGTTTCCAAGATTGCAGAAAAATGGAACATCCCCATTGTAAGCACCGGAGATGCATTCAAATCCCTTACTGAAGCAGGTGTTCCCAGCAAGTCCTATGGGCTGGTGGAGATAGTTAACCTCCTGAAAGACCCGGAATGGAAGGGTGTTAGTGGTGAGGGTAACCATGACCTGGTCCTCTTCATCGGGGTGATATATTATATGGGATCCCAGGGACTTTCCACGTTAAAACACTTCGCACCCCATTTGAAGACATTGACCCTGTGTAAATTTTTCCATTCCAATGCAGATGCTTCATTCCCTAATATGAAAGATGAAGAATGGCTTAAGTACCTGGAGAAGTTAGCAAAAATAGATTAGAAATTTTATGATCATCAAAAAATTAACCTAAGGAGTCAAATGGAGGAATATTATGTTTGAAGATATACCTGTTGATGTCAGCCCCATGCATGAGGGAGAGCGTATAAGAGCTGCAAACATGTTTGTAGAACTCGCCGGCCCTAAATCCATGGGCGCAGAGCTGATACAAGTGGCAGATGATGTTGAAGACGGGGACTTACAGGTCGTCGGACCAGAGTTGTCTGATATGACTGAAGGAGAAATCTATCCCCTGGGAATATCGGTTAAGATACAGGGAGAAAAACTCGAGAAGGAGTTAGAAGGAGTTATAGAGCGGAGGATCCACGAACTCAGTAACTACGTGAAGGGCTTCATGCACCTAAACCAGAGGGACCAGATATGGTGCCGGGTGAGTAAAGAAGCCATGGAAGCCGGGTTTAAACTGGTGGACTTTGCCAGGGCACTTTCCATTCTCCTCAAGGAAGACTTCCCACTGATAGAGAAAATATCGGTGGCCATCCTAACCGATGAAAGCGAAGTAGAATCATTCCTGGAGACTGCCCGGGCAGCCTACGATTACCGTGATTCCCGGGCCAGGGAGCTGAGTGATGAGGATGTGGATGTGTTCTACGGATGTACCATGTGCCAGTCATTTGCACCCAGCCACGTGTGTGTGGTTACACCGGATAGAACCGCCCTCTGCGGGGCTATAAACTGGTTCGACTGCCGAGCTGCAGCTAAAATGGACCCTGAAGGACCGATTTTCGAAATTGAAAAAGGTGATGTACTGGACAGTACCAAAGGAGAATACTCCAACGTCAACACTATCGTCGCTGAGAAATCTCAGGGCGAAACAGACAGAGTATTTTTACACAGCTTGTTTGAGTATCCTCACACTTCCTGCGGATGTTTCGAAGCAGTAGCCTTCTACATCCCGGAATTAGATGGAATTGGAATAGTAAGCCGTGACTTCCGGGGCGAAACCCCACTAGGAATACCCTTCTCCACAATGGCCGGGCAATGCTCCGGTGGTAAACAGGTGGAAGGATTTGTAGGGCTGAGCCTGGAATACATGAGATCTCCTAAGTTTTTACAGGCAGACGGAGCATATGAAAGAATAGTCTGGCTGCCCAAGGAAATTAAGGAATCAGTGAAAGAATACATACCAGGGGAACTGTACGACAAGATTCCGACTGAAGAAGAGGCGGGAAGCATAAAGGATATTAAAAAATTCCTGAGGATCAACGAACATCCTATACGGGAAAGGTTAAAACAATCCAGGGAATCCATAGAAACAGAAGCAGAACCGGATTCAGATATCTCCCAGTTAGAAGAAGATTACGAAATGGAAGATAACGAAGCACCAGTAGCCTATCTTCCCCAGATGTCGGTTCCTGGTTCTGACGGAGTACGGATCATACTTAAAAATGCGAAGGTCTATGCTGAAAAGGTGATCATCAAAAAGGAACAGAAATAGGTGGTAAATAAACGTTCCGGGGATAAATGATGAAGATTCAGTAGATAAAACCAATGAAGTTTCAGGATAAATGATGAAGATTCAGTGGATAAAACCTGGTGAATAATCATAAGATAACTAAACAAACGAGGAAATAGCAAATTGATAATAGCAGTGAGTGGTAAAGGGGGAACCGGGAAAACACTGGTCTCCTCTCTTTTGATAAAATCCCTGATTGGTAAGGACCTGGATATCCTGGCCATAGACGCCGATCCAGATTCCAACCTACCAGAGGCCCTGGGAATAGAAGTCGACCGTACAGTAGGTGATATCAGGGAAGAACTCAAGAAGGACACTGCAGAAGGTAACATCCCCCCAGAGGCAAATAAATGGGACATACTGGATTATAAGATTATGGAATCTATAATCGAAACCCCCGAATTTGATCTCCTAGTTATGGGAAGACCAGAAGGCAGCGGATGTTACTGTGCCGTGAACAACATACTCCGGAAAATTATTGAAAGACTCTCCTCAAACTACGATATCATTGTAATCGACACCGAAGCCGGCCTGGAACACCTGAGCAGAAGAACCACCCAGAACGTGGATTTGATGCTGGTAGTGACCGACCCATCAAAGAGGGGAATATTAACTGCTCAAAGAATCGAAGAACTATCAGAAGACCTTGACATCACATTTAAAAAGCAATACTTAATCCTCAATCGGGTTAAAACCGGGAACGAAGATGAACTACTCGAAGAAGTGAACAAAATCGGACTGGAAATTGCCGGGATCATACATGAAGATGAACTGATAGAAAGCTATGACCGGGAAGGAACACCCTTAATCAATCTACCTGATGATTCTCAGGCTTTTACATCGATTTTAAAAATTACAGAAGTATTTAAAGGAAATTGAAAAATAGGAATATATAGGAAGTGTATTTTATGGACAAAATGACCAAGCTTCTTAAATTGCTGGAAAAGACAGATTCTATAGAGATAAACGAGTTTCGAATGGACTTTGAAGAACTTGAACTTCAAATAGTGCCTGCTGTCCAGCAAGCAATTAAGAAATCCAAACAACAACGGGAAAAAGAGATGCTGGAGGCTTTAAAATTCGTGCCGCCCATTGAATCCTATCCTGGTAGTGTAACAGAAGTCCAGCTGGGAGCTGGTAAAAGGAAATCAGTATACCTGGGAGGGCAGACAGCACTCTACCGATTTGAAGAACCACAACCCAACCCACCAGTGGTAACCTTCGATGTATTTGATATCCCCATGCCGGGACTTCCCAAGCCAATAAGGGAGCACTTCGAAGATGTGATGGACCACCCTGGAGACTGGGCCAAGAAGGCAGTTAAAGAATTCGGAGCCAACATGGTGACCATCCACCTCATAGGAACCGGGCCCAAAGTCATGGATAAAACACCCCGACAGGCTGCCCATGACATCGAAGAAGTCCTGCAGGCAGTGGATGTCCCACTGGTAATCGGAGCATCTGGTGACCCTAAAAAGGACCCCGTAATACTCGAGGCGGCAGCCCAGGCAGCTGAAGGTGAAAGATGCCTACTGGCATCGGCCAACCTTGACCTGGACTACAAACGAGTGGCCAAGGCAGCGGTTGATTACAACCACGCCGTGTTATCCTGGGCCATCACCGACGTGAACATGCAGAAAACCCTTAACCGGTACCTCATGAAGGAAGGGTTAACTCCAGCAGACATAGTGATGGACCCCACCACCTGTGCATTAGGTTACGGTATAGAATTCTCCATAGACGTCATAACCAGGACCAGACTGGGAGCACTTAAAGGAGACACAGACCTGCAGATGCCCATGTCCTCTGGTACCACCAATGCCTGGGGTTCACGTGAAGCCTGGATGAAAAATGAAAACTGGGGACCAACCGAGTACAGGGGACCCATATGGGAGACCATCACCGGTCTGACCATGATGTTATGTGGAGTGGACATATTCATGATGCTGCACCCTGCATCTGTTAAAATATTAACCGAGATTGGAAACACCTTTACCAAGGAGTATATGACTACAGACCTTCCAGATATATCTGGATGGATCACAGAACTGGAGAACTAATCAAATTTACGAGAATTAAAGGAGGATATTAAATTGCGCGCAACTGTAATGGATATCTACAGATTACTTCCCAAGACCAACTGTGGAAAATGCGGGGAAGCATCATGCATGGCCTTCGCCACCAAACTCTCTGAAAAAGAGGCCGACGTGAGCCTGTGTACCCAGATGACAGATAAAGAGAAGGAAAAACTGGAAGATGCACTGGCACCAGCTGTAAGGGAAATAGTTATCGGTACCGGAGAAAAAGCCATCACCATAGGTGGTGACGAGGTACTCTATCGTTACGAACTGACCTTCTACAATCCAACACCACTGGTTATAGAGGTAAGTGATGACCTGAGTGATGAAGAATTTAAGGAGAAAGTTCAGAGGGTAGAAGAGTTAGAATTTGAACGGACAGGAGAACAGCTTAAACTGGACGCCATCGCCGTGAGGAACAAATCAGGAAACACCCAGAAATTCGTCGAGGCAGTGAAGAAGGTTAAAGACGCTAAACTAGCCCTGGTACTCTGCACATTTGACCCGGAAACCATGAAGGCCGCCCTGGAGATAGTGGGAGACCAGAGGCCCCTCATCTACGGTGCAACAGAGTACAACCTGCAGAACATGGCAGATCTGGCACTGGAGTACGACTGTCCCCTCACACTCTTCGTGCCACACGACCTGGAGAAGATGAAGGAACTTTCATATTCCCTGAGATCAGCGGGAATTAAAGACATAGTCCTCGACCCAGGTACATTTGTTAAAGGAGGTACTGGAGATACTTTAGATGAATTTAAGATGATCAGGAGACTGGCCGTGGAACAAAGAGACCCTGACTTCCGGTTCCCCATCATGGGAGTACCCGCCATCTACTGGCTAATCGGTAAGGAAAGTGAGGTGGAAAAAGGAATCAGGGAAGCTGTAACCGCAGCCAAGCTCATGAACTCCTATGCCGATATTTTAATAATCCACGGAACAGAGATATGGGAGTTAATCCCTGTTCTAACCTTAAGACAAAGCTTGTACACTGATCCCAGGAAGCCACAGGCAGTTGAACCCGGATTATATGAATTTGGAGAACTGGATGAAAGCTCACCAGTGATGCTCACCACCAACTTCGCACTGACCTACTACACAGTAGAGGGTGACCTGAAATCTGGAAACGCTAACTGTTACCTCCTGGTGCTTGACACCAACGGAAGAGCTGTAGACGTATCTGTTGCTGGAAACCAGTTCACTGGTAAGGCCGTGGCAGAACTGATAAAAGAAGCCGGTATAGAAGATAAGGTAAACCATAAAACACTCATCATACCTGGTCTGGGAGCCCCGGTAAGTGGTGAAATCGAAGACGAAAGTGGCTGGGAAGTTCTGGTAGGACCCAGAGACTCCAGTGCAGCACCTGATTTCCTGGTTAAACTCAAGCAAGAAGCCAAGTAGATTCCTTAAAAACTATTCAAAAGCAGTGATTATATGAAAACGTTGATGGTAGTAGACCCTCAGATGTGCACCGAATGCCAGGACTGTATAAACGCCTGTAAGAAGGAGCACGGAATTTCCAGGGCAAAAAAAACCAGCACAGTACCCATCTTCTGCCTGCAGTGCCATCCGGAGAAGGCGTTCTGCGCCCGCATATGCCCCACGGGAGCTATACACGAGAAAAACGGCACGTTGATGGTGGATGAAGATACCTGCATACTCTGCAGACTGTGCCTGATAGCCTGTCCCGTGGGTATGATGGTAATAGACAGTGAAAACAAGACCATGCAAAAATGTACCCTCTGCATGGACTCCGACTGCATCATACCTGCCTGTGTGGAGGCCTGTAAGGACAACGTCCTTAAAGTCTTTTCCATAGAGGAGCTGGAGGAACTTAAAGGGAAAGTGGAATACACTGATTTCTTAAATGAGGTTATGAAGGATTTCCAGGGTAAAAAATAATCATTATTTCTTTTTGGTTATAAAATTAACCTCTTTTTATTATTTTTTATTAAATAACCTTTTTTTACTTTTAATTATTTTATCTCCCTTGAGATGGACTCCCTCTTTTTTTAACAGTTCCTTCTTCATCTTCCGACCTCCACCATACTGTCCAATGGTTAAATCCGATTTAACCACTCGGTGGCAAGGCACAACTAAGGGATATGGATTTTTAGCCATTACAGTACCAACAGCCCGGTATGCATGAGTTCCGACCCTTTCTGCCAGGGATTTATAGGTTACTACCTCTCCGTAGGGGATATTATAAGTTTCAAGGAGTACATCCCTCTGGAAGGTTGATTTAACCGGTAAATTCCTGTTGGATTTATCCACGTCTAATTCTAGCATGTCCAAGTCAAAATCAACTTTTTTTCCTTTATATATCCTGGAAATATCCTTCGCTATATCCCTGTATTCATCTCTTAACTCAAAATCGGGGTAATAATTTGTTATATCTTCTATGGCCTCTATTTTATCTGTTTTTGGCAGTGAAATTTTCACTACCTTACCCGTTGATTCTGCAACTCCCACTGAAAAATATAGATCACCGTCTCTATGGATTGATACGATAACCTTATCTTTTGGATTCACTGGCAAGAAATATCACTTCCTGATTTAAACATTTATTTACATCAATATACGGAAAGTGTTCACTATTAAATTTATATCTTCCTGGTCCTCTCGAGTAATATCTGACTTCATGGTAAAGTAAAGGTAGTAATAGAAATCTTTGAGCAGGTAACCAGCAACCATGATCATCTTGTTGGTTTTTAAATTATCGCCAAACATCAGGAATGACTGAATATTCCCCATTCTCGACGTATTTCCGCCGGTGAGAATGATGTTCTGGGTTTCGAAGATCTCCTCCCATATCTCGATTAATTCTTCAAATGTGATGCCCTTTAAATTGGATTTCCTGAATATCAATAAATTTATACTGCCATCTGGATTGTTCCCTTGGAATTTTTCATTGGAGACCAGGGTTTTAACTGTCCAGCCTTCAGGGTAATAAAAGGATATTGAATTAGCGTTAAATTGATTATAATTACCAGGATAACTTTTTAATCTAATTTTTATAATAGCATCTTCAGCTTTCCTCTTTACAAACAAATCATCATCATCCATAACATCAACAAGTACATCAATCGCCCTTTCATCGCCAATATTACCTAAAGCCTCTACAATCTTACCCCTCACGTGACGATTTCTGTCTTCCTTCCTTTTACTACATAAAGTATCTATAAAATAGTCCACAGCCCGGGTATCACCTATTTTCCCCAGACATTCAGCAGCTTTGCTTCTAATCTGCCAGTCATCACACATATACAAATCCATAAGGGGGTCAAATGCTTCATCACCCATACATGCCAGTACTTCAGTGGTATTTCGTCTTACATCCGCATCCCCATCGTATAACAGTCTTAAAAGCGGCTTAACAGCTTCATCGGACCCTATTTTTCCCAGGGCATTGATTGCCTGTTTTCTAACCCTCCACTCTTTATCTCCAAGAAGAGATATGAGCGGTTCAACAGCTTCTATCAAAGCTAAATTTCCCAGTGATTTAGCAGCATTTTCCCTTACAACCCATGAATCATTATTTAAAGCATCAATGAGCACTTCTGTAACGGAATGGTCTCCTTCACCTATTTTACCCAGTGCAAATACGGATCTCCATCTTACCCCCTCAACTACATCTTCCTTAACTGACTGTATAAGAGCTTCAACAGCCCGCCTGTCACCAATTGCACCTAAAGCTTCGGCAGAAAACTCTCTCACACTGGTTAGAATCGGACTTTCATCCTGCCAGCTTTCATATTTCAAAGATCTAATTAGAGGTACAACCGCCCTTTCATCACCTACTTTCTTGAGAGATCTGGCGGCCTCCTTACGTACAATATATTCTTCATGTTCAAGGGCTTTGACTAAACCTCCCACATCTCTATTTTCCTCTAAAAGATCAATATCCGGGTAAAAACCTCCGTCAGACAAAATATTCCACTCCCCAAAAATTTAATTTCCAGATGAGTATATTGTTTACTCTTTTTTATTATAATTAATAATTATAATTATCAATGAACCGATCCTTTTTAAATCAACCAGCTAAAAAAAAATCATGATTCACAGGAAATCCTTAATTAACTTCAACAGACTGGGGTGTTTTCCCAGGAACTTTATCGCGGAAATCTTTGATAAATTTTCCATCTTATTTTTTTCTAAAAATTCTGCAAGGGCATTCATATCCTTATCAGTTAATTTATCCGCGGCATTTCGATATTTAAGGGATATTTCAAGGTTTTCTCCAAACCTTTCCCTCCATAGATCATCGTATTTTTTCAAAACATCACCGGATGCATCTTCCTTTTTGGCAGCTTCTGCTGCGACCTGTCCGGCAACTTTAGCACAGAAGGCAGTGGTATGTATTCCTCCCCCGGTGACGGGGTCCACCTGTCCAGCTGCATCCCCTACCACCAGGAAACCATCGGAATAAGTCCTATCAATTGGTCCTGATAGGGGAACTCCACCGATGTTAAGTTCCACCGGGGTTACACCGTCGAACCTGGAGATGAACTGGTTAAGATACTGGTAAGCTGTCTTTTTATTGCTCCTCACCCCTAAACCGACGTTAACCGTGTCTTCTCCCTTGGGAAACATCCATAAATATCCCCCAGGGGCTATTTTCCTCCCGAAATAGAAGTTAAGCCGGTGGGGGTCTATGTCTAAACCGACCAGTTCATACTGTGCACAGGACCCTATATCCTTGGGTTTGTTTGGGCTGATGAGTCCGGCCAATCGGCCCATGTTGGATTCGACTCCATCGGCGGCTATGACCACGTCGGCCTTTATCTCCATGGTTTTTCCCAGGTGCTTGGCCACCACCCCGCACACCTTACCTTCCTTTCTTATCAGGTCCTTTACAGTGGTCTTCATCATTATATCTGTCCCTGCCTTGGCTGCCTGGATGGCCAGGTGTTTATCAAAGACCTTCCTATCTAAGATGTAACCTTCATAGCCAGCACCATCCAGAAAATTACGACCAGTCACCTCTTCCAAATCAAGAGCCCTACCGTCCGGGGCGTAAACAGTAGCACCTTCTATTTTTGAGCTGATGAACCTTCCAGAAGGCTTCATATCCAGGATCTTAAAAGTGGACAGGGTTGTTCCCTCGGCACACTGTACAGGTGTGCCAATTTCCTGTCTCTTTTCAATCATCAGGACATCCACATCATCTCGAGATGCAAAAAGAGAAGAAACCGAACCCCCGATACGTCCACCTACCACCACCACATCATATTTCATGGTTCGTCCTCCTGGGCTATGTCATACCTCATGGCTTATCCTCCCTGGTGAAGGCTCCCAGGGGGCATATTATGGTGCAATTGCCGCATTCATCACACCCAGTACCTTTGGTTACTTCATTTTCAGTTAGTTCCAGAATTTGCTGGGGGCATACCGTTACACAGGCCCCACAATAACCACAGTTATCTCGTTGGTATTTTATCAAACCACCAGAACCCCCTATTGCCAGAGAAAAAAATTAAAAGAACAACTCAAATCTTATTATAGTTTGGGTTTATAAATTATTTAATCGTTGTTATACTGGCTATGGTAAGAGATTTTAGGGGCAATTATTCCATGGATATGGTATAAATACTTGTAATTTAATAATTTAAATCACCGTTAACTTCTTATACTATGTAAACCCAAGTTCGATGTATGCAGGGGTGCCCGAGCTGGCCAAAGGGGGTGGACTTAAGATCCTCTGGCGTAGGCCTACGTGGGTTCGAATCCCATCCCCTGCACTTAAATTAACTTACTCCTATTTTAGGGTTAGGAAAGTATTTTAAATAATAATATGAAGAGTTTACGAAAAAATGATTTGTCCATATATAGTTAAGTATAATAGTGGTATCACCTAATAAAAGATAGTCTTCTAGCCTCAGTGGCTCAGCCGGTAGAGCGATGCCTTGGTAAGGCATAGGTCGGGGGTTCGAATCCCCCCTGAGGCTTATTTTTTAAGGAATGTGTTATTTTTGATTTAGATTTGATTTTAACCTGGTATTTTCAGGTAACATTTCTGGTAAGAAATACTTCAAAATAGAAAAGAATAAATTTTCTTTCTGTATAGTAAAGAATATCTATGTAGAATAAATATTGAGATAATCTAAGAAAAAAAAGAAATAATAAACAAAACTGGATTTACTTTAGATGATAAGATGTCAAAGACGTTGGATATTTTAATGGCCGGTTTAATCGCCGGTATAGTGGCCTACACCACATCTCAACTGGGTATAGGTGGTACGGTTTTAGGGGCAGTTCTAGGTTCTATGTTGTACCAGTTAATGTCCCATTTTTTAAAGAACCCTGTAGAAAATGTTAAAACACAAAATATAGAGCGGGAAATCGTTTATATTTTTCCGCTTATTGTTATACTGGCTATAGAAGTGATATATCTCTTGTCAAGCATTTATCACACCCCCCAGGAGATATTTTTCACCCTGGAAAGCGCCACTGGAAACAACCTCTTCAAGCTCATGGGCATCGGTTTAATAGTAATGGGTTTATTCCCCATCATTCAAGGTTTCTACCCGGACATTAAACATTACAACATCAACAAGATGTACGGATATATCCTGGTGGCTGTAGGTGTGGTAAAACTCCTGGTGGGCTTTGCGGATGTTAACAACCCGGTGGCACAGCTATACGCACCCCTGTACTACCAGGTAAACGAACTGGTCTCCCTGGTAATTATCGCTGTCATCACCTTCGTGGTTGTGGCCATAGCCCGGGATTCTGTTCAAGTATATTATAAGAATGGTGAAGAGCAAGAAAAAGATATTAGTCTAGAGGAAAAGATAGATAAGTAACTGGATTAATTGATAAATAGGTAACATTAAATTAGTTGATATGATGAATATTAAAGGTAAAAATAACACTTTAAAAGCCGTGCTGGATGTTATACTATATGAAAATCCATCCACACAGGATGAAATTGCCGAAAAATTAGGTTTAACCCGTAGATACGTCACTAAACTATTACAACCTCTGGTTAAACGTGGCGTGGTTAAGAGAGCTTACATCCTTGATCTTAAGAAGTTCGATGAGTTTTCTGAGATGTTCGATGAGGAACCTACCTCCCGGGAGCATGCTGGAACCTTCCTAATCAAGGAAATGCTCAAGAACATGGCCGAACAGGTCTGCAGTCAGTTTGACATGTCCTTCGATGCTTTCCTAAAATACGATGAGGAAATGGCCAACGAAGCCCTTAAATTAGATTTCGTAACCAACAATATGCACGAAAAAATACGTGCCTCTGTAGACACGGTTATATCCATCAATCCTTATTCTGAATTCAGTAAAACCATGGTTTTTAGTGAAATAGCCTTTGATCTGGAGCGTATAGCTGATCACACCGCTCAAATAGCCAACTTCGTTTTAAGTGGTTGTTATGAAGTTGATGAGGAGATGCTGGATACCCTGAAATCCATGTTTAAAACCTCCCGGAAAATGGTTAATTATTCCATGAAAGCTTTCCTGAATGAGGAATTAGATTATAAGGATAAAATCATGGATTATGAGGAAAGGATTCACCAGTTACAGAAAAAGGCCCTGAACAACATCGCCCTCCAGATGGCGGATGATGATATGGACAAAGACCGTTCCACATATTACCTGTCCTTATCACGGGTGGTTAAGTCATTTGAAAGGATCGGTGATATCTCTGTGGAGATAGTGGATACAGCCGGTGAATTTTATCGTAACATCCCCAGAACCACTACGCCTGAGCGTTTCAGACGTCAATAAGTTTTTTTTATAATATTTTAAATATTCCACTATTTATTTTAATCTTCTAGTAATTTTTTTAAAATCCCCTATTTTATTTTACTTTTTTTTAATTTTTCCACCCACTTTTGAGTTTTTATTAAATCATTTAAAGTTTCTTAGCACTTCCACGTCAAATAACTTTTTCATTCTAGTTTCTTTGAACTTTTACTTGGTTAGATAAGTTGCTGGAAAAATAAATATTTATACTATTAGTGTCTTATTTTACACTATAAGTGAAAAAAAGGAGAAATTGTAGATGAAAAAGAAAATCGCACAGATGTCTGATTTACATTTTGAAGAATATAAGTTCTCAGAAGAACTTAAAAATAATTTATTAGAACAGGTCAGTGAAGAAAATCCTGATTTGATAGTAATCTCTGGAGACATAACTGCACAGGGATATGTAGATGAATATATTAAAGCAAAAGAATTTATCGATGAATTAAAATCCACTGCAGAGGTATATGTTGTGCCTGGAAACCATGATTCCTGTAATGTCGGATTACGGCAGTTTAAAAGATTGATTGGCGAAAGAAGGTTTATACACAACGACATGCACAACAGGATGGTTATCATCGGATTAGATTCCTCAGAACCAGATATTCATGACGGACAGATCGGAATAGACCAGAGAGAATGGTTAGTTCGCGAACTAAGGAAAGTTAGAGAAGATATGCGAATAATCGTGACGTTCCATCACCATATACTCCCCATACCCCGCACAGGACGGGAGAGAAATATTTTACTGGATGCCGGGGATATCCTAAAAATTCTAATGGAATACAAGGTCGACCTGGTTTTAAACGGCCATAAACACGTGCCCCACGCCTGGAGATTGGAAGAACTGGTGACTGTAAATTCAGGAACCGCCACCACCAGAAGGTTACACGGCACCAACGTTCCCTCATACAATTTAATTGAACTGGGTGAAGACGAATTACATGTTAAAATGATAAATACAGAAACTGGGGTTAAAGCAGATTTAGCACATTATCCTCTGGAGTTTAAATTTAAGGGGAAAATATTCAAACCCCCAATAGGGAAAATAGCCAACGGATCGTTGATTTAGGTTTAATTAATATCCTTTTTTTCTTTTAATTTAATTAATTTCTCTTTTTCTTTTAAAAAATAAGAAAATTCTATACGGCGTATAATAAGTTTCATACCGGCGTATAATAAGTCCTTCTTAATTCCCGTAATTTGGCTTCACGGCTTTCATCTTCTCCAATATCAATTTCACAGCACTCAGAAGCTTCTCCATTTTTACAGAAATAGGCTGGTGCTCCCCTTGCTTCCAGGTCGTTCTCTTTCCAGACATCGCAGCTTTTACACTGGCATTCTTCATGGAAATACAGATCCCCGCAGATCGTTTTCCCAGTGGCACAATAAAGTTGGGGTACTTTTTCAGGGCCCACCACAAAACCACTATCGATATCTGCTGAACTTGCTTCCTCCATTTCTTTCCATTGATCTTTTACACACGAACTTTTGGCCTGTACCGGACACTGGGCACATAGACATTTTTCCATATTCTCCGGGTTAAAGTCAATTTCAATCATTCTATCACCATCTTATTTATGTACCCCCTCCCTATTTATACATAATGTGAAATTATGTACACTAATAGCAAGATTTATTATGGTGGACTGAAATAAGAGTATTTTATTTAAATTCAAATTGGAGGGGTTCAGTTGAGGCAAACATCTACCCAAAAGTGGCAAATTTTAATAGCCCTGGCACTGGGTACATCCATGGTCCCCATAAATGCCAGTATAGTTAACGTGTCTCTACCCAGTATAACAGAGTTCTTCGGGGCATCTGTGGCTACTTCACAATGGGTTTTAACCGCTTATCTCATAATGCTCCTGAGTCTGGTGCTCTTTTTCGGCAGGTTCGGTGATTTCTATGGCCAGGAAAAACTTTACATGTATGGGGCGGTAGGGTTCCTGTTTTCCTCTGTTCTTTGCAGTTTAGCCCCATCAATTCATCTCCTGATAATATTCAGGGCTTTACAGGGTATCACTGCAGCCATGATGATTTCAGTGTCTATTGGGATTATCAGAAGGGCATTTCCAGTTGAATATTTAGGTAGAGCACTGGGAATCTATTCCATGGCCATAGCTGCTGGTTTAGCTCTGGGCCCGGCCATCGGAGGATTCTTGGAAAGCGCCGGCAGCTGGACATATATATTTTTGGTGAACATTCCCCTGGGAATCATCAGTCTGATTATCTGTTACCTGGTCCTGGAAAGAAAGGATGGTGACGAGGTCAAATGGGATTTAAAAGGCACCATTTTGCAGTTCACTACATTATTTACCGTGGTTTATGGCTTGAATCTTGTTCAAACCTACGGGTTGGATCTGAAAATTCTCATAATCGGATCTTTTGCCCTGGTTACGTTCATCCTATTTATCGTTAACGAAAAGAGAGTTGAATATCCCTTATTAAATTTATCACTCTTCAGGAATGCTAAATTTTCAGCCTATAACCTCGCTCTACTCTTTAACTATCTTTCTATGTATATGGTACTCTTCATCATGCCCTTCTATCTCCAAAAGGTTTTACATTTATCATTAGGTAGTATAGGGCTGCTTTTAACCGTTTCACCACTGGCCATGATGGTACTGGCACCATTTTCCGGTTTCATCTCCGATAAAATTGGATCGAGGTATCTGGCCTTTGCTGGATCCCTTATCTTTGCCCTGGCCCTTTATTCCATGTCTTATCTTACCATATTTGCAAATTACGGTGATGTTTTATGGAGGTTTGTAGTTCTGGGCCTTGGCGCAGCTTTATTCCAGGCCCCTAACAACCGGTCCATAATGGCCAGTATCTCTCGAGGTGAATCGGGTATGGTCTCCAGTATAATCGTTACCATGCGAAATCTGGGCATGGTATTTGCAGTTTCATTTGCCGGGCTGATACTCTACTCCACCATATCACCCGATACACTCCAGTCACCCCTGTTATTTAATCTCCAGGCCTACGATTTCACCACCGGCATGCACAGGATAGTTATTTTTGGTGCGATTTTAAGTGTGATCATGGCGTTTCTATCCCTGATAAAAATTCACAGTACCAAGGTAGCGTTGAATTATATTAAAGATAAGATCAGTTGATAAAACCTGTGTTAAAACAAAATCAGCTGATAAAATTATTAAAACAAAGTCAGGTTGATAAAACTATATTAAAAACAAAAATCAGTTGATTAAAATTATATTAAAAAACCCAGATCTCAACTATAAAGAAACAGATCACTTAAAGTACGGATAACTCTTCAAAACTAAAGGTCTTCTTAAAGGGCTTCTCTTTTTTTTCTTCTATAACATGGGCTAGTAGACCTGGTAATCTTCCTATGGCGAAAAATCCACATCCTGTTTTCGGGTCGAATCCCATATCCGATAATATTGCACCGTTTGCCCCGTCTATATTCATTTTTATCCCTTTTCTTGTCCATAGAAGTTCCTGCATGGACAGGGCCAGTTTCATGTGATCGCCGAAACAGTCGTATTTGTAGGAAAGTTTGATCAATTTGGATGCCCGAGGGTCTTCCTTATGATAACGGTGCCCGAATCCTGGGACTTTTTTGTCATTATCCAGGTAGTGGTTAACCAGTTTATCTGCCAGAAGGTCGTGGGTTAAGTCGGAATTGTTTTTGTATTTGATGGCTTCCTGCATCACCTTCATGGAGATCTCTATGGCGCCGGCATGATTTTCACCGAAGGCCAGTAACCCCCCGGCTAGGCAGGATGCTACTGGTGAACCTGCTGAGGCCATGGTTCTGGCAGCCTGGGTACTGGGCGGAGTAATTCCATGATCGCAGAATGATACCAGTACTGACTGGAGCATTCGGGCCTGGTTAGGGGCGGGTAATTCACCTTTTATAAGTAGATAAATTAACTCGGGGAGGGTTATATTTTCTATTAAATCCTCCTGTGAGTAACCTCTGGTTAAAAGATGGTTGGGTTCCACTTTAGTTATGGATGTTTTCCATCTGGGATTAACTGGTTGTATTATATCCTTCAGTACTTCCTTAGTTATCATAAATCATTTTATTCTACAACTATAATATTTAAATTTAACCATTAAGCCTATTTTAGTTCACTAATAAGGAAATAATGCGGTTGTGGTTGGCATACTTTTTATAGACAAAATCCCATGGTGTAGCATTAAGTCCACATGAGTTCACCAATTAAGAAAGATCGGGTAATAAACATACGTCTTTTTATGACCGAATTACACATTTAGTGTAATTTTAAACACAAATAGTAACACTTATATAGTAATGGAGGGTTTAGTAAAGTTTGAGGTGATTTATTGTGGATACCAAATACATAATCGGAGCTATTGTCATAATAGTAGTAATAATAGGTGTTGCCCTCTATGCTGGAGGTGCCTTTACCAAACCTGAAGGTAAAATAACAATCGTTGGTTCAACTTCAGTGCAGCCAGTTGCAGAGAAGCTAGCCGAAGCTTACCATAATGCAAATCCAGATGTGAACATAACCGTTCAAGGTGGAGGTTCATCTGTAGGACTTAAGAGTGTACAGGATGGTACAGCACAAATCGGTACATACTCTTCAAAACTGTCCTCAGACAAAGCACCTGGTATAGAACAGTACGTGATTGCAAACGACGGTATATGTATCATAGTAAACAAAGATAGTAACGTCACTGATCTAACAGCAGACCAGGTAAAAGAAATATTCGCTGGTAACGATAGCAGTTACACTGTAGTAACCAGAGAAGAAGGATCCGGTACCAGAGATGCATTTATAGACCTGATAATGGGTGGTAAAAACGGTACAAACATAACCAAATCCGCCATTGTACAAAGTTCAACCGACGCAGTTAAACAGGCTGTAGCAGGTAACCCTAACGCAATTGGTTTCATGTCCTTAGCCGATGTGGACGACAGTGTTAAAGTTGTAAAAATCGATGGTGTAGAACCATCAGAAGCAACAGTTAAAGATGGATCCTACAAAATCCAGAGACCATTCCTGTTCCTGACTAAAGGCGCAGCTACTGGTGTAACCCTGGAATTCATCAACTGGTGTTTAAGTTCCGAAGGACAGAAAATCGTTCAAGAAGAAGGAGCAGTACCAGTATAACTGAATTCATCTATAAACAAATGAGTGGGTTAACCCCACTTTACCCTATTTTTTTTAAAGTGAATTTTAATTTAGGTGAATTTTAAATGAAAAAGATTGGCGTAGCTCTTTACAACAATTTTCAAGGCTCACAAGAATCTTTTTTTAATTTCTTACATAAATTAAACGTAGATTACGTGGAAATAGGTAAAGAATGGATCCCAAAGCGTGACAATATCGGGCAGACCAGGGATCTTCTAGATATATATGATTTAAAAGCCAGTCTACATATCTCTCCCCAGTACAACCTTGCTGAATTTGATGAAAAGAAATGGAAAAGAAACATCCTGGGGGTTTTGGGAGACCTGGGAATTTCCTATGATCTGCAAGTTGAAAACGCGGTCTTGCATTGCGGATGGGTAAACAGGGATGATATAACTCCTACAGCAATGGATGAAGGATTTGAAAGGTTTGCTGAGGCATACCATTTAATTAACGATTATGCAAAGGATTTCTGTTTGAACATTGGTCTGGAAAACCAGTGTACTGACGGATATAAATATTATCTATTCCAGGACACCGATAACGTAAACAAACTGGAGGAACTCGTTGGTAAAGATATCTCCTATATTTTAGATGTGGGACATTTGGGACGGTTAGGATTACCCTTAAACCAGATGATGGAAAGAATTGAAGATAAACTCATAGGAATACATCTACACGACTACGATGATTTCGGAAGGGATCATCTACCTGTAGGTATGGGTAATTTAAAAGTAAATGAATTATTCACTATGTTAAAGGGAAAAGACCTGTTTATTACCATAGAAAACAGGTCAGTCAACCATATTAAATATACTCTTCTACATTCTCCATTAACTGTTTTATGCCATCCAGCCTACAAAGCATAAGAGGAATTAAAAAAATTAATTAGTACGACCGACATTAGAATAATTACCATTATAAAAATTTTCACTTGAGAGGTGCAAGCGATGGCAAGGAATTGGGAAGAATTTCTAGTGGAGAAAGTGCTGCTTTTGGCAGCGATATCATCTATCATTATAATACTCCTTATAATCGGATTCGTTATTCAACAGGGCCTTCCAGCAATGGAACAGGTAGGTCCTTTAAACTTCATATTTGGAATGGACTGGAGTCCATCCTATGATATTTACGGCGTTTTCCCCATGATCGTGGGATCACTGGGTATGATGGCACTGGCCTTGATATTCGCCGTTCCATTATCCATTTTTGGTGCCATATTCCTGGCAGAAGTTGCACCAAAAACCATGAGAAGGATTTTAAAGCCAACCATACAAACACTGGCCGGTATCCCCTCTGTTATTTACGGTTTTTTCGGTTTAATAGTATTGGTTCCCTTCATGAGGATACACTTTGGAGGCAGTGGTTTCAGTATGTTAACCGCCTCCATCATCCTGACGGTGATGGTGTTACCCACCATCCTGAGTATATCTGAAGATGCCCTCAGGTCCATTCCCCTGGAATATAAAGAGGCGTCTCTTGCACTGGGAGCCACCCACTGGCAGACCATCAAGAACGTGATCTTCCCGGCGGCACTACCCGGCATAGTAACCGGGATAATCTTAGGGATGGGTAGAGCCATAGGCGAAACCATGGCCGTGATCATGGTAGCCGGTAACACACCCATAATCCCCGGTTCCATACTGGAACCTGCCAGGGCACTTACCTCTAATATAGCCCTGGAGATGGGTTACGCCCTTGGGCTTCATTATAACGCACTATTCGCTACCGGTATAGTGCTGCTCATGATGATCATAGTCTTACTGGTGGTCACCAACTACATCAACTACAAACGTAAAGTTACCGTGGGAGGAGGTTACTTATGATATCAATGCCCAGAATCATTTCCCCCCACCATGCCCAGAAAATCATGAACGTAGTTCTCTGGGGAGTGGGCCTTCTAGCCATCGTGATACTCATCATCATAATAGGCTACATCCTTTGGAACGGCCTTCCCCAGTTCTCTCTGGAATTCATCTTTGGTAACCCCGTTGGATCTGGGGAATCTGGTGGCATCTGGCCTATGATTGTATCTACTTTTTATGTGACTTTCATCGCACTCATAGTTGCCACGCCCCTGGGCGTACTGGCTGCCATCTGGCTGGCAGAATATGCCGGGGAGAGTATCTTAGTGAAGGCCATACGATTTGCAGCTGAAACATTAGCGTCCATACCATCCATCGTGTTTGGTTTATTTGGATTAACCTTCTTCGTGGTATTCTTACAGATGGGATTTTCAGTCCTTTCCGGAGGTCTGACCTTAGCCCTGATGGCCATCCCCACCATACTGCGAACTGCTGAAGTCTCCATTGAAGCAGTGCCACAATCATATAAGGAAGGTAGTCTGGCACTGGGAGCATCTAAGTGGCAGACCATTTATCGAGTAGTTATACCAGCCGCAATACCCGGGATCACCACCGGTATCATTTTAGGGATGGCCAGGGCTATTGAGGAAACAGCTGCTATATTATACACGGTAGGTGCTGCTCTGGCTATTCCTATGTCCATATGGGATCCGGCAAGGCCCCTCCCGTTGCACCTTTATATTCTGGCCACGGAGGGCGTATCACTACCGAATGCTTATGGTACAGCGGCTGTTCTGGTCCTTATAATTTTAATAATAACCATATCCACGAACTATCTGGTGGAAAAATACACTAAAAAGATGATGGGTAGATAGAAATGGAAAATATAATAATTGAAGTTAAAGAATTAAACACATATTTTGATGAATCACACATTTTAAAGGACGTATACCTTGACATACCAAGAAATGCCGTAACTTCATTGATAGGGCCGTCGGGATGTGGTAAATCAACCTTTTTGCGAACGTTGAACCGGATGAACGATGTTATTCCAACATTTAAAAAAGAAGGAACCATCCTTTTAGACGGTAAAGAGATTTACGACCCTGATGTAGATGTGGTCGACCTCCGTAAAAGGGTGGGCATGGTCTTCCAGAAGCCAAACCCCTTCCCTAAATCAATCTTTGAAAATGTAGCCTATGGACTGCGAGTTCACGGTAACAACGATAAGAAGGACCTGGAACGAAGGGTGGAAGCCAGTCTTAAAGAAGCAGCCCTATGGGATGAGGTTAAGGACAAACTTGATGATTCTGCCATGGGACTTTCTGGTGGGCAGCAGCAGAGACTGTGCATAGCCCGGACCATAGCTGTCGAACCCGAGGTTATCCTCATGGACGAACCCTGCTCCGCGCTTGATCCCATATCCACCACTAAGATTGAGGATTTGATCCATAAACTCAAAAATGAGTTCACCATAATCATCGTAACCCACAACATGCAGCAGGCTACCCGTGTTTCCAAATATACGGCCTTCTTTTTACATGGAGAAATTGTTGAAAAGGGACTTACCGACAAGATCTTCATTGAACCAGAAGATAAACGAACAGAGGATTACATCACTGGTAGGTTTGGATGAGTTTAATGGTCGCATCCTTTAACTCTGGGGGGTTAACATGTACAACGTGGTATTAGAAAACAAATTAGAATCATTAACCAACGACGTCCTGATTTACAGTAACCAAACCACCGACCGGATCGATAGAGCATTAGATAGTTACATAAATGATGATGTGGAACTCGCCAGGGAGATAATCAAATCAACCGATGAGATAAACAAGAATAGTTATAATATAGAAGATGGTTGCCTGAAGGTTCTGGGGCTTCACCAGCCAGTGGCTAAAGATCTCCGTATGGGGGCAGCCATACTTAGAATATCCATAGAGCTGGAGAGGATAAACGACTTATCTGCCTATATTTCAAGGTACACCATAGATTCTGAAGAGAGAAATTTAAAAATCCATAAACCCCCACACCTGATGTTCATGTCCCAGACTGTACAGAACATGCTCAAAGACGGAGTAGGATCCCTGATAAATCAAGACCTACATCTACTGAAACGTTCCACAAAAAATTACAACAATCTACAGGACTTCTACAACCAGATGTTTTCCGAATACAATGAACTTACCCATGGAGGCTCACAGACCTATTTAATCCTGGTCGGGAGAAACTTGCTCAGTATGGGGCATCACGTCATGGGAATGGCCGACAGGATAGCCTACTCTATTGTCGGGAAACGTGTGATGCATACTAAACTTTTCCACAACCTTTTAATGAGGTGAATTTAATATTATGTGGTTTCCTTCCAGTGAACCGGAAATGGTGATAAGAGGCAATTTAAAAAAAACTCACATACCGGATCTAGGTTACATAAGGTTTATAGATAAAGGCAACGAATCCATCCTGTTTATAAGTGAAGAAAAAATAGTGGGAGCATGGTACCTGGACATAGATACACTGGAAGAATATTATGAAACTAAAGCAATGAAATTGATGATGATCAGACCCGAGTCCAAGGTAGAAATTTATAAGATGAATGATAAACTTTTTAATACCATCCTGGAACTGAATGAGGAATGTAAATTATCGTTACCTGTGGAATTAGACTTCATAATTGATAAATATGATGCAAATAATCCGGTTGACCGGGACAAGTTGTTACTCAAATATGGAATACGAGATCCGTCTGAAAATGACTTAGACACTTTAATAAAGGAATATACAAAATAGGAGAGATGGAAGATGGCAAAAAAATCCTCGAGAATATTTTTCAGGAAAAGATTGAAGGAATTAAGAGATTACATGGAAGAAATGGGCAAATATACCCTGGAAGCATATAAAGACTCCATAGATGTCCTGTTTAATTATGATGAAGAGAAGATAGCCACTATCATGGATATCAATGAGAAAGTGGACCGGATGAACTACCTGCTGGAACAGAAAACCATGAGCATAATAGCATCCGAACAACCAGTTGCCAGGGATTTAAGATTCATAGAAGCATCAATAAAGGTAGGAAGTCATTTTAAAAGAATGACTGGATTGGCATCCAACATCGCAGAAGTATCCAAACAGATAAAGGATGAAAAAATCCCGGAAACACCAAAAAAAGATATCGAACATATGTCCGACCTAGTGGGCAGCATGGTCAGCAAGAGTATCACTTCCTTTTTAAACCAGGACGTGGAAACTGTTCGGGAGCTGCACCACGATGATGATGAAGTGGACGACCTGTTCGATACCACCCTCCGGGACATCACAGAAAGCATGTTCGATGAGAAAGACGCCATTTACTACATGGTATACCTGCTCTTCGTGGCCCGTTTCCTGGAGAGGATCGCCGATCGGTCGGAGAGTATAGGCAACCGGACCGTGTTCATGATCACCTGTGAACAGCCTATATAAATTCTCTAGAAAATTTTTTATTTTTCTTTCATTTCCTCCCTTTTTTTGAATTTCAAATCCTTAAAATTATCAAACATCAAACCCTTTTTTAAATCAAAATACAAATTTCAAACAGTTTTTCTAAATCAAAGTACATATATGATAACTGGTAGTAAATCATGATGGAAGATAAATTAACCAAGTACAGGGAAAAACGTGACTTCAACGTTACCCCGGAACCCTACACCAGCAAAAAAACATCCAAGAAACCCAGGTTCGTGGTGCAGAAGCATAAAGCCCGGAATTTACACTACGATTTCCGCCTGGAGGTAGATGGTGTTTTAAAATCCTGGGCCGTGCCCAAGGGACCGTCGGTTGATTACACCCAGAAGCGACTGGCCATACCCACCGAGGACCATCCCGTTGACTATATAGATTTCGAAGGCATCATCCCCGAGGGAAACTACGGTGCAGGGACGGTTATAGTATGGGATACCGGCACCTATCGCAACTTAAAGGAGAAGGAGGGTCAAGAAGTTCCCATGGAGAAGACCATTGAAGATGGTCATGTGGAGTTCTATCTGGAAGGAGAGAAACTCAAGGGTGCCTATGCACTGATCCACACCGGGCGAGAGGGGAGGAAGTTCTGGTTGTTTTTTAAAATGAAAGAATTGAATAGAGATACCAGGGATATCTTAACTGAACGGCCTGAGTCTGTTTTAAGTGGGAAGACCGTTGAAGAATTAGAAAAAGAAATGTGATTTATTCTTAAAGAAAAGAAGTATAACTTTTTATTACTGCCACCTACGGCTTCAAAACAGCACTGGCGTGCCTGTCAGCCCAGCACTGGATACAAACTCCCACTGGTAGGCCTGCTGTATGTGTATCTGCGTATTCTATTTTAACATCCAGGGCAGTGGTCTTACCACCCAGGCCCATGGGCCCAATGCCTGTATCATTAATTAGTTTTAGTATCTCTTTCTCCAGTTCAGCGATTCTCTCTTCGTTGTGGAGTACACCAACTTCCCGTAGCAGGGCTTTCTTTGCAAGCTTCATGGCCATATCAGATGATCCACCAATTCCTACGCCAACCACGGTTGGTGGGCAGGGTTTTCCACCTGCTTTTATCACGGTATCCACCACGAACTTTTTGATCCCTTCCACTCCATCACCCGGGAGTCCCATCATTAGGGCGTTGTTATTTTCCGAACCAAAACCCTTGGGAAAAACCGTGAACTCTATGTATTCTCCTTCAACCAGTTCTATATCTACCTGGGGAATCCGTCTACCTAAGTTGTTACCGGTGTTCACCCGGGTCAGGGGGTCGACCACGTTAGGCCTAAGGGGAATTTCCTTAGTCGCCTTCTCCACACCCTTTCTTATGCCTTCGTAGAGGTTTTCCACTTCCAACTTTCCCAGTTTCACAAATACGATGGGAAGACCGGTGTCCTGGCACATGGGGATTTCCAGTTCCTCCGCGGCTTGGATGTTCTCAAGAACTGCCTCTAAATTTGTCCGGGCAATATCCTGTTCTTCCCTTTTATAGGCTTCCTCCAGAGCTTTTCGAACATCTGAAGGTAGTTCTATTACAGCTTGCTTGAAAAGGTTGCAGATAACGCCTTCTACTTGTTTTTGGGTGATCATAATTCGTCTTATATTAAATTAGCTTTAACTACATATTAACTTATTTAATTAATAAAAATTTGTTGTTATAGCCCTTTTAGTAATACTAAATATATAGAAAATATTATATACTAAGAGAACATATCTAGCCATGTAAGCGTGGCAAAAACGGTAGTAATACTATTATTACCGAATTTGAAGGTTTCTTATTAACTTAGCCATTGACTCCAAAGTAGGAATCCAAAACCACGCATTGGATTCCTACAACTACTGTGCATATGTTAGGGCATCTAAATCATTTCTTCGCTCAAATGTATCAAAGATGCCCTACAGAATACACATATAAAATTTCCCATCTCATACCTTGGACCACATCGAATCAGTGAAGCGTCGTATGAGGCATCACCAATTAGTAAGGGGGCATCAACAAAAAGACTCTAACTAAAACCACTCTTGATGCCCCTTACAAATTATTGATTTTCTGGATTTTCTAAAATATATTGTAAATCTAATATATTGTAAAAATATTGTTTTTCTATTTTCTAAATAACAATATCTATATTATAATTCCACTAATTTAAAGGCTGCAATACAATCAATTACGATAATTAGATTTTGTTACCAATATCCAACAATTTTTCTCCGGTAATTATTACAAAAAAGCCGAATTCACAGCTAAAAGTAATAATAAAAAACAAATAATAAGTATTAAATAATTTGAGTTTCAAATTCTTTTCACTTAACAAAAAGGAGGTGAAAAGTATGAGAAAACAAGTTATAACAATGGTCATGGCTTTTATTTTCGTCATGATAATTAGTGGGACAGCATTTGCAGCGAATAGCCAGACTAAAAGTGATATTAAGATAAATTGTACAACAATCTATTCTGGTTCAACCCATCAGGAGTTGATGGCAGATGCAGCAAAAGAGTATCCACATATGAATTACACCACATATTTGGCAACTAAGATGCCTAGTAACTTGAATCTCAGCAATCAAAACCTGATTATGCTAGATTTATACCAAGACGTATATGCCACAGCACTTAAAGATCGTGTTGGTGAGGCTAAAAAGAAAAACGCAACTATAATTGTTTTATCACCTGAAACAGAGGTTGCTCAAAATTTAAGTACCATAAACATGGCAAAACACCCCTATATATTAGAATATTTCAATAATGGGGGCTATGAAAATGAAAGGCGGCTCATAAAATACGTGATGATCAAATTCTTCGGTCTAAATGAAACCGTGGAAGCTCCAGTTATCATTCCTCAAACCGGGATCTATCATCCAGATTCTTCAACGCCTTTTGCCAGTGTAACTGAGTATCTGAAATGGTACAAGTCAAATGGTACACATTACAAATATGATCCAAATAAACCCACAGCAGCTATTCTTTTCAATCGAGATTTTTTCATAAAAGAATCCACTCCATGGGTGAATTCACTTATAAAAAAACTTGAAGCACAGGGGATAAATTGTGTTGCTGAGTTTGGAATGTCTGGTGATTCCCTGAGTATAGTCATGAACACAACAACCTTGACGGCTAATCTTCCTCTGGATCTGATTATTGCAGCTAAGAGTTTCAGGCTCAGATCATACAGTAATGAACCAATTGAAAATGGTGTACTTTACCTAAAGGCATTAGACATACCTATCATCAATGCTGTGATTGGGCTTTACCAGATAAGCCCAGAAATGTGGGCAAACAGCACTGACGGAGTTCCATCAAGTCTTATCGGAACAAGAATTGCACTTCCTGAGCTTGATGGAGTGTACGAATCTATTGTTGTTGCTGGACAGGTTCAAAAACCCAATAGCGACGTTTACTTAACAGTTCCCATTGAAGAACAGATGAACTGGTTAGTTGCCAGATCTAAGTCGTGGATAAATCTACGCCGTGAAAACAATTCCCAGAAAAAGATAGCTGTAATCTACTATCACCACACTCCCGGTAAAGGAGATGTAGGGGTAATGAATGAAGGTGGTTTAAACACCCATGAAAGCCTGGTGAATTTCCTGAAAGCCTTAAAGGCCAAGGGATACAACACTGGCCCTATACCCACAGTTGATGAGTTACGTGCTCAAATGCAACTTTATGGTAAAAACGTAGGAGTATGGGCTCCTGGTGAACTAGAAATCATGGTAAACACTGGTAAAGTGGAACTTATACCGTTAAACCAATATTTACAGTGGTTCAATGCGTTACCAAAGGCTAACCGCGAGGCTGTAATAGACATGTGGGGAGAGCCACCAGGCGACATCATGGTATATGAAAAAAATGGTCAGAAATATATCGTTATCCCCATGTTGAAGTTTGGAAATATCCTACTAGCACCACAACCCATGCGCAGTAAAGACCAGAGCACCACTGCCATGTTCACCGATGATGCGATACCACCAACACATCAATATATTGCATTCTACATGTGGATGAACAAGGTATACGATGCTGATGCACTGATACACTTTGGAACCTATGGAAGCTTCGAATACTTGCCAGGAAAACAGAACGGACTCTCAGTAACCACAGACTGGCCAGCAATCCTCATACAGGACATGCCACACATTTATCTATATACAATTGATGGAACTGCTGGAGCAACCCAGGCAAAAAGACGAGCTAATGCAGTGATTATTGATTATTCCACCCCTGCAATAATTGCTTCTGGTTTATATGGTGATTTAGCAACATTAGAATCTGATTTAGCATTATATGATCAGGCTGTTGATGAAACCGTTAAAGCCACACAGAGGGAATCAATAATTAAAAAGTGTAAGGCTTTGAATCTGGACAAAGATTTAAACGTGAATTTAAACCTTGTATCAAGCGCAGCTGCATTTGAAACATTTAAAATAACACTACGTGATTATTTAACCAGGTTAAAATCAGAATATATGCCTTACGGTTTACATGTTCTCGGTGAAAGCATAACTGGAGATCACCTGGTATCCATGGTGAATTCCATGTTAGGACTGGACTTCAAAAATTACACTAACAGCAAATCAATATCTGAGAATAAAGCCAAACAGCTCATTAAAGAAGTGGTCATCAATGGTAAAACACCAAAAGAAGCTCAGACTCTTGTTTTAGGGAAAACTGACCAGGAATTGACTGACTTCCTTAACACTGCTAAAGTATACGCTCAGAACATTCAAAGCTGTGATCAGGAAATTACCAGTCTTTTAAATGCTCTGGAAGGTAAATTTGTGACCCCAGGACCTGGTGGAGACCCCATCAGAAAACCTGATGCCTTACCATCCGGTAGAAACATGTATTTCTTTGACCCTAGGGAGATACCAATAAAATCATCCCGAGACCTCGGGGTGACCATGGCCAACGAGTTACTCAATAAATATCTGAAGGAAACTGGTGAGTACCCCAGAAAAGTTTCAGTTTTCCTATGGGCAACTGAGACTATGAAACATCTGGGTGTCATGGAAGCAGAAATATTGGCCCTTCTCGGAGTTAAAGTTGATTATGATAGCTACAACCGACCGACTAAACTATCATTAATCCCATCTGAAGAATTAGGCCGACCTCGCATAGATGTTTTAATTGTTCCGTCAGGAATATACAGAGACACATTCCCTATCCAGATGGCCCTGTTAGATCAGGCAATTAGACTAGCAGCATCAGCAAATGACACAGCATACCCTAATTATGTCAAAGAAAATAGTCAAGCACTTTATGAGTGGTTGTTAGCTCAGGGTTATGACCATGAAACTGCAGAGCAACTTTCCATGACACGAATCTTTTCAGCAGCCCCTGGAGGTTATGGTCCTTCTATTTCAGTACCCATATCCCACACGGATAAATGGGACGATGAAGGTGACATAGCAGACCTCTTTATCAGAGGATGGGGATATGCCTACAGTCAGACCGATTGGGGAGTAGATTTACAGAGTATTTTCAACCAGAACCTCAAAGGCGTGGATGTGGTAACTCATAGTATCAGTTCAAATAACTATGGTGTGCTCTATGGAGATGGATACTTCTCAGATATGGGCGGTCTAATCCTGGCAGTTAGAACTGCTTCTGGAAAAGAGCCCATGGTTTACTTAAACAATTTGAGAAACCCTACCGGTGCTAAAGTTGAATCATTAGACCAGTTCCTGAGTATGGAGTTAAGGTCACGTAACCTGAATCCTACCTGGATACAGGGTATGATGGATCAGGGTTACTATGGTGCGGCTATGATGAGTGCCGGAGTTGAAAATCTCTGGGGATGGACAGTAACTGACCCAAATAGTGTATCTCAAGCGATGTGGCAAGATGTCATAGACACTTATGTCTATGATAAAAACAACATAGGTGTTTCCGAGTGGCTTTCATCGGATAACCGTGTATACTCCATGATCAGTATATATGGAACTATCCTGAAAGGCGCTCAAAAAGGGTACATTGATGTGGATGAAGCTACTTTGAAGGATATTGCTAATCGCTGGGCTAATTTGATAGCTGCAAATGGTGCTTCATGCTGCGATTGCAGTTGTGCAAACCTGGCAATGGTTGAATGGGCTACCCAATATATAAATGCTGATATCTTAGCCCAATTTAACGCACAAATGTATAAATCTACACAAAACCCTTCATTTGCTCCAAATCCAGATACAGAAAATCCATCCAATCCAGAAAGCCCCTCAAATCCAGCTAATCCTAATCAGCCAGAACAGTCAAACCAACAAGAACAACAGGGATCGAGTGCAAGTACTAATCCAGGAGAACAGCAAGTATCTGCAGCGTCAACGCCAGTTGGAGAAGGAGATCAGGAAAACGCCTATGAAATATCAGAAACCAATCAGCAAAATTCGTCTGGAGAGGCTGCAATGCCCATAGCAGCAATAGTGGGTATTGTGCTTATAGTCGGACTAATTGGTGTGGGATACTTCAGAACCAGCATACTGGGATTCCTGAGAAGATAAAAATTTTCCCCTTTTTTCTTTTTTTAATATACTCAAGAAGCTATTTCTTATTAATCTTCAGCATTTCATCACTACCCCTGCGGAACTGGTAGTCTACTTTTTCCATGTTAAAATCTGCTTTATCGCTTAATTCATCCATTAAACTGGGCAGAAATGATGATTCAGATTCACCATGGAGCTTTAAAATAGGATAAATTCTAACCTCAGAAGAAGTAATCCTCAACATCTCCAGTATAGAGTCCCGGTGAAAATCATAACCCAGCCGATCCTCATATATAAAAAGCAGATGGGAGGATAAAACCAAGTCGAAACTGTTATAACCAAAGGGCAATTCTGGAAGAGCAGCTTTAATGTACCTTTCATCTTTATACTGTGCATAGCTATCTAGAAACTCTTCATAAACTGTTATACGCTGCTGAACCATGTCTTCCGGGTCCTGGAAAAAGTTCCAGTCCACCTTATGGGTTAAACCAGCATGCATCTTCATAAGAGTATGGAAATCATTTACACACTGTTCTTTAGTTTCCTCCACACTTTTACCATATAAAAGATCCACAGCCGTGCTATCATAGCCCTTATCAAGCAGGTGGGGGGTGAATGAACTTGCACCCGCTGCACAGTCTAAAATACGGATATCCTTCAATTCTTCTTCCTTTAAAGAGAACATTTTAATGTATTCCTGATAACTGCGGCCCAGGAACCATATCTTCTCATTTTTACCATTATGCATTTATCATCAACCCATTACATGATTTGAACAATTATAGTCATTGAACAGAATATGCCTTATCCTGCAATAGGGCTATTAAAACTCCCCCAATATAAATAATATATCCTAAGTAATATTTATTACATTTCAAATTAGCTTGAAATAACCCCTTACCATCAATCTTCAAATTATTACATTTCTTCTAAATTTCACCATATCATAATACTAAAGCAATACCCAGTATTACAAAATGATCGTTCTGCAGCCTAAAAGTAATAATAAAAATCTTTTAAAAAGTATTATATATTAGATTGGACTAGCCATCAATCACTAAAAAATGTGGTTGAGTATTTCCAACCACTTGGAGGTGGGAATAAAAAGATGGAAAAATTGTAACTTTTATTCTATTTAAATTCAACGCCTTTATTCTAATAAAAAACCTATATAATGCAATAAAAAATCTCAAAACATGAGATTTTATTCTACAAACATTAAGGAGACTAATAAATGAAACTATTTAAATCAATAGGGGGTGAATAAGCCATGAATACAAAAACATCTGTAATGCTGGTTTTAACCCTGATCTTTGCACTGGTCATGTGTGGAACAGCATCCGCCGATGACTATGTAGGGGGTCAGCCTCTAACCACGGTTCAAAATGGAACGGTAAGTGGTGGGGTGTACAGTGACACCTACTATGGTTTTGACGGTCCGGGCGGAACTGGAAACAACAATGGTGGAACAGCTGATATAACCTACAACTTCCAGTCGCTACCATCCAATGCTCAGGTCACGAATGCAACCCTTTATGTAGCGGTATACTGTGGTCATATGCAAAATAACTATAAAGTGAATGCCAACGTTAACTTCAATGGAAACACCCTTGAAAATAGTAACGACATACAACAACCCTATACCTTTATTTACGATGGAGGAAACGATAACACCGGTCAGGGCGGAGGAACAGGTGAACCATACAAGATCATAAACAATCACACCATCCGGGTTACCAGTGATTATCTCATGAAGTATGATGTCACCAGTCTAATACAGCAGAATAACACCGTTCGTGTGTTTACCACTGGATCTTTCGACGGCCGGATAAAACTCATAAGCCTCATAGCGGCTTATAATGATGGAGATTCTGACCAGATAAAATACTGGATAAATTACGGCCAGGACGTCGCCAGTTACCAGCAGGAAGACTATTTCGGTGAAGTGTACGTGGGAAATACCAACTTCTCCACGAACAATATCACAGGCGACGTGGAATCCGCTAACCTTAAAGTGATCCACATGTCCAGCAACAACGGCTACTACGGATTCCCAAGCGCTGTCAACGACTTTGACCTTGATGGTAGTGTATACCCTGCTGTGATAACTGGAAGTTTCACCAATCAAACACTGGACCGATCCACTCCAGATGTACAGGCCTCTTACTCCGGTTCTGACTCTTGGGATGTCACCAGTTCAGTGAATGGTTCCAGTGATACCAGTTTAGGTTTCACCAGATACTTCGAGGGTGGAACCGGACTGGGAGGTTACTATAAAATTGCATTTGCCATACTAACCGCCGAACTGGAAAATACACCCGCACCGGTAGCAGGCTTCACCAGTGACGTCACTTCCGGTTTAAGGCCACTAGCCGTGCAGTTTACTGACCAGTCCACCGATGCTACTGGTTGGAACTGGGACTTCAACAATGACGGAACCGCCGACAGCACCGCTCAGAACCCCAGCTGGACCTACGACACAGCCGGTACCTACACTGTGAAACTAGCTGTAACTGGTCCTGGTGGAAGTGACGAGGAAATTAAAACGAATTATATCACTGTAAATCCAAATGTGAACTTAAACATTGGCGGTGTGGTAAATACAGTACCTGCAAGTGCGGTCTTTGCCAGAGAGCCCAATGCCATAAGGGTGATGAACGTCCGAAACCAGGGAACCGACACTGCCACTAACATCGTGGTTCATGTTTACGCCAGTGACGTCTCTGACACGGTGCCTGTAGCTACTACTACCATAGCCAGTTTAGCCGGTGGAGCGCAGACCACCATCGACTTGATAGATCCTACCATCAGGAATCTGGAAGGCGGAACCGTAACCTACACTGCCAAATTAGATCCAGATAATCTTATCCTTGAGACCAACGAAGCCGATAACACCAAAGCCAGTACCGGCAAACCCCTAAAATACAATGGATATAAGGGAAAACGGTACTGGGATGGTGGGAGCGACATCACCACCAAACACGTCTTCGATCTACGTGGTGACATCGTCTACTACACCCAGCCATCCACTTTCTATAAAGGTGTGGGCTGGACTGATCGTACTGAAACCTGGACTGCAGCCAACCTACCTATACCAGATGGTGCTACAATAGAAAAAGCATTACTCTTTTTCTCCTACAACTGGGATCAGACTGTTGGTGGATATCCCAACCTGATAACCACCTTCAACGGAAACACCATAAACCTGGGAACACCCTACCTGGACTGGAGTAACTTCGGCGCCTACTCCGACTACGAGTATGGACTTTATCCTGCAGTAGATGTGACCAATCTGTTTATCAAAAACGGGGACAATACACTGGTCACACTGCCTGGTGAAGGTAATATAAACGCCCTGTACCCCAGCACACTGGCAGTCATCTACTCTGACCCTACCATGAGTAGAAAAGTAATCTACATCAACGAAGAATGTGACGAATTAGGAGTATCTGCGTCCAGTTACGCAACCACACTGGAGGAAGCCACAGCATATGCCATCTTCAACGGCATCAACACCACTAACGTGAGTGCTGCTACTCTACACAGCTTTGCAGGAAGTGGGGGACCCGATGAAGGAAATATCCTATGGAATGGCAATCTAATAGCCAGTTTAATCTGGCAAGGGAACAGCAGCACCGCATCAGCAGCGGTAGTTGATGTGTTAAATTTCCTCGCCACCAACAATGAAGCAGGTATACAAGGAACCACCAGCGGAGGAATGGATGCCATACAACAGTTCCTAGTAATAGAATACGCTGACCAGCCTCCTGTGGCTGATTTCAATGGAACACCATTATCTGGTGATGCTCCTTTAACCGTGCAATTTACCGACCAGTCCACCAACGCTACTAGTTGGAGTTGGGATTTCAACAACGACGGAACCGTTGACAGCACAGCCAAGAACCCTGAGTGGACCTACCAGACATTTGGCACTTACACTGTTAAATTAACCGCGTCAAACAGTGCGGGTAGTGATGAAGAGGTTAAAACCGGCTACATTACTGTTAACGGAGGGCCTGACTTGATTATAACCGCCATCAACTCCAACGTGGGTGCTGGTGAATTCATGTTCGCCAATGAGCCTAACGTGATCTCGGTGACTGTGAAAAACAATGGTACCGTGGCTTCCCTGGCCACCACCGTGGATGTGAATGTTAATGGAACCATCTACACTGCAAATGTTCCTGCACTGGAAGCAGGCGCCAGCACAACGGTAACCGTGACGGACACTGCCAGCCACACCGGAGGTAGCAGCGTACCAGTTGACGCTAACGCCAACCCAGATAGAAACATACCAGAGACCAACACCAGCAACAACAGTCTGAACGTCAACTTAACGGTGTACAACAACGGTTACAAGGGTAAACAACACACCGATGATGATGAACATGATTCCATAGACACCAAACAGACCTTCAATGGTAAATACGATGTGATCTACAGTAATGGAAATGCTACTTATCGAGGTAGCGGTTCCTGGGCTAATCCTTACACTGCTTCCTGGACCAGCACAGATCTACCCATACCCCCTGGTGCTACTGTGGTGAGCGCTAGGTTGTATCAAAGTTACACTTGGAACACTCTCCTGGGAACACCCGATTTCGTGGCCAGTTTCAACGGTAACATATTAACTGCACTGGCACACTACAGCGACACCAAAGGCTATGGAAGCAGCAACTACCCATCAGGACTCCTGGTCTACGACGTGACCAGCTTCTTCAACAAGGCAGGTAACACCCTAATTTTAACCAACGGAACCATCAGCGGTGCTACCACCGCACTATATGGAAGCTACCTGATAGTGGTCTACCAGGACCCCAACACCACCAATAAAACGATTTACATCAACGACGGAGCTGACATGCTCTACAGCGGAACTGCCCGCAGTGTATCTGACGAAGAAGGAACCGCACACGCCCACTTCAACGATGTGAACACGACTGGTGTAGGAAATGCTCAGGTCATTGCCATACTGGCATCTGCAAGTGACGAAGGTAAGAGCAAATTCTTCTTCAACGGAGAAGAATACACTGGCTTCTGGAAAGCTTACAGCAAAGCTTCACAGCTTGGTTTCAGAATCTACGATGTAACCAGCGCTCTTATAAATGGTCTTAACACTGCAGACTTACAGAGTTTCATGGTAAGTGGAAGCGGGGACAATATGGTTGTCTTTGGCAGTATACTGATAACCACTCTAACTGGAAACGACACTATAATACCAACAGTTAGTGCCAGTCCAGCAGGCGGATCTTATAAATCCCCACAAAATGTGACTCTAACTGCCACCGACGACCGGGACCCCCACCCTAGAATCTACTACACCCTTGACGGGACCACACCCACCACCTCTAGTACCTTATACACCGTACCTATCCTCATAAACGCAACCACCCTGAAATTCATTGCAGTGGACGGATCCGGCAACACTTCACCAGTACAGACAGAAACTTACACTATAGACACCGTAGTACCCACCATCACCAGCACAGACCCGGCCAACAACAAGGTAATCAACGTGGCCAATAAGGTTATAATAATCACTTTCAGTGAGAATATCAAAGAAGGAAGTGCGTTTAGCAGTATCAAAGTCACCAACCCCGACGGAGTATCTGTAAATCCACTATACAAAGTAATAAACGGCAAAACACTAACCTTAACCCGTAACGGGAACTATATAAACGGTCTAACCTATACTATCACTCTACCCACCGGCAGCATCACCGACACAGCCGGCAATGCGATCACAGCTTTTACCAGCAAATTCACCGTAGACTTCGTAAAACCCAAAATAACCGGCACCAACCCAACCAATAACAAGGTAATCAACGTAGCTAATAAAGCCATAGTGATCACTTTCAGTGAGAACATCAAAGCGGGAAGCGCATTTACCAGTATCAAAGTCACCA
>DAGC01000011.1:0-87249 GCA_002495625.1 Methanobacterium sp. UBA375 | reverse complement strand
AGTATCAAAGTCACCAACCCCGACGGAGTAAGAGTAAACCCACTATACAAAGTAATAAACGGCAAAACACTAACCCTAACACGTAACGGTAACTACATAAACAGACTAACCTACACCATCACCCTACCCAAAGGCAGCATCACCGACACAGCCGGCAACACCATCAACACCTACACCAGCAAATTCACCATCAGAAGAACGTGAAAAGATTGAATTTTTATTTTTTCCCCTTTTTTATTTTTTTATTGGGATCTCTTCGAGTGGTTTTTTTTGAAAATCTCTTATATACTTTATTTTTATTTAAACAAGCCTGAAAATACTTTTTTTAATCTAGTTTATCTCTGGTAGACATCATAGTATTACAAACCAGACTCAATTCACTCAAAAAGTAATAATAAAAAGTAAATGAAAAGTATTAAATATCTAATATTTTATTAACTAATTACATTAACAAACGGAGGTGAAAACAGTCCTCTAAGTATGAATAAACCGTGCTTATTTAAAAAAATCGTAATACTCCATATTTGCTCTAGATTTTATTGGCAAAATTTTTAAAACTTTAATTAGGAAGTGAAAGAGATTTCATCTAAAATTAGAAACAGTATCGCTCTTTTAACACTGACTGTAATCTTCGTCCTCGCTATTAGCGGAACTGCTTCTGCAGATCCATACGTAGGCGGCCAGAACCTTACCACTGTCAAGAATGGAACAGTAAGCGGCGGTCTCTATGAAGACACCTACTATGGTTTTAACAACAGCGAAACACCGGCCAATGTGACTTATAATTTTAAATCTCTACCCAGCAATGCACAGGTTAAATCAGCCACCCTTTATACTGGAGTATACAGTGGACATATGCAGGAGCCTAAAGATACATATGTGAAGATCACCTTCAACGGACAGAATATAGCCAACGAGTTTCTAACTAGTACATACACCTACCCCATGGGAATTGGAGTATCCCGCGCCCTGATCATGAACGACCACTGTAACCGGGTGACCAGCGACTACTTCATGTGGTACGATGTCACTGGTTTAGTACGGCAGAATAACAAGGTCAATATAGACACTACTGGCTCATTTGACGGACGTATAAAACATATAACCCTAGTTATTGCCTATGATGATGGAGACTCCGATATCATCAGGTACTGGGTAAATGTGGGTCATGATGCGGACAATTACTACACCGATGATGAGTTAGGAATAGATTATGTGGGCCGCACTAACTTTGTCAGTGCCTTACCATCAGGATCCAATGTGCAGAGCGCCACTTTAAAGGCTATACACATGGCCAGTCAAGATGGTTCTTACACCTTCAACAACCATGTTCTACCCAACAGCAATCCTCAGGCAAGTTTCAGTGGCTCAAACACATGGAACGTACTCAACTACTTCCAGAGTTACGGTGTAAACACCTTAACCTACGACAGGGGTGGTTCTTACTATAAAATAGCCATTGCACTGTTGACAGTGAAATATACAGAACCAGCCGTGCCAAAACCCGATTTAATTATCAGCAGCTTTAGCCCCCCTAGCGCACCAGTAGTTAACCAGAAACATGCTGTAAGCGTTAACATTAAAAACAATGGGCTGAGTAGTGCCGGTAACTTCGCAGTTAAACTCTACGATGGTAGCAAGGAAGTGGCCAGTAAGACTATATCCAGTCTGGGTGCCGGTGCCAGCACCGCAGTTAACTTCAACTGGACACCAACCACCACCGGTTCGCACACCCTGAAGGTGATAGTCGATGCCCTTAAACAGGTTACTGAGTCTAATGAAAACAACAACCAACTGAACAAAACAGTTACCGTAGAAAAACAAAAAGCAGACCTGATCATCAGCAGCTTTACCCTTCCAAACAACCCTAAACTTAAAAAAACCTACCAATTAAAGGCAGTTATAAAAAACAATGGCCTGGTAAATGCCGGGACCTTCACCACAAAATTCTATGATGGCTCCACTTTACTGGGAAGTTTTACCACCAAAAGTTTAGCTGTGGGAAAATCCATCAGCTTCACACTGAACTGGACGCCGAAAGTTACCGGAAGTCACAAGCTTAAAATGGTTGTTGACACCGCGAAACAGGTGGATGAGTCCAATGAAAACAACAACCAGTTGACCAAAAATGCCATAATCAAAAAAGGCATAACTGTTTTCATGGTAAGTGACTCGTCGGGTATCAATGTACTGAACACAGCAGCTAAGGATATACTGAAAGAAATGGGAGACAAAGTTGACATCGTACTGCGTAATGGACGCCAGATAGAAGCCATGAGCGTAGATGAACTCAGGTCTTACCTAGAGGCCTGCGACATTTTCATGGGAAACTGGATAACCACCGATGGTGCCGCCATATTTTCCAAGGTTTTAAGTAAATACCCAGAAGTGGCCAACAAGAAAAACGGTCTTTTCCTGGTTCTGGAACCCCCGGTTTCAACCACTGGTTCTAGTATATCTTTGATGAAATATTCCAATTTCAAAGGGGATAAAATCCTGAATGGCTTCACCGATGCAAAGTTGCTGGATTACTATCAAAACACTTTACGAGGAACAACTTACACTAACGCTACAAATTACCTTAAAACAGTGAATTTCCCTACTGTCTTCGAAACAGGAACCCTGTATAAGATTTTACAGGACAAGGATAACCAGAAAAACCAGATACTCTGGGCACTTAACCTGACCGGTTTTGATGTAACCTATAAAAAACCCACATTCACATCGGAAAGTAAGGAATACGGGATATACAGATACCGCTGGTACACTTTAAATGATTACAAGAAAGCCTACGTCAAAAGTAACCGGCAAGGCACCGTGGGATTAATAGAAAGTACCATGTACATAACTTCACAGAAACTCCAGACCTACTACGCCATCGTAGACTCCCTGGAAGCAAAGAACCTTAACGTCTTACCAGTCTTTGCTGCAGGAGCAACCCCCAATCAACTGCAAATAATGGTGGAAACCTTCACCAGCGCCCCTAATTTCGACAGTTTCATTGCAAACCCCTCTAAATACAAAGTGTATGTGGATTCCATTGTAGAAATGACCGCATACGGAGTAGGAGGTTCAGAATTTGGTAATGTAACTAAGTTCTTCTCTGCATTGAACGTGCCTGTTGTAAGGGCCATACACTCCGATGTTATGACCAATGAAGAATGGGAACTGGCTAACACCGGACTTCCCACTGATGATGGGAGTAAATGGTGGCACGTGGCCATACTGGAAGCACAGGGAATAATCGAATATAGCTTTGTAGGTGGAACTTCAGTAAAGATAGACCCGGATACTGGAGCTCAAATAGAGGGATACACTCCACAGACAGAAAACATAGAATTCATGAACAAACGAATAGCATCCTGGGTTAACCTGCAGAACATGAAAAACTCGGATAAACTGATCTCCCTGATATACTACAACTACCCACCCGGAAAAAACAACGTGGGATCCAGTTACCTGGATACCATAACCAGCATCTACAACCTGCTTAAAATCCTGAAAAATGCAGGTTACACCGTTAAAGATCTACCGGCAAGTGAGGATGATCTACTGGATATGATTATAGGAGATCAAGAGAAAGGCATTATACCCCAGGGCATTAACGTGGCTAACTGGGCTCAAGGGGAACTGGATAAACTGGCCAGTAACCCCAACATCATACTATATCCAGTTAGCCAGTACAACAAATGGTTCTCCAAACTGGATAAAATGACCCAGTTACAGGTGACAGAAGGACCGGTGGCTTATATTGGAGAGATATGTAAACAGGCAGTGAAGCTCAAATACACCAAAGAGATGGCTACAAAGATAGACAACTGGTATGCATCAGTTATAGCACTCGTTCCCGACGATAAATACAGTAAGGCAAATCCCATACTGAAGAACATCGCCAACAGTCTAAAAAAGTACGTCAAATCAGGTAAATCAGCAGACTACAATACCTATCTCAAGTATAAGAACCAGTTTTTCAAACTGAACATCAGTGGAATGAACGGATGGGGAAAAGCACCCGGAAACGTCATGGTAGTGAAGAAGAAAGGTGTTGAATACTTCGTGATACCTGGTATAAAATTCGGCAACGTGTTCATCGGCCCAGAACCACAGAGGGGATGGGAAGGTAACATAAACGCACTGTACCATAGCACTGCAGTTGCTCCTCCACACCAGTACCTGGCCTACTTCGCCTATCTACAGGAACAGGGCACCGATGCCATGGTCTACCTGGGAAGGCACGCCACACACGAATGGCTGCCTGGAAAAGAACTGGTTCTTTCACCCAAGGACCTACCCAGTGTTATGGTAGGTACCGTACCCCAGGTATACTTCTACATCACAGACGGTCTGGCTGAAGGATTACAAGCTAAAAGAAGGGGTTATGCAGTTATAATAAGCCACTTAACTCCCCCTATGACCTTCACCAGCCTCTACGGAGATTTGGGAACCCTGGCAACCCTGGTTGATGACTACGATAGTGCCACTACTACAGAGAGAACGAAGATAATAAAGCAGATCAAGTCCATCATACAAAAAAACCACTATGATGTGGGAGTCAACACATCTAAAGTGAAGGATGCTGTTTTAATTGAAGCACTGGATGACTATCTGGAAGATTTACAGGGAACGCTCTATCCTTATGGTTTGCATGCCATAGGACAGAAATGGAGTGCTGAACAGATCGCTCTGCTTGTAACCTCCATACTCTCGGTGGAATTTAAAGTGGGAAATTCAACTGAGTACACCACCCTCCACGACGAGATAGCTCAAATACTGTACAAAAAGAGCTACAGCAAATTATCCGTCATTCAAAAGGAGAAAGTACAGCTTAAATGCATCGATGTGGTTAAAAAACTGATAAGTAAGGATGTAGACACGGTGGCTAAATCACTCTCCTCCAAACCGAGCACTAAACTTAAGTACGCCCTTAAAATGGCGAAATATTATATTTCGGCCATCAATCAGAGTGTAAAAAACGAGGTGACCAGTTTCCTCAACGCTCTAAATGGAGGATTTGTAATGCCAGGTCCTGGTGGAGATCCAGTAGCTTACCCTGCTGTTCTACCCACAGGGACCAATTTCTTCGATGATCAGGCCTCAGAACTACCCACAAAAGCAGCTGCGGAATACGGGAAAATACTGACCCTACTGCTCCTGGAAGATATCACACAGAACACTGAAAAAATCGCCATGGGTATCTGGTGTGTGGAAACAGCACGAGATCAGGGTGCACTGGTTTCCGTAGTTTTACACCTACTGGGAATGTACCCTGAATGGTCAGATTCACCCAGTGCCGGTGTGGGCGGACAAAAACTCAAAGAAATGCCCGTTTACATTCCACTGGATGACTTGGTACGGCCTGATGGCTGGGTTAATAAGAGGATAGACGTGGTGGTAATCACCAGTGGTCTCTTCCGTGATCTCTACAGTAGACAGGCCCAGTTATTAGACAATGCATTTAGAGTTGCCCTGGCCAGGTCTTACTACACCATCATCAACGACCCAGTTTTGAAAAAGAAATACGGAAGTAAACTCACCGCTGCTTTAAATCCTATAATGAAAGGTATAGGATACTATGGTGCAGGATATGAATCTTTAAGTCAAAACTACGTGGCTAAGCATTGGGTAGAGGATTTCGCCTACTACCTATCCAAGAAGATGTCTCCAGAACTGGCTGGGGAGATGGCCATAACCCGGATATTCGCACCACCGGAAGGTGATTATGGTGCAGGAATCTCCAAGGCAATTTCCAACAGCTGGACCTGGGAAGACAGGATGGAACTGGGAGAATTCTACCTGGAACGTATGGGAAATATGTACAGCCATAAGAACTGGGGTACCTCCAATCCATTGGTCTTTAAACGTGCCTTAACCGGTATTAACACAGTCTTCACCAGCAGGAACACCAACCTCTACGGTGTCATGGACAACGACGACTTTTTCGACTACTGGGGAGGATTATCCATGGCCCTGGAATATGTTAACGGCAAAGCACCCAACATGTACGTCCTGGACTACTCCAACCGGGCAAACCCCGACTCCATAACCATAGAAAAGTTCATTAACCGGGAGTTAATCACCCGAAACTACAATCCTGACTGGATTAAGGGGATGATGAATTATGGTTACGATGGTGCCCGTTACATGTCCAAATTCTTCAGCAACTTCATCGGATGGCAGATGACCCGTCCAGGTTCCATTGAAAATTGGATGTGGGATAAACTGGTGGACATCTACCTGAGGGACAGTTATAATATGGGCCTCACTGAATGGCTGAAGAGTGGTGATAACAACTTTGCCCTCATAAGCATAACCGGAACTCTTCTTACCGCGGCTTATGAAGGTTACTGGAAGACTGACCAGGCCACCTTGGAAATGATTACTAAAGTGTGGTCGGACGCCATCCTTAAAAGTGGAGTTGCCTGCTGTGACTGCAGCTGTGGTAACATCGCCATGATGAAATGGGCCACCCAGTACATCAACCCCGATATGCTGGCCCAGTTAGAAGCCGTGTTCTATGACGCCACCAAAAGTGAGGAATTTGCACCAAACTCAAACCCCACCCAAGGAGGACAGCAGGGACAATCTGGTGAATCAACGGGTCAGGGATCATCAACCCAAGGCACCAGCCCAGGAGAACAGGCTTCATCCGCCTCATCTCCTGGATCAGAAGGTGGAGAGCAAAAAGCATATGAAGTAACCGAGATGGGTCAACAGAGCCAATCCCAGAATACAGGAATGCCCATAGCTGCCACAATAGGTGTGATCCTCCTGGTAGGTTTAGTAGCAGTTGGTTATTTCAGAGGCAGGATTAGATAGTCAGTTTAAAATTGCAATAAAATTTTTCCCCCCTTTTTTTTATTTTTTTAGGAAATGGGTTCTTTTTTGTGTAAATCCATAAAAGAAATGATTTTCGTATAATTCTCCATTAATTAATCTACTTTTATAAATCTCTAAAAAAGTAATCTCTAATTATTAAATCTCTAAAATAGTCCTAATTTCTGTGGAAATGAGTGGGGGCATCCAATTAGGATGCCCTTTTGGCATGGAAAACAAAACCGCAAATATACGGGTTTGGATGAAGGGAGGAAAAAATGGTAAAGATTTAACTCTTCTTTCCCTTCTACAAGTAAAGGTTAGGATCTACATATATATAATACTTTCTATATGATTCGTATTATTACTATCTAAGTGAAATTCTTCATTTTTTAATACTCAGCATGGATATCTAATTATTTATATTTGAATCCAGGGAAAGGGAGGAAATTAAGGGATCTTTAATTAGATCCCTTCAGACACCCGTAAATCTTCAACTAAGGAGGTTTATGAAATCGGGTGAGATGGTATTTACACTTCAAATCTAGTTTTTATCTCTTCTACTATATATAGTTTAAAGTTTACTTTAATTTTTATCAAGTAAAGTAGAAAAATTTATATTCAAGCAACCCTTAAGTTTAGTTGAATACTACTCCCTGAAGTAAAAAACAAATTTTAGAGGTGATAAGATGGTAGAAAAAAAATCACCACCAGAGGGATGGCCTCTGGTAAATGGAGATTACATGGTAGGTGACACTCAAAGCCCTGTGGCAGGGGCAACACTGGCTTCACATATCGAAAATGTACTTATAGATGCTGGGGCGGCCATTGCCGGACCCTGTAAAACTGAGAATCTGGGTGTGGAGAAGATGATGGCCAACATCATATCCAACCCCAACATCCGATTCCTGATTCTCTGTGGATCAGAAGTCCAGGGACACGTCACCGGCCAGAGTATCGTAGCTCTCCATGAAAATGGTGTTGACCCAGATAAAAGGAAGATAATCGGAGCCACTGGAGCTATTCCCTTCATCGAAAACATACCCGATGAAGCAATCGAAAGATTCCAGGCACAACTGGAGCTTATAAACATGATCGACACCGAAGATCCCGATTTAATTCAAACAAAAGTTAAAGAATGCATAGAAAGCGATCCAGGAGCGGTGGAAGAAGAAACCATGATCTTCCATGTGGAAGAAAGTGAAGAAACTGAAGAATACCAGGAAAAAATAGAAGAGAAACTTAAAGATTTCGTTCGGCTTCTTTTAAAGAACTGTCCCACCTAAAATTTCAACTCAAAATTTTTTTTAAATAGGCCCTCCAGGCAACCTCAGAGATAACATATGATTAATTAAGTAATCTGGTGATTCATTGCATTATAAATCTGTTATTTTTCCTTTCACAGCCTTGGTTGGACAGGAACTCCTTAAAAAAGCCTTATTAATAAATGCCATTGACCCATCAATTGGTGGAGTTCTTATAAAAGGGGATAAAGGCACTGGAAAATCCACTGCAGTTAGATCCCTTTCACACATTTTACCTGAAATTCAGGTTGTCAAGGGGTGTAATTTCAACTGTCACCCCCTGGATAGAACTCTTATGTGCCAATCTTGCCAGCAGGAATACAATGAGAATGGAAAACTTCCTTCAGTAAAAACCCCCATGAAAATAATAGACATGCCTGTATCAGCCACTGAAGATATGGTTATTGGAACCATTGATATTAAAAAGGCCATTAAAGAAGGAGTTAAAGCTCTCGAACCTGGTATTCTTGCCCGGGCCAATCGAAACATCCTCTACATAGATGAAGTCAATCTCTTGGATAATCATCTGGTGAACATACTTCTGGACAGTGCAGCTATGGGTGTTAACATAGTTGAGAGGGAGGGAATATCCCTCTACCATCCTTCCAGATTTGTTCTGGTGGGAACCATGAACCCTGAAGAGGGTGGACTGCGTCCCCAGATACTGGATCGCTTTGGGCTGTCTGTTGAAGTTAGAGCCCTGGAATCAAAGGAAGAACGCCTTAAAATTATGAAGTACAGACAAGAATTTGACCAGAACCCCGATAACTTCGAAGAAAAATTCCATAAAAAACAGGAAAATCTTAAAATAGAGATAATAAACGCCCAGAAAATCCTACCCACAGTCAAAATACCCCAGGAAATGCTGGAAAAGATGGTGGAAATCACAGCGGGACTGGGCATCAAAACCCACCGGGCAGACATAGTATTAGAGAAGACTTCACGGGTCCTATCAGCACTGGACGGCCGAAAGGAGGTCAACCTGAATGATATAAAAGAAGCCGCACTACTGGCATTGCCCCACAGAATTAACCAACTCCCCTTTCAAAAAGAAGAACCCCTCACTTCAGAAACTATAGAAGACATTCTAGAGGGCGAACCCCCAGAAGAAATCTTTAAAATAGACCGTAACCACCAGTTGAGAAAAGATATCATCAGACAGGAAGCTGGGGGTAGTTTGCAGGGTAAAAATAGCCCTAAAGTAGTGGGTGATAGGGGGATGTATCTCAAAGCCAGGGAAAGTAAGAAGCCCCGAAGCATGGCAGTAGATGCTACGGTGCGTAAGGCCGCCAGAGAAAATAAGGGAAAAGGTGAATTCATGGTTCTTCCCGAGCATGTTATGGAGAAGGTCCGAGTAAGTACGGCTGAAGCTCTTTATATCATTTTAATTGATTCTTCATCATCTATGCGTCTGGATAAAAAGATAGGGTTTGCAAAAAGCCTTTCTTGGCTCTTACTAAAAGAATCATATGAAAAAAAGAATCGAGTAGCTTTACTAGCCTTCAGTGGTGATGAAGCCGAAGTACTGGCCCATCCCACCTCCAATTTAAACAGGATAGAAGAGTCCCTGGAAAAATTACCCACCGGAGGAAAAACACCCTTCACCCCTGCTCTTTATCAGGCTCTTAAGATGGCTGGTAAGGAAAAAAGTACTGTCCCAGTTATAATCGTCATAAGTGATGGTAGGGGCAATGTTTTCATGGAAGGGAACCTGGAAAACGATGTAAAACTGCTTAACAGTATGGTTAATGATGTGAATCTTGTTTTTGTTAATGCTGAAAGCAGAGGACGCAGTATCGGCATATTAGAAGATATATCTTCTACTTTTAACTCTCCTCATTTTTATCTGGAGGAAATTATCTAAAGGTCTTAAAACGGTTCTAAATGGACAGGGAGTATGTAACTATGTTTAAAAAAACTTCAAATACAGGAAAATGGATGATACATTTTGGAAACTTCACCACCAGAGACCTAGCTTTCATAGGCATGATCGTGGCCCTGATGTTCATAATAGAGATGGTAATCATGCTGGGAGTTGCAGCTATAACTCCATTTCCCGGTGCTAAATCAATAGGCCAGGCATTCTTCATTAGCATCATCATCGCTGTGGGTTTGGCTAAAGTAACTAAGGTTGGAACCTTCACCATAATCGGCATCATAATGGGAGTCGTTGCTGGCCTAATAATGCCTGCCTTCCTACCACTCCTACCTGCGGCTATACTGGGTGGTTTAGCTGCCGATGCCATTACTAGAATATTCTATGGTAGGTATGGTTCCAGAAACTCACTTGTAGTAGCGTGTGGAGTTAACCAGATGGTTGAAACACTGTTAATTCTAACTATAATGGTGGTTTTTGGATTTTCCACCGAAATAATCAATCCAATCATGATATTAATCGCGGCAATACTGGCCACCATCCTGGGCGCTGCAGGTGGACTTATAGGTTCAAAAATAGCCACAGAACTCCAGAGTGCAGGAGCGATTGGAAATTGAATATGAAGAATGCTTTTTCCTACAATACAAGTTATGTGGGGGAAGATTCAGTGATCCATCGCTTGGATCCCCGGATTAAACTGGGCCTCGTACTGGGAACAACCCTACTATCGGTGTTTCTGCAGAATATGGCATGGCTGGTTACACTGGTGATGATGCTCCTCGCCCTTTCAGCTATATCAGGAACGCTAAAAAGGATGACCAAGTTTTTGGGTCTGTTTTTTCTTTTTGCAGTGCTGACTGTGGCCATCATGACCCTGCTTACCCGGAACTTCATTTATTCGCTGGAATATTTCAGTCCGTTTTTCCTTCGGTTTGGTGTGATGGCCACTGCTGGTATGTTATTTGCATTTACAACATCCCCCAATCACCTTTCCCTGGCCCTGCAGAAGATGCGTTTTCCTGCGTCACTGAGTTTCACCCTGACTGTAACTCTTCGTTACATCCCTACACTAGCTAATGAGGCGGAAGCTATTTTCAATGCCCTCCGCCTCAGGGGGGTTTATCTATCTAACTGGGACGTCATCCGTAAGCCTTCCTATCTTTACCGGGGGATGATCATACCCCTTTTCATTCGTATCTTGAAACTTTCTGATGAAATAGCAATTGCCGCTGAAAGCAGGGCTTTCAATGGTGGAAATGGCAGATCTAGCTTAAAAATTATGGAAATTGATAGAAATGACCTTTTTTTCTCTTTAACCATGATCATGTTCTGTTCTGTTTTGATGGTAATGGATAAAGTCAGTTTTTCTTTAATTTAAAAATTTGCAGGTGTAGAAAAATGATCAACATAGAAGGACTGGAATATAGTTATCCTCACACCTCAAAACCAGCTCTAAATAGTGTAGACCTCCATGTAGATAAAGGAGAATTTGTATTGGTGACAGGTAAAAGTGGTTGTGGTAAATCTACCCTGGCCTGCACCCTCAATGGGATCATACCCCATATCTTAGGGGGTAATATGGAAGGAAAAGTTGTGGTGAACGGTAAAAACACTGAAAATTTCACGGTTTTCCAAATGGCACAAGAGATAGGTTTCATATTCCAGAATCCAGAGTCCCAGTTCTTCAACCTCCAGGTGGAGGATGAAGTGGCATTTGGTCCAGAAAACCTGGGGTTGGATCCTGAAGAAATAGATAAAAGAGTTTCTAAGGCCTTAAATGATGTGAAAATGACTTTCTGGAGAAAACACAACGTTTTCAATCTTTCTGAGGGTCAAAAGCAAAGGGTGGCCATCGCTGCTAATCTTTCCCTTAATCCAGAGTTACTGGTTCTGGATGAACCAACATCAAATCTGGACTTACAGGGGGCGATGGAACTCTTCCAGATACTGGGAAGGCTTAAAAATAAGGGTAAAACCATTGTCCTCATTGATCACCGAACCCAACATGTCCGAGAACTGGTGGACAGGGTAATCGTCATGGACAAAGGGAGAATCATCCATGAAGGAGGTAAAAAACTCTTACATGACCATGAAGCCATGAAAAAATATAGTATTCGAAATCCCACTCATTTAACAACAAGAATGAAAGAGTCCAATGTTTACAATACTTCGAATATAATTTACAATGCTTCGGAGATGATTTTAGAAGTGGATAATCTTTCTTATCATTATTCCAGTGGTTTTACCTTGGAGGATGTGTCATTGACTCTGAAGAAGGGTGAAGTTTTGGGAATAGTAGGAAACAACGGTTCAGGAAAGACCACCCTGGCCAAAGTACTGGTCGGACTCTTAAAACCTGATAAAGGCACCGTCTCATTTTTCCCTGAAGATCAAGGTGGAAATAAGATTTCCATGGCGCATAAACTTGGTATGGTGCTTCAAAATCCTGATCATCAGCTCTTCATGAACACGGTACATAGCGAACTTTCCTTTGGACTGTCCGAGTTAGGATTTTCCCCAGGAGAGATAGAATCCCGGGTGGAAACTATTCAAGAATCCATGAACCTCTCAAAACTCCGCAACCGCCATCCCCACTCTTTAAGTAGCGGTGAAAAGCAGAGAACACTCATATCCGCCTTCATGACCCGCCAACCCCACCTTTTGATCCTGGACGAGCCCACCACCGGCATGGACAGTTATCATATGAACCAGTTGGTGGGAGAAATCATGAAACTACAGAAATATGGTGTATCTTTCATTTTAATCTCTCATGATATCGAATTTTTACTTAAAACTACCCATAAACTCATTTTCATGGAAAATGGGAAAATAATAGATGAAAAATTAACAGAAGAATGTTACAACCTTTATGGAGATTTTAAAGGTTTAGAATCATTTCAAAGCTTAGTTAACGGATAAATGGAGGATAGTATATGCGGAAGATATTGGTTATTACCACAAACAACAACACTCTCTCCCTCAAAGAAGCTGTGGAGAAGATCAAAAAACAGCACGGAAATTTACTCCAGATCAGGAAGATATATCTGGATGAGTATGAAGACCCTGCCGTACCCCTGGATGACATTTCAAGAAGCATAGACGAATCTGACATAATATTGGTGGAGATCATGGGTGATGTACGGCTCACCAGGGAGCTCCCAAATCTCTTAGAGGGAAAAGACAGGACAGTGGTTGTTCTGGTTTTCGGGCCCACTCCACTCTTCAATATGCTTAACATGGGTGAATTCAGGGGAGGGGAGCTTATACAACGTTTCCATGAGAATAACCTTAACCTGGACGAGTACTTGCAAAGCAACAAGGAAGATATACTCTGGGGGAAGATGGAAAAACTCCTAGAACAGAATGCCCTTGATGATGCCCGGCGCTGGCTCGAGGCCAGGGAATACTACCGTCAGAATGAATCTGAAAACCTGAAGAACTTACTACTCTTCCTACTTAAAAATTACACCCAGACCAGTGGTATAGGAGAACTGAGCCCTCCTATTAAAAAACCACTTTATGGTCTATATCTCCCTTATCAGGGTACTTATCACAGTTTGGAAGAATATAAAGAGAGGATTAATTATGATCCAGAAAAACCAACTGTGGGAGTACTTTTCTATGGGGGTATGCACTTCGACGATACCCGTCCGCTGGCTGAAGCCATCTATGAACATCTGCACGAGGACGCCAACATCATAACTGTCTTCTCCAATGTGACCGATAACCTGACGGCTATGAATGAGTATTTAAATGATATAGACCTTTTCATCAATCTACAGTACTTCCAGATAAATGGAGGCCCCCTAGGGGGAAGTCCCGAGCCAACTATCCGCTATTTCCAGGAAGAAGATGTCCCATATATCATAGATTTAAGGGGATACGAAACCAATTTACAGGACTGGCAAAGGGGAGAGGATGGTCTAAACCCCCTGGAAGTAATCCTGGGAGTGACCCTACCAGAACTCGATGGGGGAATGGAACCCATCTTCACCGCGGGCCTGGAAATCAGGGAAGATCCAGAGATGGGAAGAGTGAAGGTCATCAAGGTCCTCCCGGATAGGATGGAAAAGCTGGCTGCCCGGATCAGGAAATGGTTAGCCCTGAGGAAGAAAAAGAACAGGGATAAACGGCTGGCCATATTAACCTATGACTATCCTCCCGGGGAGGAGAATCTCAGTGGTAGCGGATATCTGGACACCTTCTCCAGCCTGGAGATTTTTCTACGTAAACTTCAGGAGAAAGGATACACATTAGATCTTCCTGAAGGCAAAGTTAAAGATCTCTACCTGGAGGAAGGTATTGTAAACAGTCCTAAATATCATAAGAAGTCAGGTTTAAGGATAAAAACCCAGGATTATCTTTCATGGTTCCATCAACTACCCCTAATAGTGCAGGAGTCGGTTATCTCCCATTGGGGTGAGCCGCCAGGCGATATCATGGTAGATGGGGATGAGATAATTCTCCCAGGGTACTTTCTGGGCAACATCTTTTTAGGGGTGCAGCCCAGCCGGGGAGTGCATGAAGACCTGGAAAACTCATATCATGACCGGAATTTACCCCCTCACCACCAATACTTGGCATACTACTATTTTTTAGAGGAAAAATTTCAGGCCGACGCTTTACTGCACTTTGGAATGCATGGAACTCTGGAATTCACCCCGGGAAAACAGGTTGGTCTTTCTTCCAATTGTTTTCCAGACATTCTGGTGGGAACCATGCCCCACCTCTACTATTACTGGGTAGGAAATACGTCTGAGGCAACCATCGCTAAAAGACGTAGTTATGCACAGTGCATATCACATGCCTCACCACCCATGAAAAGTTCCAGGTTGTATGAAGATTATCTGACACTGGAAGAACTTTTAAACCAGTACAACACAGAAAAGGATGACAAAACAAGATCCCTGATTATGGAACTGGCAGATGAGCTCCATATGCCTGCTGATATTGATAAATTGAGTCAGGAACTTTACCATATGAAAAAGAAGTTAATACCTGATGGTTTCCATATCATGGACCGACCAATTCAGGGTGAAAAGCTTGTAGACTACCTGTTTGGTGTCTTGCGTATGGATGGGGAATATCCATCCATCCTGAAGTTACAAGCCCAACATGAGGGGGTATCCTGGGATGACGTTAAAAACACCCAGGCAGTTTTTGAGATGGAAGTTGAAATAAAAAACCTCCTAGGGAAAGCGGTGAATGGAGAGGATGCATCATGGTTCCCTGATGGGTATGGAGATTATATCCGGAAGATAAAAACTGATGTTGGTAACTCTCGAGAAAGCATAGGTCTTTTACATGCCCTGGACGGGGGTTACATCACTCCCAGCAGGGGCGGTGACCCCATAAGGGATCCGGAAGTTTATCCCACTGGAAGAAGTATGTACGCCTTTGATCCCCGCCAGATACCCACTGTAGCTGCCGAGGTCCGGGGTCAAAGAGCGGCTGAATTACTCCTAGAATCCTATTACAAAAAGTATGGAGAATACCCCCAAAGGGTGGGAGTTGTTCTCTGGGGCTTTGAGACTATGAAAACTGGGGGTGACACCCTATCCACCATACTGGCCCTATTGGGTGTGCGGATCAAACACCAGAAGGGACCCTGGTTTAAAAATCTAGAAATAGTACCACCAGAGGAGATGGAAAGACCCAGAGTAGATGTTACGGTCACGATCTGTGGAATCTTCCGGGATACCCTGGCCACCCATATAGACTGGATCAACAGGGCGGTGCGTATGGTTGCTCGCCTGGAGGAGCCTCCGGAGAAAAATTATCCCCGACAGCATTACCTGGAGGACCAGGAAGAATTCGGAGACCTGGCCCTGGCCCGGGTGTTCGGCCCCGCCCCAGACGAGTACGCCACCAGTGTAAGGACACTGATAGAGAATGGTAACTGGGAAGATGAAGAAGAACTGGTGGAAAATTACACGGACAGCATGTGCTACGCGTACCAGAAAGATGGCGCCCGAAGAGATGTGAAAGCATTTAATCATGCACTCAAAGGGGTGGACATGGTCACCCAGGAGAGGGATAACAGTGAATACGAAGTTACAGATCTGGATCATTACTATGAATTTTTAGGAGGCCTATCCCGTACCATAGAAAGTCAGAGGGGAGAGCAGGCAGAAATCATGGTGGTAGACAGCACTGAAGAAGAATTACAGGTTGAGGACCTGGCAGGAGTTATAGGCAGGGCTACAAGAACCCGGCTTTTGAATCCGGACTGGATAGAGGGGATGTTGAAACACGAGTTTCTCGGGGCCCATAAGATCCAGAACAGTTTAGAACACCTTTTAGGATTTGCTGCAACCACCAGTCAGGTGGAGAACTGGTTGTTCGATGAAGCAGTGGACAAATTACTCCTGGACGAAGATATGCGGGAAAAAATCAGGGAGAACAACCCCTACGCCGCGGTCAGGATGGGAGAGATACTACTTGAAACAGAGAAACGGGGATACTGGCAGGCAGATGAAGAAAAGATAGAAAAACTAAGGGATTTAACCGTTAATCTGGAGTCGTACCTGGAATGACACCATCTTTAAGATTTATTTTAAATGTTTTATACACCAGGAACTGATCCTTATCCAGTTTTCCAGGATGGAATCCTTTTCATTAAATATTTCCATAATACCATTACTTTTTTCAATTCCCAGGAGATCTGGCAGAGTCATCATCATGGAAATGGCTGTTCTTTTACCTGCGTCTTCTGGGATTAATCCCCAACTGATTTCATCCACTATATGCAGAATAGATGCAACCATAGCTACCACTGAGGGATTTTTAGAAAAATGGTGAAGATTATGTAAAAATTCCTTCTTTTTATGGATCCCCATACCTTTTACAGCCGACCAGTAATGTTTTTCATCCACTCCCAACCGTTCCAATCTGACCAGCATATCCCGCTGGGAATCAGGGGTCAGGTTACTTTGCCTGGCCAGAGCTTCAGTGGTAGCTTCGATTACCGATCTTCCAATAAGTTCGCCCAGCTTTGAATGCTTACCTGCGTTGGTTAGTACATTTTCGTTTCGTAGGTTGGATATTACAGAAATCTTATCGGTGCCAGAACCAGTGGCTATTCCAGTTGAATATTTACTGGGGGCCATGAGCTCCTGAAGTGCCACGGTCTTAGCCTCCACTGCAGTCATCATGGCCCTGGCAAGTACGCTCTCAGAGAGCCGGGCATTTACTATCAGGATGGTGTTTATGGTTCCCACCTTAGATTCGTATCTTCCATTTTCCTCGTAATATGATGCGGGATCTCCAGTCCGACCACCATTAACTTCGATTCCAGCAGTTACAAGAGCTGTGACTTTTACATCCCTAAAACTCTTACTGACTATGGCTAAATTCTTCATAGAAGCAACAGTTATCAGACCAGTTACTTTTTCCGGATTTAAACCAAGCCTACTGGCTGTAACCTTCATGAAATCTCGAACACTGCCAGTTTCCAGATCATCGATGTTCTGCTGATTCAACTGATAGTTAAAGACTGCTTCCAGGTTTTCCTGGTAACCTCCATTGATCCAGGAAGTGGTCAGTGCATTCCTCCCGCGAGGCAGTTTCACTATCATAAAATCTTTGGACAGATAAACCTTTTCACCAGCTTCCATTTCATAAATAAGTTCAATTTCCCCGGTGAAATCTGTAACGTTACTTTTTTGATCTAACAAATAATCACTCTCGAACTCATCTGACACATTTAACTAGTAACGCATTTAACTAGCCAATATATTCAACTGTCCTTTATTGTTTATTCAATGATTTAGCCTCTCCATCTGGTGAATTGATATATCTATCCCTTATTCTCTTGAATATTCTCTCAAATAGTCCGAAGAACAGGATTAACAGAACTGCATTGGTAACTCCATGTAAAAGATCAAATGGTGCACTGGCAATGTAAACACCCAACACTGAAGTTAGAGTCACGCTGCTTAGAAAGAGTAGCATGGAGATGTTGGTGATCCATCCGTAGAAGAATCCCCAGGCAAAACCGAATCCGGCCCTTAGATACCTGTTTTCTTCCAGTTTAACCTGAAATATTCCTGCGGTTAATCCCATCAGACCCCAGCCGATCATCTGCAGGATGGTCCAGTAACCCAAACCCAAAAACAGGCCCAATACCAGGGGAGTTAGAACTCCGGTTATAAATCCAGTTTCCCTTCCAAAGACTATTCCAGTCATGATTATTATAAAGGAAGCAGCCTGTACCCCGGGTATGGCTGCGGTAGGTAACGATCCCAGAATGGAAATAGCAACCAGAATTGCTATAAGCACCAGGTGCTCTACACGAGGCTTTGATTTTTCGAAAATTCTAAAAAACGCCAGAATCACGCCTATCATTACTATAAAAGCCACTATCCAACTGCCTAAAGTTAAATAATCCATTTCTATTCACCTCTTTGTCGATATAATGTCAAATACAAAATTTGATTTCTTTAATCATCCACTGCTCCTTCACACCCTCCAGAGTTATACAATCCGGCAAATAATCCTTCACCATACGGTTAACGAATGTGGTGTAGAAGTTGTTGTTGGAAAAAACCGATTTAGGGGTATCATCAACCTGTAACCCCCCATCGAATAATAAAACACATCTTTCGGTGTATTGCGCTGCAAATTCGATGTCATGGGTGGTCATCACTATGGTCAAACCATTCTCCTGTAATTTTTTAAGTTTATCAGCCAGTTGAAGCTTGGACACGGGATCAATCCCCTTAGTAGGCTCATCCAAAAATAAAATATCAGGGTTGGTCAACAGGGCCTTGGCAATGGCAATTTTCTGCTGTTCCCCTCCACTGCAATCATAGGGATGCTTACCCAGCAGTTCGGAAAGACCGAATAAATCTATGAGTTCTTCCCTTTCCTGCTCAGATACACTCCCATCACTGGAAGAATCATCTGGTTTAGAACTGGAAGGTTCCGATAAAAATCCCAGAAATCCAGTAGACCTGGATTCGTCTTCCCCAAATTCTGCAGATAACTCCATCAGTTCTTCTTCCACTGTTTTCTGGCGGAAATGGATCAGGGGGTTCTGGTGAACGTAACCCAGGGTCAGATTCTTCCCATGGATAACCTTACCTTTCTGGGGTTTAAGTAGACCGGATAGAATCTGCAGCAGTGTGGTTTTACCTGTTCCGTTTCCTCCCAGCATGCTCAGAAATTCTCCCTGCTTTACCTGGAGAAAGATTCCCTTCAAGACTATGTGTTCCTTTACGTAGCCAAACCAGACATCTTTACATTCCATTAATACTTTAGAATGTTTATCTAGAGAATTCTGACTGTTTAAATCCTCATTTAACTTTAGTCCCCCATTTAACTGTGCTCGAGGAATTCCGTTCAGTTGATTATCCAATAGACTCAAATAACGACGGCCTTCACGTATGTTCAGGGGAATTTCCACTTTGTTGGGGGATTGATATTTGGATTGGAGTAAGAAGTGTATCCTGGTTACCGATGGCAGGTAATTCCTGAATATATTATTCTTCCAAGCCTCTGAACATATTCTTCGGGGTTCATCCCTGTATTTGATAAATCCATCCTCTAGGAAAACAGCTTTATCTATAAATGGAAACAGGTTATCGATTTTATGTTCGGTAGCCATTATGGTGATGGAGAACTCCTCGTTCAATCTGCGCAGTATGGACAGGAAGTCATAAGCAGCTATGGGGTCCAGTTGTGAGGTTGGTTCATCTAAGAGAAGTAACTTAGGCTTCAACACCAGTAAAGAGCATAGATTAACCAGCTGTTTTTGCCCACCAGATAGTTCGCTGACGTTCCGGTACAGGTGTTTATCCAGACCAAAGAAGGCAGCCATCTCCGCCACCCGGTTACGGATCTCCCCCGTGGAGAGGCCCATGTTTTCCAGGGAGAAAGCTATCTCCTGTAAGACGTTATCGGATACGAACTGGTCTTCCGGGTTCTGGAACAGGAATCCTATTTCAGAGGCTGATCTTTCCTCTTCTAGGTTTCTTATATCCACTCCATCGTAGTAGATGGTGCCTTCAGAATCACCGACTGGTTTTATCTCATTTTTTATGTTAGCAAGCAGGGTGGTTTTTCCTGATCCAGAAGGACCGCATAGTAGGACGAATTCCCCAGGAGATACATTCAGATTTATATTAGAAAGCGCATTTTTCTGTTTTGGATATCTGAAACTGAAATTTTCAAATTCAATTAATGCCATATCAATCTCTCCTTAAATTCCAGGTAAATCAGGGGTAACAGTAAGAATAGAAATGAAAAATAGTAGGGGTTAAACATGCTTTCATGAACAGAAAAGTGGAGTGTGGGATAAATTTCTATTCTTCCGAAACCATTGGCCAGACCCATAGTACAGATCAGGGTGGTGGCTGAGATGACCAGAATAAATAGATAATCTATTTTCCTTAACTTGTAGGACAGGTAGCTGGTCCTCTTCATAATACCATATCCCCTGGCCTTCATGGATTTGGCTGTGAGCATGGACTCCTCTAGGGACCAAGACACAACAACCGCCAACATCTGGGCTGTTTTCTTTATCTTATCTACTCTGGATTCGGTTTTTTGATTTCCCTGGTTTTCCTGATTGAACCGGGAAATTTTGTTTACCTCGGTTAACCTGTAACTCAACAAGGGTATGAATCGTAGGGCCATGACGATTATCATGGAAATATGGGGGAATCTCTTGGAAAAAAGGTACAGCATCTCCTGATAAGAAACCGCCCGGTTATAGGAAGCAAAGAGTAGCAATATGATTAAGAGCGACAGACTCATCAAAATTCCATATACCAGAGCCTCCAATGTGATGAAGTAACTTCCCAGGACATATATCCTGGTGGTCCCCACCTGAGCCACTAACGGGTTTAAAATGATGATAAGTAAGGACATGGGAATGAAAAACTGGATCACATTCTTAAATTCACGGCTTATACCCTGTAACATGATTAAAGCTGATACGCAGATTAAAAAGGAGATCATGTAGTAAGGATCATTGTAAAGAAAGGCCAGTATCACCAGGAGTAAGTAATAAATCACGTAAACTGCTGGATGAATTATTGTGAGTTTCATAAGTCAACTCTATCCTCTTAATCTTATATTGTCAAACTTTCATGGACATTTTCCACTATTTAAATTTTACTTTAATTTTTATCAATTAAAATGGAAAAAGTTAAATGAGGAATCAACGATATTCTTTTTCAGCGATTTGAATTAGTTTTCAAACACGCTTAAAAAAGAAAGGAGGTGAAAAAGATGAGAAAACAAGTGATTTTATTAACAGCGACTCTCATTTGTGTATTCTTACTATGTGGAACGATTTCTGCAGCAGATCCAGTGAATGAAACTACAGTGGAGACCCCAAAAATTGTGATCTTAAACGTCATTAGCCAGTCCTCTTACTATCACCAGACATTTAAAGAAGAAGGAAAAAAACTCAATGAATCACTGAATGTCAGTGTATATGCCGGTACCACTACAACTGATCCAACCATAACTGATGAAGAGAAGATACCTGCAAACATAAATCTCAGAAATTATGATGTGGTTTTTGCATGTGGTTGGAATTCAGGAGCACCGGGCCTAAAATCAAAGTTAGATGATGCAAAACAGTATACCAATGTGATAGTTATTAATCCAGTTAATTTAAGTCCTGGTAACGTTGATTTAAATGAGTATCCTGAGATTACAAAGTATTGGAGTTATGGAACTGAAAAAAACCTACGAAATCTCCTATTATATCTGGGAAACAAGTTTTGCGGGTTAAACGCAACGGTTGAACCACCAGAAACCATACCCACTATAGGCATATACCATCCAGATGCACCAATAATATTTAAAAATACGAAAGATTACCTGGAATGGTATAAAAATTCAGATGCCAACCATACCTACGATCCAACAAAAACTACCGTGGGAATCATCACTTCCATGAGCCATATAACCAGCAACAACACCAAAGCAACAGATCACATAATTAAAACTCTGGAAGAGAAGGGCTGCAACGTAATACCTGTTTATGGGTCGAGCCAGTGGGATGTTGATGAGTTTTTCACTAAAGAGGGTAAACCTCTGGTGGATGTTATAATCTCCATAATGTACAATGTCCAGAATGAAGCAGAGAATTTCAAGTTCCTGGATGTTCCCATACTATATGGGGTAGGACTCTATTATGAATCTCCAGAGGAATGGGAAAACGGTAAAGAAGGTGTGTCCCCTCATCAGGTACCTTACATTGGTTTGTCAGAAATTTATGGTCTCATCGAACCAACAGTTGTTTATGCAAGGATAATAGATGATACAACAACAGGTACATACCATTACGAACCCATCGACTCCCAGATCGATTATATCACTGATAGAGCCATTGCTTGGGCAAAATTACGCCATATGAATAATTCTGAAAAAAAGGTGGTTATCACCTACTACAATGATGGCGGTGGAAAGGCAAACATGGGGACAGAAATGGAATACTATCTGGATGTACCCGCAAGCATAATAAACCTGTTAAAGGAGATGCAAAAACAAGGATACAACCTGGGTGGATCAATACCCGATTTAGAAACCTTAACTGAATTAATGGTTAATTTTGGTAGGAACGTTGGCCCCTGGGCACCAGGCGAACTGGATAAACTGGTGAAGACTGGAAACCCTATACTGGTACCAGAAAAAACATATCTATCCTGGTTCAAAGAACTTCCCCTACAGAGACAGGAAGAAGTGATAAAATACTGGGGAGAACCACCTGGAGATTTAATGGTCTGGGAGGACAGTAACGGGAAAAGATACATTGTAATCCCGGTCATCCGACTGGGAAATGTGATCATAACACCCTACCCAATCAGACCAGGTTTTGCATGGGAACTATATGAAGAAAACGGCACTTTCTCCACAGATCAGGGTGAAATACCACCACACCACCAGTACATAGCCTTCTATCTGGCCATGAATAAGATATTCGGTGCTGATGCCTTTGTGCAGATGTGGTCTCCTTTCCCTGGAATAGCCGGTAAACAGGTGGGTCTGGGTAAAGATGATTGGAACGGTATACTACTGGATGACATGATAAACCTGCGACCATTCCCTCTCTATTTCAATCCCGAAACACACAAAAGAAGGGGTGGTTTTGTTATTGTAAGCCACTTACCCCCAACCATGGTTCCATCGGACCTGTATGGAGATTTATACGCATTACAACAAAAAATCACCCTGAACAATCAGGTTCAGGAAGAAGATGCACTGAAAGAAGAGTACAAACAGACCATAATTAGCGAATGTAAGAGATTAGGCCTTGATCAAGACCTTAATGTTGATCTTTCAACACTCAACGATACCACAGCCTTCAAAAATTTCATTCAGGAACTGGATGAATATCTCAATGAAATTAAAGTCAGTTACATACCGTATGGTTTGCACATACTGGGCCAGGCCCCTACCAATGAAAGCCTGGTGGCAATGGTGGAATCCATGTTTGGCGATTCTTTCCAGGAAGATGTGTCGACCATAACCTCAAAGCAAGGGATAACCACAAAGTTACTGACAGAAGTCCTGCTCAATGGTCTGAACCCGGAAGAGGCACAAAACAAAGTATTAAAACAGGTATCACCTAAAATCACAGCATACCTGGAACTTGCCATTGATTACAGGGATTTGATAAACGAAAGTGCCCGAATGGAGATCTCAGAATTACTTAATGCACTGAATGGACAGTACATACAACCCAGTATATTCGGTGATCTGGTTGGTCGTCCAGAACTTTTACCAACAGGTAAAAATCTCTACAGCTTTGATGGACGACTTATGCCTACAAAGGAAGCATGGGACATTGCAGTAGAACTGGTTGAACAGCAACTACAGGAATACAAAGAAAACCACAACAACACTTACCCGGATAAGATAGCAATGGTGCTCTGGAAATCAGAAACATGTAGACACCAGGGTGTGATGGAAGCAGAAATACTGTATCTTTTAGGTGTACGACCGGTATGGGATAAAAACAACAGATGGTCTGATGTTGAGCTAATTCCCTCCAGTGAATTAGGCCGACCACGAATTGACGTGATAATAACTACCAGTGGATCTTACAGAGACATGTTCGGCTATAAATTCGAACTGTTGGAGAAGGCTGTGAAATTGGCAGCCAGTGCTAACGATATTGAATATCCAAACTATGTCAAGGAACACAGTGACGCACTTTATCAATGGTTAATAGAAAATGGATACAATGCAACTGAAGCAAAAGACCTCTCCACTGCCCGAATCTTCTCTCACGAAGTTGGCAGATTTGGATCAGGCCTCAGCGATGTTGTAGGTTTAAGCAGCGAATGGGACGATGAAGATGACCTTGCAAACGTGTACATAGATGGAACCAGTTATATCTATGGAGCAAACTTCTGGAATGTAAAGGCGGCAGATCTGTTCAGGAAAAACCTCGATGGGGTTGATGTGGCAATATTCAGTACCAGCTCCACTGTTGTCGGTGTACTTGATCAGGGAGTTGATAGTTATCTTGGAGGTCTTGCCCTAGCAGTTAGGAGTATTTCTGGAGTAACACCTGATCTGTATATAAACAACCTCAGGGACCAAAGTAAACCCAGTGTAGAAACATTGAACCACGCCTTGAACAGAGAGCTCAGAACCCGATATCTGAACCCTAAATGGATTGAAGGGATGATGGAACATGGTTACGCCGGTGCAAAGAACATGGAAGAATTTGTAGAAACAATATGGGATTGGGACATTGAAGTACCCGATTTAATCACAGAAAACACCTGGAACCAGATATATGAAACATATATTCTGGACAAGAACAATCTCGGCTTAAAAGAGTATTTCAACACCAACAGCCCTTACGCAAAACAGGCTATACTTGCTAGAATGAGTGAAGCAATCCGAAAAGGCAACTGGAATCCATCAACAGCAGTGAAAACAGCACTCGCCAATGAATACATCGAAAGTGTGATAAAGTATGGGGTAACCTGTTGCCATCATACCTGCGCCAACCTGGATTTAAGTGAGTTCATGGTGATGGGATCTTCTTTAAGCAGGGCACAACTTCAGCAGTTTGCAGATGCCTTTGAAGGAGCTACCGGTCAAACCATAAAGATTCCAGGAAATCCAGGACAAAATAACAATCCTGACCAGGGAACTATTCCACCTAGTGAAGAAAACACAGAAGACAACGGACAAAGTACAAATCCTGACCAGGGAACAACCTCACCAGGTGAAGCCAGTACAGTCCAGGCAGCATCTACAGAAGCAGGACAAGCATCAGACAGTAACAGCCAAAACACACATGAAATATCCGAAGTATCTCAACAGAATTCTAGCCAATCCAATACGCCGCTGATAGCTATAATAGGAGTAATCCTCTTATTATGCCTCGTTGGTGTAGGATATTTCAGAAACGACATCATAAGCCGCATAAGAAAATAATTTCCCCTCTTTTTATTTTTTTAAAAATTCCACCCTTGATATGCCCTTTTTTATTGACTCAAAACTTAGTTTATGGCTTGTCTGGTATTTTTCATGATATCAACCTGTTTTTAAACTTTACTATGCTTATTCTAAACTAAAATGGAAAAATTTATTATCAACTTTACTTTATTTTTATTCAAGTATTTTTGAAATACTTAGATATAAAAGGAGGTGAAAAAGATGAAAAAACAAGCGATTTTACTAGTTACGACCTTAATTTTCGCACTGATACTATGTGGAGCAGTGACAGCAGCAGATCCGCTGGAAAAGACAAACCAATCAATTGATCCTGAAATCACACTAAATGTTTCCCTAGAACATCCAGAAGCACTTTCAGGGAACAAACTACCAGCGATAAAAATAAAAGATAATGATGGAAACGTTATTAATCAATTTACCATTGTCAAAATCAAGGATAAACAGTACAAAATCAATTTTAACAGTTCCAAAACAAATTTCAACCTGACTATAGGTGCCCTAGGGCATGTACCTAAGACAGTGAACGTATTAGTTTCTAAAATAAATCCCAATGATCCAGTACTCTACGGAAAGGCAAATGTATCTTTAAGGGCTTACAATTTATTGATTCTAAGTGGATCTCCAAATTTTTCCCCAACATTTGTTAATTCCAACCAGAATCTCAGAGATGAAGGTTATTACTTCAATTTAGGACATTTTACTAATACAGAAATAACTTCAGGAGACACTAATATAGAAAATAAGGTAAAACAGCTAGCAGCAAAGGCAGATGTTATTGTAATTCAGATGATAAGCGAACCAAACACTGTGGCAAAGTTAAAAGAACTTATAACAGGTAATAGTGCCAAAATATTTGCTATTAGATGTGGAGTGACATTTCTAAATGACCCAAACATAGATTCCAACGACAACGAACTTAAAGGGTACTGGGAAAACTCTGGTGAAGATAATATAGCCCGTTTTCAATTGAGAGTACTTAAAAATGTAGGAATGGCTGTTAATGCATCTAAGGATTTAAGTGTAGTTATCTATCCAACAGAGTTCATATACCACCCTGATTCAAGTGTACCCATGTTTTCCAATTGGAACGATTACAAAAACTGGTACATTCAAAGTGGACACTACAAAGCCAATACTCCATGGGTAGGCATAATCGGTTACAACACCATGTTCCTGAATGGAAACGGTGCCATGCTGGAAGAAATTCTTAGAAGCCTAGAAAAAAAGGGCCTCAACGCAATTCTCGCCATAACCAATGGAAACCCTGGCCGAGTAAACGCCATCAACAACTTCTTTATGAACGGTAACAACACCAGAATCAGCGCACTGGTAGCATGTGTCGGTTATACAATGGTCTATAGTAGCAGCGACGCCACATTTTTAAACCAAAGTATAGAAGCACTTAAAAAGTTAAATGTTCCTGTATTTGCCCCAATTTATGCTTCAGATCTGGATGATTGGGAGCAGAACTCAGCAGGGGTTTCCAGTGAAATTTACTGGCAGGTAGCCTTCCCAGAAATGGAAGGAAGAATAGAACCAATTATGCTGGGAGGAGTTGTATCTGCAGAAACAGACCCTTACACCGGGATCAGTATTCAACGATATACTCCACTTCCAGAAAGAATAGAGAGAGTGACCAGTAGAGTTTTAAACTGGACAAAACTCCAGACCCTCCCAAATAAGGAGAAAAAAATAGCACTAATCTATTACAATCTCCAGGGTGGGAAAGATGGAGTTGGTGCATCTTATCTCAACGTTCCAGAGAGCATATCTGAAATACTCAAAGCACTGAAGAAGGATGGGTACAATGTACCTGGTAATTATTCAGTAGATAAAATAGTCAGTCTGCTTCTAACCGTCGGAAACAACGTGGGATCATGGGCTCCTGGAGAGCTTAAAAAGGTTATAGACGCAGGAGCTATAACAATACCACTAAATGAGTACATGAAATGGTTCAACACATTACCAAAAGAACTTCAACAGAAAGTTATCGCCAAATGGGGTCCTGCACCAGGTAACGTAATGGTTTACCAGGGTAAAATTGTTATTCCAGGAATTATGTTAGGTAATATATTCCTTGGAGCTCAACCTATGCGTGGATGGGGAGAAGATCCTACTCAAATTGCACATTCAGCGACACTACCACCAACACACCAGTACATAGCATTCTACATGTGGTTACAGAACAAAATGAAGGCCAACGCTGTAATACATCTTGGAACACACGGAACCCTGGAATGGCTTCCAGGAAGAACTGTAGGACTGGGTGAAGATGACTGGCCAGACATTTTAATTGGAAACATGCCACACATCTATCCCTATATCATAGACAACACTGGAGAAGGAACTCAGGCTAAAAGAAGAGGGTATGCAGTTATCATAGACCATCTTACAGCCCCAATAGTTGCTTCCGGACTTTATGGAGATCTAGCAACTTTACAGGATCTGATAAACAGTTACGACAACACTCAGGACTCTCAAAGAAAGGAAATTCTAAAAAGGGAAATTCTGGACTTGGTGGCTAAACTGCACCTGGATGATGATCTGAATCTTAATCTGAAGACACAACCATTCGATGACATTATGCATGCTGTTGAACATGGACTAGAGGATATGGCCTCTACACTGATACCCTATGGACTTCATACCTTTGGAATTGCTCTAAGTGGAGATGCACTGGATCAGATGGTAGAATCAATCGTCAGCTTCGATCCTAAAAATAGGGATAACACCGCATATAGGGAATATATACGGAATTTACTCTCCCAAAACTATGAAATTGCAAATTTACTGGCAGCACTTCGAGGAGAATTTATATCACCATCTTTAGGTGGTGATCCTATTCGTAAAGGAGAGGATGTTTTACCTACTGGTTCAAATTTCTATTCCTTTGACCCTCGTTCTGTTCCAGATGCAGCTGCATGGGAAATTGGAAAGAAAATGGCCGATGATATGCTTGAAGCATTCTATAAGAAAAATGGACACTACCCTGAAACTGTTGGAGTGGTACTCTGGTCAACAGAAACCATGCGTACCAACGGACAGACCATAGCCATGATCTTAAGATATTTAGGTTTAGAACCCGAATTGAAAAACGGTCGTTTTGTAGGGGTTAAAGTAACCTCATTAGCCGATCTTGGACGTCCACGTGTAGATGTACTGGTAACCATAAGTGGTCTTTTCAGAGACACATTCTCTTACACAATAGACCTTCTAGATCAGGCTTTCCGTCAGGTTGCAGGTCTATCAGAGAATACAAGCGATAATTACATCAAGAAACACTACCAAAAAGACCTCAATAAATATACACAAAACGGAATGAATTCTACAGATGCAGAAACACTTGCTGGTGCACGAATATTCGGACCACCACCAGAAGCATACGGAACTGGAGTTGGACAACTGGTTCCATCAACAACTGGCTGGGACGACCAGTCTGATCTGGTGGACACTTACTTATCCAGAATGTCCTACATCTATGGAAGTGGTATCTATGGTATCAGTGGACTTGAAGCCTTTAAAAACCAGTTAAGTAACATAGAAGCTACTATAATGGTTAGAGACAACAACTATGGACTTTTAGACAACGATGATGTCTTCCAGTTCCTTGGGGGACTCAGCATGGCTGCAAAAAGTCTTTCAAACAAGGATATGAGTGTTTATATAGCAAACACCCGCGGAAATCCTAAGATTGAAACTCTTAACCAGTTCATGTCCAATGAAATCCGAACACGAATCCTGAATCCCAAATGGAGTGAAGGTATGTTAAAAGAAGGTTTTTCCGGTGCAAATGAAATCTCACATGAAATAGGACACCTGTTCGCCTGGAATGCTGTGACTCCTAATGCAGTCAGCGACTGGACCTGGCAATCAATAGCAGAAACATACATACTCGACCCTAAAGTAAGCAGCCAATTCATGCAGGCTAATCCTTATGCATATGCATCTACAGCTGCTTGGGCGTTAGAGGCTGTAAGGAGAGGTATGTGGAATCCTGACGCTGCTACCTTAACTAAAATAATTGACCAGTACATCGAAGCAACCATTAAATACGGAGTTACCTGCTGTCACCATACCTGTGCCAATATTGATTTCAATCAGTTTTTGGTGATGGGATCTTCTTTAAGCAGGGAACAACTTCAGCAATATGCAGATGCCTATGAAGGAGCTACTGGCAAAACCTTAGAGATTCCAGGAACCCCTGGAGAACAACCAGAACCTAACCCCGGTACAGTTACACCAGGTACAGATGTACCAGGGGGAGAAGATAGAGAACAAAATACGAATCCTGACCAGGGAACAACTTCACCAGGTGAAGCCAGTACAGTCCAGGCGGCATCTACAGAAGCAGGACAAGGATCAGACAGTAACAGCCAAAACACACATGAAATATCCGAAGTATCTCAACAGAATTCTAGCCAATCCAATACACCACTCGTAGCTATAATAGGAGTAATCCTCTTATTATGCCTCGTTGGTGTAGGATATTTCAGAAACGACATCATAAGCCGCATAAGAAAATAATTTCCCCTCTTTTTATTTTTTTTATTGAACTAGGCATTAATCCAATAGAACAGATTTAAATTTTGGAAATTTTTGAATTAGAATTTTTGTTATTATTGTTTTCTGACATCTTCAACGACGTATTTAATCTCTTCATTATCCAGTCTACGAGTTATGGTGCCTGCCATTTTACCTACAGTGAATACCAGTACATTAAGGCCCATTTTCGCTGCCTCTACCGTAACTTGAGGTGTTGCAAATTCAAAGTCACTTTTAATTCCTAACTTCTTAACAACTGCCCGGGAAACGGTTCCCATTATACCAACCTTATTGTAATCCTTCTCTTTGCATATTCTTCTAATGTGGTCTAGGTCACAAGCCCGTGATCCTCCCTGTTCCATGGTGGGGAGTTTAATTATCACTACATTTCCTGGTTCTAATTCTATTATACCCCTTAATCTGGTTAATGCTACATCTTCACCCTTTCGAACTGTGTTTAGAACTTCTGCATAGGCTGATGTTTTACGGGTTGTGGCGTAAAGAATTCCCTCATCCATTTGCAACCCTACCTCATCTCCTTTTTTTAGGTTTTCCTGTGCTATAGCAGGCCATACAGATTTGTAAGTATTCATAATTTCCAAAACTTCATCAGTATAATTTTTAAGGTTCATAACATCATTTTTTACCTTATCAATTCCTTTCATGGTAATCCGATAGTCACCATGCCCACTTGTCTCTACCAATCCCTCGTCCAGCAAACTTTTAATGTTTTCCGAGACAGCCTGAACTGTGATTTCCAACTTTTCTGCGATATCCTTCTGATGGATATGAGATTTCCGCTCAGCTATCTCAGCCAATATCCGGAACTGAGTAATCTCCCCCTTCGTTTTAAATACCAACATTTTTTTATTCCTGATGTTTTTTATGGACTTATATCATTTAAGTATATTTGAATTTTTTTAAATTAAAATGGAAAAATTTATAATCTATTTTACTTTATTTTTATTCAAGTATACTTGATATAGTATACGGAAAAATTAATGGAGGTGAAAAAGATTAGAAAACAAGTGATTTTACTATTAACGACAATTGTTTTCGCACTGCTCTTGTGTGGGGCAGTATCAGCTGGAAATACTGGAAAGGTGGTGAAAGATAAAGAGGATATTAAAATAAATTATACCACAATTTACTCTGGTGGTACCCATCAGCAATTAATGGCAGAATCGGTCAAAGAATATCCTAACGTAAATTATACCACCTATCTAACCACCAAGTTACCATCAAAACTTAATTTCAAAAAGCAAAATTTAGTTATACTTGATTTGTACCAGGAATCATATGTTCCAGTAGTTGAAAGTGCTGTAAATGATGCCAAAAAGAATAATGCGACGATTATTGTATTATCGCCACTAACCAATACTTCTAAGAAATTGAGTACAGTTGATCTTTCCAAACATCCTTACATTATGCAGTATTTTGATAATGGAGGGTTGGAAAATGAAAAAAGACTATTACAATACATAATGATCAAATTTTTTGGATTAAATGAGACAGTTCAACCACCATTAACTGTACCGGTAACTGGAATATACCATCCAGATTCGGGAGTTCCTTTTGCCAGTGTTACAGATTATTTACAGTGGTATAAGTCTAATGGCACACATTACAAGTACAACGCGAATAAACCAACAGTAGGAATTATTTTCCATCGTGATACTTATACAAAAGGCTCAACGGCATGGGTTGATTCCCTAATACACAAACTGGAAGCACAAGGTTTTAATTGTGTAGGTGAATTCGGTATGCTGGCTGATTCTTTATCTATTATAATGAATACCACCACATTAAAGACTAACCTACCAATTGACCTTTTAATTTCAACAAAGAGTTCCCGTTTCCAACCATTAGAAAATGGTGTTGAATACCTGAATGCTTTGAATGTGCCAGTCATAAATGCTGTTATCGGCATGTACCAAATCAGTCCCGAAATGTGGATGAACAGCACAGACGGAATTCCAACTAGCTTGCTTGGGAGCAGAATTGCCCTACCAGAACTGGATGGAACTACTGAATTTATAGTAATCGCAGGAGAGGTAAAACTTCCAGATAGTGAGATTTATGTTACAGTTCCCATACCTGAACAGGTCGACTGGTTAGTTAGCAGGACTAAAGCATGGATTAATCTCAGACGTGAAAGCAACAGTACAAAAAACCTGGCAATTATCTATTACCACCATACTTCTGGTAAGGATAGTGTAGGTGTGATGAATGAAGGTGGTTTAAACACCTATGAAAGTTTGGTGAACTTTTTAAAGGCACTCAAAAAGAGCGGTTACAAAACGGGACCAATTCCTACAGTTGACCAACTACGTAACCAGATGCAGCTTTACGGAAGGAATATTGGAGTATGGGCTCCTGGCGAGTTAGAAACCATGGTAAATACCGGGAAAGTAGGATTAATTCCTTTAAGTCAGTATATGCAGTGGTTCAACCAGTTACCTCAGGCAAATCGTGAAGCGGTTATAGATATGTGGGGAGAGCCACCTGGCGATATTATGGTCTATAAAAAGAACGGTGTGAAATACATCGTTATTCCCTATATTAAATATGGTAACATACTTCTAGCACCGCAACCTATGAGAGGAAAAGACCAGAATGCAACTGCATTATTTACAGACAACACCGTGCCACCAACCCACCAGTACATAGCTTTCTACATGTGGATGAACAAGGTCTATGATGCTGACGCACTGATACACTTTGGAACCTACGGTAGCTTCGAGTATCTTCCTGGAAAACAAAATGGACTTTCTGTGAAAACTGACTGGCCCGCAATCCTGATTCAGGACATGCCTCATATATATTTGTACACCATTGATGGTGCTGCAGGTGCAGTTCAGGCTAAAAGACGATCAAATGCCTTAATCATTGGTTATTCTACTCCTGCGATTATTGCAGCAGGATTATATGGCGATTTAGCAAATTTAGAAAATGAACTAACGTTATATGACCAGGCCGCAGATGAAACAGTGAAGAAAAACCAGAGAAAGAAGATCCTAGACGATTGTAAAACACTGAATCTTGGTAAAGATTTAGGTGTTGATCTAAGCAAAGTGACTACAGTAGCAGCTTTTGATAAGTTTAAAATAACTCTTAGGGACTATCTCACCCGTTTGAAAAATGAATATATGCCTTATGGTCTCCATACCCTTGGAGAAAGTATAAATGGTACCTATTTGATTTCAATGGTAAATTCTATGCTTGGAGTTGAGTTTAAGCAATATCTGAAGGATAAGTCCATAACCGAAAATCAAACAAGTAAGCTGTTGTCAATGGTTATACTCAATGGAAAAACAGCTGAACAGGCTCAAAAATCGGTTTTAGGAAAAACAGATGCTAAGCTGACAAATTTCCTCAATCTGGCATTGGTACATGCTAAAAATGTCCAAAGTTGTGATCAGGAAATAACAAGTTTGTTAAATGCCCTTGAAGGTAAATATGTTCTTCCCGGACCTGGTGGAGATCCAATAAGAAAACCAGACGCTCTTCCATCTGGAAGAAACCTGTATTCCTTTGATCCCAGGGAAATTCCCATTAAAACATCCCGTGATCTTGGTGTGCAAATGGCAGAAGACCTGGTTCAAAAATATCTAAAAGAAACTGGGGAGTATCCTCGAAAAGTTTCTGTTTTCCTCTGGGCCACTGAAACCATGAAACACATGGGTGTTATGGAATCTGAAATCCTGAGACTACTTGGGGTAAAGGTTGAATACGACAGTTACAATCGGCCTACCAAACTATCCTTAATATCATCTGAAGAACTGGGAAGACCTAGAATTGATGTTTTAATTATTGCATCAGGAATATACAGGGATACATTCCCAATCCAGATGTCTTTACTGGATCAAGCTATTCGAATGGCAGCTCAGGCAAACGACACAGCATATCCCAATTATGTTAAAGAAAACAGCCAGGCTATTTATGACTGGCTAATATCACAGGGATACGATAGTACTACTGCAGAAGAACTTTCAATGACCAGAATATTTTCTGCTGCTCCTGGAGGTTATGGACCCAGTATTTCAACATCAATCGATCAAAGTAACCAGTGGGACGATGAAAGCGACATCGGAAACATGTTTATAAATGGATGGGGATACGCATACAGCCAAACTACATGGGGATCAGAATTCCAGGAAATCTTCACGAGAAACCTTGCCGGCGTTGATATGGTAACTCATAGTATAAGTTCAAATAATTACGGACTGCTCTATGGTGACGGTTATTTCTCAGATCTAGGAGGTTTAATGCTGGCTGTGAGAACTGCATCTGGAAAGAATCCAGTAGTTTACCTGAACAACCTGAGGGATTCTAACAATGCTCAAGTTGAATCTTTAGATCAATTTTTAAGCACGGAATTTAGAACCCGTAATGCCAATCCTACATGGATAAAAGGCATGATGGAGCAGGGTTATTACGGTGCAACCATAATGAACTCTGGTGTGGAAAATCTATGGGGTTGGACAGTTACGAACCCTGATTCAGTTCCTGAATGGATGTGGGATGAAGTTATGGACATTTATGTCAATGACAAATACGACCTAGGAATTAAAGAGTTCTTTGATACCAACAACCCATATGCAAAACAGTCAATGATTGCAAGAATGGTTGAAGCAATGCGGAAAGGATACTGGAATCCATCAGAAAGTGTGAAAACACAACTCGCCAATGAATACATTGAGAGCGTGATAAAGTATGGGGTAACCTGTTGTCATCATACCTGTTCTAACATAGACTTGAGTGAGTTCATGGTGATGGGATCTTCCTTAAGCAAGGCACAACTTCAACAATTTGCAGATGCCTTTGAAGGAATTACTGGTAAAACCATTGAGGTACCTGGTGACACCGGAGAGCAAAATGATAATCCTGATCAGGGATCAGTTCCGCCCAGTGAAGAAAACCCTGAAGACAGAGAACAAAATACGAATCCTGACCAGGGAACAACTTCACCAGGTGAAGCCAGTACAGTCCAGGCGGCATCTACAGAAGCAGGACAAGCATCAGACAGTAACAGCCAAAACGCACATGAAATATCCGAAGTATCTCAACAGAATTCTAGTCAGTCTAATACGCCGCTTGTAGCCATAATAGGAGTAATCCTCTTAATGTGTCTCGTGGGTGTTGGGTATTTCAGAACCAGTATAATGGACTTCTTGAAAAAATAATTTACCTTCCTTTTTTTTATTTTTTTAAAAAAAAACCGTTCTTAATATGTGTTTTTATAAGATGGCTACGCTTTAATCTTTTCATGCCATCAAATTTAATTTTGCTTTAATTATTCCCAATTAAAATAGAAAAATATAATATCTACTTTACTTTATTTTTATTCAAGTATTATTGAAATACAAAAATTATAAGGAGGTGAAAAAATGAGAAAACAAACGATTTTACTAGTTACAACCTTTATCTTCGCACTGATACTGTGCGGAACAGTGACAGCAGCAGATCCACAGGGAGACGCCAATACAGGCACCCTGCAGATGAAAGATTCAAATGGCAGCTCAGGTGCAGCTCAGGATGATTCTGATCCCCGTATACAAGGAACAGTGAAAGAAATCTACAACGCAAGTTCCGGAACCTACACCAACCTTAACAAAGCCATTCCTGTTAAAGGTGCTAAAATTACCATAAAAAACCCGGCTAATGGTTCGACCATTGCCACTGGAACCACCAATTCCCAGGGAAAATATGATATCAGCTTCATATCAGCGCTCACCAAGTTCCGGGTTGAAATCAGCTATTCCACCTACAAGAAATTCACAACAAGCGTAACACCCACCGGATCACCCGTACCAACGGCGGTCTTAAATCACACTTTCCTGCCGGATATCGCCATACTGGGCTCGGATGGAGCGATGGGTGTGGAAGTACGGAACCTGAACAACCGGAGACTCATCTATGTAAATATCTATCAAAGCTCTACAGGTGCCCCTAACCCTGAAGACTGGATCATGAAGTACGTGAACTTCGCCTACATCAACATGGCCATGCCTGGCTCGGGTATGTGGGATACCTGGTACGATGAGCTACTTAAAAGCCCGGCCAATTTAAACTATAAAATTTCCAGTGCCTTCGGATATCCCTGTGATACAGATAGCGATAGTTATGGTGGAGATGGATTGCACCTCTTAGGTGGTCATGATACCAGCGACACAGAAAATACCCTGGAAAACACTTACATAGCTTCTTACTATAAATTAGCTTCTGGAACAGTCGCACAAACAAATCTAAAGCACATGGTGGAGTATATCTACTATTTATTAGGGGAGACAACTACTAACCCCACTAAAAACGGGAAAGGTCCATCTATGTCTGCCCCCAGTTGGGGACTGTACCACCAGGATTATCCTACCAAAACCACACCAGCAGCTCCTACTCAGAAGCAATTAAAAACATGGATAGAATCAAAACCAGGATTCACTGCTTATGGTAGCTTAAACTGGGAAGCAGAATACAATAAATGGATTCCAACACGCAACAGCATATATAAGGAGTTTGAAACATGGTACAATAAACATAAATCAATAAAAAGCCCCTTCATAGTAATCGTAAGCTACACTCCTGGTGGGGAAACCATCGATAAACTCATCAGAGAGTATGAACGCCAGGGACGGGCGGTGTTTAATTTGTTTGAAAATGCCGATACTCCATCAGCAAGCACCCTTTTAGAGGAACTGGTTTTAGGTAAAGACGGAAACGGTCCAATGACCCGGGGTGTGTCGGCCATAACTTCGCTGTTTTCCTGGTCGCTAAACTACGCGAACATCTCTGCAGGTGGTGCCACCGATGAACTCGAAAGAATCAACCTGGAGGTCATCAAAGGAATTCAACTCCTCAGCCCAGACAGTTTAACCAATCCCCTGGGAGCTCAGTACGAATGGACATTTGCCGTGACATTCCCCTACTTTGAAGGTGTTTCAAGCCCAATCGTTATATCTTACACCGATAAAAATGGTAAAGAACACGCTTTAGATGCTGGAATTAAAAAACTGGTATCTTTAACCAATAAGTGGGCTAAACTCAAAGAATTACCCAACAAAGACAAAAAAATTGCCATAATTCTCTACAGTTACCCACCGGGTAAAGCAGAGATGAAAGCCTCATACCTGGATGTTTTCGGGAGTGTCCATGATCTCCTGGTGAAACTAAAGGAACAGGGTTACAACGTTGGAACCGGGAAAATCCCCACAGCAAAGGAACTGTACACTTTAGTAGCAGAATTTGCTAATAAAGGTACCTGGGCACAGAATCTTCTAAACCAATACGTAAAGAAGAACCTGGCAACTCTTAAAGCTAACAAGCAACTGGTAGATGTAACGACATATAATAAATGGTTCAATCAACTACCAAAAGCACTGCAAGAGCAGGTGATAAAAAAATGGGGTTCTGCTGTGGGAGATATTATGACCTACAATGGATCCCTGGTTATTCCTGGCATGATGTTCGGTAACGTATTCATCACAGTGCAGCCCAGTAGGGGCTGGGAGGAAGTGGAGAATTACCACGATGCTTACCTGCCCCCGCACCACCAGTACATTGGTTTCTATAAATGGCTGGAGAATGTTTATGGTGCCAACGCCATGATACACATGGGAACCCATGGAACCCTGGAATGGCTGCCTGGAAGAAACGTGGGACTGCAGGAGGATGACTGGCCCTTCCAACTGGCAAACATACCCAACATCAACCCGTACATAGTCTCCAATCCTGGAGAGGGTATGGTTGCCAAGGACAGAGCCGGTGCTCTTATAATCGACCACATGACACCGGCCATGGTAAGATCAGGTTTATACGGTGATTTAATTGTTATCCATGACCTGGTACACCAGTACGAAAACGCCAAGAACGTGGGGAACAACCAGATACTACCTGCACTGGAAAAACAGATCAAATCTAAAGCTAAAGAGTTAGGACTACCCGCTCAACAGAAAGGACAGACATTCAGTAAATGGCTCTTAGAGATCCATGAAAAATTACATGAAATCGAAGACGACATCATACCCCTTGGTTTACACAGCCTGGGCAAGGTCTTAACAGGTGAAGAACTGGTAGAAGAGGTATTCACCATTTCCTCGTCCATGACCAGCATCACAGACCATATGAAAGCGGTACTATATCCCAAGATAAATCTGGGATACTACGATATGCAGAAGAACCCGAAATACGAGGATGAAATAGAAGCAATAGATAAAAGGATCAGGACCTACATCAGGCAGATAGCAAATGGAAAGGACCCAAACAGCTTAGGAGTTAAAAATACCAGCCTATTAAATGACCTCAAGTACTGTAAAGAGATCATCACCAAGATCAGGGATAATCAGGAATGGAAGAACCTCTTAGATGCACTTAGTGGTGGGTTCGTTAGTCCGGGACTGGCAGCAGACCCCTCCTATGCAGATGTCCTTCCCACCGGTATGAACTTCTACGCTTCCAACCCCGAAAAAATGCCCACTAAAGCTGCCTGGGAAACAGCCAAGAAAGTGGTTGACCAACTTTTAACAAACTACTACCTAAAACATGGTAAATTCCCGGAAACAGTGAGTATGGTGATGTGGGGTACCGAATTACTTCGAACCGACGCCATAGCCATAGCCGAATTCATGTATCTCTTGGGTGTTATGCCAGATTGGGATACCAATGGAGATGTCAAACCTAAATCCATTCTAATTCCATTAAAGGATTTAACCATCACCATCAACGGCAAAACCATTCAGAGGCCTAGAGTAGATGTCTTCACCACCGCAGTTACCGGTAACGAGATGTGGATCAACCTGATGAACAACGCAGTTAAATTAGCGGCTGAAGCTCCCAGTGAAACTACCAAACAGAACTACGTTAAAAAACACTTCAAAGAACACCCCTCCCTGGACCGTGTCTTCGGCCTACCAGGAATGGTGTTGGAAGGTACCGGAGTATCAGATCTACTACCAAACACCAGTAAATGGAAGACCACCGCTGAATTGGTCAGTGTCTACACATCCAGAGTATCCTACGCATGGAAATCCACACCCAACGGAGTCAACATTGAACAAAACAAAAATACTTTCCAGTATCTGCTGGGAAGCGCAGACATGATAACCCAGAATATAGACAGTACCTGGAGACTACTGGATACGGATGACTACTACGACTGGTACGGTGGAATGTTACTGGCATCTCGAGGTCTGGGAGGTAATCCCGATGATATGCTGGTGGATATCAGGAACAAAAATAAAGTGGTGACTAGGACGACCCAGGAGGAAATGGAACTGGAAATACAATCCCAGCTTTTAAACCCTGCTTACAGGGATGCTCTGTTAGAGACGCCCAGTGGGTGGATGGAATACTCCGAAAGGTACAAGAACCTCTTTGCCATGGATGTTACCACCGGTAGTGTGAGTGATACGATGTGGACCCTGGCTGCTCGAAATCTTCTGGATCCCAAGTTTTCCGGGAGAGAAGATTACCAGGCCTTCGCCACCCAGAGTATGATGGGATGGGTCATTGAAGCTGCTAGAAGAGGCATCTGGAAGGCAGATGAAGCACTTCTAAACTCTCTGAAGGACAAATACATAAACCTGGTAAATAAATACGGAGTATCCTGCTGCCACCACACCTGTGCCAACATGGATTTCAACAACTACATGATAGTGGGATCATCCTTAAGCAGTGCACAGATCCAGCAATTTGCTAATATTTTAGAAGGAGCTACTGGTATATCCATAGATGTTCAAGGAAGCCCGGGACAGACTACAGATCCCAACCAGGGAAGTCAATCAACACAGGGAAGTACCACTCAAGCTGCACCTGGTGAAGCCAGTACAGCCAATGCAGTCTCAGGGGCCGGGCAGTCATCAGACAGTAACGGTCAGAACGTTCATGAAATAACTGAAGTGAGCAACCAGAGTTCAGGGCAATCCAATATGCCAGTAGTAGCCATAATAGGAGTAATTCTTCTAATGTGTCTTGTCGGTATTGGGTATTTCAGAAACGACATCAGGAACCTTATAAAAAAGTAATTTTCCCCCCTTTTTTTATTTTTTAAAAAAAATGGACAGAATATGGTAATAAAATATGGTATGAAATGGCCTGTTAAGTATTAACATCTAATTAGTATTACTTTCAAGCCTAAAATTAAAGAAAAAGTAATAATACAAATTAAATAGAAATTATTAAATATCAAAAAAATTAACTTTAAGATGATTATTATGTGGGAAATATTGTGGCAAATGGGAATATTATCGGCGATACTTTTTTTCGCCTTTAAAATAGGCATGGCCATGGGCTTTGCTAACTTATCTAAGAAGGTAGCGGCTGGAATCGCAATTGGCTATGGTTTAGGTATATTAATACTCACCCGGGTTGCGGCGGAATACACCGACTATCTTTACACGTTGATGTACGATTACAACTCGGTCATCTTCCTTATAATGGGGGTGGTTATTCTTTATGCCGGATGGCACACCGTCAAAGAATGGAAGATTCACCAGAAAAATCATGCATCGGCCACCTGTATGGCCATGATCGCACCATGCCCATGCTGTTTTGGGGCGGTTCTGGCAGTTATAATACTCATGTCACCAGTTATAGGGGCTTCGTCCTTTGTAATTGGCCAGTATTCTGCTGTCGCCCTGTCTGTACTGATAGGTGTTTTTTATCTGTTTTCGAACACCATCGTTCGATTTATTAAACAACCCTTCCCCCTAGTTCTAGGGAACTTCATGATGTTTATGGGCTTTTACTTCTTAGCATCGGCCATCGTGATCCCCAACATAGCCACTGTATTATCCAGTGAAATGAGTCCTATGACCATACCCTCCATTGAAACCATAATCTATGCATTAATAGGGTTAGTAGGCTTAATTATCCTTGGAGTGTATGTAAATAAAAAAACCAGTAATCTTATACAATAAAAATTAAAACGGTGATAACTTTGGTAGCAATTCCAGGAAGTGAAATGTTAGGTTCAGTCTTACACGTTATTTCGCAGAGCCTTCTTATACCGGTGATCGTGGGTCTTCTGGCCTTCATGGTGTACGCCATAATTACCTTTGGAGGTCTGATTTCAGAGCATTCAAGCAGGATCCGGTTCGGTACTGAAAAAACAGGGAAATTAATTGAAGATATATCAAATCCAGGCACACCAGAGCAGATAATTGAAAAAGTGAATGAAAGTGGACTGCCAACCAGTAGTAAAGAGGTTCTAATAAAGATAGTTTCCACCCCAAAGATTGGCCCCAAATCCAGAGAAGCTTTAGCCAGGAAGTTGATAGAAAGTGAAGAGTTAAAGGCAGCTAAGAGTCTTGAAAAAACAGATATCGTAACCAGGTTAGGTCCAACTCTTGGTTTAATGGGGACTTTAATCCCAATGGGGCCCGGCCTAGCCGCTCTAGGAGCTGGAGATATAAACGCTCTGGCGCAGGCCATAATAATAGCCTTCGATACCACCGTTGTTGGTTTAGCAGCTGGGGGAATAGCTTATGTTGTATCCAAGATAAGGAGAAGGTGGTACGAAGACAACCTATCCACTTTAGAGACCCTTGCAGAATCAGTACTGGAGGTTTTAGATAATGCTCAGGCGAAGACGACGACTGTTATCGCAAAATGAAGAGGATCCAATGGCTGGATCTACCAACTTGGTGGATGCCATGCTGGTCCTTTCCGTGGGATTCCTAATTTTCCTGGTAGTGTCCTGGAACATGCAGAGCGTGGTATTCGCCGATTCCAGTCCAGAAGAAAAGCAGCAAACCATGGAAGCCATGAAAAAGGCCGCTGAAGTACAGATGGGTAAGGAATTAAATGAAACACCCCAAACCTCTTCCGGATCAGGTGAAGGATACGTGGAGATGGGTACCGTCTACAAAGACCCGGCCACTGGTAAGTTGATCATGGTTGGCGGCTGACGATTTGGTAAAGGAAGTGGTATGTATGGAGAATCAAAACCGTACATCTAACGTTGATGAAAAGCTGAGAAAACTAAAAATAGAAGGCATAAAAAATGTAAGTTTACTGAGTTTTCCAAAGGCAAAGACAATAGATACCTTTCTTTATGTGGATGATTCTATTTTAACGGTGAAAACCGTGGTTAACATAGATGGTAAACTGGAGATTTTCATTGAGAAGTCTGGTGAGAATTAATCTGATAGAAATTTCTTGATGATTTCCATGTTCCACTTTCCATTTTCCAAACAAAATCTTTTTTATAACTTTTTCTCCATGTGAACTGTTTTTAATTGATTTTCGGTATCGTCCACTATTTTATAACCCCTGGAAAGCCAGAAATCCAGTGATCCCTCCACAGTTTTCTGGGTGTGGAGGTAGATTTTCTCGTATCCCTTTTTGCGGCAGAAACATTCCCCCAATTCCACCAGTGTTGAAGCTACTCCATTCCTGCGCCAGGGCCGGTCCACAAAGACTCTCCAAATACTGGCTGTGGTTTTTGGACTGTAAACATCTTTGAACATTCTAAAATCCCTATCATAGGCTCTTATTCCCATACTTCCTATTATTCTACCGGTTTGATTGATGGCCATGTAGAAATTGTTTTTATCTGGAAGTATGTAATAAGATTCCATGTCTATGATGTCCTGATGGTAGCTAGCTACGTATCCGTAGCCAAATTCATCATCGATCATGTTAAAAAGGAATCCCTGTACATTATAAAGGTATATATCCTGTTTTTTAAGTTCTTTAGCCCTGTAATAGCTCATGTTAGTTCTCCCATAATATTACGAAAGAGGTGAAATATAGAGATAAAGTAATACGAATATTATTATTTATATTAAAAGATATAGATTAATCCTATAAAAATTTAACCAATGATGGGAGAACATGAACTTTAAATACCTGAAGGAACTGAAAAATTGCCATCTATGCCCCTGGGACTGTGGAATAAACCGTTTAGATGGAGAAAAAGGGGTTTGCCGTGTTGGAATGCCAGAAGTGGCCTATACCAATTTCACAGAGGTTTTAAAGAGTTACTCCATCACCCTGCTGGGCTGTTCCTTCTTCTGCACTTACTGTAATGCCTACCGTATCTCCCAGTATCCTGAAAGCGGTTGGAGGTACCGGGGATACGTGGATCCCCCTGCTTTAGTCGAAGAAATCCTCCACGCATTTAAAAGCCAGTATGCCCAGGATATGTCCGTAAACAAGTTGAGTTTCACCGGTGGAGAACCATCAATCCATACACCCTATCTGGAGGCGGTAGTGGGACTTCTAAACAAGGAAATTTCTGGTCTGGAAAAACAAGAAAGTCCCCCACTGGAAAAACAAGGGATTTCCCAAATAGAAAGTCCGGAGAGTCCCCACCAGCTGGATGTGGGCCTGGCCACCAACGGATTCATCACCAGGAAAACCATGGAAAGGCTCTCTAGAATTTCATCCTATATCAACTTCGAAATAAAGGCCTACGATACCGAACTGCATCAGGCCCTTACCGGAGCACCTTCAGGGCCTGTCCTGGAGAATGCCGAGTGGTTGGCCAGGAAACATCCAGAAAAAATCCGGGTATTCCGTACCGTGGTTATCCCCGGGATAAACCAGGAAGAAATCCATAAAATAGCCAGATTTATCCAGGAGATCGAGCCATCCATCCATTACCGTTTGGTGGGTTTCAGGCCACACTTCATGCTCTACTATCACCCCGCCCCTACGCGCTCCCTGATGCAAGAGTTAGTGGAAGATTGTAAAAAACTAGGCCTTGAAAACGTTGATTATTCTGGTTATCACCCTGGTGGAAGTCAGATGACCGAACAAATGAGTAACAATGGCTTAAAAACTCTTTACCATCATTTAAACCTGGCAGGATGTTACCGTAAACCCAGAAACTGCGGAGACTGTCCAGAAAACCATCACTGCCCCGCTGTGATTTTAGAACCCTGGACCAACCTGCCTGATGATTAGAATTAAAGAAACTAGTTTTTAATATTTACAGACAGGGGTCAGTCTCGAACTACCCTCTTCCGATCATGCGGTTGATCAATTCCCCCATGTCAGTGAAATATTTATCATGGGAAATCTTCCGTCTTTCCAGTAATTTCTCATGATCTGGTGGCATTTTGGAGAGACTTTTGGAGATGGCTGAGAGCAAAACTGCTATCTCCACTGGATCAACATCTGATTGGATGGTTCCATCATCAATACCCTCCTTTACTGAGTTACAGAGAATTTTAAACCTTTCCTTACGCAGCTCGAGTATTTGTTGAGTGTACTCACCAGCATAGGGCATGGGCAGGTTCTTTTTCTCATCATCGAGTTCTTCCTGTTCATTATTTCTGCTGGCTATGTTAAACCGTCCTGACTGGAAGTAGTTGTAGATCTTAATGTAATCTGGATACTCATTGGTGAAGTCATAATAAGCTTTTCTAAACGCGGCTACTTTATCGATACCTGTTTTTGCTGTAGCCACTCCTTGCTTGATCATTTCATTTAGAATCCCTGTACCACGAAGTACTATGGCAAAATATAGCGATTCTTTGTTTTGAAAGTAAAGATACAGGGTAGCTGTGCTCAGTTCTACCTCCCTGGCTATGTCGTTCATGGAAACTTCATCATAGCCTTTAGAGAAGAATAACTTTTCAGCGGCGTTGATTATAGCGTTTTCTCTCTGCCTTTTTTCCCTTTCTCTCCTTTTAATGACGGACATGCAACTTCACCATAACCCCTTATTTTCTATCCTATCAAATTGAATTCATTCATAATCCACCAATCATGGAACCTGTTATAGAAATATAATCAATTCATCATATTTTAAATCTATCGATAATATGGTTGGAGTAAAAAGTCACAACCACCATTTCATTGGCCTTGCAGTCGGTAATTTTGAAAACTAGTTTTAGGAAAATAATTCTATCCTATATTTAAAAAAAATAATTGGGGATTTTTTCAATCCCTGTTAAACTTAATCCCTATCCAACTGGACTGATTAAATCCCTTTCACCACTAGGTAGGAATTCCCTGAGTGCACCTTTTGCAATGGACTTCCGGGGATGCTTGAAGTCGAATGTCAGGTTACTATCTGCAAAGGCAACCTTTATGAGGGGGTTTACACAGAATGCATCTCCCCTGGCTGCGTGTGGTGCCTGGGCTATACCGGCGTATTCTGGCTGGTGGCCCACATTCATGGCATAGTTGGGGTAGTTAGGACCACGTAGTTCGTGGATGAGACCTTCATCGCTTCTGATGGAGAGGGAGTTGGATGCTCCGCACTGGTCCTGCAGGTCGTAGCCATAGAAACCAAGTCGGCTGTGGGTTTCCTTGTGTAAGATCTGACTCAGGTACCATCCATTGATTCCGGCGTTGGAATTTCCTGTGGCGAAGGCAACCGAACACCCGGCTGCAGCAGAAACAACGGCGGCTCGCTGTGAACCTCCAAAATGGTCTTCCAGGAGTGCCGGGTATTCGTACTGCTCCAGTCCATAGAGAGTTACCTCTGAAGCTATGTCATGAACCACATCTGCACTGGGCTCGGTTCCGCAGATACCATATTTTTCATCCACGTATTCCATTCCATAGTATATGAAATCATCCAGGATATCATCGGTGTATGCCGCTGTGGCGTACTGTGTGAAGCCTACTCCACCAGACATGTAAGAACCCAGCCATATCTGGTCGTAGATGGTGGCTGCTGCAGCGATTACTTCCAGGGTTACCTCTGCAGGGTCGTTTGATACCCGGGATGTCTGCACCATATCGGCCATCACTCCGAAGGCCACACCTCCTGGCTCGTTAGGTCCCCTAGCTCTCCTTGCCGGGAGGATGGTTCCCATCTCTATGACGTCGGCGTGTTTAGCTGCGTATGAAAAGTCGGCTATGGCTGCTTCACCGGCACATAGTTTGTAGGCGGCTATGAAACTCATACCGATCTGCATGGCGGACCATCTGGAAACTGTACCTCCGTCACAGACCCGTACGACCATTGAAGGTACCCTGCTGATCTGGTAGGTCTTGCTGCCTATGTACTTTTTCAGCATTTCGGCCTGTTCTTCTGGGAATTCCTTGTTGATGTTAATCAGGAACCTGGAGTCCAGTTCATCGGCCAGTGTATCATCTCCAGTGAATATTTTAGCGTAGCAGTCCCCTACCAGTCCGGGGTGGACTTCTACCATGTGTTCCTGGACTACGGCTCCGCCGGGAAGTGCGTGGTTTATGGTTTCCATGTACTCGTTTATGGTTTCCGGTGTAACCTCCACGCCTAACCGTTTCTCTAAAACGGAGTGGGCGGTGTCCATACCCACGATGATGGTTCTTTTTATATCGTCCAATAGTTGCTGTATGGCTGCGTTGTTACAGAAATGGAGGTCATCTCCTTCCACATAGGTGTCTGTACCGGAAACCTTGTAGGCCATTAATTTACGCTGCCCCAGGGGAACTCCAATGTCTGGATTGTAAAATGGGAGGTCTCCCCTTTCTTTTTCAATCTTTTTTGCATATTCATCGAATTCTCTCTTTCGAGGGGACTGTTTCCAGCCTCCGAAACAGTAAAAGTCGGTGTGGGTTTGTTTGGGATCCTCGTTAAACTTCCCTTTCAGGGCCTTTAAAAACAGCTTCTTTTCATCGTTCATTTGCTATCACCCAGTTTACGTTTTAAATCTTCTTTGAAAACTTCTAATCCAAAACCACCATCAGTTCTTGCTTCGTGGATAGTTAAAACTGCTTCGATGGCTTCTTTATCTTCTCTCATGCTTACGTTGTCACTGCGGTAGATGGTGGTGATTTCTTCAAGGTGTTCGTCATCCAGTGGTTCTCCCACATCCACCGGTTTATCCAGGGGTCTTCCTACCTGGTCCTTGACGTAGAATACTTTACCGGTTTCTTCATCAAAGACGTATCTCTGCAGTGCATCGAACATCAGCCCGTTTTCATCCAGTCGGAGGGAGTGGCCGTGGACGGTTGCTCCTCTTAAACCAGTTTTTGCCGGGTCGAAAAATTCTGTCTCCAGTAATAGTTTTGAAATTGCCTCCAAGTCCTGTTCTCTGATTTCAATAACCTGTCTTCCAGATAGGGTTCCGGTGTCCACTCCCCTGAAACGGGACATGTAGGTCCTGGCCCGGTCGTAGGGGTGTGCTGGGGCATTGTACATGGAATCTGTAAACTGGACGTATCTGGTTCTTGCTCCCTCCTTTGCTCCGGGGATGGGTTCTACCAGTTCTTTCATGGGGTCTTCTTCGAAATCCATTTCATCCAGGGGTGGATGGACTGACTTGTAGTTTTCTCCAGGATTTCTATGACCTAAAACGCTCACTATATCTTCATCGTTGATATTTCTAATCTTTTTCATCTCAAAATCAGGATCCATATGGTTCCTACGGTTTTGAGCTATTTTTGTTTCTCCAGGGGTGTACTGGGGTTTGTATGACATATTTAATCACCTATTAACTTCACAGTTTCTTTGGAATTTGCCTTAGGGTCTACTATTCCTATAAGGCTGGGATCAACGTTTTCATCGATACCATATCTTATTTTCAAATAGTCTGTCACAGTAATCTCTGTTCTGGTGAAAATACCTGTCCTTATATCATAATCAAAGTTTAAGGTTTCATCTAGGAGGGATTCTATTTTTTCCAGGAATTTTTCCAGGTTCTCGTGATTTACTGTGACTATTATGTCTCCAACAGAAACTAAGAGTTCAATTTTTGCTCCTTTTACGGTAATGATCTTTCTATCAGGATGATTGACGCTGGTCCCCCTTGCCGGACCATATCCCACTACTTTAGGTAGGGATTCTCCGTTAACCAGGAATCTTAAAACTCCATCGAGGTCCAGTAGATCATTTAAGATTTTCTCGGTGGTTTCTGGTTTCAGACGCCGGTGGGGGAATATTTTTACATCAACTGCCTTGATTTCATCCATAAAAAATCTCCTATCTATACTTGGTCTTTTATTTGGCGAGCTCCGTCAGCCACATAGCGGAGGGGTTCTTTGAAATATTCAATATCGCTGTAGATGGTTCCTACCATTCCAGATGTTGCTTCTGGGGAGAACATCTGAGTTCCTGCGTCTAAACACATTGCTGCTGTGGAACAGGGTACTGCGAATCCTTTACTGTGCCTGGTTACTACGTGGTTTCCGTGGAAGATTCCGGGACCTCCCCCTCCATATATGGAGTGAGAGAAGAAGCTCATTCCCACACCGGTTCCTTCTACACGGCCGTAGTCCACACCGGGTAGGCTGGTTTCAAATTCCAGTATGTCGTTGTAGTACAGGATGGTGGATGCAATTCCCTGAGCAGCTCTGGATGCACCTATGTTGACGATGACTGAGCTTATGAGCCCAGATGCAGCATATGCATTCCATAACGCCCAATCAACTGGTTCGTAGATTTTATATCCTGAGGGCATGGTTTTGGCTACTTTGATAACTCCATCATCCCGTGCTCGTTCCACCAGGGAGGTTACAACGGTGCCCACAGTTCCCTTACCATTTTCCTTAACCAGATCAAACACCAGATTGTTGGCATTCAGACCCTGGTAGGCCAGTCCTAATAGGTGGAATCTTTCGAATGCTCCTAGGGCATCGCCCATTTCGAAGTTAGCTGTTTGTTCTAAAAGTGAAGATAATGCTACAGCGTTTAGTGTGTTTTTCTTGGTTATGGCTACCACGTGGTTGGCTGTGATGTTTCTAAGACCGTAACCCACACCTTCCAGCATCTGTGGTGGACCCAGTAAGGCGGTGATGTTTGCCCCTGCAAAATCAACTGTCTGGGGGTATCTGCCTAAAACTGCGGTTTTTACTGCGGATGCGTTGAATTTGTCCACATCAAAGGTGTCGATGATGGCCTGGATAACTGCTGATCCAGTGACCAGGGTGGAGACTGTGTAGTCTGCAGCCATTTTCATCCTCGGGGATGGTAGCTGGACCAGGAGCTGGTTCCCTTTGTTGATGAGTTTGAGGTTGAAGTCGTCCTCATCATGGATACGGATCATCTTTTCAATTTTCTCTGAAAGTACGTTCACATTTTCTACAATGGGTAGTTTCAGTTCCCTTCCTGGGATAAAATTGGATTTACCACCGTAAGCTGCTTTTTCCAGTGCACTTTCTATTCCGGATAGGTTTACTGCTACGGAACGCTTGACTTCGTGGACTATCTTCTCCATCGTAGGGTTTAACATTGGACTTATGGCTTCTAAAGGTACATTTTCCTCTAAAAGCTTTCCATCTGCGCCATAGAGATCTATTCTGTCTTCATAGGTCGGCATTACTTTTACACCTCTTCTAATTTTGTTTCATCAAAAATGAACTATGTTCATATTATGAATATCAATTATTTTATAAATGAAAATCATTTACTATATAAAGATATGTTTTTAAATTTGGAGTAATAAAAAAGGGTTAATATAATACTTAAAGTAATAAAAGGTAGAAAATAATAAAAAAGTATTAAAACAGCAAATCAAGTACAAAACGATTGTTTACGATGAAAACCAACGATAGTAGTCTTAATGACCGGAGCAGTAAGAGATATAACAGGTCAGATATTTGGTATTAGGGCCATGGTTGGTATTGGTGGGTGATGTGTTGTAATAATCCGCCAAAATCCATTGTTGTTACCACTTCGGGTATTACGCTAACTTCACAGCGCCTTGTCCATCCCAATTACTTAAAGACAAAAATGGGAATAAAAAAAGGTTTCAAATATATTTCAGCTGTTTTAAATGATTATCTAAGAAAAAATAATGGACCATAGGATGTTCCCTGAAATAAATAGAAGATGGATTCAATTATCTTTAAACTTTCTAACTATTAGGGGATTCTATTTCAGTATTATTTCCAGACCTTATTTTACTTAAATAGTAATAATTGAATTTTTATATTATAAAAGGAAATAGAATAATAAGCGATAGTTGATCACTTTACTTTCTTACAGGCGAAATTTAGAAAAAAAGCTAACCCCATACTCACTGCTTTTTCTATTTAATATCACTGATTCAGGAGATACCAGAATATGAGTTGTTATAAATACTGGGATAAAATTAAGGCCATAGCTAATTCTTTAAAAGAATACGACGATTACAAACTGGAAGAAATGCCCATGGATGAGATCATACCCCTCATGGATTCTGTGGAAGAAATTGCCCATGATCAGGAAATCGATTTCGACTCGGCCAAGCACATTCTGGACGATGAACAGATGAACGAAGCCCTGAAAATAATCAGGAAATTTTACGTGAAATTTGGGGCCAGACTGGAAACTGAAAATGCAAAGGCCATATTAGGGTCGGATGACCCCTGGGCAACCCTGGAATCATTCCACTTCTACCCCCGTTACCAGGGACTTATAAAAAACGAGAATCAACTGGTGAAATTCACCCCAGAACAGAAGGTGGTATTTATAGGCGGAGGACCGCTCCCCCTGACCCTGATCCTATTCAACAAACTATATGGATCCCGGTGTGTGAGTGTGGAGATAGAGCCAGAGGTGGCAGAGTTATCCCGGCAGGTGCTTGAGAAACTGGAGCTGGAATCTGAAATCGAGGTCGTAACAGGAGACGAAACCAGTGCACGGGATATAGACTACACAGTGATAATGGTGGCTGCCCTGGCTGAGCCAAAGGAGCGGGTGTTCACCAACCTGTGGGAGATCGTGGATACAGTAACCCCCATCATCTACCGGACCTACACCGGAATGAGGGCCATTCTATACTCTCCAGTTACAGAGAAAGCCACACGAGGCTTCCATAAGGAAGTCATGATCCTACCTACCGGTAAAGTTAACAACACTTCAGTGTTGATCCGGAAGATCGTATAACCCTTTTATAGTATCTGGAAATCTCTTTATTCCATTTGGAAACTGTTCAATATATTGTCCAAGGTTTTTGTTTCGTTGGAAGTGCTGGTATACATTAATACATAGCCTGTATCATTTTTTATAAATGCCGTACTGGTATAGTAATATCCATCGCTAGACCTGAACCTGAGTTGATAAGCATCGACTCCAGATACAGTTAAATTTTTCTCAGATAAAAGTTGGGCCCCTCTAGAAGATAACATAGACTTTATTGCTTGAGCCCATCCAGGTAAGGTATTCAGCACCTGATTTTGGCCGGGAATAACTTTTTCAAAAGTCAAAGCAGTCTGTTCATTGCCTAAAATGAATATCACTTCAATATTACTTCCCAAATCAAGGGTCTGATATTCAGTTTCATTCAATTCAGTCCAGTTTTCAGGGTACTGAAAGGTTACTCCATTTGCAGAGTAGGTTTTATTTTGTGCCTGTTCAGTACAGCCAGAAATCGCCACTACGGCCAAAATTATGATTAAAACAGGTATTATTACTTTATTCATTAAATCACCTAAATTTATGTGGATAAACCAGGTTGGAGCATATTTACAGTAGTGGAAGGACTCTTTCACCTGGTTTAATCAAATGTTATTGGTTGATATTTCTTCATATTTTATTCATTATATTTAATATTTTTCATAACCGGTATTCAAAACATTTAAACATATTTTTCATATTTAGCAGATCATCGATCCTCTTTTAAAAATTTAAAAGAAATTTTAGAGTCCATCTTTTTTCTTGCCTCTTAAAAACATTTTTATAATTTATTTTGAGTTTTAATGGGCTTCAATGATTTAATCCACCAAAAAATTCAAGAAAAATTGAGTATTACCCAAACAAGCTTTAAACTATCTTTAAATATGATGACCTTCCATATGGTCTAATAGAACCGAAATTATAATAAACTATTTACAGAGTTTATTACTCATATAATTCTTATCACAGACGGAGGACATATAATGGAGAAAGATTCACACTCAAAGGAAAGTACTGGCATTTTACTCATCGGACATGGGAGTAGTTTACCCTACGGAAGAAAAGTGATACTCGAACTGGCTCACAAGTATAAGGAAAGGTCAGATTTCCCTGTGGAAGTGGGATTTATGAATGTAGAAAAGCCAACTATACGTACTGCCATAAATACCCTGGCAAAAAAGGGTGTTAGTAAAATTATTGCTGTACCTCTTTTCATAGCACACGGCGTTCACACCAAACAGGACATTACCTACATGCTGGGTTTAAGTAAACCACGTGAAGATGCTGGTTACAAAAAACTGAAACAGGAAGATATTAAATTTGAAGGGGAAATCGTCTACATCGAACCATTTGGTCCTGATCCAAGGATCGCCGATATAATAGGGGATAGGGTGGAAGACGCCCTTAAAGCTTAATTCATTGGGCGGGAGTGATATTAAACTGGGCTAATTCGCCCTCATACTGCCTGTAAATTTTTACGGTTAACCTTACCAAGCTTGTAACAGAGATGACTTTCCGGTTTTTCATGGTTGTGCACGTTTTTCACTCCTCATTAATTACCATAATAAAACAATTTATTTATCTGTTTAATATTTATTTTGGTAGCTTTTGTTCAATTTTAAGATATTACAGCCATATAAGTTACGCAGAACCCTTTAACCTTTTTGAGAAGAAATATTTATTACTAAAAAAGAAGAAAATTGTAATAGTTAATTCCTATTTTTTATGAACACGGAGGGGATGTTTATGTCATATTTAAGGAGGGATTTAATACATGATGAGAATTAGCATGTCCTTACCCCGAAAGCTGCTTAAAGACTTTGATGAAGTTTTACAGGACAGGGGTTACAATTCAAGATCTAAGGGAATCAGAGATGCCTTGCAGGATTATATACTCCGTTATCAGTGGATGAGGGAGATGGAAGGGCAAAGAACGGGTACAATAGCTGTAATTTTCAAATACCACTACACTGGAGTCTTGGAAGATCTGGTAGACATTCAACACGAATTTAGAAAAGAAATTAAAGCAGTTATGCGCATGGACATAGGGGAAAAATACTGTCAGGAAGTCATAGTGGTAAGGGGAGACGTGAAAAACATTCGCAACCTCACCGAAAAAATCAAAAGACTCAAAGGAGTAGAACATGTCAAACTCACCAGCACTAGTGAAAATCTTCCAGAATAAAAAGATACCACAAAGCGTATCTTATAGACCAATATCTTTGCTCTTTTGGGATTTTCCTTCGGATCTTAAAACCATAAGCAAAACACAACCCACCATGGTCATTATTCCTTCAACAACTCCCATTATTGCATGATAGAAAGTCATAAAAATAAGTCCTTCCACCAGTGGGAAAGTACCAGCAAGCCACATCTCCACTGCTACTGCCGCAGATGTTACAACCAGTGATAATAATCCAGCAAAAAATCCACCTACCAATGCTCTTGGTATTTTTCCCAATGGTTTGGCCAACTTATAGATATAAAACCCAGTGAAGCCAGCTATGACACCAATATTGAGTATGTTTGCACCCAGAACCGTCAGACCCCCGTCTCCAAAGAACAAACCCTGAACTAGGATCACCGGAGTCAAAACCAGAACCGCTCCCCACGGACTTCGAAGTATTATGGCTATTAAAGCAGCACCAACCAGGCCAGCACTGGTTCCGAAGGGTACTGGTATGTTGAAGGCCTGTATCACAAAGGCAAATAATGTTAGGAACAAAAATAGGAGTATATATGAAAATATCCTCTTATCGGTTGGTTTTTCCTTTTCCAATTTAATTAGGCTTTCCACCACCCATTTAAGGGTAAAAATCCATGCTATGAAGATTATTAATCCATATATAATACATTGCCATAAAGGAATGAAACCATCAGGAATATGCATCTTAATTCTCCAAGTTAATGTATATTAATTTTTATGCAATCTTTCCTACTATATAAAGATTGTTAACCCCGATAATCCCCCAACGATCTCCTCTGGAAGGTCCCATCGGAAAATACGGTTATCCAGCTAAACTTTCTTGGAGCTATTCCTTCCCTTCTACAACTCCTACTTAGTATAACATTTTTTAAATACTTTTTAGCCCCTAAATAGGCATTCTCCATTTCCTGGCTGGTGGGAGTTCTGGATATGCCCTTTGAAGGTTTAAAATCATTTATCCTGTATTCTATTTCTGGATCTATAGTTGAAATGAACAGGGCAATATCTTCTATTTCAGACCCATCTACTATCACCGGTATGTAAACTGTTTTGATGACGAGCTTGATTTTCCTATGAATTGCCCTTGCGTTTTGTAGTATGGAACGATTCGGAAAACCAGTATACTGTTTGTGCAGTCCTTCATCATAGGCCTTCAAATCCAGCATTATCTCCTTCAATCCGGCTTTGATTAACTCATCAACGTATTCTTCATCTAAAAAGTAGCCATTGGTTTCTATTACCACATAACTGAAATTTAGTTTAGAAATCAGATCAACTAGGTAATTACGATTCAGAGTGGGTTCCCCTCCGGTTATTATGACCTCCTGGGGCAATTTTTGATAGTAGTCCCGGGAAGCTTTTTTTACCAGGTTCACCAGTTCATCAACACTCATATTTTTCCCTTTGATACCTCTAACTGGACTGAAACATCCTCTACATTTAAAATTACAGTCGGAAAGAGTTATCCAAACCCGTGGTGCTATTTCTGATAGGGTAATAAATGGTATATGTCGATATTCCATTTAAAACACCGTCTATTTTTTTTATTCCTGCATAATCCCTTTATTGAACTTTGCTTTCGTATTCTCAGGATCTATTTTCAATACTTTATCGTAACACTCCATTGCTTCTTTAAATTTACCTATGGATGCCAGACTACTGCCTTTATTGATCCACGCATTAACATCATCTGGATCCATTTCCAGCACCTGATCATAGGTTTCAATGGCTTTTTTATATTTACTCCCCTCTGCCAGGGCTATTCCCTTGTTATACATGGCAGTTGTATATCCCGGGTTTATTTCCAGAGCTTTATCATAGGCTTCTACCGCTCTTTTATATTCTTTAATTTTTTTAAGGGCTATTCCATAGTTATTCCAAATTTTAAAGTCATCAGGGTTTGTTTCCAAGGTTTTCCTGTATTTTTGTATTAGTTTTAGAGATTTTATCTCATTACGAGCTAATTTGTATATGGCTAATATGACTATTATTGCCCACAGCAAGAAAATGAATAAATTATATGTATCAGGTGATAAATATACCGGGATAAAGCTCGATATTAATATTAAAAGCAGAAGAGCAGTTAAAGATCCAATGTACATCCTTTTTTGGTAGTATCCCTTTAGGCTGAATATACCGGTTACCAATTCTACAGAACCAAAAACAGCGAAAAATAGGAAGATAGGATTGAAGTAATCTTCTGTGACCATCAGGTAAAGAAGATACAGGGTAAGGAAGATCGATCCAGTTACTATGTCCAAGGTAGTTTTTTTCATTAAACACCCTTCTATCTTGTTTTTTTATCTACATATCTGTGAATTTGACATTTTATCAGCTATTCTTGAAGGAATCATTAACAGAGCGTAAATAATTATCAGGTAAGATAAATATCTGGATTCTGGTCGCTAAACTGTTAAACATAAGCTAAACCCTTCTGTTAATAAGATAACAAAAACAGTCTATAAATAACTATCTATAAAAAAATATTACGATAGGCTATTTTTTCCAGTGCAAAAGTATTATTAGGTGAATCAACATGAAATTTCTTTTAAAAGAGTAATTTGACCCTATTTCATTGTTAAAAGCTTATGGAAGTAAAAAATTTAAAATAAACCCGTTCAATGAGGTTTTTTATCTATTAGATTGCTCCTACAATTTCACTAAAATAGGAGTATGATTCATTTATAGTTGAAATAAAATTTAGTAATACTTTTTTTAAGAAAAGTATTTATAAGAAGCAGAGCATACCATTATCAGCAAAATAAAAGGAGGTCGAAAAAATGGAAGAAGATTTAAGGTACCTACTTTTAGGGTACCGTAAGTATACAAAGACAACCCAAAGAGAACTGGCCAGAACATTAGATATACCACTTTATACCTACACTGCACTGGAGATGGGGAGTTTCAAACAACCATCGGAGCATTTACTTGGGAAAATAAAGGCATTAACCGCAGAATTCAACCAGGACGATCTTAAACACATTGGCAGAGGTTACTGGATAAAAGACGAACTGGGACCCGACTTCAAGTACTTCCTTAAAGGTTTGGAAGAAGAAAAAGGCGTGGATCTTAAGGAATTGGGCGAAATGCCTAGTGAAGAATGCCTTCAAGCCATAGGAAGTGTAGATATAGACGAATTCGATGTGCTGGAGATAGGTAGAACCTTGTAAAATTTCACAAAAACCAATATTGTAAACTAAAAAAATTTTTCAATTTTCACTTTTTTTATTGAAAAAATTTCAAAAATGGTAGTCCAATTAAAATTTTATTACAAAAAAGGCTTAAAAATGGCATTTTGTATTAATTAATTAATACTTTTCATAAGCAAATAGGGATTATAGTAATACTCAGGGAAACGTTTATATTATGAAAATCCAGAGTCTAATTGAGGATTTAGGGGTTAAAACATTGTTTAAAACGTATTACCTGCTTTATAAATGAAGTTAAGAAAAGTAATACTAGTTTTGAACAACATACCATTAACTCCACTTAGAAAAAAACAAAAACGAGGAGGCGAAAAATTGCATATACCAGATGGTTTTTTATCCTGGACATGGCCCATATACTATGTTATTATGTTTGTGGCCCTGTATTTCTCCCTCAAATGGGCGAGAAAGAATCTTGATGAAAAGTTGATTCCATTAATAGCAGTTTTATCAGCTGGAATATTCGCAATAATGTCCATGAACATGCCTATACCCTTTGGTACAAGCGGACATATGCTAGGTGGCGCACTGGTTGCCATTGTATTCCTTGCACCCGAAGCCGCAGTACTTGTACTCTTCATAGTACTATTAGTACAGGCTCTGTTCTTTGGAGATGGAGGAATAACTGCTTTAGGTGCAAATGTAGTTAACATGGGTTTAATAGGAGGTGCAGTTGCATACTTCTCCTTTAGAGGCCTAGAAAAGTTCACAGGCAAATATCCTGCAGCAGCAATAGCTGCATGGCTATCACTGTTTATAGCAGCCGAAGTAGTAGCGGTAGAGATGTGGCTAGCAGGAACCTTCCCATTAGACATAGGATTAGCTTCAATGGGAATATACCATGCATTTATAGGTGTAATAGAAGCAATCTTAACCGTGGTTGTACTCATTGCACTGGATAAATTAAGACCAGATCTACTTGCCTGGAACAGGGGCAAAACATCAGGTGGACAGAAACTCGAAGAAAGTGAGGAGGTGGCTGCCAAATGAGTACCAATGATAAATACATTGTTATCGCCGGTGTAATCATTTGTCTGGTGATTGCCGTCATGTCACCATTCATTGCATCACCTGATCCTGACGGCCTGGAAAAATCGGCAGAAGATGCAGGTGTTCCTGAAGTCGAAGCTTCATACGAATCCCCATTCCCAGACTACACCATTGAAGGTTTGGATAAAATTGGGGAAATAGCGGCACTGGTTATAGGTATAATTATTACGTTGATAATAGCCTATATCGTTGCTGAACTACTAAAAAGAAGAAACCCACCAGAAGCATCCAAATAAATCCCCCCCCCCTTTTATTTTTTTATTAAATCTTTTTTAGGATAAAAAAACATAAAAATCAGATACATTTCAAAAGGAGATTCCTCATGAATGGAGTAGGCTCGGTTAGAGAGCTTGAAAGGGAAACCGAAAAGGAAAGCATCCTCCATCTAATGGATGGAAGGGTGAAATTAATTTTATTGATATTTATTATAGTGTACGCTGTGTTTTCTACTCAGATAGTAGTTCTGGCTTTTTTAGAGTTGTATCTTCTGATTTTAATTTACATATCCCAGGTTTCATTTAAAAGCTCATTTAAAAGAATATTACTGTTATTACCCTTTGGAGGGTTCATAATCGCATTCCAGCCATTCATACATCCTGGTGATGTGATATGGACTGGAATTTTCGGCTTACAGGTTACGCAACAGGGGTTGATGTGGGCGGTGCTTCTCATGTCCAGACTCATAGTGGCTTTAACTTCCATAGTACTTTTATCATCTATAAGTCCTATGCAGGAAGTTGCCCAATCCTTCAGGAAGTTAGGCATGCCCCGGGAACTGGCCATGATATTCAGTCTCATGATCAGATTCCTCTTCATGTTCTACGATGAACTGCACAGGATCATGCATGCCCAGAAGGCCAGATGTTTCGATGCCTTCAATAAGAAGATTCCCTACAAATGGAGGATGAAACAGTTAGGTTACACTGTAGCTATGATGTTCCTAAGGGCATATGAACAGGGCGAAACTATATATATGAGTATGGTAAGCCGTGGTTTTTCAGATCAATCAAATTTTTACCAGGACCGAAAGAAAAAACTGGGAAAAACGGAGTACGCATATATCGGAGTTACCGTGTTGCTGGTAGTCTGTCTGCAAGTTCTGGCAATGACACATTTTTACGAACTGGGTGTTTTAGGAATGAACATCATATGAACTTTTTTTTGCGTGGGGAAGATTAAAAATCTTCTAATACAATATAGGGATGATAAATGACCAGAACTATTATCCGAACTGAAAACCTGGGATTCATCTATCCTGACGGTACGTCCGCACTTCAAAATATAAATATTGAAATAAAGGAGGGGGAAAGGGTAGCGGTAATTGGTTCTAACGGTGCTGGTAAGTCCACTCTTTTTGCACATTTCAACGGCATCAATAAACCAACTTCTGGACTTATAAAGATCCATGGCAAGCCCATGACCTACCGAAAAGAGGAACTGCTCCAGATAAGACAGAAAGTAGGTATCGTCTTCCAGAACCCGGATGATCAACTCTTTGCACCCACCGTTGTTGAGGACGTGGCCTTCGGACCCATGAACCTGGGACTTTCCGAGGATGAAGTTGATGAAAGGGTGGAAGAAGCCCTGGAAATGGTGGGAATGACTGGGCTGGAAAAAAAAGCGCCCCACCACCTGAGTGGTGGACAGAAAAAGCGGGTGGCCATCGCCGGTATCCTGGCCATGAGACCTGAGATCATGGTATTGGATGAACCAACCACGGGACTAGATCCTACAGGTGTGGATCAAATAATGGAAATACTCTACATGTTAAATAAGGAAGCTATGAGCATCATCATCACTTCCCATGATGTGGAGATGGTCACCCAGTTTGCAGATAAGATCTTCGTACTTCACGACGGTGAGATAATCGGTCAAGGCACAACCGAAGAGATATTCAATGATTGCGAAACCCTTTATAAAGCCCATCTGCGCCCGCCCAAATCAGCGGAACTTCTATATATGCTTAAAAATGGAGGTTTCCCGGTAAATATTAAATTAACTGTCGATGAAGCATATCACGAGATATTACATGCCTTAGGAAGCCATGCCTATCATAACCTGCTGCATTTGGTGAAAGATGAACTCCACCATAAGCTCCTGCATAACCTGGGAGAAGATAAATATCATGAACTTTTACACTTGCTAGAAGAGAATCAAAAGGATGTAACATCTTCCTAGCGATTTATCCTACTATAATTTAAGAAAGCAAGTACATACCTTAATACATTAACTGTTTGAGTTTAATAATTAAACTGTTTGATAAATATTAGGTTACAAATTGAATGAAGTTGCGAATTTTTTACAGGTTAAGGGATGATATCCTTGAAAGATCATGAAAATTCCCATGAAAAAACACTTCAAGAAAAAAATCACCACCCCAAAGAAGAAAATAGCCATCCAATAGAACACGAACATAGAGAACATCTTGAACAGGGCCACTCCAAACACGGAGAACACAAAGAAAACAAACGTATGGAACACGAAGGACACGCAGAACATTTAGAACAGAACTACACAGAACACGAAGAGCATGTAGAACATGAGCACAAAGAGCATCTAAACCACGATGAACACCCAGAACATAACCATCACGACCATCACCAGGCCATGATGGCTGATTTTAAGAAAAGGTTCATAGTATCCCTGATTATAACCGTCCCTGTCTTTTTCCTCTCAGAGATGGTGCAGGAATTACTGGGACTGCATTTTCTCAGTTTCCAGGGTGACATTTACATCCTGTTTCTATTATCATCCTTTGTATTCTTCTATGGGGGTTACCCCTTCTTCACTGGCATGGTCAGTGAGTTGAAAGTCAGGCAGCCGGGTATGATGACCCTGGTAGCGGTGGCCATCACCACAGCCTACATCTACAGTGCGGGAGTTACCTTCGGACTTATGGGTATGACCTTCTACCTGGAACTGGTCACTCTAATCGATATCATGCTACTGGGGCACTGGATCGAAATGCGTTCAGTGATGGGCGCCTCCCGGGCGCTCCAGGAACTGGCTACCCTCCTTCCCAAGAAAGCCCACCGGATTGGTGGGGAAGGTGAAGTGGAGGATGTACCATTGGAACATTTACAGGTGGACGACCTGGTACTGGTAAAACCGGGAGAGAAGGTACCTGCGGATGGTATTATAAAGGAAGGCCAGTCTTATATAAACGAATCACTTCTCACTGGTGAATCGGAACCCATCCTCCGTAGTGCAGGGGAAGGAGTTATAGGGGGCTCAATCAATGGTGAAAGCTCTATTAAGGTAATGGTGGAAAAGATAGGTGAAGATTCCTTCATCTCCCAGGTGGTGAGTCTGGTGGAGGAAGCCCAGGAGAGTAAATCACATACCCAGGACCTGGCCAACCGGGCCGCTTTCTGGCTGACCATCATCGCCTTATCCGGGGGTTTAATTACTTTACTGGTGTGGCTGGGAATGTTAGGCCAGGATTTAGCCTTCGCCCTGGAGAGGGCGGTGACGGTGATGGTCACCACCTGTCCCCATGCCCTGGGGTTAGCCATACCTCTGGTGGTGGCTGTCTCCACTGCCATATCTGCCAAAAATGGGGTTTTGATTCGTGACCGTCAGTCCTTTGAGAACATGAAAAACATCCATGCGGTTATCTTCGATAAAACCGGCACCCTTACCGAGGGGAAGTTCGGTGTCACCGATGTGATCTCCTTTAAAATGGATGATTTCAGTGGAGAAGAAATCCTCAAATACGCTGCTTCAGTGGAAAAGGAATCCGAACACCCGGTGGCCCAGGGGATAATTAAATCTGCCCAGGAAACCTATCCTATCAAGGATTTCCATTCCCATCCTGGTGAAGGGGTTCAGGCTATGGTGGGGGATCATGAGGTGAAGGTGGTAAGTCCGGCCTATATAGAGACTAATAACCTTGAAGTAACCAGTCCTGAGTTGGTTGATATCCAGAAACAGCCGAAAACACTGGTTTACGTTGTAATAGATGGTGATGCTGCTGGTGCCATTGCACTGGCTGATGTGATACGGCCAGAATCTAAAGATACCATTTTAAAGTTGCAGAGGCAGGGGATCCAGTGCTTGATGTTAACTGGGGATAATGAGGATGTGGCTCGCTGGGTTGCCGAGGAACTGGGATTGGATGAATATTTCTCCCGGGTTCTACCCCAGGAAAAAGCCCTTAAAGTACGCGAGGTACAGGAGAAGGGATATAAAGTGGCCATGGTTGGAGACGGTGTAAATGACGCCCCGGCCCTAACCCAGGCTGATGTAGGTATTGCCATTGGAGCAGGGACTGATGTGGCTATGGAGAGTGCCGATGTGGTCCTGGTCAAGAGCAACCCGGCAGATATGGTAACCATCCTGGGGCTTACCAAGGCCACCTATAGTAAAATGTGGCAGAATCTATTATGGGCCACGGGATATAACGCCTTTGCCATACCCCTGGCAGCAGGATTGCTCTACAGCTGGGGCATCCTCCTGAGTCCGGCTATGGGTGCGGTTCTCATGTCTTTAAGCACCGTGATAGTGGCCTTCAATGCTCAGTTGCTGAGGATAAATAAAATATAATTTTTCTACACTCAAAATTAAATATTAGATTCCCTGCAAGTAAAAAAAACATAGATTTTCTACACTCAAAAAAAATTCTGATTTTCCCTAATTTCTAAACCTTCGGTTCCAACCTCTTGATCATGAAGGCCATGAACACCACTATGGCCGGGAAGAAGAATAAGTACATTATCAACAAGACTATCGGCGGCAGTATGGCACCCATAACTGTTGATGCGGCTATCAGCATGATCAGGGTAATTACCGGTGCCAGTATGGCGATGAACATGTAGATCATGGTGAATGAATTCAGTTTCTGAGCATAATCTTTCAGTTTCATACGCATTTCATAGGCGATGTCATCAGCTATAACTGTTAAGGTTTTAGCTAAATCCCCACCACTGGTGAGTGTTCGGGTTATCTGATGGATAGCCCTTTCCATCCCCTCAGAGTTTATTCTGTCGCTCATATCCAGGAGGGCTTTTTCTGTGGTCTCCCCGTACCTTATCTCTTCCAGTGCCCGGGAGAACTCTTCAGATAAGGGTCCGTATCCAGAAGTGGCGATGGAGCGCATGCTGTCGTGAAGTCCTATTCCGGCTCTTAATTCTGTGGCCATCTGCCTCAAGGCGAAGGGCAGTTCTCTGGCGGCTTCTGTGGATTTGCTTCCCTGTTTCATTCTGGGAAGGAAGAAGATCATGAGGGCCATCATAAATATGAGGATTCCCACTACCAGTCCAATTTCAATTCCAAAGCCCATCACAGTTACGATCACGAGCACCAATGCAAAGGAAACCCCGCCCATAAGCAGGATCAGCTTGGGATCCATCTTTTCCTTCTGTTCTTCCTTGAGTATTTCCTCTAAGGAAGCTTTTCTCATGGCGGCCTGTTTTTCCTTATCTACCTCAGATTCCTTGGTCTGTTCGTGCCTGCTGTCGATGAGGTCCTTGAACATCTCGATTTCTTCTTTATCCATCTTCTTTCTTTTTATGGTCCGTTGGGGACGGGGGGCCTGGAAAGATGATTTTGATTCTTTATCTCCAAATAATCCTTTTGATTCTCTATCACCGAATAATCCTTTTGAAGGGGTTGATGCGTCCAGTAATGGTTTGGTCTCTGTTTTTTCTTCTGGTTCGGATTTTTTACCAAATTCCAGTCCCCTTTTCTCCCTTAACCTTTTCTCAGCAGGCCGCATTTCACTTAATTTTTTTACAGGAGCCTGAACTCCTTCACCTACTTTCTGACTGGAATTTATGGTAAAATTTCCAATGGTGTTAAAAAATCTCTTAAGACCGTCGAAGGGCGCCATTATTTTCACCGTCAAGTGAATTTTTTTCTAATTATTTTTAATCCACAATATATATTATAATACTTCATCCAGCATTGCATCTGGATCACGGTAATACTGGTTGACGTACTGTCCCACTTCATCTATGGAACGGATGTTGTTATCGGCCAGGTATTCCAGTACCAGTCTTCTTTTTTCTATCTCTTCTTCTATCTCTGATATTCCTATTCCTCGGAGTTCAGAGATGTCCCGGAGGGTCTGGCTGGCTATTCCCACGTACTCCACTTTATCATTGACATTATCCCATTCAAATACCCTGTTGAGTTGCACGTTACCCTCTTCCATACCAACCACCTCTGCTACTTCGGTGATTCTACGTATGGAACCTCCTTCTGGCCTGTACATTCTCTGTTGCATGATGATGAAGTCCAGGGCAGGTATCATTATGTTGGGTACGTTCATGGGTTGGTTTATCAGACGGGTTATTGTTTCCCGTGCTGTGTTGGAGTGGAGGGTTCCCATACCGGAGTGTCCGGTGTTTAGGGCTGTGAAAAGTGTGATGGCTTCTGCGCCCCTTACTTCTCCTACGATCACCCGGTCAGGTCTCTGTCTCAGGGAGTTTTTAACCAGGGTGTCCATGGTGAGTTCTCCTTTGCCTTCTATGTTGGGTGGGCGGGTTTCCATCCTTACCACGTGGCTGTGGGGGAGTTGTAATTCCAGGGTGTCTTCAATGGTGATTATCCTCTCCCGGGGTGGTACAAAAGCGGCTATGGTGTTCATGGTGGTTGTTTTTCCAGAACCTGTTCCCCCGGCTATTATGGCGTTACAGGGTTTTACACCTAATCCATCGGTGCACACCCAGAGGAAACCGGCGAGATGTGGGGATATGGTCTTATAATTTATTAAATCAACCACAGTTAATGGGTCTTTTTTGAATTTACGTATGGTAAGTGTTGGGCCGTCTGCAGATACAGGGGGGAGGGTTGCGTTTACCCTGGAACCGTCCTTCAGACGGGCGTCTAGTATGGGTGTCTGCTGGTCAATCCTTCGGTTAACCTGCCGGGCTATAACATCGATGATGGCCTTGATCTCTGATTCTTCTTCGAAGATTACGTTGGTAACCATCATACCTATGTCACGGTGGTACACGAAGACTTTACTCCCGATTCCAATGACCATTATTTCTTCAAGGTCATCATCCTTAATCATATGGTCCAGTTTACCGTATCCCAGCATTTCCTGGGATATCTGTGCTGATAAGCGGTCCACATCCCGGACACCCCTGGAACGCAGGAACTGTTTACATTCTACAATAAAGGAATCTTCATCTACCTGGAAATCATCCTGGGTAACTGCTACTTCCACCAGTTTTTCCCTTATTTCATTGTAAAGCTGCCTTTCTTTAGCAGAAAAAGTAGGTATTGTGACATTGTAATTAGGAATCAGTCCTTCTTCTATAATTTCAGCCTTCATCACATCGGAAACTTTCTTAATTTTTTTAGTTTTCTTCCTGGAAGGCTTATCTATTAATTTATCTATGTTAAATGCATCTTCATCAGAATCTGAGATAACTTTTCTATCCTTTCTTTTTACTGGTTCATCCTCTTCTTCCCTGGGGATATATTCTCCTCCTTCTTCTTCGTCGGCAAAGTCTCCCAGTAGATCCCGGATAATTTCTTTCCTTTTGTCTCTCATAATTCTCACATATTTATATAAGGTATCCACTATTTAAGCATAAGCTTAAAATATGCTAATTTTGGTTATTTTTCACTACATATTAATATTATCTGTGATTTGGGCATTGGTTCCCTCCAAGAGAAAAAATTATCTGTGTTGGTGTGTGAATCTAACCTATGGAAGTGTTTTGCAAGTGTGGAAACCATTGCATAAAATCTAAATCAGAAGTATTAAAAGATTTTAAAACAATTTTCAGGGCCTGTGATGGATGTGAAGATGTTAAGCTTAAAAAATTCAAACCACTTACCGAACAGATGGATGTAAATCTGCTTGATTCTAATTTTAAAAGATGTACTTGTGGCAGGCGCCATTTAGATGTGGTCATGGCCCATATCCTTAAAATAATGGTGGAAGAAGGGGTTAAAGATCCTGATTCCACCTTGAGAAATGTCTGCGTACCCCTTGTTACTCCGGCGTATCCCCTGGACACCGTTCCCCACCTCCCGGATAATTCACTGGTGATACTCTCGGAGGATGTGGACGGGGAATGTGCAAAGCGGATAGTGAAGGAAGTACCAGAGGTTAAAGGGGTTTTAAAAGGGAATTTAAGTGATACTGTGGGTGTTAAAGATTCTGAAAGCAGCCCCACTACGTACGAACTCCTGGAAGGCTGTGATATCCGCTGTGATATCGTGAACACCCCCTGGGGGGTTCTGTGTCTCTATAAGTACCAGGGGGAGATCCACATCGAGGTTCCCCAACCATCATCTCCTAAAATAGAGGGGTTAAAGAAGGTTTTAAGTAAATTCGACGGTCCTAGTGTTCTGGACTGTACCTGTGGACCGGGTACTCTCGGTTTAGCCGCCCTTCTTGCCGGCGCCCCCCGGGTTGTTTTCAACGATGTTTGGTATCCTGCCTGCCAGATGACAATTTTGAATCTGGAGATCAACGGATTCCCAGTGACCACTACCGGGAATGATAAGGGTTTAATTGCAACTGGAGAGAATTTCGAGGTTTACTGTTTGGATGTGAAGGATTTAAAAGATGTTTTAAGTGAAAAATTCGATGTCTGCCTGGTGGATGTTTTTCCTGGTGTGGATGATGCTGTTTTTAGAGAATCTGTGGATGGGATCTGCAGAGAAGTGGTGGTAATTTAAGTTTTGCGATGAAATCCACAATGAAGTCAATTCCATAACTATAAACCAATTTCCATAGATGATAATCCTATATCTACATACCAATCCCCACGTATATCACGATGGCCGGAACAACCAGTACACCCATGAGATTGGATTTATTCAAGCCCAGATAGTGTGGCAGGAGTCCCAGGGCTACTGAGGTAGCGTAAACCAGTAGTACAAACCAGAGGTTGGCATGTTCCATTATGGTGAATATCATCACTATAGCGCTCATGAAGATGATGACCAGCCAGGATAATCTGTTATAATCCAGTTGCTGTATGTATTCTCCCATCATATCACCTAATTTTAAACATAATATTAAAGCAAGTGATACGGCGGTGATGGAGACGAAGATGTACAGTATGAGATGTTCGTAGTTGAAGACATCGATTATCTTATCCACATATACTGCGATTCCACTGCGGGGATTGCCAATTAAATAGATGGCTATCAGGGAGAACAGGGCATCGGATACATTCACTCCGCTCATGGCAACCAGGAAACTATCCTTATTTTCTCCTGTATCTCCTCCACCGCTTATCTCCTGTGCTATGAGGCTTCCCTGGGCCGGTCCCATTCCTGGGAGAAACCCCAGGATGCTCCCTGCTATTCCTCCGGCGAAGATACCCCTTAAGATGTTATTATCCACGATAAGTGAATGATCAGGGTTCTGGGGTGGTACTGTCGAGCTTTCAGAAAGGCTGTAAAGTAGGGTGCTTACACCAAAAAGCCCGGTGAACATGCACAGCAAGGAAACTCCTGAGGATATGGGTGAATTAAGCATCAACCAGCCCATAATCCCCGAGAAGAGGAATATAACCACCGACCAGGCTACCGAACTTAAATCCCTGTTTAAGCGGATGAACATGTAGATCACCACTACCACCAGGATGATCCAGATATAGGGTTTCAGGTAACCATATAAAGGTGGTAGAATAAGGGCGAAGAGTGGTAGGAGTAAGATGGTCACCATGATCGCTCCAAACCCTCCCAGGGCCACTAAACGTATGGCTTCCTTGCCCCTTCCCTCCAGCATGAGGTGATGCCCGGGTAAGACCGAGAGGACGGTGCCCTCCTCCGGCACTCCCAGGAACATGGAGGGTATAAATTCCAGGAGTGCGTGGGAAATAGACATTGAAATTAGGAACACTCCCAGGAATTCTGGAGATAGAAAGGCCAGAATGGTGGCTGATGATGCAAAGGTGAAGGCACCCACGGTGTTAACGTGGATACCGGGGATTAATCCCGTTACTGCCCCGCAGAGAACGCCTATGATACAGGCAAATATGAGATCAAAAATATGAACCACTCCACAGAGATAGTATAATACTAATAATATAAAAAGTATTATGATCGTGTTGTGGGGACCTGAATTTTTTAACTGTAAAAATTATAAAAAGTAGGGAAAAAAAGCGAATTATATTAACCAAAAAAGTAATTAAAGAGTAAAACGGCTTACATAAGTCTTCTTACATCTTCTACTTCGATGCTGCTTATGTTTTCCAGTTTGGAGAGATTTTCTTCAACTTTTTCTGTCCCTCCTTCCTCATCTCCCACAACTACCATTACTTTAAGGGCTACCAGGCCAAATGCTATTGGTTCTTCATCTATTTTGTGGAATTCAGCGCCTTCCGGTATGGATTGTATGATATCTTCTTTGATCTTTTCTAAGTTAACATCCGGGCTTTCCGGCATTACCTTAATCGTTGCTACAACTTCTCCCATAATCGTAACCTCCCATAAAACTTGTCTGTTATGTTAATATAATTTTATTTATCTTACAAGTAGTATTTAACTTAAGGTCCTTTAAATCCGCATTTACACCTGTAGATATGTCCGAAGGTCCTGCATTTCTGGCATCTGTAGAGTATGGTTTCGCATTCTGGACATTCAAATTTCACGTAGGTTTCCACGGGTGATATTTCCTGTTTACATGATGTGCATTCTATTTTATCCATATTAAATTCCTCCGATGAGTGTATATTTAGTATCTTCACTTTTACCTTCAATTATAGATAGAACCCTTTCTGGATACTTTCCATTAATCACATAGCAAGATGATCCGTATTGAAGTAAAAGCCCTGCTAAAAATTCATCAACTGATGTTTCACCAAAATCTAGTAGTTTTTTTGCACTGATATTTCTTATCAGTTGAGTACCATCCTTGGATGGTTTTTGATCATATATACCATCTACATCAGTTGCTATTAATAGTTTAGCCTTTAGTCGATGTGCTATATAAAGGGATAGGGAATCAGAAGTAACACGCCAGGAATGCTCTAAGGGATCCTCACCGAACAAAAACTGGGAAGGTAAAAACACAGGGAGTTTACCCTCACCAGAAACCTTTTCTGCCTTATCTATAGAATAAACACCCTCGGCACCGGGTACTTTATCTGCTAGGAGCATTCCTAATATATCCATGCATAGAATGGCGCTTTTATGGGCGGCCGTATCACTAAGATCCATCTTTTCATCGTACTGTCTTAACAGGTTGGCCAGTTCTCCACCGCCGCAGATCACCATGACACTTTTACCAACCAGGGCTTTAGAGAGGTTAACTGCTTCTTGCGGGAAAAGACTTCCACCCACCTTTACAATCCAGTCCATAAAATCAGCACTTCATTTATTGATTAAAAATGAACTCGCAACTACTTAAACAACTTCAAATCCTGGGTAATCTTATCGATCTTCTCATCCTCATCAGGACCAATCCCTAGGCAGGTAACCGTGGATTCCGGTAGTTCGGTATGCCCGGCATCGGTGACTAAGAAGTAGGGCAGATCAGTGGCTTTAACCAGTTCATAGTACTGGAAGAGTTCATCTCGATCCTTAACCTTTAAAACCACCTTTTTACCCCCCTCCAGTTCCCAGTTTTTTATCTTCCTCTCATCTGCACGCTTATAGGATCCTAGGCTGGCGTGACAGGCCTGGGCAGCGAGTTTACCCCTGCTGATAGGAAGATCTGCCCTCATAATAATCACCTGTTTCATTAAAACACCTGTATAATATAGTATAACTGTTTCCCTTAAATTTTCACCATACATCATAAGAACTAAAGTTTTTTTTAGTGGCGAATTAAATTTTTTAATTATTTTAATCTGAGCTATTTACTAAAATCTGCTCCTTTAGTTTCTACTAATTGTTTAAAATTATTCAATTCCTTTTGAGCTTGTTTAACCATCTTACTACTGATAAATGGGAATAATATCTTTAGTGTGAGTATTTTTGCTCTCCCTTTCCACTTAATAGTTATTTTGGTTTTATTCTTCATCGATTCAAGAGTTGTTTCGACTCCTGGCAGTAAGAGCATCTCCTGAAACTTATGACACATATTATTTGCCTGATTCGCAGTATATCAATTTATCTTCCATCATATATGGTTTACCATTTTGACGATAATGTAAACGAGCAATTGAACCGGCTCTATTGGGACTGCCCACTGACTACTTCAAATTTCTCCAAATCAGTCTGCCAATGAGGAGCGTTATCAGGATTGGTAAATGCTTTTACTACAATATTAACTGGTTTGTTGATAGTTGCACTAACTTCAAACTTTGTCATATTCTTTGTTTAAATTCCTCAATTAATAAAACTAGTGACATATAATTTGTTTTCCTTAATTTAATGAGTCAATTAAATTTAAACAAATATATAAATTTCTCATAAATAATCCCAAATTGGATTTAAATCAGCCTTTCACCCATCCGCTCAGTATCTACAGAGTAAACTTCCATACCTAGAATTATAACCCGGGCCACTGGTATTTCGATCTCCCGGCGGGTTAAATCTGTATAATAAATCTTACCAAACCCATTCTTTTTAAGGATATTTACACAGGTTTCGATGTCCTCCTTGAAGGTGGGCTTTGATTTATCCTTGATACGGGAGATATCGATTAACTTATGGGAGTCATTGAACCAGTGTTTGTTGATCCTTTTCATCCTCTCATATCCTGCTTTTCTCATGAAAACAGCCCGGTTGGTATCCTCCCGGGTTCCGTGGATCTGGGTGGCCCTGCTCTGGGCAACCTCGGTCAGGGCCCTTATAACTGCGACCTCCGGGTTCAGGTGGGTTCCCACCCCTAAAGATAATAGTGCAGGGTCTCTAAGTACGGTATCATCTGCTACCGCGGCTATGGTGGTTATATCCACATCTGCAGTCAGGTCCAGTAACTTAACTTCTATCTCTGACTGGTCGAATTTATATAGCATATCCCTGATGAGGGGGTTTTCTGTTCCATCACAGACCACCTCTCCCCTGCATTTCTTTTTCGCCTCGAATATGCTCCAGGCATCCCTTTCAACCACCTCGGTGATTCCATGGTAGACTGCCTCTTCGATACAGTTACCCGATGCCAGACCATTGGTGTTGGACTTAAAAAGCACGGCACCACCACGAGGGATGTAGGGATGGTAGATGGCATTTACCGGGGCGAGGTATTCCTCATCATCCGTTACGTCCACGGTTTTAACCCAGTCCAACCGGGTCGTATCTGCTTTGTAAGATTGTTGGGGTAGAATCAGTGTTTCCGGGTTGATGGCTCCCTCTATTTCACCATATAATCCTGTTTCAAACATCTGAGCGTCTTCTACGTTTATCTCTGCGGAGTACCTTTCAAACGCTTCCATCATGGCCGATGCTTTAGCCTGGCTTTTAGTTGCTCCTTTTCCAGCATAGATGCTTACTGCTCCCTGGGCAGCTCCCGGCCTTATGGCGGAATAGACTGGTATTCCCAAACGGTCCAGATGGGTTATCTCTGCTATCCTGGTCACCCCTGCCTTCCGGAGTTTACCCTCCACATTTGCTATGGTGCGTTCCGGTGGGATGGCCCGGTGGGTGCATCCGAAATAGGTGACTGGGACTTTCTCAAACATTTAAAACACTCTAGTATCTAGTTTAACCTTACTCATCCATTATTATTTGGGAATTGATCATATTTAAGATTAAAATACCAATCCAGTGAAGGCATAAAATACCATCACACCGGTAATTCCGGCCATTACTACCCATATAATTGGATTCCAGCGGATTATCTTGGCTCCGTCAAGCATGCTGATTGGGATCAGGTTTATCATGGCCAGGAAGCTGTTTACATAGAATCCGAGCACCCCTATCAGGGTGATAAGTCCGCCCCATGGGAAGTAGTACAGTAGTAAAAAGAAAAGCCCGGCCAGGATCAGGTTGGTTGCTGGACCAGATGCGGAAATTTTACCGTTCTGTTCCCGGGATATGTACTCTCCATGGATGTAGACCGCCCCGGGTGCTACGAATAGAAAACCTAAGGCTGCAGTTATGATTGCAAATATAAGTCCTTCCACCCATAAGTGGTATTCTGCCCAGAAGCCGTATCTCATTGCCACGAATTTATGGGCCAGTTCGTGCAGGATGAATCCCAGTCCCACTGCAATGAAGGTGACCACGATGAGTGAAAAACTGGGAAGTGTTCTTCCACTGAATATGTAGGCGAATAGGACGGTGATGATAACCATCGAAATTATCAGATCTCTGATCTCCCTGGATGTGAATCTCATCATATTATTTAAGACAGGAAATCTTATATAAATATGTTTTCAGATACTGATTTTTATCGGATATAACCCGTCCAAAACTCATGATACCCCTTTAAATTGCCAGTTTATATCAATGGGTACATTTATTATCACCGAAGGACAATCAATAGATGACCGAATGATAATATAGATGACCTTTAATTTTTTCAGGGGATGGGATTTACCATGGCCAAAAGTTGTGAGTACTGTCAGATAGACGGTGGATACGGGAAACTCATAAAGGAAACTCCCTACTGGATGATCTTCCTGGCTCCCAGCCAGAGGTACCTGGGAACCTGTGTGGTGGCCCTTAAAAGGCAGTGCCAGGACCTGTCTGAACTTGAGGATGAAGAATGGGAAGATTTTATCGGTATCCTGCAGAAACTGGAGCACAGTTTAAAAAAAACATTCAACCCAACCCTCTTCAACTGGAGTTGCTTTAAAAATAAGGCCTTCCGAGATGGAGACCCCAATCCAGAGATCCACTGGCATTTCCACCCCCGCTACCAGGAAAAAGTGGAGTTCAGTGGCTTGGAATTTGAAGACCCTGATTTCGGCTACGTCCCTAAAACCAACCCTTATAAAGTCCCGGATGAAATCATGCTAGAGATAATATCAGCCATTCAGGAGAATTTATAGAAAACTCTCTAAATGATAGAAGACTCTCTAAATTAGTTAAGAAAAACCATAATGAACTTTAAGAAGAAATGATGAACTGGATAACATGGATCTAAAGAAAATATTGGATAGTATGGATGCTGCAGAAGTAGACTCCCTCTTAATCTTAAAACCGGAAAACATAACCTACCTGGCAGGTTACAGGCCTTCCAGTGCATCTGTTGTAATTGTAACCGATGAAGCCACTCTCTACACCACCAAGATGGATATGGAGGATGCCTCCATGAATTCTAAGATTCCTCTGGGTGAATTTGAATCCACCGATAAAATAAAGGACCATCTGAAGGGCCGGGTGGGGATTGAAAAGTCCATGCCGGTATCCCTCTATAAAAAATTCAAAGAGGGACGTGAACTTAAGATAACAGAAATCGTAGAGTCAGCGAGAATCATCAAATCACCTGATGAGATAGAGAATATTGGGAGGGCCATTGATATTGCGGAGAAATCCCTCCTGGATTTAGAATTTCAGGGAACAGAAAGTGAAGTGGCAGCCCAGCTGGAATACAACATGAAATCCAACGGATCCACTAAACCCGCCTTTGATACCATAGTCGCCTCTGGAGAGAGGTCCAGCCTACCTCATGCCACCATTTCCACGGATAAGTTGGGATCTCCCCTGGTCATTGATTGGGGGGCGGTTTACAACAACTACTGTAGTGATCTAACCCGGACTTTAGTTAAGGGCGAAAAAGAGATGGAAATATTTAATATCGTACTGGAAGCACAACAGGAAGCCATTAAAGTTATAAAACCAAGTATTAAAGCATCCTATGTGGATAAAGTGGCCCGCAGGGTGATAGAAGAATATGGTTATGGGGATAATTTTATACATTCAACCGGGCATGGCCTAGGGTTAGAGGTACATGAAAATCCGACTTTATCTAAAAAAAGTGAGTTTAAGTTAGAGAAGGGAATGGTAATCACCGTGGAGCCAGGAATTTATATCAAAGGCCAGTTCGGGGTGAGAATAGAGGATGACGTCCTGGTGGGAAACAGGGCCCAGGTTCTAAGTAGTATTAAAAAATCCATCAACTAAAATTTGTTGTAAAAAATGAACCTTTAACTTTAACAAAAAAATTGACTTTTATTTGCATTATAGAACAATGAAACAAGGGAAAGTATTAATATATGTGAAGGTAAGAGTTATCATTTAGGTGAAAGGATGGCCATTATACCCTCAGCATTATCGCCCCTGTCAAGAACCGTGGATAGTATAATACCCGACCGATATCTGGTTAGTTTACAAGAAAACCTGGTACGGGCCGGTATGTATGTTAAGGCATCAGAATTATTAACTCTGGTTATACTGGGAGGTATAATACTCGGCGTGATCATCTTCTTCTTATTTTCATTAATTGGTATCACCCCCATACTAGGCGGAATAATCGGATTTATCCTGCCGGGAGCGGGTATTTTTCTCTGGTTATTCTTCATGATGGAACGACGGGTGGATAGCATAGAACAGAGTACTCCTGACTTCTTAAGACAGATATCCTCACTTCTTAGATCTGGTGTGGGTATCGAAACTGCCATGGAAGACATCTCCAAACATGGTAGAGGTCCTTTAACCGACGAACTTAAAAGGGCAGTAATTGAAATCAAAATAGGAAGTACCTTTGAAGATGCATTGTTATCCATGAGCGAACGTTTAAAATCAAAAAACCTTGATAGAACCTTCAAAATGATATTAGAAGGTAGAAGGGTAGGTGGAAGCCTATCAGACGTTATTGAAACTGTTGCTGAGGATTTAAGGGCAGTCCTAGCTTTAAAACGGGAGAGAAAAGCTAACGTGATGATGTCGGTTATGTTCCTGATCATCGCAGCCATAGTTGCCGCGCCCTTCGCTTTAGGCATGATCATGAGTTATTCTACATTTATTGGAAAATTGGGAAACCCCAACCCCCTATTTGATTCAGCTGTAACAGCAGCCAGTGGATATATCATAATCCACTCCATAATAGCCGGTCTTCTAATTGGCATAGTCATGTACGGCAGTGCAAGAAAAGGTATAAAATACGCCATTCTCTTAGCTCCGGCAGCCTTTGGAATATTTTATGTTATACAATCTTTAGCACCAATGTTATTTGGATTTTAGGAGAATAGAAAAATGAAAATGCTCGTAGAAGAAAGCGGACAGGGTTCAGCGGAACTAATTCTACTGTTTGGGGGCATCATAGTGGTTGCTATTGTAGCTCTAATAGCCTACAAGAACTATTTAAATGGCCTGGGAAGTGGAATAAACGGTAGCGAGCTGAACGAGACAACCAACGCCATACAAGGTTTAAAAGATCTATTCGCGTAGATTTATACCCTTTTGATCCTCTTTTTTTAAATAATTTAATTTTATAAATGAGTAGGTAGGGTTTAATTTTAAATAGGATAATAGAGGGCACTCCCATGAAGATGCTTATAGGCGGAAGTTTAGAGGATAAGGAAAATAAGTTAAACGTTACAAACCCCTATGATAACTCCATTATCGACACCGTACCACTGGGAAGCCTCCAAGATACAAAAAGAGCCATATTAGCAGCTTACGATGCCAAGAAGGTGATGGAATCCCTCTCATCCCGCAGAATATCCCAACTCCTCTACGACATCTACCAGGAACTATCCGGGAAACTGGATGAATTCGCCCGGTTGATGACCCTGGAGACTGGAAAACCAATTCGGGATTCAAAAGTAGAGATGACCAGATCCTTGGATACTATACTCCTATCAGCCGAGGAATCCAAAAGAATCTACGGGGAGACGGTACCTGTAGATGCCGGTCTGGCCGGTGAAGATGCCATCGGCTTCACCATCAGGATACCGGTAGGTGTGGTTAGCGCCATCACCCCCTTCAACTACCCGGTTAATCTGGCGCTCCATAAGATAGCCCCGGCAATAGCCGCTAAAAATACGGTGGTCTTCAAACCATCCTCCCAAGCACCCCTCACCGCTATGAAACTGGCGGAATTGATGGACTCTCACCTGCCAGACGGGGCGGTTAACTGTTTAACAGGAAAAGGGGAGTTGATTGGAGATGAAATGGTCAAAAGCAATCTGGTGGATAAGGTATCTTTCACGGGGAGTGTGGCCACCGGACTCTCCATAGCAGAAAAGGCATCCATGAAGAAGTTAACCCTTGAATTAGGGGGAAACGATCCACTAATAGTGTTGGAAGATGCAGATATTGATGACGCTGTTAACGCTGCAGTTAAGGGTGCCTACTCCATCTCCGGACAGGTCTGCATAGCCGTTAAAAGGATAATCCTGGATAACAGTGTAGCCGATGAGTTTATAGAAAAACTGGTGGGTTCAACCAGGAAACTGCGTATGGGCGATCCATTAGATGATAAAACTGATATCGGACCTTTGATCGATGTTAATGCAGCTTTAAATGTGGAAAAAGTGGTGAACGATGCTTTGGGTAATGGTGCTGAACTCCTCTGTGGGGGTAAGCGAGATGGTGCGTTTTATGCACCCACTGTTTTAGACAGGGTTAAACCAGATATGGAGATTGTTAGGGATGAAACCTTCGGACCGGTAGCACCTATAATACGGGTTGATGGTTCCCGTGAAGCTTTCAGTGTGGCTAACGATACCCGGTACGGTTTACAGGCCGGTGTATTTACCAGTAGTATAGAAAATGTTAAGAATGCGGTGAAAACCATCGAAGCTGGAACGGTTCTCATAAATAAATCCACCTTCCGTACGGATAACATGCCCTTCGGAGGGTTTAAGATGAGCGGACTTGGAAAGGAAGGGGTTAAATACGCTGTGGAAGATATGACCCGTGTGAAGTTGGTTATTCTTTAGATCGTATGAATTTGGTTATTCTTTAGATGATTAGTTAATTTCCTACTTGTAAAAAAAATTAGCTATTTTTTTAAATACAATCCCTTGAATTCATTTCAGGAACGTTTCCACGAAATTCCTGGTTTCATTTAAAGCTTCCAGTGATATGCCATGGGGTAGGTCCCCTAGCTCGCCCTTCACATCCTTTAGGATGCCCTCACCTGCACCTAAAAACATCCCCTCACTGGTCACTCCCTGAAAGACTGCCGGAGGAAGCAGGGCCACTGCAACGTGGTTACCGTCTTTAACTGTTAAATCATTGGTCACCACGGTTACCGCCCTTTCTCCCAGGTTAACGTTGCATATGAGTAGTTTATCTGACTGGGGGTGTTTGCCTGCACTGGATACTAACCCGGTTACTATGTCGATGGCGATGACTGGGTCGTTTATCTCTCCCAGCTGCAGTCTCCTTTTAAGGCCGGATATGGTGTTTAAGAAGAACTTTATCTTGGCCACAGATTCTGTTAACTTATCTTTCTCTCCCCGGGCGGCCAGTTCCAGGAACTGGTGGTGCCAGTCTTCCCCACCTAGAGCATCTACTATCTCCAGAGCACCGTCTTCCAGGCTGCTTATCTGGGGAGTTTTTGAGATTTCCAATGGATCGAGATAACTGTAATAGAGGGACTGTATCTCCGGGACCATGTCCCGGGCGCTCTTAAGGGCTTTCTTCTTATTCCATTTGCCCCTTAAATTGGCACCTTCCACCGTCCTTAAAAAGAGTTCCACCGATTTTTGAGCCACCAGCAACCGGTAGTCTTTACTGCTATCCCACATGTTAGTCACTCCAGGGAACTATGTTTTACATTTTAGATGAAAATTCGGCTTGTATTAATTTATGTACAAAACGTAGTATTTTTCTCTCTTCTATGTATATTTAAGTACAGAATGTGTAGTTTTTCTCTTCTATGTAATTTTCCATCAGCTCTAAAAGGTTGTTGACCTGTTCCCGGGTTTCATCAGGAGTGGTGGTGTCGATGGTTACTTCGTTTACGAATTGTTTGATATCCATATAAACCGTATAAATTTCCTCTAATTTTCCACTCTGTGTTGCCTGTCTCCAGTCATTTATAAGGGCTAATTTCCTATTATTATACATTGTCTGGTTAATTACCGTGACCATACTATCTCCTTTAATTTACAGTGAAATTGATAATTTAAAACCGGTTAATTTCCACCGATATCATCGTAGTTTTTTCACCTCTAATAATTTAACTAAGATCCTTATAAATCATTCACCCCAATTTTTGGTGGTACTTAATTGGTATTAATTATCAACTACGACATTATTAAAAAATTAAAATTCTCACAACATTTACCGCATTACATGTTGCATCGTTCGATTTAACTTTAAAACTTGTTAAAATCTTTATGATATGAATATAAAATTGATAGATGTCTAAAAATGAAAAAATAGATTGTGTTATGGTTTTTTTCTTATTTAGAGAATTGAGTCTCTAAACAAACAGTTATAAATCACGGACATTAGATGAAAATAGCCCAAATAAGGGTTAATTTATTAAAAAAAGCAGCCAGCGAGGTATATTAAATTTAAGTTATTTCAAAAGCCTTGATATGGGCTTTAAATCGAAAAAAGAGCCATGATAGCTCCTTTTTGTGGGTTTAAAATAGCAAACTTTATAAGTGATCATTTTAGTATGTAAGTTCAAGTCCAGAAATAATCCTAAATTTAATTTCTGGTCATGGAGGCGGTATAATTAATAGAAAATTAATTCTAGCAGGGATAACGCTAGTAGCATTAATGCTATTTGTTAATGTAAGCGACGTTTCTGCTGCCAGTACTACTTCTGTAGATAAAAATTCTATTGTTAAATCTACAAGTACTGTAAAAACTTACGTTGAAACTAAAAAAACAGTTCCAAGCAGCGTAACTGTAGCAAATAAACAAGTAACATCAGCACAATACTTGCAACTGTTAACCACAACTACGACAAACATCAATAAAAACAGTAACCAAGCAGTAACAGTGAAAACTGTAGCAAAAGCACCAAAACCCGTGGAAAAAGTAAAAACCGGGACTTTATCTAAAAAGGAATACATATCCGTTGCAAATAAAATCAACACTTTCATAAACACCAACGGAAGATTACCCAACTTCGTATCCACTTCCCTGGGAACTATGAGACCCGAAAACGTGATATATTCCTACTCAAAAGTCCTCGACTTCTACAAAACCAACAAACGACTACCCAACTACGTTTCAGTAAAACCATGGAGCACCATCAGTAAAACAACCACACCAGCAGGTTCAGAAGGAGTAAGTTTAAGACCTGTTTACATATTATCAGATAATATAAACAGTAAAACCGTTGATAACAACAGAATCAACATCCTGGTAAATGAACTTAAAAAACTGGGACTCAAAGCTTACAACATGGGCGCTGGAACCAACAACATAGCAGTATTCAATAAAGTACCTTCCAATGCATTGGTTGTACAGATCATGGGAGGAGCCTGTGCCGCTACTATTAAAGAGACCGGAAGTGCCTGGTACAAAAATATAGTAGGTAACAGGAAAGTATTCTTCGTCTGGACCGAAGGGGCAAAGAAAATAACCGGTTTAAAATGGTTAGAACGAGCCCATGACGACAATTTCAGTGCAGCCTCATTCAAAGGGCTGGCAAATCCAGATAAATACCTCCTAAGCCATGGATACCAATATTACGAAGGTTACACCAACAGCAAGGCAAGTACGCTGGCGAAGATAATTTACGCGCAAGCAAAAAGCTAAAAAAATTAGCAATCCTGGAATTTCAGGGTTGATCTAATTTTCTTTTTTATTTTTTGTTTTTTTTATTCTAAGAATTTTTTTTATAAGATATTTTGTTTTAATTTCTAATATTCATCTACTAAAAATAACAAATCAATCATCCATCTATTGTAGTACCTGTATTCCCCTTCAGAGCATCGAGGGCTGATTCTAAAGACGTTACCACCACCTTCTTACCCCCATAGTCCAGGAAGTCTATGGCCGATTTTACCTTGGGCCCCATACTCCCCGGTGGGAAATGGCCCTCCTCTAAATATTTAAGAGCCTCTGATTTGCTTAAATGATCCAGACCCTCCTCACGTGGCGTGCCATAGTACAGGCTGATCTTCTCCACATCAGTCAGTATCAGCAATATTTCCGCTTCTATGAGTGTGGCCAGTAAAGATGCGGCGTAATCCTTATCTATCACACACTCTACACCCTTCAACCTCCCATCTGTCAGGGTGACCGGTATTCCCCCACCACCAGAGGCTATGACCAGATCACCAGAATCATATAAGGTTTTAATACATCCTTCCTCTACAAATCCCAGGGGGATTGGTGAAGGGACTAATCTCCGGAATCCTTTCCCGCTGTCATTTTCTATGGTCCAGTTTTTCTCCCTCCGGAGCTGGTCTGCCTCTAGTGCAGTGTAGAACGGTCCGATTGGCTTGGTGGGGTTTTCAAACTGGGGGTCTTCCGGGTGGACCAGGGTCTGGGTGAGGATGGTCACCACCGATTTATCAATCCCCCACTCCTTCAGGATGTTCTTCAGTGAGAGCTGGAACATGTAGCCGATCATACCCTGGGACTGGGCCCCGCAAACATCCAAGGGCATAGGCGGCAGGTAATCTTTGGCATAGTCATAGGCCAGGAGGATATCACCAACCTGAGGACCGTTACCATGGGTTAAAACTAGGTGGTAGCCTTCAGAAATTAACTCCACGATATATTCACTGGTCTTCCGTACATTTTCAAATTGTTCCTTAGCAGTTCCCTTCTCGGTATGCTTGAGTATGGCGTTACCGCCCAGGGATACCAGCATGTTACGTGTTTTCATAGTTCAATACCTTTTTATGTTTAATATCCGATGTTCATATCCGTTTCAAAGGGCAGGTCATACAGTGGGCCCCACCGTATCCCCCAGTGAGGTTGGATAAATTCAGGGGATAAGCTTCTACATCGTACTGGTAGATCTCCTTCTTATGGGGGAAGAATTGACCTTCCTGCCTTAAATATCTGTAATCCTTCTTAACCTGGGCAAATAATTTACCATATCCCTCTGGATCTGCCCTGGCCCTTAATCTGAGTTTATCTATAACATCTTTCACTATGCGTTCTACTTCAACAGCCAGGACTACTCCGTCCCGGATGCATAGAAGGTTAGAGGCGTAGGCCATCTGTTCCAGGGTGGTGATGTTTATGAAGTCAAATCCCCGGGATGCCATGTATTCATATAGGTTGGTCTCCCCTGGAGATTTCTGGTAGCCGTCACTGGTACTCTGGTAGACATCGACTCGTGTAGTCTCTAAGAGTGGCTTTGAACCCACCGCCACTCCCTGGGAGACCACGTTGAAGTAGTTGTCCAGGTGCATGTTCAACATGGGATCCCTCTTCTCTGGTGGTATCAGTGGATGGCTGGGCTGGTGAACCAGGGCCACCTCATCGAATCCCAGGCCGTTTTCCATCATCTGTTCTGCCCCGGACAGGTTGGTGCGGTCACCCACTCCAATGAGGGCGAAGCTATCCAGGGGCATGAAGTCTCCTCCTTCAAAGGTGCCCGGCTCCTGTATCTCATATATGGGGGGTTCTTTAAGCATCTCCCATAGGAGTCCCGTAAGCTGAGGTTCCCTCTTTCTCTGGGGTTTTCTCATCCGGGAGAGCACCATACCATTATCAGTCACCATCTGCTGGTCCCTCATGAAGTAAAGGTTGCTTAATGGCTCCCTCTGGGTGATGTGCAGGTTTATCATCCGGGTGGTCATCCGGGGCTCCAGTTCTATGGAGGGATTAAGGAGGATGGTGTTGAAGTAGTGCTCCGGGTCGAGTATATCACTGTTTGCATCCATCTCTCGGCAGGCCAGCTCAACCTCTCCCTCTGTCCCGGTAAATTGTATGGACTTCTTGGCCAGCTCTATGAGTTTTGCTTTCATACTGGGCTTTTTAAGGGCCGTACCTACTATGGTGTCCTTTAGGGGGAGGACCTTAATCTTGAAATCATGTTTTAAGGTGTACTGTAGAAGTTCATGTTCCTTAAGTGCGTCTCTCTGGCTGAAAGCCCGCTCATAGAGGGATGCGAAGGGGTCTAAGAGGCCGAAAAACATCTCCATCCCTGGTGTGTGGACTGCTACCTTTTTAAGACGGTCCCATTCCGCTTTAATTTTGGTGGTCATTTAATCTGTACCTTGAGTTTTTATGGGGAAATTTGAAATATCACTAATTCGGTGATGATATTTCATTTGGATTTTGAAAAGGATTTAAATTTCGATTAGGATCATGTTTTTGGAAAATTTTTTCCTTTAATCATCATAAAACCCCATTCCCAGCATTTTCAAGTGGTAAAGTTTAAGTATAGGAGATTAATAAACAAATACTATAGTATTTCAATGATTTAAAGAATGTTCCAGAAACAAGGCATTTGAGGGGCAATCTTCTTAAAGGAGAAGATAGAAAAATACAAAACAATTGAGTCGAAAGGTGGTTGAATGGTAGAATTATCAGGATTGTATAATTTAGACGTGTACACAACCAGGGGTAAGTATGTAGGACGAATTCAGGACGTAGTTTTAAACATCAAAAAAGGTAGGGTATCCACCTTAAAGGCTGTGGCCATGAATCCGGATAAGAAAAACGTGGGCATAAGGGATGTAATTAAAACAACCATAAACATCGTTCCATCTGAAAGAGATGAAATAAGACCTCTACAGGAAGAGGGAAGTATAGAAATTCCTTATGAAAGAGTCCAGGCAGTGGGTGACATTCTACTCATCAGTCCGGAATTAGTTTCTGAAACGGTCACTACAGTACCAACATCCCAATAGGAAGATTTTAAATTGAAAGTGGGGATATTAGGTTGCGGCGCCATAGCTAATATAATCACTAATTTTCAAGCTGAAGGCAAACTCGGCGTCGACCTCGAATTTTTTTATGACCGTGACATGGAGAGGGCAGAGAACCTGGCCTCCCAGGTAGACGGGACAGTTGTTTTGAACCTAGAAGACCTGCTCGCCAATGTGGACCTGGTAATTGAAACCGCATCACCCCAGGCCGTCCGGGAACACATCCCCCAGATCCTTGAAGCAGGAAAAGACGTTATCGTCATGAGCGTCGGGGCTTTACTGGATCCTGAGCTCAGGAATAACCTTAAAACCATCGCCGAAGAAAACAACTCCAGGATACACGTACCATCCGGTGCTATTGTGGGCTTGGACGGTGTTAAAGCAGCGTCCATCGGTAAGATCCAGAAGGTGAGCCTCACCACCCGCAAACCACCAAAATCATTGGGCATCTCTGCAGACACTGAAACAGTGCTCTATGAGGGTAAAGCCAGGGATGCCGTGGAAAAATTCCCTATGAACATCAACGTGGCCGCAACATTAAGCATCGCCTGCGGTAAGGAAGTGGACGTGAAGATCATAGCCGACCCCAGCGTGGACCGTAACAGCCACGAAGTCCATATGATAGGTGATTTCGGCGAGCTTAAAACAACCACCCATAACATGCGGTGCAGTATAAATCCTAAAACAAGTGTATTAGCTGCTTATTCTGCTATTAAGCTTCTTAAAAGTTTAAATGAAAATCTAAAGATTGGTACCTGAATTTTTTTTACCACTAAAAAATATATCTCTTTATATAAACTCAATTCTTTATAGGGGAATAAAAACAAAGAACTCTTTTATAACTAACATTCATTTATAATGAAGATTTCTTTTATAAATATAATACTGTAGTTGAACTTATTTTATAACTAGGAAAAGGACTGATTCAGTTAATAAATTGTAACCGATTAAGATAATATGAAAGATTCTGAGATTTACTCTAATTTAAGGGTTCCCCAGGGTTCCAGGATAATAGTACGAGTCGATGGAAGGAGCTTCTCTAAACTGGCCCCTAGACTAGAACTCGAAAAACCATATGACCTGGATTTTGTCCGGATTTTAGTCTCTTGCTGCCGGGATTTCTTCACCGAATTTTCCCCCAGCTTCATCTACACCTTCTCCGATGAGGTAAACATCCTCCTGGATGAGGTGCCGTTTTCCGGGCGGGTGGAGAAGTTGAACTCGGTTTTCGCCAGTTTCTTCGCGGGATCCTTCACCAGGGAGATCTGTCAAAGTGACAGATTCTCCAGAATCCTGGAAAAGTCAGAGGACTTTAAACCCATAAGTTTCGACTCCCGGGTAATCCCCCTTGACACTGATGGGATGATAGAATACTTTAAGGAGAGGCAGGATGAGGCCTGGAGGAACTGTTTAAACGGTTACTCCTACTGGACGCTCCTTGAAGAATATGGTAAGAAAGAGGCCGCCCTGTTTTTGAAGGGGAAGAAGAAACAGGAACTACATGACCTACTATTTGGAAGGAATATAAATATCATGGATGCCCCTCTCTGGCAGAGAAGGGGAGTGGCCATTTACCGGGAAAAAGTCAGCGTAGAAGGTTATAACCCTGTAAAACAGGAGAATGTGGTCTCTCACCGATGGAAACCCCACGTTGACTGGGATTTACCCCTATTTAACCGGGAATTTTTCCTCTCCAAGGATATAATTACTGAATGATAATTTATCCCCTAACATTAGATTAAAAATCTACACACTCAATTAAAATTTAAAATCCTACACAGCCGATTAAAAAATTTAAAATCCACAATAACACTGATTAAAATGGAAAAACCAAGCATATTTCAAAGGTTGATGAGTTACCTCCTGGGAACAGATAAAAAAATATACCACAAAGTGAATATCGACCGGGAAGTGGTGGATGAAATCCTACAGATCGCCCAGGAAGCCTATCCCAATGAATTTGCAGCCCTGCTTGAGGGAAAGATTACTGGTGGTGTCCTGCATATCGACGGACTCCTGTTTCTCCCCGGTGAGACCTCAGATAAGGGAGCTGTGATGAATATATTCATGAGGTCCCTGGTGGATGAGGGTATTGGCTCGGTGCACAGCCATCCGGGATACGATGGTAGCCCCTCTGATGCAGACCTGCACTTTTTTTCTAAAAATGGCTTATTCCACCTCATCATAGCCCAACCTTATACTCTGGATAGTATATCCGCTTATAACAGCTTTGGTGAGCTGATTGATTTTAAGGTGATTTAACGCCACCATTTTGCCCTTATGGTTAGGATAATTCTGTGATTTTGAAATAATTAACTAATGGATACATTTATTACCTTGTGAAATTTAAATTGATTATCACTGGTATTAAACTTAAATGGGGATGTAAAAAGTGAAAATTAACCCAATACTAACTCTGACAGCCATATTTATTTTCATCCTAATCTGCAGTGGAACAGCCATGGCTACCGGTGAAGGTAACTCCTCCACTATAGAAAGAAACGCATCTTTGAATTATCAAAGTAGCCAGACTTCATCACAATCCGAAGGGGCATCTGACACTTTAAATGTTCAGGGGTACTGGATAAACCCTACATCAACTCCATTAAACACTATCAATGTTACTTCACTACAAGATGAGGGAATTACCGATGTGTTTATTTCTACCAGTAAAAGTAATCCTAGTTCACTCCAAGGTTTTATAACTAAATTCAACAATTCTGGAATCAGGGTACACGCCTGGGTAACCTGTTTTTATAATGGAACTAGCTGGACCGATCCTGGTAATGAGACCGTGGTGAATGAAGTAACCAATTCCATTATTAACATTGCCACTAATTATAACGTGGATGGAATCCATCTGGACGCCACAAGATACCCTGAAAAAGCTTACTTACACAATGGAACCATACACATTACTAACTTCGTAGAGAATATCTACAACGAGATTCAAAGAATAAACAGTGAACAAGGTAAAGATATACTCTTATCCGCTGCTTTAATGCCGGAATGCGGTGGAAATGGGTATCATTATGGTCAAAATTACACCCAACTAGCCCCTTATTTGGATTTCATGGTTCCCATGATTTACAAGGGTAACTATAATGCCGGCAGGAACTGGATAATTTCAACCACCCAATATATTGTCAATGCTGCTAATGGAACACCTGTCGTGGCTGGTTTACAGACTTATATGTCGGATACGTATGCCATTCCCATTCCATCCAGTGAACTAGATGGTGATATACAGGCCGCTTTAGATAATGGTTCATCTGGTTACGTGTTATTCAGGTACGGGTTAACCGATGCATTTGAAGAAATCCCTTACAGTTACACGAATCTTACTGATATTTTAGACGCAGCAACCTGGGTTAAAAATTATATAAGACAAAATGGGGCTCTTCCATCTGCAGTTCTTCTAAATTCCACTTCAGGTACACATGAAATAGATATGCCCCTCTTATTATCTCTTTTAGCAAGAGGATTATTGTATATTAATAACGATGATACGGGCCCTATAGGAGTTATAGATTATGGAAATCCACCCAGTCCAACTGCTACTATGTACAGGGGGACTCTAACTAAAGTGGAATATATAGGCATAGCTACACGTGTTTCAAATTTTATGAATGCCTATGGACGGGCACCCAATTTTGCAAGCATTAATTCCGATAGAATCCATTATCAATGTTTAATTGAAATTTTCAGCAAACTACTGGATGATTACCGTGTTAATGGTACTTTACCCCTGAACATCACCCTGGACACCACCCCACCCCAGGTGACAGGAACCAACCCCAAAAATGGGGTATTAAACGTGGCTACCTTTAAAAATATTACGGTTACCTTTAATGAATCCATTAAAATGGGTAGTGGGCTAATTGAACTTAAAGATGATGAAGGCAATCCAGTGGCCATCGGTACATCCATCAATGGCACCGTCCTGACCATCACCCACCCCAACCTGAAATCCAACACAAAATATATCTTAACCCTACATCCGGGTAGTGTTACGGATTTAGCCGGTAATCCATCAGAATTGACAACCATAAACTTCACCACCATCATTATCCTGGACACCGCTGTAGGCGGGGATGTACTGCAAAATCCAGAGATAAGTGCGAATATCCCTCTAACAGAGTTCAGTAGCGACATATTCGAGATGGTTAAGCAGGGTTCGGTGGTGTTGAAATTTGGAAACGGTAATGGGCCTAAGGTACTGATAGCTGCCGGTATCCATGGTAATGAACCTGAGGCAAACATAGCAACCATGAAATACCTCGAATACATCAAGGATACATATTTAAACGGGACATTATACGTGATCCCCTTTGTTATCCCCCAGTCTACAGCCCAAAATAATAGGCTCTATAATGGCGAGGACCCTAACCGAAATTCAAATGAACCAGGAACACCAGGCTGGAATGTGGTGCAATTCGCACTAGCAAATGGTATAGAGTACCTTTTAGATGTTCATTCTGGTGGAGAAGTTGGTGAGTGGGGATACATGTTTTTAAACTCACAGGCAAGAGCCCAGGAAAGAGCATTGGCAGAACACATCCGCGACAACGTGGGAAGTTACATCACTTACAGTACATATGACAATCCCGGTATGATGCGTAACGTAGCCCACGACGGGGGTATCAACTGTATAACCATGGAGGTAGAAAGGGATTCCCTCCCCACCATGGAAGCAGCAGAAAGAGAATATAAGATGATAAAAGCTGCAGGCGAATTATTTGGATTCAACACGCCTTCACTCAACGTAATCAGAACAGACCCTGCAAATAGAGCAGTGAATGTCCCGGCCAATAAGGAGATTAAGGTAACCTTCAACAAAAACATCAAAGCAGGTACACTCTGGATAGAACTTAAAAACAGCACAGGTAAAGCAATACCCTTCACCTATTCCATCAGTGGTAAATATTTAACAATCAAACCAACCAGCAACTTGGCTGCATCTAAATACACGTTGACCCTGCACACCGGATGTGTAACCGACCTGGAAGGTATTCAATTAGAGTTAACCAACTTCACATTCACCGTCCCCACCCCACCACAGGTGACAGGGACCAATCCCATCCATAACGCGACTAAAATCTCGTTAACTGCACCGGTCATCATAACCTTCAACAAAGACATCAAAGCAGGAAGCAACTACTCGGAAATCTACATAAAAAACACCATCTCTGGGGTAAAAGTAGCAATAACCAAAACCATAAACGGGAACACGCTGACCATCCAGCAAACCACCAGTAAACTGTACGACACAACCTACCAGGTCTACATACCCGCAGGGGCAATTACAGATACCGCGGGAAACATCCTGAATGAAGTTTACACCTATAAATTCACTACCATACCCAAACCTGATACCACACCACCCACTGTAACCACTGTCGACCCCACCAATAACAAAGTAATCAATACAGCCAATAAAGCATTAGTAATCACTTTCAGTGAGAATATCAAGGCAGGAAGTGCGTTTACCAGTATCAA